>NZ_DF967978.1 GCF_001047075.2 Fructobacillus ficulneus
GGCTCGTTTAGTGGCGACTTACTTGGCCTTGATGCCGGCGGCGGAAGCCCAGGAAATCAAAAGCCTGATTAAGTACGAAGAAGAAACGGCCGGATCATTGATGGCCACCGAGTACTTGGCTGTCAAGGCGGGTGAGAAGGTTCGTGATGTCTTGGCTCAAGTCAAGAAACAGGCGGAAGAAGCCGAGTCGATTACCTATATCTATGTGGTTCAGTCCGACAACCGCTTGTTGGGGGTCGTGTCTCTCCGCGACCTCTTGACCCATCCTGATGAGATGACCATCGATACGATTACCAATACCCGAGTGATTTCGGTTAAGGCGGGGGACGACCAAAAGGACGTTGCCCAGGTGGTCGCTAACTACAACTTCTTCTCAATCCCGGTCACTGACGATACCGGCCACCTTTTGGGAATCATCACGGTGGATGATATCGTCGATGTGCTGGATGAAGAAGCGGTGGAAGAGTATTCAGGTCTGGCTGCGGTGAACGTGGCTGACACGGACGATACGGCCTGGCATTCAGCCTTGAAGCGGTTGCCATGGCTCTTGGGACTCTTGGTGTTGGGGATGGTTTCCGTGGCAATGGTTGCTAGTTTCGAAGATACTATCCGTCAGGCACCAATCCTGGCGGCCTTTATCACGATTATCGGTGGAACAGCCGGTAACGCCGGAACCCAGTCCTTAGCCTTGGCAGTCCGCCACTTTGGTGCTGGAACAGAAAAGTCAGGTTGGAAGAACTTGTTTTCTGAAATCTTGGCCGCAGCGGTTGTGGCGGTTGTGACCGGCTTGGTCTTGGCCTTGGTTGTCTTCGTTTGGAAAAGCAATGATGGCCTGGCTCTAGCTGTGGGTCTGTCATTAGCAGCGGCTGTCTTAGTATCAGCTGTCTTATCCCACTTGGTCCCAGCCTTCTTAAATAAAATTAACCTCGACCCAGCGGTTGTGAACGGTCCTTTGGTCCAAACAATCTGTGATTGGGTCGCCATCTTGATTTACTTTGGCATTGCTCAGGCAATGCTCGACCAATTTATTGGTAAATAATAATGAAATACAGGCATGTTTATAAATGTTGTGGCGCGCCTGCTAGTAAAAAAGGCCAGTCTTTGGAGTGATTCTGAAGACTGGTCTTTTTTTGATTGATTGGAGCTGAAAATAATTAAATTAAATCTTTTCTTAAAATCAGTCAATAATCAAACATCAATTACTTTTTTTCTGTAAAATAAACAAGGTATCAAGTATCAATGAAGATAGAAAATAATCAATTGTAATATTTTTATCAATAAAAAGAAGGTATAGGGACCCCAAAATAATGAATGTTAAAAATACACTATTAACACTAACAGCGGCTTCGATGTTTGGCCTCGTAACTGAAGTCAGTCATCAAGTTGTTGCTCACGCAGATAGCGTAGCTGCCGTCACAGCAGGACAAGCTGGAGTACCGAGAATTGACGTTGTTGATGTCTCATCATACCAGGGCTATTTGACAGCTCAAGACTACGTTACGATGAAGAACGCTGGCGTCAGGGGTATTATTGTTAAATTAACAGAAGGATCAACGTATGTTAATAAATATGCCCAAGCTCAAATCGCTAATGCAAAGGCTGCCGGTCTCCAGGTATCAGCTTATCATTATGCTGATTATACTAATCCCAGCACAGCCCAAGCAGAAGCAAATCATTTCGCTGACGTTGCCCAACAATACGGGTTCAAAAGTTCTGATTTGTTGATTGATGACTTAGAAGATGGCGTAACTGTATCTGGTAACGTTAGTCAAAACGCGAAGGCATTTAACGACCAGTTACAAAGCCGTGGTTTCGCTAATACAACCTTGTATACCTATATATCATACAAAAACTCTAATTCACTCGATACATCCTTTGTTGGCGGTGATAGTAAGGTTTGGATTGCCCAATATCCATATACTCCATCAAGTGATTCTCTTTGGAATACTGGCTTTGGAATGTGGCAATGGTCATCAAATGTTTCATTTAATGGAATTAGTGGTCGTTTTGATGTTTCGATTGATTATACAGGGATGGCTAGTCGACAGCTAACGGCCGCCGAAGCACTACAAAATGCAATCCAAATCAAACAGGAATCTGGCTATCTTTATGATGGGTCAGATCAAAATGGAGGTTACCGTTGGTATGAGAGTGGGCAATTATACACCGGTTTCCGCTACTACATGGGAACCTATTATTGGTTCGTCAATGGTGTCCGACAAAATGCTGGTTGGCGACAAGCATGGGGTATGACTTATTACACAGATAATAATGGTCGTGCCGTCCAAGGAACCCAGGTTATTGATGGTCGTGCCTATAATTTTGGAACTGATGGTACCTATTATGAACGAGACTTATCAGGTTACATTTATGATGGGTCATCACAAAATGGCGGTTATCGATGGTATGCCAATAACCAATTATTTACTGGTTTCCAATATTATATGGGTACGTATTACTGGTTTGTAAATGGAGTCCGTCAAAATGCGGGTTGGCGTCAGGCCTGGGGATATACTTACTATACTGACCAGAATGGTCGAGCTGTTCAAGGATACCAATTCATTGATGGCCGTGGCTATAATTTTGGTACTAATGGAACATATTACTTACGGTAATAATTTTCAGAATAATAATTATTATCAGGAGCTGATTTTTCAAAAAAATCAGCTCCTTTTTATAAAAATGTTCATTTGATGCCCATTATTAAGCATTACAGACTAATTTAATACCTTTACCGAAAAGTTGAAAATTATACTGTAATACAAGTCAGAAAATTTGCCTAATGGCGCGCTATAATCTTCATTAGAACCAAAATAGTCATTTTAATAAAAATAGCGTTATGACAGGTATTATAATAAAAATAAATTAGAAAATAAGTGTTTTTAAAAGGAAAATGAAGTATAATTATTTAAGTCAATATTATAAATTAAACACGAATAGATTAGCAGTGATTCTTTAAAATATAAGATATTATTAGGATATTTTTAAAGTTTAAGTAACTAAAAGTATTATAAATTTAGAAATTCGTGTCAAGTGAAAGTGATCAAAGTAATGAACAAAAATTCAAAACATAAACATAGAGGTTTAGAAAAAAAGGTAAACATAAACTCCATAATTATTATTTTACTGGCAATTACTTTGCTTTTATCCCATGGTTTAGTAAACAAAGTCGAAAGTCGTTTAGTTAATCATTACAATAATGTTAGAGCTTTAAAAATGGCTAAGCATTATGCAAAGGAAGCTCCTCTGTCTAAAAAGGCACTTTTTGAAAAATTAAATTCAGCAAACGGAACGGGTCAATTTACTGTCAGTGAATCTAATTATGCTTTGGCCCGTTTAAAGATTAATTATTACGAAAATGCTGTTAAGCGTGCTAAACAATATCCTAATAAAGGGAATGAAGATGACCTATCAACTATATGGTATCAACTCTCGGCTGACGCTGGTGATAAATTCACTACAAACCAAGCGGTTTATGCGGTTGGCCAGTTACGGGAACAAGGTTATAAAAATTAAAAAATAGTATTTTTTTAATCACTATATTTAAAAAAAGATAAAATTTTGCTGTCCATAGATATAATTCCTATCCTTCTGAAGATTCAGAGGGATTTTTAAATTCGTCGAAAATCTATAACACATAACACTAATTACATAAAAAAATATTAAGAATATGCATATTATGCCTGTTTTTGATTTTTTTATGTAAAATGAAATTGTATAAGTATATTCAATATTGAATTGTAATAAAAGGAGAAAAGTTATGAAAAAAATTTTTACAGGTATTGTAGTCGTAGTCGCTGCAATTGTAGTTGCAGTGGGAAGCTATGCTTTGGGATCGAATCACCACAGTACTAGTAATAAAGAATCAGGATCTTCAAAGGTCATGTCAAGTAGTGAAATACAAAGTAGCAGTTCAAGTGTAGTTTCAAGTTCCCAGGTAACATCAAATAGTGCTATGAGCTCAAGCATTAGTAGTCAGTCTAGTGCTTTTGACCCGACAAAACAAGATGCAGCGACAAGTTCACAATCAATTGCCAGTGTGACGGCTGAGTTAGTGAATGCTGGGCTGCCTGCAAATACGTGGGCTCCTAGTGATATCCAAACAATTATTTCACAAGCAAACCAACAAGGAATTTCACCAGTTGATTATGCTAAACAAAATTACCACAAATAAGAGATGAGAACTTTCTTTATACTTTTAAAAGTATATTTTATTGAAATAAATTTCTCTTAATTAGATTTTTTTAATCATTAGAATTAAGTTTGTTTTATTTAATCAATTATACAAAAAGTATTTTTGTTAGGATTCTTTCTTTCGTAACAAGCAAAATCCTGTATTCTAGTGGTCGTTACTATTTTTATAATTAAACATTTTTTTAGAATGCATACGAAAATATTACTGATTGTCAGCTATTTAATCGTATTATTGAAAATAAATTTGAATCAGTATTAGTTGATTAAATTGAATTTAAAAATTTGTTCAAAATATCTATTTACATGTAGTAATCATGTTGAAATAGTGTAAAATATCTTTGATGATAGAATTTCTATTGGAGAGTCGTTATTAAAAAATATTTTAGAGGGAATTAGGAATGAATTTAAAAAACGCACTTTTGACTTTAACTGCAGTAACGGTTTTTGGAGTAGCTGTGAGTCAATCCGGAGTATTTGTAAGCGCAGATGGTGTGCCATATGTGACTGCAGGCCAAGCAGGATTGCCAAGAACTGATGTAGTTGATGTTTCATCTTATCAAGGTGATTTATCAGTACAAGATTTTCAAAATATGAAGAATCAAGGGGTTCGAGGTATTGTTGTTAAATTAACTGAAAGTACAACGTATCAAAATCCAAATGCTGTAACACAGGTTAACAATGCTCGTGCAGCTGGTTTGAAAGTATCAGCGTATCATTTTGCTCAGTTTGCTAATCCTGATGAAGCTCGACAAGATGCTAATTACTTTGCTGACAGAGCTTATCAATTGGGATTTAATGGTAGTGACTTGATGGTTGATGATCTTGAGGCTTCTCGTACAAAAAGTGGTAATGTGACGGATAATGCACGTGCATTTAATGATCAATTACATGCACGTGGCTTTTCAAATACAGGTCTGTATACTGGGCCAGCGTATATTCAGGCAACTAATTTAGATACGTCATTTATTGGCGGAAGTAGTCATGTATGGATTGCCTCGTACCCATACTCGCCATCTAGTGATCATATGTGGAATACAAATTATGGTATGTGGCAGTGGTCATCAAATGTTTCTTTTCCAGGTGTGAGTGGGCGTTTTGACGTGTCAACTGATTATACAGGTATGGGTTCAAATTTAACTGGTTATATTTATGATGGATCATCACAAAATGGTGGTTATCGTTGGTATGAAAATGGCCAACTCTTTACCGGATTCCGCTATTACATGGGTACTTATTATTGGTTTGTTGACGGTGTTCGTCAAAATGCAGGTTGGCGCCAAGCATGGGGATACAGTTACTATACAGATGATAACGGTCGGGCAGTACAGGGTATCCAGCTGTTAGGTGGTAAAGTGTATAATTTTGGAAATGATGGAACATATTATGCTCGTCCAGTTACTGGCTATGTATATGATGGATCGCCATATAATGGAGGATATCGCTGGTATGAAAATGACCAACTCTTTACAGGTTTCCGATATTACATGGGCACTTATTATTGGTTTGTTGATGGTGTTCGCCAAAATGCTGGTTGGCGATACGCATGGGGGTATACGTATTGGACTGACCAAGATGGTCGTGCTGTTCAAGGATATCAAAACATTGGTGGCCGCAGTTATAACTTTGGTAACGATGGAACATACTATTTACGTTAATCGTTTAAGCCACTGCAATCGTAGTGGCTTTTTTTCTACAGTAATTTTAAAAGGAGTGAATTAAAATAATGAAATATAAATTATATAAAACCGGTAAAAATTTAGTTTCAGGTGCGTTTATAGTTGCTGGCTTAACATTATCGGCAATAACAGGAACTGGTATTGTAGCAAATGCTGATGGAGAAGCCACTCAAAATCCGTCAATTGTTAAAACGCAAATCACTGACGGTTTACAATCAAATGGTGCTGGTTTGGTCTACTATGAATCAGGTAGTATGGTCAAAAATAAGTGGGAAGCCATTGGTGATAAAACTTATTATTTTGGTTCAGATGGTCAAGCTCTATCGGGGTTACAGATGATTTCTACTGATTCAGGAAGTCCACAGAAATATTATTTTGGTAGCGATTATACGTTACAAAAAAATACAACTTTTACTATCAATAACCAAACATATCAAGCGGATAGTAATGGATTTGTCAGTATTTTAGAAGGATTAGTAACAAATAATCAGGGTAAGTCTTTTTATGTAAATGGGCAAAAAGTTACCAGCCAATGGGAAACAGTTGATGGAAATATATTTTATTTTGGTTCAGATGGTCAAGCAGTGACAGGACTACAAACCATTGGAAATCAACAGTACTATTTTGGTACTGCAGATGGAACCGATAAGTATTCTCTGCAAACCAACTTTGACATGCCTATTAATGGTGTCACATATCACGCTGATGACCAAGGACAACTCAAGCCTAAAAACGGAACCATTTGGGGCTTTGGTGATTCGACAACCGTTGGATGGAATTCATACAATGATGGAAGTCAATCTTATGATGCTTATGCTGCCAAAAATTTGGGGAAACTTTATCGAAATACTTCAGCTTATTCAGGAACCCAAATTGGAAATGATATGGTTTGGATGACAGATCAAGCGGTTACAGATAACAATTTTTCTCAAGTCACTGAGTTGGTAATCGGCATGGGAGTCAATGATATTAATTTCGGTGATGGCAAGCCATTAAATACTATTGCGCAAATTTTTCAAGATAGTATTCGACGATTGCATGCTGCTAATCCTAATATGAAAATTTATGTTCTATTGCCACAGGGGGATTGGTGGCAGGGAAGTAATAACGAAACAATTGGTAGTGATGGATTTTCAATGAATCAGTTACGTGACATGTTGACTCAGGTAGCTAACAGTCTTGGCATTCAAGTTATCAATGCAGGTGTTGTGACTGATCAAAATCATACGACGACATTGCCTGATGGTGTGCATCCAACGAATGCAGCTTATCAGGCTATTGGAGAGAAAATATCGAATGTCATTCAAAATAATCCGATAAACAATTATCACGATACATACCAGAATTATGACTTAGGCAATGTAAGTGGTTATGTAAATACTTTGGCAGGGTGGCGTTGGCTCGAAAATGGATTAGTTTTTACCGGCTTTCGTTATTACATGGGAACTTACTATTGGTTTGTTAATGGTGCCCGTCAAAACGAAGGGTGGCGAACTGCTTGGGGACATTTGTACTATACAAATGCAGACGGTCGTGCTGTTCAAGGAATATATAATATAAACGGTCAAAATTTTAATTTTGGTAACGATGGAACCTACTATATGCGTTCTTCTGGATACTTGTACGATGGTTCCAGCCAAAATGGTGGATACCGTTGGTACGAAAACGGTCAACTTTTTACCGGTTTCCGCAATTATATGGGCACGTATTACTGGTTTGTTGATGGGGTTCGTCAAAATGCCGGTTGGCGACAAGCATGGGGCTACACTTACTACACTGATGATAATGGGCGAGCAGTTTCCGGAACACAGTTCATTGATGGAAAACTGTATGATTTCGGTAATGACGGTACTTTTTTTGAACGTCCTTTGAGTGGATATATTTGGGACGGGTCGTCACAAAATGGTGGTTATCGCTGGTATGAGAACGGCCAGCTTTTTACTGGCTTCCGTTATTATATGGGTACTTACTACTGGTTTATCGATGGTGTTCGTCAAAATGCTGGCTGGCGTCAAGCGTGGGGGTACACATATTGGACAGATCAAGACGGTCGTGCAGTAGAGGGACATCAGAATATTAATGGCCAAAATTATTATTTTGGGGATAATGGTACATTTTATTTGAGATAAAATGATTTAAGTATCAATAATATTATTATTTTATTCTCAATGTAATCGAACTTAGAAATAGTTCTGGTATAATTATTTGTTGTTATAAAAAAATAAATCTTGTTTAAAAAAATCTCGGAGTAGACATGAAGCAAAAAATAAATCAGAGCTTATTTCCGTTGACCTTATTTCTAATATTTGTTATATCTTTTGGAATGCTGTATATCAAAAACGTTGGTCCAAAATCTCTTGGAGATAACGATATGCATTTGTACAACACATATTTGGTGGCGAGTGGGAAATATCCAGTTTCACCTAAATTTAATGTTGAAAAATCAAATTTCAGCGTAAAGAAAATGCAAGTAAAGGTACCGAAGAATGTTGCAGTATCAGATGGTCAAGACGGTTCATATGAAAAATACGTGATGTCTCCGTTTAAAACTGATCCTAATAAAGGACTTCAGTATATTTCATCAAAAAGTTCAAATACTACTCCAACTAAAATCGGTGTTAGAACCCAATACCCACCACTTAATTGGGGAATACAAGCCTTAGGATTTAAAACGGGTTCTATTCTTCATAAATCAGTGTATACTTCCTGGCAGTTTGCAAGAGTTGCAAACTTGACGCTATTTATTATTTTTATGATGATTGCCATCATTTTAATTCCGAAAGGAAAATTCATTCTTTCTTTGATAGGTAGTTTTCCTCTAACTGTCTTCTTAGCATCATCATTAAGTGCAGATGCTGTAAATATTTCAGTTTCATCATTGTTTGTAGCATACGTTTTGCATCTGCGTAATAAATCATTAAATGAAAATCAGTCGATTAAGCTAAGTCAGATGTTAGTTCTTGGTGCATTTGTCATCGTATTTTTTAATCTTAAAGTTGCATATGTTCCAATGCTCATTTTAATATTTTTAATACCAAATTATTTTTACAGTATGAGGAATAAAATTCTTTCAATGGGAGCCTCCGGCTTAATTGGATTATCTTCGTACTTGATGTGGTCGCATAAATATTCAAGTATTCTGTATGGCTTTCCGAATTCGCATAAGAATTTTCAGTTTTTACTTCACCATCTTTTTCAGGGGATTTTCGCAACTTTCGTTTATATTTTGACTTATCCGTTTTCAGTCATAAGTCAAATGTACAGTGATTATGGTTCTATGTTGATTGTTGTTACATTGTTTTTAATTTCTTTCATTCTCTACACTTTATTTATTCTAAATCATTCTAGATTCTCTAGTGAAAGCGCAAATTATTCAACCAATCAAAAAATCATTTATTATTGGCCAATAATACTTTCAGTATTAGCATACTTAATGGTCATGTTTTTAACTGTCTTCGTGCTACTAGCCACGTGGACAAAAATATATTCAGGTGGTATTGGGCAAACCTATCGAATTACTGATATACAGGGATTTCAAGCAAGGTATTTATTGCCGTTGATGCCAATGTTGGCTACTGTCTATGCTGTATCTGATGAATATGTAATTTTGTCGTCAAAGAATTCAGATCAAATGAATCTGTCGATTAAAAAAGTTATATTGAAATTTGTGCATAAATTGAGAAAGTAGTAGAAAATCGGTAATTTAAAAGCTTTTAGGAGTTCCTAAAGGCTTTTTGAAATTATAAAAGATACTATAAGGAATTTTTAATGAAACGATATCATTATATGGATTTATTGAACATTATTGCAACATTTGCAGTCGTCATGTTGCACGGATCAAGTTTAGCTTTCTCCAATCAAGGTGGCGCACGCTGGGACGTGACGGTTTTGATTCAAGTCCTATTCATCTTTGCTGTACCAATTTTTTTCATGTTGTCCGGGGCTAATATTCTTGACTATCGGCAACGAGAAAGTACAACCGATTTTTTCAAAAAACGGTTACAACGAGTAGTTGTACCATTTGTTGTTTGGACAACTATCTGGTTTATTTATAATAATATTCAATATTGGCATTACTCTTGGAGTAACTGGCATACGTATTCACGTCTATTCGATGGTATTATGCATGGTAACGTTCAACCAATTTTTTGGTTTTTTTATATTATTATTGGTTTCTATTTATCAGTGCCGTTATTATCAAAGATTGTCACAACTGACCAAAAGGCGTTAGTTCAATATTTATTAGCTATTAATTTAATTTTTGTGGGCTTAATCGGTTATTACTACCAGTTACGGAATCAATCTGATTCAGGTTTTTCAGGTGGGATTAGTGTTGGAGTCTCTGGCTCAGTAGGATTATTTGTTCTTGGTTGGTATTTGAAGAACTTTCCACTTGAAAAAAAATATCGTCAGTGGCTGTATTTAGCAGGTTCGTTATCAGTAGTGATAATGATTCTTTTAACTTTTGTACTTTCCCATCACCGCGCGATGTATCAGCGGCAAGTCTATAGCATTTGGGGTGTTTTTGGTATCACGTGGTCCGCAGCAATTTTTGTGTTTTTTCAAAATACTTTTGGCAAATGGGAACCAAACATTAAAGTTCAGCAATTGATAAGGTCGCTATCTGCTGCTTCACTTGGCGTTTATGTTATTCATTATTTTTTCATCGATACTTTGGAAAATCAATATCATTTGGCATCAAGGTCACTATGGCACATTTTCGTAATGCCAGTGGCAATTTGGATAATCACGCTATTGATTGTTAAAATTATTCGAAAAATTCCTTATTTACGTCGAACAGTTTAAAATTATTTCTAGAAAGTAGACAAAGTAAAAATCATGCAAGTTGCTAAAAATTATTTGTATAATGCAGCTTATCAGTTGCTTAATATCATTGCACCCATTATTACGCTTCCATACTTAGCACGAGTTTTGGGCAAAGAGGGTGTTGGAATTGCCTCTTGGACAAATTCATTAGTAACTTATTTTTTGTTAATTGCCAGTTTGGGAATAGTGACCTATGGTTCACGAGAAATTGCCTATGTACGTGATGATGAGAATCTCATTCAAAAAAAGTTTTGGGAAATTCAGACGATTCATTTCATTGCTGGAATTGTTGCTGTAGTTTTGTACGTTAGTTTCATTTATACAGGTGGCGCCTTAAATCATCGTATTCACCAAAATGAACTTTTTTTGTGGTATCAAATTTGGGTTATTTTCTCTGGAATTTTCGATATTTCATGGTATTTTATTGGCCTGGAAGACTTCAAAAAGACAGTTTTACGAAACATGATGATTAAGCTGGCCATGACTATTTTGATTTTTGTGGTTGTTAAAACATCAAATGATATTGGTTCATATATATTGCTACTAGCGTTGTCACAAGTTTTTGGTAATTTGTCGATGTGGTTTTACTTGATTAAGAAATTCCATCTACCAAAGCTTAGTGAATTGAATTTAACTACACATTGGCATCCTATTTTTATGATGTTTTTACCAACAATTGCAACACAAATTTATTTGCAGTTGAATAAAACGATGTTGCCCTTCATAACTGGATCAACACCATCGTCAGGTATTTATGATAATGCTGATAAAATCATCAAAGTTTGTCTGGCCTTGGTCACTTCTGTTGGAATGGTAATGTTGCCAAGGATGTCTGCTCATTACGCAGCAGGTGAACATGCTAAAATGAAAAAAGCAATTCACTCTTCAATGGACTTTGTTTCAGCAATTGCAGTACCACTAGCCTTTGGTATTGCTGCGGTCGGTCCAACGGCAATGTTATGGTTTTTAGGTAAATCGTGGGGAGACGTGGGTTCAGCACTGGTCCTATTAACACCGATTATTGTTTTTATTGGTTGGTCAAATGTTATTGGTAACCAGTTTTTGATTCCAACAAAGCGTCTGTCTGAATATACTTGGTCTGTAACTTTTGGTGCTATTTTAAATATTTGTTTGAATTTTTTCATGATTTATTTATGGGGTGTTGAGGGGGCAGCGATAGCAACGACGATTTCAGAATTTGCAGTGATTGCTTATCAGTTATTTGTAACAAGGCATGATATGCCAATCGGTCAACATTTTGTTGGATTATGGCGATACGCACTGGCTGGTCTGGTAATGTACGCTAGCGTGACTTTTTTTGTTGACTCACATGGCGTGGGTATTAAAAATACTTTATTAGAAGCAGCCATTGGCCTCTTTGTTTACTTGCTGACATTAGTAGTGTTAAGAGCACCAATTCTAGTGAAGTTAGCACACCGGGATTTCTTCCGTTCGTAAGTTTTCTCTGGTATAATTAAGAATGTTATGCACTAAAATTATAATTAATTGGAGGATGGGATATTGAAACAGTTTCTGTTTTATCACCTTCCCAAACGAATTCTGGATGTAACGGTATCTTTATTTGCTTTAATTATTTTTTCGCCCTTGTTTGTGGTGATTTCCATAATTATTAAGTGTCATAAAGGAACTAGTCACGTTTTTTACGCACAAAGTCGAGTTGGCCGGGGTGGAAAGCTCTTTAAGATTTACAAGTTTCAGTCTATGGTTGATAATGCTGATCAAATTTTGAAATCAGATGAAGAACTTTATCAAAAGTTTATTGATAATGGTTATAAATTACCAACAAAAAAAGATCCGAGAATTACTAAAATAGGGGCGGTATTACGAAAAACATCTCTTGATGAATTGCCGCAATTTTGGAATACTTTGATAGGAAATATGTCGATTATTGGTCCTAGACCAGTTGTGGAAAGTGAACTGGTTGAATATGGAGATTCCAAACGCATAAAAAAATTTCTTTCAGTAAAGCCCGGTGTTTTTGGTCTATGGCAAGCTTCAGGACGATCAAACATTGGTTATCCTGAACGAGCAGCAATTGAATTAGAATATGTTGACCGTGCAAATTTATTAATAGATTTTAAGATTTTGTTTATGACAGTGGTGGCAATCTTTAAGGGAGATGGCGCCTTTTAATGCAAGCTGGAAACAGCTAACCTGTTGGGAGAATATAATGGAATTTTCATTTAATGATTTATTGAAACGATTTTGGAAGTTTACTTGGTTAATTGCTTTGTTGATAGTTGTGTTTGCAGGCGCTGGGTTTATGTATAGTAAAGCTGGAAAAACAACAACTAATTTTGATGCAACTAGATCTGTGTTAATTGCCAAAAATAATACTAATGTAAAAGACCCAAATTCTCGGTTTATGGCTGATAAGTCATTAATTCCAACTTATCAAAAAGTGGCAACTGATGATGCTGTTGTTGAAGCGGTCCAAAAAGATTTACCATTTAAGATGACTAAGTCTGATATTGCTGCTGGCATATCTATCCATAGTGAGACAGATACACTTATTTTGGATTTCCAGGCGACTGGAGAAAATACTTACCGAGCTAAGACTTTGGCTAACACATATGCGAAAGATTTTTCAGAAGTAGGACCAACTATTTATCCTGATATGCAAAAACCAGATTTGTTATCAGCTGTAACTTCAACTGGTACCATTAATTCAGCTGCTCGAAGTACAAAGAAGTTAACAGTCTTTGGTGCTGTGCTTGGCCTAGTGTTAGCACTTTTCGTTGTACTTGTAACAGGAATACAAGAAAATTATCGAGCTGCTAAAAAGCAAGGATAAGTGACGGTCTATGGTGAATTTCCTCTTACCAATAACATTCTTTTCTAAGAATTATTCATACTCGATTGCGGAAACAACGGCAATGGTTGCTTTCCCTGTTTTTATCGCAATCATTATGCTTCAACTTTTTAGATTCCCTAAACGTTTAAAAATGATTTTACCATCTAGGTCTGCTCTTCTATTGACCATAATTTTGTGGTTAGCACAATTGATTGCAATGGGGCTCTCATACGGAAAAACTGGTGATACTGTTTTGACTACTGGAATTATTCATTCAGGTATTACGTTAGCTACTTGGACCATGACAGTTTATGTCGCATGGGCAGTTATTCAGTTAACTGTTATAACTGAGAAAGATGAATTTGCTTTTTTGAAGTCTGGGTTAATTGCTCTAGCTGTATACTTATTGCTAGTGATTTTGCCGCAAATTGCAGTAACCTTTCATATTACGGCATTTGAACAGTATGTTAATGATATAGCACGTTTATTTGAACGTCATTGGCGAACTCATACAGATTATAATTTCTACATTAATGGATCTTATGTAGCTACAGAGGGTAGGGTTAATGGATTTGAACCGGAAGCAGCATTTTTAGCCAACTTGTTAGGGGTGGTTTATTTACCAATTTTAATTGGTATAACGGCTTCGGGTCAGAAATTTTGGTCGTGGACTAAGACCAAAATTGGTGATCAGGTAGTTAATACTATCTTTTCTTTTATAATTTTATTAGTACTTCTTTTGGCCAAGACAACGACAGGCATTCTTACTGCTGGGATTGCTTATATCCTTTGGATTATTTGGTCTCAAAACCATTTGCGCAAAAACTTAGTTGGTTTAGCGGTTATCGGTTTGTTTTTCATTGTGTTTGCTTATTTAAAGGTTGGAGTGATTCACGATACTTTCAATCAATTCCTATTTGCTAAACAAGGAACTGATAACAGGTTAGGAGGCACTATTGCCCTAGCTTTGACTTTTCTCACTCATCCAATTCTTGGAGTCGGATACGGTTTTACTTCATTTTTCATTTTGAAAAATGTACCAATCTCAACAACTCATAATTTTGAATTTCAAAATGTATACTCGCAGTTTGGTTATCCAAACTTATCTGATTTTCTAGGATGGTTTGCGTCGTTTGGTTTGGTTATCATGATACCGGCTCTCTGGTTGATTTTTCGTTTGATTGCCCGAACATACTTGGTAAAGTATCGGGTAGGTCGACTGCAATTAACTGAAAAGGAGATGGCATGGCATCAGGGAATAATTATTTCCTTTATTACAATGATTATACTGGCTACGTTTTCTTCAATTTTTGTTATACAGGTATTTCTCTGGCCATACTTATTAATGTTTTTCTTTTATCGGAAGCATATTATTCGACTTGAGCAGGAGTTAAAGTCATGAAAGTATATGTAGCAACTCATAAAAAATATGAGATTCCACAAGATGGCCTTTATCAACCACTGATGGTTGGGTCAGCTATGCGTGATTCTATTCCTGATGGTTATCAAAGAGATGATCAAGGGGATAGTATTTCTGCCAAAAATCCTAATTTTAATGAGCTGACTGGGTTATACTGGATGTGGAAAAACTCCGATGAAGATGTCATTGGGTTAGCTCATTATCGACGCTACCTTGGTTTGCAGGCAGGACATGATATTAGTAAACGATTGGACCGCGATGCGATTGATAAGTTACTAGCGGATTTTGATGTTATTTTGCCTAAGCAGCGAAATTATTATATTGAAAATCAACGAAATCATTATTTACATGCTCATGCTGTTGAACCGTATCAAGTGATGGAAGATATTATAAAAACTGATTTTTCAGATTTTTATCCAGCCTTTCAATCAATGGAAAAGTCAACGAAGGCTCATCTTTTCAACATGTTTATTATGAATAAAGCAGCTTTTAATGATTATGCTGCTTTCGTCTTTGGTGTTTTATCAAAGGTTGAGGAGAAAATTGATATCTCAGTATTAGAGGGTCAAGATGCACGCGTCTTTGGCTTTCTATCTGAACGTTTGATGGATACCTGGTTAAATACGAGAGACTATTCGCACAAGGATGTTCCTGTAATTAGCTTGGAAAAGACGAATTGGTTTGATAAGGGCACTCAATTCTTAAAACGGAAGTTTATGCCTAAAGCAAAAAAGAAGGTACATTTCTAATGACAAATAAATTTAATACAAAAAACTATGATTACTTAATTGTTGGTGCTGGTCCTTTTGGAATGACCTTTGCCTATGAAGCTGCACTTCGTGGCAAGCGGTCATTGATCGTTGAAAAGCGATCATTCGTTGGTGGAAATACCCATACCCATACTGAAAATGGAATTACTGTCCACGACTTTGGTGCTCACATTTTCCACACAGATAACAAAGAAGTTTGGGATTACGTTCGTAAGTTTGCTGAATTCAATGGTTACCAAAATCAGGTTGTGGCCAACTATAAGGGTAAGCTTTTCAACTTGCCATTTAACATGAACACCTTCTATCAAATGTGGGGAACTAAGACTCCTGCAGAAGCTAAGGCTAAGATTGAAGAACAAAAAACAGCGGCTTTGCAAGAATTGGGTGACCGCCAACCTCGTAACTTGGAAGAACAAGCCATTTCATTGATTGGAACTGATATCTATGAAGCCTTGATCAAGGGTTACACTGAAAAGCAATGGGGTCGCAAAGCAACTGAATTGCCAGCCTTCATCATCAAGCGTTTGCCAGTTCGCTTTATCTATGATAACAACTACTTTAACCACCGTTATCAAGGAATTCCTGTTGGTGGTTATACACAAATTTTTGAAAACATGGTTGACCGATCAAACGGTTTGATTGATGTTTTGACTGATACTGATTTCTTTGATAACAAGGAAGAATTCTTGAATGAATTCCCACGCGTTGTCTACACAGGAATGATTGATCAATTCTTCGACTATAAGTTTGGGGAATTGGAATACCGGTCAGTACGTTTCGAAAGCGAAACCCTTGATACAGATAACTACCAAGGAAACGCTGTTATCAACTATACTGATGCTGAAACTCCATTTACTCGTCAAATGGAATGGCGTCACTTTGATGGCTTGGCTGACGAAGGTAAGACCATCATCACTCGCGAATATCCACAAGACTGGGACCGGACTAAGGAAGCTTACTACCCAGTTAATGATGACAAGAACACGGACTTGTACAAGCAGTATGTGAAGGCAGCTCGTGAAGATGCCCCTGAAGTGCTCTTCGGTGGTCGTTTGGGTAAGTATCGTTACTTCGATATGGACCAGGTCTTTAATGATGCATTTAATACTGTTCGTCAAGAATTCGGCGTGGCAGATGACTTTAACTTTGCACACGATGATGTAAAGTAAAGTTAATGGTTCTCAACTGAGGGAACCGTACATAATATTTGGGGAGAAAAATAATGACTAATTCAGATCAATCAGCCATCCTATCACTTGTTGTTCCGGTGCATAATGAAGAAGATACAATACAAATATTTTACGATGCTATTCAAATGGAAATGCCAAATATTAATTCAGAAATTGACTTCCATTTTGTAGATGATGGATCAACGGATCAGACGATTAATATTTTACGTGAGTTAGCTGAAAAAGATTCACATGTTCATTATGTTTCTTTCTCTCGTAATTTTGGAAAAGAAGCAGGACTGTATGCGGGATTAAAACAAGCAACTGGTGATTATGTTGCAGTTATGGATGTTGATTTACAAGATCCACCAGAGCTGCTTCCAGAAATGCTTTCTGGTGTTCAAAGCGGCGAATATGATGCTGTTGGAACTCGACGCGCTGACCGGAGAGGTGAAGCACGTGTACGGTCATGGTTCTCATCTCAATTCTACAAGTGGATGAATAAAATTTCTCAAACTCATTTAGTCGAGGGAGCACGAGATTATCGAGTAATGTCCCGTCAAATGGTTGACGCGATATTATCTTTATCCGAAAATCAACGTTTTTCAAAGGGAATATTCACGTGGGTAGGGTTTAAGACTAAGTATATTCCATTTGAAAATCGTGAGCGAATTGCTGGATCGACATCATGGTCATTTTGGAATTTAGCTAAGTATGCTATTGAAGGAATTGTATCCTTTTCAACCATGCCGTTAACTATCGTGACGGTGCTTGGAATGCTTTCATTTGGAGCATCATTAGTTGGAGGTACATTCATTGTCATTAGAGCTCTTATTAGTAATTCCTCTGTTGCAGGTTGGCCCTCAATGGTAACAATTATGCTCTTTATAGGCGGAATTCAAATGCTTAGTCTTGGTGTTATTGGCCGCTATATTGCTGCGATTTTTATGGAAACAAAAAGGCGGCCAATCTATATAGCCAAGGAAGAAAAGTAGGGATTTTTTTTGCTATGTTTTTGAGATGTTCAATATTATATATTAGGTAGAAAAATATGCGTAAGTTCAGTATTAACAGTTTGATTGTGGGATGTACTACAATAGTGATTTTTTTAATTACTATTAGTGCTATTTTCTTATATCCGCTTACCTTTTCAGAGGGAAGTACAGTTGGATTCTTAAATTTTTTGTTTCGAATTGGAGCGGCGATCGCAATCCTTTTGTTTGCTTTTCAATTAGGAAAAAGCAAGAATATAAAAAATCATAAAGCCTACTTTGTGACATTCATCATAGTCGCTTTATTTTGCCAATTAGTTTTCTTATCTACTTTTTCTCGACCAGTCTACACTGATACTGGTTACGTTACTACGATGGCTGGACGTTTAATAGACGGAAACCATAATTGGTATCAGTACTTCTTTATTTATCCTAACAATGTTAATGTTGTGTTATTTTGGAGGCTAGTTTTAACGCCATTTCATTGGATTGGTGTCACCAATTATGAATTAATTCTGCCTTGGATTCAAATGCTGATGCTTGATATTGGCATCTTTTACTTGAGTCGATCTTTAAAAATTTTTAGTAAACCACTAAGTTCAATTTTTCTGCTTGTTGCCTTATTTTATACTCCATGGTTTATGTATGCTATTTTTCCTTATAATGATGTAATTGCAATAGCGTTGATTATGGGTGTTATCGGAAGTTTTGTTAGGTTGTTAAATAGCAATTCCAATCAATGTAAATGGCTTCATGGATTTATGATGATGTTAATGCTGGGGGTTGCTGTTACAATCCGACAAAATTCAGTAATTATATTGATTGCGCTGTTATTAACAGTATTGTTTAGTAAGCAATTCACCAAGCAATTGAAATTCGGCTTATTAGTTTTGGGGATTTTATTTTCTCTTATTGGTACACTATCGTTTCACCAGTTTCAAAGCTCGGAAGGATTTCATAGTAAGCCTAACCTAGTTACACCGTCAGTTCGTTATGTTAATATGTCTTGGAATCCTAACACGTCTGGTCAAATCGATGGGCCAGATTCATTTTTATATAGCAATTATCCAAAAAAAGAACGTTCTAAATTAATTACAGCAGAATTAAAACATCGAATTAAAAACTTAGGGGTTATTGGTATACCCAAACATGCAATCAAAAAGATTGCCTTTATGTTTTCACTGGCATATTCAAATGAAGATATGGGTGGCATTCAGATAAAGCCTCCTTTGCTAAAAAATGAGTGGCAGGCTGAACCATTTTTAGAAATGATTGGAAACTTATTTCAACCCGTTTATATTGTTTTGTTATTATCAGCTGGGTTAATAACCCTCTATGTATTGAAAAATAGAAAATCGGTTAACGATACAATTTTCAACTTAACTGTATTTTCAGCATTCAGTATTGTTGGTATTTTTACATTTCATATCTTACTGTGGGAAGTTCGAGATAGGTACGCTTTACCTATGATTCCTTTCTTGTTAATTCTTGCTGCTGTTGGACTGAAAACTTTCTTTGATATTGCTAGAAATCAAATCGAGAGTAACAAAGTAAAGAAAAGAACGAGTGGAATAGCCATTTTAGCATTATTGTTTCTTCTGACTAGCTTTGGTGTTTCACTTTCCCAATCACAAAAACAAGTTACGAGAACCGGTTCTGTTTACTACTCAGGATTTTCAATGTATACTGAAAATGAAAATGAGTTAGTATCTATACCAGGTCATGCTATAGTAAAAACTGATGTGTTCAGATTGAAAAGTTCCGCTAGTGAGTTTAATATAGATTTTTCAAAGTTATCGAGAGAAGATTTAAAGCACATTAAAGTTACTTTAGTTAGAACCGATAAGAAAAAGAGCTGGAATATAAAATTAATGCCAGCAACTGTGACTTATTATGGTAATTTTTCTGTTGGTAAATATCAATTAAAAATTGAAAATAATGGCCAAAATTCGATAAAGACGAATGCTGTTCAAAATGTCGGCACAACAAATATTCAGGGTCCAAAAGTGATGATGAACAATCATGATGTGAAAGGACTTAATACTATTTTTAATTTTACGGATATTCATGTTACTCGTTGGATGAACTTAAATATTTACATTTTTGTGCATTTTATCTTCATCGTCATGCTTTTGACAGTAATTTTATCAATCGAAAAAAAGGAAATGTATAACTAATAATGGATTCCGTGTTGTGCTTTTTTGCAACGCGGTTTTTATTACTAATATATAAATTTAATTATGAAAATACTAAAAATAACAAATTTTTTAACGAGCGTAATTTTAGCAATATTAATCATGATAAGTTTGATTGGTGCCATTGCGATCTTACCAGAGAATATTGATGGTCTCTCAGGTGGATTTATAAAAATTGTTGATATTTTAATTTTATTATCTGCTGGGATATTTGTATTTCGTCATTATTATTCTAGTTATTGGAACAAAATGTTGGATACTTTTAGCTTTTTGGCTACAAAAAATACCACTTTTTTTGTCATTTTCCTAATAATTATTTTTTGGCAAGTTTATTGTGTTTACCTATTATCTGGGACAAGTACGTGGGATTGGATGTTTTTAGTTCAAAGAGCAACCACATCAAAGCTTGGATGGCCATGGCCAAATTACTTATCAATCAATCCTAATAATACGATGCTTTTAAAGCTTGAAAGTATGTATTGGCATTTATTAAACCATCCAACATTCGAGCATTTTATGTATGCTTTGAATTTACTAAATGTAGTTATTATCGATTTTGGAACTTACCTTGTTTGGCGATTAGGGAAAAAATTTACGCATCAAACAACAGCTAAAATTACATTAATCTTATTATTAGCATTGTTTACATGTGTTCCTTTTTTTGTTATACCTTACTCGGATACTTTGTCATTTTTTCTAACGGCGTTGTTGTTAAATACATTTGTAAAAATTTTCAAAATTCATAGCTTGAAGAACCTAATTTTATATGGTCTACTTGTTGGAATTGAATTAGTCTTCGCATACATGATTAAGCCTTCATTGTTGGTTTTGCCAATTGCTGCTTTACTAGTTATATTTGTGTTATGGGTATCTAAAAATGATCAAATCGACTTGAAATATCTAAGTTTAACGTTGATTTGGTCTTTGACGATATTGTGTGGTGGGTCAATTCTTATGAAGAATTATCTTTATAATCATAACGGCATCGTGAAAGTTGATACTCGTCAAGCATTGCCAATGTCACATTTTGCTGCCATGGGAATTACTGGTGATGGCGACTACAATGTTACTGATATGTTTAATTCTGTTAATATTAAAAATCCTTCAGCAAGAAATCAAGCTTCCTTGCGTCTCATTAAGCAGCGTTTTATTAGTCAGGGTGGAATTATCGGTTATGAAAAATTTCTGTTTCACAAACAGATTAAAAATTCTGCAGATGGAACAATGGGTTGGGGCCATGAGGTATATTATCTTAAGGCATTCCATTCTTCGGATAAAATCCGGGCAGATACATTTCCTCGAAAATATTTCTTAGATAACAATGGAATTGCAACAGAACAAAAGTTTGATTTTCGAACAGTTCAACAATTTATTTGGATTGCAACATTAGTTTTAATTTTATTTAGTGTCTTGGATCAATCACTTTGGGGGCTGTATTTGAAACTTAGCGCTATCGGGTTTTTTATGTTTTTGTTGTTATTTGAAGGTGGTAGATCGCGATATCTAATTCAATTTTTACCAGTATTATTATTATTATCAGGCTTGGGTATACAAAATATTAAAAATTATTTTTATTTAAAAAATGATGATGGGATGAAATTTTGAAAACTATTAATCAATTTAAAGTTAAAGCAAATGAAAATAATCATATATTCGATTTATTTTTGATCTTGATTTTAACTATAATTTCAGTTTTACCTGCTTTTTTACATGGATACTATAATTCATCGGTTGATGGAATATATCATTTTGCTCGGTTTGAAAACATTGCGAGTTCACTAAAATCAGACACGCTACCTTCTCTTTTTAATTTTAATTATGCACCAATCAATAGTTATCAAGGCGTGGCTATCAACGCGATGTATCCTTGGCTAGATGGTTTGTTATTTATTGTTCCTAGAATAGTAATTTCGAATCCTTTGCATGCTATGGAAATTGGCTTTTTTCTTCTAAATTTCCTTACGATTTTTAATATGCGTTTGCTAGCTGGTAGTCTTTCGAGTAATCGTTGGATAATTTGGTTAGGAGTAATTGTTTACGAATTTAATAATTTCCATCTAATTGACCTTTACTCTCGAACTGCATTAGGAGAGTGTTTTGGCTACGCGTGGATGCCTTTAGTAGTTTTAGGTTTACTTCAATTACATCAAAATAAAAAATCAAGTCCTTTTATTCTGGGATTATCATTGGGAATGATTGCAAATGCACATGTTTTATCCTTAGTACTTGCTGTTATTTTTGTTTTAGTCTTCGAAATTTTAAAGAATGATGTAACTTTAAAAGTTTTCAAAAACGCTCTGCTTTCATTTTTCATTTTTTTAGCTATTTCTTCTTATTCCCTTTTTAATATTATTAATATATATGTACATTCTAAAATTGCTACACCAGAACGAGGTATTGTTTCGGTTGATTTGAGTTCTTTTTTGACGTCAAATTTTGGAAATAATATGGCTGAAAAAACATACTGGATTTATGGTTTGCCACTTTTAGTCATTCAAATTGTATTGACAGTAATTTTGTTTAAAAATATGCAGAGTTCGAATTGGCGAAAGTGGTTAATTGCTGCAGATATTTTGTTTATTATTTCACTCAACTGGTGGCCATGGAGTATATTTGTAAAAACGCCAATATCTTTGCTGCAATTTTTAAGCCGTCTTAACTTGTTTATTGTATTATTTTTGTCCATTGCTATTGTTATGTTTTTTAATGAAAAAAAGAAAGTAAATAAGAGAAACATTATTTTAATTGGGATCATTGTTTGTTTTGTTTCACTGGCAGGCACGTATCAAAACCGATTAAATTATAACGGGTTACAGTCTAACCATTATTCCTTGAATGCTGATAATTATGAGAGCATTCTGCATTCGACGTCTAGTTTTAACGATTACATTCCGCTTAATAAAAATGGAAAAAAGCTCAATATTAGTAATAGTAAAGTTCCAAAACAAATTAGTGGAAAATCTAATCAATCTGTATATAAAGTTGATTTAGACCATGAATCAGTGGTTGATTTTCCAGTTGTGACATATCAAGGATTTAATTACAATATTTTTATTGATGGTATTCGTTCTAAAAGTTTGGACACAAATCAAGTATCTGTAAAGCTATCCAAAGGAAGGCATATTATTAAGATTGAAGCACCGTATGATAGGTCCTCATTGTTGCTATTTATCTCAATTTTATCGATTTCAATAACGATATTAATCTTATTTTTTTTAAGATTTTAAAAAATATTACATTATAAATTTAGTCATTAGCAATTAGTCTGTACCATTACACAGTATTGTTTATGATATAATCAATTTGAATAATTTATATTAAGGAAAGATTATGACTCAAAAAGTTTCAGCAGTCATTGTGACTTACAATCGACTAGAATTGTTAAAGGAAGTAATTCAGAGTTTACAACAACAAGAATTTTCAGTTAATCATATTATTGTTGTGGATAATGCTAGTGATATCGATACGAAAAATTATTTATTGTCATTAGGCAATTCAATTAATTATGTGCGTTTAGAAGAAAATCTTGGTGGAGCAGGTGGATTTAACAAAGGTATTCGCTATTTTATGGAGAATACCGATGATGATTTTGTTTGGGTAATGGATGATGATACAGTTGTGCATCATGATACTTTACAAAATTTATTAGATTTTGCGAAAAAAGAACCTAATTTTGGCTTCCTTGCTTCAGATGTTCGTTGGATTGATGGTCATCGAGCAAAGATGAATCAACCAGCTCCGATGAACCGTTTAAAAGTAATTCCTGAGGACCAGGTAGAGCCTATTCAATTGCAAAATGCCACTTTCGTTTCTTTACTTGTCAGAAGAAAAGTTGTTGCGGAAATTGGTCTACCGATTACTGATTTTTTCATTTGGGGAGATGATATAGAGTATACTGAGAGGGCTGGAAGATTTGCTCCTGGCTATTTTGTACCTGCTGCAAAGGTAACTCATAAGATGGGCGCTAATGTTGGTTCTAGTTTACTAAATGATGGACCAGAGAGAACACCAAGGTATTTTTATTCATATCGTAATAAAGGCTACTATATTCGAAAAAGAGATTGGTATCGTAGAAATCGAGCACGGGTACGTACTCTAGCTGAATATTATCAAATTAAATTTTCGAAAACAGATCGTAAACAGGAAAAGTTGGCAATTATGAAAAAGGGAATGAAGGCAGGAAAGTCTTTTGATCCTATAATTGAGTTCGCAGGTAAAAAATAAAATATAATTTTAGATGGACAATATTGTATTCTAATATATAGATACTTAATAAGTTTTATTTTTGGTTCTATAACAATCGGTGGTGATGTAGATTTGCATCACCACCATTTTTTATGGACTAATTAAAAAATGGTGGCCATGTCTATCTTTACTTTTATGAATTTAAAGAGATGAACAAGCGACTAATCAATCTCTCAAAAATGATTTAAAAGAGACTAATGAATTGAGTTGGCACTATTCAAAACAGTTTCGAAGTTCAATGCCAAATTGGTTTTCTTCTTTAAAAACTTTTCTCAACTTGAAACCAACAAATCCTGCTCTCAAAGGAGTCACGTGAATACCTGACAAAATCGATGCATTATTTTCACAATTCGAACCAAAATACGTCACATCCTATGAAGATTAACAATTAACGGCGGCTAGATATACGAAATTGAAGTCAAAAGTAAAACACACCTTAAGCAAGCATCAATACTTATATGTATAGCGCTAAATTATGAAAATTTAACAACAGCTATAAATTACTTCAAAAAAACTAATTAGTAGTATTTTTGAAGTAAAACAAGTAATCAAGAATAGTTTTAAATTATATTGTATTTTTGTTTGATTAACTATCAAGAATTTAAAAATGTAACATTATTGTTCTAATTAACAGTGGAAACAGTAAAAAAAATTAAGTATAATATTTATTATTGCCTGTTTACATAAATCATGCTCTAAGCAGGCATACAGAGGGAGTAAATAATGATTCAAAATGTAATACAGTTACTAACAAAGTATCGTGAAACTTTGTTATATTTGTTCTTTGGTGGAGCAACATTTGTAGTTTCTGTGCTAAGTTATGGCCTTCTTTCGGCAGAAATGCATTTTGATTATTCATCTGCATATATCATTTCTTGGTTTGTAGCTGTGCTTTTTGCATATCTGACAAACAGAATTTGGGTTTTTCAGTCAAAGGTTCATAAGACTAGAGAACTGATCCAAGAAATTTGGCAATTTTATTTAGCCAGAATTATTACTGGAATTATAGGATGGTTTATTTTAGCGTTTGGGGTTAAAGTGCTCCAGCAAAATGACTTGTTATGGAATGGAATTCAAAACATATTTGTTATTGGTTCTAATTATGTTTTGAGCAAGATGTTTATTTTTAAGAAAAGTTAGAGTTTATTGAGAAGTAAATTTACATAATATTCAGATTATTGAATTAGGTCTGAGTGAGATTAAGAAAACTAAATTCTCTGCTTATTACATTAGTAATAATAGTAATTATAATTTATTTTTTTGTTTTTTAAGACCATTGATAAGTTTTATCACAAATATTATAATTGCATAGGAAATTTAATTTTTAATTAATGAATATATGATAGAAAAGGAATAATAATGGATAAACTGGCAGTAATTATACCAGCGTACAATGAGGAGCAGACGATACAAAAAGTTGTTAAAGATGTTTTGGACGTTACTAATGAAATATCTGAATCAAATGTATACGTCTATGATAATAATTCAAATGACAATACTGCTGAATTGGCTAGAGCTGCTGGTGCAATTGTGAGGAGTGAGTATGCACAAGGTAAAGGTGCAGTCATTAGACGGATGTTCCGTGAAATAGATGCTTCAGCTTACATTATGATTGATGCGGATGATACTTATCCGGTTGAAATGATTCCAGAAATGTATCGCCGAGTTATTGAACAAAATGTTGACATGGTGGTAGGTGATAGACTCTCTTCAACATATTTTGAGGAAAATAAACGTCCTTTCCATAATCTTGGAAATGGTTTAGTTCGAGGCTTAATCAATCGTCTTTTTAAAACGAATATTCGTGATATTTTGACGGGATATCGTGCATTTTCATACCAGTTTGTGAAAACATTTCCCATTCTTTCAAAAGGTTTTGAAATAGAGACGGAAATGTCAATTCATGCTGCTGAAAAGAATATGTTAGTTGATAATTTGGTAATTGAGTATCGCGATCGACCAGATGGATCTGAATCAAAACTCAATACATATGGCGATGGGCTTCGTGTTATTAAAACCGTAATCAGTTTATATCGTGAATATCATCCATTTTCATTTTATTCTTTTTTTTCAATTCTATCCGGCTTAGTCGCAACGATTCTTTTTTGTTGGCGTGTTCTTTTCCCATATAATGACACGCATACCGTTGTGAATTTTCCAAGTTTAGTTGTTTCAATGCTATTTTATTTCGTATCAATTTTAACGTTCTTTGTGGGTTCAATATTATCTTCAATTCAATCAATTGAAAAAAGAAATTTTGAGATGTCCTTGGTTCAAACAGAAATGAAAAAAAATAGAACTAAATAATATTTAATTAAAATTGGAAATTAGGCTAATTATGGAAAATAAAAGAAAAAAGTTAGTACTGGATATTTTTTTAATAATTGTGTTAGCACTATTATCAATTTATCCAGCGTTTACCGAAAGATTTTTTAATGTCTCTTGGGATGGGATTTATCATCTCACTCGGTTTGAAGATATAACAAAGGCATTTTCTTCAAATCACGTTCCTTCGTTATTCAATTTTCAGTATAAAGCCTCAACTAATCCTTTTGGAGTTGCTGTGAATGCGTTTTACCCTTGGGTCAGTGGCTTGATTTTTATAGTACCTGAATTAATATTTTCAAATCCATTATTTGCATTGAAAGTTGGCTTTTTTTTATTAAATGCAATCACGATATTGAACATAAAATTGTTAGTTTCAGAATTTTCCAATAAAAATTGGCCTGTTTGGGTTGGAGTTGTAGTATACCAGTTCAACAATTATCATTTTATTGATCTATATTCAAGAGTAGCACTTGGGGAATCGTTAGCATATGCCTTTTTCCCGCTAGTACTCTTAGGCTTAATTAAGATTCACAAACAAGAAAAGAGTGGTGTACTATTTTTTTCATTAGGAATGGGGTTAATAGCAGCAAGTCATGTTCTTTCACTATTTTTTGCGGTAGTTTTCGTTGTTATTTATGAGATTGTTGCATTTATTAATAGAAGAACTAGTTTAAAGTCTTTTGCTTATATATTCTTTGGGGGAATTTTTTCTTTAATTATATCTGCATATACCTTGCTGAATATTGCGTCAATGTATATGAATACTCAGTTTCAGGCTGCAGCTACATTTATCGTTCCACTGGAACCAGGAAACATATTCAATTTACTACTTTCAAATGATTTGTCTGAAAAAGGAATATGGATTTATGGGTTGCCATTAATTATTTTTCAAGTTTACTTAACTATTGTTGCTTTACTGCAACATAATAAAAAGCAATGGCATAGTTGGATTTTGACCTGTACCCCAAAAGTTGAAGTAAATATTTAGACCTAGCTG
>NZ_DF967979.1 GCF_001047075.2 Fructobacillus ficulneus
TCACCGTGGTCGTGAGACATATCCATGTCGCCCATTTTGTCATGATCATGGCCCATCTTCATGTTGCCCATGTCGTGATGGTCACCGTGGTCATGAGACATATCCATACCGTCCATTTTGCTATGGTCATGGTCCATTTTCATGCCACTCATGTCGTGGTGGTCACTGTGATCGTGAGACATATCCATGTCATTCATCTTGCCATTGTTGTGGTCCATCTTCATGTTGTCCATGTCGTGGTGGTCGTCATGGTCAGCAGAGCCCATTTGCATATCTTTTTTCTGCTTATCTGCCATAGTGCATTCCTTTCTAAAACCAATTTACTTTCTTACTGGTCTAATTTAAAACAAAAAACAAAAATATGCAAGTTTGTAACATTTTACTTATAGTAGATAAAAATATTTCAGATTTTAGTTTTGATAAAAAGCGAGTTATCAAAACTGCAGACATTTTATTTTAATCTTTGAGATAATTAGGAAAAATCATTATTTCAGGACAAATAAAATTGGTCTACCTTTATTTTTCTATAAAATTTATTTATTTCTAAATAAATGATTTTGAATGGGCGTTTTTATTTTATTAAATTCTTGCATTTTATTCCCGATTTTTGTACATTTAAAGGCGGTTATTTTTACATTTTCCCTTGCATTTCGACCTGAATTGGTTTGAAAGATTTTTGCAGAGGGTAAAGGCAAGTTTTAATCATTTGGTACTTAACTACCTATATAAAAGAGGAGAAACAGATGTTAGCAGCAAACAGTACCAAAACTGATGAACAACCGCTTGATGCCGAGAGTAAATTCTGGTCATTAGCGATTGCCACCATTGTTTTGGCAGTAGTGATTGGCCTCGCCGCCATCCTATTATCATTATTTTTGGAATTTATTGAAGTTCACTTTTTGGATTTTCATGAATCGTTCCGCCACTATAGTCCCAACAACGCCCACCCCAGTCAACGCTTTATTTCAATCGTGATTGGGTCAACCATTGCTGGTTTTGTTTGGTGGGCCATCCGGGCCCGCGGCAGCAAGATTGTCGGCATTAACGGGGCCTTGAAGGGCGAAAAGATGCCGGTCTGGAAGACGGCAGCCAACGTTTTGACCCAAATGTTCTTTGTTGGAACCGGTGGATCAGTTGGTCGTGAATTAGCACCACGGCAGGCTGGGGTTATGTTAGCCCAGACCTACCAACGCAAGACGGCTAAAATCCGCTTTTTGTGGTTGAGCCAAGAAGACCAGAAACTCTTATTGGCCGCAGCGGCCGGAGCTGGTTTTGCTGGGGTTTATATCTCACCAATTACGGGGATGCTCTTTTCCGTTGAATTACTATTGAAGAAAGCCTCTGTGAAGACCATCTCGGTTTCATTGGTGATGTCAACGATTGCGGCCTTGATGGGGGCGATTGTGAAGGGTTATAACCCTTACTACGCCTTATTCCAAACGACGGACTTTTCTCGTTGGCTCTTGGTTGTGGCCGTTATCCTTGGTCCTATCGCTGGAATCTTTGGAGCCTGGGCTAAGCAGGCCTTTGGTTGGGCTCAGAACCACCAAGCTAAGGGGAAGTGGCTCTGGTTAACGATGCCAGCAGTCGGAGTCTTAACGGGGTTGATGGCCTGGCCATTCCCACAGGTCATGGGGAACGGACGAGCAACTGCTCAATATACCTTCCTGCAAACTGACCATCACTTACTTTATTTCTTCATCGCCCTTGGCTTGGCTAAGTTTGCCATGACCTTCCTCAGTTTGTATGGTGGTGGAACTGGTGGAACATTGACGCCGTCAATTGCCCTTGGAGGGGTCTTAGGATTGGTGAGCTCAGTCGCCTTCCATCCCTTCTTACCAAACTTGGCACCATGGCAATTTGCCTTGATTGGGGCAGTGGCCTTGCTAGCGGCTTCCCAACAAGCGCCATTGATGGCGATGTTTATGGTCTTTGAAATTAGTCACTTAGACTATTCAGCCTTAATCGTCTTCGCCCTAGCTGTTGCCCTATCATCAGCAACGGCCAAGATTTACTTGGACTGGATGGGAACCCACCCATTTCAAAAGAAAAATTTAAATTAATTTGATTGAAAAAACCAGGATAATGAATATCCTGGTTTTTTGCTGATTAATGATGGATTCAATATTTAAACAAATAAGACTACTTTGCTTAGTTAATAATCTCCCCGTCAATAATGTCTTTTCTATGTGTTTGGTTTTAATAGCAAAGAAGCCGAAGCATTAGTGCGAGCAGTTGACGAGTCGACTGCTGCTGAAAATGAGCCGACGGTAGCTGCCCGCTTTCTTTTTAAAGAAGAGGTGTTTGATCAAATTAAAAATCATGAAAATTGATATTATGACCTTGCTTCCTGGCTGATGGAATTTTAAGATGTTGATAGAGATGTTATAATTTAGGAATCGATATAGATAAAAGGGGTTTTCGCCTTTTTCAAACCGCTATCAGTATTAGAATTTATTGTGGCCGTTGCATTATCCATTTTTGCTTTCATGACAGCCTAAACATTATTTCGATATATCGGGATACCGTTTTCCGATTTGTTTCAGACGACATTTATACCAAAATACAGGGGAAATCTATTGAATGAATTTTTAGAAATAAAAGATAAATTACTAGCAAATCAGCAAAAAAATGTAAAAAATTGGATGATACTTATAGTTTTTTATTTTTTATTTGATATCTACTTGATAATTGCGATTACTTCAAATATCATGAAAACTAATTCTTTTGTTATACTGCATATAAGTTTATTTGTAGTGATAAATTATATCTTTATAAAAAGTATCAAAATACTTAAACGTTTCAAGACGTCAATCAACCAAGAACACAATATAGAATTAACAAAAATTACTAACTTTGACAATACAAATAAGTGGTTCAACCAGAATTGCAACTTGTTTCCCAAAAATATTTTTAATTCATTGGTAAGATTCGATTCAAGAAATTATTTCACTTGGGGCTGTATCGAATCTGGGACAGACTATACACTTTTTATTATCGATTTATCAAGAAATAACGAAGTGATCTCTTTAAATATCGAAAAAAAAGATTTAAATCGCTATGATAATATTCATTTCATTACAAAATTAATCAAACAAATTGCCAAAAAACAAAAAATAAACCAAACATTTCCACGAAAGTATCTTCACTCGCACCTTAGTTTTTACGTGAGAAAGTAAGCGTCGTCTCCTAGTTAGCGTAATGTTGGTTAACCAGAGCTCAAAATGAGTCCCCAGAAAAACTGATGTGAACCCCGAAATTTGGGTTCATATCAACCCGCCAGCAGTCAATGCGGTTTATTTATTCTTAATTTTGAAATATTAATAATTTTATTAAAAATTTTGTCTAAATATCGATTAACTGATATAATAATTATGAAAAAGTAGGAAGGGGAAAGCACCTCTTTCCAAGCTCATCGCCGGCCAGCGATGGGCTTTTTTATTAAAAAAAGACCCCGGCTGGCCAGCCGGGGCGTGGCTTTACTTTTTATGGTTC
>NZ_DF967980.1 GCF_001047075.2 Fructobacillus ficulneus
TAAAAAATCCCCGTAAGTTTATACAACTTACGGGGTACAGGTCAAAAAGACCTAAATCGGTCTTTTTTTAAGACGATTGGACTACCGAGTCAGTCACCAATTGATGTTCTTCCACCACCCGTTTATTCAGTGGCTGACAATCTCGATAGTTATGCGGATAGGCTTGTTTTAACTGGGCTAAATCCTGGCTGTGAACCGCCAACGGTTCTTGTAAGATGAGCCACTGAATATCTTTTTGTAAGGGAGGCGTCGTTAAGGTTCCCAGATAGGTATAAGCACTTGACCGGTCTGCGGGTAAAAGATGTTGAATATCTAAATCTTTTTTAGCTAACGTAAAGAGTGGCTGAAACTGAACTGGGACCTGGTCACTTTGCGTCAAGAACGCTCCGACAACCATAGTTTGTCCCGCACCATTTTGAAAAACCAAATGAACCTCGCCGTCCTGACGGCTACCATCTACGAGGTGTTCGGCCCCATCATGAAAATGAAAACGAATCAGGGTCCAAGACTGGCCATTTAAAACCAAAGTTCCCTGACTATAAAACTGGTCCCCATTTAATTCGGTATTTTTACGAATTGGACTAGTTTTTAACCCTGTCCAATCAATCTGCCATGGCTCTTTAGTCGTAACTGAACCACTTTCAATCGCAATTGGTGATTCCCAACTACTTGGCGTTGTATATGTCCACGCACTTTGGAAACGATAATCCAATTTTTCCATCTTTACTCGTCCTTTTCCCTCTTAGAGGGTCAAATAAATCGAAAAATACATTAAAGCTGCACCACAGAGAACAAAAACATGCCAATAGACATGGCCCATTGGAATTTTAGGTACTAAATAAAAGATGGTCCCGAGCGAGTAAACCACACCACCCGCTAACAAGAGCCAAAAAGCTGCTGGAGTCAATGCTGTCCAGAGAAGCGGCATGGCAATAATAATTAACCAACCCATTACCAGGTAAATCAAGACCGACAACCAGGGAAACCGGCCAACAAAGAAAATATCATAGGTCAGCCCGGCCAAGGTCATCAGCAGAATAGCCGTCCAAATTCCAATCCCCCAACCATGGTCTAAAACCAGCCAGGTATAAGGTGTATAGGATCCCAGAATCACTAGATAAATGCCGGCATGGTCCATGAATTGAAAAAGCTTAGCTGCTCGAGTGAAAACGAGGGCATGAAAAAGCGTTGAGGCCAGCAAGAACAAAGAGACAGAGGCGAGATAAATACTAACCGCCGTAATTGCTGTGCCCGTAACATGACCCTTCGACATTTTGACAATTAAGAAGCCGGCTGCAATCAAAGCCAAGACAAATCCCAGACCATGAGTAACAGCATTTAAGACCTCATAAACAATTTGATAAGCTTTACCACGTTTTTTAATTTCCATTGAATGCTCCAAAAAGCGACAAAGTCGCCTTGTTTTTAACAACTCATTCATTATACAGGAATAAATCAACTATACCAATTTGACAATCGATTTTCTTTAGTTTACACTGTGATTGTTGTATAAAGATGAATTGGAGGAATGCGTTATGAAACTAACATTTACACAAGCTGCTGCTGATCGCTTGCAAAAGTTTTTAGGTGATGATGTCAAGATTGTTTTGGACTTCGATGACGGTGTTGGCCCATTTTCAGATGAGGCTAACTGCACCCTTGCCCTTTCATTCAATCTTGTCTTCGTGAACAAAGACACTGATCTTTCTGAATTTGGTTCTGTAATTGAATCAAACTTGGGTGACGTTTATGCAAAGCCTTACTCAACTGATCAAATGGATGAAGAAATGACCATCGATGTTAATGAAAAGTATCTTCGCTACTCATTGGCCGGTCGTAATGGTGAACTTGATTCCGCCCTTGGTGTGAAGAAGGTTGCATAATTTAATTATTTCTTATAAAAAAGTCAGCCTTTCGGCTGGCTTTTTTTAATACTCTTTTGCAAATACTTGCCAGTCTTTGGTCCAAATCAAGCCCATTGCTCCATCCCCAGTGTGAACACCAATGACGGGATCCATGCTGGCACGTTCAAAGGCCACCGTTGGGTACTTGTTCTGGAAGTCCTTCAACCACTTGTCACCAATCTTCGGTGCATTTCCATCAATAATATAGGCGCGAACCGGAAAATCTGCTTCCTTCAAATAAGATTCAAAATCAGCTTGAATTTGGTCTTTAGCACCAGACATCTTCCGAGCTTTTCCAACCACACCAATTTTCCCGTCACCGGTGATATCAAATTCCAAGATTGGCTTGATATTCAAAAGACCACCAATTAAGGCTTGCCCACGGGATAACCGTCCCGTCCGCTTCAAGTGAGAAATGTCATTAACAACCAGACGAATGCCTAGGTCCGTTTGAAAATCAGCCAAGGCTTTTTGAATAGTTGCTAGCGATGCCCCATCTTGGGCTAACCGACCGGCTAACAATGCCTGGGCCGCTTGACCCATATTCGTTAACTTTGAGTCCACAACAATTGCGTCAAGGCCTTCAAAGTCACGTGCTACCAATGAGGCAGTTTGGTAAGCACCAGAAATTCCTGAAGACAAGGTAATAATGACAGCTTGGTCATAGCCAGCCTGTTGAGCTTGGTTTAAAGCTTGTTCCCACTCGGCTGGACTAGGCTGTGAAGTCGTTGGTAAGACCTTTTTTTCATCGATCAAATCAACAACTTGACCTAAAGTAGTCAGGTCTTGGCCACCCATGTAAGTTTCTTGCCCAAATAAAATCGGAATTGAAACTTCCATAATTGAATACGAATTGCGGATTTCAGCCGGCAAGGCCGCTGAAGAATCAACAATAATAACAGTTTTTTTCATAATTTAAATTGCTCCTAATACTAAGCCATATTTTACCATATTAATGGAAGTTCCCCGCTAAGACTTGACCAAGAAGAAAAGTAAGAATCCCCGTAACCACCTGAATAACTAGGTAAAAACCTTGTTTGACCAAGTCCTTATTGTTCTTGGACTGGGTTAGCATGGTTGAAAACGTTGTCAGCCCGCCTAAAAATCCTGTTTGTAAAAAAGCCGACCAGTTTGCACCCCAATGATAGGTGGCCAAGGCTCCCAAGACAAAGGAACCTAAAATATTCACGGCCCATACTCCTGTCAGATATTGATTTTTATTGGGCCAGGCCACTAATAGTAAGTAACGAAGGACAGAACCTAGTCCAGCCCCAATCATGACTAAAACAATGTTTTCAACCATGGGCTGCCTCCCTAGTATGGTTTTGACTTAATTTGTGAGCCAAATTTTGACCTAATACTACGCCAACCATACCACCGAAGATTGAAGCTAAAAGATAGAGGCCGGCCAGAACAAGACTATTTTGGCTTAAATGGACAGTCTGAAAAATCATGGTACCAAAGGTAGTAAAGCCCCCCATGACCCCTGTTCCTAAAAAAGACTGCCAATAAACAGGTTGACTAACATAATGAATCAGTGCCACTGTCAAAAAGGCTAGTAAAAAAGCCCCAAGCCAATTAATGATTACCGTCGTAATCGGCCAGGGGCCAATGACTGGCATAAAAGAAAATAAATACCGGACTAGACCGCCGAGTGACCCACCAACAAACACTAGGGTCGCTTCGATTTTTCGATTAATACCAACCATTTCTCACCTATTCTTTCATCTCTGATTAAAGATACTCATCTTAACAGGCCTTCGTCACATCTGCGACGAGGTCAGATAACTTCATCTTACTCATGGTTTCGATGACCTGATGATCAATCTCTTGATAATACTTACTTAATGATTGTCCCATTGCCGAACCAACCGGACAGTCGGGATTGGTATGTTCATCAATCGGAAAGACTGCAGCGCAGTCTTCGACTGCTTGTAATACATCGGCAAAAGAAATTTCAGCACTAGGCTTAGCCAGAACAGGCCGGCCAGGATAATCCCCCTCGCGCTTCAAAAGACCGGCATTTTGTAAGTCGGCTAAGAGGGCGCGAACGCGCGATGGATTAGTATTAATTGACCCGGCGATAATCTTCGAACTGAGTGAATCAGTTGGTCGAGCCGCTGCCACATAAACCAGAATATGGAGGGCATTCGTTAATCGTAAAGATGGTTTCATAAAAATTTAGTCCTTGTAATTTGCTAAAGACTATTATAACATATAGTTGTACTTTTAAAAAATACAACTAACAGGGATTAATAAGGAGATTTTCATGTCTGAATTCTTAGATTTACAAAAGAAGCGTCGCTCAATTTACGGTCTTGGTAAGAACGTTAGCCAAAGCCCAGCCGAATTAAACACTTTGGTGAAGGATGCTATTGAAAATACTCCTTCAGCATTCAACTCACAATCTGTCCAAGCAGTGGTTTTGACTGGTGCTGCCCACGAAAAGTTATGGAACATTACTTTGGACGAATTAAAGAAGGTTTCAGCAAACGAAGAAGCCTTTGCTCAAACAAAGGCCAAGGTTGACGGCGCCTTCAAGGCCGGTGTTGGAACTGTTTTGTACTATACTGACAAGAACATTATTCAAGGTTTGAAGGACAACGCTCCTCTTTATGCCGCAAACTTTGATGACTGGTCAGAACAAGGTGTTGGTATTGCGGCCTATGCCGTTTGGTTGACCCTTGCTGAAGCCGGTATCGGTGCTTCATTGCAACACTACAATCCATTGATTGATGCCGCAGTTGCTGAAGAATTCAACTTGCCATCTAACTGGGTTTTGCGTGGCCAAATGCCATTTGGTTCAATTGAAGCACCAGCTGGCGACAAGGACTACTTGGCTGAAGACGTTCGTTTCCGCTTCTTCCAAGACTAATTATTTACTAATTCTGATAAGTTTATCATTTTTTCTTGACAGGTTAAAACCAGTCTTGTATGCTTAACTTAACTTTTTAGATATTGAAGGAGATGCTCATGCATCAATCTGTCTTACAATCAAATCGCCAATGGTGGCGCCGGTAGGAAAGCAGCTTGACGGAATACGGACAAGCTGTGACAAACAGTTTGTCCCAACCGGCTCCTTTGCAATGCGTAAAAAAGTCTGTTTGGGTTTATTACTATGCCCAGGCAGGCTTTTCTTTTGGTCTAAAATCCGCTGGGCAGTTACAAGGAACATTAAGGAGAAATAATGAATAAGCGTTTACTCACCGTTTCATCATTGATTGGCCTCTTTTTAGTCTTTGCCTTCTTCACCACTGGCAATAGCACTACAACTAGTAAAAAGGGAACACCAACTGTTGGAATCTTACAGCTAGTAACTCACCCTGCCTTGGATCAAATCCACCAGGGAGTCATTGACGGTCTTAAGGCCGAAGGCTACGTTAAGGGAAAAAATATCAAAATTGATTACCAAAACGCGCAGGCCGATCAAGCTAACCTAAAGACAATGGCGCAAAATTTCGCCAATAAAAATGAAAACCTAACAATCGGGATTGCCACTCCCGCCGCCCTTTCACTGGCGAAGGCCGCTAACGGTCACAATCCGGTTATTCTTGGTGGTATCACGAATCCTTCTGGGGCAAAACTTGTTAAAAGCGATGCCCATCCTGGCGGAAATATCACTGGGGTTGGTGCTGACTCGCCTTATCAAAAGCAATTAGATGTTTTGAAAGAAGTCTTACCAAAGGCCAAAACAATCGGAATCGTTTCAACTAGTTCTGATTCCGGCGGAACTTACCATGCTAAGAACATGACTAAGCTCCTGGAAAAGAACGGCTATAAGGTTAAAAATTATACGATTGCTTCAACTAATGACATGCAACAAATTGCCACAACCATGGTGAGTCAAGTTGATGCTGTCTATGCTCCCCAAGATAACGGGGTAGCAACAGCAATGAAAACCTTAGTTTCAGTTGCAAACCAAGCCCATGTCGCCGTTATCCCTGCTGCTGATTCAATGGTCAAGGATGGGGCCCTCGCTACTTATTCCGACTCACAATACGAAATCGGCTACCAAGCCGGTAAAATTGCAGGGCAAGTCCTTAAGGGTAAGAAGCCAGCCGATATCCCCGTCGAAAATGTTACTAAGGGTAGCTACTCAATTAACCAAGAGACAGCCAAAACCCTCGGTATCACTTTGCCAGCCGATATTGTTAAAAAAGCCCAAGCCGACAAGGAGGTCTTCTAATGTCTATTATTGTTTCTAGTATTTCCCAAGGAATCCTCTGGGCCATTTTGGGCCTTGCCCTCTTCTTAACTTTTCGAATTTTGAATTTTGCGGATATGACCGTTGAAGGATCTTTCCCACTCGGCGGAGCAACCGCAGTGGCCTTGATTGCCCACGGTACAAACCCCTACCTAGCTACTTTAGCGGCCTTAATTGTCGGAGCCTTAGCTGGTTTAATGACCGGATTGCTCTATACCAAAGGGAAGATTCCTATCTTACTCGCCGGAATCCTTGTCATGACCGCCTGCCTATCGATTAATTTGCGAATCATGGGTTCTGCAAATATTTCTTTGTTAAATCAAAAAACTATTTTTTCAGCCAAGTTCTTGCAAGACTTACCAAAGTACTTTGATGGTGTTGTCGTAGGCTTAATCATTATTGCTCTTCTAACTATTACGCTCATCTGGTTCTTGCAAACCGAACTAGGACAAGCATTTATCGCCACTGGTGATAATGCTAAAATGGCTGCTGCCTTCGGTATCAAGACTGATCAAATGACCATTATGGGTCTGATGGTTTCCAATGCAATGATTGCTTTTGGTGGTGCGGTGATTGCCCAAAACAACGGCTTTGCTGACATTAACATGGGTATTGGAATCATCGTGATTGCCTTGGCTTCAATCATTATTGGGGAAGTTGCCTTCGGAGAACTGTCTCTTAATCAGCGTCTAGTTGCCGTCATTATTGGTTCAATCATTTACCGTTTGGTTCTTCTCGCTGTCCTACAACTTGGTTTCTCAACCAACGACTTGAATTTAATTTCATCTTTGATTTTGGCTTTGGCTATGGCCCTACCCCAAATTCGTCACTTCTTGAAATTTGACCAAATTTTCCAACAACTAGGAGGCAAGCAAAATGACTGAACCTGTTATCGCCTTAAATGATGCGACTGTCACAGTGGCTAACCAGACCAAAATCTTAAAAGGTTTGAACTTGGAAATCTTCCCTGGCGATTTTATTACCGTTTTGGGAACCAATGGTGCTGGTAAATCAACACTTTTCAATGCCATTTCTGGTGACCTAGAACTAAGTTCTGGGACTATTAGTTATCAAGGGAAAAACATCACCAACTTACCTGCCGTCAAACGAACTGCCTTCTTAGCTCGGGTCTTTCAAGATCCAAAGATGGGTACTGCTCCCCGAATGACAGTTGCCGAAAACCTTCTCTTAGCTGAAAAACGTGGTTTTCATCGGGGCTTAAAAAACCGGCATTTAACTGCTGAAAAATTGGCTTACTATCGCGAAATCACCGCTAAGATGGGAAATAATCTTGAAGATCGATTAGAGACTGCTGCTGGTTCGCTCTCAGGAGGCCAACGTCAAGCTTTGTCATTCTTAATGGCCATTCAGGTCAAGCCTGAGCTCCTTCTCTTAGATGAACACACAGCCGCCTTAGATCCTAAAACCTCAGCACAATTGATGGATGCTACCAACCACCAGGTTGTTGACAACCAATTAACGGCACTAATGATTACTCATAACCTGGCCGATGCCTTAAAGTATGGCAATCGCTTAATTGTCTTACATGCTGGTGAAATAGTCTTAGATGTTAAAAATCAAGACAAAGACCAGTTAACTGAGGAAGACTTACTCGAATACTTTGTTCATTAATTCAAATCAAAAAGCCCCCGTTGGGGGCTTTTTTAGTGATCCAAACCATTACCAACCGTGTTAATCCGGGCAAAGACTTCAAACAGGTGCTCACGTTCGGTTAAGTGATACTTTTTGCTTTTACGGTCAAAGATGATTTCAGATTTCACCTCATCTTCAAATTGTAAATCGGCTAGGAATTCACGAATTGCTGCAATATCGCGTTGAACTGTTTTGCGGCCAACAAAAAACAAGTTTTCAATTTCATCAACACTCATAGACTGCTTGGATATCAAAACAGAATATAAACGCAGAATTCGCTGTTTATCGTTGTAGGCAGTTGGCTTTCTTGACATGATGATTTCTCCTACACTTAGTTTAGCAAAATCGATGCAAAAGCCCAAATTTATGGCAAAAAAAAGGACTGAAAGAATTCAGTCCCTGATTGTAAAATTTTTAAACAGAACGACGATTGAAAATTGAAAAGGCAATTCCGTACAAAAGCACCAGATAAACTGCGTAAACCAAGAAAACCACCCACATACCAGTTCCAAAATAGTCGTGAAGGTCAAGTTTAGTTGCAGCACTGTTATCATAAGTCTGAACACCTTGTAAAATAGTTAATGGGTTCCACTTAAAGCCATCCCAAAACTTAACAAGATAAGTTGTAATAGCTGCTAGGATTGGTGTTGCCACTGACATGACAATTCCTAAACTAATCGCAGCCGCTGATGACTTGGCGATATTTGATACCAAAATGACAACACCGATTAAGAATACTCCTCCGACAACTTCCATCAACATGGCAAAGAAAAAGTCACCAAAATTAATACTGGTTTGAGAACTTCCATGCATGCCAATATAAATTTGACGGCCAAGCATCGTTCCAGCAAAGGCAATTGCAATTAATAGAATATACTCTGCTAAGACCGTGATGAGCTTAGAGATAAAAATTTGTAGGCGTGAATATTGTCGAGACAATAGCGGACGAATTGTTCCAAAGGTAAATTCTTGACTAAAGGTCAATGCTGGCAGCACTGCCCCAGCAACTGAAATAATAATACCAGATCCACCAAATGACCCATAGGCAACTGATTGGGTGTTAGCTGGAATAAACAATGGAATAATAATAATTGGTACTAGAAAGACAAGAATGGCCCAAATATAAACACGATTTTGCTTCCAAGCCTTCATTGCTTCTTGTTTTAATAACGTAAACATGATTTCTCCTTTAACGGCTTAGACCCGAGTTGAATCCGTTGATAGAACTTCTAAGAGATGATCTTCCAAGTTCGTTTGACCAGTCTGAATGTCAGTCACATCAAGGTTAAATTCAGTCGCCTTAGCTAGAACCTTTTGTGCATTGACGTCAGCAGTCATCGTAATAACAACTTGATCATCACTCAAATGCGCTTCCCAGCCAGCATCTTGTGCCGCTTCAAGCATCTTAGCGTTATCATTTGTTCGAACCTTAATTTCGGCCTTGCCTTCACCTAAGAAATCAGACATGGTTCCTTGACGAATAATCTTTCCGCGGTTAATGATAACAACATCATCTGCCAACCGTTGCAATTCGTCCAACAAGTGAGACGAAATCAAAAATGCAATTCCTTTTTGAGCCAAAGATTGGATTAAAGCACGGATATCACGAACAGATTGGGGGTCAAGTCCGTTCATTGGTTCATCTAACACAACCAATTTAGGATTACGAATTAAGGCAATCGCAATTCCAAGACGTTGTTTCATTCCTAATGAGAACTTTTTAGCCTTGCGCTTACCAAACTTGGGACCGTCAATCCCCGTTAGTTTCATTAATTCATCAATATCAGCGTGATCGACTGCATCCATTGCATAATAGTTCATATGGTCACGGGCTGTAAAATTAGGGTAAATTGAAGGATATTCAATCAAGTTCCCCATTTTTGCCAACGAAGTTGTTTTTGCAAAGCGAACCGGTTGACCATCAAAGGTCACCTCACCCTGACTATAGGACATCAAACCTGTAATAGCCCGCATGGTTGTTGATTTCCCCGCACCATTGGGGCCGATTAGTGCCACAATCCGTCCAGGTTCAACCGAAAACGAAACATTGTCCATGGCCTTGTAAGAGCCAAAGCTCTTCGACACATGGTTTAATTCTAACAATGACATTAGTATGTCTCCTTTATTCTGGTACCATTCCAGGTCAACCTAACCCGTAATAATTCAGAGTTTTCAGTAAAATAACCCGGTTGTTTCCATTATAACAAACTGGTGGCGAAAGAGCCAAAAACATCAATATACAGCCCTTTTACATAAAAAAAGCCCACCGATTAATCGGAGGGCTTGTTCATCTGCTGAACCTTCATTTCGGCACGGGAGAGAAGGTATAAATTAGGTTTAGAGAGAAGTATTTATAGATGTGCCGAAATGAAGTTTTGATGTCCGATATATTGCTATATCGATATGTTTATTATAGTAATTTGAGATTAAACTAAAATTAAATAAAAACTATTCAAAATATTTATTTTTTTCAATTATTTTAATTTATTTGATTGTTCCCAAGAAGTACTTCTTCTTTCCACGACGAACTAAGATAAATTGGCCGTCGTATGCTGTACTGGGATCAATCTCGGCGTCCAAATTAGTTTCTTTTTGACCATTAATTGTAATTGCACCATTTGTTACATCTTCACGAGCCTGACGCTTTGATTGTTCGATGCCGCTTTCAACCAAGAATTCAACAACGTTTTTTGTGGCTGCTGTTGTCTCAAAACCAGGAACTCCACTAAAGACATCTTTAATTTCCTGGGCCGTTAAAGTTGCTACATCTCCTGAGAACAGTGCTTTGGACAACTTTTCAGCCTCTTGAACAGCAGCTGCACCGTGAACAAAGGTGGTTACCTCTTCGGCGAGACGCTTTTGTCCCAAGCGAGCACCAGGGTTTTCTTCAACTTCTTTAGCCAAGGCTTCGATTTCAGCAGGCGTTAGGAAAGTAAAGTACTTCAAGTACTTGACGACATCTTCGTCACGTTGGTTATACCAGAACTGGTAGAAGGTATAAGGTGATGTCTTTTCAGCATTCAACCAGATGGCATTCCCTTCTGACTTTCCAAACTTCTTACCGGTTGAGTCGGTCATCAAGGGAATCGTCAAACCAAAGGCTGGTGCATCAGACCCTTCAACAGTATGAATCAAATCAACACCAGAAGTGATATTTCCCCACTGGTCTGATCCACCAATTTGTAAGCGGACGTTTTCTTCTTGCCACAAGTGCAAGAAATCAACTGCTTGAAGAATTTGGTAAGTGAATTCGGTATATGAAATTCCTGTCTCCAACCGTGATGCCACAACGTCCTTTTTCAACATCACGTTAACTGAGAAGAGTTTTCCATAATCCCGCAAAAATTCTGGTAAGGTCATTGGACCAAGCCAGTCGGCATTGTTAACAATCTTTGTACCATCTGTTCCAAATAACTTGGTAACTTGAGCTGCAATACCCTTTTCATTGATTTTCAATTGTTCATCTGACAAAAGTTGGCGTTCAGTTGTTGGGCGGGGGTCACCAATCGAACCAGTTGCCCCCCCGACGATAATAACAGCCTTACCACCGGCTTTTTGGAACCGCTTCAACACCATGAATGGAATCAAGTGGCCCAGATGAAGTGAATCTGCTGTTGGGTCGGTTCCAACATAGGCACCAATTTGCCCCTCATTCATCGCCTTCAAAAGTCCCTCTTCATCCGTCACTTGGTTTAAGGCACCACGCCATTTCAAATCTTCAATAAAGTTCATGTCAGTTCCTCCAAATCAATCTACCTAATAAAAAAAGCCCTAATCATTATTGATTAGGACGAAGTCTTCGCGGTACCACCTAAATTGTCCAATATCCATTGAACCACTTAATTGGCCTTTAACGCGACCAGACGTCACCGAGTACCGTTGTGTAACTCAAATTGGGCAGGACTAGCTTCCATCGACCGCTAGCTTTCTATTCGTTCCTAAATCCAATTCTTTTTCCAACAGATGATACCTTATTATAACAATATTCTTGATGTTTGTCCTTTATTCCTCAGAATATCCCCTATTTTTATCTATTTTTTTAGAGTAAAATAGTGTTAAAGAAATAAAAAAAATATTTTATTTCAAATTAAATTTAACAATAATATTATTTCGCTAACGCCCTCGTTAGCTTTTTCTTTTTAAGCCTGGAGACACTATGCAAATTGCTTTAATTGGTGCTGGCCCTCGAAATCTTGCGATACTCGATCGGTTAATTCAAAAGAACCCGGCCAATCACGCTCTAACAATTAATATTTTCGACCCTTATCCAATTGGGGGTCGTGTTTGGAATCCGTATTTCAAAAATAATCAAACTTATTTAATGAATACTTATGCCAATCAAGTAACCCTATTTAATGATATTGATGATGCTTACGACAATAGCGAAACAGCACATCTCACATCAACTCTTTTGTCTTGGGCACAAACCAGCGCCCTTGGCTTTCTGAATGACCATCCTGAATTTCCAGTGGCCTATAGAGAAGAAATCATTGCCCTAATTTCAATGGAAACCTATTCTTCCCGCGGGTTAATGGGCGTTTATGCGGCCTGGTTCTTCGAAACCATTTCTGCTGCAACACCTTCCAATATCTCAATTCGTTTTCGCCAAACTGCTGTCGATGATTTAATTGTTGCTAACCCTGGATTTAATTTGATCACAAATGATGGAGAAAAATTCTTTGCCGATGAGGTAGTTTATTCTCCTGGTCACTTAGATGCTGTCCTTTCACCCGCTAAAAAAGATTTGGCAAACTTTGCGGCAGACCAAGGATTACACTACTACCCTGCTTCACATCCGGCTGAAAATGATTTTACTGCCTTAAATGAAAATGACACAGTTTTAGTTCAAGGGTTAGGATTATCATTCTTTGATGATTTGCTTTCCTTAACCGCTGCCAAAGGTGGGGTTTTCTTAACCAAGGATGATGGTTCATTGCAGTATCAGCCCTCAGGTCATGAGCCTCATCTCGTAATTGGTTCTGGTTCAGGTCTCCCTCCGCGTTCTCATGGCTTTAATCAAAAAGGTCCGAGTCAATTATATGAACCACGTTTTTTCACTTTAAAACACTTAGAAAAAATTGCTAATGAAAATAAGGGACACGTTCCCTATCAAACGTTCCGAAGGATCCTTGACCAAGAGTTGACATATAAATATTTGATTAACCAAATTCGTCTTTTGGCAGATATTGACGATCAAACCCGTGAAGAGATTCTTGATTTTGTTAAAGAGCCAACCAATTGGCCTTTAGTTAATACTCAATATAAATTATCTTTAAACACTAATATTTCTTGGGAAAATGAAGCGAATCCAACTCGGGACTTAACAACAATCTCGGCTTATCGGACTTTCTTTGTTAAGCATCTAGAAGAGGATATTGCCTCTGCAGAACTCGGTAACAATTTTTCACCACTGTCTGGCGCTTACGATATTCTTCGCGATATGCGTGGAACTGTCCGCTATCTCTATAATCACCGTTTATTCGATGAAGATGATTATCAAACTCTTCTAACAGAATTTAAATACTTTGATACCCAATTATCTGTTGGTCCTCCCCTCATTCGAACTCAACAGTTACTAGCCTTAATTGAAGCTGGTCAAATTACTATTGCCGGTCCAAACTTCAGTGTCAGTCATGATACGACTAATTTTGTCGCAACAGATCGATTTGGTCAGAAATACTTAGGTTCGGCATTCATTGAAGCCCGTTTAGGTCGAATAAATTTCCAATCTGCCAACAGTCCGTTGATTAAATCATTAAGGCAACAAGGACTTATTACCGGCGATAACCGCATCACAAATACAGATGGAACTTCCCTCCTTTCAAATACTATTAAAGTTGATTCTGTTACCAATACTGTCATCGACCACAACGATAATTACGTTACCGGCTTCTTTATTGCCGGTATTCCCTTAGAAGGACAGCAATGGTTTACGACAGTCATTCCTCGTCCCCACGTTAAAACAATTATCTTTGCTGAATCAGCTAAAATTGTGGATGCCATCTTATATAAGTAATAAAAAGATCACTTCAACAGAAGTGATTTTTTATTGCTCTAAGAATGTTAATTTTTCTTGATATATTTTTGGAGTGTCATAATCAGTAATCCCATGGTGGCCACCATCTATCAAGCGCAGAGTGGCTGAATTTCCTGTCATTTCCCGGTATCGTTCTATCATTTCTTGGCTCTGTTCATGCGGAACAACGACATCGGCTGTCCCTGCATACGCCAAGATAGGCGGCATTGCTTTAGTGAAATAGTTAGCCGGGTTTGCCTGACTGACGCCAATGGGATTCTCATTCACCGCCAAACCGCCCAATGCCAAGCCTTCAAACGAGTTTTGTTTTCCTGACTCTTGATATTTGGGCTCTAGGTTATCACTTTTAAATTGTGCAGCAAACCGATCAAATTCATAAGGACCATAATTAGCAATAACTTTGGCAACATTTGGCAAAGTTTTCAACTCAGGTTCGACTTGTTTCAACCGTCCTAGCTTAACACCTGCTGACAATGTTGCTGCTGTTAAGAGTGCTAATTGAGCCCCTGACGATTCTCCAACTAAGATAACTTTTGTATCATCAAGATGATGCTCTTCAGCCTGCTTTTTCAAAGCAGCTAAAACTAGACGGATTTCAGCAACTTGCTTTGGAAATGAAAATGACCATTCTGAAATTAACGAATAATTCATTGATGCCACTGCATAACCTGCAGCGGTAAATTTTAGCGATGGCCCTAATTTCGATGTTGATTTACGCCCTCTAATCAGCCCACCACCCTGCAAATCCAGAATAATGGGAAGGCTACTTTGTTTTTTAGGTAAATATAAATCATATTTCTGATAATCTTCTTGTCCGTATTGCAGGTCAACAAGTTGTTTCTCAACGGTATCGGGAACTACAACGTTTTCAAATTCAACTTTGGCATCTTTAAATAGCATTTTTCTCCCTAACTGTTTCACGTGAAACATCTCTATACAAAAAGCCAAGAATTATCTTGGCTTTAAAAAATTAACATTCTTAAGATATTCTTAATCTTTGTCTCCGGACTTACTCCGTGTACTCCAAACAAGAGCAACTAATAAAATAATGGTTCCCAAATTCGAACATACAAGGGCAAAATCTTTATTGCCAGCAGCCCAAAATGCAAGTGAAACAAACATTAATACCAATGCCGCGATAGTGATAATTGCTACGGATTCCTTCATAATAACTCTCCTTTTTACTTATCAGATTGACCATCATCTTCAGAAGATAACGCTTTTAGCACTTCTCTTTGCAATTGATTATTCTTTTTAACCAGTTCGTTATTTTCTTTTTGAAGTCGCTGCAACATTAGCATATCTTGATGAGCACCATCATAACCCCATTTTTCATTGTCTGAGCCAATCAACCGATTATTAATCAGCTGAATTGTATAATAGACTGCCAAAGCAATGAAAAGCATCGTTAGGAAAGACGTGACAAAAGTATTCCAAGCATTTTCTGTAGCATTGAAGTACAGCGGATGATTAGCGGTAAAAATCCATCGCCACAAAAATAACAAGAAATCCGCCGCTAAAGTAACTAAATCCTTAATGGCACTCCCAAAAGCATTTCCAACAACAACAGAAATGACAAAGGTCAACAAATTAGGTGCAAATAAAAAACGACGAAAAGAAACTAAACCTGCCGAAGACTTTTCTAATATGGTGTCTCGCTGCTCCCTTAATTCCTTTTTGCGGCTAGACCTAGACATACGTCTTCCTCCTAAATTAAAAATCAAAAGCTCGTAATCTATTATACCTCTAAAACCCTAGAAAAAGTAATCTTTGTAATAAACATTCATTTCTTCAAAAAACCATAATGGTAAAACAAATATGTTGCACCGACCATCATTAGCACCATCATAATGATGGTCACCCACCAACCAGAAGCACCATGCGCAAACGGTAAGTAATCAACGTTTTCTCCATAAAAGCCAGAGACAACAGTCGGAATGGTAAAGACGATTGAATAAACAGTTAAAACCTTCATTGTCCAGTTCAAATCACGGTTTCCTAATGAGCCAGTCGCATCAGAGACAGCATTAATCACTTCCATGGCTAATCCTGCCATATCATGGGCCTGTTCAACTTCAACTCGAACCAATTCCAAATGGTTTAGCTCATCGTCATTACTGTATTGTCCATACACGCGTTTAATTTGTTCCAGCATGATTAAATTATTAGCCAACGAATTTTGTAGATAAATCATCTGAATCTGTAAATGTAAGAGATCGTTGGTGTGCTTTGTTAACTGCTTACGGTTACCAAATTGTGCTTGAATCGACCGTCTCTGTCTGTTAATTTCTGTAATTTCATCACCATACATCGTCATTAATGAATACAACCCATCAAGCAAGAACTGAAACGCCGAAATTCGATTTAATTCCTCGCCGGAATATTGGTCCACTTTTGCCAAAAAATCTTTTTTAATATAATCGGTTGGTCGATGTGAAAATGTGTAAAGATTATCATTAACTAGAACGATTCCAATTGGACGAGTTAACACCGGTTCTGGTTCAGCAGAAACAACATCTAAGATGATTAGCGTTTCTTCGTTCTCAACATCAAACTCCATCCGAACACTTTCGTTCTTGTCATTGGCATACCCAATAACTTGCTGGGTTAATCCATGATCTGTTAGCAGAACCTTTTCATCACTGGCACTCATGTTGGTAATGTGAAACCAGCGGAAACGAGATGTCTGTTTTAACATTTCAATCATAGGAACCCTCCCTTAGTTAAAAATAATTATCACTGCTAATGATAGCAGACTTACTCTGACAAACAAAGATTTCCAAAAATTTAATAATAAATTAACAAAAAAAGCCCCGATAGGGCTTTAAAGAAATTAACGGCTGCGCTTCTTTGAGCGTTGAGCTTTTTTAATTTTACGTGCTTTTTCTTTTTCTAATCGCAAAGCTGCTTCTCGTTCTTGCTTTAATTTGAAAGGATTTTGCAAGAAGAAAGTTTGAATCATTTGGAACAAGTTTCCAACCACCCAATACAGTGAAACAGCTGCAGGAACAGCCAACGCAGTCAATAGGATAACGAATGGGAAAATAAATGGCATTACCTTTGTCATCGCGTTTTGTTGAGGGTTAGCTTGGGTTGAAAGCCATGATGAACCAAAAGTAAACAAGGCGGCCAAAATTGGCAAAATAAAGTACGGATCTTGCTTTCCAAGGTTTAACCATAAGAACTCACCTGACCGTAAGACTGGTGAATTATGGATTCCTTGGTAAAGGGCAATCAAAACTGGCATCTGAACCAATAATGGCAGCATTGAAGCAAAAGGCGAAATTCCACGTTCCTTATATAAGGCTTGTTGAGCCGCAGCAAGTAACTGACGACTTTCAGTATCACGACCAGGGTATTGATCCTGCAAGGCCTTAATTTCACCCTGAACGCTCTGCATCTTCTTCATTGAATCGATTTGATAAACCATCAACGGCAAGATAACAAAACGAACTAAAATCGTGAAAACAATGATTCCTAGCCCATAGGATGAAGAGAACCAAGAAGAAACACCCAAAATTGAGCGAATAAAGAGACCAACAAAACCGCCCCAGAGGCCGTTACCAGCAACATGTCCGGTATAAGATAAGTCCGCCAGTACAATACCAACAATGGCAACAGATGCCAGCAACAAAGGCAAGAAGCCAATTGTTGTTATCCATTTACGTAGTCGAGTCATGATTATCATCCTTTAACAGTTTTGCTAACTTAAGCACGTGCTCAAGCTGTTGGCTAATAAATGCCTGGGATTTGTGGGCCACTGCTGGCCGAGCAATAACTAAAATATCCGTCTCTTGGTCAAGCAAAGGCTTAAATTCAAGAAAGGCCTGTCGAATTCTTCTCTTAACGTGAACTCGGTCATGTGCCTTACCTATTTTTTTACCGACCGACAAGCCTAAACGAAAATGTTTTTGATTTTCTTTCTTTAGACGATAGAGAACAAAGTATTTGTTGGCCACCGATTGGTGGTGATCAAATACTATTTGAAATTCGGCTGGTTTTTTTATCCGAAATGTCTTCCGCATGAGTTACCACCTATTATAAGTAAAAACTATGTACACAGGAATAACCCTGCATTAAAAATCCAATAAAATAAAAAGGCCACTGACATGCAGCGACCTGTTTAGGCAGATAATACCTTACGGCCCTTAGCACGACGGCGAGCCAATACCTTACGGCCATTGCTAGTGCTCATACGCTTACGGAAACCGTGTACGCGTTCGCGATGACGCTTCTTTGGTTGGAATGTACGCTTCATTTTCATTACCTCCATTAATAATTTGTCTGCAAATTTCTTGCAATTCGAAAGTAATCATACCATGGATACCGCCGTTGGGCAAGGATTTTAGCCGATTTTATCAATTCTTTTCAGCCGATATGCCTAACTTTTTCCCACAAGGTTATCCTGTCTTAAAAACGCCCTTGAGGATAAAGCAAGTCTTGGTTCGTTCTATCAACACCTTTTACCGAACTTATCCACATATCCCCAGGTTGTGGATTGCTTTCTGGGGAAAACGTTGTTTTTGAGTGGAAAATCATTAGTTATACACCCTTAACGGTGGATAAGATTGTTGATATGTTGATAACACGAAAATTTGTTCCCGTTATTCTCCCCTGTCCACTTTTCCCCCTTTCCCCTGCATTGGATAAGTCTCTCTCTAATCTTTTTGCTGTGGATAACTATGCGATTCATTTTTTTTTTGCTATAATATTAAGCATAGCTTCATTCTTTTTTACCTTATTTTGGGGAGTTTCTTATGCAAAATGCGCTCGATCCGACCGACCTCTGGAAAGAAGTCAGCCTTCGTTTATACAAAACAACAGGTTTGATGACCTTTGAAACTTTAATTGCCCCCTTAAAACCAGTTGGTTTTGAAGACGGAAAATTAATTTTGTCTGTTCCTAAGGAACATGCATCAAAAATAATCAACGCTTGGAATACTGAACAATACGCCCTTGATTTCGTCCAACACGCCAACGAAATCACGGGTGATTTCATTCGTCCAGAATTACGCATCACTGATGCCGATGATAATTTTGTTCCGTTCACTTCGGATGATCAAAGTGTTAATGCTATGCCATTTACCCAGGATAATGACCTAAATTCCGACTTTACCTTTGATAAGTTTGTTAAGGGAGCTGGAAACGAAAATGCCTTAGCGGTAGCATTGGCTGTCGCAGAAGCCCCGGGAAAAGTTTATAACCCCTTCCTTATATATGGAGGCGTCGGGTTAGGCAAAACTCACTTGATGCAATCAATTGGTAACGAATACGCAACCACCCATCCAAAAGCTCGGATTAAATATGCAACAGCGGAAGACTTCTTAAATGATTTTACGGATTCACTTCGTGAAGGAAACAAGGCGGATTCAAATGCGACGGCTAAATTCAAAAAAACATACCGATCGCTCGATATGCTCCTAATTGATGATATTCAATTTTGGTCTGGAAAAGAAAAAGTCCAAGAAGAGTTCTTTAATACCTTTAACGCTTTGACCAAGGATGGCAAACAAATTGTCATGACTTCCGATCGGTACCCAACTGATATTCCAGATCTACTAACTCGTTTAACTTCTCGCTTTGAAGCTGGTATTACACAAGATATTCAAAAGCCTGACTTACCAACGCGTGTCGCTATTTTAAGAAACCTTCAAGAACGCAATGACCTCAATATTCCCAATGAAGTCTTAGAATTAATTGGTGAAAAAATCGATACCAATGTCCGCTCATTGGAAGGTGCCTTTCATAAATTTGAAGCTAAGGTTCGCTATATGAACAAACCGGCAACCATTGAAACGGCTCAATCAATCCTTTCTGAATTAAATATCGACCAAGGTAAAAAAATCACGGTCGAACGTATTCAAGAAACCGTGGCTAATTACTTCATGCAAAGTGTGACCGATATGCAGGGCTCCCGGCGACAAGCCGATTTAGTAAATGCCAGACACATTGCCATTTACTTGACTCGCACAATGACCAACAAATCATTGCCTGATATCGGACGGTCTTTTGGTGGAAGAGACCACTCTTCAATTTCCCATGCCTACAACAAGGTTGCTGAGCAGGTCGAAACGGAACCAAAGACAAAAGAGTTAATCGAAGACCTTGCAAATGAGATAAAAAACGGGAAATAACAGCTCGTTGATAACCTCCCTTTTTTGCTAAACTTATCAACAAAGTTTTCAACAGGGTTTTTATGATGAAATCAAGGGATTTTAGCTAATCCCCATTTCCCACACCCCTTATTACTATTACTATTTATTTAATATTATATAAATATAAATAACCCCTGCCCTTAAGGAGGCAATGTGCCATGAAATTTTCAATTAACCGCCAAGCCTTTATCAAAGCTTTAAATGATGTTTCTCGAGCCATCTCCTCTCGAACAACGATTCCTATTTTGACTAATATTAAATTAGACCTAACAGACGAAGAATTAATCTTAACTGGATCAAATGCTGACATCTCAATTAAAATCACTTTGGAAGCCAGTGATACAACCAATCAATTAGTAATCGATACTCCTGGTGGCATTACTTTGCCAGCAACTTTCTTTATTAATATCGTTAAGCATTTACCAGCCGAAACATTAACTCTTTCCGTTGAAGGTCTTCAAGCCCTAATTACTTCTGGATCTGCATCATTCAAAATTAATGGGCAACCAGTTTCAGCTTATCCAAAACTCCCCGAGTTGTCAGAGAGTAAGTCACTTAAGGTTTCTGCAGCTCAATTAGTTGAAATCATTGCCCAAACAAAAATTTCAGCATCAACTCAAGAAAGTCGTCCAATTTTAACTGGAATTCATTTAACACTAGATGGCAATCAAATTAAGGCGGTCACGACGGATTCGCATCGCTTATCACAGCGAATTGTTACATTAACTGGAACAGAAAATACTGAAAAGACATCGGTTATCATTCCCGCTAAGGCCTTTAACGAATTACAATCCTTGTTAGATGGTCAAAACCGAGTTGAAATTAAACTCTCTGCTAACCAAGCCGTCTTTGTTTTTGGAAAAACAACTTTCTATTCTCGTCTTCTCGAGGGAAACTATCCAGAAACTGATCGTTTGATTCCTAGTGAAGCGACTACTGAATTACAGATTGATGCAGCCGCACTATCAGGTGCAATTGATCGAGCAAGTTTGTTATCACACGAATCACGGAATAACGTTATTTTATTGACGATTAATGGTGGACAAGCTCAACTTTCAGGAAATTCTCAAGAAGTCGGTCAAGTTAATGAAAATTTAACTGCTGAAAAAGTCACGGGTGAAGACCTTGAAATTTCTTTCAACCCAGATTACGTTCGTGATGCTCTCCGAGTATTGCAAGGTAAGACTGTTGAATTGAAGTTTACGACTAATTTACGACCTTTCATCATTATTCCAGAAGGTGAAACGGATAATAAGCAACTACAACTTGTCACTCCGGTTCGAACTTTTTAAAAAATTCCCAATTTAATTCTAAGCAGACCTGGTCTTTTTAAATGGTCTAGAGAGAATCTAATTGGGATTTTTTTATTTTTATGGAAGAATTTTAAGGCTTATCCTGTTGAGATAAAAACGCCCAAATGATGAAAAAAAAGCTAAAAACGCCTCTTAAGGGTAAATTAGAGGAAGTATGTTATAATAAAGGGGTAAGTTTTACGAAGAAATTGGGGAAGACAATGGCTGAAGAAGTAGCAATTAGAACCGCCTACATTACCTTGGCGCAATTGCTAAAAATGGAAAATTTGATTGCCTCTGGTGGTCAAGCAAAAGCCTTTTTAGCGGATGTAATCATCCAAGTTAATGGTGAGGATGAAAACCGCCGTGGTAAAAAACTTTATCCAGGCGATAATGTTGTCATTCAAGGTGAAAAATATCAGATTGTTGGACTAAGTGCTGAAGAGTTAGCCGAAGAGGCTGAAAAGAAAGCCATTTTGGAACGATTTGCTAAAAGCCAAAAGCGGCTAGATGAGAAGAACCGTCAAAAAAGGAATTCTCAATCAGCAAAAAAAGCTAAGTCCAGGTCAAAATATCCGAGTGGTCCCGGCTCTTGGAATTAAGCCAACTGAGTCTGAACAACTTTCGTAACTATGACCAAGTATCGCTCAAATTTAGCAGTGGGATCAATGTTTTCTTAGGCGAAAATGCCCAAGGGAAAACGAACCTACTCGAGAGCATATACGCATTAGCCTTGGCCCGGTCTCATCGAACTAAGACAGATAAAGATTTAATCCGTTGGGGCCAGCAAGAGGCTCAAATTGCCGGTCGAATTACGAATCGCTTCGGTCAAACCCCCCTTTCTTTAGCCTGGTCGAATAAGGGTAAGCAGGCCAAGGTTAACCACCTTGATCAATCACGTCTATCGACTTACATTGGCCAATTGAATGTGATTTTATTTGCCCCGGAAGACTTAAACCTTGTCAAAGGAGCACCGACAGTTCGTCGGCGCTTTATTGATATTGAGTTTGGTCAGATGAATAAGGTTTACTTACAAAAAAGTAGCCAATATAAAAAAATTTTAAAAGACCGTAACGCATATTTAAAGTCCTGGGCTGTTAGTGGGCCAAAAGACCAAATTTTTTTAGATGTTTTGACCGATCAGTTGATTGAGTTAGCCACACAAATTATTCTATCTCGTAAAAATTTTCTCGCTAAGCTCGCTACTCAGGCCCAGATTATTCATCGCGAAGTTGCCAATCAAAAAGAGGAATTGACCCTGCACTATCAAGCACCAGTTCCGGTAACCGATGGAATGACGGCAACTGAACTTTCAGAAAGCTTAGCAGCTCTTTTTAAAAAAATCGCTGACCGAGAGAAACGCCAAGGAACAACCTTGGCTGGTCCTCACCGAGATGACTTTACCATTGACGTTAACGATACTGATGTCGCAGTCTTTGGTTCGCAAGGCCAGCAACGAACTGCTGCACTAGCATTAAAACTTGGTGAAATCGAATTGATGCACCAAGAGACCGGTGAGTATCCAGTTCTTCTTTTAGACGATGTCTTAAGCGAATTAGATGCCAGCCGGCAAACGCATTTGTTATTAGCAATCCAAGATAAGGTCCAAACCTTTATCACAGCGCCATCTTTAACTGAAATTGCTCGGCAGCTTATTCATGAGCCCAAAGTTTTTTTAGTCAACGCTGGCCATGTTAAAGAAGAAGAAGAGCTTTGATGCCTAGAGGAGTATTATGACAGATCAAGAAAACCCAGAAAACCAAGAACTGAACCAAATTGATCCAGAGACGGCCAGCCAAATGAACACTGATGCTGACGCCTATAATGCCGATCAGATTCAAGTTCTAGAGGGGTTGGAAGCCGTCCGTAAGCGTCCCGGAATGTATATCGGAACAACCACGGCCCAAGGTCTCCACCATCTTGTTTGGGAAATTGTCGATAATGGAATTGATGAAGCCTTAGCTGGTTTTGCATCCCATATTACTGTGACGATTGAAAAAGATAATTCGATTACTGTTACTGATGATGGTCGGGGAATTCCAGTTGATATTCAGACCAAGACTGGAAAACCAGCCCTAGAAACAGTCTTTACAATCCTGCACGCCGGTGGAAAGTTTGGCGGTGGCGGATATAAGGTTTCTGGTGGTTTGCACGGGGTTGGTGCTTCCGTAGTTAATGCCCTATCAACTGACCTTGATGTACAAGTTGTCCGTGATGGCCAGCTCTATTATATGGACTTTCAAACTGGCCATGTAAAGACACAGATGACCAAAAAAGACGGTCCTTTGCCAATTGAACGCGGAACGGTTGTTCATTTTAAGCCGGATGCTGATATTTTCCAGGAAACAACGGTCTACAACTATCAAACACTGTTGACTCGTGTCCGGGAATTAGCCTTTTTGAACAAGGGACTCCGGATTTCAATCGAAGACAAGCGGTCTGATGAGCCATTGAAGGAATCTTTCCATTTCGAAGGTGGAATCAAGGAATACGTTTCTTACCTCGATGAAGAACGGGAACCTTTGTTTGAAGAGCCAGTCTATGTCGAAGGGGAAGAAAACGGGATTGTTGTTGAAGTTGCCTTGCAGTATACGACTGGGGTCAAAGAAAACTTAAAGACCTTTACTAACAACATCAATACCTATGAAGGTGGAACCCACGAAACTGGGTTCAAGACAGCCTTAACTCGTGTGATTAACGACTATGCTCGCAAGCAAAAGTTAATCAAAGAAGGCGCCGAATCCCTCACTGGTGAAGATGTCCGTGAAGGAATGACGGCCATTGTTTCCATTAAGCATCCCGACCCTCAATTCGAAGGTCAGACAAAGACGAAGTTGGGAAACTCAGATGCGCGTCAGGCGACTGACCGGATGTTTAGTGAAACTTTTTCTCGCTTTATGCTTGAAAACCCAGCTGTTGCTCGCCAAATTGTTGAAAAAGGAGCCTTGGCTCAACGGGCTCGCCTATCAGCCAAACGGGCACGGGAAATGACCCGGAAGCAGTCAGGTCTTGAAATTTCTAACCTGCCTGGTAAATTGGCCGATAACACATCGAAAGACCCAGCTATTTCAGAACTCTTTATTGTCGAGGGTGACTCGGCCGGTGGTTCTGCTAAGCAAGGTCGTAACCGTCTGACTCAAGCAATCTTGCCTATCAGAGGGAAGATTCTAAATGTTGGAAAAGCAACTTTGGATCGGGTTTTGGCTAATGAAGAAATCCGTTCCCTCTTTACCGCTCTTGGTTCTGGTTTTGGTGATGATTTTAACGTTGAAAAAGCCAACTATCACAAGATTATTATCATGACCGATGCCGATGTCGATGGTGCTCACATTCGGACTTTGTTGTTGACCTTGTTCTATCGTTATATGCGACCAATGGTTGATGCTGGCTATATTTATATTGCCCAGCCACCTTTGTATGGGGTTGCCTTGGGAAATTCAAAGAATATGACATATCTTGATTCTGACCAGGAATTGGAAGATTACCTGGCTCAATTGCCAAGTAACGCCAAGCCAAAAGTCCAACGATACAAGGGACTTGGTGAAATGGACTACGATCAGCTTGCCGATACAACGATGGACCCACAAAATCGACGGTTGTTGCGAGTTGACCCCGCTGATGCTGAAGAAGCTGATGCTGTGATTGACATGCTGATGGGTGGCGATGTCCCCCCTCGCCGTCAATTTATTGAAGATAATGCCGTCTTTGTCCAAGACCTTGATATCTAAGAAACTTGTAGTGTTTGACGAGGAGTAATGAAATGCCAGACGAAACCGATAGTCGGATTCAAAATATTCATCTTTCCGAACAAATGAAAAGTTCATTTCTGTCATATGCCATGTCCGTCATTGTGGCACGAGCTTTGCCAGACGTTCGTGATGGAATGAAACCTGTTCATCGTCGAATTCTCTATTCGATGATTGAGCAAGGAAATACACCTGATAAGCCTCATAAAAAGTCTGCCAGAATTGTTGGAGACGTTATGGGTAAGTACCACCCCCACGGAGATTCGGCCATCTATGAGTCGATGGTCCGTATGGCCCAAGACTTTTCATACCGGTATATGCTGGTTGATGGCCATGGTAACTTTGGTTCTGTCGATGGTGACGGCGCTGCCGCCATGCGGTATACCGAAGCTCGGTTGTCGAAAGTGGCCATGGAAATGGTCCGTGACTTAAATAAAGACACAGTTGATTTCGTGCCCAACTATGATGGTGAAGAACGAGAACCGGAAGTTTTGCCGGCTCGGATTCCTAACCTCCTAGTTAACGGGGCCACTGGAATTGCCGTTGGAATGACAACCAACATCCCAACCCATAACCTGGGTGAAGTTATCTCAGCCTTGCATATTTTGATGAAAAATCCGCAAGCAACGACTGCAGACTTGATGGAAGCATTGCCTGGACCTGATTTCCCAACTGGTGGAATTGTTATGGGTAAGGCCGGTATCCGGAAAGCCTATGAAACGGGTCGTGGTACGATTACCATTCGTGCTAAGGTTGATATTGAAACGACAAAGAGTGGTCGGGAACAAATCATTGTGACTGAACTCCCCTATGCCGTAAATAAGGCTCGTTTGATTGAACGAATTTCAGAATTAGTTCGCGACAAGAAAATTGATGGTATTACGGGAATTCGTGATGAAACTGACCGAGAAGGTTTGCGAATTTCAATCGATGTCCGTCGCGATGCTTCTGGTTCAGTTATTTTGAACAACTTGTACAAGCAAACCCTTTTGCAAACTGGTTTTTCATTCAACATGTTGGCCATTGACCATGGGGCTCCAAAGACTTTGTCTTTGAAGGAAATCTTGGAAGCTTACCTGGTCCACCAGCGTCAAGTTGTCCGTCGTCGGACTAGCTTTGATTTGAAGAAGGCCGAGGCCCGTGCCCATATCCTCGAAGGATTACGGATAGCCTTAGACCATATCGATGAAATCATCCACATTATTCGGTCTTCAAAGACTTCTGATGAAGCTAAGACTCGTTTGATTGAGGGCTATGACCTATCTGATAAGCAGTCACAAGCGATTTTGGATATGCGTTTGGTTCGTTTGACTGGCTTGGAACGCGATAAGTTAGAGGATGAATACCAAAAGTTAGTGACTTTGATTGCTGATTTGAAGGATATTTTGGCTCACCAAGAACGAATTGACCAAATCATTTATGATGAATTGGTTGAAACGCAAAACCGCTTTGGGGATGAACGTCGGACAGAGTTACAAGTTGGGGATGTGACGAGCATCGAAGACGAAGACTTGATCGAAGAAGAAGACGTTATCGTAACTTTGACCCACAACGGCTACATCAAGCGGGTACCGGCCAGTGAATTTAAGGCCCAAAACCGCGGGGGTCGTGGAGTTCAGGGGATGAACTTGAACGATGAAGACTTTGTTGATCAATTGGTTAATTTGTCGACCCATGATTCTTTGTTCTTCTTTACTAATAAGGGGAAGGTTTATCGGATGAAGGGCTACGAGATTCCTGAATATGGCCGTCAAGCCAAGGGAATCCCGGTTATTAATTTGTTAAACTTCGAAGATGATGAAGCCATTCAAAGTCTCCTTTCGGTCAATGGAAATCCAGCCGAAAGTACAGATAACCTTTTCTTTGTTACCCGCAAGGGTGTTGTCAAGCGGACTTCAGTCCAGGACTTCGCCCACATCCGGACTTCTGGTTTGAAGGCCCTCACCTTACGTGAAGATGATGAAATTTTGAAGGTCTTGGAAACTGATGGTCTTCAAAACATCATTATTGCCACTATGAATGGATATTCAGTGACCTTTGCTGAAGAAGCCGTCCGTTTAATGGGTCGTGGAGCTGCTGGAGTTCGCGGAATTAACCTTCGTGAAGGCGATGAAGTCATCGGTGCCGATATTCTGACACCGGCAGCCAAGGTCTTTGTCATTAGCCAGAATGGTTACGGTAAGCAAACCCCTGCTGACGAATACCCTGTTAAGGGTCGTGGTGGTAAGGGAATCAAAACCGCAACGATTACTGAAAAGAATGGTCCTTTGACTGGAATGGTCACCGTTAATGGTGACGAAGACATTATGGTCACAACTGATCAAGGTGTCATGATTCGTTTTAGCGTTGATACCGTCAGCCAAACAAGTCGAGCCACTCAAGGAGTTCGTCTGATCCGTTTGGAAGATGAAACCAAGGTAGCAACTCTAGCAAAGTTAGAACCAGTCGTCATGGATGATCCTAGTCCTGAAGAAGCTTTGGAACAAAGCCAGGCTGTGATGGATGAAAAGCCAGCCAGTGACCAAGTTCAAGACTTAGTCGCTCGGGCTGAAGCTGATCAAGATTCAAATCCAAATCAAGATTAATTAAAAAAATACGTTTTTACCTTCTTTCTATTTTTTAAAGATTAGGTAAGAACGTATTTTTATTTTATTATTGAAAGGACAAGAGAATGATTGCGTTAATATTAATGATTAAAAGCTGTTTGCCCTCTTTGTAGTAGTATTTATTTGTAAAAATTAAAATCAACAAAAACGCAAAGATTCTTCTGTTAAGAAGGAACTTTGCGTTTTTAGTCTTTCTTTTTAAAATTTGGATCATTTTCTCGGGTTGGTGGTTCACTGTACCAGGTTGTTTGCTGGCGGACTTTATTAATGTAGTTTCGTGAAATTGGCAGCGAGACGCCGTTTGCCAAAGTAACAATATTCTTTTTTGGTTGGTATGTCTGTAAGTAGTTAATATTGATGCAAAATCCAGAGTGGATTTGATGAATATCGTCATCGAGTTTAGCAATTGTACTTAAATTAGCTCTGATTTTTAAAATTTGGTCGTGCTCATGTAAAATAACGTTATGCGTACCCTTTTCAGAAGAAAAATATAGAATCCTGGACAAGTCGAGTAGCAATCTTTTTTTACCATTTGGGAAGAAGATGAATTTTGGTTTTGAATTAAGAATTTTATGAACATTGTATTGAGCCTTTTCGATGGCTCGTAGTAGTCGTTTCTGAAAAATCAAATCACGATCATTCTTAATGATAAAATCAAGTACACCAACTTGGTATTCAAAACAATAGTTTGCTAGACGGCTATCTTCAGCCAAGAGAATAATTTGAGCATTAGGGTTATTCCTTTTAATTAATGCAGCGACTTGTAAACCAATCTTATCGTATCCGTGAATTTCTAAATCAATGACCACAATTGGACCAAGAGTCGTCGAGTGAACGGCTAACAGTAGTTCCCGAGGATTATCGAAAATTAGAGGGTCTGGAATTAATTTCCGAAAAAGTCGTTGGTCTCCTTTTTTAGAAGTTAAGATATAGCATGACATATTCAGCTCCTTTCAAATCAGAAAAATGAATATGAAGTGATTTGTATTATTTAAATAAATTCTATATTAATTATACGAAAACATTCTTTTTTTACCAATAATTTTTATAAAAATTAATAAAATGAAGCATATTTAAACAAATCCCAAATAAAAGGAGTGTTTTTGTATAAAAACTGATTGTTTTTCTAGGTAAAAATGCTGAATTTAGTCCCTTTTATCGCAGCGAAAATAAACAGAAATAATAATTTAGAAAATCCTTGAAAAAACGCTTGACGAAAGTAAGC
>NZ_DF967981.1 GCF_001047075.2 Fructobacillus ficulneus
AAAAAATCCCCGTAAGTTTATACAACTTACGGGGTACAGGTCAGTATTGGCTTTCCTAATTTATTTCATTAATCTGGATTCTTTAAACTTAATTGCCACTGCAAGTAAGCATTAATTAATGGATCTAAGCCCCCATCCAAGACTTCTTGGGGTTGGTTGCTTTCATAATTGGTCCGATGATCTTTGACCATTTGGTATGGGTGCAAAACGTATGAGCGGATTTGTGACCCCCAACCGTTTTCCATCTTGTCACCAGACAAGGCGGCTCGTTCTGCTTCTTTCTTTTCAAGTTCAAGCTGATAAAGCTTTCCCTTCAAAAGGCGCATCGCGTAATCACGGTTACCGTACTGAGTTCGTTCAACTGTTGATGAAACGACAATTCCGGTCGGCTCGTGGGTCAAACGGACCCCAGTCGAAACCTTGTTGACGTTTTGGCCTCCCGCTCCACCGGAACGGAAGACATCCATCTTGATATCATCATCGCGGACTTCAACTTCAATCGAGTCATCTAATTCAGGCATAACATCAACTGAAACGAAAGAAGTATGACGACGACCAGCCGAATCAAAGGGTGAAATTCGCACGAAACGGTGCACGCCCTTTTCTGACCGCAAGAACCCATAGGCATTATGGCCAGTAATTTTCAAGGTTGCCGAATCAATCCCGGCTTCATCACCAGCATGGTAGTCCAAGACTTCGACGTTGAAGTCATGAGCTTGGGCCCAACGGGTGTACATCCGGTAAAGGTTAGCACCCCAGTCGGTTGACTCGGTTCCACCTGAACCTGGGTGAATTTCTAAGATGGCATTGTTGGCATCATATTCCCCGGTCAACAATTGTTCCAGGTTATAAGCTTCAATGTCCTTTTGCGTCTTTTCGACCATTTCAGTCAATTCAGTTTGACTGTCTTCGTCTTCAGGGTCTTCTGCTAACATCTCAATCAAGACCTCAATTTCATCGGCTTGGTCAATCAAATTAACAAATGAGTCGCGACGCTTTTTTAAGATGTTACTTTGTTCGATAACACCCTGGGCTTTATCTTGGTCATCCCAAAAGCCGGGTTCTGTCATCTGGTTATCAAAATCAGCAATTTCCTCTGTCAACGCATCCAAGTCCAAAGTTTTGGCAAAGCGGTCGATATTTTCTCGGATAGCTGTTAGAGCCTGTTTGGCTGCCACAATTTCCATGGCGGATCCTCCCACAATAAGAAAAGCGAACTGCTCGTTCGCTTCTAGTTTACGCTGTTAAATTAGTACGAATCTCAGCCTTCATAAAGGTCCGGGTAGCATCAAATTCAATATCAGCAATCATTCGGTTAAAGTTAGCAAAAGCTTCGTTTTGGTATTCAATCAATGGATTCAATTGACCATAGCCACGAAGGCCAACCCCTTGACGCAAACGGTCAAGGGCATCAATATGGTCAGTCCAATGTTGGTCAACCGTTCGTAAGATAACGATACGCTCGAAGGCCAATAATTGGTCTTCTTCACTCAAAGACTTCTTTTTGTCAGCCAAGTTATCCAAGGCCAATTGGTACAGCTTTTCTTTGATTTCATCACGAGTCAAAGAGGTCAAGCGGACCGCCCCATGGTTAGGGTTCGTCAAGGCCGTTTCAACAAAGGCTGCTAAGGCATCCAAGTCCCAATCCTTTTGGTTCTTACCAGGGGTTTGGGCATCAACGACACGGTCAATTGTCCGCTTAACCATTGGCAACAATACTTCGTCCAATGACTTAGTTTCATCCAAAACTTGGTCGCGTTCACGATAAATCAATTCACGTTGCTCACGGACAACATCATCATACTGCAAGACGTTCTTACGAGTATCGTAGTTGTTTCCTTCTACTCGCTTTTGGGCTGATTCAACAGACCGCGTGATCCAACGGTGGGTGATAACAGTATCTTCATCATCCATGTTCATTCGTTGCAACAAGGCCCGAACCTTTTCTGCACCGAAACGAATCATCAAATCATCTTGTAATGACAAGAAGAATTGTGAAGAACCGTGATCTCCTTGACGACCAGCACGTCCACGTAACTGGTTATCAATTCGACGAGATTCGTGACGTTCCGTCGCAATCACGGCCAAGCCACCCAATTCATCAACACCAGGGCCTAACTTGATATCCGTTCCACGACCAGCCATGTTCGTAGCAACCGTTACGGCACCACGTTGACCGGCGTTGGCGATGATATCAGCTTCACGTTCATTATTCTTAGCGTTCAAAACGTTATGAGAAATTTTGTGGGCTGTTAACAATTTAGCAACCAATTCAGATGATTCAACTGAACCAGTACCCAACAAAACGGGTTGGCCCTTCTTGTGCAATTCAGCGACTTCACGGATAACCGCGTTGTACTTAGTTTGCAATGAAGGATACAACAAGTCCGGCTTGTCTTCTCGTTGGATTGGCCGGTTGGTTGGAATTTCGATAACTTCCATGTTGTAAATTTCGCGCAATTCTTCTTCTTCGGTCTTAGCAGTTCCAGTCATTCCTGAAAGCTTCTTGTACATCCGGAAGAGGTTTTGATAAGTGATTTGCGCCATTGACTTGTTTTCTTCACGAACTTCAACGCCTTCTTTGGCCTCAATGGCTTGGTGCAAGCCATCAGACAAACGCGTTCCTTCAGAAATACGACCAGTTGATTGGTCAATCAACTTAACTTCGCCTTCTTGAACCACATAATCCTTATCGTTCAAGTAGTTGAAGTTAGCCCGCAAGGCTTGGTCCACGTGGTGGGTCAAGGCTGTATTTTCAGAATCGTATAAGTTATCCAAATTAAAGAAAACTTCGGCGTTCTTGATTCCCTCGCTGGTCAAAGTTGTGTTCTTGCTTTCTTCATCAACCTTATAATCTTCATCACGGGTCAATGTCTTCACAAAACGGTCAACTTGTTGGTACAAGCCAGACACACCTGATCCAGGACCAGAAATAATCAATGGAGTTCGGGCCGTATCAATCAAGATTGAATCGGCTTCATCAATCAAAGCATAGTTCAAGCCACGTTGCATAACGCGGTCTTCGGCTTGGGTGACCATGTTATCACGCAAGTAATCAAAACCAATGTTGAAGTTAGTTGAATAAGTGATGTCGGCATCATAAGCAGCCCGCTTCTCTTCGGGAGCAGCATCGCCAACGTTCACACCAACAGACAAACCTAACCAGTTGTAAAGTTCGCCCATTTGTTCGGCATCACGCTTTGACAAATAATCGTTAACCGTGACAACGTGGACACCTTGGCCAGCTAAAGCATTCAAATAAACAGCCATCGTGGCCGTCAAAGTCTTACCTTCACCGGTCTTCATTTCGGCCAAGTTACCACCATGTAAGACAATTGCTCCCATGATTTGAACGCGGTATGGGAAGAGTCCCAAAACCCGCTTAGCTCCTTCTCGAGCAACAGCAAAGGCTTCTGGCAAAATGGCATCGAGTTCCTTAGCCATTGCCTTTTGTTGGGCAGTTGGGTCCTTAATCCCCGCGACTGCCTTTTGAATTTGAATTTGAAAGTCTTGCGTTTTCTTTTGCAAGTCTTTATCGGAAAGTGCTTCCATTGCCGGGGCCTGAGCTTCGACTAGGTCAGCAACTTTTTCAATCTTCTTTAATTGACGCTTTGAATTATCATAAAGTTTACGGACTGGATTAGCCATGAATATTTAGGTGTCCGCTATCAACGGGCACACTCCCTTCGTCTCAAAAAATATTTTTAATAAAAAAATTAGAATACTATGTTTTATTATAGCAAAAAAACCGCGGGAATCATAGGCGTTAGCAGGCCTATCCACGGTTTCCGATTAAAATTAATGATGGGCAGTTGGTTGTAAAGTTTCTTGTCCACCAAGGTAAGGACGCAAGACGGCTGGAACTGTTACTGTCCCATCTTCGTTTTGGTAATTTTCCAAAATGGCAGCCACTGTCCGACCAACAGCAAGACCTGATCCGTTCAAAGTATGAACGAGTTCAAGTTTACCTTCGTCGTTACGGTAAGTGATGTGCATCCGACGAGCTTGGAAATCATGGGTATTTGAAACCGATGAAATTTCCCGATACATTCCTTGGGCTGGCAACCAAACTTCAACATCGTGCGTCTTAGCAGCACCAAAGCCCATGTCCCCTGTTGAAAGGGTGATGACGTGGTATGGCAAACCAAGCTTTTGTAAGATGTTTTCGACATCGACAGTCATCTTTTCCAATTCAGCTGCTGACTGGTCAGGCTTAGCAAACTTAACCATTTCAACCTTGTTAAATTGGTGCAAACGAATCAAACCACGAGTATCGCGACCAGCTGCTCCAGCTTCCTTTCGGAATGATGGTGATAAGGCAGTCAATGAAATTGGCAAGTCTTCGGCCGGGATTGTTTCCCCAGAGTAGTAATTGGTCAAAGGTACTTCGGCCGTTGGGATGTAAGTTTGGTCCAAACCTTCAACCCGGTAGGCATCGTCTTGGAACTTTGGATACTGGCCGGTTCCAAACATTGATTGATCATTAACCACGATTGGCGTGATCATTTCTGTATAACCTTCTTCGCGGTGTTGGTCGAGCATGAAGTTATAAACTGCTCGTTCCAAGCGCGCACCATCACCAACGTAGTACAAGAACCGGGCACCAGAAACCTTGGCTCCGCGTTCGAAGTCCAAGATGCCGAGGTCTTCCCCAATATCGTAATGGGCCTTCAACCATGCTGGTGCTTCAGTCTTAACCAAGGGACGACCTTCATAGTCAGTAGGTTCCCATGTTTTAATTTCAACGTTAGCTTCTTCATCGGGGCCAACAGGCACGTCGGCTTCAGCCAAGTTTGGCAAGTGAGCCGCTTGGTCCTTGACAGCTTGGTCAAGGGTTTCTAATTCTTGGTCAAGACCCTTAATTTCCTTAGCTACGGCCTGCATCTCTTGGATTGCTTGGCTAGCATCCTCCTTTTGACGCTTAGCAAAGGCAATCTTATCAGAGGCTTCGTTGCGTTGCGCCTTTAATTCTTCAACCTTGGCAATCAAATCACGGCGTTTTTGGTCAGCAGCCAATAAATCAGGTAAAACATTTTCAGCTACACCACGATCAGCCAATCGTTGTGCCGCTTCTTCCTTGTTTTTGCGTAAATACTTTAAATCCAACATAGTCAATTTTCTCCTTTGTACTAAAAAAGCGCCTTTTCGCCCGATTAAATTAATAATCAAAGGGACGAAAAAAGCGCATTCCGTGGTACCACCCTAGTTCTGCATAAGATTGCAGCACTCATTAACCGGTAACGGTGGTAGCCGAGCGGGATTAACCGCTAAAGGTCCCTGTTGGAGTTTCGATGGTAGTTCTTCTCAGCAACCAGAACTTTTCTGTTTTCATCTACTTATGACAAGGTTTAACTTAAGGTAAGTATAGCCATTTTTTGAAAAAAAGGCAAGAAAAAAAGAGGTCTACACCTCTTTTTTTCATGGGCCATCCAGGACTCGAACCTGGGACCTCTGCGTTATCAACACAGCGCTCTAACCAACTGAGCTAATGGCCCATTTCTTCTTCGGCTCACGCCTAAGCGAATGACGGGAATCGAACCCGCATAGCCAGCTTGGAAGGCTGGAATTCTACCATTGAACTACATTCGCATTTGGATGTTTCGAAGGGTCTCCCCTATGGCGCTGGACGGAATCGAACCGCCGACACATGCAGCTTCAATGCATTGCTCTACCAACTGAGCTACAGAGCCATCTTTTCCGTTTTATAAGAAAAACGGTCACAACGGGGTTCGAACCCGTGATCTCCTGCGTGACAGGCAGGCGTCCTAACCAGCTAGACCATGCGACCAATTGCGGGAGTAGGATTTGAACCTACGACCTTCGGGTTATGGGCCCGACGAGCTACCGAACTGCTCCATCCCGCGATAATATTATTTTTTGGGCAAAACCCGTAAGGAGAATGAGGGATTCGAACCCTCGCGCCGGTTTCCCGACCTGACGGTTTTCAAGACCGTTCCCTTCAGCCAGACTTGGGTAATTCTCCATGATATGTGTCTCAATGGACCATGTTGGACTCGAACCAACGACCGGACGGTTATGAGCCGTCAGCTCTAACCAGCTGAGCTAATGGTCCGTTTCGAGTCGATCGCGGCAGGGGGGATCGAACCCTCGACCTCTCGGGTATGAACCGAACGCTCTAGCCAGCTGAGCTACACCGCGATACTTCTGCTGTTATCCCAGCGATCGGGACGACAGGATTCGAACCTGCGACCCCCTGGTCCCAAACCAGGTGCTCTACCAAGCTGAGCTACGTCCCGTCTTCTTCTTCGGACCTTAGCCCGCGACCTTTCGGTCTATGCACCTAGCAGGAGTCGAACCTGCAACCTTCTGATTCGTAGTCAGACACTCTATCCAATTGCGCTATAGGTGCAGATAATGCCGGCGACCGGGATCGAACCGGTACGATGTTTCCATCGCAGGATTTTAAGTCCTGTGCGTCTGCCTATTCCGCCACGCCGGCATCCAAGCGAACGACGGGATTCGAACCCGCGACCCCCACCATGGCAAGGTGATGTTCTACCACTGAACTACGTTCGCATGTGACGCTATGCCGACTAAAGGATTCGAACCTTCGACCCCCGCTTTACAAGAGCGGTGCTCTACCAGCTGAGCTAAGTCGGCAATTGCCTAACGAGGCGTTATATCTTGCATTGGCATTCGCCAATGGACGCTACAGGGATCGAACCTGTGACCCCCTGCTTGTAAGGCAGGTGCTCTCCCAGCTGAGCTAAGCGTCCATAATAGAAGGGTATGCCCTTCTATGGGTGTTTCTTGGCATCGCGTCTTCCTATCCTCGCAGCCAGCGTTCCGGCAACTA
>NZ_DF967982.1 GCF_001047075.2 Fructobacillus ficulneus
AAGGCTGCTAGTGACAAGGTCGATGCTGATTTGTCAAAGGCCACCGATAACGTGAACAACGCGACAGATGCCGATGACGTCAACAAGGCTAATAGCGATGGTGATGCCGCCATTGCTGGTGATGCCAATGCCGCTTCATCAGCTGCAACGTCGAACCCACTGTCAGCCCAAAAGACCGCTGCAACGACGGACTTGGGTAACAAGGCTCAGGCTGCTAAGGATGCGATTAACAACAATCCAGCCTTAACTAGTGACCAAAAGAAGGCTGCTAGTGACAAGGTCGATGCTGATTTGTCAAAGGCCAC
>NZ_DF967983.1 GCF_001047075.2 Fructobacillus ficulneus
TCAGCTTTGGTAAACTAAATGAGTTGCCCTAACAAGGCATCGCACATTGAAAACTGAACAAAACTTTGAACAAACAAATCTGTAACGGTGGTCATCACGGTCGATGATCACAAACAAATTTGCGAAGTCAATTCGTAACAAACAATAAACGGATAGGCGTTATCGAGAGATAGCAACTAGTCAGTTTAATCGAAGAGCAATCTTCAAACTTTTAACATGAGAGTTTGATCCTGGCTCAGGATGAACGCTGGCGGCGTGCCTAATACATGCAAGTCGAACGCGCAGCGAAAGGTGCTTGCACCTTTCAAGCGAGTGGCGAACGGGTGAGTAACACGTGAATAACCTACCGAAAAGCAGGGGATAACATTTGGAAACAGATGCTAATACCGTATAAAACGTACTGTCGCATGACAAAACGTTAAAAGGTCCGTTCGGACCACTTTTTGATGGATTCGCGGTGCATTAGTTAGTTGGTGAGGTAAAGGCTCACCAAGACAATGATGCATAGCCGAGTTGAGAGACTGACCGGCCACATTGGGACTGAGACACGGCCCAAACTCCTACGGGAGGCTGCAGTAGGGAATCTTCCACAATGGACGAAAGTCTGATGGAGCAACGCCGCGTGTGTGATGAAGGCTTTCGGGTCGTAAAGCACTGTTGTATGGGAAGAACAGGTAGGTTAGGAAATGAACCTGCTTTGACGGTACCATACCAGAAAGGGACGGCTAAATACGTGCCAGCAGCCGCGGTAATACGTATGTCCCGAGCGTTATCCGGATTTATTGGGCGTAAAGCGAGCGCAGACGGTTCGATAAGTCTGAAGTGAAAGCCCACAGCTCAACTGTGGAAGTGCTTTGGAAACTGTCGAACTTGAGTGCAGTAGAGGTAAGTGGAACTCCATGTGTAGCGGTGGAATGCGTAGATATATGGAAGAACACCAGTGGCGAAGGCGGCTTACTGGACTGCAACTGACGTTGAGGCTCGAAAGTGTGGGTAGCAAACAGGATTAGATACCCTGGTAGTCCACACCGTAAACGATGAACACTAGGTGTTAGGGGGTTTCCGCCCCTTAGTGCCGAAGCTAACGCATTAAGTGTTCCGCCTGGGGAGTACGACCGCAAGGTTGAAACTCAAAGGAATTGACGGGGACCCGCACAAGCGGTGGAGCATGTGGTTTAATTCGAAGCAACGCGAAGAACCTTACCAGGTCTTGACATCCTTTGAAGGTACTAGAGATAGTGCTGTTTTCTTCGGAAACAAAGTGACAGGTGGTGCATGGCCGTCGTCAGCTCGTGTCGTGAGATGTTGGGTTAAGTCCCGCAACGAGCGCAACCCTTATGTTTAGTTGCCAGCATTCAGTTGGGCACTCTAGACAGACTGCCGGTGACAAACCGGAGGAAGGCGGGGACGACGTCAGGTCATCATGCCCCTTATGACCTGGGCTACACACGTGCTACAATGGCGTATACAACGAGCAGCAAACTCGCGAGGGTAAGCGAATCTCTTAAAGTACGTCTCAGTTCGGATTGTAGTCTGCAACTCGACTACATGAAGTCGGAATCGCTAGTAATCGCGGATCAGCATGCCGCGGTGAATACGTTCCCGGGTCTTGTACACACCGCCCGTCACACCATGGGAGTTTGTAATGCCCAAAGCCGGTGGCCTAACCTTCGGGGAGGAGCCGTCTAAGGCAGGACAGATGACTGGGGTGAAGTCGTAACAAGGTAGCCGTAGGAGAACCTGCGGCTGGATCACCTCCTTTCTAAGGATAATCGGAGCGTTACAGGGGCTTAAGTGCCAATTTAGTTTGTTTTAAAGTTTTGTTTAGTTTTGAGTGCGCGAGTGCACGAAAAGACACCAGCGTATGGGGGATTAGCTCAGCTGGGAGAGCACCTGCTTTGCAAGCAGGGGGTCAACGGTTCGATCCCGTTATTCTCCATTACCTGGTATTGTCTGAGAAGAGAATACTAGGTAGCTTGTACATTGAAAACTGAATAATCAAGAAATTCTTTTAAAATGATTCAGAGGTGAATCATCTAAATGAACCGAGAAACAACACAAGTTCTTTAACAAGAACGGTTTAATCGCAGGTCTGAAAAATGACCAACTCATAAAACTGATCCAACTTTAAAAGTTGTGGTTAAGTGAATAAGGGCGCGTGGTGGATGCCTTGGCACTAGGAGCCGATGAAGGACGTGACTAACTACGATAAGCTTTGGTGAGCGGTAAGTACGCTATGACCCAGAGATTTCCGAATGGGGGAACCCAACATATAAAAATGTTATCGCTATCTGAATACATAGGATAGACGAAGGAATACGCTGTGAACTGAAACATCTCATTAGCAGCAGGAGCAGAAAGAAAAATCGATTCCCTGAGTAGCGGCGAGCGAAACGGGAAGAGCCCAAACCAGTGTGCTTGCATGCTGGGGTTGTAGGACTGTCGTTGAGTTACCAAGTTATTTGCTAGGTGAAAACGTTGGGAAGCGTTATCGAAGAGGGTGATAATCCCGTAACCGAAAGCAACATAACCTCTAGACAGGATCCTGAGTACGGCCGGACACGTGAAATCCGGTCGGAATCCGCGGGGACCATCCCGTAAGGCTAAATACTCCCTAGTGACCGATAGTGAACCAGTACCGTGAGGGAAAGGTGAAAAGCACCCCGGAAGGGGAGTGAAATAGTTCCTGAAACCACGACGCCTACAAGAAGTCAGAGCCCGTTAATGGGTGATGGCGTGCCTTTTGTAGAATGAACCGGCGAGTTACGGTATCGTGCAAGGTTAAGGTGAAAAAACCGGAGCCGCAGCGAAAGCGAGTGTGAATAGCGCGAAAAGTACGATGCTGTAGACCCGAAACCAGGTGACCTACCCATGGTCAGGATGAAGGTGAGGTAAAACTTACTGGAGGTCCGAACCGGTGCATGTTAAAAAATGCTCGGATGAACTGTGGGTAGCGGTGAAATTCCAAACGAACTTGGAGATAGCTGGTTCTCTCCGAAATAGCTTTAGGGCTAGCCTCATTATAAGCATACTGGAGGTAGAGCACTGTTAAGCCTAGGGGCCCATCTCGGGTTACCAAAGTTTGATAAACTCCGAATGCCAGATATGTATGAATGGGAGTCAGACGATGAGTGATAAGATCCACCGTCGAAAGGGGAACAGCCCAGACTGCCAGTTAAGGTCCCAAAATATATGTTAAGTGGAAAACGATGTGATAGTGCATAGACAACTAGGATGTTGGCTTAGAAGCAGCCACCATTTAAAGAGTGCGTAATAGCTCACTAGTCGAGTGCCATTGCGCGGAAAATGTACCGGGGCTAAACATATTACCGAAACTGCAGACGTGTTTAACACGTGATAGGAGAGCGTTGTAAGGGCAACGAAGGTCGACCGTGAGGACGGCTGGAGCGCTTACAAGTGAGAATGCCGGTATGAGTAGCGAAAGACAGGTGAGAATCCTGTCCACCGAATGACTAAGGATTCCTGGGGAAGGCTCGTCCACCCAGGGTAAGTCGGGACCTAAGGCGAGGCTGAGAAGCGTAGTCGATGGATAACAGGTTGAGATTCCTGTACCAGTTGTAAGGCGTTTGACCAATGGAGGGACGCAGGAGGCTAACAGATCACACTAATGGATGTGTGTGCAAGCAGTAAGTCTGGAGAAGAGTGAAATGCTTTTCTCCTTAAGGACAAGCTGTGATGCGGAGCGAAATAAAGTAGCGAAGTCTGTGACGTCACACTGCCAAGAAAAGCTTCTAGGGAGTCTTACACTGCCCGTACCGCAAACCGACACAGGTAGTCGAGTGGAGAACACTAAGGTGAGCGAGAGAACCCTCGTTAAGGAACTCGGCAAAATGACCCCGTAACTTCGGGAGAAGGGGTGCTCATGGCAACATGAGCCGCAGTGAAAAGGCCCAGGCGACTGTTTATCAAAAACACAGGTTTCTGCAAAATCGTAAGATGAAGTATAGGGGCTGACGCCTGCCCGGTGCTGGAAGGTTAAAAGGAGTGCTTAGCTTCGGCGAAGGTACGAATTGAAGCCCCAGTAAACGGCGGCCGTAACTATAACGGTCCTAAGGTAGCGAAATTCCTTGTCGGGTAAGTTCCGACCCGCACGAAAGGCGTAACGATCTGGGCACTGTCTCAACGAGGGACTCGGTGAAATTTAAATACCCGTGAAGATGCGGGTTACCCGCGACAGGACGGAAAGACCCCATGGAGCTTTACTGTAGCTTGATATTGAATGTTTGTGCTGCTTGTACAGCATAGGTAGGAGACTATGAAGGTTGGACGCTAGTCTAGCTGGAGTCGCACGGTGGGATACTACCCTCGTTGTATGAACATTCTAACAGCGGTCACTTAGCGTGATCCTGGACAGTGTCTGGTGGGCAGTTTGACTGGGGCGGTCGCCTCCTAAAAGGTAACGGAGGCGCTCAAAGGTTTGCTCAGAATGGTTGGAAATCATTCGTAGCGTGTAAAGGCATAAGCAAGCTTGACTGCGAGAGAGACAACTCGATCAGGTACGAAAGTAGGACTTAGTGATCCGGTGGTTCCGCATGGAAGGGCCATCGCTCAACGGATAAAAGCTACCCTGGGGATAACAGGCTCATCTCCCCCAAGAGTCCACATCGACGGGGAGGTTTGGCACCTCGATGTCGGCTCATCGCATCCTGGGGCTGTAGTCGGTCCCAAGGGTTGGGCTGTTCGCCCATTAAAGCGGTACGCGAGCTGGGTTCAGAACGTCGTGAGACAGTTCGGTCCCTATCCGTCGCGGGCGTTGGAAATTTGAGAGGAGCTGTCCTTAGTACGAGAGGACCGGGATGGACATACCGCTGGTGTACCAGTTGTTTTGCCAAAGGCATTGCTGGGTAGCTACGTATGGATGAGATAAACGCTGAAAGCATCTAAGTGTGAAACTCGCCTCGAGATGAGATTTCCCATCTAATTAATAGAGTAAGACCCCTCAGAGATGATGAGGTAGATAGGCTAGAAGTGGAAGTGTAGTGATACATTGAGCGGACTAGTACTAATCGGTCGAGGACTTAACCAAAGAGTCAAATGAGTGGTTCAGATAGAAGTTTAAAAGAAGAGTAAAGATTATTTAGTTTTGAGTGTAAAAGCTCAAGGTGTCGTGTCGATAGCATAGAGGAACCACCTGTTCCCATCTCGAACACAGAAGTTAAGCTCTATCACGCCGAAAGTAGTTGCCGGAACGCTGGCTGCGAGGATAGGAAGACGCGATGCC
>NZ_DF967984.1 GCF_001047075.2 Fructobacillus ficulneus
AAGGGCAGCGTCTTAGCCACTTGACCAGCGAGCCATGGTCAGTTTGTCGTCGATATCTCTATCAGACAACTATAATAGTATAACAAGTTCTAATTGTTTTGTCTAGTCATTTATTGTAAATTGTCGAAATGATTGCTATTTTTGTTTCTAAAATCAATAAAAAAGCCGCAACCGAAGTTGCGACTTGATTATAGCTCGCGAGAGAATCGAACTCTCGATTCCGCCGTGAAAGGGCAGCGTCTTAGCCACTTGACCAGCGAGCCATGGTCAGTT
>NZ_DF967985.1 GCF_001047075.2 Fructobacillus ficulneus
AAAAATCCCCGTAAGTTTATACAACTTACGGGGTACAGGTCATTATCGTCTTTTACTGGTATTTCCTTACCCAACCTCAAGACCTTAAACTTAGCCGATAATGGGATTAGTGATGTATCGGTTATTGATAGTATAGCGCTACCCAATTTAACCACACTGGACGCTAGTGGTAATCAAATTAGTGATATCAATCCGATTGCCAAGGCGACTTTGACTAGTCTTGTGAACTTGTATGCTGATAATAATCAGCTTTCTAACGTTAACGCCTTTAAAGATTCTCCGTTCACGAATCTACAGTATCTTAGCGTTCGAAATAATCAAATCGCTGATATTAGTTTGATGAGCGGACTTTATGGTAAGTATAAGAATCTGCATACTTTTTTAGTTGATGGCAACAATATTAGTGATATTACTTTCATGAATGGCTATCAATTGAGTGATAGAACAAGTGCGCAAGACCAAAATTATCAAAAAACAGTCAATATCGTGAAGCCGCGGTCTCAAGAGACTGTTCCGGTAACGATTGATCAACCGATTAAAACCAGTGATTTTGAATACGATCGATCGACTAATTATTATTCTGGTAATGCTGATCCTAATAATTCTTCAGTGACTTTCTCAAATATTACTCCACAAACTGTCACGCTAAATTATGCCGATGGAACAGCATCAGTTGTGGCGCAAAATGCAACAAAAAGGCAGTCAATTCAGTCATTTGTTGTCCAAGCTTCTGCAAGTAGTCAGCCGGTTACCTCAATTACCTATAGCTGGAGTGGAGCACAGGGTCGGTTCTCTGGTAACGCTACGATCAACATTAATTGGGTTGATGCTGTTGGCCCATCCATTGATGCTCAAGACAATCAGTCTTTGACGGTGGGGGATTCCTTCAACCCACTTACCAACGTAACGGCATATGACCAACAAAATGATGGTAGTGCTAAGACAGACTTAACCAAGGTTATTCTGGTCACAAGCAACGATGTCGATACGACTAAGGCCGGTACCTACCACGTTACTTACAGTGTGAAAAATAGTTATGGTTTGACCAGCACAAAGACTATTACGGTGACGGTGAAGGACAAGGCAACGACGCCAACGACGCCAACGACGCCAACAACACCGACAACGCCAACGACGCCAACAACACCGACAACGCCAACGACGCCAACAACACCGACAACGCCAACAACGCCAACAACGCCAGCTACTTCAACTACACCAGCTGAAGCAGCAAAGTCAGTAGACGCCCAAAGTACAACTCAGCCGACTGAAAAGGCTCAAAATTCAGAGGGAATTTTGCCACCAACAGGCCAAAAGGCTACCTTAGCAACTGGAATGACCGCGGTTCTTTCATTATTTGTTGCTGCGGGTGTTTGGTTAGCTGCCAAGATGAAGCGTCGCCAGTAATTATTTCAATGCATGGATTAAATCGATGAATGATTAATTTAGATGATTTCTTTGATAAAATAATGGTCTATTTGAGGCCCAGCAAAACCAGTCGATTGTCAGACTGGTTTTTTGTTTAGAAATATTCCCGCTAAATTGATTTGCTTGCGATTTTGTTAGCAAATTTCCGGTCAAACCAAGACATTTGCAAAGTTATGCTTTATAATTGGTCTTGTTTATATAAAGAATATTTGGAGGCAATTATGGCAAAATTAGCAGTAACTGACTTGGCTCTTGGAGGCAAGAAGGTTTTGATGCGTGTGGACTTCAACGTCCCTATTAAAGATGGTGTTATTGGTAACGACAATCGAATCGTGGCTGCCTTACCAACAATCAAGCATGTCTTGGCCGAAAACGGTCGGGCAATCTTGTTCTCACACTTGGGTCGGATTAAGTCTGAAGATGACAAGCCAGGCTTGTCACTTGCTCCTGTTGCAAAGCGCTTAGGCGAATTGTTGGGACAAGAAGTAATCTTCGTTCCTGAAACACGTGGTGCTAAGTTGGAACAAGCCGTTGCTGACTTGAAGGACGGCCAAGTTTTGATGGTCGAAAACACTCGTTATGAAGATGTTCATAACGGTGAACAAGTAAAGCTTGAATCAAAGAACGATCCTGAATTGGGTAAGTACTGGGCTTCACTTGGTGACGACTTGTTCATCAACGATGCCTTTGGAACTGCTCACCGTGCCCACGCTTCAAACGTTGGAATTGCTTCTAACGTGGCCCAAGCTGCAGCCGGATTCTTGATGGAAAAGGAAATCAAGTTCTTGGGTGACGCCGTTGACACACCAAAACGTCCATTCGTTGCTATCATTGGTGGTGCCAAGGTTTCTGATAAGATTGAAGTTGTTCAATCACTTTTGAAGAAGGCCGACAAGGTTATCATCGGTGGTGGAATGGCTTATACATTCGATGCTGCCAAGGGTAACAAGATTGGTAAGTCATTGTTTGAAGCCGACAAGGTTGATTTGGCCAAGGAATTGATGGAATCAGCTGGTGACCGTTTGGTCTTGCCAATTGATGCTGTTGCTGCTGACAACTTTGCTAACGATGCTAAGACTGAAATCGTTGACTCAGCTGCTGGTATCCCTGACGGTTACATGGGCTTGGACATTGGTCCTAAGTCAGTGGAATTGTTCAAGGATGTTTTGTCAGACGCTAAGACTGTTGTTTGGAACGGCCCAATGGGTGTCTTTGAAATGCCAAACTTCGCCAAGGGTACTTTAGCCATTGGTAACGACTTAGTTGAAGTTACTAAGAATGGTGGAACAACCATTGTTGGTGGTGGTGACTCAACTGCTGCTGTTCAAGCTTTGGGTGTTGCTGACCAATTGTCACACATCTCAACTGGTGGCGGAGCATCATTGGAATACCTTGAAGGTAAGGTATTGCCTGGTATCCAATCATTAACTGACAAGTAATATTGATTTATAAACCGGGAGAAATCTCGGTTTTTCTTTTAGAAAACCATTGCCAGTGGGCTTTGGTTTTTTATTTTACACATTTCTGAGATTTATCCGAACTTTTGATTAGAATTCTGTTAGAATAGAACCTAATTGTGAGAGAAAAAAGCAAACAGGGAGAGGAAGGTTTGCTCTTTACCTTACTTTATAATTCCTACGAATTGGCGTATAATAATACCAACGAATTTATCGAAGAGGTGGACCCGTGTCAAACGAGCAATTAATAACTGAACAAGCTTATTTAAATCAAACCCTAGGGAAAATTAATGAATCTTTGGACATCACCAAGGAAGAAATTAAAAAATCAAAGGGTTCTTTAGCAGATGCCGCTAGTGGGTGGGACGATGTCCGTGTGAAAACTAGTACTTATTCTGGGATTGTTGAAACGGCCATGTCGGTTCGCCAGCAACAGCAAGCGATTGCCGAACGTGAATCAGCTAAGTCACGGGCGGAAGTCCGCTTTCAAACCTTGTCTAAGCAAGCCGGTAAGCCTTATTTCGCACGAATTGATTTTACCGATCCCCAAGATGACGGCCAAGGACCTGAATCCATTTATATTGGTTTGGCTTCTTACTCGGATGAAGAGGGTAAGTTCTGGGTTTACGATTGGCGGACACCGGTTGCTTCCATCTATTACGATGGTGGTTTGGGACAGGTCGACTACTTAACCCCTGTCGGGCCACAGCGAGCAGATGTTTCTTTGAAGCGTCAGTTTGAAATTGAGGGGGGCGACATCGTCACACTCTTTGATACTGAAGAAGCGATTGGCGATGCCATGCTTTTGAACGCCTTGTCTGGTGAATCATCGACAAAGATGAAGTCAATCGTGACAACGATTCAAAAGGAACAAAATAAAATTATCCGAAATACGGATGCGGACTTACTCTTTGTTCAAGGAGCGGCTGGTTCTGGAAAGACTGCAGCTATCATGCAACGAGTGGCTTATTTGCTCTACCGCTATCGTGGTAAGTTGAATTCTGGTCAAGTTGTCATGTTTTCACCAAACCAACTCTTTAATGACTATGTTGACCAAGTTCTGCCTGAATTGGGTGAACAAAACCTAGTTCAGTTGACATTTTTCCAATATGCCTCCCGACGGTTACCGCGCTTTGCGGTGCAAACATTAGCCGAACGGTTTGAACAAACAGTCAGTAATGAAAAGATTGACCGAATGTTGGGTTCTTTGGAGATGTTTAAAGCAACACAGAAGTATGCTCAATCATTGAATCAAAAAGGTTTGCATGCTCGTAATCTGAATTTCCGTGGTGAACCATTAATCACTCGGGAAAAGATTCTTGATATCTATTACCAGTACAACGAAAACTACAAACTTTCGCAGCGGTTAGAAGCAACCCAAGACACGCTCTTGCGGTCTTTGCGGGCTCAAGTCGGCGTGCAAATGAAAAAGGACTGGGTTGAATTAGCTATCGAAAACTTGTCAAAAGAAGAGTATGACGAGATGGTAGGGGCTGGTTCAACACGAATTGGGGATGATGAAGAAGGCGATGCCGGGGCAGCAACTCGTCGTCACCAACTTGGTGCTCAGCCGCAGGAACGTGAATTTAAGTCGGACAAACAAGAACGGAATTTCTTAGCAAAGAAAATCGTGACCCAAGCCTTGCGTCCACTAGCAAAGAAAATTCGACGGTCAGGCTTTATTAATATTAATGCTCAGTACGTTGACTTTTTGAAAGTCTTACCAAACTTCATGAACTTAGCGGACTTTGGTGTTAGTGATGCCGAATGGACTGAATATTTGCAACAGGTCATTGCCGACTTTAAGGACCACAAATTAACCTTGGCCAATACGACCATCTATTTGTACTTGTACGACCTAATTACTGGTAAGCACGGTCAACGCGATATTCGTTACCTCTTTATTGATGAAATCCAAGACTATACGCCATACCAATTGGCATTCTTAAAGTTCTCTTTCCCGAATGCTAAGTTTACGGTTTTGGGAGATTTGAACCAGGCTATTTTCACCCAAGATTGGGCCAATAGCTTGGAAGAGGATTTTGCATCACTCTTTGCTCCTGAAAAAGTTGAGATGATTGAACTAACTCAAACTTACCGTTCGACTGAGCAAATCACGAATTTCTCGAAGGAACTATTGGAAAATGGTAAGACCATCGAAGCCTTTAACCGTGACGGGGAATTACCTGTTTTGAAGTTGGCTAAAGATGAAGCTGGGGCTCTTCAAGCAGTTAAAGATCAATTACAAGAAAATGCCATTGATCAGGAACAAACAGCAATTATCACCCAGACGCTGGAAGCGGCTCAAGACCTAGCTGCTAACCTGGATGGGGAAGATGTCACGCTAATTCATTCCGAAAACCAGCGCTTGGCGCCGGGAGCGGTGATTATTCCATCTTACTTAGCTAAGGGGTTGGAATTTGATGCCGTAGTGATTTGGCAAGCTGATGCTGACCATTATAGTGCCCAGGATCAACAACGGTTGCTTTATACCGTTGCCTCCCGAGCAATGCACCGCTTAACAATGATTGGTGCTGGTGAAATTTCACCATTGATTCAAGCGGTTCATCAATCACTTTATGCTCGTGAGGAAGTTTAATGACCATTATTAATAGTATCTATGAGGCCCATCACGGGTCTTTTTTGACGGTTGGGATTACAGGGTCAGTTGCGGTTGGCAAATCAACGTTGGCAGCGGAATTGGCGCAGGGGTTGAATGAATTAGGGCTGATTGCCCGAGTTATTTCAACAGATGACTTTTTAAAATCAAACCAAGAATTAGAAGCAGAAGGACGCTTTGATCAAAAAGGTTTCCCAATTAGCTACCACTTAGACGAACTGACAAGTTTGATTCAAAATTTTAAGGCTGGCCACTTACAGAAGACAATTAATAAATATTCTCAAACATTGGCAGATATTATTCCTGGTAAAAAAGAAACGATTGACCGCCCGGATGTTTTGATTATTGAAGGGGTAGTCGCCTTGCAGTTGCCTACGGAATTTTTAGATCAAACCATTTTTGTTGAGGCTAAGATTTCCGATATCAAAGATTGGTATTTGCAACGCAATTTTTTAGCAACAGTCAAAGCAAGCCAAGAACCGGAATCATGGCGATACCAGTATAAAAATATGCCAATTCAAGAATTTTACCAGTTGGCGATGGATATCTGGGAAAAAACGAACCAAGCTAATTATGACAACTACATCGCACCGACCAGGTCTTTAGCCGATTGGATTTTGATTTTAAACCAGTATCATCAAATAGTTGATACGATAGCAGGTCCAAGAAAAAATAACTAAACCAATTTTTGGAAGTTTGACAAGGATTGAATCTAGCGTTAAGATAATTTGCTGGGTTTTTTAAAATAAAAACAGTCACGTTGGTGGAATAACCACCGGGAATACTTACTATTCGATAAAAATGGAGGAAAATGAGTATGACAGAACATACAGATATGAACGGGAAACCGATTAATCGCTTTGCCATGATGGCTTTGCTGATGGTCGGCTCATTCCTAATTATTTTGATGCAGACTTCATTGGGAACGGCCTTGCCAACCCTAATGACAGCCTTTAACGTTGATTCAGCTCAAGTTCAATGGCTGACGACAATTTTCTTGATGGTCAATGGAATTATGGTGCCGGTTTCGGCCTTTTTGACTACCCGAATTCCAACAAAGTATCTTTACTTGTCAGCATTGACGGTTTATACAATTGGAACGGGTATCGCTTGGTTGACGCCAACCAGTGCCTTCTGGATGCTAATGGTTGCCCGAGCATTGCAGGCCATGGCAGCAGGTATCGTTATGCCTTTGATGCAGGTTGTTGCTTTGACCCTTTTCGGCCAGAAATCACGTGGTAAAGCCTTAGGAATGGTTGGTCTTGTTATTGGAATGGCTCCTGCCATTGGCCCCACTCTTTCCGGATGGATTCTGGACCAAAAGCACCATGTCTTCGGTATGACGTGGGGCGGCGATTGGCGATCAATCTTCGGCCTCGTTTTGCCACTAGCTATCATCGTCTTGTTGCTTTCAACGGTTTTCTTCCGTAATGTTTTGGAAACTAAGAAAGTGGCTCTTGATATTCGATCATTGGTTGAATCAACAGTTGGTTTTGGTTTAGTTTTGTTCGGTTCAGCAATGGTTTCTAACTATGGTTGGTCAAACTTTACCTGGGTTATTGCCCCAATTATCGTTGGTGTTTTGGTGATTGCAGAATTTGCCCGCCACCAATTGCACATGGAAAAGCCGTTCTTGGACGTTTCTGTCTTTAAGAACAAGCAATTCGCTTTGACTTCTGCCCTAGTTTCATTGACTTTCATCGCCATGATTGGTGTTGAAATGGTTTTGCCAATCTATATGCAAGAAGTTCGTGGCCTTTCAGCTTTCCACTCAGGATTAACACTCTTACCAGGAGCGTTCATGATTGGACTCTTGTCACCGGTTGCAGGAACCTTTTATGATAAGTACGGCGCTAAGCGCCTGGCAACTTTTGGTTTTGCCACAATTTTAACTGGAACTTTGCCTTTCTACTTCTTAACTGCTACAACGCCAACTCTCTACATCACTTGCCTTTATACGGTTCGGATGATGGGTGTTGCCGTGACGATGATGCCGTTGACATCATCAGCCATGGGTGCTTTGCGTATTGACCAGACAGCACAAGGGACAGCGGTAAACAACACAACCCGTCAAATTGCTGCTTCATTAGGTACAGCAATCCTAGCATCAGTAATGCAATCACAAATTAATAACAACTTACCAAGTGCTAGCCTAAAGGGACAAGATCCATTAGCTTATGGTGCCAAGGCACTTAATGCTAGCTTGGATGGCTTCCATGCTTCGTTCCTTTTGGCAGCTGGTTTCGCTTTGCTAGCCCTAATCTTGTCGCTCTTTATGCACAAGGGTAAGGTTGAACCAAAAGCAGAAAAGGAGAACTAAGATGGTTATTTTTACACTATTTATTTTTACAGTCTTAGCCTTCGTTTCTTTGATGATGATTCATAACTTGACGCTACGAACGGTAGCAGTTGTTGTTTCAGCTGCAATTGCCGTTTCTTCTATCGTATTAATCATTGTTAACATGCATGACCATTATGGTATGAAGGTTCAAACAAAGACGACTAAGACACAAATTTACTCAGTCCAAGGTCAAAATACTTATGGGATTTTGTCTTACCAACCTGTTGGAACTTCTGGTAAAGAAAAGGTTTATATTTATCGAGCAACAGATAAGAGCACAAAAGCGACGATTGCTAAGCCTGATTTGAAAACGACAACTTCTTTGCAAAATATAGACGGGAATGTCGCTTATAAGGTCACAACCAATAAGACTTACGTTTACCGCAATAGCTTCTTTAAGTTCTTATTTGGTATTGCCGATAATAATCATGAACTGAAAAGTTCACATGTAACCTATCAAGTGCCACCAACTTGGATTGCATTGTCGAGCCAGGATGGGGAACGATTGAAGACGTTGGTTGCTGGGCTATCAACGCAAAGTGATTTCATCCAACAAGTTCAACAAGAAAAAGAACAAGCAACAACTGACCCTGATGGGGCCGCTAAGGCAACGGTTGATTATTACAAAAATCTCTTAGCAACGACACCAAGTAAGTAAAACTAACGTAGAAACCCGTCTCATTCTAAATAAATTATAATTATTCTCATAAAAATGATTAAACTTATTGCAGAGATGGAATTTCTATGTTACAGTAACAGTGTAATTTAGGTTTTGATTTTGATTTGTTTTTTTCGGAAGGCGTCATACCAACAATTCTTAATTACAAACTATAATTTTGGGATGACCCAAGGAGAAACAATCATGGAAAAAGGCACTGTAAAGTGGTTTAACAGCGAAAAGGGCTACGGCTTCATCACACGCGAATCTGGCGAAGATGTGTTTGCACACTTCTCAGCAATCCAAGGTGACGGATTCAAGACTTTGGAAGACGGCCAAGCCGTAACTTTCGATGTTGAAAACTCAGACCGCGGTTTGCAAGCTGTTAACATCGTAAAGGCCTAAAGACTTTTACGTCTTTGTCTGAAAAAACTCGAGATTTTTCTCGGGTTTTTTTATTTGGTTTAAAACATATTCAGATAAGAATGTTGTATAATAGCTAGGAATATTATTGTACTGATTTAGAAGGAGCAAAAAATGGCAAAATTAGTTTTGATCCGTCACGGCCAAAGTGAATGGAACGCATTAAACCTTTTTAACGGATGGGTAGACACGAAGCTTTCTGAAAAGGGAATTGAACAAGCAAAGCATGCTGGTGAATTGTTGAAGGAAGAAGGATTGGTTTTTGACCAAGCCTATACTTCAGTGTTGACTCGTGCCATCACAACTTTGCACTATGCTTTGGAAGAAGCTGGTCAATTGTACCTTCCTGAAGAAAAGTCATGGCGTTTGAACGAACGTCACTATGGCGCATTGCAAGGACAAAACAAGGCAGAAGCCGCTGAAAAGTGGGGCGACGACCAAGTGCACATCTGGCGTCGTTCATACGATGTTTTGCCTCCATTGCTTAAGAACTATGAAGAAACTGTTGAAGTGCAAGGTAAGACTTACCCAGCCTTTGATGCTCGTTATGCTGATGTTCCTTACGGTGAATTGCCATTGGGTGAAAACTTGAAGGTTACCTTGGAACGCGTTTTGCCTTTCTATGATGCAAAAATCAAGAAGGACTTGCAAGCTGGTAAGAACGTTGTGATTGCTGCTCATGGTAACTCATTGCGTGCCCTTGCTAAGCATTTGGAAAACATTTCAGATGACGACATCTTGAACCTCGAAATCGCAAACGGTCAACCAATCGTTTATGATTTGGCGGCTGATTTGTCAATCAATTCAAAGAAGACTTTAGGTGCCTAAAGTCAATTAAGAGCCTACTGGTAAATTTATTTTTCCCAGTGGGCTTTTTATTGCAAAAATTTATAAAGGTTTAAATTATTTACAATGGAAGAAAAACAAAACAACGCAATTTATGATTTGCATGAACGTCCACCATTCTTTTCTTTGGTTGGACTTTCTCTCCAACATCTTTTTTCGATGTTTGGGGCAACAATCCTAGTGCCACTCTTAGTCGGATTAAATCCTGGTGTCGCACTTTTCTCTTCAGGGGTCGGAACTCTGATTCATCTCTTAACGACCCGTGGTAAGGTTCCAGCCTACATGGGGTCTTCCTTTGCCTTTATCATCCCGATGGCCTCTATGATGAAAACAACCGGGTATCCGGCGGTTGGTCAAGGTGTCGTTGCTGTTGGGGCCGTATACCTAATTATCGCGCTAATTGTAGCTAAAGTCGGTTCTGCCTGGATTGATAAGATTTTCCCGCCAGCTGTTGTTGGCCCGGTTATCTTGGTAATTGGTCTTTCATTAGCGGCAACAGCAGCTCAATCAGCAACACAATTGAATGGCAAGTACGACATTAAGGTCTTTTTGGTTGCTGGAGCAACATTGCTAGTTACAATCATCTGTAACATGTACTTAGGCGGATTCTTAGGCTTGATTCCAGTTTTACTTGGGATTGCCTTTGGCTACCTCTTGGCAATGGCGATGGGCTTAGTTGATTTGAGCCCGGTTGCTTCTGCTCACTGGTTGGCTTGGCCTAAGTTTGATTTTCTTTTCTCTGGTGGTCACGGGACGTCCTTGACCTTTTATCCTGTCGCGGTCTTAACGATGGCCCCCTTGGTCTTAGTGACCTTGTCAGAGCACTTGGGACATTTGCTTGTGCTATCTAAGATTACTGGCCAAGATTTTTTCCAGGATCCTGGCTTGAACAAAACCTTAGCGGGTGATGGGGCAGCTTCTGTTGTCGCGGGTTTGATTGGTGGTCCTGCCGTGACTTCTTATGGTGAAAACATTGGGGTCATGCAATTGTCGCGGGTTTATTCTGTCTGGGTTATCGGGGGAGCGGCTGTCTTAGCTGCGGGCTTTGCCTTTATTGGTAAGTTATCTGCACTAATTGGCACTGTTCCTGGAGCTGTCACGGGTGGCGTTGGAATGATGCTTTACGGTGTTATCGCAGCGGCAGGGTTACAGGTGATTGTTGATAACCATGTCGACTACGGTCAAAAGCGAAACCTGATGATTGCCGGTCCAGTCATGGTTGTTGGAATTGGTAACTATTCTTTGTCGCTTGGTTCACAAGTGACCTTCTCAGGGGTTGCTATTGCCACGGTTCTAGGAATTGTTCTTAATTTAGTCTTACCTGAAAAAGCCAAGTCGGACCGATAATGTCAGGTTTTGTCGAGGTTTTACAACACTTTTCTCATTTTGTTGTTTAACTAGATTACGTATGAAACAAAATAAAAATTTTTGTGAAAATCCAACAATCTTGCTTGTGTTTAGAAGAGAGGGCGAGTATCATTGGAATATATTTTGAGGAGTGCGCCCAACGCCTTGTATCAAAATAAGTTTTTCAGAAAGGAGAAAATCGATGGATGAACCAACATCAACATTTACTTTCCTGGGTTTGACCTTTAACTGGACAACAATTATTTCGACCCTTGTGGCAATGTCAATCGTTGTCCTAGTAGCCGTACTAATGACCAGGAAAGTCGCCGTTCGTCCAAGTCGGGGACAAAATGCAATTGAATATGTTCTTGACTTTGTTCGTGGTATTTTAGGTGATCAGCTACCAGCGAACTTGGCTCGACAATTTGGCTTATACGCCTTTACCCTCTTTATGTTCTTAATTGTGGCAAACGAGATGGGGTTGTTACTTCAAGTTAAAATGGGAAACGGCGTGACTTATGTGAAGTCACCAACCGCTGATCCGTTATTTGCCTTTACACTGGCAATTATGTCGTTGATGCTTGCTCATGGGACGGGTGTGAAAGCACTCGGCTTTGGCGGTTATCTAAAAGGAATGCTTTTCAAACCTTACATTGCCATGTTTCCATTAAATTTGGTTGAGCAGTTTACGAACTTCTTGACCTTAGCTTTGCGGCTTTTTGGAAACATCTTTGCTGGAGAGTTGATGTTAAATTTGCTTGCTAGCTTAGCCTGGGGTACCCACCTCAACGGCTTTTGGATTGTACTAGCGTTCCCATTGGAAATTGCTTGGCAGGGATTTTCACTATTGATTGGTGGCATTCAGGCCTACGTTTTCGTTATGTTAACGGCGGTCTTTACGGCCCAATTATCTGGAAACGAATAGGATCAACATTGACCTAACACCGTGTTAGGTCGCACGCGGGAGCGTTGTCATCCACAACCTAACGAAAAAACGCGAAGCGTTTTAGCATTAAAGGAGAATTATAATGGATTTACACAACTTAGGCGTAATCGCAGCCGGGATTGCCTTTGCGGGTTCTGCCATTGGTGGTGGTATCGGTGTCGGTGTGATGTACTCACAGTTCTTAGCTGGAATGTCTCGTCAACCTGAATTGGCAAACAAGCTTTTGTCACGTGCCTTCTTGGGATTGGCCTTGGCTGAAGCCACACCAATCATCGTTTTGGGAATGGCCTTCACACTTATCAACAAGTAAAAATCCCAGAGGGAGGAATAAATGATGGTTCCTACACTATCAATGACAAAGGCCATGCCTTTAGGTGATATGGTCTTCATTATCGTCGCTTTCCTTACTCTGATGGTTATCTTAAAGTACGTTGCTTACGGTCCGCTAACACAGGCCTTAGACGCACGTGCAGATAAAATTAACAACGATTTGGATAGCGCTCAAAAGGCTAACGCCGATGCAACTGCTTTGGTTGCTGAACGTGAAAAAGAGTTGACAGAAGGTAAGAACCAAGCTAGTCAAGTTATCACTGCTGCTAAAAAGTCAGCTAAGGACCAATCAGAAGCCCTCTTAAAGACGGCCAATGACCAAGCCCTTAGTTTGAAAAAGGCCGCAGAAGCTGACGCTGACCAACTTAAGGTTGAAGCCTTGTCATCTGCGAAAAAAGATGTTGCTGAATTATCAGTAACTATCGCTTCTAAATTGATGCAAAAAAACTTATCTGCTGATGACCAACGGTCTTTAATTGATGCCTACTTGGCAGATTTAGACCAGCAGTAAGGAGGGTGTATGGCGAAGCAAGAAGAAAAAGTTGTTAACCAATACGCCCAAGCAATCTTGGCCTACGCAGACGAACACGGTGTCCAAGCAGACATTATCGCTGACTTAACGGCTATCCGTTCAGTGGTTGACGCTGAACCAGATTTAACCGCTTTGTTAACAGCACAGACAATTTCTGATGCTGAACAAAATGAGTTAGTTGATGCGCTGACACACGGTGCAGAAAATGCAGTGGTGAACTTGGTTAAAGTTCTTTTAGCTCATCATCACTTTGCATATTTGACTGCTGTAGTTAACCGATTTTTTGACCTTTACCAGCAAAGCCAAGGCATTGAAGCCGTGACTATTACCACTGCGGTGGCTGTTGATGATGATCAAAAAGACCGGTTGTCAAATGCTTTTCAAAAGCACAGTGGCGCAAAGCAAATCCAGGCTACCTTTGAAGTCAATACTGACTTAATTGGGGGCGTGGTCATGCAATCGAAATCATTATTGATTGATGGTTCATTGCAAAAGAAAATTGCCAAAATTCGGGCAGAGTTACTAGGTTAGTGAGGAAAAGAAATGGCGATTCAAGCTGAAGAGATTTCTGCTTTAATTAAGCAACAGCTCGAAAAGTTCGACACAAAACTGACTGTAGAAGAAATTGGAACTGTTACTTATATTGGAGATGGTGTTGCTCGAGCTACTGGCTTGGCAAATGCTGTTTCTGGTGAACTTGTTGAATTTAACAACAACGTGTTCGGTATGGTCCAAAACTTGGAAGAAAGTGAAGTTGGAATTATCGTTTTGGGTAGTTCTGATGGAATTCGCCAAGGTGATACAGTTAAGCGAACTGGACACATCATGGAAGTGCCAGTTGGTGAAGAACTTATCGGGCGTGTCGTTAACGCATTGGGACAACCCATTGACGGATTAGGCGACTTAAAAACAACAAAAACGCGACCAGTCGAAGTTAAGGCTCCCGGGGTTATGGAACGTAAGTCCGTTTCAGAACCTTTGCAGACTGGTATCAAGGCCATCGATGCCTTGGTTCCAATTGGTCGTGGACAACGTGAATTGATCATTGGTGACCGTAAGACTGGAAAGACTTCAGTTGCCATCGATACAATTTTGAACCAAAAAGACCAAGACATGATCGTTGTTTATGTCGCTATTGGTCAAAAGGATTCAACTGTTCGTGAACAAGTTGAAACTTTGAAGCAAATGGGTGCCATGGACTACACAATTGTAGTTAATGCCGGCCCTTCAGAAGCTGCCGCTTTGTTGTACTTGGCTCCTTATGCCGGTGCAGCCATGGGTGAAGAATTCATGTACAACGGCAAGCATGTTTTGATCGTCTTCGATGACTTGTCAAAGCAAGCTACGGCTTACCGTGAAATATCTTTGATTTTGCGTCGTCCGCCTGGACGTGAAGCCTACCCTGGTGATGTCTTCTACTTGCACTCACGTTTGCTAGAACGTGCAGCCAAGTTGTCAGACGAACTTGGTGGTGGGTCAATGACGGCTTTGCCAATCATTGAAACGCAAGCTGGAGATGTTTCAGCTTATATCCCTACCAACGTAATTTCGATTACCGATGGACAGATTTTCTTGGATGCTGACCAGTTCTATGCTGGTGTTCGTCCAGCCATCGATGCCGGAACTTCAGTTTCTCGTGTTGGTGGAGATGCTCAAATTAAGGCCATGAAGAAGGTTTCTGGTACTTTGCGTTTGGACTTAGCTTCCTTCCGTGAATTGGAATCCTTTGCTCAGTTCGGTTCAGATTTGGATGCGGCAACGCAAGCTAAGTTGAACCGTGGTAAGCGAACGGTCGAAATTTTGAAGCAACCTTTGCATGCTCCAATGTCAGTTCAACACCAAGTCTTCGTATTGTATGCTTTGACGCATTCATTCTTGGATGATGTTGCTGTCGAAGACTTGCAACGTTTCCAAGATGAATTCATTTCATACTTGGATGCTAGTCAAAAGGCCTTGTTGGACGAAATCGTTCAAACACAAGCCCTTCCTGATGAAGCAAAGATGGATGCTGCAGTGAAGAGCTTTAAGGATGGCTTTGCTGGCTCAGTTGACCAATAAGAGGAGGCAACATGGCTTCTTTACAAGATATTAAGCGTCGAATTGGCTCAACAAAGAACACTCGGCAGATTACATCAGCCATGCAGTTGGTTTCAACTGCTAAGCTCAGCAAGATTCAAAACTCTACAACTGGTTACCATGAATATGCTAACCGGTTGAAGGCAGTGGTCTCTCATTTAATTGAGGCCCACGTGCTGGATAATGTAGATTCTGCGCATTTGCCAATGGTTGCTAAGCGACCAGTCAAAAAGACAGGAATTTTGCTTGTGACCTCTGACCGTGGTTTGGTTGGGTCTTATAACGCAAACATCATCAAGGAAACAAATGCCTTGATGGAAAAGCACAACTTAAACAAAGATAATACTGTGATTCTGGCAATTGGTGGAAACGGAGCGGACTTTTATAAGAACCGTGGTTTCTCCATTGCCTTGGAACACCGCGGTATTTCAGATATCCCAACCTATAATGAAATTCGTCAACTTTTGAAGACGGTTCTTTCATTATATGAAGCGGAAGCCTTTGATTCACTCCACTTGGTTTACAATCACTTTGTGAACCGTTTGGAATCTGAACAAAGAAATGTTCAACTCTTGCCTTTGACCAAGGATGCCTTGGAACAAGTTGAAGAAGAAAACGAAGGAAAAGCAAAAGAATACGATATTCAATCTGCTTATGACTCCGAACCTGATTCAACGGCGGTTTTGAACGTTGTTTTGCCACAATACATCCAATCATTGGTTTTTGAAGCCGTATTGGATGCAAAGACGACAGAACATGCGGCCTCATCAACGGCGATGTCATCTGCAACCGACTCAGCTGATGATTTGATTGGTACTTTGGACTTGCAATATAACCGAGCCCGACAGGCCCAAATCACAACTGAAATCACCGAAATTACCGGTGGTTTGGTTGCTTTGGAATAAGTTTATAACGACGTCTTTACGAGCACATGCTACGTAAACGTTTGAATTTGAAAGGAAACAACGATGACTACTGGAAAAGTCGTACAAGTGATCGGTCCAGTTGTTGATGTTGCCTTTGAAGAAGGGCAAGTTGTTCCTGAAATCAACAACGCCTTGTTGGTTGATTTGGGATCTGACAAAACATTAACGGTTGAAGTTTCTTTGGCTTTGGGTAACGGAGTTGTCCGTACTATTGCCATGGACTCAACCGATGGATTGCAACGCGGCATGGCCGTAACTGATACCGGTAAGCCCATTGAAGTTCCCGTTGGGGAAGCTACTTTGGGTCGGGTCTTCAACGTTTTGGGAGAACCAGTGGATAACAATGGTGCAATCGACGCTTCAGTCGAACGCGACCCTATTCACCGTCAAGCTCCTGCGTTTGATGAACTCGCAACGTCAACGGAAATTTTGGAAACCGGAATTAAGGTTATTGACCTTTTGGCTCCATATATCCGTGGTGGAAAGATTGGGCTCTTTGGTGGAGCCGGAGTTGGAAAAACTGTTCTGATTCAAGAATTGATCCACAACATTGCCCAAGGGCATAATGGTATTTCTGTCTTTACAGGTGTCGGGGAACGTACCCGTGAAGGTAATGACATGTACCACGAAATGAAGGAATCTGGCGTTTTGAAGCAAACTGCCATGGTTTATGGTCAAATGAACGAACCTCCTGGTGCGCGTATGCGTGTTGCCTTGACTGGTTTGACAATGGCCGAATCATTCCGTGACAACGAAGGTAAGGACGTTTTGCTCTTTATCGATAACATCTATCGTTTCACACAAGCTGGTTCTGAAGTTTCAGCCCTTTTGGGTCGTATTCCTTCAGCCGTTGGTTACCAGCCAACTTTGGCTTCTGAAATGGGACGTTTGCAAGAACGAATCACTTCTACTAAGAAGGGTGCCGTTACTTCAATCCAAGCCGTTTATGTGCCTGCCGATGATTATACTGATCCGGCTCCTGCAACGACTTTCGCCCACTTGGATGCTACAACCAACTTGGAACGTTCATTGACACAGCAAGGTATTTACCCTGCCGTTGATCCATTGGCTTCAACTTCTTCAGCCCTTGACCCACAAGTTGTTGGTCAAGAACACTATGAAGTAGCCACTGAAGTACAACGTACTTTGCAACGTTACCGTGAATTGCAAGATATTATTGCTATCTTGGGTATGGATGAATTGTCAGACGAAGAAAAGGTTACTGTTAACCGTGCTCGTCGTATTCAATTCTTCTTGTCACAACCATTCTCTGTTGCCGAAACCTTTACGGGTGTTAACGGTGAATATGTACCTGTTGCTGAAACAGTACGTTCATTTAAGGCAATCTTGGATGGTAAGTATGACACATTGCCTGAAGATGCCTTCCGTAACGTTGGAGCTATCGAACAAGTGGTTGACAAGGCCAAGACGATGGCCCAATAAGGGGGTAATCCATGGCTGATGAAGTACAAAGCTCAAACGGTATCACAGTGAAAATTGTGACGCCCGAAGGACAAGTCTACGACCAAGACCAAGTTGAAATCGCTGTGATTAATACACAGGGAGGCCAATTAGGTGTTATGGCCGGTCATGAGCCAATCTTGGCCGCCATGGCCATTGACGAATTGCTTGTCAAAAAAGATGATGTATCAAAATCCCTCGCCGTTAACGGTGGGGTAGCAGAATTTTCGAATAACTTGTTGACAGTCATTGCCGACAGTGCGGAAGTTGCTGACAATATTGATGTTGACCGTGCGGAAAGCGCTCGTAAGCGCGCCGAGGAACGTTTGTCCCATGCACAAGAGGTCAAGAACCAACATGAAATGGATGCAGCCCGTGTCGCTTTGATGCGTGCCGTCAACCGTATTCACGTTGCCTCAATTAAGTCTGGTCGTTAAGACCAATAAGGGAGTTAGGGAGACCTAGCTCCTTTTTTATTTGCTTTTTTTCATTTGTTAATGTATCATTTGAACAACAAATGCGTTACTATGTAGTTATATGACGATTTCGGATTTTAATATAATGAAAATTAACTCTGTTAAAAGAGGGGGGATACAATTAATGAAAGTAAAAAAACAAATGTTATTGGCCGCTGGCTTATTGGGGTCTGTTGTTGCAGGTCATCAAGCTGCCAGTGCTGACCAAGTTCAAAAACACACTGTCACAGCCGGAGAAACTCTGACGGCTGTTGCCAATCAATTCCACACAACGGTTAGCCAATTGGCCCAAGATAATCAAATCACAAACGTTGATCGAATTTATCAAGGACAAGAATTGATGATTGGTGTTACAAGTGCTGATACTAATCAAAATCAAAGTACAAGTGCTACAGCCACGAGTACGGCAGCTACTACACCTGCAAATGGTTCATACCAAGTGCAAGCCGGAGATACGCTGTGGTCATTGGCCCAACGTTTTAATGTTGCTGTTGGGACATTAGCTCAACAAAACAACATCACGAATGCTGATCAAATTTTTGTTGGTCAAACATTGCAAGTAGCAGGGACTGCTCAAGCACCTGCACAAAGTGCAACTAGCCAGAGTCAATCACAGGCTCCGACATCTCAAAGTGAGTCACAGGCACCGCAAAGCCAGTCACAAGCACCTGCACAAAGTACTCAGGCAACACCGAGTGCCACAACTCAAGCCGCTCAACCAACGCAAACGGCTTCGAACCAAAGTGAAGACCAAGCCTTGCAGACATTGATTATGAAGGAATCTTCTGGCAATGTGAATGCTCGTAATGGCATCTACTTCGGTTTGGGTCAATTGTCGCCACAAGCTCGTGCAGTTTATGGTGGTAACTCAACGGATTACCAAGACCAATTGCAAGCCATGAAGGCTTACATCTCAGCCCGTTATGGTTCTGCTGAAGCTGCTTTGGCCCACCATTTGCAAACTGGTTGGTATTAAATTTAGAATTTTAACATCCTAATACGATGCTAAATAATTAAGATGAGGAGAAATTCTTATCTTTTTTTATTGCTGAAAGTGAGGAAAAGCCAGACAGATGTTATTAAAGTTTTGGACATGATTGAATGGCTGACATTAGTAGTGTTTTTAGTATTGATGATGTTAGATGTGAGCAAACATTTTGTTCTAGTCATTGTTGAATTTTGTGATTGTCTTAGAAAAGACAGTCGAAATCGAGTAATTAGCGCTGAAAAGGACAAGCAAAAACAAATTTTCAATTAAAATTAAAATAGTTGTTGACGACGAATGGTGGTCTTGCTATAATATAATAGTTGTCAAGGAGAGATTCATGACAACAACTGACCATGGCTCGCTGGTCAAGTGGCTAAGACGCTGCCCTTTCACGGCGGAATCGAGAGTTCGATTCTCTCGCGAGCTATAATCAAGTCGCAACTTCGGTTGCGGCTTTTTTATTGCCTAAAAATAAAAAACCGCCTGAACGTTAGTCGCTCAAACGGTTAATAAAGGTTATGCGTTTTGCTTCTTAGGTTGGATCAATTGGTTAACAGGTGGGTTGAATTCACGCATGGCTTCGGCCAAGTGAACCAAGTTTGTAATCAAACGTTGGTTAGGGGCTGGCACACCATTGTTTTCAGCTAAGTCAGCCAAGTAACCATTGATATAGTCAACCTCGGTTTCACGCCCCTTAACGAAGTCTTGGTACATTGAAGGGAAGTGAAGAGGGTTACCGACACGAGAAACATAGTCGACTTGTTCCAACATTTCTTGTTCGGTTTCAATCAATTCAATACCAGCAGCTTTAGTTCCAGCGTATACTTCTGCCACAAGTGGGGCAGCGATACCACTAACGAAGTCCTTATATTGAATCAAGTGACCCATGCGGGCTTGGAACATTGTAGCGATTGAGTTTTCAACAGCGTTGAAAGCAACCTTCGTCAACAAGGTTCCCATGAAGTTTTCTGAGTATGAGGGGTTAATTCCGGCAGCCTGGAAGTCTGCTTGGACCTTGTCCATCACTTCAGATGGTTGTTCGGTTTTGTTGGCATAGACTGAAGAAGTCTTTCCAATAAAATCAACATCGCCATAATCATTCAAAATGGTGGCAATCATGGCTGTTCCACCAATGATATGCTCATCATCAAAGTATTTTTGCAACTTTTCGATGTGACCCATACCATTCATGGCACCTAAGGCAGTTTGACCCTTAGCAAACTTAGGAGCCAAACGCTTCAAGGCATCTGCCAATTGCATTTGCTTCATAAAGAAAATCCATACATCGGGGTTACCATCATATTCTTCTGGTGAGAAGGCCTTGACGGGAACGAGGGTGCGATCTTCATGGTCAACTGACCGGTAAACTTGATCACCTTGTTCGTGGATACGATCAAGAGAAGCCTGTGTTGGTTCGACGAAATCAACATCGAGACCAGCTTCTTCTTGAAGCAACAAACCGTAACGTAGGCCCATGGCCCCAGCACCAACTACTGCATATTTCATTATAAATCCCCCTTTTTGATGAAAAGAACTTAATTCTTTTCTCATAATATACCAATAATACAAGAATTCTGCAAGTTTAGTCTGGTTTCGTTATAATAAGTAGTGTGAATACGAGAAAGAGATGAATGGAATATGGAAAACGAAATTTATTTAACAGGAGACCGACCAACCGGTAAACTCCACATTGGACATTACATTGGTTCATTAAAAAACCGTGTAGCAATGCAAAACTCAGGCGAGTACGACCCCTATATCATGATTGCTGATACTCAAGCCTTCACTGATAATGCTCGCGACCCCCAAAAGATTCAACAATCTTTGGCGGAAGTTGCCTTAGATTACTTGGCGGTTGGCTTAGACCCAAGTAAATCAACGATTTTTGTCCAATCACAAATTCCAGCTTTGGCTGAATTGACCATGTACTATATGAACTTGGTTTCATTAGGACGATTGGAACGCAATCCAACTGTGAAAACAGAAATTAAGCAAAAGGGCTTCGGTGAAAGCTTGCCAGCCGGTTTCTTGACTTATCCAGTTTCACAGGCTGCTGATATCACGATTTTTAAGGCGACCAAGGTTCCGGTTGGTGATGACCAACAACCGATGATTGAACAAACCCGTGAATTAGTTCGTTCATTTAATAATGCCTACCAAACGAACGTCTTCGTTGAACCAGAGGGAGTCTTCCCACCAAAGGGACAGGGCCGCCTTCCTGGAATTGACGGCAATGCCAAGATGTCAAAATCTTTGAATAACGGCATTTATTTGTCAGATGATGCCGATACTGTTGCTAAAAAAGTAAAGTCAATGTATACCGACCCAACTCATATTCGCGTCGAAGACCCAGGTCATGTTGAAGGAAACGTTGTCTTCACTTACCTTGATATTTTCGATCCTGACCAAGCCCGCGTTCAGGACCTTAAAGACCAATACCAAGCTGGTGGTTTGGGCGATATGAAAATCAAAAAGCACTTGTTAGAAGTAATGGATGCAGAATTGGCACCGATTCGGGAACGACGCATTGAATATGCACAAAACATGGACCAAGTTTTGGCCATGTTGAAGGACGGTTCTGACAAGGCTAATCAACGTGCTGAAGCAACAATGCAAGAAGTTCGCGCAGCCATGGGCATTAACTATTTTGATTGAAAGTACAAAAAATTATGAACTTTTTTTGCTTTTTAGTGTAGATTGACTTAGAATTTGTAAAAGATATACTTGTAATCTTTTTGTCGAAAGGACCGCGAATTGTTAATCTCACCGCTTGGAAAAAGACCCTTATTGGGTAAAATTTATCTGCTAATCTTCATTGTGCTGGCTGTCATGCTGCGTTTCAATAGCTCTTTATTAGAGGTTTTTGATGCAATATTTGCAATTGCAGCACAAGAAGTGGCTAAAAGCCTTTACTTCTTGGCTGGCCCAGCTGATTTTTTCAGTTCTCTATGGGTAGCCTGGTTGGCCACGATTTTATGGGCCTTTTTTATCCGCTACCTTGGTTTTAAAGTCGGCTCGTGGTGGGTAGTTGTAATTGCAACGGCATTCTTTTTGCTGATGCTGTTAACTTCCGTTTTGGTCTTTTTTTCATGGTCAAACGGGCCCTCGTTCAACCAAACAATGCCTGATTTAACACTAGGCATGTGGGGCCTCTTATTTTGTGAAATCCAAAATATTATTGTTAAGAAAATTCGTTCCGCGGGTTGGCTCAAGTTTTTAATTGGTAAAACTATGGTTTTGTTATGGATCATGGTTGCCGGTAATAAGATTGTTAACTATGATTTGTCCTTTACAACGGCAGTTGGATCAATCTTGCTGTCATATGTCTTTGCTCGTTTCGCAATGAAATTATACTTAAAGAATGCTAAAGCGTGGCTAAGTATTTTTGCGGTTGACGGTAAGATTTAATTTTGCTAAGATAAATTTAACAAACAAAGAGGTTGCAACCAAGATCAGTAAGCCTAGTGAGTCCACCAAGACTTTGACCTAGGCTGAAAGGTGCGGTTGCCGAAAGATAAATCCCTGGTTGGGACTATCTTGGGACGTCGAAGAAAATTCGACGGACTGTCGTTTTTAACGGTGCGCTTTGCTAATTCATTGCTATCATTATTGAACGAATTAACGCCTGCTTTTTGTTTTGTGACAAAAAGTAGGTTTTTTATTGTTTGTAATTACAATAAAGGAGTCATGCAAATGGCTGAACAAGAAAACACAATTAAGCAACAATTGAAGACTCGTCACGTGTCGATGATTGCCTTGGGTGGATCAATCGGGACGGGGCTCTTCTTAGCTTCTGGAGCAACGGTTTCTCAAGCTGGACCAATGGGCGCACTAACAGCCTACTTGGCCATTGGAATCATGGTCTACTTCCTGATGACATCATTGGGTGAAATGGCGACCTTTATGCCAACCTCAGGTTCATTTTCAGAATATGGTGGCCGGTTCGTGGAACCCGCAATGGGCTTCGCCCTTGGATGGAACTATTGGTTTAACTGGGCGATTACCCTAGCCGTTGATACGGTTGCAGTTGGTTTGGTGGCCCAATACTGGTTACCCGGTGTGCCGGCCTGGATTTTTTCAGCCGTCGCTTTGACCTTTATCTTCTTGTTGAACCTCTTTACGGTTTCAACTTTTGGTGAAACAGAATTCTGGCTTTCATTGATTAAAGTTGTGACGATTATCTTCTTCTTAGTCATTGGAATTGCCACAATTTTTGGTGTTATTCATTCTAAGGTTAACGTGATGGATAACTTGACTGTCGGTCACCATGGTTATGTTGGTGGTTGGCAAGGAATCTTGTCAGTCTTTGTTGTTGCTGGTTTCTCTTTCCAGGGAACAGAACTAGTTGGAATCACAGCTGGAGAAGCTGAAAATGCCAAAGAATCAGTGCCAAAGGCGATTAACTCTGTCTTCTGGCGGATCCTGTTGTTTTACATCGGTGCTATCTTCATTATTTCGGCATTGGTTTACTACAACGATCCCCGTTTGTTATCTGCTGCGAACAATAACGACATCACGGTTTCACCATTTACTATCGTCTTCAAAAATGCAGGAATTGCCTTTGCGGCTTCTTTGATGAATGCGGTTATCCTAACTTCAATCATTTCATCAGCGAACTCAGGTACTTATGCCTCAACGCGAACGCTTTATGCTTTGGCCAAGAAGGGCCAAGCACCAAAGATTTTTGCTAAGTTGTCAAAGCAAGGGGTCCCCGTGGCCGCCTTGGTTGTGACTGTCTTGGTGGGAATGTTTGCCTTCTTGTCTGACGTTAAGGGTGGTAACGAAGCCTATACCTGGCTGGTTGGGGCCTCTGGTTTGACTGGGTTTATTGCTTGGATGGGAATTGCAATTGCCCACCTCCGCTTCCGTCGCGCCTACGTCCGTCAAGGTAAGGATTTGAATGCCTTAACTTACCGTGCTAAGTGGTTCCCATTTGGACCAATCTTGGCTTTGACACTTTCTATTTTGGTCATCGTCCTTCAGGACCCAAGTTCATTTGCCCACTTTGATTGGGAAGAGATTGGTATCACTTACCTTTCAGTGCCAATCTTTGTGATTCCTTATATCGTTTATAAGATTACTAAGAAATCAAAGTTGATTCCATTGGATCAAATCGATTTGGATTCAAAGGCTGAAAATTAAATGAATATTATTTTGTTTTTAGAGTTAATGCTGAATAGTAACCGGCATTAACTCTTTTTTTGATTGTCTGAAAAAAATATTCGCAATATTTGTTTTGGCCATGAAAAATAAGGGAAACGGGAAACGGGAAACGGGAAACGGGAAACGGGAAACGG
>NZ_DF967986.1:0-49907 GCF_001047075.2 Fructobacillus ficulneus
AAAAAAGCCGATGAGATTATATAATCTCATCGGCTTTTTGGTGATAATCACCAATTGACAATGTTTTATTCTTTTTTCGCCAAATCCACCAGTGAATGGGTAAAGAGGAATAAGAACCTTTCAGAAAAGACTTCTGGTGGAACGGGTTCATCTTCCGTGAGCCAGACACTGATAGCGGCCATAACGGAATTGATGGTTAGCTCAGCGAGCGTTTTGGACGTGAGGCCGTGGACGTTGCCATCTGCACCTTCATAGTAGGGCATTAAGAGGTCAACGTATTGCTTGTTGAGGTAGGGGCGCCAAGCCGGGTCAGCAACGTGGGAGTAGAAGACCCCTAAAAAGTCATGCTTTTCATAGAGGTTGGGGATGATTTCCTCGGCAAAAAAATTTAATAACTCTGGCAGGTCGTAACTCTCTTGGTGTTTGACGAACCGTTTCATGGCTTGAAAGGGTTTATTATCGACGTAGTAATGCAGGGATTGCGTCAACTCGTTGATATTTTGGAAATGATTTTTGTAGATGGCCTGACGGGAGACTCCCAACACTTCGGCAATTTTAGCCAAAGAGATGTCCTTTGGGTTGTCGGCATGACGGGCAACCTGTAAATAGGCATGAAAAATTCGTTCTGTTGTGAGGGGAGAAGGGTTATCCATAGGCACCTGCTAACTTTAATTAATTACTCCCAGTATAGCACCAAATGTTTCAAAGAGGTTTGAACGGGTCAAGTTAACGAGTGACAACCAAAAGCGGTTGAAGTATAAGTACATTTATCGGTAAAATGTAACTATTGTGATACTGACATATTTTTGAAATTTTGTAGTGAAGAGAGACACTACCGAAAAATTGTTGGTCGCTTGATGTTCGATGTGTTGTTCCAGTTAATCTATACATAGATTTCCAAGTTTGAAGAAAGAGACTAAGTTATTGAGAGTTAACTTAGTCTCTTTCTTATTCATATAAAATTGAATTTATAATAATATGACCTAAATTATAATATGGTAAAGAATGGTCAAAATGCCAGTCGTAGCAGTGGCTAAGACTTGCAATTTTTGAAAATACCCGTATAATTATTAACAGAAGCACTGTAAATAAATACGGCATTTGTGATCTCTTGTCCATAAAAGCCTTCATAATAGCAATGCCCGCTCCTTATCACGAGGTGCGAGGCTTGCTTTTTTTGTGCCTTTTTGGCCGGAAAAACGAAGGAAAATGGAAAATGTAATCAAAATGTAATATTTTATTTGCTCGAACAGTGAAATATAGACGAGGTGATACTGTGGCAGGACATTTAGTAAATTATGGTAAATACCGTACCCGTCGATCATATGCCAGCATTAAAGAAGTGTTGGATCTTCCAAATTTGATCGAGGTACAACTGGCATCCTACCAATGGTTCTTAGATGAAGGAATCAAGGAGATGTTTAACGACATCATGCCAATCGAAGACTTCCAGGGTAAGCTCTCTTTGGAGTACGTGGACTATCAATTGATGGAACCAAAGTACAACATCGATGAAGCCCGTGAACACGATGCAAACTACTCTGCACCCTTGCACGTAACTTTGCGCTTGACGAACCATGAAACTGGTGAAATCAAGTCCCAAGACGTTTTCTTTGGTGACTTCCCATTGATGACGGAACAAGGAACATTCATTATCAACGGAGCAGAACGAGTTATCGTTTCTCAGTTGGTTCGTTCACCTGGAATCTACTACAACCAAGAAGCTGACAAGAACGGTCGTCCACACTTTGGTACAACTGTTATCCCTAACCGGGGAGCTTGGTTGGAATACGAAACGGATGCGAAGGGGATTGCCAACGTCCGCATCGACCGTACTCGTAAGTTGTTGATGACTGAATTGATTCGTTCACTTGGTTTTGGTTCTGACTCAGATATCATTGATATCTTCTCAGACAGCTATGATGCCTTGAACATGACTTTGGAAAAGGACGTTCACAAGAACATGTCCGATTCCCGTGTTGAAGAATCATTGAAGGACATCTACGAACGACTACGTCCGGGAGAACCAAAGACGGCGGATTCATCACGAGCACTTTTGGTCGCTCGTTTCTTCGATCCAAAGCGTTATGATTTGGCACCGGTTGGTCGTTACAAGATTAACAAGAAGTTGTCTTTGAAGACGCGCTTGTTAAACCAAACTTTGGCCGAAACTTTGGCTGACCCTGATTCAGGTGAAATCATTGCCGAAAAGGGAACGGTTGTTGATAAGGCTGTTATGGCTAAGTTAGCACCATTCTTGGATAACCCTGACTTTAAGACGGTTACTTATACACCATCTGGTGATGCCGTCTTAGAAGACGAAGTTATCTTGCAAAAGATTAAGATTGAATCACCAGAAAACCCCGACAAGACTTTGCTCTTGATTGGTAACGGTCACTTGCCTGAAAACGAACATAACGTTCGCCCAGCCGATATCTTGGCTGGTATGAACTACTTCTTGAACTTGCAAGAAGGTGTTGGTCAAGTTGATGATATCGATCACTTGGGTAACCGTCGTATTCGTTCAGTTGGTGAATTGTTGCAAAACCAATTCCGTATCGGTTTGACTCGGATGGAACGTGTGGTTCGCGAACGGATGTCAATCCAAGACGCAGCTACTGTAACACCACAACAATTAATTAACATTCGTCCAGTTGTGGCGGCTGTGAAGGAATTCTTTGGTTCATCACAGCTTTCACAGTTCATGGATCAGACTAACCCATTGGGTGAAATGAACCACAAGCGTCGTTTGTCAGCCCTTGGCCCTGGTGGTTTGACTCGTGACCGTGCCGGTGTTGAAGTTCGAGATGTTCACTATACTCACTATGGTCGAATTGATCCGATTGAAACGCCAGAAGGTCCTAACATCGGTTTGATTAACTCTTTGGCCACTTATGGTCGTATCAACAAGTATGGTTTCATTGAAACACCATACCGTCGTGTTGATTGGGGAACCCACAAGGTTACCGAAAAGATTGATTACCTAACTGCCGATGAAGAAGACAACTACATCGTTGCCCAAGCCAACACGGAATTGGAAGACGATGGTTCATTCATCCACAAGACAGCCATGGCTCGTTTTGGTGAAGAAAACGTTGAAACACCAGTCGACAAGATTGATTATGTCGATGTTTCCCCTAAGCAAGTTGTTTCTGTTGGAACATCTGTTATTCCTTTCTTGGAAAACGATGATTCCAACCGTGCCTTGATGGGAGCCAACATGCAGCGTCAGGCCGTTCCTTTGCTTGACCCTCATGCACCAATCGTTGGTACTGGTGTTGAATATAAGGCTGCCCACGATTCTGGTGCTGCTATTATCTCAACTGCCGGTGGTGAAGTTGAATACGTTGATGCCAAGGAAATTCGTGTCCGTCGTGAAGATGGTCAATTGGATACCTACGAATTGATGAAGTTCCGCCGTTCAAACGGTGGTAAGAACTATAACCAAAAGCCAATTGTTAAGGTTGGAGAACAAATCGATGCCGATCAAGTATTGGCCGATGGACCTTCAATGGAAAAGGGTGAATTAGCCTTGGGTCAAAACCCATTAATCGCCTTTATGACTTGGCACGGTTATAACTTCGAAGATGCCATCGTTTTGAACGAACGTTTGGTCCGTGAAGATGTTTATACATCAATTCACATCGAAGAATATGATTCAGAGGCTCGTGATACAAAACTTGGCCCTGAAGAAATTACCCGTGAAATCCCTAACACTGGGGAAGAACAACTTAAAGACTTGGACGAAAACGGAATTATCCGGATTGGTGCCGAAGTTAAGGACGGCGACATCTTGGTTGGTAAGGTGACACCAAAGGGTGTGACTGATTTGTCAGCCGAAGAACGTTTGCTCCATGCCATCTTTGGAGAAAAAGCTCGCGAAGTTCGCGATACTTCTTTGAAGGTTCCGCACGGTGGTGGCGGGGTTGTTCAATCTGTCCGCATCTACACACCTGAAAATGGTGATGAGTTGGCCCCAGGGGTTAACATGATGGTTCGTGTTTATATTGCGCAAAAGCGTAAGATTCAAGTTGGTGACAAGATGGCCGGTCGTCACGGAAACAAGGGTACTGTTTCAGTCGTTGTTCCTGAAGAAGACATGCCATACATGCCAGATGGAACTCCAATTGATATCTTGCTTTCACCCATGGGTGTGCCATCACGTATGAACATTGGGCAGGTTTTGGAATTGCACCTTGGTTTTGCCGCTAAGAAGTTAGGCATCCACGTTGCTTCTCCTGTCTTTGATGGTGCTTCTGATGATGAAATCGAAGAAGCATTGGCCGAAGCTGGTTTGCCACAAGATGGTAAGTCTGTTGTTTATGATGGACAAACTGGTGAAGCCTTCGACAAGCGCGTTGCCGTTGGTGTGATGCACTATATGAAGTTGGCCCACATGGTCGACGACAAGATTCACGCCCGGTCAATCGGCCCTTACTCTCTTGTTACACAACAGCCTTTGGGTGGAAAAGCTCAATTCGGTGGACAGCGTTTCGGAGAAATGGAAGTTTGGGCACTGGAAGCTTATGGTGCCGCTTATACTTTGCAAGAAATCTTGACTTACAAGTCGGATGACGTTGCTGGCCGTGTTAAGGTTTATGAATCAATCATCAAGGGCGAAGCAATCCCTAAGCCAGGTGTGCCGGAATCATTCCGAGTTTTGGTGAAGGAATTGCAAGCCTTGGGACTTGACATGCGTGTCTTGGACCAAACTGGTGAAGCAGTTCAATTGAAGCAAATGGACGAAGACGACTCAGTCTTGCCTGTTGATGCTTTGGAAAAGTTGGCTCGAACAAACCCTGATTTGCTTAACCGTGATGATGAAGAAGTTAAGGTAGCCTTTGATAAGGTTGGGGATGAAGCAACTCCGGTTGCCCCAACTGATGAACAAGAATAATTAAAGAAAGGTGACCGAATAGATGGCAATCGATGTTAATAAGTTCGAAAGTATGCAAATCGGTCTGGCCTCACCTGATCAAATCCATGACTGGTCTCATGGAGAAGTCAAGAAGCCTGAAACGATTAACTATCGAACTCTCAAGCCCGAAAAAGATGGCTTGTTTGATGAACGAATCTTTGGTCCAACTAAGGATTACGAATGTGCCTGTGGAAAGTACAAGCGCATCCGTTATAAGGGAATCGTCTGTGACCGCTGTGGTGTTGAAGTTACTTCAGCCAAGGTTCGTCGCGAACGCATGGGGCACATTGAATTAGCTGCTCCTGTAACCCACATCTGGTACTTCAAGGGAATCCCTTCACGAATGGGATTGGTCTTGGATATGTCACCCCGCTCATTGGAAGAAATTATCTATTTCGCTTCTTATGTCGTGGTTGAACCAGGGGAAGCACCCGTTGAAAAGAAGCAATTGTTGACGGAACGTGAGTATCGTGACTACAAGAAGGAATTCGGTGCTAACTTTAAGGCTGGCATGGGTGCCGAAGCTGTTAAGGAATTGTTGGCTAATGTTGATTTGGCCGGCGAAGCCGATGCTTTGAAGCACGAATTGCAAGAAGCAACTGGTCAAAAGCGTGTCCGTGCGGTTCGTCGTTTGGATATTATTGAGGCCTTCTTGCAATCAGACAACAAGCCAGAGTGGATGGTCATGGATGTTATCCCTGTTATCCCACCTGACTTGCGTCCAATGGTTCAATTAGAAGGTGGCCGTTTCGCCACTTCTGATTTGAACGATTTGTACCGTCGTGTTATCAACCGTAACAACCGTTTAAAGCGATTGTTCGACTTGCATGCTCCTGGCATCATCGTTCAAAACGAAAAGCGGATGTTGCAAGAAGCCGTTGATGCTTTGATGGATAACGGTCGTCGTGGCCGTCCAGTTTCTGGACCAGGTAACCGACCATTGAAGTCTTTGTCTCACATGTTGAAGGGAAAGCAAGGACGTTTCCGTCAAAACTTGCTTGGTAAGCGTGTCGATTATTCTGGTCGTTCAGTTATCGATGTTGGTCCATTCTTGAAGATGAACCAAATGGGCTTGCCTCGTCCAATGGCAATCGAATTGTTCCGCCCATTCATCATGCGCGAATTGACGAAGCGTGGCCTTGCAGGCAACGTTAAGTCAGCTAAGCGTAAGATTGACAAGGCTGATGAAGATGTCATGGATGTTTTGGAAGATGTAATCAAGGAACACCCAGTTCTTTTGAACCGAGCACCTACATTGCACCGTCTTGGAATCCAGGCCTTTGAACCAGTTTTGGTTTCTGGTAAGGCGATGCGTTTGCACCCATTGATCTGTGAAGCCTATAACGCCGATTTCGATGGTGATCAGATGGCCATTCACGTGCCTTTGTCTGATGAAGCTCAAGCTGAAGCGCGTTTGTTGATGCTTGCTGCAGGTCACATCTTGGCTCCTAAGGATGGAAAGCCAATCGTTGCTCCTTCACAGGATATGGTGATTGGTAACTACTACTTGACGACTGAAGAAGAAGGTCGTGAAGGCGAAGGTATGATTTTCTCATCTGTTGACGAAGCCCGTTTGGCCTTTGAAAACAAGTTTGTGCACTATCATACTCGTGTTGGAATTCAGACAGCATCATTCCCTGAAGAAAAGCCATTTACGGCTGACCAACGCACTAAGATTATGGTGACATCAGTTGGTAAGTTGCTCTTCAACGAAATCTTGCCAACAGAATTCCCTTATATCAACGAACCTTCTGACGATAACTTCAAGGGACTTTCAGACGACTTCTTCATGGAAGCCGGAGAAGACATTCATGACTTCTTGGATAACCGTGAAATTATTAAGCCGTTTAAGAAGGGCTTCTTGTCAGATATCATTGCTGAAGTTTACAAGCGCTACAAGGTTACTGAAACTTCATTGCTTTTGGACCGCATGAAGGACTTGGGTTACGATATTTCAACTCAATCTGGATTGACTGTTGCCATGACCGATGTTACGGAATTGGCCGACAAGCCTCAAATTTTGGCTGACGCCCATAGTGAAGTTGAACAAATCACTAAGCAATTCCGTCGTGGATTGATTACTGATTCAGAACGTTATCAACGAGTTGTTGATGTTTGGTCAAAGGCCAAAGATAAGATTCAAGACGAATTGATGGCAACCTTCGACCCTAAGAACCCAATCTATATGATGCAGGATTCAGGGGCTCGAGGAAACATTTCGAACTTCGTCCAGTTGGCCGGAATGCGTGGATTGATGGCTGGACCTGGTGGTAAGATTATCGAATTGCCAGTTACTTCGAACTTCCGTGACGGTTTGACTGTTATGGAAATGTTTATCTCAACCCACGGTGCTCGTAAGGGTATGTCTGATACGGCCTTGAAGACGGCCAACTCAGGTTACTTGACTCGTCGTTTGGTCGATGTTGCCCAAGATGTTATCGTCCGTGAATACGACAACGGTTCTGACCGTGGTGTTGCTGTTCGTGCGATTATCGATGGTAGCTCATTGGTTGAACCATTGTACGACCGAATCCTTGGTCGTTACGCAATGAAGTCAGTCTTTGATCCAGAAACTGGTGAAAAGATTGTCGCTCGTAACGAAATGATTGACGAAGATGCTGCTAAGAAGATTGACCAAGCTGGTATCGAAGAAGTTACTATTCGTTCCGTCTTTACTTCAACCACTGAACACGGAGTTTCTGTCTTGGATTATGGACGAAACTTGGCCACTGGTGAAGAAGTTGAAGTTGGTGAAGCCGTTGGTACTGTTGCCGCCCAATCAATTGGGGAACCTGGTACGCAGTTGACCATGCGTAACTTCCACATGGGTGGAGTTGCCGGTGGAAACGATATCACGCAAGGTTTGCCTCGTGTGCAGGAAATTGTTGAAGCTCGTATCCCTAAGGGTCGTGCTGAAATTTCTGAAGTCACAGGTAAGATTACGACTATCGAAGAAAATCCAGCTGAACGGACAAAGGAAGTTACGATTGAGGGTGAAACTGATACTCGTACTTATACTTTGCCTTTGACAGCCCGCATGCGCTTCGGTGAAGGCGATTTGATCCAACGTGGTGATGCCATCAACGAAGGACCAATCGATCCGAAGGAATTGTTGGCCGTTACGGACACTTTGACTGCAGAATCATACATGTTGTCAGAAATCCAAAAGGTTTACCGTTTGCAGGGTATCGAAGTTTCCGACAAGCACATCGAAGTTATGATTCGTCAAATGCTTCGTAAGATCCGAATCATGGATCCAGGTCAGACTGACTTGTTGCCAGGAACTTTGATGGATATTGCTGACTTTAAGCGTGCGAACGAACCAGCTTTGTTCGCCGGCAAGACTCCAGCGACTGCTCGCCCAGTCTTGCTTGGAATTACTAAGGCTGCCTTGGAAACTAATTCATTCTTGTCAGCTGCATCATTCCAAGAAACAACTCGTGTCTTGACTGATGCTGCTATCCGTGGCAAGAACGATCCACTTGTTGGATTGAAGGAAAATGTTATCATTGGTAAGATTATTCCTGCCGGAACTGGAATGGCTGAATATCGTAAGATTAAGCCTGAAGTTGTTGGTGAAGTTGTTGCTCAACCTGAAAATTCAGATGACATTCAATCTTTGGACGACGTTGCCCACACGATTGATGGCCAAGATTAATTTCTTGGGAAAAACCAGCGAAAGCTGGTTTTTTTATTGTTCAAAGCGCCTGAGTACGGTAGACTAGAAATAGATTTTAAAACGAGGCAATTATGAAAAAAGTAGAAATTCAATGGAACCCCTGGGTTCAAAAATTAAGCAAAACCAAGTTGTGGTCAATCTTTGGAGGGGCGATAGTAATTTTGTTAGCCTTGCTAGGCTTACAATTTGCAAGTGGTAATGAACCATACAATCCGAACTGGTTTGTCTATTGTTTTACCATTTTTTACGCATTTGCATTTTGCCCAATTGGGGAGCAAATGCAATTTCGACTTTTCCCGAAGTCAATCCCACATAACCAGTACCAGGTAACGACTTGGGGGCAGTGGAAGCAAGCAATGTTGATTTCATTTGTTTTGATAATTACGTCATTGCTATTCTGGCCGATTCAAAAGCAGGGTGAAATTGCGATTCATTTGATTGCTGCACTAATCGCCGGATTCCTAATTATGTGGGGAATCCGCATGGTTCAAGGCATGCTGGCAAATAAAAAAGGGTAATCACGCTTTTTATACCAAGCAATTTGGGATATTTTCAAGGAAAAAGTTTGGAATTGTTCATTTATGCTAATTTTTAGCGAAAATATGGCAAATTCGGGGTTTTGACTTGGCAAAAAATGCTGTCCCTGTTATTGTCAAGGTGTTAATAGCCAGGTTGAACCGTAATAAAAGGAAAAACATGGAACAATTAGACTATCAACAAATGAATGGGTTGTCGCTAGCTTATATTGGTGATGCGATTTATGAACTCACGGTGCGCAATCATTTGGTGTCATTAGGGTTAACCAAGGTAAACGACTTGCAAAAAAAGTCGCGCGACTATGTTTCGGCAAAAGCACACGCTGCCTTATATCAGTTGATGGAAGAAAACCATTATTTGAATGATGAAGAAATGGTTTACTTTAAACGAGGCCGCAATGCCAAGTCGTATACAAAAGCGAAGAATACAAATGTTGTTGCTTATCGAATCTCAACGGGGGTTGAGGCAATGATTGGTTATCTGTATTTATCGCAACAGCAAGAACGTTTAACCGAAATGATGGAATGGATTTTTATCCAAGTTGAAAGTGGGAAAACCAATGAAAGCAGATGAACAAACACCGGCCTTTGTCTATGGCCATCATGCTGTAGTGGAGACACTGAAGCAAAAGAAAGCAATTAATAAACTTTGGTTGCAACCAGGGCTACAACCCCGAGTGGAACGAGAAGTTAGTCAACTAGCAAAAGCGCAAGGAATTGTTATTCAACAGGCCCCCAAAGCAAAATTAGATGAATTAGCCGATGGTGGTAATCACCAAGGGTTGGTTTTGTCTGTTGCGGCCTTTGAATATGCTAGCCTTGATGATTTATTTGCTAACGCAGCTGAAAAGAACGAAGAACCGTTTTTCTTGATTTTAGATGAAATTGAAGACCCCCATAATCTGGGATCAATTTTAAGAACAGCTGATGCAGCCGGAATTCACGGTGTTATTATTCCTAAGCGTCGGGCCGTTCAATTAACAGGAACGGTTGCTAAAAGTTCCACTGGGGCCATTGAACACGTTCCCGTATGCCGAGTAACAAACTTGGTGCAAACGGTTAAGACACTCAAGGAACGTGGTATCTGGGTCTTTGGAACCGATATGGCTGGACAAGACTATCGGTCTTGGGATGCCAAAGGGGCAACAGCTTTGGTGATTGGTAACGAAGGCAAAGGCATTTCGCCATTACTTAAGAAACAAGTTGATGGCATGCTAACCATTCCAATGATTGGACATGTCCAATCATTGAATGCTAGTGTGGCCGCTAGTTTGTTGATTTATCAAGGATTTAGTTCGCGACACCCTCGCTAAGGTGGCTGATTGAAGCCGCCGTTAGGAGGGCTTCAATGATCACAAACACAAGGAAAGAACGAATTCATAAGGCATTACTTGCAGCACAACAAGGTGATGAAGAAGCATACAGCTTGTTATATGATGATTTAAAGGGTCTGTCTTTTAAAATTTATTTTAATTTTTTACATGGTTCTTACCGGTCTGATGATTGGGAATCCGACGCCTTAGAAGTTTTGTTGCGGTGTGTTCAGCACTATGACTGTCAAAATAATCGAGCGTTATTTTCAACTTACTACATGACAGCTCTCCACCATAAGGCTGTTGATCGGCTGCGAGAAATGTACTCGCGAAACAAGCGGATTGAGCAAAAAATGTTGTACTACAATGGTTTAGACGCGCCGTGCATTGATATTAGGACCGAAAATTATAATCCAGAAGAAATTGCCATTACTCGAGCAGCAATCGAAGAAATGGCAATTCCTAAAAATGCCGATTATCGGAAGGTTGTTGCCTTCCTAATTGGTCAGGGACCAAAGCTCCACCAACCAGGGGCCCAAACTGAACCAGTCATTCGGGTTTCGTATCGGTTTAAAAAATTATTATTAAAGCATTTGCGCCAACACTAAGTTGTCAAATGGCATTAAAGATGCTATTATAGACACTTAGTGAGGTAAAATTATGCCAAGTCAAAGAGCATCACTGGCCTGTGAGGTCTGTGGATCAAGAAATTATACCGTTACCTTATCAAAGGGACGGGTTGAACGCTTGGGAGTTAACAAGTTTTGCCCCCATTGTGGAAAACACACTTTTCACCGCGAAACAAAGTGAGGTATTGAAATAATGATTACTTATTTTAAAAACGTCGCCGCAGAAATGCGTAAAGTTTCATGGCTTTCAATGGAACAGACGACCAAAGAGTCGGTTGCGGTTATTAGTATTTCAATCGTCTTTGCCATTATTATCGGGTCATCAGACTGGCTTTTGCAAAAGGCAGTTGATTTCTTCTTGGCACGATAAGGCCGGTTATAGTATACTTAAAGCAGTTAGAAGAGTCAGCCGACTCTTTTTTATTTGCACTTAAAGGAGGAGGGCATTTGCCCTAATATCAATTATGACTGAAGAAATCGAAAAAGCTTGGTTCGTTGTCCACACATATTCTGGTTACGAACATAAGGTCCAAGCAAACTTGGAATCACGGACACAAACAATGGGCATGGCCAACCAAATCTTTCGGATTTTAGTTCCGGAACAAGAAGTTGCCACCGTTCAAGATGGTGAAGTGAAAAAGTCAATCGAAAACGATTTCCCAGGTTATGTCCTTGTTGAAATGGCCACACCACAAGAGGGGAACATGACCGATGAAGCTTGGTATGTTGTTCGAAACACACCAGGAGTTACTGGTTTCTTGGGTTCTCACGGTGCTGGATCAAAGCCTAATTCATTGTTACAAGAAGAAGTTGACTTGTTGATGAAGCGGATGGGCATGACTGGTCAAGCAACGGTGGACTTGGACCTTGAAGTTGGCCAAGTTATCAAGATTGTGGCTGGTCCCTTCAATGGTATGGAAGGTGTGGTTCGCTCAATTGATGCTGAAAAGCAAGAAGTTGAAGCAACGGTTGAAGTCTTTGGTCGGGAAACACCAACTGAATTAGGCTTTGACGACATCGATACTAACTTTTAATCAAAATTAATTTTAAAAATTTCAACTATCCTTTACAGGGGATGGTTTTTTTGTTAAAATAGTTAAGTATGTCAAAGACATGCGTGGAAGCAGCATTCAAGCTGCGCTCTACCACAACACGAGGAGGAAATATATCGTGGCTAAAAAAGTAATCAATGTTGTTAAATTGCAGATTGCCGCTGCCAAAGCAACACCAGCTCCACCAGTTGGTCCTGCATTGGGTCAAGCCGGTATTAACATCGCGCAATTTACTAAGGAATTCAACGCACGGACTGCGGACCAAGCTGGTTCAACTATCCCTGTTGAAATCTCAGTTTTCGATGACCGTTCATTCGAATTCGTAACTAAGACTCCACCAGCAGCTGACCAATTGCGTAAGATCGTTGGTAAGGGTTCTGGTGAACCTAACCGCGTGAAGGTTGGAAACGTTACCTTGGACCAAATTCGTGCAATTGCTGAAAACAAGATGGCTGATTTGAACGCCAACGACGTTACAGCAGCAATGAAGATGATCGAAGGAACTGCACGTTCAATGGGTGTTACTGTTGAAGGTGTGGACTTGACTGTTGAAGGTACAGCAATCAAGGAGGACGCAGAATAATGACACAAAAGCATGGTAAGAAGTATTTAGAAGCTGTTGCTAAGGTTGAAGCTGAAAAGGCTTACGCCTTAACAGACGGAATTTCTTTGTTGAAGGAAGTTTCATACGCAAAGTTCGACGCTTCAGTTGAAGTAACATTCAAGTTGAACGTTGACACTCGTCAAGCTGACCAACAACTCCGTGGTGCTGTTGTTTTGCCTAACGGTTCTGGTAAAGACAAGACTGTTGTTGTCTTTGCTCAAGGCGACAAGGCAAAAGAAGCCGAAGCTGCTGGTGCTGACGTAGTTGGTGCTGCTGACTTGGTTCAACGCATCCAAGACGGTTGGTTAGACTTTGACGTTGCTGTTGCAACTCCTGACATGATGGCACAAGTTGGTCGTGTTGGTCGCGCATTGGGTCCTAAGGGATTGATGCCAAACCCTAAGACTGGAACAGTAACGATGGATGTTACAAAGGCTGTTTCAGATGCTAAGGGTGGTCAAGTGACTTACCGTACTGACCGTGACGGAAACGTTGCTGTTACTGTTGGCCGTGTATCATTTGATGATGCTAAGTTGGCAGAAAACATCAAGACAATTGCTGAAACTGTCTTGAAGGCTCGTCCTGCTGCTGTTAAGGGTACTTACGTTGCTAACGTAGCTCTTTCATCAACAATGAGTCCTGCAGTTACTTTGGACTTGGCTTCTCTTTAATTGACAGCCGGTTTCAAAACTGCTAAGATTATTAAGTAAATCAAATCAATTTTGCCTAAGACTCAGGTGGTGCTTGCACCTTAATATCCTGCCGAGGAAGTTAATTATTAACTTTACCCGTCTGTCTTTTGCAGGCGGGTTTCTTTTGCAAAAAAATCTTTGAAAGGAGTACATTTACATGAGTGAACAAGCTATTGCTATCAAAGCACAAAAAGTTGCTGAAGTGGCTGACCAATTCAAGAATGCTGCTGCTGCCGTTGTCGTTAACCCCCGTGGTTTGACAGTTGCGGAATCAACAGACTTGCGTGGACAATTGCGCCAAGAAGGTGTCCAATTGGAAGTTATCAAGAACAAGGTCTTGGTACGTGCTGCTGAAGAAGCTGGATATGCTGAATTAAACGATTTGTTTGCTGGACCATCAGCCGTTGCCTTCTCTACTGAAGACGCAGTTGCCCCAGCCCGCATTTTGAAGAAGTTTGCTGACGGAAACGAAAAGCTCGTTATTAAGGGTGGAGTTGTTGACGGAAGCGTTGCTAGTCTTGATGAGATTAACAAGTATGCTTCATTGCCTTCTCACGAAGGTTTGCTTGGCCAGTTGATGGCCGAGTTCCAGTTCCCAATCCGTTCCTTCGCATATGCTGTTAAGGCAGTGCAAGAAAAGATGGAAGCTGAAGCCGCTGCTGAATAAGCAGTTTGACACATTACAAACTATTTAAACTAATTGGAGGATTTAATCATGGCTTTTGATAAAGACGCGATTATCGCATCATTGAAGGATGCAACAATTTTGGACTTGGCTGACTTGGTTTCAGCTATCGAAGAAGAATTTGACGTTTCAGCTGCTGCTCCTGTAGCCGCTGCTGGTGCTGGTGCCGAAGGCGCAGCTGCTAAGTCAGACTTCGACGTAGAATTGACTTCAGCAGGTACTGCTAAGGTTAAGGTTATCAAGGCAGTTCGTGAAGCTACTGGTCTTGGCTTGAAGGAAGCTAAGGACATGGTTGACAACGCCCCATCAATCGTTAAGGAAGGGCTTGCAGAAGCCGAAGCTAACGAATTGAAGGAAGCTTTGGAAGCTGCCGGTGCTGCAGTTACTTTGAAGTAATTACAAAAGGAGAGCCGTTTGGCTCTTTTTTTATACATAAATTTTAGTACACTAGAGATAGAGGATATAACGATGACTGAGAAAATTTCAGGCGAACAATACTTTACGGCCCAGCCAGACGCGGCCCATGATTACCAAGATTTTGATTTTGAATTATTGGGTAATCAAATTCATTTCACCACCGATGCTGGGGTTTTTTCGAAGCGGACAGTGGATTTTGGGACGCGGACGATGCTTGACGTTGCCGCGGGTCTTGATTTTCCCACGGGTAAAATCCTGGACTTGGGAACAGGTTATGGACCGGTTGGGATTGCGATGGCTAAGGCATTGAATAAGAATGTCGATATGGTTGATGTCAACGAACGAGCCTTGGAATTGGCTCGGAAGAATGCCGACCGGAATGGTGTCGGTAGTCAGGTCAATGTCTTCCAATCAAATATCTACGATCAAATTAACGACCAATATGCGATGATTTTGGTTAATCCGCCAATTCGGGCTGGGAAGACGGTCGTGACACAGATGCTGCAAGAGGCTCAACAACACCTAGTGCCTGGCGGCAAGTTGATTGCCGTTTTGCAAAAGAAGCAGGGAGCACCATCGGCCCAGAAAAACTTGGAAGCAGTATTCCCCACGGTTCAGGTTGCTGGCAAAAAGAAGGGCTACTACGTTTTGGAGGCCATTAATGGCTGAGATTCCAGACCTGACTTCTCAAGAGGTCGCCCATTTTATGGATTTGGCCTTAGAAGAAGCCCGTAAGGCCGAAGCAATCGGTGAGGTGCCAATTGGCGCGGTTTTGGTCAAGGATGGCCAAGTGATTGCCCGCGGGTCCAACCGACGAGAAATCGACCAAGAAGCCAGTAGCCACGCCGAACTATTAGCAATCAATGAAGCTAATCAAACACTTAAGACCTGGCGTTTGGAGAATACAGCCCTCTTTGTGACCTTAGAGCCGTGTTTGATGTGTGCTGGGGCAATTATTAATGCCCGTATCCCATTGGTCTACTATGGAGCCAAGGACGCCAAGGCGGGGGCGGTTTCGTCGTTGTACCACGTCTTTGATGACGATCGCTTAAACCACCAGGTTAAAACCTATGTTGGCATCAAAGCTGATGAATCCAAGTCCTTACTGAAAAATTTCTTTCAAAATATTAGGGCCCAGCAAAAGCTGCGAAAGCAATTACGTAAAGTAGAAAATCTCAGCGAAAATCAAGGGGAAAACTCGTGAAACTATCGGTTTTATCCCCTTGGTATTTCTTGCCTTTCGACTAAAATTTCGCTATAATATTAGATGCAGGCAAGGGTTGCCTTCGAACCGAGTCAGGACAGAGATGTAGCAGCTCTAAGATTGATTAACCTTGTGCCTGTGTACATAAGCAAAACCGCCTAGGGGCGGCTTTTTTTGTAAGGAGGAATCATGGCATACCAAGCGCTTTACCGGGTTTACCGGCCCAAGACCTTTCAAGATATGGTCGGCCAAGACGTCATTACAAAAACGTTAGAAAATGCCATTGAGCAAAAGCAGACTGGACATGCTTACCTATTTTCCGGGCCACGGGGAACAGGGAAAACATCGGCAGCCAAAATTTTTGCTCGGGCGGTTAACGGAATCAGTCCTGACCAAGCTGGGGCGTCTCATCCGGATATCATCGAAATCGATGCGGCTTCGAACAACGGTGTTGATGAAATTCGGTCAATCCGTGATTCTGCTAACTACGCGCCAATCGAAGCTCCCTTTAAAATTTATATTATTGATGAAGCCCACATGCTTTCGACGGGGGCTTTTAATGCGCTATTGAAAACGCTAGAAGAACCACCAGCCCAGGTCAAGTTTATTTTGGCGACGACTGAAATCCAAAAGATGCCAGCCACGATTCTTTCGCGGACTCAGCGGTTTGAATTCAAGCGGTTAGCTAATCAAACCATCAAAGACCAAATGGTCAAAATTTTGCAGATTGAAAACCAGGCATTTGATGAACCGGCATTAGATGTGATTGCTTCAGCTGCCGAAGGTGGGATGCGCGATGCCTTGTCGATTTTAGACCAGGTTATTGCTTTTGGCCCCGAGAAAATTACGGTTGATAATGCCTTAACGGTCACTGGGTCAGTTCAAATTGATCAGTTACTCGCCTATTTGGATAAGGTTTTGATCCACGAAACGGCGCAGGCATTGGAAGTTTTGTCAACTATCCTCCTAGCTGGTAAAGATGCCAACCGTTTTTTGGCTGATTTAATGTCAGCTCTACGAGATATCATGCTGGTTGAAATTGCTCCTGATTTGGTCAAATCAACCAACCAGTTGGCCGAATTAAAAGTCTTCAACCAGCGTCTTAACCAGACAGATTTGCAAACAATGCTGGTCACGATTGATGATATTAAGACACAGTTAGCACAATCATTACAAAGTGATATTTATTTGGAAATTTTAACGGTCAAATTAAGCCGAGTTGGACAAGAATCAGTTTCTCCTGTTGGTAAGGAAGCAGAAGATAGTCCAGCTAAACCAGCAGTTAAAGAAATCACCCAGCCACAAGTTAGCCAAGCCCCAAGTCAAATGAAGACTGACCAACCAGTTGAGACACCTGCAACGGAGTCAGTACACGCTCTCGACAAGAAAGAAACAGCTAAGTCAGATTTAGCCGATTCAGAAAACCAGTCTGATGAAGGATTGCAAAACTTGGTTAATCAAGCGGATCAAAGCGAGAGTCCTGACCAAGACATACGCCCAGTAAAGCAGTCCCCACAAGAGCCGGTGGCGACGCCGGCACCAGTTGAATCTGTTGCTTTGCCAACCATTTTTACCGGTCAAGAACCAGTTCAAGCGGTGCTAAGTCAGGCTAAGCGAGAAAGTCTAACCCATGCCCAAACTATTTGGTCAGAGTTAGTTCAAGGGTTTGCAGTTAAAGACCAGGCCGTCTTACAGACTGCTGAACCAATGGCTGCCTCACAAGATGCATTGATTTTAGCTTTTGATTTTCCAGCAATTTTAGCAGCGACAATTGAAAATCCAACTTTGCTCGCTAAGCTGGGTCAAGAGCTAGCTAAGAATAATTTACCAGAGGTATTGGTTTTACGAACGAAGGATGAATGGTTTAATGACCGTGCAGCTTACGTTCAGGCATTGAAGTCCGGCCAGGCTAGTGCAATCAAACTAAGTGACTTAGAGCCACATATGATAGCTGGCCAAGTAGTGAATAAAGTTGAGACAGAAGAAGTTGTTGCAGAAGAGACTCAACCGGCTGAAACAGGTTTTGACTTAGTTGCTGAAGCCAAAAATTTATTCGGTGACGATTTGGTTGTCGTGACTGATTCAGGGGATGAGGAGAAGTAGATATGCAGTATCCAGAGCCAATTGCAAAACTAATTGATTCTTATACGAAGCTGCCTGGTATTGGTGCTAAAACCGCCAGTCGACTTGCTTTTTACACCTTGGGAATGGACCAAGAAGATGTAAGGGACTTTGCTAGTGCCTTGGCAACTGTTAAAGATTCGATTACATTTTGCGATATTTGCGGTAATATAACAACAAAGGATGAAAACCCTTGTGCAATCTGTTCAGATCCAAGTCGTGACCAAAGTATTGTCTTAGTCTTGCAAAATCCTAAAGATGTCATGGCAATGGAACAGACTGGCGAATACCACGGGCTTTACCACGTTTTAAATGGTGTTATATCGCCAAGTTCTGGTACAGGGCCTGAAGACATTAACCTCCCAGCATTAATTAAACGATTGTCAAAGGATGAAGCTATCCAAGAGGTGATTGTTGGGACGAATGCTAATACGGATGGTGAAGCGACGGCGATGTACTTAGCCCGGTTATTAAAGCCAGCTAATATTAAGGTAACGCGCTTGGCAACTGGTTTGGCAGTTGGTGCAGACATTGATTACGCAGACCAATTGACTTTAATTAAGTCAATTGAAGGCAGAAATGAGCTCTAATGTTTAACAAAAAAAAGAAAAATACTCATCGTCAATTGAAGGATGAATATGATGCAATACTTTTACGTCAGGTTAATGAAGCTCGGGTAAACTATCAACAAGCACAGGAATCTGAAGTTGCCTTAATTGATTCTCGGGTCAATGGTCACCTAATTCAAGCCCAAACAGCAATGGAAAAGGCCAAGTTTAGTTACTTGTACAACGAAGCTCGGCGGCGCAAGACTGTGGCTAAAAATCCACTCTTGTTCCATCAGCCACAAGATTAGGAGTTCGAAAATGACAAAGATGCAATTTTTATCATTTGAAGGGCCCGAGGGGGCGGGAAAAACAACCGTTATTCAGGCGATTCAACCGTTTTTGGCGGAGCTAACGGGGCAAGAAGTCTTATTAACTCGAGAACCCGGTGGTAGCCAGGTTGCCGAAGGGATTCGATCAATCCTGCAGACGAAAACAACGCCTGCCATGGATGGCTGGACCGAAGCCTTGCTCTTAGCAGCCTCTCGGCGGGAACACCTAGTACAGACGATTCAACCAGCCCTTGCTGCTGGGAAAGTGGTTCTCTCAGATCGGTACTTGGATTCCTCATTGGCCTACCAAGGTGGCGGTCGCGGACTGGGGATGGATAAAGTTAGGGCACTCAATGAATTTGCGATTCAAGGACGGATGCCGGACCTAACCATCTATCTTGATTTACCGGTGGAGATTGGCTTGCAGCGGATTTTTGAAAACCGGCAGGACAAAATTGATCGATTGGATGAAGAGGCCTTGTCCTTTCACCAACAGGTTCGCAGGACCTACTTAGAATTAGTTGATGAGCAGCCACAGCGAATTAAACTCGTGGATGCCAATCAAGACTTAGATCGTGTTATTGCTCAAGTTCAGGAAATCTTACAAACACACTGGAGGTAAGAAAATGAAGTTAGTAAACGCAATTGTTCAAGATAAAGATGCAACTAAGTTAGCCAATGCTTTTGTGAAGGCTAAGATTCAAGCAACACGATTAGCCACATCAGGTGGTTTCTTACGGTCTGGTAACACCACCTTCATTATCGCCATTGATGAAAACCGAGTAGAAGAAGTTTTACAGATTATCAAAGAAGTCTCACAAAAGCGTAAGCAGTTCATGGTCCCACCAATTGGTGTTGAGGGTGAACGAACCGGTGCCTTTCCAGTCGAAATTGAGGTTGGAGGCGCCACTGTCTTCACGCAAACGATTGATGATTTCTACCAGTTTTAATGGCTAAGCAGGGAAAAATAAAGGGGGCGAACCCTGAAAATAATACACCTGTCTTAGCTGATACAGATTTTTTAGGGCGAGCAGAAAGGGCTTACCCAGATAACTTTGGCCAATTTCAACAGGTGGTAGCCGAAGACCGGCTCTCACACTTATACCTAATTGGTGGACCGGGACAAGAAGAAAAGCTTGCTCTGGCACAAAGCTTAGCCTCTTTTGTTTTGGGACGGGATTCGCTCACCAAGCAACGTATCGCGGCTTTTGATCACCCTGATTTTATTACGGTTCTAGCCGAGAAGCCTGGGGCAGCCATTAAAATCGCTCAAATTCGGGCCCTTGTACCAGAATTGACGACTACTGCCCTGGAAGGTTCTAAAAAAATCTTCGTGATTGACCAGGTAGAAACACTGACAACAGCTGCAGCAAATTCGCTCTTAAAATTTATTGAAGAGCCAGCAGGGCCTCAATTGATTCTGCTGTTGACTAATCGAGTAGCAGATGTCTTGCCGACGATTAAGTCTCGAGCCCAACTTGTGACCTTGCATGCCAGTGATGCAATTAATCAAAGTCATGTTGAGGCTCGACAAGAGTTTTTAAACCAGGCACAACCAATCGCTGTTAAATGGTTTGAAAAGGCTATGCGGGCTGACGTTTCCTTGATGGCCTACTTACAACAAGAGCTATTACCAATGGTTACAACCGGTGAACAAGAGGGCCAGGTTTTAGCCTGGCTACAGGCATTGGGACGGGATTTGACGCTTTATTCCTATGTGGATAAGAGTCAGCTTAATTTTCCGAATTTAGTTGGTTTTTACCAAAAAATGAACCAAACATATACTGCAGACCAGCTTTTACAGGTTAGTGAATTGATCTTAGAGGCGGATAAATTGCGGACGGTTAATATTTCTTGGCAAAGTCGGCTAGAAAAATTAGGATTAGAAATGACGATGATTCTCGGATAGGTTTTTATGCAAATACAAAAAAGTTTTTCACAACAAACGGTCGGGACCTTATTCCTGGTCGCGACGCCAATTGGTAATTTACAAGATATGTCGAATCGGGCGGTCACAACTTTGTCAGAAGTTGATGTAATTGCGGCTGAAGATACTCGGCACACGCAATTACTACTTAATCATTTTGATATTCACACCAAAAAAACTGCCTTACATGAACATAACTGGCAGGAGAAAGCACCATTATTGGTCCAAGATTTATTAGCAGGCCAGTCAATTGCTCAGGTATCAGACGCGGGTTTGCCCTCAATCTCTGACCCTGGGAAGGAACTAGTGGCTCAAGCAATTGCTGCTGGAATCCCGGTGGTTCCTATTCCAGGTGCTTCAGCCGGGATTACGGCCTTGATTGCCTCTGGATTAGTACCACAACCATTTTATTTCCATGGCTTTTTGCCAAGAAAAAAGACGGAGCAAATCCAAGAAATTCAGACTCTGGCTGTGCGGCCAGAGACGTTGATTTTTTATGAAGCCCCCCACCGATTGAAAGCAACGATTGCTAACTTCTTGGAGGTTTGCGGACCAGACCGTCAGCTGGTTTTAGCCCGGGAATTAACCAAGCGTTACGAAGAGTTTTTACGGGGAACGACGGCGGAACTGTTGGCCTGGTTTGAAGAAAATCAAGCCCGTGGCGAGTTTGTGCTGATGGTTTCGGGAGCAAGTCCCGCTGACCAAAAGCTAATTACGGCCGGGGATGCTGACCAGGAAACGGATACGAGTGACTTGCCGGTTGCGCAAGCAGTGCAAGCCTTAGTTGAGAGTGGTCAAAAGCCTAATCAAGCGATTAAGCAAGTTGCTAAGGACCGGGAAATGAACCGCCAAGAAGTTTACAAAATTTACCATCAAATCGAGGAAGACCATGGCTGATATCTTTTCAATTAACCGACCCGTTGAATACTACCAAGTTGATTTAACGCGGAAGTTGTCATTACCAATGGTCTTGAACTTAGCAATCTTGTGCTCCCGGCTTCAAGGTGAGCACCTTAAGATTGGCTACCGTGAGACCGACCGCCGTGGATTAGGTTGGGTTATTTTACAATACGACCTGAAAATTAACCGCCGTCCTAGCCTAGGGGAAACCATTACGATTGAAACTAAGGCTGGTGAGTGGTCCTCTTTCTTTGCCATGCGTGGCTTCTTAATTAAGGATGAGGCAGGTGAAGTCATCATTGATATTGATTCACTCTGGGCCTTGATTGACTTGGAGACCCGGCGAATGCAAAAGCTGCCCGAAGACCTAGTTGTCCCTTACGGAGGTGACGAAGTTCGCCGCTTATCAAAAATGGTTAAAATTGATAAAATCAAAGATGATGAAGTCGAAATGACACGTCCATACCAAGTCCGCTTCTTGGACATTGACGGCAACCGTCATGTTAATAATTCGAAGTATTTGGAGTGGATGCTGGATGTTTTGCCATTGGACTTTGTTAAAGACCATGAGGCGACAGCGGTGACGATTCGTTATGAAAATGAAGTCCATTATGGCCACCGGGTTGAGTCGCAGGCGATTTTAGCCGATAATGTGTCTAGACATCGAGTTCAAAAAGAAGATGGCATTGCCGCTGAGGCAATGATTACATGGGATTCAGTCCCCAATCAAATTAGTGAGGATAAATAAATGTCTGTATTAGTATTAGGTGGAGCCGGGTATATCGGTTCACACATGGTTCGTCGTTTGCTTGACCAAGGACAAGATGTAGTTGTCGTTGATAACTTGGTTAAAGGACATCGTGGTGCCTTAGCACCGGAAGCTAAGTTCTACGAAGTTGACATCCGTGATAAGGAAGCTTTGTCAGCGGTCTTTGAAAAAGAAAACATCGAATCCGTTGTTCATTTTGCCGCTTTTTCAATCGTGCCTGAATCAGTTGCTGAACCATTGATGTACTTCGATAACAATACTGCCGGAATGGTCACTTTGTTGGAAGTCATGAAGGAACACGATGTGAAGAAGATTGTCTTCTCATCAACGGCCGCTACTTATGGTAACCCCGTTAACATTCCAATCAAGGAAACTGACCCACAAAATCCAATCAACCCCTATGGGGAATCAAAGTTGATGATGGAAAAGATGATGGCTTGGGCTGATTCAGCCTACGGTATCAAATGGGTGGCCTTGCGTTACTTCAACGTCGCTGGTGCCTTGGAAGATGGATCAATCGGTGAAGACCATGGCCCTGAAACCCACCTAGTACCAATCATCTTGCAGGCAGCTGCAGGACAACGTGACTACATCGAAATGTTTGGAGACGACTATAACACTCCTGATGGCTTTAACGTCCGCGATTACGTCCACGTCGTTGATTTGGCCGATGCTCATATCCTAGCCCTGGACTACTTAGGTCAGGGTAAGGATTCAGCTCAATTTAACTTGGGTTCTGCGACAGGATTCTCTGTTAAGGAAATGGTGGAAGCAGCTCGCGAAGCCACTGGTGTTAATATTGAAGCCAAGGTTGGCCCTCGTCGTGCCGGAGATCCTGATATCCTAGTTGCCGATTCAACAAAGGCTCGTGAAGTCCTTGGTTGGCAACCAAAGTACGACAATGTTCAAGACATTATTAAGACAGCTTGGAATTGGAAAGAACTCCATCCAAATGGTTATGATGACCGTAAGTAAAATTAAAAGCCCAATTGGGCTTTTTTTTATTCCATTTCGCAATAAAAAACATTAAAATGAAAGAAAGAGTTGAAGATTTACCTGTAAACGCTTACAATATAGATAAAGAACCTCACATTTTTAAAAAATTTAAGGTTCAAACAAAAGCGGAAAGGGAGTTAAATATGGCACTATTAGGAGCAATCGAAGGCGGCGGCACAAAGTTTGTTGTTGCTGTCTGTGATGAAGACATGAAGATTGTTGACCGGCAGTCAATTCCGACCGAAGATGGTCAGAAAACAATGGATGCGGTGATTGCCTATTTTGACCAATACGAAGACATCAAGGCGATTGGAATCGCGATGTTTGGACCAATTGATATTAACCCCGAATCAAGGACCTATGGTCGAGTTTTGGATACACCAAAACGTGGTTGGTCAGGTTACGATGTTTTAGGACGGATGAAGGCCTGGCGAGACTTGCCTTACTTCTGGACGACAGACGTCAATGGTGCTGCTTGGGCGGAATATAAGACCGGTGCCATTGAACCAGATCATTCGCTTGTCTACTTAACTGTTGGGACCGGTGTTGGAGCAGGAATCATTAACCGTGGTGAATTGCTTTCCGGTTATGGTCATCCCGAAGCAGGTCATCTGATGATGCAAAAGCACCCTAAAGATACTTACAAGGGTCACTGCCCATTCCACCAAGACCGTTGTTTGGAGGGACTGGCTGCAGGGCCAGCAATGGCTGAACGTTGGGGAAAGACTGCCAAGGATTTGTCAGATGATGATATTGCTTGGGAAATCGAAGCAGATTACCTTGCTCAGGCTGCTGTTGATTTCACGGTTACGCTTCGACCAGATAAGATTATTTTTGGTGGTGGGGTGCCTCACCGTGAAATCCTGTTGCCATTAGTACGTAAGGCATTTTCTGAAAAATTTAGTAATTACCTAGCAACACCTGATTTAGATGATTACATTGTGCCTGTGTCAACTGGGGATAATGCTGGAATTCTTGGTTGCTTCTACCTGGCGCAAAGCAAATTAGAAAAAATTAGCTAATTTTGCGTAAAAAGCTTGCTGACAAGCCATATTCATGGTATGATATCTTTTGTTGTGAAAGACATCATGGTTAGCTAGCTCAGTTGGTAGAGCAACGGACTCTTAATCCGTGGGTCCAGGGTTCGAGCCCCTGGCTGACCATCATAATGAAAAAGTCAGGGAAACCTGGCTTTTTTTGTACACAAAATTTAGAAAGAGAAGCTTGTCATGAAAAAATCATATCTTATCATTGGATTAGCGGCCTTGCTTGCAATCGGTCTTGCAGCTACTGTCTGGGCCGTCACTAGCCACCCATCGTCAACTAGTTCTAAGAACTCGAAACAGTCAAAATCGAGTAAGCAAGGCTTGCCAGCCGGTGTTAAAACGACTGACTGGGACTTAGTGTTAGTTAATAAACAACATTCGAGAAGTTCTGAAATGTCTTTTGAACAAGGGCATGTTGGCGATAAGGCGGTTAATGCCAAGATACAGCAAGCCGTTGTTGATTTTATGAATGGGGCCCAACAAGCGGGCTATGCAACAACCTTAGTTTCGGGATATCGATCAATCGAATATCAAAAAGAGGTCTTTGCCAATGTCCTAGCAAGCAATAAGGCGAAGGGGATGTCTGATGAGGCAGCAGAGAAGGCAACCAAAGCAGTTGTTCAAACACCTGGTTCATCAGAACACCAAACAGGGCTAGCAATCGATTTGGCTGGTAATGATGCCCTTGCTAAGTATCCAGGATTAGATGGGGCGATGGACCAGTTTGCCTCGCAGCAATGGCTGATCAAGCACGCACCAGAATACGGATTTATCTTGCGGTATGGGTCGACTAAAGAGGACCGCCGTGAAACAGGGATTGCTTATGAATCTTGGCATTTCCGGTACGTGGGTGTGAAAAATGCTGAATATATCACTAAGCATCATTTGACATTGGAAGCCTATTTAGCTCAAGTAAAAAAGCAAAATAGTTGATTTATTGGTAGAGAGCCTTTGTTTATAATTGGCTCTTTTTTATTGCTTTTAATTTGTAAGAAAATAAATAAAGATAGCAACTATACCAATTTTGGAATGGGTGTTCGCTTGTCATTGAGGAGGATGTGTGGACGACCGTTGAATGCCGAAAAGTATTCGGATATTTTGAATTGAAAGTGCGATTGTAACAGATAAATGAGATAATAGAAGCGAAACAAAAAGTAAAAACCGAATATTTATTTAGAATAGAAGCGAACAAATGTGCTCGGTGCAACCACAACAGTAGATTGGGGATAAAGGGGGATAAAAAAGATAAAATCCGCTCGGAATGGGCTTTGTAGGAATGGAAAAGTTATCCCCGTCAACTGTGGATAAGTGGTGCTTTTGGGGATAACTTCGATAGAAGACACTGTTATTAGTGATATATTGATAAAGTAATAAGTATATTTGTGGATAAATACGGGTATAAAAACTAAAATTGGGGAGAAGTTCTTGGTTTAGACCAAAAACATAAGAGAAATTTAAATGAAAATTAAAGTCATTACTGTTGGAAAATTGAAGGAAGATTATTTAAAAAAAGGCATTGCGGAATATTGTAAAAGACTGAATCGTTTTGGCACAGTTGAGATGATTGAAGTGCCAGACGAAAAAACGCCAGAAAAGGCGTCACAAGCGGAAAATCAACAGATCATGGCTAAAGAAGCTGACCGCATACAAGGTAAAATTGGTGACCGTGATTTTGTTGTAGTTCTGGCCATTGAAGGAAAGCAGCTTCCATCTGAAAAACTGGCAGATAAATTAGAAAGTGCAAAAAATTCTGGTCACGGAACGCTTACTTTTATTATCGGTGGGTCATTGGGACTTGATCCGGTGATTAAAAAACGAGCAAATATGCTCTTGTCGTTCGGCTTACTAACGTTACCGCACCAATTGATGCGGTTGGTCTTAGTAGAACAAATTTACCGGGCAATGATGATTTCGGCTGGTTCGACTTACCATAAATAAAAAGTGACCTAGCCTAGCTAGGTCACTTAAATAATGTTAATTATTGGTTGAGAATTTAAAATCGTTAGGGACAACGATACCGATATCTTTTACAAGAACTTGTCCCGCCATTTTTTTACCTTGGCCCTTAAAGAGCCCTGCCTTGCCAAAGGCAAAGCAGATGGTCGTTTTAGCCTTTAAGGCCGCTCCCATTACTTGTCCGGAAGTACCATCAACACCGGTTGGTACATCTAAGGCAACGACGGTGCTTTCGATATGGTTAGCAGCTTTAACCATTTTTTGGAGACCATCTGGTAGGTCATGGTTCAGACCGGTACCGAAGATGGCATCAATAATCAATGAAGCCTGCTTAAAATCAGATTTTTCTGACCGAGGAACCCCGCAAGCTTGAGCAATTTTAAGCTGTCGCTTAACCGTGTCCTTGGCTTTATTAACATTACCAACAAATTGTAAAGTAACAGGAATATTTAATTGGTGAAGGAGGCGGGCTAGGGCAATGCCGTCAGCTCCGTTATTACCAAGTCCAACCAAGACCAAGACATTGGAAAGGTCATAGTTGCCAGCTCCAAGGACTTCTAAACTAGCTAAGGCTGCTCGTTCAATCAAGACGTCCACAGAGAGGCCGACTTCAGTGATGGTGTGCTGGTCAAGGGTTTGCATTTCATCTGTTGTCACGAGTTGTTTCATTGAATTCACCTTAGTATAATAGATATAGTTTAGTCGCAAATAGTTGTACTACAACTCATTATAATATATAAGAAGAAAAAAGAATAATTAGGAGGCAATAAATATGGATAACATGGAAGTAGCGGATGACTACCAAGAGGTCAAAGACCAGGTCGCCATTTTAAATGCTCGTGGCGAGGCAGTCACTGAAGACCAGGTCGTTGAAAGAACCTTACGCCGTGGTTTGGAACAAATCATGGAGTACCGGATGGATAACACTTACTATAGTGTTAAATGGAACGACCAAAAAGAACTGGACATTTATGATATGTACAGCGACTTAGTTGGTACAATCAAGCCAAAGGGTGAAAACTTTGTTGATGATTTTAAAAAGAATGACCAGGGTGTTTGGGATTATTTCAACGACGAATTGAAAACTTTAATTACTCGATAGTATTCTAAACGCTTGCCGTTAAGGTAATAATCTGTTATGATATTATCTGTTATGGAGAAGTACTCAAGAGGCTGAAGAGGCGCCCTTGCTAAGGGTGTAGACGTGTTAAAGCGTGCGAGGGTTCGAATCCCTTCTTCTCCATTTTGCTTATCAGGAGCAGTCAAGAGGGGTCACAAAACCCAGTCTTAAGCGATTTTGATTTTTTGAGTCATCAAGAGAAGTCAAGAGAAATCAAGCAAAAGTACAGAAAAAGGTACAGAAAAAAATAAGCATGTTCTAGCTCTGTGGCGGCCCTCTGGTCGCTTTTTTTGTTGCTCTAATAACTTAAAAAGTGCAGAAAAACCTTACATAAAGAAATGCTTCCCTAACTAACAACCGTGCTTGCGAACACGCCTGTTCAAGTTGTCTAATTGTCAGCCCTGTATAATTATCTTAAAAGCTATTGGGGGATGACATGAAACAGCGTAATATCATAAGGCATTACTTCACGGGTTACGGTAAGTGGTCACTAGATGGACTTGAAAACTTAAAGGAAGAGGGGCAAGGCAGTTTTAAAGATCGGTACGCAGAAGAAAATTATAATTTTTGGATAGAGGTACACCGTGTTTTTGATGCCTATACAGCCACACTACCCCCAGAAATTGTTAATATGGAGCGTGAGCATTATAGAGAGCGCATCCCCTTTGGTCAGTCTTACAACGTTGTAGCTCCTACTGCTGTGATTCAAGAGGTAAACAACGAGTTGAACAGGTTGGCAAAGTCAATCGAACAGCCCGAGCGGATCAAACAAGTTAGTTAGTTATCTCCGCCAGAAGTGGCGGAATGCCTGTAGTACTGATTTGGTACTTGAGAAGTGTGGGCATATTTCTAAGGTCGTGAAATGCGACCCCATACTATTGTTTTAGTATTCTGGTAGAATTATATATACCCATGGGAGGACATATGATATATTTAGTAAATATTTTTAGCACTTTGGTTGCGTTAGAATTTTTTTATATTATGTATTTAGAAACATTTGCTACTGAATCAAAAGAGACCGCGCGGGTTTTTAATTTATCGAGTGAGATATTAGCAGATAAAAATTTGCAAACGTTATTTAAAAATCAAGGAGTCTACAATGGTCTGATTGGTGTGGGAATTCTATACGCTGTTCTTTTTATGCCAGAAATGCTGTTACCGATCATGATTTATATCGTCTTAGTAGCACTGTATGGCAGCCTATCGAGTGGGAATAAGACTCTCGTTTTTAAACAGTCAGGGTTAGCTATGTTAACGATTCTATTAATACTGTTAGAACACCTTTAAGGCGATTTGTGCTTTTTTTAAAGTAAATCATCTTTTTAGACCTGACATAACGAAACGTTATGCCAGCTTATCTTTTCTTGTCACATGGTCAAACTCTCGACAGAAGTGTCGAAAAAGAAAAATCTAGCATGTTCGCCACGATTGGCGAAAATAGAAATTGTTCCCACTTAACAACATCACATATAGGTGCTGTTGTGAGATCATCCCCACATAAAAAGGCAGGGTGTGCTTACATCCACGCCCTGAAAGAAAAAGCCTTACTCAATCGAGTAGGGCTATTTTTGTGCTTAATTATGCCAACAAATGCCAACATCTAGAACCTGACAAAACTTGACATAAAAACCTATGCTTACAACCTAATAAAACCTAATATGTGTTATTACTAAAACTTGTCAAAACATGACATTAAAACCTGTGAAAACCTGTCATTAAAAATGCTATCAAAAGCTATCATTTATGTGAGTAAAAGTAAGTATTTTATACCAACTAATACCATCATTTTATCCCAACATTTTCCAACATTTAACCTTAACAATTCTTAACATTTATTCCAGTATTTTCCAGTGTGAACCTTAGCATTTCTTAGCATGTAATTGCAGTGTTTTGTAGTATATGAAGGCCAATATATAGCCATCCAGATCAGTGAATAAAGGCCGTTAAAAGCGTTGCAACGTTGCAGAAAGTGTTGCAACCTTTTTGGGGGATGGTTGCAAAAGGTTGCATAAAAAAAGTTACACAAGGTTACACCCAAAAAGTTACATAGTTACAGGCTTTAAAACTTGGTTTAAGCGCCCTTATTGTGGGAATGGTTGCTAGTAATTACTAGTATTTGCAGGATATAAAATGTTAGTAAATGTCAGTATTTTAAACCCAAATAATCCTAGCAATTCCTAGCATTTTTCAGTATAGGGCTATGAATAAGGCGCAAAGGTGTGCACACAAAAATAAAAAAAGGGTGCACCCGAAAAGGTCACAAAAAAGTCACAAGGTCACACCTTTATATTCTGTTCAAAAAGTCGAAAAGGGGTTTGATTGTAAACACATAGCAAAATAAAAAGCACTCACACAAATGTGAATGCTGAATGAGTAGACGAGTGGGAGACTATTGTAGGTGTGCCTACATTTGTAATTATTCCATCCCCATTAGTGGCAACTTACAGGCGTAGGTGTGCCTACGGGTTAAAAATAGTCATTCAATAAAAGGCATAATGCCTTACAACTTTCTATATTAGCTCATATGGATAGCGTTTATAAGCAGGATAATAGCGCCTAAAATAAAAATCAAAGAACCCCAGATGATTTGAGTGATGACACTTTTATCGCCAAAGTAGAGCCGTAACAGTGGTGCAATGCTACCAAAAATAAGGATAATGATACCAATAAATACGAGTGCCAATCCAATAAGTGCAATCATTTTTTTCTCCTTGAATATTTAAAATAGGTTTTTCAACGTGTAAGCCCCATAGCGGGCTTTTTTTATTTGTTTTGTTTTTCAAGATACTCTAGCACTTCTGAAAAGGCTTTTATCATTTCAGGCTTAAAGGTCTCATCATCAAAAACCTCTCCATCTGTGATAGCTAAATTAAGATACTCATTGATGAATGCAAGGTTGTTCAATGTTGTTTCATCCCCATTAGATAGTAGTGATAAAACTGAAACAACATACATATTTTCAACTAGAGATAATTCATCATTATTAACTCTTGCCACTAATTTTTTTGCCTGTTTTCTTGATCTTGCACTGTAAGAAATACGGGCTTTTTCTGTGGCATCCTTTATGGGTTTCATGGTGTTTTCGATAATATTTTTGAGCACATTTTGAGTGTTAAAACTTGGAAAAATATTATTTATCATAGCGTTAAAATCTGCCGGTGTTTTAGGCTCTGGATATATGGCTGTTGTATCTTTAGTGATATCAACAATATCTAATCCCTGTAAAAAATCAACATCTACATGGAAAAAGTCAGCGAGTTTTTGCCATACTTCATGCTTACCCGTTTTAACTACTCCAGTTTCATATCTAGAAAGGGTGGCATATGTAACACCTAATTTTTCGGACAATTGTTTAAGTGTTAGTCCTTCTTCTTCTCTTAGTTCTCTGATTCTGTTTTTTTCCAATGTAATAACTCCTACTGTTTGTCTACAAGAATAATAACATTATTTACGAAAAACGAAAATAAATATTAAAAAATATTGACTTTACAAAAAACGTAAAGTAAGATTAGTTTTGTTGATTTACATAAAACGTAAAGATGGAGGAACGGATGAAAGTTTTAACGAAAAACTTTGTTGACGCCTTGACAGTTAAACAGGCACGAGAGCGCCTAAACTATGGGCAGTTAGCAGAAAAGACTGGAGTTAATAGCGTGACTATCTCACGAATTATTAACCGCAAGGTAGACACAGCACAAGAACGTACGTTCGATAAGTTAAACGATTGGTTGCTTAAGGAGGTGTAAGCAATGGACCAACACACGACATCACAGACCGTCACAGAGTGGCCTAGGTGGCTCAATTTGAAAGACGGGGCCAAGTATGCAGGCTGTTCCGTGAATACGTTCCGCAGGCACTTGGTGGCCACAGGAAGAGTGACCGCACACTTAACCGACTTTGGTAATAGGTACGACAGGGACGAAATCAGCCAGGCTATTGAAAACTGGTATTAAGGGGGATGTATGCAACTTTGGAATATTTTTACAACGCTGGTTACAGTCACATGTATAGCAGTAGTGGCCCTAGAAATCGGCTTTGAATTGGGACGACAAGACAAAAAGGGGCGGGATCACAATGGGCAACAATGAGTACAGCAAAGAAGTTTTTAGCTCTGTCATGTATTTAAAGGAGAATATGCAGTATGGAAGAGTTGGTATTTTTTAAAGGAATTGGAGCTAAAGCAAAGCTTTACACTACAACCGAAGTAATCGCTGAATATACAGGCATTAAATATAAGTCAGTGTATGAGTCAGTGCGAAATAATCAAGATGATCTAAAAGAGTTGGGGGTATTACCATTTGAAATGGTAGTACCTCAAAAAGGCACGGTAGGGGGACAACCTAAAAAGGTTTACCAACTTAATGAGCCACAAGCTACCCTGCTAATCACTTACCTCCGAAACACACCGCAGGTAAAGAAGTTTAAAAAGGCATTGGTCAAGGCTTTTTACAGCATGAAGCAGGAACTAGATCAGGCAAAGTTAAGCCGAGAACTTAACAAGCGGGCCAATATTAGCCTAGCCGAAACGATTAAGGAAGAGCTACCCAATGACCCACACGCTTACAGCAATTACCACCAACTAGCCTATAAGTATGTAACGGGCATGACACCCAAGCAACTCAAAAAGGCTAAGGGTGTGAACAAACCAGAAGAGGCGCTAGACAACAGTCAGAAGGAGCGCCTGGAGCGAGCAAAACAAAATATTGCCCTGTTTATTATGGATGGCAACGAATACCAAGACATCAAAGCAAAGTTGTTTGCTGATATTTAGGAAAGGAGAGCCAAAAGCATGAAAAAAGGCACAAAAAAGCACCCCCTGCAAGTTTGGCGACTAGATGGGGATGACTTGAAACAAACGCCTTTTAATACGGCTATTTGGCTATATTTTAACATGAAACCAACAGCAACTAAAACAGATATGTTACTGCTTTTAAATAACTATACAGATTCGGTAGACTCTCGCAGTATCAGAATAAACATTCTAATTAATCATATTGAAAGGATAGTAAGTAACATTGAGGAAATCGAGTTAAATGAATATTTGAGTGGTCGGATCAGTGAGCTAAATGAAACTATTTTCTTTGTTCAATCTGAAATGGACGCACTAGATAACCAAACTAAGAGCGTTGGCGAGGCAATAGCAATAGGAGGCAGTAAATGACTAACGTAAGACACCAGGACCAATTAACAGCACGGGAGAAGGCTGTATATATGGCCTTACCTTTTGGGCAAGAGAACGCTATTAAAGTACATGCCTTAGCTAAAAAGGTTGGCATTCCAGTAAGAAGGTTGTACAGCATTTTAAGCCACCTATCTGAACAGGGCTATTTGGTTGGTAGTCTCCGCAATCAACAGGGCGGAGTGTACAGAATTGTTAATAGTGACGAGTATTTTTATACCCTGAACATGCTCCGCAACAATGCTAAGAGCTATGAAAGGCGAGTGAACGGGCTAGAACAACACAGGGAGCGTTTTGAATGAATGAAGACCAAGCTACCAAAATAAAGGCCCTCATGAAGATGGGCGCTTATATCTACATTGCTCAACCCAATACTAAATACAACAAAGAAGAGGGCGGACATAAAAACAGCTTCAATCACTGGGAAGATTTAGAAGAGTGGCTGGCATGGCATCCCCAATATGAGGGCGGAAATATTGGCATTGATTTAGATCGGTCGCCCTTTGTGGTTGTTGATGTGGACCAACACAGTGCCAACGGTTTACAGAGCTTAAAAGATTATTTAAAACGTCAGCAGGTTTCCCCTGAGGTTATCTCGGCAACATACTTAGAAAAGACTGCAGGAGGTGGTTGGCACGTTTTTTATACTGACACAGCCAATCAGTCCAAAACAAGACAAATAAACGCTGTGGACGGTTTAGACGTGTTAAATAGTGGCGGTGTTATTGTTTCGCCCTCTGTTATTGATGGAAATGATTATAAAGCGGTTACGGACTTAAACACGATACAAGAAAGGCCGAACTGGGTGGACAAGATTGGTCAAACTCAAACCAGTAAGCACCTTGGAAACAGACAAGCTAAGTACAGCATAGCCGAACGGTGGAACATGGTGGCTAATGGTTTTACCACAGGCCAACGCAATGACCAGGCTACTAGTCTGATTGGTTGGGTTCTCTCTTCTCATGTTGCCCCAGCGGTTGCCTTTAATGTGGCCATGGCAGTCAATCAACAAAGCCCCGAACCTCTCAGCTATGGCGAACTTGAAAAGGTCTATATGAGCGTGTTAAAGCGTGAAATCAAGCGGGCCAAGAATAGGGGGCGAGTAATTGGCGACTGAAAAAGAACAGCTAGAACAGGTATTTGCTGACACTGTGGCCCAAAAGGTCGACTGGGTTCAATATAACCAAGATGGGAAAGCCGTTGGGGTCAAATATGTAGAGTTAGCAGACCTTATTATAAAAGAACATCCTTTTTTGGCCGTTCCGTTTGGGGATGAGCTAACCTATTACAGTTATAACGGTGTTAGCTGGGATAAAGTGACAAAAGCTAGAGCTAAAGAGCAGACAGAGCGGTATGCCTTTGACTATTTGAAATCAGCAGACGTCTACAGACCCAGAAGGATGCAAGATGTGGCCAAAACAGTGCTGGTAAATGGGCAACAGGATCATAATCCCTTCACTGACCAAAATACTGACCGAGTGGCCTTTAAGAATGGCACTTATATGCTTGATAGTGGCGAAATGAGGCCGAACGGTCCAAAAGATTATTTAATAAATGGCCACCAGATTGAGGCACAACCAGGGAAAGCATCCCCCAATATTAATGCTTGGGGTTCATACTTGTTTGGACCGTCATGGCAGTATGTTAAAGAGGTGCTAGGGTATGCTTTTATTCCTGAACAGACTACCTTTAACACCATCACAATTCTGTTAGATGAGACGGGTGGCAGTGGCAAAAGCTACTTTGTTGAAAAGATTGTTAGGCCCTTGATTGGTCAAAATAATATCACAGCTAAAGACATTGATACCCTGACAGGTAGCAACGGTAAAAGTAACCGCTTTGGCACTTTTGACCTCATCAACAAGCTAGCAAATATCCACTTAGATATTCCTGATACACGGATTGACATGCCCGACACGCTTAAAACGTTATCGGGTGGGGATGTTGTGGAGGTTGAGGGAAAGGGGACAAACTCGGTCAGTGTGAAGCTATATGCTCTTTTGATTTTCGCTAGTAATAACAAACCTAAAATAGCAGTTAGCTCCGCCTTGTTACAGCGTATGCACCTTGTGCCTGTGGTTGCTCCCAAGGTTCGGGACAATCCTCAAGAGGCCAGAGCACGGGCAAGCCTATGGAATGAAGAAAAGGCTGTAAAGGAGCTAGGTGGCTTTGCTATAGAGTGCATTGAGGCCTTTAAGCAAGCGAAAGCCCAAGGGCGTTTGAGTGTTAATGATGAGATTGAGGAAGTTACAAAGGATTGGGCGACTAGTCAAGATTTGGTAGCCACTTTCTTGTTAGAAGCTAAGAAAGAAATGCCAGAAGGTTACACGGGTGGAATATCCAAACAGGTAGCCTTTGCACGTTATCGAGAATGGCTGATAGATAACGGCATAGAATCCAAAATAAATAAGAAGAGTTTTGGAACAGTTTTGGAACAAAAAGGCTTTTTATCCATAAAAACACGCAATCACCCAGAAGGTGACAACTCTGGAAACGTAGCAAGTTGGCTAGGTTTAGACCTTGAAAAGTACAATTAGCCCCATTTTTTAGTGTTTTTGTTCCATTAACAAAACGTCAAGAGCAGTCAAGAGTAGTCACGGTTCCAATCGGGTTCTAAAACTGAAATTCTCAAAACCATTGAGGCTCTAAGGTTTATATATATTTTGTTCCATTTGTTCCAGTGTTTAGGTACTTGGTGAAAGTTGCAAAGAGAAAAAGAAGAAGTAAATACGTAAAAATACTCTATATATAGTAGGGCAGTATGGCGGAAAAGTGGGGCATTTTGGAACAAAATAGGCATAACGCTTACAGCCACAAGGGTTACATCGTTTTTAGTTTTGGAACATAAAACGGAACACAACAACTAAAAAAGAACATTGTGCAAAAGGTAAAACGGTGGCAAAATAGGGGGCGTGGTAGTCAAGAGTAATCAAGAGCTATCACGCCCTTTTTAATTTTGCTTGACCTTTAAGGAGCTAGAACGGTCGGAGAGGCAAAAGATGAAATTAAAAGAGGTTGAAAGTAAAAAAGGTAAGTCGTGGGAAGTTTCAGGAATGCTTGGGACTAACTATGACAAAACAAAAGCACGAGTCCAGAAGAGAGGCTTTACAAGTAAGCGAACAGCACAGGCATGGTTCAATAATGAAAAGGTTTTATTTGAGAATGGTAATAGTAAATACAACAAAAAAGCCCCCAAGAACGTGCTAACCGTTCGGGAGCTTTATCAAATTTGGCTAGATGGCTATCAGAATACGGTAGAAGAGAGTACCCTAGCCAAAGTATTGAACTATTTTGATTTGCACATTTTACCAGTTTGGGGGGATGTGCTTGTTAATCAGATAGAGCCAATTAAATTACAGGGTTATCTTAACACAATGCAGGCCAAACTTCTAAGATATAAAAAGGTGGTTGGCTACCTTAATCAACTTACTAAGTTAGCTGTAAAGATGGATATGATTGAGGTTGACCCGTTTACTAAGGTTTATATGCCAAGGGAACGAAAAAGCCAGCCCACTAAGAAGGCCATGGATGGGGATGAGTTCCGCAATTTTATCAGTGTGCTAGATAGTCAATATTGTCAGATCAATCGGCAGGCTTACACGCTTTTAAGGTTGGTGGCCTTTACTGGTATGAGAACAGAGGAAGTTCTAGCCTTGCAGTGGCAACACGTTGACTTTGATGGCGGTTATATCAACATAGAACAAGCGCTAGGCCGTGGCTTGCATGGTGGCACTTATATTAAGGGCACTAAGAGCGTGACCAGTACTAGAACAATCAAAGTTGCTACTGATATGCTTAGGGTGCTCTCACACTGGTATAACTTAAGCCAACGCAATGAGCCGACTGATTTTGTATTTAACAATAATGGGAAGCCGTTGCAATCCTTAAGGCCCAATAAGTGGCTACATGAAGTTAGTGACCAGTATAAAGTAGCCAATGGGGTAGCAATGCACGGCCTCCGCCACACTTGGGCCACGTTAGCCCTGGAGCAAGGTGCAAGCGTGAAGCAGGTACAGAGTTATTTGGGCCATGCTGATGCAAATATAACCTTAAATATCTATGCAGAGATAACGAAAAAAGCAAAGGAGCAAACAGGGGAGTTTTTGACTGGATTAATCAGTTAGCAAGGGAAAAAGTACAGAAAAAGGTACAATATTAGTGATAAAGCCCATAACACCAGTGATTAACTGGAGTCCCTTCTTCTCCATATTACAGTTAAAGGCTCTACACAGGATTGAGAAATCCTAGTGTAGAGCTTTTTTTAATTTTAAACGGGAAACATTTGACTATAAAATTAGGGTAAAAGTACAGAAATGGCACAAAAAGTAACACCTAAAAATTAATAATAAAGTAGAATGGTATTTGTTTAGAAAGTATAGTCTTAATAAACATTAGGGAGAAGAAATTCACGTATATCAGAGAGTAGTGCGAACTTTTTTCCATTGAAAATCACAATGGTAAGCATTGGCACTGGCGCGAATAACGAAGAGAGACGTTAAGAGGTGAGAGAAGGATGAGTGATATATTTGTACTACTATTTTTAGTTGCCTTTGTTTGGCTAATTATTGAGTGGCGACGTGGCCGGAAAAATGGTTTGAAACTACAGAAAAAAGGTAAGTGGCTTTTAGTTGCGGTGATCATTTTCGCTGTTGCAATGGTCGAAACGGAACCAGCAAATACTAACCAGACGAAGGCCGATGATCAGTCAGCCAAAAAAGCTAGTTCACAGAGCAAGAAAACGAAAAAAACGGCAGCAAGCAGTTCGAGTTCTGCCGAGTCGCAAAAAACGACTGCCAGTAGCATTAACCAAGCAAATGGTGAAAGTCAGAATAGTGAGATACTGACCTTCACAGGTAAACGCCAACTAGTTTTAGGTAACCTTGATAGCTTGGGGCGGGCAACTTTTTCCCATATTCAATTGCAGGATAAGGATGAGCCAAAAGCTAAGCGGACAACGCTAACCTACAATCCGGTGGGTTGGCATAACTTTAAGTTCTATTATGGGGCCGGAGCGAAGAAGGCCTGGTTGATGAACCGAGGGCACTTAGTCGGTTATCAGTTTAGTGGGATTAACGATGAGGCCCGTAACCTCGTTCCGGAAACGGCTTGGTTCAATGCGGGTAATTATACGGGGATGAATGATGGGAATCCTGATTCCATGCTCTACTATGAAAATCGCTTGGACTCATGGTTGTCTAACCACCCCAATTACTGGTTGGATTACCAGGTGACACCGCTCTTTACCGGCGATGAATTGGTACCACGCCAAGTCGAACTAGCCTATGTTGGTCTAGATGCGAACGGTCAACCACTGACTATTCAATTGGGCTCAGCTAAGGAAAGTACTGATGCTGCTGGAGTTACGCATGTCACCTTGGATAATTCTTCGCCAAATGCGCAAATTGATTACGCAACGGGTCGGGCAACGAATACAATTGATAAGAATGCAAATACGTTTAGTTCTGACAAATCAACGACAACGAAGAAGGGGCAAAGTAAGCAAGGAGCCCAATCAAGCAGCACGGCTGCAGTGGTAGCCGCACCAACGGCTTCATCTCGAACGGTTTATGTCAGTGGCAATGGATCATCAGATATTTATTGGTATAATCCTGACGATATGCCGGCCCGCACTAACAAGAGTAAAGTGATTACAATGACTGAAGCGGACGCACAAGCACAAGGCAAACGTCATGCTAGTAAAGAGTAAATTTTAAATTAACGGATAGGGGGACAATCATTGAATGGTTGCCCCTTTTATAATTGCATTTCTTCCAATTGTTTTATAAACTCAAAGAATAAAGAGAAGAGTTGAGAAAAGATAAATATGAAGAATTCTAAAAAAACATTGCTGGTGGCCGTTGCTATTGCCATTGTAGCTTTAACGGCTGTTGTGACGGCGACGGCTGCAAGCAAGCACAGCCAAGCCCACCATCGACAAACTGTTTCAACGAAAAAGAAAGCGACGAGTAGTACTTCAGCTAAATCAGTTACAACTAGTTCATCCATGCCAAGTAGTAGTTCAGTACAGGCATCGGCTACTCAGTCAACTGTTAGTAATAGCCAAGTTAAAACTGCAACCCCAGTAAGCACTCCGACACCAGCAACAAATGAAGTTCCGAGTGGAACACAGTTGGTGAATGCGAATCCAAATGTTTATGGAGAACCCGGAATGTGTCTGGGTTATGTTGATGGTGCCTTTGGCGTAACGGCCCGTGGGGGACAATTAAGTTATTCCGCCACTGCTGCGGCAGGCAAGGCAACAGCAGCAGGTGCCATGCATAACAACGATCAGTTTCCTGCCGGCAAGATGGTGCCCGTTTTCTGGAATCTAACAAGTAAGGATGACGGTGTCAATTATGGCCATGTTGCTATATGGGATGGCCAAGGTGGATTTTATTGGGAAGGAAACCATTCATCGACTCCAAATCATTTAACATATGCCGAGTTAACTGCCGTATTAAATGGCCAGCAACCGATTAACGGTAAGTTGGTGACGGATAGTTTTACTGGAGCATCGTTAATTGGTTGGTCGGATAATTTAGAAGGTGTTCAAATCCTTTCAAAGTAAACGTCGACTATATTTTTTGTTGACCAAGTAGATATAGTTGTTGAAAAACTTTTAAATCAAAAGGCTGATTCTAAATCAGTCTTTTTTATTTGCAATGCTCATCATAAAAAGTGATTGATTAGTTGTTAATTTTAAAAAAATAAAATCATTACAACGCATCCTGGTGTGTTTTTTATGTTATGTTAGATGTAAGGAACATTGAAAAAAAGATGCAAGGATGGTGTCTAAAATGATGACCGGATTTAGCATGAATATCAGAAAGAGCGTTTGATGCAGTTAATTAAGAACTTTTTACATAAACTTTTGCACCACCAAAAGACCTTGGCGTGGGTCTTTGTTGCTTCAATGACAGCCATTATGTTGACCTATAATATGAGTATCCGTTTTGGTTTGTCAGAAAAAATTATTTTACATATTATGATGCTTTATCCTATTGAAGTTGTGATTGTGTACTGCTTGCGGACTTATTTCAGTTTGCCACTTGTTTTGCGCGCCCACCGTTATTATCCAGGTCTCATAACTGAAAACATTCCGGCCTGGGTTAGTCGAACGGCTTCGGTCATGTTGTTGAATGTGACGGTTATGATGGCAGGATTCACGGCACTAAACCAACAATTATACCCAGACTTTTTGCCATCGTTTGCCGAAAATTGGGTTAAGTCGTACTTTGTGGCAGTTCCCGTGTTCTTTCTCGTTGTTCGGCCATTAATTCTATTTTCATTTAGGTATTTAAAGGCCCGCTATCCGATTCCAGCTGTAATAGAAGTGGTCGAATAGGTAGTGGTCCAATGCCTAAATTCTGAACAAAAATAAAATTAATAATTTTAACGGGTGATTTTTTGGTAAAGAACAAATAATAAAAAAATATCACCCTTTTTTATTTGCTTTTTTAGTTGTAAGATTAAAATATACTCATTTATTAATCATGTATTTGTTATGTAAGCTGACAAAATAATCAGAGAATCCGACAAGCCCCCGTAACATGGAAGTAAGCTTGGGCTTTTGTCGGCTAAAGAAAAGAAAACCGCAAGGAGAAATTACGATGTCAATGATCGAATTCAAAAATGTACAGAAGTACTATGGCGACTTTCATGCCCTGCACGATGTGAACTTAAAAATCGACCAGGGTGAAACGGTTGTCTTGATTGGCCCTTCAGGGTCAGGAAAGTCAACTTTGATTCGAACCGTAAATGGTTTGGAAGAAATCGAAGACGGACAGTTACTGGTGGATGGCTTTGATCTCCACGACCCCAAAACGGATATGAACAAAATTCGTAAAAATGTTGGGATGGTTTTCCAACATTTTAATTTGTACAACAACAAAACCGCCCTTGAAAATATTATGTTGGCTCCACGTTTGGTATTAGGTCGCGAAGAGGGCGAAAACAAGCGCATTGCCATGGAATTATTGGAAAAGGTTGGCTTGGCCGATAAGGCCAATAACATGCCATCCGCTCTATCTGGTGGACAAAAGCAACGAATCGCGATCGCCCGTTCATTGGCGATGAAGCCTAAGGCCTTACTCTTTGATGAACCAACTTCGGCCCTGGATCCAGAAATGATTGGGGATGTTTTGGACGTTATGCGTGACATTGCCAAGGATTCATCGATGACGCTTTTGGTCGTAACCCACGAAATGGGCTTTGCCAAGGCAGTGGCCGACCGTGTTATCTTTATGGCTGATGGCCGAATTTTGGAAGATAACTCAACGGCTGCTTTCTTTGACAATCCAACGGAACCACGTGCCAAGAAATTCCTCAGTCAAGTTGAACGCCACTAAAATAACGAGGAAGGAGAAAACCTCATGGAGAAAGCAAAAAAGCGGCGTTTTGGAATTATCGCTTCCATCGTGTTGGCTTTGGTGATTGTCTTAGGCTTCTTTTGGGCCTCAGCAACCATTTCCAAAAATGGTAAGCACCAGGACACTTTGACCCGTGTTGAGAAGCAGGGGAAGATTAATTGGGGTGTGAAAGCCGATACTAAATTATTTGGTTTAATGAATACTAAGACTGGAACTCCTGAAGGGTTCGATATTGATTTGGCCAAGGCTGTCACTAAGCAGATTGGTAAGCAAACCGGTAAGAAGCTGACGCCAACCTTTACACCTGTGACATCAGCTTCCAAAGTTCAATTGTTGAAGAATACGAATATTGATGCCGTGATGGCGGTTATGACTATTACCCCTGAACGGGCTAAGGTGGTTGACTTTAGTAATGCATACTTCCCAGCTGGTCAATCGCTCTTAGTTCAAAAAGATTCAGGGATTAATTCAGTTAATGACTTAAATGATTCAAGTAAGACAGTTTTGGTTGTGGTTGGAACAACTGCCGCACAAAACATCAAGAAATTTGCACCAAAGGCTAAGGTCATTGCCCTGCAAGATTACGCTTCAGCGATGCAAGCTTTGAAGGCAGGACAAGGACAAGCAATTTCGACAGATAATGCTATCTTGTATGGATTAGCAACTGAGAATCCAAGTTACCACGTCGTTGGCGGAACATTGACCTATGGCCCTTATGGGGCAGCCTTTGATCATGATGAAAAGCCAATGGTTAAGCAAACGAATGAAGCCTTGGCAACCTTGAAAAAGAATGGTGAATACAACCGCTTAATTAAGAAATGGTTCTCGGGTGTCCCAGGATTAAATTGGCATGAGTTGGAGGTGCACGGATGACATTATTAGAAGATCATTTTTCAGTCTTCGCGCAAGGATTTGGTCATACGTTATTAGCTAGTATCATTGCCTTAATTGGCTCACTGGTACTGGGGACATTCTTTGCCATTCTGCAAGTTACAAAATCAAAGTGGGCCCGTGGACTTGGCAATGTCTATGTCCAGATTTTTCGAAATATCCCACTGTTGATTATTACGCTTTTCTTTTATTTAGCAGTTGCTAAAGTGATTAAGATGACAGGGTTTACTGCTGGAACTGTAGCACTAACCCTTTATACTTCAGCCTTTATTGCTGAGTCTGTACGAGCAGGGATTTTGTCTGTGGATCCAGGCCAGATGGAAGGGGCTCGAGCTAATGGCCTATCATTTGCTCAAGCTATGCGGGTGATTGTTTTACCTCAAGCCTTTCGCGTAGCGATTCCTTCTTTAGGAAACCAATTTATTAATTTGGTTAAAAATTCATCAATTTTGGCCTTTGTTGGTGGTTTAGATTTGATGTACCAAGGAAACTTGGTTGCGGCTAACACCTTTGATACTTTTGCAACGTATATTATCGTTGGGGCCTTTTACCTCATTATTACTTTGCCATTGAGTTACTATATCCAGTACCTCGAACGGCAGTTGAAGCAGAAGGCATAAGGAGGCTGAACCATGTCAGGATTTTTTGATGCCTTTACGGGGGCGAATCTCGGCTACTTAATGGGTGGCCTTGGGATTACCATTGGAGTTTCTGTGATTTCCATTATCTTGAGTCTGATTTTTGGCTCGATTGTTGGAGTTGTGCTCTTCGAACGGTTCCCATTCTTTTCAAGCTTTGTTGGGACTTTGAATAATATTGTCCGTAACTTACCTTTATTGTTGATTATTTTCTTTACTTACTTTGCCTTACCTCAATTTGGTTTTCATCTGCCAATTTTTTGGTCAACAGTTGTGGCCATGTCGGTCTTTCAGTCAGCAATGCTGGCGGAAATCGTCCGTGGAGGTCTTGAAGCCGTTGATGTTGGACAATTTGAGGGAGCTCGGGCGAATGGTCTGACGAACATGCAGACGATGATTCACATTGTTTTGCCTCAGGCCTATAAGAAGATGATTCCACCAATCATTTCACAAATGATTTCATTAGTGAAGGATACGAGTTTGGCTTCTGGAATTGTTTTGGCTGAACTGACTTACCGTGGACAAATTGTCTATGCTCAAAACACTAACTTCATTGTGCCGGTTTTGATTTTCATGACGGTTGTGTACTTCTTATTGAACTATGGTTTGTCATTAGTTGCTAAATGGTTTGACAGCCGGTTAGCCTAAGAAAATTAATTTTATTATTGATCAAGAAAAGCTGCAACCAGGTTTTAAGGGTTGCAGCTTTTCTATTATTTTCATGTAGTTGGTAGTAATTTTTTCGATTGTTAATTTGATAAACCAAGATTGATAGTTCGTGATTATGGTCGATTAACACTTAAATTGAACAGAAATGAGAGAAAAAACCAAGCGAAATCGTTATGTTTTCTAACGTGCTATTCTAATCAATGGTAAAATGGAATATAAGTATATTTTGTTGATTGCTGCTAGTTTAGCAATACTAATTTTCCCGGGGGAAAGATAATGTCAATGATTGAATTCAAAGATGTCCAAAAATATTATGGTGATTTCCATGCTCTGCATGATATTAATTTGAGTATTGATGCTGGGGAAACTGTTGTTTTAATCGGTCCATCTGGATCTGGTAAGTCAACGTTAATTCGGACAATTAATGGTTTGGAAGAAATTGAAGAAGGCCAGCTATTGGTGGATGGCTTTGATCTCCACGACCCCAAAACGGATATGAACAAGATTCGTAAGAATGTTGGAATGGTTTTTCAACACTTTAATTTGTATAACAATAAAAGCGTTCTTGAAAATATTATGTTGGCCCCTCGCTTGGTCTTGAAAAGAGATGAGGCTGAAAATAAGAAGATTGCTTTAGAATTATTGGACCAAGTTGGTTTAGCAGATAAAGCGAATAACATGCCTTCGGCTCTTTCTGGTGGACAGAAGCAGCGAGTAGCAATTGCCCGATCATTGGCCATGAAGCCAAAGGCAATTCTATTTGATGAACCAACTTCAGCTTTGGACCCTGAAATGATTGGGGATGTTTTAGACGTAATGCGTGACATCGCCAAAGACTCCGAAATGACCCTTTTGGTGGTGACTCACGAAATGAGCTTTGCCAAGGCCGTGGCTGACCGAGTTATCTTTATGGCCGATGGTCGCATTCTCGAAGATAGTTCAACCGAAGTATTCTTCGAAAATCCAACGGAGCCACGAGCTAAAAAGTTCTTGAGCCAAGTTGCCCACCATTAAAATGAAAGAGGGAGTGGGGTAGGTAACCCACGTAAGGTTATGGAAAACATTAAAAAACGACGCTTTGGAATTATTGCTTCCATTGTGTTGGTCTTAGTGATGGTTTTGACAGGAATTTGGATGCATTTTGCCATTCAAAATAATACAGGGCATAAAGATACTTTGTCTCGGGTTGAAAAAAAGAAGCAAATTACCTGGGGTGTTAAAGCCGATACTAAACTTTTTGGTTTGATGAACACTAAGAAAGCCCAACCAGCTGGTTTTGAAATTGACTTGGCCAAGGCCATGACTGCACAAATTTCAAAGCAAACGGGGACTAAGTTGTCTGCAAGTTTTGTTCCCGTCTCAGCAGCATCACGAATCCAATTACTGAAAAATACGAATATTGACGGTTTAATTTCGACCATGACAATCACACCCGAACGGGCGAAGATTGTTGATTTTACGGATAGCTATTTTAACGCCGGTCAGTCACTCCTTGTTAAAAAGAATTCAGGGATTCAATCAATCCAAGATATGAACAGCTCGAAATATACTGTCTTGGTTGTCGTTGGAACAACAGCCGCCCAGGAAACGAAAAAGTACGCTCCTAAGGCCAAAATTGTCGCTCTCCAGGACTATGCATCAGCAATGCAGGCCTTAAAAGCAGGACAGGGACAGGCCTTGTCGACCGATAATGCAATCTTGTATGGGTTAGCGACAGAAAATCCCGACTACCACTTGGTTGGCGGTGTCTTTACCAAAGCACCTTATGGAATGGCATTCGACCACAATCAGAAACCAATGACTAGAGAGGCGAACCAAGCGTTGGCGACTCTCAAAGCCAACGGAACCTATAACCGCTTGATTGAAAAGTGGTTTAAGAGCGTACCGGGCTTAAATTGGCACGAGCTGGAGGTTTAAGAATGACAGTTTTCAACCATTATTATTCCGTGTTGATGCAAGGGTTCGGCCATACTCTTTTGGCCAGTCTAATTGCCTTGATTGGATCATTAGTTTTAGGGACCCTCTTTGCGATTATGCAGGTTTCTTCTTCTAAAACTGGGCGTGTCATCGGTAATATTTATGTACAAGTTTTCCGTAATATTCCGCTTTTGATTATTACCCTCTTCTTGTACTTGGCAGTTGCTAAAGTGATTAAGATGACTGGTTTTGTTGCCGGGACGGTGGGACTGACTTTATATACTTCAGCCTTTATTGCTGAATCGGTACGGGCTGGAATTTTGTCGGTTGATGCCGGTCAAATGGAAGGTGCTCGGGCAAATGGATTATCGTTCAGTCAAGCCATGCGAGTGATTGTTTTGCCTCAGGCCTTTCGGGTGGCGATTCCATCCTTAGGGAACCAATTTATTAATTTGGTTAAAAACTCTTCGATTCTCGCCTTTGTCGGTGGTTTGGATTTGATGTACCAAGGAAATTTAATTGCGGCCAGTTCATTTGACACTTTTACAACCTATATTATTATCGGTTGTTTCTACTTAGTGATTACGATGCCACTCAGCTACTATGTCCAATATTTGGAAAGAAAATTAAAGAAAGCGGCCTAAGGAGGAACTATGTCTAATTTTTTTGATGCATTTACGGCGGATAATCTTAGTTACTTGTTAGCGGGCCTGGGTGTCACGGTGGGAGTTTCTATAATCTCAGTGATTTTGAGTTTAATTTTTGGTTCGTTGATTGGTATTATTCAATTTGAAAAGATTCCTTATTTTTCATTGCTAGTTGGTACATTGAATAATATCGTCCGTAACCTGCCTCTGCTATTAATTATCTTTTTTACCTACTTTGCCTTGCCTCAACTTGGTTTTCATTTACCAATTTTTTGGGCAACTGTCGCGGCAATGACCTTCTTTGAATCTGCAATGCTAGCCGAAATTGTTCGAGGTGGATTGGAAGCGGTAGACCGAGGACAATTTGAGGGAGCTCGAGCTAATGGGTTGTCTAACGGTCAGACGATGGTTCATATTGTATTACCCCAGGCCTACAAGAAAATGATTCCACCAATCATTTCGCAGTTAATTTCCTTAGTAAAGGATACTAGCTTGGCCTCGGGGGTTGTATTGGCCGAAATGACCTATCGTGGTCAAATTGTGTATGCACAGAACACAAATTATATCGTTCCTGTCCTCATTGCCTTGACACTTGTCTACTTCCTGCTAAACTATGGGTTATCATTAGTTGCAAAGTGGTGCGACAAAAAGTTGGCTTAAAATTTAGTTGGAAGTAAGAAAAGTATGTTGAAAATAAAGAGAAAACATTGCATAATTGGTTTCTTGGTCCTAGCAATGCTAGCTTTTATTGCGGTAAATTACAATAAATCATTATCAGGTTTTGCCAGTGATGTAACAGTTAGAGTTCGTTCTGGCATCAATGATAAGAGAAAAAGTATTCAGACCCAAATCAATACGGTTAGGGCGCAAAATGCTCGAGACAATTTTGATAATGACTAAAAAAGAGACCTCCCGGTCTCTTTTTTATTGTCCATATTAGTGATAAAACCTACTAAGCTTGTTTAAGCTGCATCTTGGTCACCTGTAGTTGGTGCACTTTGATTGTTAGCATCATCATCGCCTTGAGAATTATTTTGACTGCTAGAAGAGCTTGAATCTTGGTCCGTGTTGTCGGTATCATCATTGTAAGTTGAATCATTATTATCGTTGTCATCATTGCTAGAGCTAGAGCTAGATTGAGAATCACTAGAACTATTTGCACTTTGACTGCCACCCTCATTTGGATAGTCCTTTTGATCCTTATTGATACCATCTTGGACGGGCTTTTCATCGATAATGCTTTTGGCATCGGAAGATTCTTTAAAGGAAAAGACAAAGGTATTTTGGTTATCAAACGATTGGCTCCATTGGTTAAATGTAACTTTGCCATTCGTGATTTGATAAGGGATCTTGTACTGTCCGTCGTCGAGTATTAACGCTGTGTCTGTGATTTGATACTGCTTTGTTTGAGAGCCAACGTACATGCCTAGACCGGTCGTTCGATCGGAGTGGGCGTCGGTGAAATAATAGAATTGAGTGTAGTCGTGGACAAGATTTTGGGGTGCATTGGGTTGTCCCATTGCCGTATCGACATCAAGGCCATTATAGGTAACAGGCTCAATTTCAAAGCCATGACCAATTAAGGCATTTTGAACCAATGAAATCTTATTGCTGTCATTATTGGTTGATCCTGATGAGCTCTTTCCATGTTGACTTTTGTGAGTTACTTGGCTGGTTTTTGTAGCCGAGCTTTTACTTGCATGTGAGGGGTGACCCATGTCTGCAAAGGCGAATGTTCCACCCAGCAAAATGGCTGCGGTGGCAATTCCTGTGATAATTTTTAATTTTTTCTGCATGGCTTCTCTCCATTAATTACATACTTTTCCCTAATTTTATAATTTGAATTTAGCACAACTTGAAACAAAAGTAAAACTAGTGCAACAAAAAAGAGAGGAAATGTTCTAATTTAGCTTGTATATTCAATCAATCAGCGTTAAAATCTCCTTTGATTGAAAGAAAAAATGTCTGACCTTTAAAAATTAAAGTTGCTTTAATTTTCATATTGAAGCGGTTAACATTAATTTTGATCCGAATTGATTGAACAATGAATTAGCCAAGTCGCAAACGCGAAAGGTTGGATGAATTCATTTTGTAGGAGAGAAAAGAATGGCTGAAGCAAAGAAATCAAAGATGAAGTATGCTGGTTTCCTAATTGCCCTTGGAATTGTCTATGGGGACATTGGAACATCACCACTTTATACGATGAATGCAATTATTGCCGGCAATGTTCATACCGACAACATGAAAAACTTAGTAATTGGATCAATATCCTTAGTTTTTTGGACATTGATGCTAATTACCACTATTAAATATGTCTTAATTGCCCTGCGGGCTGATAATCATGGTGAAGGTGGAATCTTTTCGCTATATAGTAAGGTGCGTAACCGCAATATGAAATGGCTGATTATTCCGGCCATGGTTGGTGGGGCAGCTCTATTAGCAGATGGGGCCTTGACGCCAGCTGTGACGGTAACGTCAGCTGTTGAAGGGTTAGAGGGGCAAAGCTTTGGACCGTTTTCTTTTCCAACGGGGACTGATTTTGTCGTGACGACGGTGTTAGTCATTTTACTGATGGTTTTTTCCTTTCAAAGGACGGGAACCACTAAGATTGGTCGGCTATTTGGACCACTAATGCTCTTTTGGTTTTCATTTATTGGGATTTTTGGTTTACTCCAAGTTGTGCAAAACCCAGTAGTTTTAAAGGCTTTATCACCAGTGTATGCTGTGGAAACACTTTTTAGTCCAGATAACCGCCTGGGTATTTTTATCTTAGGTAATATTTTCCTGGCAACGACAGGTGCTGAGGCTCTTTACTCTGATATGGGCCACGTTGGTAAGAAAAATATTTATATGAGTTGGCCCTTTGTTTATACAATGCTAATTTTAAACTATATGGGTCAAGGCGCATGGGCGATTAGCCACCATGTTAGTGGCCAAAATTTGAATTTATTTTTCGATATTTTACCCAATCAATGGCGGTTAGTTGGTGTTTTGATTAGTACTGTAGCTGCCGTGATTGCCTCACAAGCTTTGATTACCGGGGCCTTTACGCTGGTATCTGAGGCAATTAGTTTGAAGATCATGCCTCGGTTGCGGATTTCATATCCAAATGACGTTCGTGGCCAAATGTATATCAGCCAGGTTAACTGGATGCTCTTTGTAGCCGGTGTTTTCATTGTCTTTTACTTTAAAAGTTCTCACAATATGGAAGCAGCCTATGGTTTGGCCATCACGGTTACTATGTTGATGACCACTATCTTGTTGTTTGAATTTATTCGTTTTAAGACTAAGACGGTATGGGCCGTTTGCTTCGCTGTTCCCTTTGGTATTTTGGAAGTTCTCTTCCTCTTAGCCAGTCTGGTCAAGTTTGTCCATGGCGGTTATGTTTCCGTCATCTTAATGTTGTTGATTTTGTCAGTAATGGTCTTCTGGTACTATGGAAACAAGCGCCGAGAGGCTTTGTCATTTAATAATGATTACTTATCATTAATTGACTACCGTAAGCAACTTTTGCAACTGGCAGCAGATAGCGATGAACCATTGATGGCCAAGAATTTGGTCTACATCGTCAATGTTCATGATGACTATAAAATTAAAAAATCAGTTATCTATTCAATTCTAGGAGCTCGACCAAAACGGGCTAAGGTCTACTGGTTCGTGACGATTAAGGAATCGATTAACCCTTATGAAAAGAGTTATTCAGTCGATTTAATGAGTAGTCAAAACATGGTTCGAGTGGTCTTAAACCTTGGCTTCAAGGTTGATCCACAGGTCGAATACTACATTCACCGAATTGCCAAGTCATTGGTTAAGCAGGGATTCTTGGAACCACAAAAGATTCGCTATGGTTTGGACAAGAGTCGAAGTGTTGGTGACTTTAAGTATATTGTCACGAATAACTACTATACAGATCTAAAAACTGTTTCGAAAATTTCTTTCTGGGACCGGTTCTTGATTGGTGGTCGAATTTGGCTCCAATCACACAGTGTCCATCTCCGTTATTTCTACCGATTACGCTTAAGTGATACGGTGGAAGAGATTGTGCCATTGTTTATTGAACGTAAGCCGGCGGTAATTTTGAAACAAACTGAAGTAAAAAATCAAATGCCAAAGTTTCATCGAGACTGAGGCAAAGTAAAAGAGGGCTGACCACATT
>NZ_DF967986.1:49975-99393 GCF_001047075.2 Fructobacillus ficulneus
ATTTAGTTGACAGGTTCAAAAAGCACTTTGCGAACATTGTTTAATTCAGCAGGAATCATTTCACAACACCCGCTAATCCAACTTGCCCCATGCGCATGCCAGCTAGCAGCTTTTTCTGAGAAGATTTTTTCATTGGGTTCACCCCAAGTCTTGGTGATTGGGTCGTAGTCAGCACCGGCATTAGGAGCAACTGCCAAGGCCTTATCAGACTTAGCGTTAGCTGAAACGTAATCAAGGGCATCTTCCGTTAATTCGGGTTTAAAACAGTTAAAGCCATAAGCAATTACGTTTTTTTGTGCTTCTAAGACTGCTTGAACTTCGCGTAAATCAGTACCATCACTGATGTGATGGCTGTCTCGCAAAGAACAGGTGAAGAGAACATCAATATCAGGATAATCATTTAAGAGATCACAGAGGACTTTAATTTCCATAAAACTTGGTACAGTTTGAATGGCCAATAAGTCGGAACCAGCCTCAACCAACCACCGCAATCGGTCAGTATGAAAGTCACGGAGCTGGTCGGCATTAATATCGTAATCCCCAGTATATTCCGCTCCGTTGGCCAAATAAGCTCCATATGGGCCGATATTACCAGCTACCCATTTTTCTTGGCTCCCCTGACTATCTTTGGCTGCTTGTTGAGCCAAAGCGACCGAGGACTTAATTAACCGTTCAGCCTCGGCCTTATCATAGCCTTGGTTGGCAAAGCCAGCCGAGCTGGCCTGGTAACTGTCGGTCGTGGTAACGTTCGAACCAGCATCAAAGAAGTCACGATGAACTTGATAAACCTTATCTGGGTCGGTAATCAAGGCTTTGGCTGTCCAAAGAGCATTATTAGTATCAAAGCCTTGATTATTTAAGCCAAGGCCCATTGAAGAATCAAATAAAATAATTGATTGTTGCGTTGCCCATTCGTGAAATATCATGTGTTCGCAGTCCTTTTTTGATAGTTTGGTTTAAAAATAGCATAGAAACAGTAGAGGAGCAATGAAAATGGAACGCCAATAATTAGGGCAATCCGTTGGTTAGGGTCAAAGCCGATTCCGATAATTGAAGCGAGACAAATTACAATGACAAGGATTGGTGTGAGTGGGTAAAGGGGTGCCTTATACTTTAAGCTGGCCAATGAATTTTCTTTCAAGTATTGACGACGGAAATTAAGCTGGGCCCAAGCAATGATAATCCAGACTGCAACAACCGCAAAGGCTGATAAGGCATTCAGAGCGAGGTAAACAGTTTGCGCAGCGTAAATACTTGAGAGTAGTGATAATGCCCCACCAGCCATGGTCAACAAGAGTCCGTAGACTGGTAATCCATGTTTGGAAAGCTTACCCAACTTTGGCGATATCTCACCCTTATCAGCAAGGGACCAAATCATTCGTGAGGCGGCATAAACTCCGGCATTGGAAGCCGAGAAGAGGGTAATGATTAAGACGGCATTCATGATATCAGCCGCACCTGGTATTCCAGCTTGGTTGAGAATTGCCACAAAGGGACTAGTTGCTAATGACTTATCACTTGGAGCTAAGAGTGCTCCCATAACCAGAATAGCACCAATAAAGAGGGTAATCAAAATGAAGAGAGTTCTTCGTGTCGCAACAGGAATGGTCTTAGCTGGATTCTTAGTTTCGCCAGCAGCTACGCCAATCATTTCTGCACCAGAATAGGCAAAGTTTGCTGTTAAAACGGTTGCTAGGATTGGGCCAATTCCATGAGGAAACCAACCGCGAGAGGTTAACTCACCAAAACCTGCGGGTAAGTGGTGCGCATGGACTGGAATAATTCGGAAAATAATTAATAGACCAATCACAACAAAGGCTAAGAGAGCGATAGTTTTAATCCATGATGTTAAGGATTCACTTTTGTTAAACCATGAGAGTTGACCAAGGTTTAAGAAGAAAATGATGGCACCGAATAGTAGGCACCAGATCCAAATTGGCTGGTTGGGGAACCAGCGCTGCATCAGGAGTCCGATTGTTAAGAGGTTTGATCCAAGTGCAATGGTCCAAGTGAGCCAATAGAGCCAGGCAACAACAAAACCAACCCCCGGGTTGATAAACTTGTTGGCATAGTCGTGGAAAGACCCGGTTGTTGGCATGTATACTGATAATTCACTTAAACATTGCATCACTAGACAAACTAAGATTGCGCCAATTAAGTAGGCGATAATCGTACCAATGGCTCCAGCACTTTGAATAAAGTAGCCCGGACTCATGAAAATTCCGGTTCCAATCACACCGCCTAAAGATAAAGCGATTAACTGGTTGGTGCTCATGGCTTGGTTTTGTTCTGCAGTTTTGATGATGTTTCTCCTAAAAATTATTTGATATTATCCCTTGGTGTTTTTAAAGTTACTTTCAGCATTAGGTAGGCTGAAAGTGTCTTCCCCTAACCATTTCTTAGAAAGGGAATCGAGGTAACCGCTAGCCTTAAGCTTTTTCAATTCAGCATTGATTGCCTTAACAAGGGCCTTATTCTTAGTATTACGACTAGCAATCATGTAATCATTCTTAACACCAATTGAGTCAGAGACGGTTAAGCCTTTGGCACCACCAGCATTTTTAACACCGATATATGCTTGATAAGGATAGAAGACAGTGTCAAATTGCTTTTGCTGCAATTGCTTAAGGGCATCGCCGGATGAAACGTCGCCGATAGCTTCCAAATTCAGCTTTTGGTTTGGATGGTTTTTATTATAATCTTGAATAAAGTTATAACGAGCATCATCACTAGAAATTGGGGCTAATTTGAGGCCACTCTTGGCTAAGTCATCCAAATTACTTAGCTTTTGTTCGCCTTGGCGATAAACCAAACGTAAGTCAGCAATAGCAGTGGGGTCAGTGTAAAGATACTTGCTTGCCCGTTGATCAGAATACCAGAATCCTGATGAAGCCAAGTCGTACTTGCCTGAAGAAAGACCTACAAATACAGAGTTTTGAGAAGTTGTTGTGTATTTGAATTTATATTGTGGCAGTTCTTCATCTAATTTTTTGAAGAGCTCACCGTCGTAGCCACTAATACTGTTACCATCAGCATATGTATAGGGACGGTTGTCGGCAACACCAGCAACATTAATTGTTTGGACATGACTTTTTGATGCAGCCTGGGAATTGTTAGTTAAAGAGTGGGCAACGCCGACTCCAATTAGGACTGCAGCAACTAGTCCAGTATAGATATATCCTTTTTTAACCATGTATATATAATCCTTTCGATTCGACCCATGAATAAACTATGAAAATACTTTTTTTCTAACATCTTTTTCAATAAAGCGAAAAAGATTTGAGAAAAGATAACAAACGACTAGGTAAATTACTAGTGCATCTAAGTAAGCCTCAAGGTAATTAAACCCGAATGAAGCTAAAATATTAGCTTTTCCCATGATTTCAACAATCCCAATGTTATAAACTAATGCAGTGTCTTTTAACAAATCTAGAAAGATATTGGAAAAATTAGGAATCAAATTTGGTAAAAGCTGAGGGATTATCACACGTTTGATGGTCGTGAAAGGGGATAACCCGGTGGCTATGGCTGCTTCGTATTGAGTGCTGTCAACTGAGTGGTAGGCGGATTTAATTGCTTCAGATAAATTGGCAGAAGCATTTAATGCAAAGGCAATGATTCCAATTAAAAACCCTGAGAGAGTGATTGCTTTTGCATGTGCACCATGTTGTGTTAACGAGTACAATAATCGAGGAAGTCCGTAGTAAACAATGTAAATTTGAACAATAATGGGAATCCCTCTAAAAAAGGAAACATAAAAATTAAAAAATGTTGTTAGAAACGGAATATGTTTTTCCCTAATTATTGTGATGACAATCGCTAAAATCAAACCAAAGGCAATACCCAAAAAAGACAGATAAAGAGTAATAGGTAAAACAGAAAGAAGTTTTGGGAATGATTGCGACATGAAGTTTATGTCCATTAGAGCCTCCTATACACGGTATTTTCCAAAATGTAAATGAGAAAATAGGTAACTAAAGAGTATTGTGATTAGCCAATACATTACAGCCAGGACAATGAAAATTTGTAATTGAAAAACTCCCTGACTGGCGTTGGCAAGAATTGTTGCTTTACGGTACATATCGTCAATTCCAATTACATATACAAGAGAACTAGCTTTCAAAAATCCAAGAAACATGTTTTCGATATTTGGTAATGATAAGTGAAACATTTGTGGAAATATAATTTCTCGTAATATTTGTTTTTTCTGCATCCCAACAGAATAGGCAGCATCAAATTGACTTTGGTCCACAGACTGGTAGCCTGATCGGAATATTTCACCCATGTAGCCTCCAAAGCCGAAAGCAAGACCAAAAATTGCAAAAATATACTTATTCCAGTCATTAGCATTGATTCCAATTAATTGGAGTAGCTTTGGAAGCTCATAATACGATAGCAGGAGCATTAGCAGAGGAGGGGTGCCTCGTGAAAAAGCAGTATAGATGTGTACAAGTCGGTTCGCAATTTTATCGTCCTGGATAGTCAACCATAGAATGAAAAGACCAATTAAAGTGGATAATAAGAAAGATGTGATTAAAATAAAGATGGTGCTGGGTAATCCTTCAACCAGGACTTGAATAATAGCAGAAATATTCATAGGATTTTTTCTCCTTATTGATCTCTAGCTACAGCCGACAAAAATTGATTGATTCGCTGGTTATTGGAATTATAAAAAATTTCATCGGGCGTACCTGATGCTAATATTTCACCACCGTCAAAGAAAATAACTTTGTTAGCCACTTGCTGAGCAAAAGACATCAGATGTGTTACAACGACCATTGTTTGCTTTTGGTCAGCTAAGCGTTTCATGTCGTCAATAACGGTACCGACTAATTCGGGGTCTAAGGCTGAAGTTGGCTCATCAAAAAGAATGATTTCGGGATTTAAAGCAGTTGCTCGAGCAATCCCAATTCTTTGTTGCTGTCCACCAGAAAGTTCATGGGGGTATGAATCTTTCTTTTCTAAAAGATTTACGGATTGAAGTTCTTTAATGGCAACAGTGTGGGCAGTTTTTTCATCAACACCCCGACCGTAAATTAACCCTTCTGTGATATTTTCCAAAGCAGTTTTATTTTTAAATAAGGCATAGTTCTGGAAAACCATGGCAATCTGTCGTCGTAACCACAATTTGTCTTTTGAGTTCAGGCTATTTAAATTTAATTCCCTATCTTTTAAGGTTAAAGAACCGGAATCGGAACTCTCAAGTTGGATAATATTTTTCAAGAAAGTAGTTTTACCAGAGCCACTAGGCCCGATGATAGCAATAACATCGCCTTCGTTTATTTCGAAATTAATATTGTTTAAAATTGTGTGGTCGTTAATTTTTTTGGTTAAATTTTTGATATTAAGGAGTGTCATGCACGTTTTTCCTTTCGAGATAGATAGGAATGTGCCGCATCACGAGCCCAAAGAATGTGCTCAACTGGAGTATCCCGAGGGACCGTGCAATCCGCGCCAATTAATACATTTTCTGTTCCAACTTCATCTAAAATTCGGTCAATTTCTGTTTCAATTTCGATTTGGCTGCCGTTATATAGAATGTCATTTGTCGTGTTACCTAGTCCGCCAAAAATTGTCTTATCTTTGAACAACTTTTGTCCTTCTCGGAATGATAAGCCATCAAATTTAGTGGCCCAATTAATAATCGGCAGATTATAATCAGTGAACCAAGTGAGGCGGTTTTTTGCTCCGGCAAAACCACAGATATGAAGAATTCCAGTCTTGAAATTTTCGTTAATGTCTTCGATTAACTCACTATCTAAACGTTTTTGGACATTTAGAAAGAATTCTTTATCAAGTCGGCTATCTTGGATTTCTTGTGTACTGAAAAAGATACCATCAACTCCAGCGTCGGAACTGATTTTAATTTGTTTCTTGATATCTTGATTAATAATTTCGAGGGCATGGGTTACTACTGCCGGGTTTTCTAAATACAAATCAGTAAAGATTTTATCGCCAAGTGGGAGGCTTTCTGCCCCAAGATCAGAAACGAGGGCCCACTTAAATAAGGTTATGGCTGAAAAGACGTTTGAGAAGATTGTTTTTTCAGAATTTATACCATCTAATTGCCCTTGAATTAACTTCCTTTGATTAACTAGCCAGGGATCGTCTTGATTTAATTCTTGGATATTTTTTAAATCATTGATGTTTTTAGGGTTTGAAACATTGTTGAACTTATAAGTGAAAAATCCGTCGTTCATCAGTTTGATAAAATCTGAGTCAACTTCTTGAACGTAAAGTGGCTCTTCACGAATATCAGTAGCAAGAATTGTTTCGTCGTTTTCCGCAACAATGTGCTCATTAGGGATAAAATGGTGCCAAACTGAAAAAGGAGTAAAATCTTGGAAAGTATGAGCGCTCTTTTGTAATAAGTTATTCGACATAATAATCTCCATTCTTAAACATGAGTCACGGCTTTAATTATTAAATTAATGCCAAATTTTTTCGGCTGTATCAACAACAAGCTTAATCTTGGCCCATTGTTCGTCTTCAGTTAAGTTATTTCCTTCTTCGGTGGAAGCAAAACCACATTGAGTGCTCAAGGCTAAGTGATCCAATGGGACGTATTGGCTGGCTTCCTTAACTCGGTTAATCAAGACCTGAGGGTCTTCTAGTTCGGCCTTTTTTGAAGTTACGAGACCTAGAACGACGTTCTTTCCTGCTGGAACCTTGGCCAATGGGCTAAAGTCGCCTGAACGATCGTCATCAAATTCTAAGTAGAATGATTCAACATCTTCCTCACCAAACAATTTATCGGCAACAGGAGCATATCCACCGGTTGCGGCCCAAGTTGAAGCATAGTTTCCGCGGCAGATATGGGTTGTGATGTGAAGATCTTCAGGTAAGTCTTGAATGGCAAGGTTATTTAATTCAAGGTATTCAGCTTGTAGTTCATCCGTACCTTTTTGGTCGATGTTTTGGTCTTTCCAGAAATCAACATCTGAAAGCATTCCCCAAGTACAATCATCTAGTTTGATATCGCGACAACCAGCTTCGTAGAGTGCTAAGAACAAATCATGGTAGGCCGTTGTCAAATCTTTAATCAAGTCGTCGTGGTTAGGATAGAACTTATTTAAGGCAGCAATGTTTGCTTCACCTCGGACAAGTTCTGAATAACATTGAGCAGGGGATGGGACACTTTGTCGACCCTGAACATCACGATCTTTAATCAGGCTTTGCAGGTACTTAAAGGCAGCTAAGTCGGGGTTGTCATCAGTAAAGTGAATCTTACCATCGACTTGGGCAGAATCTTTTCGAGTTTCAATATCGTGGAAGAGGTAACCGTGTTCCCCAAATGTTTTTTTGATACCGCCAAAACCCCAGAAGGTATCAAGGTGCCACCAGTTCCGACGGAATTCTCCGTCACTGACATAACGAAGACCGGCATCAATTTCACGGTCGACTAGTTTTTTGATTTCATCGTTTTGAATGTTAGTTAATTCGGCTTGGGTGATTTCACCGTTATCGAATTCGGCTTGGGCTTTTTTCAAGCGGTCAGGTCGTAAAAATGAACCAACGATATCAAAGTGAACGGGAATCTGTGTCTTTGCTGCAGTTGCTGTTGTCATAATTTTCTCCTTCTTCTCCAAAACACTAAAAAACGCCCCCAGGCCAGACAAATGTCTGAACCTAGAGGCGCTCTGTATGTAAGCACGGTACCACTCTAATTCACTGGCCTAATGGCCAGCCTTAATCGATACACCAAATGGGGGCTATATCGTAACGGGATAACGGTCGTTTGCCGTAGTTGGCTAATCAAAAGTGACTCACCAGACTAAGAACTACTCCTGGACCATTTTCGTTAGTAGCCAATGTCCTGCTTCTCATCGTTCGCAGTTTTCTGTAGCATTGCTTGCTAACTACTCATCCAATCTTCGTAGTTGTTTCGTTGGTTATGAGTATAGCATTAAAATAGAATGAGTCAATACCTAATTTTATTTTTTCTCGAAAAGTTTATAATTGAGTTTAGTTAGAAAACCACGAGAGTTCTTCTAAACTAGGCCTGTAGATCTCGTTTAGTGGGTTTAAACCTATAGGAAAAATCATGAAAAAAATTGGAATTATTGTTGGTAGTAATCGAACTAAGAGTGTCACGAAGCGATTGGCTGAATGGGTAAGTTCACAACTTTCTCGTGGGGATGTCCAGGCTGAGATAGTTGATTTAGTTGAAGTTGACTTACCTTGGTTAGATGAACCAGAATTACCATCTGCTAGAAACTATCAGTATGAAAGCACCAAGCAATGGTCACAACAAATTCAAGGTTATGATGGGATTGTTTTTATTTCTCCACAATATAACTGGGGTTATCCGGCAGTATTAAAAAATGCGGTTGATACCTTATATGAAGAATGGCAGAATAAGCCGGTTGCAACAATCTTTTTTGGTGGCCACGGAGGATTTCAAGCCGAATTGGCCTTTAGCCTCGTTTTGCAGGGGTTGAAAGTAAAACGGTTGCCAACAAATTTGTCCTGGCAATTACCACTTGGTCAAATTGATGCAGAAATGACTGATAAACAAGTCGCGATAATTATGGCGAAATTTCAATCAGAGGTTGACCTCCTATGGTCTACTTTGTCGTAAATTTTGAGATAACTTAAGAAATCTGGTTACACCCTGTAAACCGAGACGTTGAAGCCCTTAGTTGTTATTTTAGAACTAAGTGGTTTTTTCTTTTTGTCTTGATAAAAGCTAGATAGTTAGGACTATTCTTAAATGGTACAGCTGATAAAGTTTGATTTTGATGAATTTAAGGTTAAATTTATCTAATAAATCCGTTGACAGTAACTGCCAAGTTCAGTATGATAATTGCATTGGTAATTTACTTGTTCCGTAGTTCAGTGGTAGAACACCGCACTGTTAATGCGTAGGTCGTTGGTTCGAATCCAACCGAGACAGTAAAAAAGCTTTAGATGCAAATCTAAGGCTTTTTTGTTTGTTTAATAACATAATGATTAAAAACATTAAAATTAATTAATAAAAGTTTGACCATTTGCCATTGAATCGGTATGATTATAAAAAAGCTCAAGGAGAAGATCTATGCGTAAAATTGGAATTATTGGTCTCGGACATGTTGGTTCAACGGTGGCGCACGGTCTAATTGTAGAGGGCGTTGCTGATGAATATGTTTTTATTGATTTGAATGAAAAGAAAGTCAATTCGGATGCTCTAGATTTTGAAGATGCTAAGACAAATTTGACGAATAGTTTTAAAATTACCGTTAACGATTATTCAGCTTTAGATGATGCTGATGTTGTCATTTCTGCCTTGGGTAAAATTGAGTTGCAGTATAACAATACGACCCATGACCGATTTGTTGAATTAGCACACAATGTTGACCAGGTTAAGAGCGTTTCTGCCAAATTAAGGGCAACTGATTTTTCAGGAGTTTTGGTGGTTATTACCAATCCTTGTGATGCAATTGCAGCCCTTTATCAGGCTGAAACCGGCTATCCACAAGAAAAGGTCTTGGGAACAGGAACCTTGTTGGATACAGCTCGGATGCACCGTGCTGTTGGAGCGGCCTTTGATATTGATCCACGGTCAGTTGAAGGGTACAACCTCGGGGAGCATGGTAATTCTCAGTTTACAGCTTGGTCGACAGTTCGTGTCATGAGCCGACCAATCGTTGAATTGGCAGAAGAACAGGGCGTTGATTTGGCAGCAATTGAAAAAGATTCAATTGTTGGTGGCTACACTGTTTTTGATGGTAAGGGCTATACGGCTTATGGAATTGCTACTTCGGCCATTCGTTTGGCTAAGACGGTTGTCCAAGATGCTCGAACTGAAATGCCGGTGTCTCACAAGCGTCCTGAATATGCATCATACCTGTCTTACCCAGCAGTTGTCGGGCGCGAGGGTGTTGTTGCATATACGCAGCTTGATTTGACAGAAGAAGAGTTAGTTAAATTACAGGCTTCGGCTGATTCCATTCAAAGCCATTTTGAGGCCGTTGTTGGTAAAAACGTTCGTTGATCAGATTTTTTAAGTATTTATAAGTAATTAAATGAAGTATATTTTTCAAAATGTCATACGCCATATTCTTTAAATCGTATGGCACTTGCTTTGTAGTTTAGTTGGTAAAACACCGCACTGTTAGTGTGCGTAAATCACTGGTTCGAATCCAGTCAGGGCAGTAAAAAATATTTTAAACTATTATCGTTCTGATTTACAGATAAGACGATAATGTTTTAGTGTGATTTCCGAACGTTTTTATAAAAATCAATACCTCGTTCGGGTTAAATCAATATTAAATTGTCTTTACCCCTGCCCTGAAATTATTGCACATGCTATAATTAGATTGTTTAATTTCATAGCGAATAGCGCTAACAAAAGGGAGTAACGACGTCATGTATTTGATCATTAACATCTTTGGTCTATTGGTCTTTATGGCCTTGGCCGTCTTGTTTTCTAAGGATCGTTCCGCCATTAAATGGCGTTCGGTTGCAGTTATGTCAGTCTTCAACTTGGTTTTGGCCTGGTTCTTGACTGACTTCTCGGTTGGTCGATCAGTTGTTAAGGGAGCCTCAAACGGCTTTAACGAATTGATTTCGGTTGCTAACCAAGGAATTGGTTTTGCATTGAACCCGCAAGATTCTTCAGCATTCCACCCAACCTTTATCACATCAGTGCTTTTGCCAATTTTGTTGGTTGTGCCATTGTTTGATATCTTGACATACATCGGCGTTTTGCCTTTTGTTATCAAGTGGATTGGTCGTGGATTGGCTAAGTTGTCAGGACAACCTAAGTTTGAATCATTCTTCTCAGTTGAAATGATGTTCTTGGGTAACACTGAAGCCTTGGCTGTTTCTGGTCTTCAATTGAAGACTATGAATGCACAGCGAAACTTGACTTTGGCCATGATGTCAATGTCTTGTGTGACTGCTTCAATTATCGGATCATATACACAAATGATGCCAGGTCAATACATTTTGACTGCCGTGCCAATCAACGTTGTTAATGCCTTGATTGTGACAGCAATTTTGAACCCAGTAGATGTAACACCTGAAGAAGATGTTATCGCTACTGTCGGTGGTGAAGGTGTTCCAGCTGCTGAAAATGCTGAATCAGGATCACAAGAATTGGCAGAAGGAGAAGTTGCTAAGGCTGCTAAGCCTGAACGCGAACCATTCTTCTCATTCTTGGGTGATTCAATCCTTGGTTCTGGAAAGTTGATTTTGATCATCGCGGCGAACGTAATTGCCTTCGTTGCTTTGGCCGCAATGGCCGATAAGATTTTGGGCTGGGTTAACCCTTGGCTCTCACTTGAACATATCTTAGGAATTATTATGTTCCCATTCGCCTGGTTAATGGGTGTCGGTGGTCATTCCTTCGATTTGGCTCAATTCATGGGTACGAAGTTGATTACTAACGAATTCGTGGTCATGGGTGAAGTTACTCACAAAATTAAGCACTTTAACGAACATTATGCTGCGGTTTTGACAGTCTTCTTGACTTCATTCGCTAACTTCTCAACAATTGGTATGATTATCGGTTGTTTCAAGGGCTTGGTTGATGATCAAAAGAGCAAGTTGATTGCTAAGAACGTCGGTTACCTATTGTTGTCAGGAATTTTGGTATCATTATTCTCAGCTGCAATGGTTGGATTGTTTGTTTGGTAATAAAACTTCAGTGAAGTGACCGAAAGGTCACTTTTTTTGTTAGCTCTAACAAATTGGCTCTTTGATAAAAAGACTGCTAAAATGAAGAGATAGGAAACAAAAGGCAATAAGTCTGTTAATCATATTTATTACAAAGATGATTTATATGCTGATTTAATCGCCGTATGTTTTGATAAGTATTGTCTGTATAGTTTAAATAAAAAGTTTATAAAACAAAGGAAGGTAATTTTATGCTATCACGTTCACAGCGTCGAAAAGATAAAGGTGGAAAACTTTCATTTTTGAAAAAATGGTGGTTTTGGCTAATCGTGGTTTTGGTCGTTGCTGGTTTTTCATTGTATTTGATTGGATCAGCTTCATCAAAGTCATCGAATGATGATTCTTCAATACCTGATATCTCATATTCTTCATCAAAACATAAGAAGACATATGACTCTGATTCAACTGATTCAGAGTCAACAAGTTCAGCAACTCAAGAAAACGATACAGCGTCTGCCAATGCCCAGGCTGCATCTGCAGCAGCGGCTTCAGCATCCGCCGCTTCTGCTGCCAGTGCAAAGGCTGCTGCGGATTCCGCTTCTCGCTATGCTTACTCACAATCAGTGATTAAGGCTCAACAAGATGCAGCCAACAAGGCCGCATCTTCTCAAGAATCATCAGCACCTACAACACCATCTGCTTCGTCAAGTTCAGCACAAAATTCTAGTTCAGCAGCAAGTCAACACTCATAATTAATGATTTATTTTAGAAAGAGCTTGACTAATACCGTGGTCCTTTGTAAACTAAGAAAAGTTAATGGGGATTAGGCAAAAGCGCTTTGAGAGACCTGACGGGTGGTGCGAGTCAGGAGCAGTTAATGCTGAAGGTTACGTTAACTTTTTAAAAATTTAATTCAGAGTGGCTATCAAAATTGTGATAGCAATTTAGGTGGTACCACGTGTAAGCGTCCTAATCGAAAGATTAGGACGCTTTTTTTCTATCTAAATGGAGAAAAGAGGAGATTTGCCATGCGTGAAGTTGAAATGTCAACGAAGTATGATCCAACAGCCGTTGAGGCTGGTCGTTATCAGGAATGGCTTGATGATAACTTGTTTGCTCCTGAAGCAAACAAAGCAATTCAAGGTCAAGAACCTGAACCATATTCAATTGTTATTCCACCACCAAACGTTACTGGTAAGTTGCACTTAGGCCATGCTTGGGATACGACATTACAAGATATGCTAATCCGCCAAAAGCGGATGCAGGGCTTTGATACCCTTTGGTTACCAGGAATGGACCACGCGGGAATTGCGACACAAGCTAAGGTTGAACAACGACTCCGTGAACAAGGTATTTCTCGCTATGACTTAGGCCGGGAAAAGTTTGTCGAACAGGTCTGGGATTGGAAAAACGAATACGCTTCTACCATTAAAGAACAATGGGGGAAGATGGGACTGGCATTGGATTACAGCCGTGAACGTTTTACCTTGGATGAAGGTTTGAACCAAGCAGTTAACAAGGTCTTTATTGATTTGTACAACAAGGGCTTGATTTACCGCGGTGAATACATCATCAACTGGGATCCTCAGGCACGGACAGCGCTTTCAGATATCGAAGTTATTTACCAAGATGATGAAGGGGCTTTCTACCACGTTAAGTATCCATTTACTGATGGCACAACTTATGAAGGTAAGGACTATATTGAAATTGCAACGACTCGTCCAGAAACCATGTTTGGTGACGTTGCCGTTGCCGTTCACCCAAGCGATGAACGTTACAAGGATTTGATTGGGAAGAAGATTCGAGTGCCGTTGGTCGACCGCGAGATTCCAATTATTGCCGATGAATACGTTACTCAGGACTTCGGAACTGGAATGGTGAAGATTACGCCAGCCCACGACCCTAACGATTTCCAAGTTGGGAACCGTCATGATTTGGAACGCATCAACACGATGACTGAAGATGCGCATTTGAATGAAAATGCTGGTAAGTACGAAGGCTTGGACCGCTTTGAAGGTCGTAAGGCCATGGTTGCTGACTTGCAAGACCAGGGTTATATGTTGCAAATCGATCCATTGACTCACTCGGTTGGTCATTCAGAACGAACTGGTGTTCAAATTGAATCACGCCTTTCAACGCAGTGGTTCGTTAAAATGGAACCATTGGCAGAACAAATTTTGGCCATGCAACAAAACGAAGATGAAAAGGTTAACTTTGTTCCTGGTCGTTTCGAAGACACCTTTACCCACTGGATGGAAAACATCCGTGACTGGGTTATCTCACGTCAACTTTGGTGGGGACACCAAATTCCAGCTTGGTACAAGAACAAGGGAACCGACCAAGAAGAAATCTTTGTTGGTGAAACGGCTCCTGGTGATGATTGGGAACGTGACCAAGATGTCTTGGATACTTGGTTCTCATCAGCTTTGTGGCCATTTTCAACAATGGGTTGGCCAAATGATCTTGAAGGTGATTTTGCCCGCTACTACCCAACGGATACATTGGTTACCGGCTACGACATCATCTTCTTCTGGGTTGCCCGGATGATGTTCCAAGGAAAAGAGTTCACTGATGAACGACCATTTAAGAATGTTTTGATTCACGGTTTGATTCGTGACGGTGAAGGTCGCAAGATGTCAAAGTCATTGGGTAACGGTGTTGACCCAATGGATGTCATCGAAAAGTATGGTGCCGATGCCTTGCGTTGGTTCTTGGCTACTGGTTCAACTCCCGGTCAAGATGTCCGCTTTACTTATGAAAAGATGGATGCTGCTTGGAACTTTATCAACAAGATTTGGAACGCGTCTCGCTACGTTATCATGAACCTTGCTGATGATACCAAGGCTCAAGTTCCGGCCAAGGAAAAGCAAAGCTTGGCCGACCAGTGGATTTTGGACCGTTTGAATCAAACTGTCCAAGAAGTTACAGAAAACTTTGAAAAGTTTGAATTCGGTGAAGCTGGTCGTGACCTTTACAACTTTATCTGGTCCGACTTTGCTGACTGGTATATTGAAATGACTAAGGAATCATTGAACGGTGATGGCGACAAGACTGCCGTTCAAGAAACTTTGGCCTATGTCTTGGACCAAACATTGCGTCTCTTGCAACCAATCATGCCGTTCATGACGGAAGCTATTTGGCAAGAAATGCCAGAACAAAAGGGTAAGGATGAACATTTAAGTGTTCAAGAATATCCAGTGTATCGTGAAGACTTGGCCAATAAGGAAGCAGCAACCGCCTTTAAGTCTTTGCAAGACTTGATTGTGGCTGTTCGAAACATTCGTGCCGAAGCCAAGGCACCGATGTCAAAGCCAATTACAGTGATAATTAAGGTTACGGATCCAAAGCTGAAGGCAGTCTTTGCGGACAATGCCGATTACATCGACCGTTTTGTAAAGCCAGAATCTTTGACAATCGACACTGATGTTAATTTGCCAAAGTTGTCAATGTCGCAAGTTATTACTGGTGCTGAAGTTTATGTGCCATTAGCTGGCTTGATTGATATTGAAGAAGAAGTCGCTCGTTTGCAAGGTGAAGCTGATAAATTCCAAAAGGAAGTTGCTCGTGCCAACGGTAAGTTATCAAATGAAAAGTTTGTTAACTCCGCTCCTGAACAGGTTGTTGCCAGTGAACGCGAAAAGCTTGCCGATTGGGAAGAAAAGCTCCAATCAACTAATAAGCGGATTGCCGACTTGCAAGCGCAAGGTTAAAAAAAGATATTTGTAATAAAAGCCTCGCCATTGGTGGGGTTTTTATGTTAGGTTAATATGAACTGATTAAAATCAATAAATTGTTTAAGAATTATTTGTTAAAATGGTTGAGCTAGCTTAACTTTGTTTAATAATTTAAATAGGTAATAAGACATGATTGGAAGCAAAATATTAGCCAGTGGACACTATGTGCCCGCTGACGTAGTTACAAATAATGATTTGGCACAAGTCATTGATACATCTGATGAATGGATTGTTAGTCATACCGGGATTCAGGAACGCCGAGTGTCTTTACAAGGTGAAAACACATCGGATTTAGCGACACAAGCTGCCCAGAAGGCATTGGATGATGCCAAACTTTCGGCAACTGATTTAGACTTTATCATTGTGACGACGTTTACTCCAGATGGATTGGCCCCATCAACGGCTGCACTAGTGCAGCGAAACTTGGGTGCTCGAAACGCATTTGCTTTTGATCTGTCAACAGCCTGTGCCGGCTTTGTCTTTGGGCTAACAACGGCCGATAACTTTATCAAAACTGGTCAGTATCGTTATGGTTTAGTCGTTGCGGCAGAAGTTAATTCAAAGATGATGGACTTTTCGGACCGAACTAGTACAGTTTTCTTTGGTGATGGAGCTGGAGCGGTAATCTTGGCCCCAAGTGATCAAGGTCAAATCGTGGCAACAGATTTGCATACTCGGGGGGATGCAGAAGTTGTCCACTCTGGTCAAATTAAGCCACTTTCAAGCTTAGATGCGAACTACTATCCTAAGATGGATGCCTTCTTTCAAGAAGGGCGGATGGTCTACCAAGAAGTGACAACCCTAATCCCCAACCATATTAATGATTTTTTGGCTGGTAAAGATCTAACGATTGATCAAGTAGATTACGTTATTCTTCATCAAGCCAATTTGAGAATTATTGAGGCAGTGGCACAATCTTTGAACCAGCCGATGGAAAAATTCGTGACCAACGTTGAGCACTATGGTAATTCATCTTCAGCAGGAATCGCGATGGCATTTGATCAACTTAATCAAGAAGTTGACCTGACTGGTAAAAAGGTTTTGTTAACTGGATTTGGGGCAGGATTCACTTATGGATCAATGTTGCTAAATTTTTAAAGCGAAATTAAAAAGTTTTAATTGTAATATTCAAGTAACATAACGGCAAGAACCTGGAAATAACCATTGTCTAAAATGAATAATATAGATTATGCGTAAGTGAGCACTTACTGAATCAAAAAAAGCAGAAAAATGGAGAGTCTCTCATGAAGAATAATATTACCAAAACTATCTTAGCGACGGTGGCTGGTGCAGCTACTTTTGCAGGTGCTAACGCTGTTGCATCAGCCAATGATATCACTGTTAAAGCTGGTGATACATTGTCACAACTTGCTCAAAACAACAACACAACTGTTGATGATTTGGCAGCCAAGAACAACATCACTGATGTTAACTTGATCTTTGTTGGTGATGTTATCAAGACTGATGGTACTGCAACTACTACCACAGCTACTACACCTGCAGCTACTACTACACAAGAAACTGCACAACCTGCAGCTACTACTACTGCTAACACACAAGCAGCAGCAGCTACAACTACTACTGACACATCTTCATACTCAGCTGGTGCAACTGGCTCAGTTCAAACAATCGTTAACGCAATGAACGCTAAGCGTGCAGCTGCTGGATTAGCACCTGTATCATACGATGCTAACTTGGCCGCAACTGCTGTTGCCCGTGCACAAAACGCCGTTGCTAACGGTGGATTGCCAACTGGTCACTTCCAACAAGTTGCTGGACCTGAAGTTGTTGCTATCGACTGGTCACCAAGCCAAGTTGTTGATGCATGGTACAACGAAACTGGTATGGTTGCAGCACCTGCACACCGTAACTGGTTGATGAATGCTAGCTTTACTCGCGTTGGTTTCGGTATTGTTAACGGAACTATCGTTGGTATCGCCGGTTAATTTTAATTATTAATCTTAATTTAACGTAAAACACCTACAATATTTGTAGGTGTTTTTTATTAAGAAATAATTAAGGTTAGTCCGCTTTATTGAACAAATGCTCTGAATTAATTTTTTTGTGATACCATAAGAAAATATAAGAGTTTCAGTGAATCGTGCTAATATTCAGTTGGAAAGTGGAGTGTCGAAGGTTCTTATGGCAGATCAAAATAATAACGAATTTTCAAGGCGGGAACGTTTTGATGAGGTTCGCCAAATTAAGCATAAAAAAAATCGTGTGAAGCGGTGGATTTTATATATTCTTCTAGCAGTTGTCCTAGGAGTTGTCGGTTGGGGAACGTACCTATATACAGAATATAAGTCGTCCATTGATTCATTGCAGCAATCAGCTAAAATCACCAAGGTTCGTGATGTTTCAAGCCTGATTGCGCAAGGTAAACCATTCTCAATCTTGATTTTGGGAACTGATACTGGTGAGTTAGACCGTGACCGAACTGGTTTGAGTGATTCAATGATGGTTGCTACCATTAACCCAAAGTCGAATAAGGTCACGATGGTTTCAATCCCACGTGATATTATGACTGCCATTCCAGGTGATGAAGGTACATTCCCACAAAAGCTGAATGCTGCTTATAGTTTGGATGGGGTTGGTGCATCAATGAAGGCTGTTCAAAATTATTTGAACGTGCCAATTGATTCATATGCCTTGGTTAATATGAAGGGGCTTGAAACCCTCGTTAAGAAGGTTGGTGGCGTTTCAGTCAAGTCACCATTATCCTTCCAGTATAGTCAAGCAACCGCCCATGATTATGGACCTGACTTGTATCGTTTCCACAAGGGTTCAACGTCTTATGAGTATTCATCAGATAACGGTGCCACTTGGTCTTCAAGTAAGACAGTAATGGATGGCGATGCTGCCCTGGCCTTTAGTCGGATGCGATATGATGATCCGCAGGGAGACTATGGTCGTCAGCAGCGACAACGTCTCGTTTTGGAGGCGATGTTGAAGAAGGCTGTTAATATTAAGACGCTAGTTGATCCTAGCTTTATTAAAGCCATTTCAAAGAATGCTAAAACTGATTTGGACTTTAACGATATTGTTAAAATTGCCCAGAAGTACCGTGGTTCAGTTAATAATCAAGTTTCTGATCACCTTCAGGGACAAGGAATCATGTATGATGGCGTTTCATACCAGATGGTACCAACGACTGAAAAGCAACGGGTTACGAACCTTCTAAGGTCGCAATTAGGCTTGAAGCAAAGGGAGACAGGTTCCCAGTTTGCTAGTGATGTGCCGACAAGTGAGATTTCAACGGCTTCATATATTCTTTCTCAAATTGATGAAAAGTTTGTTCAATAAGTTTTCGAAAAGTCAGTCTTCGACTGGCTTTTTTCATTGCCTGTGGTTGTGTTATACTGATATTTAATTAAGACAATCGAGGCTAATATGGACGCTAAAAAAATTGCGATTATTGATTTGGGCAGTAACTCAACTCGTTTAGTGATTGAAGAATTACATTCTGATCGGAAATATCAGGAAGTTTACCGTGTTAAAGAAGACACGCGCTTATCGCAAAATATGGGCACAGACTTGTTGCTACGACCAGAACCAATCCGCCGAACGATTGCAGTTTTGAAAGATTATCAAAAAATCATCTCTGGTTTTACGGTTGATCAGACTTTTGCTATAACCACGGCAGCTGTTCGAACGGCTAAAAATCAAAAAGAATTTTTAGACCAAGTGCTAGATGAAACGGGGATTCAGTTTAGAGTTTTAACAGGACAAGAAGAAGCACATTATGATTTTTTGGGTGTTCAAGCTGCCCTGCCAGATGTTAAGGCGGGGATTATTCTTGATACTGGTGGTGCCTCAGTTGAAGTGATTCCCTTTGAAAACGGTAAGTCAGCGGCTGAGGTATCGCTTCCGTTTGGTGCGGTTAATCTTTCAGAAAAATACTCCTTGGCTAGTGATATTGATCTGCAAGATGTTCAAAAAGCCAGTCTAGCAATTCAGGCAGATTTTTCAAAACTAGACTTTGTTCAAAACTTTCAAAACCATCCGATTATATTATTGGGTGGTGCCAATCGGTCTTTGGCGAAAATGGCAGAAAAACAAGCACTCGTCCAAAAATCAAAAAAATTGCACGGATTTATGATGCCGGCAAATCAAGTAACGGAAATTTTTAATAAAATCTCAGGAATGTCACGGTCTGACCGTGAACATTTAGCCGGCTTAGAAAAGAGTCGAGCAGACATTATTGTTTCTGGTCTTTTACCAGTTTTGAACCTTATCAAAGTTTTTACAGCCCCACAAGTTATTTTCTCTGAATCTGGTGTTCGGGAAGGCTTGATTGAAAGCTTTTTTGAAACAGAAGAAAAAAAGGAATTATGACGAAAAAATTTTACGAATTAAGTCCGGCCGACCGGGTTAAAGCGTTGTCTCTAAGTCCAGTCTTGGAACAGCGCTTTTTAGACCAGCAAAATCTGTACCACCAAGATTTAGTTGAAAATTATTTGACTGATTTTTCCTTACCAGAAGGAATGGTAAAGGATGCTGTAGTTGACGGTCAAAAATACCAGGTTCCACTAGTGACTGAGGAACCCTCTGTTATTGCGGCTGCGAACAATGGAATGCGGTTGTTCAGGATGAAGGGTGGAGTGAAGAGTGGTGAACCGAGCCACGCTCTTTTAGGCGGGCAAATTATCTTTAATCAAATTAAGTGGGATGAACTTTCTGAATTCGTGGAAAATCATCGTGGTGAAATTGAAGAACAGGCTCAGTTAGCTAAACCTAGTTTGTATGCTAGAGGCGGTGGAATTCGCTCTATTAATTTAAGAAAAGTTCCTGGAAACCGTGCCAGCCTAGATTTGACAGTAGAAACTGGGCTAGCGATGGGGGCGAACGCAGTTAATACAATTTTAGAAGCCGTTAAAACAATTTTTGTTCCATACGCTGAACAGATTTTAGCGGCGATCCTAACAAATGCAGGGCATGATAGCGTTGTAACCGTTAGGGGACAGGTTCCCGTTGACTCACTAGGCGGACTAGATATTGCCAAAAAAATCGTGGCCCTATCAGATTTTGCTAAAGTAGATACTGACCGGGCAGTGACCGAAAACAAAGGCATTTTCAATGGATTGTCCGCTGTTGTTTTAGCACTAGGAAATGACTGGCGAGCAGTTGAAGCTGCTGGTCATGCGTACGCGGCACGACAAGGATTGTACCAATCGCTATCGACCTGGCAGTTATCAGCTGATGAAAAAACGTTACTCGGAGAATTATCTTTACCACTAAATATTGGTTTAGTCGGTGGCGGGTTAGCTGGGTTACAACAGGCCCAAGATAACTTTAAGTTACTGGGACAGCCAACTGTCGACGAGGTTAAAAAAGTTATTTTAGCTATTGGTTTGAGTTCAAATTTGGCGGCTCTTAAAGCAATTACTAGCCAAGGGATTCAGGCCGGACACATGCGAATGCAAGCACGAACTTTAGCTATCCAAGTTGGGGCACGACCGGACGAAGTGCAATGGGTTGCAGAACGACTTGTTGCAGCGGTTCGAATTGATGAACAAACCGCAAAGGAAATATTAGGAGACTTACGTAACCATGAACCAAAAGCTTAACGAGCTGTTAGCACAAGCTAACCAAATTTATCCAGGGACAATCATGACTCGAGTTGGAACTGAAAAGGATGGTCAACTGCGTGTTGATCGAGTTGAACAGTCCGTCTTAGCCGATCGCCTGTTAATTGAAGTTCCTGATCAAACTGAAGCAGATTTTGTATTAGGTAACGAGTTATTAAAGTTGCTCCTATCATTGAATGGGATTGTGCCACAAATCTATTTTGCTCTAACTTTTGAAAAAGAAGAGTTAGACCAACAACTAATTTCGATTGCTACACGAATGCACCGAGTAGTTGTTCATGCCATCGCATACCGTGAACTGGCTAAGCAGGGGCTATTAACTGCTGATACTGCTCAGGCCTATCTAGCTGGTGTCCGAGATGAATTGAGCGACGAAGGGGCTGAGCTAGATGGGGAATTTTTGTGGCGACTGCTCACATTAATGGATGCCCAAATTTTCTTGGCAACGATGAGAGATTATAATCTTAGTGATCAAGCGACTACGATGAAAAAACAGCTTGACCAACTTTATCCTCAGGCTAACCAGGCAGCCACTGATTTAGTGGAACCAGTTTTGACGGCGAACTTGAAGGATTCACGACAAATCCGTAAGCAAATGGTCCGTCTTTTTGCTGGTGTGGATAAGGCCCTTGAATCACGAGACTTACCCACTGTTAATGCAACGCAGTATGTAACGTTGACACCAGTTTTGTCACAACGCCAGCTGGATGGTCCGGTTTCAAACTTCTATGAGATTTTCCATTCGGAAATGGTTGATTTTCAAACACATGAAAAGGCCTATGTTGGTTTGGGAAAGCAAGACCAACAAAATACTTTTGTAGTGACGCCACCAAGTGATGAAGCTGAACGGCCAAAGTTCTTTACTGAGCTGTACCAAACGTCAGTCAAAGAACTATTAACTAAGTTAGCCTTACCTTATATTTTGCGTCAGTAATACTAAGGAGGAATTGGGATGCTAGTGACGAATGACATTCAACAATTATTTGATGATAGTCATCAAATCCTATTTCTAACTGGCGCTGGAGTTTCGACATTGTCTGGAATTCCTGACTACCGGTCGAAACAGGGTGTTTATCAAGGATTAGATTTAGCACCCGAGTATTTATTGTCAATTCAGGCCTTTGATGAAATTCCGGAAATCCAATACCAATTTATGCAGGATAACCTGTATTTTCCAAAAGCCAAGCCTAATATTATCCACCAGAAAATGGCTAACCTTGCTCAAGCAGGGCGGGCCAAAGTCGTGACACAAAATATTGATGATCTGGATGTAAAAGCAGGGTTGTCGGATAATCATTTAATTCGCTTTCATGGATCTTTGTATCATCTTTATACTCCGGTTGATGGTCAAGCAATTTCTTTAGCAGCTTATCAAAAGTCTTTATACCGAGCGAATGATCAAGCTAAAATTCGCCCAGCAATTACTTTTTATGGTGAAGAGCCTTACCGAGTCAGTGAAGCGATTGACTGGGTCCGGCAGGCAGATTTGATTGTCGTTGTTGGCACCTCTTTGCAAGTTTATCCTTTTGCTGGACTATTAGAATATGCCAATAACCAGGCCAAGATTCTAGCTGTTAATTTGACAGCCTTACCAGTGCCGGCTAGAGTTCACCAAGTTGTTGGTGATGCCAGGCAATTTTTTGAAGAATTACAAATTTAGTCCCGCTGGGGCTATTTTTTTATATGAAAAAAGAATAATATATGGGCAGGAGGAAGATATATGACGAATAATCAAGGAGCAGTTCAGCCGAGTGCTGAACATCAGGCACCAAGACCAAGGAGTCAAACCGAAAAACATGCTCATCTGCACCAAGCAACAGGACAATTATCACAGAAACCCTACTTAATTGGTATTTTTGTGAATTTGATTTTTGTCTTATCTGAGTTGGTTTTTGCTAAGATTGCTCATTCGACCGCTCTTTTTGCAGATGCCTTTCACAATTTATCAGATGTCTTGGCACTCGTGATTGCCTGGTTAGCAGTCCTAGTATTTGCAATCCAGGCTACTAAGAAAAAAACTTATGGCTGGCATAATGCCTCGATTTTAGCTTCGATTTTTAATATGGTGCTATTAGTCTTTGCAGTCGTTACGATTTTTTACGAGGCTGTTCGAGATTTAATTAATCCTGGTACAGTCCATACGAATGGCACCATCATCACTGTTGTCGCTGCAGTTGGGATTGTGGTTAACCTGTCGACCGCTTTGCTATTTAAAGTTTCGGGAACACCTGATGAACATGGACACCACCATGGACAGGATTTGAACGCCAAAACCGCTTACTTGCATTTACTTTCGGATGCTGCCGTTTCGATTGGCGTAATTGTTGCTGGTTGGCTAATTTCGATTACGGGTTGGCAAATAATTGATCCAATCGTTTCGTTAGTTATTGGCCTTGTGATTTTAGTATCGGCCTGGCCGGTTATGAAAGAGACAGTCAACTTGGCGATTAATGCTGTTCCGGAAACAGTCGATGAGGAAGCGATTAGCCAATATTTGATAGCCGCTGTTGGCGTGACGGGGCTCCATGATTTGCACATTTGGCCGATTTCAACGACGGAAACGGCTTTAACTGTACACTTGTCAGTGAATGATATGGTCTTTGAAGATGGCCATGGGCAAACTTTTTTAAATCAAATTGAAAGCGATTTAAAAAATAATTATGGTATCCAGCACGTGACGATTCAGTTAGAGAGTGCCGGTAGTCAAGATAACTGTAACGTAATTTAATTTTTAGAAAAGAAAGTTTTGAATGAAAATTCAAAGCTTTTTATTTTTAAAAATCAACAAATTGTTTTTAATTTTAAATAAAAGGGTTGACCCATACTCTAAATAGGGTATGATAAATAAGAACTTAGGAAGATAAAACGGGTTAACTAGCTTTCATAAGACTTCAATCGGGAACGATTGGCGGACGTTATGAAAATTATTTAACGCTTATAAACAAGTAGGACGGCTGTCTGCTTTTTTATAGTGTTTGAACTTAGTAGGTTAAATGGGACAATGCTGCCCAAAATCTAATAAAATTTAATTCGTTGAACTTTTCCTAAGAAATTTAGTATTTCAAAGGAGAATTATTATCATGATGGCATACACATACAATGATAATCAGCCACACGGCACATTGCTCACAAAGGGCGGCACTAAAAGCTTAGCGGAGGTGAACGGCAGTATTGCCGTTCCTAAAACTAATTCCTTTTGGCGCCGCCTCCTCGCATTTTTTGGTCCGGGGGCGTTAATCGCCGTCGGTTATATGGATCCGGGTAATTGGGTGACCTCCGTTCAAGGAGGGGCATCTTACCATTACCTCTTAATGTCGGTCGTCTTAATCTCGGCTGTTATTGGAATGCTCTTGCAGTACTTAGCCGGTAAGCTTGGCATTGTGACCCAACAAGATCTCGCTCAAGCGACAGCACAACGAACTAATCGAGTAACCCGGTATTTTCTCTGGTTTATTACGGAACTAGCTTTAATTGCTACTGACATTGCCGAAGTAGTTGGCGGCGCGATTGCCTTGAACCTGCTCTTCGGTTGGCCGTTAATTTTAACGGTGATGATGACAGCCTTTGATGTGATTTTGCTCTTAGGGTTAATGAAATTTGGCTTTCGAAAAATTGAAGCTTTGGTTATGACGTTGATTTTGACCATTCTCTTTGTCTGTCTGTACTTGGTTATTTTATCTAAGCCGGATTTAGCTGGGGTTTTTGCTGGTAGTATCCCTCAACCAGAAATTTTATCACCACAAGCCTATCACGGCTTGGCTAGTCCACTCTTCTTAACGGCAGGAATTATCGGAGCAACAGTTACCCCCCACAATTTATATTTGCATTCATCAATTGTTCAAACTCGGCAAGTTGACCATTCAAATCGAGCTGAGGTTCGAAGTGCTATTAAGTGTATGGCCTGGGATTCGAATCTGCAATTAAGCTTGGCTTTTGTCGTCAATGCCCTATTATTGATTGTTGGTGCAGCACTCTTTTATGGCCACGCTGATGAGTTGGCATCATTTAAAGCCATGTACCTGGCCTTACAAAATAATAATTTGGCCGGGGCGATTGCTTCACCATTCTTGTCGACTATTTTTGCGGTTGCCTTGCTAGCATCCGGACAAAATTCAACAATTACTGGAACCTTAGCTGGTGAAATCATCATGGAAGGGTTCTTGCACTTTAAAATGCCAATGTGGGTGCGCCGGATTTTGACTCGTGGTCTGGCTTTGGTACCGGTAATTTTGATTACTATGGCCTATGGTGGTCAAGAACACCAGCTTGACCAGCTGATTACTGGAACTCAGGTCTTTCTCTCGGTCGTCTTGCCGTTTTCAATGGCACCGTTGATCTACTTCACGTCATCCAAAAAAATCATGGGTCCCTTTGTTAATCGGAAGGGAATCACGATTGTGGCTTGGATCTGCTTCGTCATTTTGAGTATTTTGAATCTGTGGCTTGTTTGGCAACAGTGCACGCAAGGATTTTAAAATTAATAAAATATCTTCAAAATCCGAATGATGTCCGATAAAATAAAATGAAAATTAAATTAGTTTTAAATCATGAATCTTTTATAAATGCTGGTATACCAGTTTTTAATATTTATAATTATGATTAGTTAAAGTGATGTTACAAAAATATCACTTGACCTATAAAATGTACCATGTAATAGTTAACATAGACTTAGGAAAAGTAATTGAGTTAAGTAGCTTTCATAAGCTTTCAACAACCAAGTTGAATGAAATCCTTTATGAAAATTATTTAGCGCTTGAAGATAAATTGAATCATCGCAAGGCCCTTCATTTGTTGGACCTTAACGATAGTTTTTTTGATTTTGTTTATTTTTAAGTCATAATTCAGTTCGAGTCCCTGAGGATAACCCCCAAAGGAGAAACAATAATGGATAATTCTGAAAAGAAGTCAAGACACTCATTGATTGAGCATACTGGCGAAAAAAGTTTATCTGAAGTAAACGGGTCAATTGAAGTGCCCAAGGGAGCACCATTTTGGCGTAGATTGATGGCTTTTTCTGGGCCTGGAGCCTTAGTGGCAGTTGGTTATATGGATCCCGGTAACTGGGTAACCTCGGTTGCTGGTGGGGCTTCATACCACTATCTTTTGCTATCAGTTATTTTGATTTCCTCATTAATCGCCATGCTCTTGCAGTATATGGCAGGGAAGTTGGGAATTGTTAAGCAAGAAGACTTGGCCCAAGCCACGGGAAACCGGACGAATAAGTTTGGCCGATATTCACTCTGGATTATGACCGAATTAGCCTTGGTTGCCACGGATATTGCCGAAGTTGTTGGTGGAGCGATTGCCTTGAGCTTGCTCTTCGGTTGGCCACTTTTGGTCACGGTCTTTATGACGGCCTTCGATGTGGTCTTGTTGCTTGGTTTGATGAAGTTTGGTTTCCGGAAGATTGAAGCGATTGTCATGACTTTAATTTTGACAATCTTGTTCGTCTTCCTCTACTTAACAATCTTGTCAAAGCCAGATATGGGGGCTTTGTTCGGGGGTTACTTGCCTCGACCAAAGACCCTATCACCATCCGGTTTGCATGGCTTGCAAAGTCCTTTGTTCCTAACTGCTGGGATCATTGGGGCAACGGTTATGCCTCATAACTTGTACCTCCATTCATCAATCTCACAAACTCGTAAGATTGACCATGATAACCCCGAAGAAGTGCGTGATGCCGTTAAGTTAATGACTTGGGATTCTAACATTCAATTGACTTTGGCCTTCGTCGTTAACACGTTGCTTTTGGTTGTTGGAGCCGCTTTGTTCTTTGGGCATGCTAGCGAATTGGATTCATTTAAGGCCATGTATAATGCCTTGGGTGACAGCCATATTGCTGGAGCAATTGCTTCACCATTCTTATCAACACTTTTTGCCTTGGCTTTGTTGGCTTCAGGTCAAAATTCAACCATCACTGGAACATTAACTGGTGAAATCATCATGGAAGGGTTCTTGCACTTGCGCGTGCCAATGTGGCTTCGTCGTGTAATTACCCGTGGAATTGCCTTGGCTCCTGTTTTGGCAATTACCATCATTTACGGTGGTAATGAGTATCAATTGGATAACTTAATTACTGCTACCCAGGTCTTCTTGTCAGTGGCCTTGCCATTCTCAATGGCACCATTGATTTACTTCACCTCTTCAAAGAAGATTATGGGCGAATACGCTAACAGTAAGTGGATTACTTGGACTGGTTGGATTTGTTTTGCTGTTTTGTCAGTGATTAACGTCTGGTTGGTTCTTGACCAATTCTTCCCACAGTACTTCGGCTAAAAAATAAATAAAGACAATTTAGATTTTTAAGATGTTCGAAAGCTAAAAGGAGGCAGTAATGGCTGAATTGAAATTAGAAGTAGAACCAAAACAATTTAAAACTATTTTGGTTGGTGTTGATGAATCGGAGCAGGGCTATAATGCCTTGGCTAATGGCATTCACCAAGCTCGTGAAGACGATGCTAAGTTGGTGATTGCTACCGTTTTGGAAATGGGAGACCTATCTACCATTTCGGCGTTGCACCTGGATTTTATTAAAGAGAAGCGCCAAGAACTGGAAAAAAACTTAGAAAAGTATCGTCAATTTGCCAATGATCGTGGATTGACTAATGTTGAAGTTGTTTTCGATGATGGAATTAAAGCTGGTGAAATCCTAAATGATGAAATTGCTCCCCGTGTTGGGGCTGATTTAATTGTTGTCGGTGCCCATTCACATGAAGGATTCTGGGACTCAATTGGATCACAGGCGGCATATATTGCTCGTAACGCCAAGGTTTCTACTTTAATTGTCAAAGACTAAGTTAATAAAAGTGTAGTTCACTTGTTTGTGAAACAGCTGGAAAAGTCTGGTATTGATATAAAATCAAAACCAGGCTTTTTTTTGCTCTATACATGAAAAAATATTCATGTTATACTAAATGCAATATATGAAAAATAATTCATTTTAAGAGGAAGAAAATGGGAACGCTAATAACAGGACTGGTATCGTATTTAGGTACTTCATCGGATTACTTCATTATTTTGGTATTAATTTTCGCGACCTTCCGTCAAAAAAATCAGGTTCGACCAATTATAATAGGTGCTTATTTAGGTAATGCTTTGCTAGTGCTGATTGCCTTTTTAGTTGGTTTGACCCTTAAGCAAGTACCAGCTGAGTGGTTGCTAGGATTATTAGGATTAATCCCAATTATTTTAGGGGTTAAGAACTTTTTAACTGAGGAAGAAGAGGAAGAGGGGGAAGTCTTTGTTGAAAAGCTGAGTCAGACAGCCAGTCATAAAATTGTGATGACGGTAGTTGTGATGACCATCGCATCATGTGGAGCCGATAATTTAGCTTTGTATATTCCGTATTTTTCATTAGCTGGATTAGATTTGTTGCCAATTATCTTTGCGATGTTTTTCTTGATTTTGACACTTAGTATGGTTGCTGCCTATCACTTAGCCCAGGTTAAGCAGATTCAAGAGGTGTTTGAAAAGTTTGGTGATGGAATTCAATCATTGGTGTATTTAATCTTAGGAATTTATATTTTATTTGAAGCTGGGACCGTGACACATTTAATTTCCTTGCTATAATGAGGATATGAAAAAAGACGTGCAAAAAGAATTGAGTTTGATTTTTAAGCTGTTAGGGTCAGAAAAGCGGTTAGCTATTTTGACGTTATTGCGTGAAAAGCCATATTCAGTATCAGAATTGGTGGATCAGCTTCAAATGGAACAGTCTGCCGTTTCACACCAGTTGCAAATGCTCCGAGACGCTCAGGTTGTAACTGTTGAAAAACGCGGCCGTTTAGCTTATTATCAATTAAACGACTCCCACATTTTAACTTTACTAAATAATGCCGAGGGTCATGTTCAGCATGTCTTGAATCACCAAACGCACGCTGAAGCTGAACAGGATAAAAATAATCAAAATTAATTTTTATTTTCGTTGACAAGTTATGGCCAAGTTGATATACTAATATAGTTGTGAAATACAGCAATGCCGTTGTGGCGGAATTGGCAGACGCGCTGGACTCAAAATCCAGTGGTGGCAACACCGTGTGGGTTCGACTCCCACCAACGGCATTCATGAGAGAGAACAGCTAACTTCGGTTGGCTGTTTTTTATTGCAGTGAAACACAAAAAGGCCTCCTACTCATAATCGGGTAGGAGGCCTTTTGATGTTAATTAATTTGGCTGGCACCGGTTTGATAATTAATAGTAATGCCAGGTTGAACGTTGAAAATCCAGTAGTTCAAATTAAGACTCTGACCATTGTCCTCAACGGACTTAGCCATGTAATGGACGCCCCGAGGAATACGTTCGGTTCCAATATAAAGTGGAGTTACTTGTCCGCGAATTGCAATGTTAGGGTGGGCTTTTAAAGCTGCTCGGATATCATCTTCGGGCACCAGCTGACCGGGATAAGCGTTTTCCACCCGTGTTCCAGTGGTCATGTTTTCAGTCATCATGGTTGCCATTCCAAAGAATTGGTAACCAACGATGTGAGACTTATTCCAAAGGGATTGGGTTGAACCACCGAGTTTAACTTTTGGATTATAGTGGTAGCCACCAACCCAGGCAGTACCATTGAATTGATCATTAATGTACCAGCCGGATGGTCGGACGGAATCAGGAATTCGAGCTGGTCGTTTGGTAACGTTATCCATACTAGCCATTGTCGCGACGAAGTTAGCTTGTCCAGACCGTCCAAGGGAATCAAGGGCTGAAAGGGATAACCCATCGATTGGACGGAGCTTATCCCCAAGAACTCCTGGAAACTTCTGGTTAAGTTCTTGGCTGGTAAAGCTAGCTTGGTTGTTGTTGATGTGGACGATATCACCGTCTAAGGTGCCATCCCACTGGATTTTTAATAGGTCAGCATTGGTCGCTGCTTGGGCGTGACCAGGGTTGGTATCTTTTTTGACCCCGCCATTGATTTGTTTGCTAGTAGTCGTGCCAAAATTATGTTTTGTTTGCTTGGTATCGGTTGGCCAGAGAGAAAAAGCCGCCACAACCAAAACGAGGGCTGTGACGGCTGTTTTAAAGTATTTTGGCCGACCAAGCTGTTGCTTTGATCGTTTTTTTGCCATTAGAAAGACATCGCTCCTAAGAATTGCTTGATTCGTGAATCAGTTGAGTGGAAGAATCCATCAGTTGGTCCATCATAGCCAACGGCTCCGTTATCGATAAAGACAATCTTATCGGCCACTTGCTCGGCAAAGGCCATGTTGTGGGTAACGATAATCATTGATGTATCTTTTTGAGCCAGTTCCTTCAAAACTCGTAGAACTTGAGCTTCTAGTTCAGGATCGAGTGCAGAAGTGGGTTCATCCAATAATAGGTACTTGGGTTCCATCGCTAGGGCTCGTAAGATGGCGACACGTTGCTGTTGTCCACCTGATAATTGATAGGGGTAGCGGTCAGCTAGCTCCTCCATCTTAAATTGAGCTAGGAGGCGGTGAGCCCGGTTGAGGGCTTCCTCCTTGCTAACCTTTTTAACCTTGATAGGACCTTCGGTTAGGTTCTTCAAAACCGTTAGATGGGTAAAGAGGGCTTTTTCTTGAAAGACCATCCCGAACTGCTTTCTGACCTCCAAAACCTCTGACTTGGCTAAGCTATGGTTCAAATCAAGGCTTAAGCCATCGATTGTTAGTTGACCACCAGTTGGGCGTTCCAACAAATTCAATGAATGTAAGAGGGTTGATTTTCCAGAACCAGAAGGGCCGACAATTGCGGTGGTCTCTTCGGCAGGGAAAGTAACAGAAATATCGTCGAGGGCGACCTTATCGGGGTACTTTTTGCTTAATTTTTCAACTTTAATCATTGGGCAAACCTCGATGTGTACTTTTCTAGATAGTGCTGACCAATTGATAAGATGGAAGTGAAGAAGGCGTATACCATGGCGACCAGGATATACATCGAAAGCACCTTATAGTTGGTGGCAGCGATTTGTTGGGATAGGTAGAACATTTCGACGATGGTAATCACAGATGCCAAAGAAGTATCCTTTAACAAACTAATCAGCGAATTCGAAAGTGGTGGAATCGAAATTCGGGCCGCTTGGGGTAAGACCACGTAAAGGTAAACTTGCGTAGTTGTCATACCTAATGATTCAGCAGCTTGCTTCTGTGCTTCAGAAACGGAAGAGATGGAAGCGCGGATTGATTCGGAGGCATAGGCTCCGGTGTTTAATGAAAAGACGGTGATGGCTGAAACCCAGGCCGATTGAAACAAGGCGATATGGGCGTTTGGCAAGCCGTAGAAAACAATGAAGAGTTGGACCAACATTGGTGTTGATCGGAAAAACCAAACATAGGTGGCAGCGACACCCTTGAGAATCTTTAAGGCGGCGTCAGCCCATTCATTTTGGGGCGCCTTAGCGACGCGGATAATGGCCGTTGTGACGGCGAAAATCAAGCCAAAGAAGAATGAGAGAATCGTCAATGGTAATGTATAGTGGAACGCGGCGGAAAAGAGCCGTGGTAGGTACTTGACCGCTAGGTCAATAAAATCGCTCATTCGTCCATTCCTCCTGCTTACTGTTCGTGGCTCAAATCAACACCAAAGTACTTCTTTGAAAGCTTTGTTAATGTGCCGTCTTTCTTCAATTCCTTGATAGCCTTATTAACATCCTTTTGGAGTTGTTCGTCCTTCTTATTCATCAAAACACCAGTTGGGACTGACTTAATGTCCTTTGAAATGTTAACTGTGGTTACGTCAGCGTTTGGATTAGCTTTCTTCCAAGCAGCGAAGGCACCTTGATCGTTTAGTGACCCATCAGCTCGGTTAGTTGTAATCAAGTTCATGGCTTCGACAATTCCGGCAACAGCCTTAATGTCAGCACCCTTTTGTTGAGCAACTTGACCATAGTTTGAAGTTAATGACTGGGCCATTGTCTTACCCTTGATGTCGTCCAAACTCTTCAAATCAGTTTCGTCAGTTCGCTTGATCAAAACAGAGTTTGAATAGAGGTAAGGAGTAGACATGCGGTAGTTCTTTTCACGATCAGGGCGGATACCGATGTTGTTAATAACGGCGTCATAACGGTTAGAGTTAATACCAGCAATCAAAGAGTCCCACTTCGTCTGGACGAACTTAACTTTTAGTCCTAACTTATCGGCAATATCTTTCGCCATGTCAACTTCGTAACCAACCAATTTACCAGAGTCATCATGGTAAGAAAATGGGGCATAGGTTCCTTCCAAACCGACGGTAAAGGTTCCCTTGGTAATGGTTTCATCCTTGGATTGGTGGTTGCCTGTGAGTTGGGTTACACCAACGACACCAGCAATCACAACAATGATACCGGCGAGTAAAATCAAAACTTTTTTATTCATGAAACTTTTTCTCCTACTACTTACTCTCTGCAATAAAAAACCGCCCTAACAAAGAAAGGGCGGTTTTTGGTCGACGATTAGAAACCCTGCCCTAAAAAAACGGTAATGTACACATTACCGACACCATCATTGGGTTGTTAAAACAATTTCTTGCTAACATTAGGATTCTCCAAATTTTCTTGTTTTCAGTTTAACGGCCACTTTTGTTTTTGTCAACTAAATTTGACCGATTCTTCCTCCGAATTTTGAAATTGGTTTAGGAAAGAGTATTCGGTATTAAGGCCAAGCGACTGGCGTTTGTTGGTTTTAGTGGGAAAATGGTTTATTGCAAAGTCGCGGCTGGGTTCTTTGATTTGGCCTGGTTTGAACTTAGTGCGTTTGCTATAATAAAAAACGAGGTTAAGGCCACCATTGGGCCGGAAAGGACTCATATGTCAGAGCAAAACACATTTTATATCACAACCCCAATTTACTATCCATCAGGGAAGCTTCAATTGGGAAATACTTATACAACGGTGCTGGCCGATGCAGCTGCTCGTTACCACCGCTTGTTGGGGGATGATGTCTTCTTTTTGACTGGAACCGACGAACACGGGGAAAAGATTCAAAAGAAGGCCCAAGCCGCAGGCACAACAGAAATTGCCTACTTGGACGGCATGGCCAAAGAAATCAAGGACTTGTGGTCTTTGATGGGCATTTCTTATGATAAGTTTATTCGAACGACCGAAGAGGGTCACGAAAAGGCTGTTCAAAAGATCTTCCAAAAGTTGTTGGACCAAGGTGACATTTATAAGGGTCAATATGAAGGCTGGTATTCTGTTTCCGATGAAGAATACTTTACTGAATCACAATTGGCTGAAGTTTACCGCGATGCCGATGGCAACATGATCGGTGGAAAGGCTCCTTCTGGCCATGAAGTTGAAAAGATTCAAGAAGAATCATACTTCTTCAAGATGTCAAAGTACGCCGACTGGTTGGTTGCTTACTACAAGGACCATCCTGAATTTGTTCAACCCCACGCCCGGATGAACGAAATGTTGCAAAACTTCATCTTGCCAGGTTTGGAAGATTTAGCCGTGACGCGAACTTCTTCAAACTGGGGAGTCCCCGTTCCCGGTGACGAAAAGCACGTCATCTATGTTTGGATTGACGCCTTGGCCAACTATATTACGGCCTTGGGTTATGGATCAGACGACGAATCTTTGCTAGAAAAGTTCTGGCCAGCCAATGTGCAATTGGTCGGTAAGGAAATCGTTCGTTTCCATATTATTTATTGGCCAATTATGCTCCATGCTTTGGGCTTGGACATGCCAAAAGAAATCATCGGTCATGGCTGGTTGGTCATGAAGGATGGTAAGATGTCAAAGTCAAAGGGAAACGTTGTTTACCCTGAAGACTTGACGAGTCGTTATGGCTTGGATGCTGTTCGTTACTACTTGTTGCGCTCAATGCCATTTGGTAACGATGGGGTCTTCTCACCGGAAGACTTCGTTGACCGCGTGAATTTTGATTTGGCTAATGATTTGGGGAACTTGTTGAACCGGACTGTTGCCATGATTAACAAGTACGAAGGTGGGGTAATTCCAGCCTTTACTGCTGGTAAGACTGAATTCGACACGGACATGGAAGCCACAGTGGCCCAACAGGTTGCTGAATTCCATGGAAACTTGTCAGCTATTCATACGGCCGATGCCCTTGAATCTGTTTGGGGTGTTGTTCGTCGTGCTAACAAGTATATTGATGAAACAGAACCATGGGTTTTGGCTAAAAAAGCCGGCGAAGATGCTCAAGCTAAGGAAAACTTGCAGTCAGTCATGGCTCATTTGGCTGGTGCTTTGCGTGCCGTTGCCGTGATGCTCCAACCAGTGATGACCCAAGCGCCAAAGCAAATCTTTGAGCAATTAGGTTTGTCTTATCCAGAAGGCGGCGTTTCGTTGGCCGATTTGACGATTGACCAAGTGCCAGCTGGTACTCAGGTTGTTGCCAAGGGAGAACCAATCTTCCCACGTTTGGATACGGAACAAGAAGTTGGATATATTGCCTCATTGGTTTCTAAGGACACCAAGGGTAAGGGCCGGGCGGTTAAAGAAGCTGCCAAGAATGCTGGTAAGGAAGCTGAAGCTGTAGAAGAAAGTGCAGAGCCTGCTAAGCCCTTGATTAAGTATGATGACTTTGACAAGGTTGAAATTTTGGCTGCTAAGATTACTGGAGCTGAATTGGTTGAAAAATCAAAGAAGCTTATCAAGTTTACCTTGGATGATGGCTCAGCTAAGCCACGTCAAATCTTATCTGGTATCCGTCAGTGGTATCCAGAACCCGAAGTCTTGCTTGGTAAGACGGTCGCCATCGTGGCTAACATGGCCCCTCGTAAGATGGCCGGTGAAATGTCAGAAGGAATGATTCTTTCAGCTGAAAAGCATGACATCGTTACGGTCACAATCTTGCCGGATTCAATCGAACCTGGTTCAGGAATCGAATAATTTTCAAATAGCATTTCTGGTATTAAGACCAAAAGGAAGCCCCATCAATGTGATGGGGCTTCCATTTTTGTTGATGAATTTTAATTTATTGAACAGGCCAAGCCCATGGGTCTTGGTGCCACTTTGATAGGCGGTCGTGTTCGTCGGCGCTAACGACCTTTTGGTCGGCCAAACGGTTAATTAAAGCAGAATAAGTTAAGAGTGGTGCAAAGGCGAAACCAGCTTCTGCAAAGTTCTTGTCGGCATCTGGGAACCCGTAAGAGAAAATTGAAACGACCCCAGCAACCTGGTGGCCTTCACGGACAACAGCCTTGGCGGTGTCGATGACTGACCCCCCGGTTGAAATCAAGTCATCAATCAAGACAACTTGGTCATTGTCTTGGATAACCCCTTCAACTTGGCGACCAGTTCCGTGGTCCTTGGGCTTTGAACGGACATAGACCATTGGTAGGTTCAATTCAGCAGCAACCAAAGCCGCTTGGGGAATCCCGGCGGTAGCGACCCCGGCAATGACAGTTGCTTGAGGATACTTTTCTTGAATCAAGGCTGCCAAGGCTAAAGTGATGGCCTTACGAGTCTTAGGGTAAGAAATTGTTTGGCGCAAGTCAGTATAGATGGGTGACTTGATTCCAGAAGCAAAAGTAAAGGTGTCTTCAACCTTTAATTGCACAATCTTGTGGTCGATAAGGTCTTGGAGAATCGTGTCAGTTAAAGCAGTCATGAAAAAATTCCTTTCAAATAGAGGGGGATTAGTAGGGTGAGCAATTGATTGATGGCAATATCAACTTTGCCAAGCAGTCTGGTAACGATTCCAGGCAGCCACCGGGTCAGTGGCCTTGGTAATTGGTCGACCAACAACGATGGCTGAGGCGCCGTCGGTTGCTGCCTTATCAGGCGTTGCCACGCGGACCTGGTCACCACTTTGGTCTTGGGCCATCCGGATACCGGGAACGACACAGAGAAAGTCAGGGCTGATATCAGAGGACCGTAGAACTGGCAACTCCAAGGCAGAACAGATAACGCCGTCGCAGCCAGACTTTTCAGCCATTTGCGCCAGGGCCAAGACTTGGTCGGCCATTGGCAAAGCAGCGTGTTGTTCATTTTTCAAAACGTCATCAGAGATTGATGTTAGCTCGGTCACGGCCAGCAATTTGGGAGCTGATACTTGAGCTAAAGCCGCCCCGGCATTCAGACCTTCCTTGGCGGCCTTGAGCATTGCTGATCCGCCGAGGGAGTGAACGGTCACGTAGTCGACGCCGAGTCGTCCGATTTGAACCATGGCCTGTTTGACGGTGTTGGGGATGTCAAAGAGTTTGAGGTCCAAAAAAATTTGGCAACCGCGGTTCTTTAAATCAGCGACGATAGCGGGGCCGGCTTGGTAGAAGAGTTCCATGCCGACTTTGACAGTTAGCCGGCTGGGATCGGGGAAGGCAGCTAAAAAGTTGGTGACCGTCTCGAGGTCATCAAAGTCTAAGGCAATCATCAGTGGTTTTTCCATGGTTTAGCTCCTTAATGGCAAATAAAAAAGACTATTCTCCTAAAAAAGTCCAGAGAATAGTCTTGTTGCGTTTAAAATTAATCGTTAGGTGATCATCTGGCTTCTCTGAACCAATTAATGATTACTAAGAGTATAAACCAAAATGGTCAATCCGACAAATTTGTTTTTGAACTTGGTCCAAGCTGGGGTCAAATGACCGTCAAATTAAAGCAAGTCACCAATAGCTGAATAGCCGATTGTTGGGAAGACAGTTACAAGTCGAGCCAATTGGGCCGGAGTGTAGCCAAATTCGATAGCAGGCAACAAAGAGTTGATGATGTCTTCGGCATGATCAGATAATTCGATAGCACCAACCAAACGATGGTCCTTGTCATAAATCAATGACAATTGGCCTTCCGTTTCATAATCAACCAAACGGTACCAGTCATCCATGACCTTCTTTTCGACAACGTCGAATTGGTCGGGATGAGCAGCAGCTTCATCAAGGGTCACACCAGCTTGTGCCAAGCGAGGACTAGTGAAGACATTAGTTGCGATGGCTGGGTAGTTAACTGGCTTAGTATCATTTCCTAGGAGGTAGTTGGCCACATACTGTGATTCAAAGGTTGCCGTGGGTGTTAATTTGGGCTGAGTCTTTGAAACCACGTCACCAGTGGCGTAGACGTTTGGCAAGGCTGTTTGCAAGTATTCGTTGACCTTAATGCCGGTCTGGTCGAAGTCGATACCGACTTTTTCAAGGCCAAGACCAGCAGTATTAGGAACCCGACCAGTGGCGTCAAGAATGTAATCAGCATCGTAAGTACCAGTACTGGTTTTGACAGCAAAGCCATGACTGAGTTTTTCAACTTCGGTCGTTTCGCTGTTGCGAACAAAGGTCAACCCTTGCTTTTCAAGAGAGGCCAAGAGGGCATCAGTATAGGTCTTGTTGAATCCGTTCAGAGCCTTGTCGGAGTGCATAATCACTGTGACATCGACTCCGGCAGCGTTCATCATGGCTGCCGATTCCAGACCGATGTAACCGGCTCCGATGACAACCATCTTTTCAGGGGCTTCATCTAATGAAAGGAAGTCCTTTGAATCATGAAGGTATTCAGCGCCAGGAATATCCAAGCGGTGAGAGTGCATTCCGGTGGCAATCACGATGTTTTCGGCAGTAACCTGGCGGTCGCCAACTTGAATCGTGTGGGCATCCAAGAATTCGCCATTACCAAAGATAAAGTCGATTCCCAGACCTTCCATGCCGGATTGAATTGCGTTAGGGAAGATTGAAATGATTTCCTTTTTACGAGCCATGTTCTTGGTCCAGTCAATCTTACCAGATCCCTCAACAATTCCATCTGAAGCGACTAATTGTCGTTGCAAAGCAGCGGCGTTTTCCAAAATCACCTTGGCGTTACAACCCCAGTTTGGGCAAGTTCCACCAACTTTTTCGCGTTCAACAAAGGCGACTTTCTTACCGGCACTGGCCAGCAAGGGGGCACCATCAAAGGCACCGTGGCCGGCACCGAGGTACAAAACGTCATAATCATAAGCTGTCATCGATTCAATTCCTCCTAATAGTTAAATTCGAGATAATTGTCTCACACAATGGCAGCAAATAAAATACCAACTATACCAAATTAATTTATTGGATTAAAAAAAGTCCGACCGTAGTCGGACTGATTAGAAAATTAGTTGAGTGTCACGCGGTTGGCCAAAGCTGGACGAACAACCAAGGCAATGATCAAACCAAAGACACATTGGGCGATGTTCCCAATGATTGAGGCCCAACCGGTTGCCCAACTCTTTGACAAGAGGGCTGTCGCAAAGAAATAGCCAACGACCATGACGAGTGAAGCCAGGATAACGGCCACGGTTTGAGCGGCAACAGATTTTTTTGCACCAATCAAGCCGGCAATGTAGCCTTCCAAGCCATGGATGATTAGGGAGAAAGGCGCCCAGGCGGCGTAGCCAGCTAAGAGGTCAAGTAACATACCGGAAAGTCCACCGACAATCATTCCTGACCGGGCACTACCCAAAAGAGCGACCAAGAAAATACCGGCTTCCACCAGGTTGACGTAGCCACCCGGTGTAGGGATGTGAACAACGTAAGACAAGGCTAAGTTCAAAGCAGTAATGACTGCTAAGGTTGTGATGGTTTTGGTTGTAAAATACTTATTCATAAAACTCTCCAATATTAATGTAGGGATACTAACAATTCTTATTATAATCATTTTTGATGACTTAGAAAGGGCAGATTTTATTTCAATTATCCAACAAATTTAAAAAATGGTATGGTTAACTTTGTTAACAAAATAGCTGGAGGAGGACGCCAGTTTTTAGGCTTTGTGTTATAATATCAATGTTGACTTAAGTCAAAAAATTTATTGGAGGTCTACACACATGACTGTGAAGATTGGTATTAATGGATTCGGTCGGATTGGTCGTTTGGCATTCCGTCGTATTTTGGAATTGGGCGACTCAGCAGCTGATGTTGAAGTTGTTGCTATTAACGACTTGACTAGTCCATCAATGTTGGCATACTTGTTGAAGTATGACTCAACACATGGAACTTTGAAGGCTGAAGTTACAGCTGACGAAACAGGTATCTTCGTTGATGGTAAGCACTACCCTGTTTACGCTGAACGCGATGCCCGCGATATTCCTTGGGTAAAGAACGACGGTGTTGAATATGTTTTGGAAGCCACTGGTTTCTACACTTCAGCCGAAAAGTCACAAGCTCACTTGGATGCAGGTGTTAAGAAGGTTTTGATTTCTGCTCCAGCCGGTGACGTGCCTACAGTTGTTTATGGTGTTAACCAAGACATCTTGTCACATGATGACAAGATCGTTTCAGCTGGTTCATGTACTACACAGTCATTGGCTCCAATGGCTCGTGTATTGCAAGACCAATACGGTGTTGAACTTGCCACTATGACAACTATTCACGCCTTTACATCAACTCAAATGATTTTGGACGGACCTAAGTCAAAGAAGTTCCGTTCAAACCGTACTGCTTCAGTTAACACAATTCCTCATTCAACTGGTGCCGCTAAGGCTATCGGTTTGGTTGTCCCTGAATTGAAGGGTAAGGTTGATGGTCACGCCCAACGTGTTGGTGTTGTTGACGGTTCAGTTACTGAATTGACTTCAGTTTTGTCAAAGAAGGTTACTGCAGACGAAATCAACGCAGCAATGAAGGCAGCCTCATCTGAATCATTCGGTTACAACGAAGACGAAATCGTTTCATCTGACATCATTGGTGACACTCACGGTGCTACTTTCGATGCCACTCAAACACAAATCGTTGAAGTTGGCGACAAGCAATTGGTTAAGACTGTTTCATGGTACGACAACGAATACGGTTTCACTTCAAACATGATCCGTACATTGTTGCACTTTGCTAACTTGAAGTAAAACAAATTTGGAAGAACACTTCGGTGTTCTTTTTTTTTGCCTTTTTTCAAATGTAATTGTTTTGTTTTGATTTGGAATCATTTGTATTCTAAATGAAACAGTGATACAATCGACGATAGTTATCAATTTGATGAGCAAGGGAGGGTAAAATGAACAAAAATAATTTAAGCTTCAATCAGATTAAAGTACATAAGGCCTTGAAAAAGGTTAAGAAGAATTGGGTTGTTGTCTCATTGTCGACAGTGGCCCTATTTGGTGGCGGCCTAGCAATGGCTTCAACGACGGCTCAACCAGCATTTGCCGCCGACAAAGTACAAACCCAAGGAACATCATATAATTACGGAGACTTAGTAAAAAATGGAGCCGTAACCACAAATAGTATTTCATGGTCGGCCCCCGATAATGCTCAGTTGCCAACGGGTACTTTTGATTTGTTGCGGGGCAACGGGGGCAATACTTCCTCTGTTTCATTCACGATTAATGCGAATTCGAACCTGAAAAAAGGGGATACAATTGTCATCCCACTCTCGACTAATATTCAAAACCAGCCGGGAGCCCAAACTTTTTTGGTTAGCAACTTCAACACGAAAGTTGTTGAAAATACAACGGGTGCAGTGATTTCGAACAGTGTTAGCTATAACGAGGCTAGCCAAACAATTAATATGCCGCTTGATGGTGATGACTTTGATGCAAGTCGGGCTCACCAAATCACCTTGAACTTTCAAACTAATGGTGGGAATATTTTCCCGAAGTCTGCTAGTAATGGGAGTGATTTGAGTATTTCGGAAACTGTTGCTGATCAAACCCATACCTATAGTTGGGCACCAAAGCCAACGGAACCAGACTACAAAGATAATAATAATGTTAATCCAATGACGGATACCGTCTCTGACGTTAACCCGGGCGGGGTTTCTGTTCGAACCAAAGTCACGAATACAGATGGCTTGGCCTTTACTCAACCGGTCCAGTTAAATAATGGCCAAGACTATATTCAAACAATTGATATTACGGCCACTGGTTCTAATAATGGGAAAGTAACTCCCATTTACATCCAAGATGGTGGCTATTTCTGGAACTATATTTCGGTCGCCAGTGCCTATGGACCAGCAACTCAGGCTGTCGGTTGGACAGACCAAGCGGCTAATAACCAAGGCGGAATGTCCAATGCCACTGGTAAAAAGATCACACCATTCCTCTCAGAAGAAACGGACAGTACTACGCCAGGTTAAGACCAATACACGGTTATCCGTTTAGCAGATAATAAACTGCGAATTGTCATGAACCTCGGTAAGAGCCAATATCTCAAATTTACGAAAGCCGATTTTGAGACAGTGATTAAGTCACAGTATGCTACAGTTTCTGATGCCGTTATTCAAGGGATGGAGTCAACCTATGGTGATGGTCAGGGCAATGTTAATATTCCCTTTACGGTTTTGGCAAACTTTAAAGTCACAAATCCAAATAATTTGAACCAACAGGTCCGTTATGATATTACTTTCTCGGACAACAAAGGGTTCTATGACCAGAAGACACCAGTCTACACAGATAGCATCTTGCACAACGTTGCTAACGGACAAACGATGGTTACGACAAAGTATGTTGATGAAAATGGTGATCAAATTGCCCCTGAAGATTCACAATTGGGTTTTGCTGACAAGGATTCATTTTCTTCAGATAGTTTAAGTTTAGATGGTTACACATTAGATGATAGTAAGCTTCCAAGTGGTGCCGCGGAAAGTAGTACCGGTACCTACAGTGTAAGTGGTAAATATCCAACGCAAGATACTGTCTATACCTACGTCTATAAGGTAGCTAATACCCCGGCCAAGACGCCAAGCGATAACACGACGCCAAGTACACCGGCTAAGACACCAAGCGACAACACGACACCAAGTACACCGGAAAAGACACCAAGCGACAACACGACGCCAAGTACACCGGAAAAGACGCCAAGTGATAACACAACGCCAAGTACACCGGCTAAGACACCAAGCGATACTACAACATCTAACACACCGACAAAGGAACAAACTCCTGTCACGACACCGACTGAAACAACAAATGCACCAGCAGTAGTTGTTAATGATGGAACACGGACAGAAAAGTATGCTTTGCCAAATACAGCAAAGACGGTCGTTAGTTATACTGGTGCTCTAGTGGCAGCTGTTCTAGGAATAGTAGCTTTGTTATCTTCATTGGTAACTAAGCAAAAGAAGTAATGATTAATATGAGAAGGAACGTTATATAGAATGACGGTCCTTTTTCATTTGAAAGAATTGTCTGAGGTAGCACGTGGTAAACTAAGAATAATAGTATTCGTTTCAGATATATAGAAAGTAGTAACCGCTATGAAAGTTGCCATCTCCTCAGATAACCATTTAGATTTAAATAAAGTTGATTGGCAATGGGCCTTGGAACAACAAGGAGAGTACTTGTTGGACAACAAAATTTCCGTTTACATCATTGCCGGTGATTTGTTTAATCGCTTTGATAAAACTCTAGAATTTTCCCGCCAACTACAAGAGTTTGTCGATGAAAAGGTCCAAATTCGATTTTTGGCCGGTAACCATGAGATGGGAACTGCCGTAACTTATGACGAGTTGGAGTCATCAGTCGATGACCTTTATTTCCATAATAAGGTTTTGGACGTTGGTGGAACACGACTAGTTGGAAATAACGGCTGGTATGATTATTCATTTGACCAAGGCCGACATACAATCAAGGAAACGCAACGGTTTAAACGAGAGTTCTGGTATGACCGGCGGATTCAACAGCCTTTAACCGACCCTGAACGGCTGGCTGTCAATTTAGAGCAAATGAAAGCCGCAGTTGAGGCTGGCCACCAAGCTGGTCAAAAAGTTATTTTGGTTAACCATTTTAGTCCAGAAGAAACCTTTATCAATCAGATACCCTTTAAGGAACCGCGCTTAGACATTTTAAAGTCCTTTTTGGGTAGTCAGGCAGTTAGCGATATGATTGTTGGCGAAAAAGTGCAGGCGTCAGTTTCTGGACACCTGCACCTCCATGTGCCACCCTATCAAAAAAATGAAACGACCTTTTATAATGCCTCGGTTGGATATCGGACCCGGCGGGTCAAGGAATGGTTTAGTCATGACTTTATGACGGAGTGGAAGAGCCGCCTGGTTGTCTTTGATGTATAAGGTATGATTGCGTTAAAAAATATAAGTAAATTTTCTTTGTCCAAATTGACATTATATAGGAAGAAAGTTTAAAAAATAAACGATAGAAACGATTAAAAATAGTTTTAACGAGGGATAGTTTGACTATCGAAGTATTTCCTGCTAAACTATTTTTATTGTGAATTAGATTAGTTAAGGTCGGTTTTTCCGGCCAGTTAAGAAAGGAAACCTAATGCCAGTACTTACAACGACTGAAATTATGGACCTCATCCCAAACCGTTATCCAATCCTCTATATGGATTACGTTGAAGAAATGGTTCCAGACGAATCAATTGTTGCGGTTAAAAACGTGACAATCAACGAACAGTTTTTCCAAGGACACTTTCCTGGTAACCCTGTGATGCCTGGAGTTTTGATTATTGAATCATTGGCCCAAGCAGCTTCAATCTTGATTTTGTCTTCACCACAGTTCAAGGGTAAGACAGCCTACATGACTGGGATTAACGACGCTAAGTTCAAGAAGATGGTCGTACCCGGTGACGTTTTGAAGCTCCACGTTACCTTTGGTAAAGTACGAGAAAACATGGGGACCGTTGAGGTCACGGCTAAGGTCAATGATAAGGTCGCAACCAGCGCGGAATTAATGTTCGTGGTGGCACCTGATGAGCACAAATAAGCTGGGTAGCCAGCTGGTGGACATGAAACAAGTCAACCAAGACTTGATGGATTTGTTCACCAACGTTGTTTGGGTCGAAGAATATGAACTCAAGCAAAGCCCCTTTCATGCCTTAACGGTTAAAGAGGTGCACACGATTTACGTTATTTCGATGTACGAGGAAAAAACAGCCTCGCAGGTCGCCAAGGCCGTCCATCTCAGTCCGAGTGCGATGACTACGGCTATCGACCGGTTGGTCGATAAAGGTTATGTAGAACGGCGTCGGTCCAAAGAAGATCGCCGAGTGGTTAAACTCGGTTTGACACACCAGGGTCGGGTCTTATACCGGGCGCACCAGCAGTTTCATTATAAGGTTGCTAAAGCTTTGATTGACGATATGTCGGGAGAAGAAGCCTTAGCCATGGAACGTGCGGTGCATAACTTACAAACTTATTTAAAAGCCTTGATTGAAAGTTAAGGCCTGAAGGATTGTGAGAAATTATGGAAAACATTAAGATTGTCACGTCGGCCATGCACGTGCCAGACAAGGTCGTTACCAATGATGACCTAGCTGAAATCATGGAAACGAGTGATGAATGGATTTATCCACGGACTGGGATTCACCAACGCCACGTGGTAACCGATGAGAATACGTCTGACCTAGCCACGGCAGTGGCGAAAAAGTTGTTGGACCAGGCCGGTTGGTCTGCTAATGACTTGGACTTCATCATTGTTGGGACGATGTCACCGGATGCCTTGTCACCGCATACTGCAGCGATTGTCCAAGGTAACATCGAGGCGCAAAATGCTTTTGCCTTTGATTTGAATGCTGCTTGTTCTGGTTTTGTTTACGGAATGTCAGTTGCTTCATCTTTCTTGTCTGCTGGGCGGTACAAGAAGGGAATGTTCATCGGGGCAGAAGTTTTGTCGAAGTTGGTCGATTGGAAAGATCGAACAGTTTCAGTTTTGTTCGGTGACGGTGCCGGTGGGGTCTTGTTAGAAAAGACAGACGCCCAAGTTGGTTTGATTGCAGAAGAATTGCAGTCATTCGGTGACCGTGGTGATGCCATCATCACAGGTCGCTTTGCTAACAAGAACGCCTTTACCGGAGAAATTTCAGAACTGGACCCATACTTCCACCAAGACGGTCGCAGCGTTTATGGCTTTGCCACTCGCGAAGTGCCTAAGGTCTTGGATAAGGCTTTGAAGAAGGCTGGTCTTGAGGCTGACGATGTTGATTTTTATTTAGCCCACCAGGCAAATAAACGGATTGTTGAATCAATGGCCAAGAACTTTGGCCAACCAATGGATAAGTTCCCAACCAACATGGAATTTTATGGTAATACTTCAGCCGGATCAACGGCGATTTTGCTTGCTGAGCTCCAAGCCAGCGGACAAATCAAGCCCGGTATGAAAATTGCCTTTGTCGGCTTTGGCGGTGGCTTGGCCATCGGTGTTCAAATCTGGCAAGTTTAAATTAAATAGTAATTGCGGTGTAGTAGACTGCACCGTAAAAATCAAACGTATTGCAATACGATATACCCTATAGGAGAGCATGCTCATGACTAACGAAGAAATTTTTGACAAGGTTAAGGAAATTTTGATCGACCAATTCGATTTGGAAGATTCAGAAGTTTCATTGACTACTAACATGACTGATGACATCGATGCCGATTCATTGGACTTGTTCGAAGTTTTGAACCGTGTCGAAGACGACTTTGACATCAAGTTGGAAGAAACTGAAGAAGTTAAGACTGTCCAAGACTTGGTTAACAAGATCAAGGATCAACTTGACAAGAAGTAAGCATCAAGCGGTTTTTTAACCGCATACATACTGGAAAACAAAATTAAGAGGCGGAATAAGATGACAGTTAGAATTGAAAATCCTATTTTTGACAAACTAGGAATGAAGTACCCCATTGTTGAAGGTGGGATGACATGGGCCGGAACCGGAGCCTTGGCTGCCGCTGTTTCTGAAGCTGGTGGACTTGGTTTTATCGGAACTGGGTACTGGCATGGTGATGAAGTTCGTCGCGAAGTTCGTCGGGCCAAGGAATTAACTGACAAGCCTTTCGGGGTTAACGTGATGTTGATGAGTCGTCACATCCGTGAAGTCTTCGACGTCATCTTGGAAGAAGGCGTGAAGGTTGTGGCCACTGGTGCCGGTGACCCCTCACCTTTCTTGGATGAATTACACGCCGCTGGTGTAACTGTTATGCCGGTTGTTCCTTCTCTCTCAATGGCTAAGATGATGCAACGTAAGGGTGTTGACGCAGTTGTTGCTGAAGGAATGGAATCAGGGGGCCACATCGGTCAAATGACAACCATGGCCTTGGTACCACAAGTTGTTGATGCCGTTTCAATTCCGGTGATTGCCGCCGGTGGAATTGCTGATGGCCGTGGTGTTGCCGCTGCCTTCGCCCTCGGTGCATCTGGGGTCCAAATGGGTACTCGTTTCTTGACTGCCCTTGAATCAGAAGTTCATCCAAACTACAAGGCCAAGGTCTTAAAGGCTCGCGATATCGATACCATTATTACTGGTAACATCGTTGGTTCACGTGTCCGGGTCTTGAAGAATAAGATGGCCAAGGAATACGTTAAGCGCGAAGTTGAAGAAATTGGTAAGCCAGAACCTGATTACGAAACAGTTGAAAAATTGGAATCAGGAACATTGCGTGCCGCCGTTATCGACGGAGACAAGAATGGTGGAGCCTTCATGGCCGGTCAAGTTTCAGGGATGGTGAACGACGAAAAGCCAGTTGCTGAAATTTTGGCTGAAATCTGGGCCCAAGCAACTGATATCATGGGCATCGAAAATACGACTAAATAATTGAGGTTTTCAAATGAAAGTTGGACTATTATTTAATGGCCAGGGTTCACAACAAGCTGGCATGGGGACTGATCTCTATGACAACTTACCTGGCTACCGCGCTTACATCGACCGCGCTTCTGAAATCTTGGGTTATGACTTAAACCAAGTCGACCAAGACGAAGAAAAAATTTGGCAAACGCAATACGCACAACCAGCCATTGTTGCCATGGACGCTGCTTTGGCAGCCGTCTTGAAGGATGCTGGACTAACAGACATCGTTGCCGGTTTGGGACTATCGTTGGGGGAATACCCAGCCCTAGTTGCCAATGGAATTTTGACTTTTGACCAGGCGATTGCCTTGGTCAAAGACCGCGGTGCTTATATGCAGGCCGTTGGTGATCAAAACCCTGGTAAGATGGTTGCGGTTTTGGATGACAACCAGGAAATGATTGTCTCTGTCGTGACTGACTTGCAAAAGCAAGGCTTAAAGGTCTATCCGGCCAACTTCAACACCTTTTCACAACTAGTGATTGGTGGGGTTGAAGCGGATGTTGACCAAGCTGTTGCCGCTTTGACTGATGCTGGTGTTAAGCGTCAGGTTGAATTGCCAGTCGCTGGGGCTTTCCATACGCCACTCTTGCAAGATGCCGCTGACCAAATGGCTGACCGCTTAGCTGGTGAAGACTTCGGTCAACCAGCCTTCCCGGTTTATTCCAACACAACCAAGACGGCCTTTGAGCCAGCAATGGTTGAGCAAACGTTGACGGACCAAATCGTTTCGCCAACTTACTTTGCCGATTGCTTGCAACAAATGGTCGATGCTGGTGTCGATACCCTCGTGGAAATCGGCCCAGCCGCAACATTAGTTAAATTTGCTAAGAAAATTGCTCCTAAGGAAGTTGCCCGTTATACGGTCACTGACTTAGCCTCTTATCAAAAAGTCGTTGAGGCACTCAACGAAGAGAAAGGATAAGGACTCATGGATTTTTCAAATCAAACAGTGTTCGTCACTGGATCATCACGGGGAATCGGCCTAGCCGTTGCCCACGCCTTCGATGACGCGGGCGCTCAATTAATTTTGCATGGTCGTTCACCAATCAGGGAAGAAGTTTTGAACTCTTTCAAGCAAAAGCCAATCGTCGTTCAATTCGACATTGCTGATGCTGAAACTGTTGAAGAAACTTTGAAGGACTTATACAAGCAGGAAGGTTTTGCCGGGATTGATATCTTGGTGAACAACGCCGGAATTACCAAGGACCAATTGGTAATGGGAATGACTGCTGCTGATTTTGCTCAAGTCGTTAATACGAACTTGAACGGAACCTTCAACGTTACTCAACCAGTCTTCAAGAAGATGATTCGTCAAAAGCACGGTGTTATCATCAACATGGCCTCAGTTGTTGGCCAAATGGGTAACATGGGTCAAGCCAACTATGCTGCTTCAAAGGCAGGAATGATTGGCTTGACAAAGACTTTGGCTAAAGAAGGGGCGCGTCGTAACATTCGCGTCAACGCCATCGCCCCAGGAATGATTGTTTCAGACATGACTGATGAACTTTCAGATAAGGCGCGCGAAGCGATCTTAAATGAAATTCCATTGTCTCGTTTTGGAACTGTTGATGACGTTGCCGATGTTGCCTTGTTCTTGGCAGGTAACGATTACATGACTGGACAAACCATCACCGTTGATGGCGGTTTACACATTTAATTAATTTGAGTACCACAGAAAGGAAACAGCAATGACACGAGTAGTAATTACAGGAATGGGTGCTGTGACCCCATTAGGAAACGATACAAATGCTTTCTTGGACGGCCTTTTCGCCGGGAAATTGGGAATTAAGCCAATTACCAAGTTTGATGCTTCAGAAACAGGAATCTCTGTTGCCGGACAAGTTGATGGATTTGATCCAGCAGCGCGTGTTGGTAAGCGTGATGCCCGTAAGTTGGACTTGTTCTCACAATATGCAATTGATGCAGCTTACCAAGCCTTGGACCAAGCTGATTTGTTGCCTGAAGAAGGTTCAGAAGAAAAGTCAAAGGTTGCTAACCCAGAACGCTTTGGTGTTATCTTGGGAAACGGTATTGGTGGTTTGACGACTATCCAAGAACAAGTTATCAAGATGCATGAAAAGGGACCACAACGAGTTTCACCATTGTTCGTTCCTGAATCAATTCCGAACATGGTTTCTGGAAACGTTTCATTGCGCTTCGGTGCCCGTGGTGTCAACTTCACTGTTGTCACTGCCTGTGCCTCAGCTACTAACGCCGTTGGTGAAGCCTTCTGGCGCATCCAATCAGGTCGTGAAGACGTGATGTTGACTGGTGGTTCAGAAGCAACTGTTAACGAAATTGGAATTGCTGGTTTCGCCGCTTTGACTGCTTTGTCAAAGGAAGAAGACCCTAAGCAAGCTTCAAAGCCTTTCGATAAGAACCGTCATGGTTTCGTCTTGGGTGAAGGTTCTGGTGTCTTAGTGATGGAATCATTGGAACACGCTGAAGCACGTGGTGCTAAGATTTTGGCCGAAGTTGTTGGTTACGGTGCTTCTTCTGATGCCTACCACATGACTTCACCAGCCCCTGATGGGGAAGGTGCAGCTCGTGCCATGAAGGCTGCCTTGGCTGATGCCGGCATCAAGCCTGAAGATGTTACTTACATCAACGCCCACGGTACTGCTACTGGTGCCAACGATTCAGGTGAAGCCGAAGCAATTGCTTCTGTCTTCGGTCCTAACTCTGTCTTGGTTTCATCAACTAAGGGAATGACTGGCCACCTCTTGGGTGCTGCTGGTGCCATTGAAGCCGTTGCTTCTGTTGGTGCTATTGACCGCGGTCAATTGCCAGTTAACGTTGGTTTCGACGAACCTGACGAACACACAAAGTTGGTTAACTTGGTTAACGACTCAAGCAAGAACACAGCCCCTGAATATGTTTTGTCAGCCAACTACGGTTTCGGTGGACATAACGCCGCTGTTGTCTTTAAGAAGTGGTAAGGGGAAGACCAACCATGAACTTAAATGTAAAAGAAATTCGCGAATTGATGGCGGACTTGGAAAAGTCTACTTTGCGTGATGTTTTGATCCAAGACGGTGACTTTTCATTGCACTTGTCAAAGAATGAAGAAGTACAAGCACCGGTTGCCCCAGTGGCTCAGGCGCCTGTTGCGGCTTCAACACCGGCGGTTGCTCCAGTTGCTCCAGCC
>NZ_DF967986.1:99470-131020 GCF_001047075.2 Fructobacillus ficulneus
AGCTGGCAAGGAAATCAAGGCCCCAATGGTTGGAACAGTTTACCTCCAACCAAAGCCTGACCAACCTAACTTTAAAAATGTTGGTGACAAGGTCGCTAAGGGCGAAACGGTTGCCATTATCGAAGCTATGAAGTTGATGACTGAAATCAAGTCTGATGTTTCTGGTACGATTGCCGAAGTTTTGGTGGAAAATGAACAAGTCGTTGACTTTGACATGCCACTTTACCGGGTTACAACTGATTAATTTTATAGATTAGATGGCCTGCGAGGTCGATCGTCTAGCCTGAACAATGTTCAGGCATACATAGACAAAAGGAGAAAAACCATGTCCCAATTAACTACCCAAGAAATCCAAGAAATTTTGCCTCACCGCTACCCAATGTTGATGTTGGATACAGTTGAAGAACTTGTTCCAGGTGAACGCTGTGTTGCTATCAAAAACATCTCAATCAACGAAGAAGTTTTCCAAGGACACTTCCCTGGTAACCCAACTTTCCCCGGTGCTTTGACTGTTGAAGCCTTGGCCCAAGCTGGTGCCGTGGCCTTGCTTTCAATGCCTGAATTCAAGGGTAAGACTGCTTACTTCGGTGGTATCAAGAAGGCACGTTACCGTCAAATGGTTCGCCCTGGTGACCAATTGAAGTTGGAAGTTGTTTTGGACCGTTTGCGTGGCCCTGTTGGTTCTGGAAAAGGAATCGCTTGGGTGAACGGCAAGAAGGCCACAACCGCTGAATTGACATTTATTGTTGGAGACTAAGATGTTTAAAAAAGTATTGGTAGCCAATCGTGGCGAAATTGCCGTGCGGATTATTCGGACATTGAAGGAAATGGGCATCGGAACTGTTGCCATTTATTCAACGGCCGACAAAAATTCTTTGCACGTTCAAGTAGCAGATGAGGCCGTCTGTGTTGGTGGCCCTAAGCCTGCTGATTCTTACCTAAACATGAAAAACGTCGTGACTGCCGCCCTTTTGACGGGTGCTGAAGCCATTCACCCCGGCTATGGGTTTCTATCTGAAAACTCATTGTTTGCAGAAATGGTCGGCGACGTTAACATCAAGTGGATTGGGCCCCGTCCTGAAACCATTGATTTGATGGGAAACAAGGAACACGCCCGGAATGAAATGACTCAAGCCGGCGTACCAGTTATTCCTGGTTCAGATGGTTACATCAAGGACGTGGCCGAAGCCCTCGAAGTCTCAAAGAAGACTGGCTTCCCATTGTTGTTGAAGGCCGCTGCTGGTGGTGGTGGAAAGGGTATGCGCTTCGTATACTCAGCCGATGAATTGGCTGAAAACTTTACCAACGCCCAAAGCGAAGCCCAATTGTCATATGGTGATGACCATATGTATATCGAAAAGGTGATGACTGATGTTCGTCACATCGAAATGCAGGTTATCCGCGACCAATTCGGTAACGTGATTTGCTTGCCTGAACGTAACTGTTCATTGCAACGCCGGAACCAAAAGGTGATGGAAGAATCACCAGCCATGTCTGTCTCGCCAGATATGCGGACAGAATTGATGGACATCGTGACAAAGGCCGTTAATGCTATTGATTACGAAAACACAGGTACCATCGAATTCTTACAAGACCAAGATGGTAAGTTCTACTTCATGGAAATGAACACTCGGATCCAAGTTGAACATCCCGTGACTGAAATGGTTACTGGCTTGGATTTGGTCCGCTTACAAGTTGAAGTTGCAGCTGGTGAAGAATTGAAAATTAAGCAAGAAGACGTTCAAATCAAGGGCCACGCCGTTGAAATGCGTTTGACTGCTGAAAAGCCAGAAGCGAACTTCGCCCCTAGTGCTGGAAAGGTCGACTTTGTCTTCCTCCCAACGGGTGGACCTGGTGTTCGTATCGATTCAGCCCTTTATAATGGTGATACCATCCAACCATTCTACGATTCAATGATTGCCAAGCTAATTGCCCACGATGAAACGCGGGCAGAAGCCTTGGCAAAGTTGGAACGAATGATTGATGAAACCAGCTTGGTTGGGGTTTCAACATCCCAATCATTCCAAAAGGCCTTACTAGCAGACGAAAATGTCTGGACAGATAACTTCGGTACCAAGTACCTCGAAGATACCTTTATGCCAGCCTGGGAAAAGACTTTAGCTGAACCTAGTCCTGAATAATACTTGATGAAAGCCGCTCTCGAGCGGCTTTCGCTTGATTAAATATTGATTTTTGACCCAAATAATGATGAGGGGGAATGGGCTTAGCCCAACATACTATGGATTTATTTAATTCAAAAAAACCTGAACAAAGTAAAATTAAGGTCACGGATGCCATCAAGGATCGGATTCCTGACGGCCTTTTCCTGGCCTGCCCATACTGTGGCAAGCAGATTTATAACAAGGAATTAGGCGCTTACCGTGTTTGCCCGAACTGTAACTACGGGTTCCGTTTGCAAGCTCACGAACGTTTGGCTCTTTTGACGGAAGACTTCGTCGAATTAAACGCTGAATTGACGATTGATCAAACTGACTTCCCCGGCTACCAGGACAAGTTGGACCGGGCCAAGAAGCAGACCGAAATGAATGAATCTGTCTTGACTGGAACTGCTCTCATCGAAGATCAACGAGTTGACCTTGGAATCATGGATTCTTACTTCATGATGGGTTCATTGGGTTCAATGACTGGGGAAAAAATTACCCGTTTGTTCGAACACGCAACAGAAAATCGCTTACCAGTCGTCATGTTTACGGCTTCTGGTGGGGCCCGAATGCAAGAAGGGATCAATTCCTTGATGCAAATGGCTAAGGTTTCTGGAGCTGTTGCGGCTCACCAAGAAGCAGGTTTGCTGTACTTGGTTGTCCTCACTGACCCGACTACTGGTGGGGTTACGGCATCCTTTGCTATGCAGGGTGACGTGACTTTGGCTGAACCTCACGCCTTAGTTGGTTTCGCTGGTGCTCGAGTCATCGAATCAACGATTCATGAAAAGTTACCAAAGGACTTCCAACGCGTGGAAACGATGTTGGAGAATGGCTTTGTGGATAAGATTGTCCCACGCCAAGACTTATCACCGATGATTGCTAAAATTGTCAGCATGCACCAACAGGAGGCCGAATAATGTTAGACTTTTTCAAGACATTGTTTAAGAAGGATGTCGACCCGGCTGAAGTCGTTAAGAAGTCCCGGGAAGACCGGTTCATGGCCCGCGAATTAATCGACGGCCTCTTTACCGACTTCGTTGAATTGCACGGCGACCGCCTCTATGGAGATGACAAGTCTGTCATTGGTGGTCTTGCCCGGTTGAACGGCCAGGCCGTGACGGTTATTGTCATTGATAAGGGAACTGACATCAAGGACAAGCTTTCAAAGCGTAACGGTTCTCCCCAACCTTGGGGGTACCGTAAGGCCCAACGATTGATGAAGCAAGCGGCTAAGTTCAACCGTCCAATTATCACCTTTATTAATACTCCTGGGGCCTTTCCTGGTAAAGATGCCGAAGCCTTGGGCCAAGGTGATGCCATTGCCCAGTCAATTTTGGAATCTATGAAATTAACGGTCCCAATGATTGCCATTATGTACGGTGAAGGTGGATCTGGTGGAGCTTTGGCTTTGGCCGCTGCTGATCAAATTTGGATGTTTGAAAACGCCACTTATTCAGTTTTGTCACCAGAAGGCTTTGCTTCAATCTTGTGGAAGGATGCTAAGCGGGCTGATGAAGCCGCTGCAATCATGGGCTTGACTGCCTTTGATTTGCATGAGAAGAAGATCATTGACTACGTTATTCCGGAAGGGCATAACCACGCTAAGATTTTCGCCGGTATGCAAGAAAAGTTAACGGAACAAATTAACGAACTCCAAGCTTTGGATGACGAAGCCTTGGTTCAACAACGTCGTAACCGTTTCCGTGCCTTTTAAGGGCAAATATTTGTTATAATAAAAGCTGAGGAATACCTCAGCTTTTAATTTGGGCTCGTCATGGAATTCGACAGGCTGTTACGAGCATTGGCTGCATTCCGCCATCCGGGCGTAAAGCGGGCAGACATTTAACTGCAAAAAACAATAACTCTTACGCTGTCGCTGCCTAAAAACCAGTGATTCGTAGCCAAAGCGGGTAGGCTGACATGCTTTCTTTGGTTTAATAGATGGTCAGATCGACTTGGCGACGATGCCTGCGCGGTCAAGTTTAAATCAATTAGGTTCCCAGTTGAGGTCAAGTTCTGGACAATGACTGCCTCCTCTGTGGTATAAAAGATTGCCCTAAGAATGTAGACGCTAATGTAGCGGGCGGTTTGGACAGGGGTTCGACTCCCCTCGAGTCCATTGAGGCCTGCAACAGCAGGCATTAGTGGTTAAAAACCTTGAAAAGTACCACTTTAGTACTCAAGAGAAATCAAGAGGAATCAAAGAAAATTAATCAAAATGGTACTTTTTTTGAACAAGAAAATTGCTGACAAGTGACAGAAAAAGCTTACGATTTTAAATCGTAAGCTTTTTTGTTAAAAATGAGTTCAATCGATTTTACACTTTAAAGGCTATAAAAATATAGTAGTAATGGTTAAAGAATTATAGCTTTTTGTTGATTTTAGGTTTTTTATTAGGGGTGAATTTACAATTGAAGTGCAACACCCTTGATAAATAAAAAAGACCCATCGGTCAACTTTCTCGTAAAATAGAGTTTGTCTAGAACAAAATTTACACGAAGAGAGTTTATCGATGAATCAATATAGCCATCTTACAACATTTGAATGCAGCCGTATAGAGATTTTACACAATCAAGGTTCTTCAATTCGCGAAATTGCAAAAATCATACACCGAACACCGTCAACGATTTCTCGTGAGTTACGTCGTGGCTGTGTTGATAAGCAATATGAAGCTGAAACAGCACAAGCCATTTACCACCTCAGGAGAAAGAATTCAGTGCGGCAACGGCTCTTAACAAATACCGCACTTCGTGATATTATCGCTCATTTTATTCGAGGGTATCACTGGTCCCCTGAACAAATCGCCGCCTACTTATCTTTCATTACCAGCTATAGAGTTAGCTATTCAACCATTTATCGTGCCATTTATTCAGATAATCTAGGGCAACCAAAAAAGCGTGATCAAAGAGGAATTGCGCGTGCCTTACGTCATCGAGGAAAGACAAGAAAACGTAAAAACAAAATCGAAAAAAGAGGAAAGATTCAAATATCGAATAGCATTCAAGATCGTCCTTTACTGGCTCAAAATCGATTGCGTATTGGTGATTGGGAACTTGATACTGTTTTTGGTAAGACCGGTAGCCAGGTCCTGGTAACCTTAGTTGATCGAACTACTCGACGTTTATTATTAGGACGAGCTGACAGTAAAAAATTAAAAAAAGTGACAGCAACCATAGACCGATTATTGGCAACATTATCAGCCGTAGAATTAAACACAATTACACCGGATCGTGGAAAATAATTCAGCAGGCATGCTCAAATTTCACAGAAATATCAAGTACCATTCTACTTTCCAGATGCTCATGCTCCTTGGCAACGAGGTACGAATGAGAATACAAACGGATTAATACGAGAATATTGCCCAAAAAATAAAGACATCCGAAATTATTCGGATGCCTATTTGAACGAGATGGTTGACCAGATTAATAATCGGCCAAGAAAAATGTTTGGTTGGAAATCGGCTAATCAGGTCTATCAAGAGAAAATGTTGCACTTGAGTTGACAATTCACCCCATTGAAAAAAATGTATTCAGAAAGTGGAATATAAAAAAATAAGAGCCAACACGAATGCTGGCTCGTACAAACAGAGTAAACTGTTTTTCGGATGAGTTAATAATAACATGAATACTAAGGACATTCAATAGTGATTATGAATGCAAGTTTAAATAATTTACTAATTGGTTAAAATAGTTATAAATAGATGTTAGTGAATTATTTTTTTTGTAATATTGTTTGTTCTTTTTAATTCTTAACATAAGTTGTTTTAATTCAGTATAGCGTCTTTTCTTCATTTCATGAGAGGAAACCATATTGTCATAAATTGCTAGAGTAGTTGTCATGTCAAGAATAACAGGAATACGTAATTTTTTCCGGCTTGAGTTGTTTGAAACATGTGCCTTACTAACAAATGTTTTAGTTATATTGCTAGCATTTGGAATTTCTGCCGATTCTTCTACTGCAGTAGTGATACGATTTAAAATGATAGAGTTATGCGCTGATTTATTTCTTATATTTCTAACATAAGTTAGCAGTGTAATATCTTGTTGACCATCGGGACGTCTCACCCTTAATTTTGCTAGTGCGCTTGTAGGGTGAGAAGCTATGTAGAAACGAATTATAGATTCAGTCCAGGCAAATTCAGAACATTCTAAAGCTACCCAAATAGGTAAGTTTTCCTGATATTTTTCATAGAGAGCCTCATCAGTTCGTTTTACCATTTTCAACAGTTTGCGTCGCGTAGACCGAGGGTTGTTTGTTGAATCTATAAAGTTGTTTAAGAAAGTATATCCATTATCGTCAGTATTAAAAGTAATTTCATTAATTAGCTGAGTTTTCAAACTGTGTTCTAAATCTAAACATATTTTCAAAAATATATATCTTAGTTGCATATCTATTGTAGACATGTCGATAAGGGCATCGACTGATAGGTTGCTGTATTTATTATTTTCATATGGAAATGTTTTTCTGTATGAAATTAACTTAAAGAAATATGTGTTATTTTTTAAGAAAAAGATCAATTCTTTTTCACTATAAAGACCTAGGGAAATATTTTTATTTTTAAAAAAAAGAATCATCTCATTGTCAGTTAGTTTTGTTACTGAAGAATTTGTCATTTTTAATATTCCTTACTGTAAACTGGTTGTTTGAACAATTATGGTGTTTATAATACAACTTTTATTGGATTTTTTAGTATTTAAGAAATTGATTACGTATACGTTTTATTAAAACACCAGCCGAGTAACTGTAATAGTTGCTTAGTTGGTGCTTTTTTAGTTAATCGATAAATGAATTAAGTAAGTTGGTAACTTGCTCTCGTTGCTCTGGTGTCAGTTTCTTATTTTTGTAATATACATCATCTTCAACTGATAATGGAGAACTTAAATCACTAGCATCCCACCAATAAGGGTTGTACATCCCGACTTTTTGAGCATATTTTTGAAGATAAATGTTGGCCTTATCTGATGAACCAGAATGATTTTTAGCATCGCTGAATGTAGCAAGGCCATTAGAAAAACTTGCATCAATACTTTTTACTACCTCTAGTCGTGAAGCTTTGTCTATGTCGTCAAATGTGCCCCACTCGTTACCATATCCAAACATTTGCATAAGCTTATTGAATTGGTTTAAATGGACATCATTTAGCCCCTCATCTTCATCATCATTATTTTTTTTAGATGAGGTAGATGTTCCATGTTTTTTTGTATCTTGGTAAAACTCATACCCGTCAGAAATATGGTTAGTTGGTATATTTGATACACCTTGAATAAACCCAATTGGAACATTGAAAATATCTGCTAGTTTTTGCCATGTGACTAATTTAGGGTCAGTCTTGCCATTTTCATAGCGCATCAGTGTAGCTGGAGATACTGACAAATCATAATTATCTTTTAATAGCTTAGATACTGTAGCTAAACTATATTTTTTATCCTGCCTAAGCTCTTTTAACCTGTTCATGATCCACCTCTATGAAAGGTATTTTATCACAACGTTTCAAAAATGAAAAATATTGTTTGGTGTTTCATAAATGAAATGGAGGTGAGCGAATGCCTCAACATTTACAGTATCTTACTGAAGAAACACAAAAAGCAGTTAGGCGAAAGCGTGGAGAATTATCCTTAACAAAGGAGCAACTTGCTAAGGAGTTGGGAGTTTCACGCCCGACCTTTAGACGAATTGAGTGCCAGTTTGGTGGAGTAGCAGTCCGAGTAGATGTGTATAAGCGTGTGTCCGATTGGCTTGCTAAACAGATTTAAGGAGGTATAAGAATGGAACAAGCAAACGAAACAGCAACAGTTATGGAATGGCCACGGTGGATGCGATTAAATCAGGCATCTAAGTACAGTGGGATGTGCATCAACACATTTAAAAAACATCTGGTGTCTACTGGACGAGTGAAAGCCCATATCTATGAATTTGGCTCACGGTACGACAAAGAAGAAATTGATAAGGCCATGCTGTCTGGCTATTAAGGAGGGGATGCATATGGAACTTTGGAACATATTTAGTACAGTTGTGACGGTTGGTGTTATTGCCTTTGGTGCTCACCTTATTGGGTACGATATTGGACAGCAGGATGCACACGAACACAATACAAAGGCTAAGGCCTAATAAACAGAAAGGAATAGCCATGATATTTGGGAAAAGAAAAAAAGCCCTGGTGATCTGTACCCCGTAAGTTGCATAAACTTACGGTGATTTTTAATGACTAAATTTTCAAAAGAATATAAATTACAAGCAGTTAAAAAACATTTAGAATCTGGACTATCCGCTAATCAATTTGCCAAAGAGTTCGGCCTGTAAACTTATGACTTATTGGTGTATATTGCGGCCTATGAAGGTCATAGTTCGAAAATTATTTATGAGCCACCACAGGTGACATTCGAATTTCGTCTTCGATTAACTCTGTGGACATTGAACACCAAGCCTCTTATGTGGAAGTTGCTCGGAAATTTGGTTTCGTTCATGTCAGTTCAATCTGGAAATGGAAGAAAATTTATATACAAAAAGGTCAGGATGGGTTAAAGTCATTGGAGATAGGATCTAAAACCATGACAAAACCTAAAAAACTAACACAAGATGAACAAGCTAAGCGCTTAGCTGAATTAGAAGAAGAAAACTTAATGCTTCGTATTCGCCTTGAAGCGTCAAAATTACTAGCCTCGATGGAGAAGGACGAAACCAGCGGCCATTGGCCCAAGTTGCCTTCCAACTCGAGGCGCAATTCAGACAAGTAGCGATTCTAAAGGCCTTGGAGTTAAGCCCAACAACCTACCACTATTGGAAACGACGCTTTCGTGCAGGCGACCCTGATCAAGGATTATGGGATATGATTCTTTCGATATCGTCAGAATATGCCTATTATGGCGTTCGACGTATTTGGGCCATGCTACGAAAGACAAGTAAGTACAGCCAAATTAACCATAAAAAGGTTCAACGCCTAATGTATGAAATGAATATTCAGGGGTCAGGGTATTGTAAAAAGAGAGCCAAGTATAACTCTTATCCTGGACCTAATGGTCGAACAACGAAGAACCGTTTTCGTCGATGCGTTCAAACTGATCGTCGGCTTCAAAAACTTACGAGTGATGTCACAGAATTCAAATTACCAGCAACTGGAGAGAAGGTGTATCTTGAAACCGTCTTGGATTTATATAATAAAGAAATCGTCACTTATGCACTAGTACTAAACCAGACCTGGCCTTTGCTTTGAAACCAGCGCAAGAATTAGTAGCTAAACTTTCAAAGAGTCGTTACCAAACCTATTTACATACGGATCAATGTTGGCAGTATCGCCATCGCTCGTGGTAAAAGATTCTCCAAAAGAACGGCATCAAACCAAGTATGTCACGGAAGGAAACGGCACTTGACAATGCACCAATAGAAAGTTTTTTCAATAAATTGAAGACTGAATTAGGTAATTTTCGCAATTTAATCGCGTCAATGAACTCAGAGAATCCATTCAGAAATGGATTCACTATTACAACACAGAACGTATTCAGATCAAACTAAAAGGCCAATCACCGATAGGATATCGGTAACTGGTCAGTTAGGTCTAAATATTTACTTCGACTTTTGGGGTACAGGTCAGAAACGGCTAATTTAGTTTGCGACATCAAGTGTTAAAAGAACATACACCTGAGTTTCACTACCAATTTAGGTCTTAACCTAAAAAGGTGCAAATCATTTCCGTCGAAATGATTTGCACCTATTATGCTAGTAATTTTTTGTTGAGTAAAACCAGTATGATTATTTATGAAATGTTATAATTGAAATCTATGTATGTATTTTTTAGCGTATAGATTAAACTTTCAACAAAAAAATAAATATAAATTAATCGTCATTATCGGGATTTTAATTCTTTTTGTCGGTGTATTGATCCTTTATGGCCGTAACCAGTCACAATAGGTCACACACCGAAGAAAAATCTAGTTCGACGAAGAAGATACGTGAAGCTCAAAGTTCATCAAGTGCAAGTTCAAGTTCAACATCTTTAGCACCAGATACATTAGATTCCAGCTACTCTGCACCTGTACAATCATCAGGTGCATCATTCTCATTTGTTGTCCCACCCCAAACATAAAGGGTTTACACAGGAAATAGTCAATATAACGTTGACAGTTTAACTGCTGGAAGTGGTGTTGCTTTTTCAGTTACAAATTATTAATCGTTAACGACGACATATGTCGTCATACATATTTTAAAATGAAGTCTACATTTCATTTATTCAGAAACGGACTACTCCGTTTCTACAAAACATATATAAATTTTTGTACAGCATAATTCTTCAAATGTGGTAGAATAAAAATAGAACTACACGCAAAAGGAGGATCAGCCAAAATGATTACAAAAGAACATGTCGTTTTTGATTTAAATGATGAAAAACAAGCTGAACAATATCGTAAAATTTTTCATTCTACACCTGAAGAGCATCGAAATAATGTTCGTAAGATGCGGGAGCATTTCGCTAAAGCTCATGAAGGCTTTGACCGTTTTGTAAAGGCTGTAGAAAATGGAGAATTCACGTCTTAATTTTTGTCCTGCTTTGGATTTTTTGAAATCCGGCAAGCTAGATGGCTATACTTGTGGTAACAAAAATCTTGATGAATTTATACATTCTGGATACTACGATGCTGCAAAACGACATTTAACAACTTTAAATGTCGTTTTGTTGGGAGATATACCTGTTGGTATGTACGCCTTATCCGCATCTAGTAACAGCGCAATTGGAGCTGATGAAAACCGTCAAAAGGTATTCAAGGAGGCAAGCCTGCAACCCAAGTTACCTCTTTTTAGTATCGACCATTTGTCAGTACAGAAGCAGTTTCAATATGGGCAAAAAACAGAGGATTGGCATATTGGAACTGTTATTTTAGAACACATCTTTGAATTGTTAGTAAAGATGGGGGACGAGTATGGTATTGCATTTGCAGGCATTCAAGTTGAAAGTGTCGATGACGCTATAGAGTTTTATACAAAGAATGGTTTTTATTTTATTGACAAAAATGAAGAAATGAATCCCACTAAAAAAACTAGTATTTTAGCCATAAGTTATGATGATATCGTCGCTAAATAACTTAAAGCAGTTAATTAATTAGCAACGCAAAAAATACTCATTTGCGATATGAGCCTCGGAATTTGGACATGTGATTGAGCTGTTTTTAGGACTGACGCCTGACATTCAATTGTCGTCAGTCTTTTTACTTTGGCTCTATACTTTTAAGTGTTGATGCTGCTATTGAGCGGAACCTGGACCAAAATTGGTCTAGGTTCCGCTTTTTACTTTAAGCGACATTGATATAAGCACATTCGAGCTTGATGCGAATCATGAAGTTGTCCATGTTCCGGAAACCGTAGCTCGCTCGTTTGATTTTCTTGATTTTACCATTGATTCCTTCGATGGGGCCCATTGGAATAAGGATATTCACAACACTTTAAAAGTGGTAACCAATGCTTTTTCAGGGTCTTGACGGTTGTATTCCATCTCATTGCCCAGTGCTTCATATTGGTTCAAGGTCTGCTTTAACAGCTTTTGATCGCGATTGCGTAGAGCTAAGAGCAGTCCTTGGTAAGTTTCGTAGGCTGCGGCGAATTCTGGGTCAAGTGTGAGGCCGTAGTGCACCAGGTTTTGTTGGGTATCCACATAGCCTAAGCCCTTTTGTAACCAGGATTTGCTGGTTTCGAGTTGAAAACAGTCTTTTAGAAAGAGTCGCCAATTAGACTTTAAGACCCGGTATTGCCTTGAACTGTGGTTAAACTGATTCATCAATCGCTTTCGAATCATATTGAGGGACCGGTTAGCCATATTGACGACGTGAAAACGATCAAGGATAGTGGCCGCATTTGGAAAGATCTTTTGAATAAAGCTGATATACGAAGCGTTAGGATCAACGGTTACGGTTTGGGCCTTGAGCCGTTGCTCCTTCGGAAAACGCATAAAGTAGTCAGTAACTTGATTTTGCCGTCGACTAGGCAAAATTTCACCAATCTGGTGCATGTCTGAATCAATCCAAATAAAGCAGTAACCACTTCCCATCGCCTTGAATTCATCAAAGAAAAGATGACGTGGTAGATAGTGGAATTGTTGTTTGAGGAGCTTTTAATTGTCTTCGTTCAGGACCCTTTGCTTCGTGGTTGGTGAAAGAAAGTAGTCACGGGCAACATCTTTTAATGGTCGATTCATTTTTAGAGACAAATGAATGGCCGTTCGTAGCCGATTGGAGACTGTATGATGGGCTGGGACCAGTGGTGTGCTGGCCATGGTAGAAGCATGGCAACTCTTACAGTAAAATCGTTGTTTCTTCAGCGAAAGATAGGTTTTACGCAGGTCACCTGGACTCGAAGGTAACTGAACGTTGACAGTTTTAAAACTATTTTTAACGATGGTGTCGAGGCCACAGTGTGGGCAACCAGCCGCTTAGCGAACTAGTAAATATTTACTTTAGTTTTTGGGGTATACGTCATCTTTTAAGCGCTTTTCGTCGACTTCATTTGATAAAAAGATGTGAGAATCCTTGATTTTTAGGACGTTTCGTATAAACTGATTAGAGAAAGACATTTGCTAAACCTCGTTAATTTTATTTGTCGTGATTTAAAGTATAACATTGGTTACAAATGTTATTTTTTTACTAAAAGTCAAGCCATCAAAGATTTCGGTTTCTTTTTTATCGAGTGGTAATTTTTGGCGCACTTAACTAAGTTATTTTCTTGATGCAATTTTATAGTTATAAGGCTGATTTTGAAGCACCAAGTAGTGCAATGTTCTAATTAGGCGAGGAGACAGGGCACAGATACCTTTTTCCATTAAACCAATATCAGAAGAAATAGCTATACAAAAATTAGTGGTAATCGACAGAAAAATCGTAAAATTTTAATAAAAATAGGATTACAATTAAATTTATAAGTAGTAATATATATTTCAATATATACTATCACTTATAAATTTAATGGGAGAAAAGACATGATTACTAAATTCGATAATTATTACGATCAAATTTGTATTGATTTAAAAAAAATTGTTTCTGATCGTGAATACACTGGAGATGGTTCTTCATCTAAAGCTTTTGCGTACTGGTATTTAAAAAACACTAGTGTACTAAATGAAAATGATATAGAGGAAATTTTAATTGATGGCAATAATGATAATGGAATAGATGCTTATTATTTAGATGAACGAGAACATATTCTGAATTTATACCAATTTAAATTTCCTGCTAAAAAGAATAATAATAAAGAAATAGACTTGTCTGCTATTACAAAAATATATGGAACACTTAATTCAATTCTGAAAGGAGATATAGAGAACCTAATATCTAGAGCAACTAATATTGGATTTGAAAATTTATTAGGGTTGCTAAAAGACCAACCTGTTTATGAAATAAATGTTGTTTTTGTTTCATACAATAAAGGCGTTATTTCTGAAGGAAATATAAATTATATCGACGAACAAGAGAATATCTTGGGAAATGATATAGCTCTCCATCATTCATGCATCACTCGAGAAAATATTGTTAATATTTTTGAAAAAGTGCATCGTCGTAATACATTAGACCTTTCTTTTAAATATAAAAACTTACAGTTAGCCAATAACGTTAATGAATCGGATAATGACGATACATATATTGAATCTTGGGTTGGTGTTATCAATGGAAAGGCTTTGATTCAGGCTGTTCATAATGATTTAACCAGAATATTCGACGAGAATATCCGCTTATACGAAAAAGGCTCATCGATTAATGAGGGAATTAAAAACACTGCCGAAAACAATGAAACAGCCAAAATGTTCTATTTTTATAATAATGGCATAACATTAATTTGTGATAGCGCAAAAACAAGCCCTGGAAATAACTCTGTATTGTTGAAGGGTGTCTCTATTGTCAATGGTGCACAGACTGTTAATAGTTTGGCAAGTTTATTTCAAGACAATAAATTAAATGATCAAGTTTCTGTATTAATAAGAATTATACAAATACAAGATTATAAGCAACGCGCTAAAATTACTGAATACTTGAATTCTCAAACTCCAATCAAGGAAAGTTATTTTATTGCCAATAATGTTATTATACGTAATTTGCAGGAAGATCTATTTAACTTCAATTATTACTTAGAGCGTCAAATAAATGAATACACTTATAGATCTAAATATGATGATATGTCAAAATATCAAGATTTTACTATTTTACCTGTAGAGGATGCTGTTCATCATTATATAGGTGGCTACCTCAATGATAAGGCGAACATAGCTAAAAGTAATAAAAGTGTTCTTTTTGAACCTAACCAAATTGAAGAAAATATTAAAGATATTACTGCTGAAAAAGTGATCAAAGTAGATGTGATATATCGCCGGATTTCAGAGATAATAACAACTTACAGAAAAAACAGAAGAAATGATCAAAATTCCGAATTTTCTAAATTTTTAGGAATAAAGCAACCAGAGTATGATTCTAATTTATTTTCTTTTGTGAATACTGGAGATATTTTAATATTGAATTGTGTTATTAATATTCAGAATAGAACTAATGATTCATCAATAGATATGGCGATTAAAGATTCTATTTTATTAATTAAAGATGTTATACAAAGTCAATCAGATTTTATAGATAGTGCCCCAGCTACATTAACAAAATCTAGTAGATTATTTACTAAGGTGCAGAGTCAGGTTGAACACAAATACTCCGGAGAGTCATCAATGTAAGCCTGGATATTTTTAATTACGTATGCTCATTCCGATTAAATTTAACATAGTGTTGATTCAAGAAAAGCCACTATCTATATTACACAGTGACATAAGCCCTAAAATTAGGACATGTTATTGAGTTATCCTTAGGATCGAGTCGTTGCCTATTTATCAATCAACTATCTGTTCAAAATACAATTTTGTCATAGTATTACTAATCACAGTATTTCGTTGAGTTAGTGACCAGGGACTGCCTGGGGTTTGATCCATGGCAACTAGGTCACTAGCTTTGAGACTACCATAACGACGCCAGACTTCATCTAGTAAGGCCACCATTTGAGGGTTAGACATGAGGTCAGAGTAATCTTCAAATACTTCTTTATTCATGCATTGCTCTTTGGTTAAGTTGCGTTGAAGCTGATACTTTTGAAAAACTTTTCCCACTACTGGTCCATATTCCCAAGCTATTGAGTCATCAGAATAAAGTGGGACGTTAAAACGTACTAAAGAGAATCCCTTTAGTTGATATAATAATTTTTGAATTTTTAAAAGGCCCAAGCTTTCAACTAAGCCGGTTTCATCATTCTTGACGTCAAAATAGTTTTGGACCATAAACCAGTGAGCCAGTTTTAATACGTCAACATTTTCCAACTGATGTGTTGTGGAAGTGATACTTGCTTTGGCTAGCAAGTTATGAAAGACGGTGTCATCTGTTAAAACCTCTTGAAGAAGGTCGTTGTTTGCTTCAATTGGAAGGAAACCATCTTCGTACAAGGCAATGGTTGCTTCACTCCAACCAAGAATTTTTGCCAGATCTCGTTGGCTTAAGCCATTAGATTGACGGAATTTCTTAATTTTCTCGGGGGCTACGACATCAAATTCTTCACGATACAGGGCGTTAGCCATCTCAACAGCTGCACGGTCAAGCTTGGAATCAGGGACGCGTTCGTTAGTTTGGACATCAAAACAAGCAGGGGCAGTCACTTCATACTCGTGTCCCAGATAATATATGAGTTTGTATTATCTTTTATGTACGTTTCAGTCATATTTTGTTCTCTCTTTAGTAGATCGCAATGTGAAAACTGATAAATTTTTGCCATTTACTTAGTTATTGGTGAACCGTGATTAAGCCCTTTGTCTACCAAATTAAAATCGGAGCAGCCACAAGATATTTTAAGGAGTGCTAATGCTTCTGCCAAGGAACGAAGATTTCCATATTTTTAAATACTCTTTGTTCTATTATAACTTTATTATAATTATTTGTAATTCTTAGTTGACTGATCCATACCAAAAATTATCAAAATTAAAAGAATGCTAATCCCATGATTAGCATTCTTTATTTGAATAAACTTATTTAACGGCTAAATCAAGAGCAAAAAATGATCCATCGTCGAATGTTCTGACCCAGCTAAGGGTCCGTCAATTTCTTGAAAACCATACTTCTGGTAGAGATGAATGGCTGCTTTTAGTTTGTGGTGAGTTTCCAAATAAAGTGTTTTGTAGCCAGCAGCTTTGGCAAAGGCAACAACTTTATCGAGCAGTTGGTAGCTCAGACCCTGTCCTTGTCCAGCTTCGTTGAGGTAGAGCTTCTGCAGTTCAGCCACACCATCTGCAGAGTTGAATTCAGCAATTCCGGCACCACCGTAGATTTCATTTTCATCGCTAGTAGCGACAAAATATTCACGATTTTCTTGGACATCGTAAAAGTGACTTAAATGACCAAGCTCAGGATCGAAGTAGGCAGTTCCCTTAATATCTAAACCAAAAGATTTCAGAGAAGATTGAATAATTTGATGCAGTGCGGTGTCATCCGAAGACTGAATTGTTCTTATTTTAACCATGCTACTCTCCTTATTTTTAATGATTATAGCATAAGAAATCTAAAGGTAAGTCGAAAAGGTAATATTAAAAAATGGAATAATTTATTTGTATTTTAAAATTGTAAAAATAAGATAAATTGGTTACAATGGCTGTAGAAATATTCATACATTGTAGACATACTTTATAGTCATCAAGATTGGAGGCTATCGTCATGATTCTTGATAATAAACATATAACTTTTAACCTGAATGATAAAAACCAAGCTGAACAATATCGAAAGATTTTTCAACCAACTCAAGTTGAACAAAATAAAAATGTTGCCAAGATGAAGAGAAGCTTTGCAGCCGCTGAGGAAGGACTAGAGCATTTCCGAAAGTTGGTAGAAGATGGAAAAATTAAGCTTTAGTGTTCGTCCAGTATCGTCGTTAGCCGACAAAAAGCAGTTGGATAACTATAGCTGCGGTGTAGCGACTCTCGATGAGTTTGTGAAGAGCGGTTATCAAAAATTTGAACAGATGCACGTTACTAGTTTAAATGCTGTATTTATTGAAACTGCATTAATTGGAATGTATGCGTTGTCGACATCAAGTAGTACTACATTGTTTGCAGATAAGAATAGGATTCGTATCTTTGGTGAAGCAAGTTGTCAAAGGACGTTACCAATGGTAAGTATTGATCATCTTTCGGTGCACCAAAAATTTCAGCGAGGAATGGAGTTTGAAAATATTCATTTAGGGACAGCGATTCTCCATTACATTTTTAAAACGTTAATAGAAATGAGCAATTATTATGGTATCGCTTTTGCTGGGGTAATGGTAGAGAGTTTAGGAGAACCATTAGAGTTTTACATGAAGAATGGCTTTTACTTTATTGATCTGCATGAAGAAACAATTCCGAATCAAGAAACGTATACTCTCGCCATCAGTTACAACGATATACGTAAATCATTTGAACATGCTGGATGAATTTTCTTAAGAAAATATATTAATTACAAAGGGTTAATACTGGATTTGAAACTTTCAGTATTAACCTTTTTTGTACAATTGCTTTGATATCTAAGCTAACAAACCTTGTGCAGTAAAATCATTTCAAAATCATTTTCTCGCTATCTTTAAATATAAGCCATTTATTCAAAATAGAACTCAATTTTTAAGTTCTATTTGCAAAAATCAGCCAATATTTGATGATAGACAATCAGTATAGTACTTCTATTTTTAAATTTAGTAAGAAATTTGAAAATAGAAATACTGCTAGTATAAGTTTTATGCTATCAAAGCATCAAAATTGATCGATTGAATATTTGTTACTCAAGAATAAACAATGACTAATATTTTGTTGTTGGGTTGTTATTAACAAAATCAATATCGATTGTTAATCTAAAAATTAAAAGTGTTAAGCAGTGTGTAAAAAGAAAGTACAGTTGATATCAACCAGGAAGGAATCTTTGTATGAATAGTGAAAAAAGATATTTCGAACTAACTGACAATGAAAAAATACTGTTAAACTCGATAGAAGAAATCGCCAACCATTTAAAAGATGATATTGATAATCCTGTTTCATTATCCCTTTATCTTTGGAAGATGGGGATTGATGATCCGCAAGCAAAAGATAAACTTGTTCAATCAACATTAAAATTAATAATTAATTCTGATAATCCTTTGACTTTAACCAAGCAAGATTTCGCTGATGAATTCAAAATTATATCTGAATTATTCGAGACAGACAATACAAATATAATTATTTATGTTTTAACATGGATTGGATTGAATATTTCTCCTATTGCTTATGCCATTTCGCAAAACATTGAATAAAATTCTTAATCATAATTAACAAAGTGATCATTGAAGAATCGAATCGCAACTAATTTTTTGGAAAATTAAATAGAAAAGGCCTAACATGATAAATTCCATGTTAGGCCTTTTGACTGTAAAAAGTTATGTTTATTCACCGAATCTCACTTCAAAAACTTTGTAAAGTACATTGGTGAAGTGAAGGGGAAGCTGGTATCCTTACTGCGGAAAAGTCGTTCAGGAAGGAGGATTTCAAAGAGGGCCATCAATAGGAGCATAATGAAGGCGAAGACCCAGTCAGTTCCGGTAATGGTTGCATGGTTTGCCAAATTAACAACCATGGCAATGGCGGTTACACCAAAGCCGAGATAGCCTGATGCCATGCCGGGATTGTAGAGCGTTTTCTTGCCTTGATTTTTAAAGCGGTTGTACATCTTAATCCCAAAGAAGGTGTGCATGAAGACCTCTAAGAAGCAAAAGGCACACAGGGCCATGACGACCCAATTAACTTGGTAGAAAAAGATGCAAACGATGTAGGCAACTTCGGCAATGCAAACCGTTAGCATATCCGTTAGTCGGTTCATTGGATAGATGTTGGGCATATCTGATCCGAAACTAAGGTTATATTGGTAGTGAAATCCGCCAGGTAGCTGCCATTCTTCACCTGCATGAATTGGCAAAATAATAGCAACCATTACCATCAATTTAAGACGGAGCGACCAATCTTGACCCGCTATGACCATAGTCATTAGCAAGACTAGGCCAACTAAGTAGAGAACGTTGAGCCAAATTTTATCCCATTTTTTTAATGCTTTCAAAATATCACTTATTTCCTTTTTGATTACTTAAATACTCGTGATGGACATGCTGCTAAAATTGGCCAAAGTAGTGAGATTAATACACTTTGGTATTAAAAACTTTGCTGCATCACTGACTAGGAATAATTTACTACTAATCACGTTATGATACAATAGTTTCATATCATAGAGAACAAAGACAGTGATTTTGTTCCACAAATTGAGGGGTTTCAAGCGATGTATCATATTAAAGTAGATAAAAGAGCTCAACGGTCAGCCGGTTTAATTGTTCAGGGGGTCAATGCGTGTTTGCAAAAGAAGGAATACCGCAAAATTACGATTGCCGATGTTTTAGAGGAGTCAACGGTTGGCCGAGCAACCTTTTACCGTTTGTTTGACTCAATTAGCGACGTCTTATCCTACGAGTGTGACTTGATGTTTGAACAAATTAATCATGAATCCAGCAAAGGTAAGACGCTCCAAGACATCCTGGTCTTGGATATCGAAACCTTTATGCGGCATGATGTTCTACTGGAAACGATTGTCAATTCACACCAACTCAATATTATTTATGATGCCCAACTCCGACAAATTAATCAAAATATTTTCTTTAAAATTGAATTGGCCTCGCCAGACCAACAAGATTTTTATTTGGCTGTCCTGACGAACCTCTTGATCAGTACACTCTCAACGTGGATTAATCATGGTAAAAAAGAATCAGCAGATGAACTCTTTGTTGCCCTGCAAGCATCAATCACGATGCTTAATCAGACAATCAATGACTAGCAAGAGAGTATAGATAACTCGTAATAAAAAGCGTTTACCAAATTTGGTAAGCGCTTTTTGAGTAGAATTCTGGCCGTTCGGCTAGGCAATTAATTTTTTCAAGATGGAGTTCCATTTGAAAACGATTATAGAAATAGTATTTAACTAATAACGGGTAAGTTATCGATTATTGCCGGGTCGAATAGACCTAACTCAAGTGCTATTTTAATTTGCAATTGATTAGGACTAGCTTCCTTATTAAGATTTACAAGATTGTATGGGGAGTCATCGTAGCAGGCCCAGTCGTCCAAGTTATTATTGAGATAGTCGAAGACAAGGGATACAAAGCCAGACCGAGAATGACCCAAGGAGCAAATAGCAAGAACGTTATTGCCGATATTTTTTTGAACAAAATCAAAGATTGCGATGACATCCTTTTTGCTTGGTGCATGTGGTTCATTCGGATCCGGAGTGTCATCATATTCTAGGACCTTGGTGTCCTTGAAATGGGTGGCTAAGACACGGTGAGCTGGGGAGTAGTCGGCCTCCATTTCGAGCATGTTAGTATCTTTAATCAAGATACAAGCCTGATATTGATCTAATTCACCGTCGTTCATGTCAATGAAATTTGGAACACTGGTGTTGGTCGCTCTTGTCATTGTTATTGCTCTCTCCTTCTCAGCCAGCGGTCTGCTTTGCAATCACTGCATATGTCGGCATCCAAGGGCCCGTCCACCAACCAGCAATGCCGTATGTTTTTGAAGATTCAATCTTGAGACCGAGACTTTTGAGGACTGCGATGTACTCGTGTTTATGGTGACCAGTATCGACAATGATGAGAATCCCATTCTTAGCTAAGACTCGGACTGCTTCTTTTAGTGCCTTTTTTCGAGCCGCTGCCGGCTTGATATTATGGATGGCCATGCTGGAGACGACAAAATTGTATGTTTGGTTGGCAAAGGGAAGGTCAGTCATGTCGGCCGTTAATACTTCGGCGATTTCAGAAAAACCTTGTTCAGCGATGATTGCTTGGGTGTTTTGCAAACTATTAGCGGATTGGTCAGATTGACGCCAAAAATCGATGCCGGTCGCATGTCCTGACGCGGATAATTTTGCTGCAAATTTTAGTAAAACTAATCCATGTCCCGTACCCAAATCAAGAACTTGGTCAGTGGGGTTGATTTGAATTTGCTTTAAGATGCTATCCCAGATAAGGCCCTTGCCGCGAATGGAAGTATGAACAAAAATACCGCCGGCTAGAACCATCGCGAGTCCATATAGGACTGTCCATAAAGCGCCACTGTAGGATTGCTTAAAAGCCAATCCGAAACCTGCAGCTATTAGACCACCGACGATATACGAGATTGGAACCAAAGGTGCATCGAGACCCTTGTTCTTAAGTGTTTTCCACATAGTGATTCAGTCCTTTCGTCTGTATTGATGATTGGCCAGCACGAAATGCCGGCCACTTGAAATTAAATAGCGTCTTAACACCGTTACTATAGCAAGAATTATCAGACCCGTCTATGTTCTTGGCATAATTAGCAGAATAGGAGCAGCTGGCTAAAATTTGTCATCTAATAAAGTAAAAGATAATAGAAAATTACTTAGAAAAAGTATTCTAATTTGATTGTAGTAGGGTGGTCGGCAGCATAAGATTAGCAAGTTTTATTTTCGATATGTAATTTAATTTGGTGATAATATCATTGATTTAAGCGACTTTCCCACCGTTTTAAATTGCTGGAATGCTTGTTGATTTTTTAAAATTAGCGATTGACTGCAAGTTTAAAATTAGAATTGGAATGGAAATGTTTCTAATGTTTCGTCAAAACCTTGTTATTTACGGGTTTTCAAGGTATTCTTGAATTGTTTTAGACATATAAAAACATTTTTGTAATAAATTGTTTTTGTCAATGAGAGAAGACGGTAGGGAGAATTTGGTATGAATAAAAAATCAACAAAAGTATTAGGATTAGCGACGGCTGCAGCAGCTGTTGCGACTGTTGGGTTGACCCAACAGGATAAGGCATCGGCTGCCGGTGGGGCCACGTCAGCAACAAATACCACAACAACGCAGGGAACCAGTACGCAAACCCCTGAAGAAGCTCAAGCTGCAGTTGATCAGGCTCAGGCTTATGTTACGAGTGATCAAGCAACTGTTGCTGATAATAAGAACCAAACGGCGGAACAGCAGAAGACTGTCGACGATGCGAAAACGGCTGCTGATGCGGTAACCACTGCTCAAAACAATACTAAGGCTGCATCCAAAGCCGTTGATAACCAGCAGGCTGTTGTTAACCAGGCCACATCAGACAAGAACAATGCTGCTAACACGGTTGATACAACACCAAAGACAATTCAACAGACGGCCGAAAAGCCATCTGATGACCAAGTTCAGAGTGCGCAAACTGCAGTTGATAATGCTAAGACGGCCAATACACAAGCCCAAGCAGACTTGACGAGTGCCCAACAGACAGAAACGGCGGACCAAACAGCTGTTGATAACCAAACAAAAGATGTGGCTGCTAAGCAAACAGCCGTTGATGCAGCTAACCAAGATCTCACTGCAAAGCAACAAGCCTTGCAAGCGGCACAGGCAGCTCTTGATAAGGCTAAAAATGGTTCATCACAGACAGATGTTGCTAGTGCTCAACAAGCAGTAACTGATAAGCAAGCAGCATTGAAGGATGCTCAAAGCAAGCTGGCGACTCTGCAAAGTCAACTAGCAAGTACCAGTGCTGGCACGACAACGAACACGATTTTAAATTCTAAAACGACAACGCCTATTAATACGAGTGATCCCGTATATAATACTAAGGATAAGACAAGTGCTAACCCGGATAACACCAAGGTTATATCGATTGATACAACTTATCCATTGGAACCAGAACCAGATGCTCAGGGTAATTTTGACCCAACTAACATGGAAACTGTGATTAACTTAGCCAAGACCAATGGTGCCGAAAAAATTGCCGATACCGGGATGACAGATGCTCAGCGTTATGAATTAAATAACTACGCGGTTGAACAAATCAACAAGTACCGTCAAGCCTCTGGGTTTAAGACTTCAACTGTTGCGACCAACGCAGCAATTTTGACTGAAACTATTAATCGGTCATTGACTGAAACGGCAATGGGGATGACCCATGACGAACCTTCAATGGCTGCGTCATATAGTGCCGTACCGGGATCGGGAACTTTTCAAAGCGAAGACTTGGGCTATCATTCTTTTTTGACCTGGGGCGATGGAACAACTTCATTCGCTGATATGCAAAATATGACGGTTGCGAAGTATATAATCGATAATGTAATCAATGGCATGATTAACTATGATGCTGATTCAAAGTATGGCCACCGAATTAGCTTGTTGACATCGGGATCGGATAACAGTGATTATGGAACTGGAAATACATCTATCGTTGGGATTGCGATGAATGCTAGAACAGTCCAGTCAACTAATAGTACATTGAATGAGCAAGGCCCAGGGTACTTTGTTACTTTTAACTTCAGTAACCAAGACAGAGATAATGCTTTGCCAGATAGTCAACTGGGCCAACAAAGTACAACAGTTGCTAACCCAGCCTACACTGACCTCCAAAACCAGGTCAGTGCTGCGCAAAAGACGGTGGATTCTGCCAATACTGATTTGACCACAGCTCAAACAGCATTAACGAATGCCCAAAAGGCAGCAGGCACGCCTCAAGAGGATGAAGCCACTGCTCAGGCCAGCGTGGATGCCGCTAACAAGGCAGTTGAAGCTGCAACCAATACATTGACGACAGCCAAGCAAGATTTGACAACCAGCCAACAGTCTTTGGCTTCGGCCCAAGAAGCACTCAAAACTGCCCAACAAAACGTCCAAACTGCAACTGATAAGGCTACCAAGGCCGCCTCAGATTTGTCGGCCGCCCAAGATAGTTTGCAACAATTGCAGAACCAAGTCGCTAATGCTGGAAAATCAGTTGAGGTACCGAACCCTGCCTATACCACAGCCCAAGCGGCACTTGATGCAGCGACAAAGAAGTTATCAGATGAGACTGATAAGTTAAATACCCTCAATGCTAACCTTACTGCGGCTCAAGCAGCTCAAACTCAAGCCGAAAGTCAAAATGCAACCGCCCAAGCTGCTGCAACTGCTGCCCAGGCCAAGATTGCTGAATTGCAAAAAGCCTTGCCAGGTCAGGAAGCACAATTGGCCACTGACCAAAAGGATTTGGAAGCTAAGCAAGCGTTGCTAGCTCAAATTAAGGCTATTCATAGCGCTGAATCAGCGGCTAATGGTTCACAGAACCAAAGCCAAAGTAGTGAATCAGCTCAATCACCTGCAACTACTCAGACTACTACGGCGGAGGCAAGTCAAGATGGTTCGAGTGCTGCCAACCTAAGTGCTTCAAACACTACCACTGCTACGGGGCCATCTTTGCCACAAACTGGAAATGATAGTCGAGTGGCAATGCACTCCGTTCTTCCCAATACTGGGGTGAAGGGTACCGCAAATCACAATCTGTTTGTTATGGCATTACTAGCAGTTCTTGGACTGGTAGTGGCACCGTTTACTTACCGCCAAAAGCGTTAATTTTAATCACTAGAAAACAGCTCTAATATATAGTAGAAAATCATGTAAAGGTCAGCCAGCGATTCGAAGTCGTTAGCTGACTTTTTTTGCGTTTCGTTAATTTACTTGAGGGCCGAAGCAGTCTGGAATTTTGAAATGAAATCAAGATGTTATGAATATTAGAATTATTATGAAGTAGAATAGACCTATTAGGTGCTATTTGTGATGTATTCATGAAAGAGAAGGGCTGCTATGATTATTTTTGGTTTTCTATCATTAATTGTTTTGTTTATTTACGGTTGTTTTTGGTTCAGCTTCAAGGTGATTGAATACCTGCCTTACCTATTCCTGATTTGGCTGGTCCTTGAGATTTTGATATTTGTTAGTGATCATTTCGTGACAATCTTAATTGCTCTCTGGGCCTTAGCAACAGTATTCTGGTATGTTAAAAAGCACCACGATTCGAAAATGGCTGATGTGACAGATGAAAATCCGTCAGAGCCAGAGACCGAAATTGTACAAGAACCGGAAGAGGTCTTTGCTCCGGATGTTACAGTGACTAAAACTACTCCAGAAATAGCCCCGGAACCCATGGCTAACCCAGTTCAGGAATTGGCTGACCTACAGAAACAGTTTGCAGCTGATAATGCCTTGAATTTGGGGGATGGTCTGAGCGTCGATACTCAAAGCCAGCAATTCCTAATTGTTTTGGATGAAGATGATGCGAACAGCTACATCTTAGCCGATTTTGCTGATACGAAAAAAGTTCAGATCAAAGAGGCTGATGATTTATCAAAGGTCATTGCTGTGCACTTTCAAAATATGCCCTTTGGTGATTTCGTTAATTTGAAATTGAGTAATGAAATGAATCCCGTCCTTGGGCAAAGTCCTGCCGGTTACTTTGAAACTCTGTTGGCGAAATGGTCAAATTAATAAATGATTAAGAAAAAAAGTAGCAACCTTTATGGTTGCTACCTTTTAATTTGCCCTAGAAATATGGGAGCTAACTGAAAAGTTATTGTAGATTGCAAATTTTAATAGATAGAAAAACCCGGCCATCATAATCATGATTGACCGGGTTTTCGATTTAGGACTTACTATATTCATCAAGCAGGAGGGTCAAGAAGACTGAGCCTTGAACCAAATCCTTTTCGCGAATGTGTTCGTTTGGAGCATGGGGGCCACTACCGGCGTAGTGAACACCGACCATCACAACGGGATCATTTAAGACATCGTAGAATGGAGAGGCTGGTCCACCACCAGCTGTGTTTGGTATCAAGGTAACCTTGTCACCATAAACTTGGCTGGCCACCGTTTGATTTAACTGAACAAAAGAATCAGTTACGTCAGTCCGGAAGGGGTCAACGCTGGCATTCAGTGTGACTTGAACATCTTCAAAACCATGAGTCTGAAGGTGCTTTTTAACGAGTTCCAAGATCTTTAGGGGGTCTTGGTTAGGTACGAGACGAAAATCAAGTTTAGCCATCGCCTTTTTAGGAACGATAGTTTTGACACCAGCACCTTCGTAACCAGCAGACAGACCGTTAATCGTCATGGTTGTCCCATTAATCAAGTCATAGTTGGGTTGGTCTGTGACCAAGGGCTGGTTAATTCCGGCGTTTTCAACGGCTTTTTTGGCGTTGAATTCCATTTCATCAACCAATTTCTTGGTAGCCGGACTTAATTCGAGGACATCATCGTTGAAACCATCGATTAAGACCTTGCCGTTTTCATCGCGCATTGAGTTCAAGGCGTCAATGAGTCGCCATGCAGCGTTGGGGGCATAGACTGCCAAAGATGAGTGAATATCACGGGCTGCCGTTTCAGTAACTAGGTCAACACTTAAGACTCCCTTGAGACCACAGGTGATTTGGAAGTTTTCGTTTTCATCCTTACCACCCCCTTCCCAGATACAAACATCGGAAGCTAATTCTTCTTGGTGGGCCTCGACGTATTCCTTGACTTTGGGACTACCGATTTCTTCGGCGCCCTCAACAAAGAATTTAACGTTAACAGGTAAACCACCATGCTTGAGATAGTACTTCAAAACGGATAAGCGAGAAATCAATTCACCCTTATCGTCACAGACACCACGACCGAAGATTTTACCATCTTTGACGGTTGGTTCAAAAGGTTCAGTTAACCATTCATCCAATGGCTCGGCTGGTTGAACATCGTAGTGGTTGTAAAACAAAACAGTTTTATCTGTCTTACCTTTAAATGAAGCATAGACTACAGGGTTAGCGCCTTGATCATGCCAGGTAGTGGCAGTTTCGGCACCTAATTTTTTAAATTGTTCAACTAACCAAGTGGCGGTTTCGGGTAGATTTTTATTTTGGGTTGAAATGCTTTCAAACCGTAAATAATCGAAAAAATCTGAGCTGTGACGCTGAACGTAATCTGCGATTTCATCTTTATTCATTTTTCAGTCCTTAATATCAATTAGATTAGCTTAATGAAGTATGAGGCGATGATAACTGAGGCAACAGAAACTGTCGCGAAACCACCAACCAACATCTTTGGCATCATGTGATTCAACAAGAAATTCTCTTCTTCCTTATTAGAAGCAACAGTATGGGCAACTTCAGAAGTCATGATGTAGTCAGCGGGGAAGCCGAAGAGGGCAGTTAAGGCACAGGCGAAGGCCATTTGCCAAGACATTCCAAATGGCTTAGCCAAAACGAAGGAAACGATGAACATTCCAAGCATTCCCAAAGCAATCAAAACAACGATTTCAAGCAGGATTGAAAGAATTCCATTTGGTGTCACAACGCTTAATTGTGAGAAGACGAAGGCAATCAAACCATACATCAACCAGTTTGAAACGCCGGCCTTTTCAAGGGCCTTGTCGTCCAAGAATCCTACTTGGTGAGCAATAACACCGAAAATCAAGTAAACAACGTTAACGTTAACAAAGCTGTTTGTCCAAGTGTTGAATAGTTGTGCCAAAACAGCTACGGCAGCAACCTTAGTGATGATGAATGCTGAAGTGTTATAGGCTTCCGGGATTAATTGCTTTTTAGGCTTTGCAGCTGTGGCTGTATTGTTTTTAACAAGGTCTGGGTTTTCAGCAGTTTCCTTGTCAAAGCCCTTTAACAAGCGGCGACCTTCAGACTTAAGTAGGGCTGAAGTCAATGGGTAACCAAAGATTGAGTGGGTCACGAACATGGTAACAGGAAGGGCCAAGTAAGCAGTCAAGCCTTGGGCCTTTAAACCACTAACCATCAAAGTCGCTGAAACCAAACCACCAGTCAAAGGTGGAATAGCAGCTAAGACTGACTTAGTGTTGAAGAAAAGTGATCCAACAAGGACAGTCAAAGTGATTGTTCCGGCAACACCGGCAAGAGCGATGACGACAGCTTTCCATTGCTTAAGTAATTCGGTCAGGCTCATTAATGTTCCCAAATGAACTAAGAGCAAGGCGATACAAATTGGTGCAAAGGTTGGACCAAACGATGCTGAAGTAACAAACGTCTTTGGCAGGAAGAACCAAAAGCCAAGGATAAACAGGATGGCTGTGATGAAGACGGAAGGCACGAAAGCGTGACTCGCTTTTGAAACCCATTCACCAACCATGATGAAGAGCATGACCATAAAAATCGAAAAGATAAAAACCATGTGAAAACCTCTTTTAATTTATTATTTTCAAAAAGCCAAAGAAAAATCCCCATAGGCAGAAAATGTCTGAACGGATCCCGGGAAAATTTCCGTACAGAATTTTTCGTGCTGCCTATGCGGATTTGAAAACAAGAATGACTAAAAACTCAAGTCTCATTTCGCACAGGCTAGATAATGATAATAATCAAAATAGCAATAATGGCGATTGGGACTTGAGTAGCAATAATATTCGGTTGAATAAAATGTTTGGTAGTCATCGTTGTTTCCTCTCTAACAAGATTTGAATTGACTTTATGATAAACAAATTAGAATACGATTGCAAGTTAATTGTCTAAAATAATTATAATTAAAATTAAATTTAGATATAAAAAGCCTGTTTTATACATCATATCGACGATTTTAGGTTAATTATTCTAAATAATCACTATTTACAAAAACGGTTTGAACCTTTATCATGTCCATTATATTAGAAAAATATTAGAAAGAGGAATATGAATGGCAGATTTGACGTACAAGAACTTTAAGTTGTTTAACGGTAAGGATAACGAATTGTATGATGATTCATGGTTTACTGTTGATACCGAAACCGGTAAGTTAACTAAGGTTGGGCAGGGAACTGCCCCCGAAGGGGCAGTTGATTTAGGGGGCCGTTTCGTGATGCCTGGATTGATGAACTGTCATACGCACATTGTTGCCAATCCGAACTTTGGTGATGGTGGTTTCCGTAAGGGTGAAACAGAAACAGCCGTCCATGCCTTGAACAGTTTACGGGCCCTGTTAAAGTCTGGTGTCACTTATATTCGTGAATGTGGAAGTGCATTTGATGTGGATATTACCTTTGATCGTTTGACCCGTGAAGGTAAGTTGGATAAGGTTCCCCACATCATGCCTTCTGGAGGTGCATTTTCAATGACCGGTGGTCATGGTGACTTCCCTAACATGGGAGTCTTGGTTGATTCACCTGACGAAATGCGCCACCAAATCCGCTTAGGATTGAAGCATGGAGTTAAGGCCGTTAAGATTATTGCCACTGGTGGTGTTATGACTCCTGGTGATGAAATGTCAAGTACTCAGTTGAGTGTTGAAGAAATGCGAACTGCAGTTGAAGAATCACACCACCAAGGTGCTCCTGTTGCTGCCCACGCTGAAGGTAACCCAGGAATTATGAATGCCTTGGAAGCTGGTGTTGATTCAATCGAACACGGTTTCTATGTGAATGATGAAGAAGCCGACTACATGAAGGAACATGGCACATACTTGACGCCAACTTTGATTGCTGCTTGGGGTGTTGGTGAATTGGCTATCGGTAAGATTCCTGATTGGGAAACCAAGAAGATGCAAAATGCCTTGGAAGATGGTTTTGCCAACATTAAGAATGCTTGGCAAAAGGGTGTTAAGGTTACTCTGGGAACCGATGCCGGAACTCCCTTTAACGACTTCACCATGACACCAGTTGAATTGCAATTGATGGTTGAACATGAAGACGTAACTCCTTATCAGGCATTGGAAACGTCATGGAATGCAGCAACCTTGATGAAGGTTGATAAGGAATACGGCTCATTGGAAGAAGGCAAGTTTGCAGACTTCCTTGTTTTGGACGAAAATCCTTTGGAAGATATTAAGGCTGTTCAACAAGCTGATAAAGAAGTTTACTTGTCAGGTGCTCGTCAATTCTAGTCACGGTTGAAAGTTACTGATAGCAATTAAAAAAACTCAATAGACAAAATAAAGGCCTCCTAACTTAGCTGTTAGGAGGCCTTTATTGCATATTATTGAAGAAACGGTAGGCTTATTTAGTTAAATAGCTAACCGGTTGGTTAACTTCGACCTTGGTTCCTGCGAATGTCTTTTTGATATAAGACTGAACATCACTGCGGTGGTAGAGCGTAACAAGCTTCTTGTATTCAGCTTTGTTGTCGCTCTTAGCAGCACTAGCCAGGATGTTGACGTTGGCCTTAGTTGATTGATCAACCTTTTCATGGTAGATTGAATCCTTCAAAACGTTCAAGTGGCCTTCCAAAGCGATTGTATTACCAATCAAGGCAGCAGCAATACTGTTATCCTTGACGACGACCGGACCAGTGGTATCGTCAATTTCCTTAAATTTGAAATGATGTGGGTTGGACTTGATATCGTTTGGCCCTGAAAGGCTGTTAAAATTAGATTTCAAAGTGATCAAGCCGGCCTGAGCTAATAATTGTAAGCCGCGTGAGGCATTGGCGGGGTTGTTAGCAATGGCAATTGTGGCACCATCGGGGATGTCGCTGACCTTCTTATACTTGCTTGAATAGATACCCATTGGTTCAAGGTAAGTTGTTCCCAAAGTTTCAAGCTTGGCTGACTTATGGCTTTGGTTGTAGGCTGCTAAGTAAGCATATGACTGGAAAGCGTTAACGTCAATTGTGCCATCTGCTGTGGCCTGGTTGAGTGAAACGCCGTCCGTGAAAGACTTGACCTTAATGGTCAATCCTTCTTTTTTAGTTTCTGGCAAGGAGGCGATATAGTTCCAAATCTTGACATCGGAACCGATGGTTCCCAATGTGATGGTCTTTGTATCATCAGCCTGACTACTGTTTTTATTGTAGAAAGTGAAGGCCCCTACAGCGATGAGAATCACCGCTAAGAAAGCGATGATGATTTTTGATTTTTTAGCCATTGTATTTTCCGTTCATTTTATCTGTGTGCAGTGGTTAGAAAAAGGGTACTGTCAGTGCTGATGCAATCGGTTTAGATTACTTCGCGGACAAAGGGGTTAGAACTGATGCCGTCAGCGAGGATATCAGATGCCCAGGCCTTAGCTGAAAAGAGTGAATGATCTTTATAGTTACCACAGCTAAAAATATCAGTCCCTTGGACATCTTCCCATTCGATGTTGTCGCGAATTTCCTCGAGTGAACTTTTGAGGGCTCGAGCAACTTCTTCCGTTGATGGAGTGCCCCAGACAATCAAGTGGAAACCAGTACGGCAACCAAATGGTGAGCAGTCGATTACGCCTTCGAGGCGATCACGAAGCAAGCCAGCCAAGAGATGTTCAATGGTGTGTAATCCTGCCGTTGGGATAGCGTTTTCATTTGGTTGGACTAACCGTAAATCAAAGTTTGAGATTAGGTCACCCTTGAGTCCTGATTCTTCAGCGATAGCACGGACATAAGGTGCCTTTACTGCGGTGTGATCGAGTGCAAAACTTTCTACTTCAGCCATAATATTATTTCTCCTATTTTCTGTGTATTATTCGTGTTAGTTGCGGTATTTAATCATTCAAACGTTGGTGGGTCTGTATTGGTTGTGGTCATAGTGATACTCCCGTTAGTATTTGTGCTTTAATAGTGATTTGTGGCAAATAAAAAGTCCCCCCGGCCAAAAAAA
>NZ_DF967986.1:131088-142369 GCF_001047075.2 Fructobacillus ficulneus
CCACCCTGATTTTGGTCAGTATCACTACTAACCACTCAACAAGTACGTCAAAAGATTGAGATACTCTAACGCAGTAACGGGCGCACCCGAACTTAGCTAACAAGAATGCTCACCAAGTTACACGACTCCAAGACCATTTTCAATCCTCAAGCAAGACTGACTTTCACCGACCATCAGTTCTCTGTACTTGCCGCTAAGATTTACTTATCTCATCAACGTCTAATATTTATTAGATTCTACACAGAATTAGAATACCTGTCAATAGGTTAAAACGAATTTAATTCTAAATTCATTGATTTTAAATGGAATAACAGCAACGAAAAGGCCACCAATCAAGATGATTGGCGGCCTTTTTTGCAGAACGGATATTGCACATGAAGTTCAAATTTATTTCTCGATAAAAGTTGATGTTAGCTAGTCATTTTTTGAATGATTTGGTAATTAGTATTTGAAGATGTGAGCTGAGAGAGTTGATCATTGTTGTTTGAATAGCTAATTTCCTTTTCAATTTGGAAGAGGGGGCGGTGCTTTACTTCGGTGAAAATTTTACCGATGTAAGTCCCAACGACGCCCAACGCGATTAGGTTTAAGCCCCCGAGAAGCCAAATTGAAATCATTAGGGATGACCATCCAGCAGTTGGATTGCCAACGACTTTTTCAAAGAGAGTGTAGAAAATTTCAATACCCGCCACACCTAAGACTAAGATACCCAGGTGGAGCAAAAGACGGATAGGTTGAATGCTGAAGCTCGTAATGCCATCAATAGCAAAGGAGAGCATTTTTTTCAAGGGATATTTAGAAGTTCCCGCCTGTCGCTCGCCCCGTTCGTAGTAGACTTTAGCAGAGTTATAGCCAACTAAGGGAACCATAGCTCGTAGGAAAACGTTGCGCTCTGGCATGGCAAGTAGCGCTTGAACTGCTGTCTTACTCATGAGACGAAAGTCAGCGTGATTTGGAACCATTTTGACCCCTAGCCAGCCGGCTAATTTATAAAAAGCCAATGCCGAATTTCTTTTGAACCAAGTATCGGTTTGCCGGCTAGAACGAACCGCATAGACAATTTCATTGCCTTCAAAGTACTTTTCGACCATTTCAGTGATGATACCGGGATTGTCCTGTAAGTCAGCATCCAGAGTAATCATCATGTCAGAAATTTTACTAGCCTCGGTCATACCTGCCAGCAATGCGGGTTGGTGGCCAAAATTTTTAGAAAGCTTGACCCCAATAATATCACCGTTGTCCTGTTCTTCTTTTTGAATAATAGGCCAAGTTTGATCCTTGGAACCATCATCTACAATCATAATAAAACTATCGGCTTGAATCAGGTGGCCTTCAATTAGTTGTTGTTTAATTTGACGGAGAGTTGTCAAAGTAGTGGTTAAAACTTCTTCTTCGTTATAAGCGGGAAGAATTAGTCCGAGTGTTGGAATTTGAGAGCGTGAAAGCATTGATAGAAGCCTCCTGTAAGATTAATAAATAGATGAAAGGTCGTAAAGGGTTGAGCTCGAGTTGCCACCCATGCCCATACCACCACGATTAGTGGTTGAACTTTGGGTTGTGGTGCTTTGAGTTTTACTGTAAGTAACTGCTTTACCGTTCTTCTTCACCCAGGCTAAGATTTTGCTGATTTGACCATCGGAACTCTTTGATTGGTTACCGGTTACGAAGTACTTCAATTGACCGGTCTTAACCAAGTTTTTGAATTGCTTCAAGGTCATAGTTGGGTCGGTACCGTTGTAGCCTCCAAGAGCCATGACAGCCTTACCGGACTTAATGATGTAGCCAGAAGATGAGTTTGAATCTGTTGTGGCAAAGAGGTACTTTGCTGAACCTTGGTGCTTTTCAGTATATGAGAGTAAGTCAGAGTTAACTTCGCCACCCATGTCAGATGAGCCCTTTGAACTGAGGAGAGATGGGCTTGCAAATGGAATTGCGGCTGAAGTATGAGAGAGAGTTGGTGTTAGGGCCCAGAAACCAGCCATGGCAAAGACAGCGGCGGCAGTTACGAGAACCTTGATTTTTGCACCGAATTGGCGAGGCAAGAACCACCAACCGGCGAGCAAGATAGCCAAAACGACTAAGATAACGCTAATAACTGAGTAATAACTTGAAACGTAGTAAGCTTGCAAGAGCAATGTTGAAAGGACGGTAATGCTTAAGAGAATCCGGGCAACTAGTCCTTGATTAAACTTAGAACGAGCTGGTGCTTGGTTGACTGCATCATCACTTTCAAGGAGTGCAGCTGCGGGTGTTTCTGCATTGTTCGTGTTGTCAGCTTCATTCTTGCCAGCTTTCATCATCTTAGCAACGGCAGTAACTCCAATAGCAGTCAAGGCTGCAATTGCTGGGGCTAACATAATTGTGTAGTAAGGGTGGAAGAATGAGGCAACTGAGAAGAAACCATAAACAGGGACGAACCATCCGGCCCAAAGTAAGACATCTTCTTGTTGTGATGAAACGTGGTACCACTTTGATCCGCGCTTTCTAAAGCCGAACCAACCGGCTACCATACCAAGAATAGCAAATGGTAAGAACCAACCGATTTGTGAGCCAAGGTCGGCTTGGAAGAGACGGAATGGACCAGCAGTTCCGATTGCAAAGGCGCTACCGATTCCGCCGCCCATGCCACCGCGGCCACCAGCTTTACCATTCATCTTACCCATCTTGCCAGTTGGACGAGTTCCGGTCATTTTCTTGCCAGTTGGAGCTGTACCAGACTTTGATCCAGTCGGCATTGTTGGTGGTGTGCCAGACTTTGAACCAGTTGGACCTTGTCCACCGGTTGGTGGCGTACCACCAGGAGTTGTTGTACCTGTCTGACCGTTAGTCGTGGTTGTTTTGGTTGTTGTTGATTTACCAGCTTGTTGGCCAAAGTTTTTCATTTGACTATTTTTAGATGAGCTTTTGCCCATGCCGGCAAATGTACCGCCTGTACCAGTTGACTGACCCAGCAAACGTTGAGTTCCGTTGTAACCAAAGGCCAATTCCATCAAGGAGTTGGTTTGAGAACTACCAATATAAGGACGAGAACTCTTATTAGCTGAATCAACGGCCATTGGGTAAGCCAGGGTAAAGACTGCTAATGAAACCAGACCGGCACCAAGCCAGGCAGTTTTCTTTTTCCAAGGTTGTTTGATAGCAACCCAGTAGTAGACCAGCATAGCTGGTAGAATCATGAAGGCTTGCAACATTTTGACGTTGAATGCCACGCCGATCAGGCCGAAGCTGATCATAACAAGCCAAAGATTTTTCTTCGTCACAGCCTTTTGGAGAGTGAAGACGGCTAAGAGTAGGAAGAGGACCAGGATGGCATCCATGTTGTTCGTTCGTTCGTTAGCAACAACCGTTGGTGTCAACGTCATGGTTAAGGCAGCGATACGGCCAGCCCAGGGTCCAAACTTTGGTGTTAACAAACGGTAGATGAGGTAGACAGAGGCGATTCCAGCTAAGACACTGGGAAGGACGACTGACCAACCATGAACACCAAAGATTTTGGCTGAAATAGCCATGAACCAAAGGGCTACTGGTGGCTTATCAACGGTAATGAAGCCAGCCGGATCAAAAGCTCCGTACCAGAAGTTTGACCAGCTCTTGGTCATTGAAGTAATAGCGGCTGTATAGAAGCTATTGGCGCTGCCGGCATCCCAGATGCCCCAGCCAAAGAGGAAGGCACTGAGGACTAAAATGCCCACCAGATACCAATCCATTTTTTTTAATTTATTTATTTGCACATGCAAACCCTCCTTCATTCGAATAGCCTTAGTCTAGTCCGCTTTGCCTATATAAAAATTAAGTGAGCATCAATTGAAAATTAAATTATCCAACTCTTGTGTCAATATTGTTGGCTAAATTTTCAAGAGGTCTTTGCTATAATTAAAAAAAGAAAAAATAAGGAATATAAATTATGAAAATTTTAGTGATTCAAGGGCATCCAGATGAGCAGTCCTTTACCCATGCCAATGCGATGAACTTTTATCAAACTGCGATCGATAAGGGGCATGAAGTAGAATTAGTTGATTTAGCCACGGCGGACTTTGACAGTGTGCTGCGGTATGGCTACCGCCAACATATGGAAGATGAGAGCTTTCCTAAGTCGGTTCAGGAGAAAATTCGCTGGGCAGATCGGATTTCATTTTTCTTCCCTGTTTGGTGGTCAGCTGAACCCTCGTTGATGAAGGGGATGATTGATCGGGTCTTTACTCCTGGTTTTGCTTATAACCGTAAAGACGGTAAAATTGTTAAACACTTATCTGGTAAAAAAGCTGATATTTTTACAGGTTCAAATTTTGGTGGCTGGTACTATAAGATGTTCGGTAACGTGGTTAGCCGCTACAAGTACGGGATTTTTGCCTATACGGGCATCAAATTAAATAAGGCCTTCGTGTTAGGACACATGGATTCTGGTGTGACACAAGAACAGCGTGAAGCCTACATTAAGAAATGTGCTGCAACGATTGACTAATAAAAAATGCGACGACTAGCAAAAAAACTAGTCGTCGCATTTTAATTTGGTTAGGGATTAATCTGGTTGTGATGAGTGAGGCAGAAAGTCAACAGGAAGTGACTTAATCAGAAAGTCAGCCATTTCTTCGGGGCTTTCCTCTGTACCGTTGACAAGCCAAGTCATTAAGACGTGGAAAGTTGCGCCATAAACAAAGACATGCTTATATTCAGGTTTGAAGTTAGGCATGTGCTTGGCTTTGATTTCTTCAGCTAACTGGATATAGAACTCATAAATATGGCTGGACAATCCCCGATTGATTAGCAAGGTAAACCGCTCCGCCTCCATTTTGAAGGCGATAAAGGAATCACGGATACGATTCCAAGAGGTGTTTTCTGTGATTTCATGATTTGGATTTTTTTCGTGTTCTTTTTTATGTTGCTTAATAATGAAGCAGGTTAGATAGAAATCAAGGATATCTTCAATGCTATCAAAATTTCGATAATAGCTAACGCGAGCCACTTCAGCTGATTTGATTAATTGGGAAACGCGAATTTCAGAAAAGGGTTGATGTTCCAATTGCATAAAGAAGCCATCAACAATTTTTTCTTTTACTCGAGCATTTTCTACTTGGCTGTGTTTCATTATTATCCTCCACGGCACTTCGTCGTTGCCTCGATTATATAACAAAAAAACTTTAAGTGAAACAGGTTGACTCAGTTAAATTTAACTGATACACTATGTAACATGATGTCTGGTACAAATTGTATCAGTGAAAGGAATTTTAAGATGAATACTGAACGTAAGTACAATCGAACGTTAGTTCTTATCGTGATGATGGTTGCCGCAATTGCCGGTGCCTTGATGCAGACTTCCCTTGGAACTGCAATCCCCACGTTAATGACAGCCTTCAATATTAACTTATCAACTGCACAGCAAGCAACAACTTGGTTCTTGCTCTTTAACGGAATGATGGTTCCGTTGTCTGCCTACTTGGCTAACCGTGTCCCAACGAAGATTTTACACTTCGTTGCCTACATTTTGCTCTTTATTGGTGTGTTGATTAGCACGCTAACTCCTGAGCATAGCAATGTTTGGTGGCTCTTCGTCGTTGGACGGATTGTCGCAGCGATTGCCTTTGGAATCATCATGCCATTGATGCAAATCGTCATCTTGAACATGTATGCACCTAAAGAACGTGGTGCTGCCATGGGAATGATGGGATTGGTTATTGGAATGGCCCCAGCCTTTGGCCCAACGCTTTCAGGTTGGATTTTGCAAAAGGATCACACTATCCTTGGATTGACATTGTCAAATGACTGGCGATCAATCTTTGTAATTCCATTGATTTTCATTGTGATTGCCATTATTTTGACACCATTCATGATGGAAAATGTTATTGAAACAAAGAAGATGAAACTTGATTTCCCTTCATTGGCTCTCTCAACAGTTGGTTTTGGTCTCTTCTTGTGGGGCTTCACTAATGTTGGTACAGATGGTTGGGGTGACTTTACTAATGTTGTCTTCCCAATCGCGGCTGGTGTCTTGTTGATTCTTGTCTTTGCTTGGCGTCAATTGAAGTTGCCAGTACCTTTCTTGGATATTAAGGTTTTTGCCAAGAAGGACTTTACGATTCCAACTGTAGCTTTGATTCTAGCAATCATGGCTATGTACGGTGTTGAAATGATGTTGCCAACATATTTGCAAAATGTGCGTGGCTTGACTCCTTTCCATTCAGGTTTGACTTTGTTGGGTGGAGCGTTGTTCATGGGACTTATGAGCCCAATTGCTGGTATCTTATACAACAAGGTTGGAGTAAAATTGCTCTCATTTGTTGGTTTCTCAGTGCTAGCATTAGGAACTTTACCTTACATCTATTTGACTGCCGCAACACCAACCATTATTATTTCAGTTTTGTATGCTGTTCGAATGGCTGGAATCGCTTTGGTAATGATGCCATTGACGACGTCAGCTATGGGTGCCTTGTCTGATGATAAGGCTGCCGATGGTACTGCTGCTAACAACACGTTGCGTCAGGTTTCAAGTTCAGTGGTTGTTGCTTTGTTGACATCCGTTGTTCAAAACACAATTACTAACAACTTACCAGCCAGCTCAATGAAGGTTACTGACCCAATCAAGTATGCTGATAAGGCTTTGAATGCCTCAATGGACGGATTCCAAGTTGCCTTCATCATCAGTATGGCCTTTGCTGTTCTTGGTTTGATTGTTGTACTCTTCGTTAAGAATGATAAGGGGGCTGAATAATGATTCTTTGGATTATTGTTGTATTAATTGTTCTAGCCGCTGCAAGTTGGCTGTTAATTGCTAATCGCTGGCTACAAGTTATCATTGGTGCCATCTTTACTATCGGTGCCGTTATCGCAGTTGCACTATTAGCTGCTAACATGGATAGCCACTTTGGGATGGAAAAGCAAACAGTTGTGACGACTAAGGAAGTTTACTCCGTTGCTCCTGCCCAAGTTCCAGTTGGAATGGCAGCTGTTAAGAAAATTGGAACAAATAACTTTGTTTTGGTTTACAAGGACAAGGCGACTGACCAACAGGGAACAGCTCACTTTGTTCCAAATAAGAATGACGTTGTTGAAGCAGTTAAGCAATCTGCTAATTATACAAAGGTAACGTCAGACAAAGCTCAAGTTAAGACAACAACCACAAAGTGGGTTTACAAGTCTAACTTCTGGCGTGACATGTTTAAGCAAGACGGTGAAGACAATGTTATCAAGGTTCAACATACACTAGAAGTACCAACTTCTTGGCAAATTGTTGAAAAGTAATTCTGCTCACTAACCACTTTATAAATCTTCATGAGTTTTTCCAAGCACCCGGATTCTGCTTTCCGGGTGCTTTTTTGTGTTTATTTTAGGAAAGTCTGTGTATAATCAAGTTAGACACCAAATTGAAAAGGTTGGTTACAGTATGTTAACAACGTTTATTTACCTATTTTTAGCTATATTTATTATTGCCGGACTAGCAATATTTTTAGACAAGCAAAACTTTATTTTTGCTAGTTTATTGATGTTTTCATTGATTATTATTCTTTTGGCTCTTTATTTACGACTTGCTGGTTGGATTATTGACCGGCAAATACCAGTTTTGAATATCTTAATTATTCTGCTACCGCCAGTATTATTGGTTACTGTGGTAGTCTGGTTAGGCCGCAATACCAGTATTATTTCGCACAAAGAAGGAAAGAGTTTTACTGCTAAATTATCGCTATTTTTGGCGCTCAGCATTCTCTTTGATTTTTACTTAATTTTCTTTGTTGGTAACATCCATGGCAAGTTCTTGATTTTTAGCTACGCACTAGCTGTGATGGTTTACAATACATTTTTCTTATTATTTATCAGCTATTTGCTCTATTCATTTCTATACCAAATTTTACCGACACCTAAAGGTGCCAATTATTTAATTGTTTTGGGATCCTATGTCCATGATGGCAAAGTCACCCCTTTGCTGCAAAGTCGAGTTGACCGAGCCTTATCCTATTACCATCAAGCTGGCGAAATAAAGCCGAAGTTTGTGGTTTCGGGTGGTCAGGGCTCTGATGAAAGTATTTCGGAAGTTGGTGCCATGCGTAATTACTTGCTGAGCGTTGGGGTTCCGGATAGTGATATTTTAGTTGAAGACCAGTCACGTAATACATTTGAAAATTTTATGTTCAGCAAAGAAAAAATTTTGGAAGATTGGCAGAGCAGTAAAAAGCCGATTATCTTATTTTCAACTAGTAATTATCATGTGACACGAGCAACACTCTTTGCAAAAAAGATTGATTTGGATGCTCGTGGAGGTATGGGGGCACCAACATCCTTTTACTTCTTGCCGACAGCTTTGATTCGTGAATATATTGGAATTTTATCCTATTATCGTTTGTTAACTTTCTTATTATTCTTGATTGAAGCTTTCTTAGCTTATTTATTGGCATATTAAAAATCAGATAAAAAACCATCCTCAGATTTAAGAGGATGGTTTTTTCTGTTTTAAAGCGTGATGGCATTATAAATTAATAGGGCACAACCGACTAAAAAGATAACGCCACCCCAGAAGAGTTGGCTGATGACGCTGCGATCACCGAAGTAGAGACGAATTAAAGGCAAAAAGCTTCCCAAAATTACAATTAAAATTCCGAGGACTACTAAAGCTAAACCGATTAGACCGAGCATAACAAACCTCCAATAGATTTAATGTATGTAAACAAAGATAATGTACTCTAAAAGAGAGCGAAATGCAATTTATAGTAAATTAAAAATAATAAAGCCTAGACCGATTAAAAAAAGAAAACCGGCAATATAAATTAGTGGAATCATGCTAATGTCACCTTGACGAGCAAGTGAAATGCCATGACCAGCTGCAAAAATAATAATTAAGAGGCCGAAGGCAACGACCGACAATCCAATAAGCATGAGGGCTCCTTTTTGTTAAACCATTTAGATGCTATCTATTATAAAGGATAAAAGGCGGATGCTAAAGGTTTTTTAAATAAAAAGTTCAAGCCAATGATTGGCTTGAACTAGGTCGGTTGGACTATGATTTAACAGGGGTGACTAAGAAATTTTCGTTGAAATTATCTGTTAAAGCGTGGTGAAAGTTTTGATAGGAAGTTGTAATCATGTCCTTTAACGCGTTTTTAGTATAAGAGCCGATGTGAGGTGTAATAATAACACGGGGATAAAGATTGGAGAATTGATTGAGAATGGCGAATTTTTCATCTGTTAATTTAGGTTCTACTTTGCCAAAAATCGCAGATTCGTTTGAAATGACATCAGTCGCAAAGCCCTTAATTTGTTGGCTTTTGATGGCATCTATGATTGCCTGCTCGTCTGTGACTTCGGCTCGAGAAGTGTTAATAAGAATAGCTGATGATTTCATCAGTGCTAATTCTGTTTTGCCAAAGAGTTTAGTAGTTTGACCCGGTGTATGTGGAATATGGAGTGAGACAATATCGGAGTGCTGGAGTAAAGTGGCTAAATCCGTATAAGTGAGCCTGTCCGTTAATTGCGGATTTCGTTTGACATCATAGCCAAGTACCTTAGCGCCGAGGCTTTGCCAAAGTTGCGCTTCGGCAGCACCAATACTGCCCGTTCCGATAATACCGACTGTGAGATCTTGGATTTCAGCAACGAAGTTACCAACTTGTGGTCGAAAATCCATGGTATGAACCGCAACAACGGAACTAGTTAATGCCCGGTATTGCATCATTGCCAGTGAAAACGCTAAGTTGGCGACTGCCATTGGCGAATAGGTTGGCACATAGGCAACGATTTGATTGTTGTGCTTTGCCTGGTCAAGGTCGATATGGTTATAGCCAACTGTACGAGTGAACACATATTTAATACCGTAGCTTTTAAGTTGATTGAGGTTATCTTTATCAGCAATGCTATTGGCACGTAGCAAGATTCCATCATGATTTTGGCAGAGCTGGATATTGTCAGCCGTCAAATTTTCCTTCTGGTAAGTCATTTGATAGTTATAGGTATTCAGAGCTTCAAAATAACTAATTTCGTTTTCTCGCGTTCCAAATGAAATAATCTTAAATGACATTTGAGCCTCCTTTGCTATTTAAAGATGGGCAACTCTTTTAATAATTCGATGATAATTATCCAAAATGGCAGGGCGATGGTCGCGGCAATTGTTGAAATTAACGATGCATTGGCTGCCAGAAGACTTTCCCGGTTAAAGGCCATGGCATAGTTGACGGCGACTGTCGCCACCGGTGTGGCCATCATGATAACCATTGTTGCCAATGCAGTTGAATCAACAGGCAAGAGATGGAAAGTTGTGGTTGCGATCAAGAGACCGGCCATAATAATTGGTACCAGAATAACCTTATTAAAAGAGTAGTACCATGATGTTTTATTTTTCAGGGCTTTGGTTAGTGACATTTGACCCAGGTTAGCACCTATGGCTAGCCAAGCTAGTGGTGAAGCAAGTCCTGCTAAAAGTTTTAACCAAGTGAAAAGCCAAGGCACGGTAATATCAATTCGATAAAAAGCAACTTGACTATGGTCGATACTTACTTGTGGGATTGAATTTTGAATTAGCCAAAGGAACAGCCCGATAAATGTTGCTAAAACAATCGGATTCAATAACATCTTTTTGATATGTTCCCCACGAAATTGTTCACCAGACATTTTGATATAGGCGTAGGAGTAAAGAAAAATACGATAACCAATATTAAAAACTGAAGCGTACATAACTCCTTTGGCACCATAGACTGCACCAACAATAGGCATTCCAAAAAATGTGGTTGACCCGAAACTAGTTAAAATTCCGAGGACACTTTTTGTTCCAGAAGCGTAGCGGAAATAAAGTAGAGGCATCAAGATAATTAAAATAATATAAATTAACAGTCCCCACACTAAAACATCAAGACTTTGAATTAAAGTTTGATGGCTTAAGGGGGTTAGAAAAGCAGTGAAGGCAAGAAGGGGGAGTGCGACTGTCATAGTGATAGTTGTGAGTGTTTTAACAGCATCAGCACTTAATTTTTGACGTTTTCGTAAATAAAATCCGAGAATTATTGTGCCGAGCGTTTCGACGATGGCAGTTATAATCTGAGTGTTTGTCAAAGCTTTCGTAATGGCTGAACCGATATTCATGTGAGTCTCCTTTTTGAATCAACTCCTATTTTTGTTAATCGTATCACAATGAAATTGATCGGTATTTTAAATATGTCAGGAAAATTGACCTTAAAACTGTATAACATTTGTCATAAAACACATGAATCTAAGGTTGTTGAATAATCAATTTTCGGGTATACTATTAATATTCTTTATGAGAGATACAAAAAGCCCCAGCCTTGATGGCTGGGGCTTTTTGTTG
>NZ_DF967986.1:142444-214076 GCF_001047075.2 Fructobacillus ficulneus
AAAATTAACAGTCGGATTAGCTTGTGCTGAAGTATCAGCAGTGAAGTAATTTAACTTATGGTGATTTGTCATTGATGCCACTAAAGAGCTTGGGAATGACACAACTTTGTTATTAAAGCTTTGAACGGCATTGTTATAGACCTTGCGCTCGTAGGTTACGCGATTATTGACCCCTTCGAGTTGAACCATTAATGTTTGAATTTGATCAGATGACTTTAAATCAGGATAGTTTTCGTTAATCGTTGAAACCATCAAATTGAAAGCCTTATCTTGGCTTTGCATTGCAGCCGTTTTTTGATCTTGATCATTAGCATTGGCATAGCTTTGCTTGGCCTGGTTGTACTGAGTTCGCGCGTCGGCAATTTTACCGTAGATGGCTGATTCTTGTCCTTGAGCACCCTTAACGGCATTGACTAAGTTGGGAATTAAATCCGCACGGTTTTGCAAAGCTGTTTGAATGCCACCGGTAGCAGCATCAACATCTTGCTCTTTGCGTGAAAGGCCATTGGCAGAAGAAATGAAGCCAGCAACTAAAATAATTAGGACGAGGGCAATGGCTCCGCTCACTTGCCAAGCTCGTTTTTTATAAAAGGGAATTGGTTCGTTGATAATTGTCATTGTGGTTATCCTTTACTATTAGTAATGCTATTCTAACGGGAAATTACTGGTCTGACAAGGTAAGTCTTAGAAATCGGACCCACCACCACCAAAGTCACCGCCGCCACCAAAGTCGTCACCACCAAAATCATCACCGCTAAAATCGGACCCGCCGAAGTCACCGCCACCGAAATCATCATGGTCATAATAATCATTGTCGTGGTAACGCGGCCCTGAAAAAAGATCCGATAAAAGCCAGCCGGTGAAAAACCACCCTAAGCCAGATCCTTGGCGACGATTTTGATTTTGGTCTTGATAGGTAAAGCTGTTAGAACCGTCACCGGTTGATTCTTGGTAAGAACGGCGCTTCATTGATCGCCAGACCAGGAAGATAAACAACAAGAGAACTAACAATAAAGTACCACTGATGATGTCACTAGCCGTGCTAGAAGATTGTCCTTGCTTCTGTGCTGTCGTCGGCAAAGTTTGGGATACCTCCTTAAAGAGGCTTTGTAGCCCTTGGTTAATTTGGTTAGGGTCAGAAGACTTTAAGGCTGTTTGGTTGGCCTTTAACAATTGATAAATCTTACCATCAGGTAGGGAGGATTCCGCTCCTGTGCCAGTTACCACTCGGACGTTATTTTGCCCGTTATTTTTAGCAAAAACAATGATGACGCCGTTATCTTCACCTTTTTTACCAGCATGCCAAACCGATCGCAGGGTCAAATCATTGGTGAAATCGCGAATGGATTGGCCATCAGTGTTATTAACTGTTAGGACAGCAACCTGTGGCTGTTCCTTCGTGTTTTTAAAATTTTGCTCTTGCTTTAAAATTAAATCCTTTGTTTGGGACGTAAGGATCTTAGCTGAGTCGGTTACCACAAAATTAGAGCTTGGTTTGATTGTGTTGGGATTTTCAGCGTGGGCAATTTTGAAATTAATGCCTGCTGTGAAGGCAAAGAAGACAGTAATTGCGATTAAAACGGATTGAATTTTAATTTTTTTCATAGGGGCAATTCCTTTAAACCTCTGACCTGATGAGAGTTTCGTTGTTTATGGTGTATGGAACCTTAGTTATTACCAGTGCTGCTTTGCTGAGAGCGGTCTAAGGTTGGCCGTTTATCACGAGAATTATTGAGGATTAATTCGTTAATTAAGTTCACTACATCAGGGTTTTCAGGAAGGTTGGAATGCTGAGCATTTTCTCCGGACACAGTGGTCTGGGTATATTTGGCAACACTCTTTTGGAAAACATACTTACCTGATAAGACAGACTGAACAGGTACGATACCATCATCGGTATAGTCCTCGGAACCGGCTACTGAGTAGACGACTAAGTCACTTGGTAGGTTGTCAGAATTATTAATCATATCGGTCAGCATTGTTGTGCGCTTTGTTGTTGATGTTTCTGAAAAATTAAAGGGTGAACCAAGTGTCATGAGGGTCTTAATGTGGAAGTTGGTTGAATTGTAATAATTCTCAAGGTAATGTGTCCAAATCAATCCACCGTTAGAATGACCAACTGCTGAGAAGTTTCGGAAATAGTACTTTTTTTGTAAGCTAGTCATTACCTTGGAAAGGCTTTCGCCATCGGCCTTAATCGTTGGATAGTTATCCTGGTTTCTTTCAAAACCAACAACGATGAAGGGACGACGGTTTTCACTTGAAAGGTGACCAGAATAACTTAAGGTACCGTCTTCCTTCACTAGGACCTTTAGAACAGAATGGACGTTCTTGCCTCGTTCTTTAGCATTAATGGTAGCAAAGAGGTCATCAAAACGATTGACCGAAGCACTTGAGCCGGGAACGAAAATCACGGGATCGATTTTAGACCGTTGAATTGCTCGGTCATTATGGTGTTCAGACTGCATCCAGGAATGGGCAGAAAAAGCAGTGACAATGGTGATAAAAATGGCTAAGATGAAAATGAATTTTGAGCTTTTAGCCATGATTTTCCTCCTGTGCTAAGAGACTTTTGACAAAGGGCCAGTAGATGCAGATTGCTCCTAATAAGACGATAAATGAAACGAGCAATGACCGCCATGGTGTTTGGCTCGCCAAGAAGCCAAGGAGTAGATGAGGTGATCCGTTGGGAACGGAGAAAACAACTGGTCGAATGAAACCAACTTTAATGGCGACACTGGCAGCTAGAGACCCCCAAAGGGAACTCAAAATCATTGGAACGAGTGTTAATGGACGGAAGAAAAGGGGCAAGCCGTATGCCATGATTTGATTATTATCAAAGAGGGTTGGGATGAGAGTCCACAAGCCAATGCGACGATTTTCTTTGTTACGAGATAACAAGAGAAGAAGAGCGAGGGCTAGCGTGGCCCCAACACCACCAATTAAGGCAGATGATGTTATAACAGAATAAATGTTTTGCGGCTGTGGTAAGGTTGCCATAACCGATTGATATACAGAATTTAAATTAGCATTAACTTGAGCCAAATCTGTTGCGCCAGTCGTTAAATCAAGAGGAATACTGATGCCAAGAACAAATAGAATTGGTGTTAAAACGGCTACGATGGCAAGACTATAGAAGTGAGCGAAAAAATCAGAAGAGAAAAAAGTCGTATAGGTTCCCTGTGAGAGGATGAAGGGCATGTTAGCATGTAGGTATGTGACCGCAATACTGATAAGAGCGGCCCAAATTAGATAACCAAATCCCATGTCAGGTAAGTGATTTTTAGTTATTTTGGTTAAGCCAAGATAAGATAAGTTAACTAGGTAAGCAATTAGCAAAGCTAGACCCATATGCAATGTGAGTTGACCTTGGTTCGAGACTGTTAAAAAGGCCTGCATCAAAACCAAGCCAAAGTTTACGGTTACGGGCAACAAAGTGTCGCGGTCATTATCGAGGTGTTCACCAAGGTATTTTTTTGTCCAAATAGCCACGACAAAGGTCACAACTAAGTAATCTAAGATGTTCGTAATTCCCTGGGTCAGGAATGGAGTCCTCAACGCCTTGGAATGATAACGAAATAGAACAGTTGTGAAAAAAGCATCTGGTGCTAAAAAGAGTTTACTAAAGAGTCGCCAATAGGTGTCAATAATCACTAGAGGTAAAACTTGTTTAAATGAAAGAAAAAGATTTTTAATTGGCGATAAAGATAGCCAAGCGTGATCTAAGCGTTGAAGTTTGTGAAAAACCTTCGTTGCCATGTTAATATTCCTCCTAATACTGCCGAAAACCGGCAGATTACTGAAAAAAAGATATTGTGCTATAATAGTAAAAGTGTTTTACTATACTCTGTTAGTAATATGCCAACAATTATAACACTAACCGAATAAATTTGGGGGCACCACGCAATGTTCAAGCGGTTCATAACCAGGCCTTGGGTAACGTTTATCGTTAAAACCTTGGTCTACTTTTTAATCATTTTAGCCTTGATTTATCTGTACGGCTATTCCGGGGTAACCGGAGGCCACTTCATTTATAACGAATTCTAATATAAGAGGAAGCGACAAATGATTGACAACATTATTACTTATATCGATAACTACGCAGCACAAAATCCCGATAAGTTAGCCTATGATGAGATGGGTAAGCTTAATACTTACGGTGATTTAAAAACCTATTCCGATTCATTGGCTGCTTTTTTGGATGAGCAAGATTTGCCCGAAAAAGCTCCAATCATGGTCTTTGGTGGTCACCAATTTGAAATGGTTGCAGCCTTTATGGGGGCTTTGAAGTCCGGTCACGCCTATGTGCCAGTTGATAAGGACTCAGCCAAGGATCGAATTGACAATATTCTAGAAATTGGTCAACCAGCAGCGGTGATTGCTTTAGATGAATTGCCAATGGCAATTGATTCAGTTCCCGTTTTCCAGGGAGCTGAATTAGACCAAATTTTTAAGGCCAATCGTTCTTACGAAATGACCCATGCGGTTGAAGGTGACGATAATTACTACATTATCTTTACTTCTGGAACAACTGGAAAGCCTAAGGGTGTCCAAATCTCACATAACAATGCCCTTTCATATTTGAACTGGTATTACTCTGATGACTTTAAGTTGGAAGAAAATCAAAACGTTTTGGCCCAAGTCCCTTACTCATTTGATGTTTCCGTAATGGCTTGGGGTGGTGCACTGTTGTCTGGTGGGGTGATGAAAGCCTTACCAAAGGTAGTAGCCGATGACTTTAAGCAGTTGTTTGCCGCTTTGCCAACCTTTGATTTGAACTTGTGGGTTTCAACGCCATCATTTGCAAACGTGGCATTGCTAAGTCCTGATTTTACAGGTGAAAATTATCCTAACCTTAAAAAGTTTGTTTTCTGTGGAGAAGTTTTGACTTCAACAACTTCAAAGAAGTTGCGCGAACGCTTCCCTAATGCAGAAATTTACAACACTTATGGTCCAACCGAAGCGACAGTTGCCGTTTCTGGTTTGCAAATCACCGACGAAGTTTTGGCTAAGTACGATAAGCTTCCAATCGGTTACATGAAGGCAGATATGACTGCTACAATAATGGACCCCGATGGTTTGGCTTTGCCACAAGGCGAAGCTGGTGAATTGGTCTTGTCAGGGCCAGCCGTATCAAAGGGTTACTTGAACAATCCTGAAAAGACTGCTGCAGCCTTCTTGGATGTTGCTGGTCAACCGGGTTACCGAACAGGTGACTTAGGCTTCATGGATGAAGACGGTCTTTTGCACTACAAGGGTCGTGCCGACTTCCAAATTAAGCTTCATGGTTTCCGAATCGAATTGGAAGAAGTTGCTCAACACTTGCAACAATCACAATGGGTCGAACAAGCTGCGGCTGTTCCACGTTATGATGCCGATGGTGAAGTGAAGCAAATGTTGGCTATCGTTGTGCCAAAAGAAAATGATTTTGAAAAGCCAATGGACTTAACGAATGCCATTAAGGCCGACTTAAAGGACATTATCATGGATTACATGATGCCATCACGATTTATTTATCGTGATGCAATGCCTTTGACGCCAAATGGGAAAGTCAACCTCAAGGGCTTGATTGCTGAGGTGAACGGTAATGCCTAATCTCCAACCATATGCTGATCCAACTTATTTTATCTACCTGTTGGTTGCTTTGGTGCCGTTAGCGATTGGTTTGTACTTTGGGAAGCGAATCGTTTGGTATGAAATTTTAGTTTCATTAGCATTTATCTTTTTAATTTTTGATACTGGTCACTATGTTAAACAGGGAATTGCCATTCTGGTTTACAGTATTTGGCAATTCTTGTTAGTTTCTGGATATTCAGCTTATCGTAAAAAAGCCAATGCGGCTTGGGTCTTTTATTTGATGGTGATTTTGTCCATCTTACCAATTACGATGGTTCGCCTTGGTGCAATTGGAATTTACAAACCAGAATTCACATTGCTTGGCTTCCTGGGAATTTCTTATTTGACCTTCCGGTCAACGGGAATGATTATTGAGACTCGTGATGGTGCCATTAAAGAATTTAAACCAGTTATGTTCTTGCGGTTTATGCTCTTTATGCCAACGTTGTCATCAGGTCCAATTGATCGTTATACTCGATTTGCTAAAGATGCTAGTTCTGTCCCAGAACGAGCTAAATACTTAGACTTATTGAACCAAGCTGTCAAATCTTTGTTCCTAGGTTTTGTTTACAAGTTCATCTTGTCTTACTACTTTGGTCAAATTATTTACCCATTCTTCCAACATTTGGCACTCAATGATAATCATCACGGCTTTTCTTGGTGGTTGATTGGGGTTGCCTACTCATATGGAATGTATTTGTTCTTTGACTTTGCGGGTTACTCACGTTTTGCCTTAGCGACATCGTACATTATGGGAATTGATTCACCAATTAACTTTAACCAACCATACAAGGCGAAAAACATTAAAGACTTCTGGAACCGTTGGCACATGTCATTGTCATTTTGGTTCCGAGACTTTGTCTTTATGCGCTTTGTCTTCTTGATGTTGAAGAAGAAGTGGATTAAGAACCGTAACACAGTTTCAACTCTTGGCTATTTTGTTAACATGATGGTCATGGGGCTTTGGCACGGACTAACTTGGTATTACATTGTCTATGCCCTGATGCATGCATCGGGAATGGCAGTCAATGATGCCTGGTTACGCTTCAAAAAGAAGCACCGTGATCAAATTCCACATAATAAATTTACGGAATGGTTTGCCATTGTTGTGACTTTCCACTTCGTGATGCTAACATTTTTGGTTTTCTGTGGTTTCCTAGATACCTTCTGGTTCCACAGCTAATAAAGGAGAAATATAATGGACGTAAAAGCAGGCGTATTAGAAGTTTTGAACAATATCATTGGCGAAGACTTGTCTTCACAAATGGATGAAGATTTATTTGACTCTGGTTTGTTGGACTCAATGGCAACAGTTGAATTGTTGTTGGATTTGGAAGGAAAGTTTGGTATTCAAGCTCCTGTTTCAGAATTCAACCGTGAAGACTGGAACACAGCTAACAAAATCATCGCTAAAGTTGAATCATTGATGGGATAAAACCTCATGACGGATAAGAAAAAATTATGGCAGATCTTTGGTCCAGTGCTGGTGGCCCTGGCACTTGTCGGCCTGGTCTTTTTTCTGCCTTTTTCGCTGGGTAACTACAACCAGCAAGACTTAAAACAAGCATCGGTTTCATTTTCTGCAAACATCGTTAAGGGTGAGGCAGTTAAGAATGCGGCCTTTAACGATAAAAAAGTAAATTATATTCCATTCTTTGGTTCATCAGAACTTTCACGAATTGACTCACTACACCCATCTGTTTTGGCGGAAAAGTACAAGCGTTCATACCGTCCGTTTATGTTGGGAAAAGCCGGTTCGGAAACGATGATTCATTTCTTAGATATGCAAGAAATGCCAAAGTCTCTTAATCACAAAAAGGCTGTCTTCGTAATTTCACCACAGTGGTTTACGAAAACAGGATCAACTGCAGCTTTTTCAGTTTTCTACTCACCTTTGCAGGTGGTGGACTGGTTGTTGAATATGGATCAACCAAGTCAAACTGACCAATTCATGGCCCAGTCATTGTTGAAGCAAAGTTTGGTACGTGATAAGCCAATGTTTAACCGGATGTTGCATAATGTCGAGGATGGCAATGGCCCAAGTAAGGCCGATAAGTCAGCTTTGCGTTTGCAACGACGAGCATTGGTCCGTCAAGATGAACTCTTTTCAAACGTTAAGGCAGTTAATAACTATAGCCGCGTTTTGAAAGCGGCTAAGTCTTTGCCAAATCAATACAACCATCAAACGTTGGATCAATTAGGATATAACGAAGGGGCGGCTAACACTAAGTCGAACCGTTTCCACATCAAGAACTCTTTCTATAACACACGTGTTAAGGCTGAAGTGAAGTCATTGAAGAACTCTCAGGTTGACTATGATTATCGTCAGTCTGTGGAATATTCATATCTTCAAACGGTTTTGGCTAACTTTGCTAAGGAACATACGGATGTAGAATTTGTTATTACTCCGGTTAACCAGCGCTGGGCAAAGTATACTGGCTTGTCAGATACGATGTACTACCAAGCAGTTGACAAAATTAAGTACCAACTTCAAAGCCAAGGATTTAATAATATTGCTGACTTGTCTCACCGTGGTGGTGAACAATACTTCATGCAAGATACGATTCACCTTGGTTGGCGTGGTTGGTTGGCCCTTGATCAGTATTTGAACCCATTCTTGTCAGGTTCATACAAGGATAACGATTATACGATTAATAACCGTTTCTTGTCTGAAGATTGGCAAAACTTCAAACCGCAGGACCAAGCACCACAAACATTTTCATAAGAAGTAACTGGTTAGCGACATTCTGTGTCGCTAACCAGTTTTTTTGTTAAAATAAAGCTATGATAATCGGAATTGGTAATGACATGGAATCGATTAGCCGAATTGAAGGAGTTTTAAAACGGCGACCTAATTTCTTGTCAACAATCTTAACCCCAGCTGAAATGGCAGCAGCTGAAGAACGAACAGGTAGGCACTACCTGGAATTTGTGGCGGGTCGATTTTCGGCCAAAGAGGCGTATTCCAAAGCTCTTGGGACTGGAATTGGCAAGACTGTCTCATGGAAAAATATGACTTTACTCAATAACAAGGCAGGCCAGCCATTGATGCGTGTTGATGGTCAAAAAAATCGCATACTTGTTGCGATTACTCACAGTGGTGACTTTGTTAGCACAATTGTGGTAATTGAAAAGAAGCCTTGGTACCAGCGCGTCTTCAGAACTTTTATTTAAAGAAAAGAGAAGTAAGATGGTTAAAAATGATTTGTTTTTTAAACGCGGTGCAGCCTTTTTTCGGTCGGAATCGGCCCTAGTACATAATGCTAAAACTATCATGGAACACGCCCATGCTACACGGCTAATTGCAGTTATTAAGGCAAACGCCTACGGCCACGGTGCGGTTTGGGCGGCTAATGTTTTGTCAAAAAAATTAGCAGTTCATGATTTTGCAGTGGCGACTTTAGATGAGGGAATCACAGTACGTGAACAGTTATCAAGCCAACAAAATCAAATTTTATTATTAGGTGTTCAAAATCCGGCAATGGCTGATGTAATGGCCCAGCATGAATTATCAGTGGCAGTGGGATCGATGGACTGGCTTTTAACGGCTAAAAATCAGCTAGATCAAGTAGATAGCATTCAGCCACTAAAAATACACTTAGCCATCGATACAGGTATGGGACGAATGGGTGCTCGAACTAAGGAAGACTTATCTTCAATGTACGAGTTTGTATTGTCTGATTCAAAGTTTGAATTTGCCGGAGTCTTTACGCATTTTGCGACTGCAGATGATAATAACCAGGCTTATTATGATCAACAAAAGGCTGATTTCTTGGGAATGGTTAAGTCAGTTGGAATAGACGAAAGATATTGGCATTTAGCTAATTCCGGGTCGGCTCTTTACCATCAAAATGAAATTTATACGGACACGATTCGTGTCGGTGCGGCCCTTTACGGGTTTAATTCGGCTCACCCAGATAGGGAGACGATGGTTCCATTGCAGCCAGTGGGGGCTTTCCAGGGAAAGATTTGGTCGGTTCACAAACTATTGGCAGGACAAGCAGTTTCATATGGAGCGACATATGTTGCCTCTGAAGACCAGTGGATTGGAACAGTTCCGGTTGGCTATGCAGATGGCTATCACCGGAACCTTTCTGGAATGACAGTTTTAATCAATGGTCAGAGGCAAAAAGTTTTGGGAAGAGTTACAATGGACCAAATCATTGTTTCTTTGCCTGGACCGGTTGCACTGAATACTAATGTGACCCTATTCGGCACTGACGGCCAAGAAAAGATTAGTCTTGAGACTTTGGCTGACTACGGACAGACCATTCCACATGAAATCTTGACAGAAATTGGAACGAGAATTCCTAGAGTTGATGTAGAATAAGGTCAGCAAGAAATTAAGTAGTAAAACGGGCGATATTGCCCATACATAAGAGGATAAACATGACAGCAGATTACGAAAACGTTCGCCGCGGCGATGTTTTTTATGCCGACTTAAAACAAGGAATCGGTTCAGAACAATCCGGTTTAAGACCAGTTTTGGTTGTTCAAAATGATATTGGCAATCAAAATGCACCGACAACTATTGTTGTTGCAATCACTTCGAAGCTAGCTAAGCCAAAGTTACCAACACATATTGTCTTACCAGCTGAAGTGAGTGGAATTAAGCGTGATTCCATCATCCTAGCAGAACAAATTCGGACAATTGATAAGCATCGTCTGCGTGATCGGATTGCCCACATAGATCAGCATTCTGCTCTTTTAAAGGGTGTTGCTAAGGCATTGAAGATCAGTGTTGGCTTAGGATAAAATTGATGATTAGCTTTAATATGTCCTTAATCTGTTGTTGCTAAAGTAATCGTATTGATACACTGAGTAAAAAAGACGATGCGTCTAAAGGAGAAGGTAAATGGCCAAAGCAATTAAAATTTTATTAATTGAAGATGATCAAAACCTGGCTGATAATATCGTCGGTTTTTTGGAAGATTTTGCTGATGTAACAGCTGTCACTGACGGTTTAGATGGTGAATACGAAGGGAAAGAAGTCCCTTATGATTTGATTATTTCTGATTTAATGCTTCCGGGTGAAAACGGTTTAGAGATTATTAAACATTTGCGTGAAGATAAGGTTGATACACCAGTTTTAATACTGACAGCTAAAGCTTCATTAGATGATAAAATTGAAGGCTTTAACGTTGGAGCAGATGACTATTTGACTAAGCCCTTTCACCGTGAAGAACTCTTGGTTCGTGTCAAGGCTCTTTTGCGTCGAACTGGCGTTTATTCGGAAGATAATACCATCACAGTTGGTGAACTCACGATTAACTTAGAAAATCGTGGCGTTCAAGTCCACGGTCAAAGTGTTAAGTTGGTTGGTAAAGAGTTTGATATTTTAACCTACTTGGGACAAAATAAAAACATCATTGTGACCCGTGATCAAATTTTTGACCGAGTATGGGGAATCGATTCAGATACAACGATCAACGTTGTTAATATTTATTTGAATAATTTACGACGGAAACTGGAATCCGTTGGGCAGGGAGGATTAATTAAGACACTCCGTAACATCGGCTTTATTCTTGAGGTGCCGGATGCCAAGACTGATTAATCGTAAACAACAAATTGATAATTTTTCGACCTTAGCCCTTGGTTTATTAGTAATTTTCGGTTTTTTAGCTGGAGTTATTTTTTGGGTTTATACCTTTACTATCTACAACAGTTCAGACCGCGTTATCAATCAATACGTTGAGTACTACCAACAAAATAATTGGCTTAATGATAACGGCTTAAAAATTCAAAAAAGTTCAAATGGCGGTGATTTTCGTCGAATGCCTGAAGATTATCGAGGTAACTTTGTTTATTTTGATGACAAGGGAAAACAAATTGAAAATGCTAATCCCAATAACGGGTCTAAGACTGTTGTCACTCGGCGATTAGGGGTGAAATTTGATAAGAGCGACTTGGACATTGCACCACGAACCATTCATGTTAATAAAACCTATCTGCGGGTAGTTGCAGTAAAGTTCAAAGCCAATACTGTTCTTGTACCGGATGGTCAGGGGTTGAAACCGGCGACTTATGGCTACGTCTATGTCGATGTAACGGATACGGTTTTGAATTTGAAAAAGTTCCAAGATGTGATGTTATGGTCCTTTGTATCAGCGTTCATTTTCGCGCTGTTCTTTGCCTTTTTCATTGCTCGTCAAAGTATGAAGCCAATCTTAAAGGCTTGGGACCAACAGCAGGACTTTGTCAATAATGCCGCTCACGAATTAAGGACGCCAATGTCAGTTATTCAGGGGAAGCTGGAAACAATGTTAACGAAGCCTGCAGACTCAATTCGAGATCAGTCCGAAGCAATTATATTGTCACTGTCCGAAGTTCGTCGGCTAAATTCGTTAACGAACAATATGTTAACTCTGGCAAAAACAGGGTCAAACATGACTACGATTGAAAAAGAAAAAACGGATTTGAACAAATTTTTGCCCCAAATCATGTCACCATATATTGAAATGGGTGAAATTTCAGATAAGAACGTCCAAATCAAAAATCTTGTTAAACAACCTGTTTTTCTTGACCAAAAACGTATTCATCAATTGTTAGTTTTGCTAATGGATAATGCCCTGAAGTATTCTGATGAGGGAGCTAGTGTCTTAGTGACGGCCGTTGTCGAAAAACGCCGGTTAATATTATCCGTAGCGGACACGGGCCGTGGCATTTCTGCCGATGCAAAAAAGCATATCTTTGACCGTTTTTATCGTGAGGATAAGACCGGAAACCGTGAAACTGGTGGAACTGGCCTTGGGCTGTCAATTGCTGAGTGGATAGTCGCTGCTCATAATGGTAAGATTACCGTAAGTGACAATGAACCACACGGAACAATTTTTAAGATTTCTTTGCCATTGTAGGTTTTGAAGACTAAAAATACAGTAGGAAGGTAAAGCGACAAATGATTTTTAGAAGAAGGCATGCCTTAGCAATTATCATGGCCATGGCTTTTACAATTGGAGCTATCCTTGTTTGGGCTGGGTCATTACCAAATTCGTGGTATCAGGACAAACTGTCACAAGCCACACATACTAATGCAGCTGGGACAGCAACTGTTGCGGCGACAGCCTATAAAAGTTCTGACCAAGCGATTGCGGCCTATAATCAAGTGAAAGATTCTGTTGTTACAGTTCAGAACTTGCAAAAGTCAGCCTCATTGGATGATGGGGTTTCTGCTTTTGATAATCAAAACAAAGATAAGCAACAAACTGATTATCAAACGGCTTCTCAAGGTTCGGGAGTTGTTGTTAAGATTAATAATGGCACTGCAAATGTCGTGACTAATAATCACGTCATTGAGGGGTCTGATAGTATTCAAGTCGTTGATGCTAATGGCCAAAAAGCAGAGGCAAAAGTGATTAAGGTTGATGCTGCTAAAGATTTAGCGCTGATTCAGGTTAAATCAACAGCCTTTAAGCAGGTTGCTAAATTTGCAGATAGTAGCACTCTTAAATCCGGACAACAAATTATGGCGCTTGGTTCCCCACTAGGAACGGCCTATGCATCAACTATGACAAAGGGGATAATTTCTGCCCCAAGTCGTAACTTGACGGCTGCTCAAACCAATAACCAAAGTATTCAAGTTATTCAAACGGATGCTGCCATTAACCCAGGTAATTCGGGTGGCGCATTGATTAACCTAGACGGTGAAGTGGTTGGAATCAGTTCGGCAAAGATTTCGGCTAGTGCTGCCGATACGACGATTGAGGGAATGGGTTTTGCCATTCCATCTAATACCGTGGCAGCCTTTCTTAAATAAAATCAAATGAAAAGACGAGCTATTCAGCTCGCCTTTTTTGTTAGAATGTAATTAGGATTTACTTTAAGGTATTGGCATACCAATCTTCAACTTGCTTTGGAGCCAAACGTTCTCCATGGCCAATTTGGTCTACTTTTTCACCATCAATAAATAGGACAAATGATGGAATGCCACGAAGACCATACTTTTTAGCAACTTCTAAGTTGTCATCGCGGTTGGCATCAATCCAACCAGCACTTTTAGTAACTTCGTCTTTGATGTTTTGCACAAATGGCTTGATAACTTTGCAGTCACCACACCAGTCTGCTGACAAGAACATGAGCTGTCGGCCGGGTTGGTCAATAAAGCTTTGAATCTCTTCATCTGTGTGTTTTTCTTCGTGGTACATGATTGACCTCCAATCTTTTGACTTAGTATAGCATATTCGACTCAAAAATAAAATTGGACTAGTTGTAATTTTAGGACAGTAAAGGATAAAAGATAATGACATTGATTCATAATTTCTACAAAGATTACCAACCAATCGTCTCACAAGAACGAATAAAGTCAGAAGCATTATTTCAACAAGGCGAACCAGCTGGACGACGGGTCTCTTATCAATCATTGGTAAACCACAGCCAGGACCAAGAAGGATTTAAGACCTTGGTTGAATATGCTGATGAGATGCAAAAGCAAAGTCAACAACCCGTGCTCTTTCATTTACGGGCTGGGGATGTTACCCCCACTAATTTAGTTCAAACAATGACGATGTTTAGAGAACACGGACTAGAAAACTTACTAATTATTTCTGGTGATCAGATGCGGCTGGCAGATGGTTATTCATCAGCCATCTCATTATTAGAGGCAGTTCAGGTGGCTGAGATTACTGGTTTTGATTTGGCAGCGACGCTCGACGTCAACCAGGTCAAGACGCAGGGATTAAAGGCAGTTGTTCAACAGGCGTTAGCCAAGGAGGGGGCCGGGGCAAAAGTTCTGATAACGCAGGTCTTTTTCCACATTGAAGACTTCTTACTTGTTCAAGATGCACTCCGAGAAGCCCAGTCGAAAGTATCATTAGTAGCGGGTATTATGGAGAACCCGAATCCGAAACAACTGGCTTGGGTAAAAAATGTTTTACACGGTGAGGTACCAGAGGAATGGTTACAAGATCCTGTCCAGGAGACGAACCGCTTAGTTGCGGCTTTAACAGCCCATCAAGCCGCGGGAATTCATTACTTCGCTCAACCGAAAAATTAAAAACGTGAGCATAAGTGACCAATTCGCTCGACAAATTTGTTACTTATGCTATTTTTCTTTTTTTATTAGGTCTTTCGGTGTACAATTGATTGATTATTACAGACGACGGAGAACACTTATGTTACGAAATTTGAAGCGGATTTTAATTGGTAAACCGCTGAAAACACTGGAAGCATCTGACCAAGCCTTATCAAAATCAAAGGCACTGGCTTTGCTGTCTTCTGATGCTCTTTCTTCAGTAGCTTACGGGACGGAGTCGATTACGGCCGTTTTGTTGGCTGGTGGGGCAGTAGCCCTCTGGTTACAGCTACCGATTGCATTGTTAATATTATTCTTATTGGCTGCGATTGTTTTGTCATACCGGCAAATCATCCATGCCTATCCAAATGGTGGAGGGGCCTACACGGTGGCTAGCACCAATTGGGGGCCCAAGGTTGGCTTGGTAGCTGGGGGATCACTCTTAGTTGACTATATGCTAACGGTGGCTGTTTCGGCTTCCGCTGCTGCTGATGCCATTACTGCGGCCGTCCCATCATTACTATCGTTGGCTGTTCCAATTTCTATTATCATTATTTGTATTTTGACCACGATGAACCTGCGCGGATTGCGTGAATCAGCCAACTTCTTGATGGTGCCCGTTTACTTCTTTATCGTGGTGATGGCAATTACGGTCTTTTACGGTCTCTATCAAGCGGCGACTGGTGCGATTCCGATGCACGCAGCAGCTAAAATCGGAACTGATTTTTCAGGCTTGACGATCATCTTCTTCTTGCGGGCCTTTTCATCTGGTTCATCTTCATTGACCGGAGTGGAAGCAATTTCCAATGCCGTACCAAACTTTAAGGCACCAAAGGAGAAGCACGCCGCCAGTACCTTGACGATGATGGCTTTGATTTTAGCAACTTTCTTTATGGGGATTACTTTCCTTTCTTATTGGTATGGAATTCGACCAAACGGCCATTCAACAGTCTTGTCGCAAATTGCCGCAATTACTTATGGTGGTCATGGCTTTTTCTTTTACCTCGTCCAAGTTGCGACTGCTTTGATTTTGGCTGTGGCTGCTAATACCGGCTTTTCCGCCTTTCCCGTTTTGGCCGTTAACTTGGCCAAGGATAAGTACTTACCACACCTCTTTATGGACCAAGGTGATCGGTTGGGCTATTCCAATGGAATTTTGTCGCTTTCAATGGGAGCTATCATTTTAACGATGATTTTCCATGGCTCGACGGATGCTTTGATTCCTTTATATGCTGTTGGTGTCTTCGTACCTTTTACCTTGTCACAATCAGGGATGATTATTCACTGGTCTCGTTTACGACCAAAGTTTTGGTGGGCCAAGGCCACGATTAACTTTATTGGGGCCTTTATGTCTGCTAGCTTGGTGGTAGTTTTGTTTGCTACCCGTTTGGCTCACGTCTGGCCTTACTTGATTATTATGCCAATCGTCATTACGATTTTCTTGAAAATTAAGCAGCACTATACGTCCATTTCCAAGCAGCTTCGCTTGCAAGCTTTGGATAAGGTTGATCATGAACGACAACGCTATGAAGGGTCAACAGCGATTGTTTTGGTATCTAACCTGACCCAGGTGACGGCCGAAGCGATTGATTACGCCGATTCGATTGCCGACCAGGTCGTGGCGATGCACGTTTCCTTTGATATTAATCCAGAAAAGGAAGCAAAGATTGCTAAGCAATTTGCCGACAATTTCCCGGATGTGCGCTACGTTGATGTTCATTCGGCTTATCGATCAATCGCTAAGCCAGTGATTGGTTTTGTCACTAAGGTCTCCAAGCAGTCTGAAAAAATTAACTACTCAACGACGGTTATTTTGCCTCAGTTCGTACCGAAGAAGCCTTGGCAGCATATTCTGCATAACCAATCTTCTCTGAGGTTGAAGGCCGCCTTGTCGGCGATGGATAACATCTCAATTTCAACTTACTATTACCATTTATCAGAATAAGTAAAAAGCGTCGACCTCATAGAGGTCGGCGCTTTTGATTTGTCATTATAAATTTAGAAGGTTTCGGCGGGAATTTGGTCAAGTTTGCCTTGCCAGTCAACTTCCGGATACTTGCGCGCCAGAGTTGTTGCCAGAACGCGCTTAGCTAAGTTGCCGTTACGAGTAAAGACGGGGCCGTGGAAGTATGAACCGAAGACGTTGTGGTAAATCACACCCTCGGTCTTGTCCATACCGTTGTTCCCTTGACCGGTCGTCACGTTACCAAGGGCCTTTTCATCCTTACCAAGGAAGGTTCGACCTTGATGGTTTTCAAAGCCGTGGTATTCTTCACCAGTCTCGTTGTTTTTGATAACGATATCACCGGTCAAGCGGCTACCCTTGAGTGTCTTGACTTCTTCGGCGGTCATGTTGGTGGTGTAGTGGTCCATCACCCCGATGCCGTCGACCTTTGATCCGTCGGCCATTTCCATGTAGTGGCCTAACAATTGGAAACCACCACAGACGGCGAGAAGGGGACCGTCGTTTTCGATGTAAGTCTTGAGGTTGTCAGCCTTGGCCTTTAAGTCATGAGCCACGATGGTCTCTTCATAATCTTGACCACCGCCGAAAAGGACGAAGTCATACTTTTCAGGGTCGAAGTCATCACCGAGGGAAACCAGCTGGTCGTCGATTTCCACACCGATTTGCTTGGCGTAGTAGCGGAGAGCGATGATGTTACCGTAATCGCCATAAGTGTTCATTAAGTCACCATATAGGTGGGCTAGGTTCAATTGATAGTCAGCCATTAATATTCCTCCTTAATGTAACCTTTATTCTTCAAGACAGCGCGAATTTGGAGCATGGCGGTATAGGTCGCTGCCAGGTAAACCTTTTTAGTTGGGGCTTCTTCAATCGCCTTTAAGATATCTTCCGTCTTTTGATAAGTTCCGGCCAAATCAAAGCCAGCCATCTTCAAACGAACGGTGACATCCTTGTAGCGTTGACCGCCGGTGGAAATGGATTGGAGGTTTGAGTCGTGCAATCGTTCAAATTCGGCATCCCAAATCCAAGAAGTATCAATCCCATCCGCGTAGTTAGCGTTGAGCATGGTAATCAAGGTAAAGGGATTCTTCTCCGTTTGCATCATGTCGATGACGGAGTTAGTACCAACCGGATTTTTAATCAACAAGATGGTAACAGCCTTATCACCAACCTTAATGGTTTCTTGGCGGCCAAAGACCTGCTTGTCTTCTTCAAAAGCGGTTTTGATTTGCTCGGGGCTAACACCAAAGACTCGGCCAACTGTATAAGCAGTTAGGGCGTTATAGATGTTGTAGAGGCCACCGATACTAATTTGGAAGGGATGACCATCGATTGAAAAGCTTGATGACGTTGGGGTCAATTCACCCAAGTCAGTCACGGCGTAATCCAACTTGGGGCGTTTGAAGCCGTCTGTTGTTGAGAAGTATTGGCCGAGGTTGGCGTAGGTGATGAAGTTATAGTGCAGAACGGAGTTGTCTGTAGGTGACAGGATTCCATCGGTGTTAGTTGGGGCCTTGAGGTCCTGGTAGTCGGCCGGTTGAACGTGGTCAAAGCCGTAGTAAATGCGGTCGTTGTCATAGCGACCACGGGCGAAGATTGGTGAGTCGGCATTGGTAATGACCTTAGCGTCTGGTGCGACATTAATGCCGTCAATAATCTTGTCGTAGGTGCTGTAGATTTCACCATAGCGGTCGAGTTGGTCGCGGAAGAGGTTCGTTAAGACAAAGTACTTGGGTTCGATTGCTTTAGCAAGGCCTAAGACATTGGCTTCATCAACCTCCAAGACGGCGACGGGTTTCTTACCATTTGGTGAAGGCTTAACTTTGGTAGTTAGGAGTGTGCCTACAATCCCTTGGACCATGTTTGATCCGGAAGGGTTAGTGACCACTGAATACCCACCGGCCTTCAAAACTCGGGTGATCAGGGCGGTGGTCAGGGTTTTTCCATTGGTTCCCGTGACAATCACCAAATCAAATTCTTTTTCGATGGTGTGTAAAACTTCCGGGTCGATACGGACGGCTAATTTGCCGGGTAAAGAAGTTCCTCCGCGTTTTAAGACTGAGCGTAGGATAAAGTGACTACTTTGGGCCGTTAATTTGGCCAAATGACTTTTTAATGACATAAAAAAGTCCCCCTTTTTCTAAACCCCTATTTTACCATGTGTTTTGTTAATTTTCCCTAAAATGGTCTAGGTAGTCGAGTTATAGGTTAAAAATTGTTATAATAAACTTAACTCAACCAAGGAATAAAGTGAGGCAAAGAAGTGGCACAACTGTACTTTGAATACGGCGCAATGGGCTCAGGTAAATCAATCGAGATTTTAAAAGTTGCTCATAATTACGAAACTCAAGGCAAAAAGGTCTTGTTGCTAACCCCATTGATTGACGACCGCGATGGCGTGGGGGTAATTGCCTCACGAATTGGTTTGAAAAGACCGGCCACAGTGGTCAGTGAAACTGATAATTTATTTACGATGATTGAAACTGCTAAAAATGAAAAGCTAGCAGCAATTTTAGTCGATGAAGCTCAGTTTTTAACAAAAGACCAAGTTGATCAGTTAGCCCAGGTTGTTGATGACCTGAATTTGCCAGTCATGACCTTCGGTTTGAAGCAAGATGCTTTTAACCATCTCTTTGTCGGCTCACAGCGGTTGTTAGAAATTGCTGATAAATTAGAAGAAATGAAAACAATCTGTTCATTTTGCGGGAAAAAAGCGATAACCCAATTGCGGATTGCGAACGGCCAACCCCAGTACACGGGTGCCCAGGTGCAAATTGGCGGGGATGAATCTTACCTGCCAACGTGCCGGTACCACTGGCACCACCCAATTTTAACTATGATACCACAGCCTTAAGGAGACATTATGGATCCAATTTTTTCACAACTACAAGCGGTTGTTGACCGTTATGACGAACTTAACCAGATGCTGGCTGATCCAGATGTGATGGGAGATTCCAGACATTATATGGAACTCTCAAAGGAAGCCGGTGGTATTCGTGAAACGGTGGAAACCTTTAAACATTACCAGCAAGTTGTTGACGGCTTGTTAGAGGCAGAAGAACTTTTGGGTGATGCCGAAATGGGTGATTTGGCCAAGGAAGACGTTGCTGCTCTGCGCCCAGAAAAGGCGGCCCTTGAGGACCAACTGAAAGTTTTGATGTTACCAACGGATAAAAATGATGATAAGAATATCATTATGGAAATTCGTGGGGCAGCCGGTGGGGATGAATCTTCCCTCTTTGCTGCGGACTTATTAAACATGTACCGTCGTTATGCCGAAAATCAAGGCTGGTCATTGCAAATTGTTGATGAAACCACGACTGAAGTCGGTGGGTACAAAGAAGTCGTCGTGATGATTGTCGGCAATAACGTCTTCTCCAAATTAAAGTTTGAATCGGGGGCTCACCGGGTTCAGCGAGTACCGTCTACTGAAACACAGGGACGGGTTCATACTTCGACTGCAACTGTGGGGGTCATGCCTGAATTTGAAGAAGTCGATGCCGATAGTTTGATTGATCCAAAGGATGTTCGTGAAGATGTTTACCGGTCTTCTGGGGCTGGGGGTCAGCACGTTAACAAGACCTCATCAGCCATCCGCTTGACCCACGAACCAACTGGCATCACGGTCGCCATGCAAGACGAACGGTCTCAGCAACAAAACCGGGCTCGAGCGTGGAAAATTTTGAATGCCCGTGTTTACGACCATTTTGCTCAAGAAAACGAGGCCGAATACGCGCAACAACGGAAAACGGCTGTTGGGTCTGGGGCCCGATCAGAACGGATTAGGACCTATAACTATCCGCAAAACCGGGTGACTGATCATCGAATTGGTCTGACCTTGAATAAGCTGGACCGGATTATCGCTGGAGACTTGGGTGAAATTATTGACGCTTTGGTTTTGGCCGAACAAACAGCCAAGTTGGCTGATTTAACTGATTAATTATGGTAAACACTAATCAAGGAAAACGCCCGTCACAAAATAATGGCCGACCAGGAATTAAGATTTCTTTGCTGGAAGCACGGAAGTGGGCCATTAGCGAATTAACAACCGCTGGCTTTGAAATAGAAGAAGCGACGGATAATGTTGATTTCTTATTGACCGGGGCCTTAAACGTTAATTACGGCATGTTGCGGGCTAATTTGTCCCGGCAAATGCATCCCTGGTTGGCCGAACGTTGGCCAACTTGGATTGCTGGTCTGCTAAAGTCGGTGCCTGCCCAGTACCTTTTGGGCCAAGCCCCCTTCTACGGTGAGGAATTCTATGTTGATGACCGGGTTTTGATTCCGCGGCCGGAGACGGAATTATTGGTGGAATGGATTCTGTCAGATTTAAAAAATGAAGCTGCAGCTAACCATCACGAACTTGGGCCAACAGTCCTAGACATTGGCACTGGATCTGGAGCGATTATCTTGACCTTGGCCAAGCAGTGGCCCAACCTACGCGGAATCGGGGCCGACTTATCTCAGGATGCCTTGGTAGTTGCTCAAAAGAACCGCGACAAGTTTGATTTGGCGGGTCGAGTTGGTTTGGTTGAATCAGACCTCTTTACTGCCCTTGAAGGACAACGGTTTGACGTGATTGTTTCCAACCCACCTTATATTCGTCCTGATGCCCAGTCTGAAATGGATGTGTCCGTTCAGACCTATGAGCCTGAAATGGCCCTGTACGCAGATGACAACGGCCTGGCCCTGTACAAACAAATGGCCCAGGGATTGGCTGACCACCTTAATCCGGGTGGGGGAGCCTACTTTGAAATTGGTTATGACCAGGGACCAGCCCTGGTGGCCGTTTTCCAAGCGGCTCTTCCGGATGCAGACGTAACATTAAAACAAGACCTAGCTGGTTTAGATCGAATGATTCAGGTACGATTAAAAAATGAAAACAACTGATTTAAAAAATACACCAAGTGATATTAGCCAAGCGGCTGACCTAATTAAGGACGGCGAAGTCGTGGCCTTCCCGACGGAAACAGTTTATGGTTTAGGCGCTGATGCAACTAATGATGAAGCGGTTCAAGCCGTCTTTACCGCTAAGGGTCGACCAGCCGATAATCCATTGATTATGACGGTTGGTGACGCCAGTCAAATTGAGCCCTATGTCCAAGTCAACCATGCTGCCCGGCAATTGATGAATACTTTTTGGCCGGGATCATTGACGATGATTCTGCCCATTAAGCCAGATATGGTTTCAATGCTGGTAACCGGTGGTTTACAAACGGCAGCGGTTCGGATGCCGGCTAATGATGCCACTCGGGCCATGATTCGTCAGGCTGGAGTGCCAATTGTGGGCCCGTCGGCTAACCTATCTGGTAAACCATCACCCACCACCGCTGCTCACGTTCACCACGATATGGACGGTAAAATTGCGGCAGTTTTGGATGATGGGCCAACTCAAGTCGGAGTTGAATCCACGGTCCTTGATTTGACGGCAGACCAACCGACCATTTTGCGGACGGGGGCGATTTTGCCGAAGATGATTAGTGTTGTCTTAGGTAAGCCGGTCATTGATGGAACCAGTGAAAAAGCTTTGGCTGCAGACCAAGTGCCCAAGGCACCTGGAATGAAGTATCGGCATTATGCACCTGATAAGGAAGTTGTCATCTTTGATCCATTAGATTGGCAGGACCTGCAAGGTCAACTTCAAGTAGGGGATGCTGTGATGGCTCAGGACCAACTTTTAGGGAATCTCGGAAATCAAGTGCCATCGTGGTCATTAGGAACGGATTTAACCTCGGCTAGTGAAAACCTATTTGCTGGGTTACGGTACTTTGACGACCAGGAAGCCACTGTTAAGATTTATGTCCAGGCGATGCCAGATATCGATTTGGGTCGAGCATATAATAACCGACTCGGTAAGGCCAGCGCTGGTCAGCATTTTACGTTGTAATAAAAGAGATTAACCTTGCTATTTTGTAAGCGCTTTGATAAACTAAATTTGAATAAAAGACTTTTCCAAAAGGAGAATTATTATGGCAGAAACACAAGAGTTTAACATCATTTCCGAAACAGGGATTCATGCCCGTCCAGCAACACTTTTGGTTCAGGCAGCTTCTAAGTTTGTTTCAGAAGTTACCTTGTCATACCAAGGTAAAGAAGTTAACTTGAAGTCAATCATGGGTGTTATGTCACTTGGTGTCGGTCATGGTGCTGACGTAACGATCAAGGCCGATGGTGATGATGCCAAAGAAGCTTTGGCCGCTGTTGCTAAGGTGATGAAGGATGAAGGATTGGCTAAGTAAAGCTGATTTTCGTCAATGTGATTAAATTTTATTTTTCTAGTCGCTTATTGCGGCTTTTTTTGTTTAAAACAAGAATATTTTCTAGTAAAATGTAAGAAAAAGGAACCGGTTGGAGACTGTTTGTCAGGACTTGACCATTCATTGGGGGTTTTATGAAAATTTTATTGATTGATACAAGTAACCAACCCTTGTTTGTGGGTCTAGCTGACGGTGATGAAATCGTGGAAAGTTTTGCCACTGACAAAGTTAAGAATCATTCGATTGATTTGTTACCGGCGATTAAAAATGCTTTAGCCAGCCAAGGGTGGACGTTACAAGATTTGGATCGAATTGCGATTGCCAAAGGGCCCGGTTCATTTACTGGATTACGAATTGGCGTGACGGTCGGAAAAGTCTTGGCTGATACTTTGCAAAAGCCATTAGTGGCCATTTCATCTTTACATAGTCTTGCTAAACAAGTCCAAACTGCCAAAGACCAAAAACTGGTAGTTGCAGAAAACGCAGAACTGAACCAACATCCTTGTCAGCTTAATCAAAATACTGTTATTTTAGCCCTCTTTGATGCTCGCAATAATAATGTCTTTGCGGGGGCATATCTAGCGGACACAACAGTCTTGGCTGATGGCCATTATCCTCTTGAAGAGGTTTTGGACTTGGTAAACCAAGTTGCTGAGCCGGTTGTTGTAGTTGGCGATGGGGCACATTTTACCGATCAGATTAACGAAGCCTTAGCCAACCAAGCGGTCACAATTTTGGATCATAATCAATCGTTGCCAAATGGCCGAGGCCTCTTGGACTTGGCGAAAGAAGCAGAAGTGGTTAGCAATATTGCTGATTTGACGCCTTCTTACTTACGGAAAACTCAAGCCGAGCTAAATTGGGAACAAAATCATCAAGAGGGGCAGGATAAACCCTATGTTTTTGAAGTTTAAAAAAAATAAAAAAGAACCATTAGTTGCTCAAACCTTGATTGATTTTCCTAGTGAAGTATTTGTGGCTGGGGGAGAAGAATTAAATTTAAGAGAAGCAACAATCGCTGATATACCAGGTTTAGTTGCGATTGAGGAAGCTGTTTATAATGGTTATGCCCCTTGGATTTCGCGCGATTTTTACCATGAATTGACACAGGAAAAGGACCGCCTTTATTTAGTCGCACAGAAAAAAGACCAAGTTATCGCCTTTATCGCCTTAGTCAGGCGAGACCTAGCGGCTGATTTACATATTGCTAATTTGGCCGTCTTACCGATTTGGCAAGGGCGGTCAATTGGCTCATATTTGATTAACACGGCGAAGGCAATTGCTCGTGAAGTTGGTCTGGGCTCAATTTCCCTCGAAGCACGACGGTCCAATGATGGCGCTTTGTCCCTTTATGATCGGCAAGGATTTATGGTAGTCGATGTGATTGCCAACTATTATGTTGATAATCGGGAAGATGCGATTTCGATGGTGTTAGACCTTGAACATTAGACATGCGACAATTGAAGATGCTGAAAATATTCATCGATTAGCCGTGGCGGCTTTTGGTCAAGATCAGGTGCCACTCGCGTTGATTAACCAGCAACTGCAGGCGGGTCGAGTTGTTTATTTGATGGCCGATGATTTGTCTGCCTTCCTTTCATACCGCACGGTGATTGACGAGACCGATATGGCCTTTATTGCGGTCAGTCCTGACCATCAAGGTCAAGGAGCTGGCCAACAACTATTGTCAGCTTTTTTTGCTGAGGTCCAGCCAGGTAAAATCTTTTTAGAAGTTGCTGAAAATAACCACGTTGCCCGGCATCTGTATGAAAAGAACGGTTTTCAAATTTATGCCAGGCGTGAAAATTACTATCATGACGGTCAAACCGCCATTTTAATGGAGAAAATACTATGACGACCTTAATCGCCTTTGAATCGAGTGCCGATGAAACTTCAGTGGCCATTGTGAAAGATGGTCGGACAGTCTTGAGTAATGCTGTTGCCACTCAAATTAACTCTCACCAACGCTTTGGTGGCATTGTTCCCGAAGTTGCCTCACGCCATCACTTGGAATGGATTACGAAAACATTGGATATTGCTTTGGCCGATGCCGATATTGCGGTTGAAGATATCGATGCCGTGGCGGTGACCTATGGACCGGGCTTAGTTGGTTCATTACTAGTTGGTTTGATGGGTGCTAAGACTTTTGCTTTAGCCCATGATTTGCCTTTGATTCCAGTTAATCATTTAGCCGGCCATATCGCGGCTGCTAACTTTAATCAGCCAATTATCTATCCGGCCCTGGCTTTGATGGTATCCGGGGGACACACCGAATTAGTCCTGATGAACCATGCCAATGATTTTCAAATTTTGGGTGAAACTTTTGATGATGCTGCTGGGGAATCATATGATAAGGTTGGTCGACTTTTAGATTTACCATATCCTGCTGGAAAGGCAATCGATGAGATGGCTCAAAAAGGCCAAGTAACGATTGCTTTTCCTCAGGCAATGGCTAAAGAAGCTGGTTATAATTTTTCATTTTCAGGTCTGAAGTCCGCAGTGATTAACCAAGTTCATAATGCTGAACAACGTGATGAAACGATTAATCCAGAAGATTTGGCTGCGTCTTTCCAAGCGGCGGTCATCAAGGCCTTGGTAGAACGGACGGGGCGGGCCTTACGTGATTTTCCCGTGAAATCATTTGTCTTAGCAGGTGGGGTTGCCGCAAACTCCGGTTTGCGATCGGCCTTAGCAGAATTGCTGGAAGACTTTCCAGAGACTGAATTTATTCCTGTCCCTAAGCAATATACGGGCGACAATGCTGCCATGATTGGGGCAGCTGGCTATTGGAATTTTCAGGATGGCATCTTTGCTGATTTGGACCTCAATACTAACCCGGGCTTAGACTTTCCCTTAGCTAATCTTGATTGATTTATTTTGTTGATTTTGTGAAAACTGAGCGAATTAACTAGTAAACCCTAAAACTATGCTATAATAAAAATAATTTAATTCACAAGGCGAATGGAGAAGTTATGGACGAACAAGCGAAAATTCCTAGAGCAACCGCTAAGCGGTTGCCAATTTATTACCGTTATTTAACTTTTTTAAACGATGCTGGCACTAATCGGATTTCTTCAGCTGAATTGGCGGAAGCAACGAAGTTTGATGCGGCAACTATTCGCCGTGATTTTTCTTACTTTGGTGCTTTGGGTAAACGAGGCTATGGCTATGATGTTGAAGCTCTCCTCGAATTTTTCGCCAAGGTCCTAGACCAAAATTCATTGATTAATGTTGCTTTGATTGGTGTTGGTCATCTTGGTCAAGCTCTCTTAAACTTTAATTTTCATCAATCATCAAACATGCGGATTGCTGCAGCTTTTGATATTAATGAAAACCGCGGCCGCATCCTTTCTGGTGTGCCAATTTATGATATGAGTGAACTGGAAGAACAAATTAAAGCCCAACGGATTAACATTGCTATCTTGACGGTTCCCCAAGAAGTTGCACAAGAGATTACGGATACGCTGGTAGCTGCTGGAGTGAAGGGGATTATGAACTTCACGCCGTTGCGTGTTTCTGTGCCAAAGGGTGTTCGCGTTCAAAATGTTGATTTGACGAATGAACTGCAGACTTTGGTTTACTTTATTCAAAATTACGCTTCGATTACGACGGGAAAGTGAAACGATGACGGTCCTAGATTTAACTGATACACAACAGGTTGAAAGATACCAAGATTTTGTCAAAACCAATCCTCGTGGCCAAGTTACCCAAGATCCACTATGGGGTGATTTGAAAGCCAATTGGGGCCATTTGTACCTTTACCATGAAGATGAAGCAGGTCGAATTGATGCGGCCATGGCGCTATTGACGATTGAGGCCGTACCAGGTAAACTCTTGGCCTATTGTCCCAAGGGACCGGTTGTTGACCCGCAACGAATTGACCTGGTTAAGGCCATGGTTCAGGAAGCTTTGGAAAACTTACCAGAAAATGTTTTCTTAGTGCGAATGGATCCGGAAGTTCTTTATAGTCAAGAACTTGACCAAGCCTACAAAACAGCCGGATTTGTGACACGAAACGTGCAGATTGAAAACATGCACGGCAATATTCAACCCCGTAAAAACGTGGTTCTTTACTATGATGGCCGCGGTGATGGGGCAGAGCCAATTACCGATGAAGCTTCTTTGATGAAACACTTTAAGAGTGACTATCGTAACCAGGTTCGTCGAGCCATTAAGGATGGCGTTACGGTAACTAGTGGTCAAAGTAAGGAAGACATCGATGCTTTCTTTGCGACTTATACGATGATGGCTCAGGCTCAAGGAATTACCCACCGTCCGATTGACTACTTCTATCGAATGCAAGAACTATGGGCTGGTTCTGACTATTTCCGCGTCTTTTTAGCCCATTATGACGGCCAAGTGATTGCGGCCGGAATTGGTTTTGCCTACGGCGAAAAGATTTGGTATATGTACGCTGGGTCAAACCGACAGTACGCTAAGCACTATGGGCCTTATTTGGTTCAATGGGAAATGCTCAAGTGGGGCTTGTCAATGAATAAGGTTGCCTACGACTTTGGTGGCGTTGGTGATTTTGACCATAGTGATGGTTTGTATAAGTTTAAACACGGCTTTGCCTACCATGACCCCCACGTTGAATATATTGGGGAATTGGATTGGGTTGTTGACCAATCCGGTTATGAAAAATATTTAGAACAATTTGCCTAGTCGACAAGAGTAGCCACTAGCAGTTGCTGGTCGACTAGCAAGGAGACATTGAAAGGCAGTGCATGACGATTAAAATGATTGCTTCAGATATGGACGGAACGTTTTTATCTGGGGAAGACTCTTATAATGAAGAACGGTTTGCCAAAGATTTGGCACAGTTAAAAGAAAAAGGAATTCGCTTCGTGGCGGCTTCAGGCCGACAAGTAGCAAATTTGAAAAAATTATTTGAACCAATGAAAGCCCATGGACTTTTTGATCAAATTGATTTTGTTAGTTCCAATGGTTCGGTCGTGACAGCGGCAGGACAAGAATTATATGCTGTTTATTTATCAGCGGACCAAATTCGGAAAGTAATTGACTGGAATGCCCTAAACCCAAAATCAGCGGATAACGTGATTGTGCTGGCGGGTGTTAATGGAACCTATATTTCCAACCATGTTAGTCCTGAATTTAAAGATATGTTGTCAATGTTTTATCCCAACGTGACTCAAGTTGAAAAACTTCTCGAAATTGATGACAAGATTTTAGGCGTTTCCTTTGTTTGGCCACACGAAGAGGTCCAGGAACATGTTGCTGAAATTGAAAAGCTTTTTGGTCACGAAATTCATGTGACGGGTTCTGGCTTTGGTTCAGTTGATGTTTTGCCAAAGAATGTTGATAAGGCTGCTGCCTTAGAAGTCTTGCAGGATTACTATAATGTTGGTGACCACGAACTAATGGTTTTTGGTGATAATACAAACGATTTAGAGATGCTGACTAAGTACGATAATGCTTATTTGATGCCGAATGCGTCAAAAATTATGCATGAGGCCAATGCTCACCATCAGTTAGCAGTGAAGGCAAATGTTAATGACGGCGTTCTAGCAACTATCGAAGAAAAATTTGACCTAAACTAAAAGGAACGACTCGGTTGAGTCGTTCCTTTTAGTTTGTTTCCTTAGTAGGCATTCCGAAGCGGTTAACGATGATGGCGAAGATGACACCAACGAAAGTATCGAGAATCCGTAAGAAAACATAATCGATGGTTGCATCCATAGGAATGTTTAAGGCAATTAGTAAGAGGGCTGCCAGGCCACCGATGATTCCCTGACTGCAATTCATCATGTTCAAAATCACGATGGTACCGATGACACAGAGGGGAATGACGAAAGTTGCCGTCCACGAATTGTGGTGGGTTGTTTCGCGCAAGATGTAGTAGAGCAATGAAAAAAATCCGCCGACACTGTTCGAAGCTAGTCGGATTTTAGCAAAGTGCAAAGTGTTGTCCCAACTCTCCCGCAGTGCAAAGACTGCGGCAATTGCGGGAACTGAAGCTGAACGGTCAGTAAAATGATAGGCCATTAAGATCAACATCACGACAATGGCAGTTTTCACCGTCCGCATGCCAACGTGGATCTGTAATTTTTTCATGATGAACTCCTGTTTTCTTATTCCTATTAAGAGTATCATAGAAAGTAAAGATTACACATAATTGTAATAAAAAAGTGAGGAAAAAATGATTAAAAATGAAGTCTTGAATCAGTTGCACGATCACCAGTCAGTTCGGTCCTTTACAGACCAACCAGTAACCGATGAAGAGGTTGAAAGCATTTTTTCTGCCGCCTTTGCGGGACCAAACATGCAAAACTTCCAGCCGGTAACTTTTATTGAAATCACTGACCAGGATTTGAAAAAAAGAGTGACCGAGAAGGTTCACATGAAGTATATTGAGTCAGCTACCCGGTACTTCGTAGTAGCGGTGGATTGGCACAAGGTTCTATTGAACCAAGATGCTGAAACTCGTAAGGTTATTGAAAATCGGATTGAACATTACCAATACCTTGAAGGCGGCATTGTCTCTGCTTCCATTGCTTTGGGACGGGCCCAAGTCGCGGCCGAATCAATGGGCATTGGTTCAGTAACGATGGCTGGAGCTATGGGAGCCTTTGAACTCTATGAAGAGGAATTAGACCTTCCAAAGTATGTTAAGCCCATCATGGGCTTCTCATTGGGGTATCCGGCTCAACTGCCAGGAGTTAGACCAAAGCTTCCATTGGAAGGATCCATTATGACTGATAAGTATGATGATGACCAAATGAAGGCTGCTATTCGTGATTACGATCACACGATGACGGAGTACTTTGCAGGGCGTGATATTGATAGCAATTGGACTAAGCACAACGCTGACCTCTTTAACAAAATTCCGGCTAACCCGGCCTTATCACAGTATCCTAAGGATAAGGGCTTTAATTTGAAATAAGGATTTTCATCACCTAAATCGTCTTGATTGCGAATGGCAATCGGGGCGATTTTTAATTTGTTAAATTTTAAAATAGTTGACATCGGGTATGAAAATGCTATACTAAAGTCAGATTAGCACTCTTGCTATATGAGTGCTAAAAACAGAAAAACGGAGGTAATGTTTCATGTTAAAGCCCTTAGGAGACCGAGTAATTGTTCGCGTCGCTGCGCAAGGTGAAAAAGAAATTGGTGGAATTGTTTTGGCCGCTAATACTCAAGAAAAGCCATTGACTGGTGAAGTTGTTGCGACAGGGTCGGGACGGATCACAGATGCTGGTCAAACCTTGGAATTAACGGTTAAAACTGGCGATCAGGTTTTGTTTGATAAGTTTGCTGGCCAAGAATTGTCTTACCAAGGACAAGACTACTTAGCCCTACATGAAAAAGACATTATTGCGATTGTTGACTAAGCAAAGGAATTAACTTTGTTTTGTCGGTTAAATATTATTAAAATTATGATCAAAGGAGTTTTGGAATGGCCAAGGAATTAAAGTTTGCTGAAGATGCTCGCGCTAAGATGAAGGTCGGTGTCGACAAATTGGCTGATACAGTTAAGACAACGATTGGACCTAAGGGTCGCAATGTTGTCTTGGAAGAATCATATGGATCACCTACGATTACCAATGATGGGGTCACAATTGCCAAGGCAATTGAATTAGAAGATCATTTTGAAAACATGGGTGCCAAGTTGGTTGCCGAAGTGGCCTCAAAGACTAACGATATCGCCGGTGATGGAACCACAACTGCCACTGTTTTGACCCAAGCGATTGTTGGTGAAGGCTTGAAGAACGTTACGGCCGGTGCCAACCCAGTTGGTATTCGTACTGGAATTGAAAAGGCCACTGCTGCCGCAGTTGCTAAGCTGCACGAAATGTCCCACACGGTTTCAACTAAGGATGAAATTGCTCAAATCGCTTCAATCTCAGCCGCCAACGAAGAGGTAGGGGAGCTGATTGCTGAAGCAATGGAAAAGGTCGGTAATGACGGCGTTATTACCATTGAAGAATCAAAGGGGATTGAAACAACCTTGAACGTTGTTGAAGGAATGCAATTTGACCGTGGCTACATGTCACAGTACATGGTGACCGACAACGAAAAGATGGAAGCCAACCTCGATAATCCTTATATCTTGATTACAGATAAGAAAATTGGTAATATCCAGGATATCTTGCCGGTCTTGCAACAAGTGGTTGAACAAGGTCGGTCAATGTTGATTATTGCCGATGACATTACTGGGGAAGCTTTACCAACATTAGTTTTGAACAACATGCGCGGTACCTTCAACGTTGTGGCTGTTAAGGCTCCTGGCTTTGGTGACCGCCGCAAGGCCATGTTGGAAGATATTGCCATCTTAACGGGTGGAACGGTGATTACCGACGACCTTGGTTTGAACTTGAAGGACATGACCATTGATCAATTGGGTCAAGCTAACAAGGTTAATATTTCAAAGGATAACACAACGATTGTCGAAGGCGCTGGGGATAAGGCTGCGGTTCAAGACCGAGTTGATTTGATTAAGCAACAAATTGCTGACACGACTTCTGACTTTGACAAGGAAAAGTTGCAAGAACGTTTGGCCAAGATGGCTGGTGGCGTGGCTGTGATTAGTGTTGGTGCCGCAACTGAAACCGAATTGAAGGAACGCAAGTACCGGATTGAAGATGCCTTGAACGCTACTCGTGCTGCCGTTGAAGAAGGGTTCGTTGCCGGTGGTGGAACGGCCCTGGTTAACGCCATGACTGCTGCTGCCACTGTTGAAGCAACTGGGGATGTGGCAACTGGTGTGAAGACAGTTGTTGCTGCCCTGGAAGCACCTGTTCGTCAAATCGCTGAAAACGCTGGTTTGGAAGGCTCAGTGATTGTTAACAAGTTGAAGGAACAGCCTGAGGGCGTTGGTTATAACGCTAAGAGTGATGAATGGGTTGATATGATTCAAGCTGGAATCGTTGATCCAACTAAGGTAACCCGGTCAGCTTTGCAAAATGCTGCTTCTGTTTCTGCTTTGCTCTTAACAACCGAAGCGGTTGTGGCAGAATTGCCAAAGGAAGATAACAGCATGGCAGGGGCGGGTGCACCTGGTATGCCGGGAATGATGTAAATCACTGGTAAAATAATGTTTTAAAAAAATAGAGGTAGTCCAATTTGGGATTACTTCTTTTTTGGTTGTGCTAAAATAAGAGCATGGAGGCTTGATATGACATTTTATAGCGTTGATTACCTATCCAAACAAAACACTTTAACAAATACGATTGTGACCTTACTACTGGCTCTTACTTTTGTTCTATTGGCAGCGGGATTAGTGGCCACTTTTCGTCACCGGTTCAATACCCGGTACCGGGATTTGACCATCATTGCTTTTTTGATGTTTTTATTTTTTGCCGGAGTTCAGTTCACGAATTTACAAAGTACGAATACTAAGAATGCCCAACAAACACAGATGAGTAATTTTGTGAAATCTTATGTTCGTAACGAAAAAATTAAAAATGACGGTGTGTCCTTCAATTCGACTTCCCTTGTTGATGGCATGATTGCTAAAGAGGGTAGCAAGTATTATCAAATAGGTTTGGCCAAGGATGGTCAGTCCTACTCACGGACGCAAGTTTACTTGATTAACGCGAAGGTCGAGGTCAAAGAATGAGTATCTATTATCCAATTATCTTAAAATTAGGAATTGGTCTCTTAGCCCTAATTGTTCAAATTAATATTTCCGGGAAGGGGAATTTGGCGCCATCAAATGCCTTGGACCAAGTTCAAAATTATGTCTTGGGTGGTATTATTGGTGGAACGATTTATTCAGAGACGATTACCGTTTTTCAGTTTATTTTGGTCTTAATCATTTGGACCTTCTTAGTAATGTTGCTTAAATTTTTAAAGGAACATAACCATATCGCTAAAAAAATCATTGATGGAACACCTTCGATTGTGATTGAACGCGGAAAGGTTAATGTTGATGCGGTTGTGATGGCTGGTCAATCCGCCTCTGATTTAATGTTTAAGCTCCGTGAACAGGATATTTATGATATTTCCAAAGTTAAGCGTGGCGTCCTGGAACAAAACGGACAGCTAACAGTAATTGAGTACGGCGATCAAAATCCAAAGTACCCCATTATTTATGATGGTCAAGCCAACATGGATGTCTTGGATGCGATTGACCAAGATGAAGATTGGTTGGAAGACCAGGTTGTGGCTGCCGGTTACTCAGGCGTTTATGACATTTTCATTGGTGAGTACATCCAGGGAGAAATTCGCTTAACCCCGTATAATCAAAATTCAAGTAACAAGCGGGGCAAATAGCCCCAGAAGGGACACCTCTTGCAAGTAGAAAAAATCGTGAATCGTTTACGGGCGAGCAATATCTGGCAATTTTTAATGCCGGTCTTACTTGGCCCAGCATATTCGTGGTGGCGGTACCACCGGTTTTCATTTGTGAACAGTCTGGCTTTGGTGATAGCTGTAATCCTTTTAAAGGTTATCTGGACTTGGATTTGGACTAAAAAATCTATTGCTGACCGGCCCTTGACTCAGATTAACTGGTTGATTGATTTATTACTACCATACCTGTTAGTAGTCATCCAAATTTGGTTGAATACTGGCTTTCAAATTACTGGTGGGTTCTTGGTCGTTTGGTTTGGTGTTGCTTGGCCAATGATGTTACTGGCTTTAGCTATCCACCTAGCACCGGATGTCCGAAAATTCCGTTCTGAGGATTATAATTCCGAGGAAATGGGTCAGGTTCAAAGGCGGGCCGTGATTACACGACCGGTGTTCTTGGCTCTACCGGTTTTGGCCTATGGTGAAATCCTATTGTTGACTCTTTCTGGCTATATGCCACTACTAGCTTGGTCTTTAGTGGTCTTATTCCCACTGGTATTTGCACAGGCACTGGCAGTCGGGCTAGAATCTGATTTAGATAAATCGGCTGATTTGCCAATTCGCAATGTTTTTTTAACGGGAGCGGCCTTGATTTTAGTGCTCTTAGTAGCGGGTTAAGATTGGAAAATATCGGTAAACGAGTAAAAGCTTAATTTACGAGAGATAAAATTCACGTAAATTGGCTTTTTTTTTGAATACTTTTTTAATACTGACGGTGTATTGTCTTAAATAGGCAATGAATATGTCATTAGTTAACAAATTGTAAAAGAAACGATTTATCATTTGCTGAAGAATAATGCATAATGGACCTGTATCAACTGACAATAATAGGAGTAAAAAAATGCCACAAAAGATTAAGGCATCAATTGCTTATGGTGTTGGTAAGGGCTTTTCACAAGCCGAAGAAATTATCATTGATGATCCTAAGGGTGCAGAAGTCTTAATCGATATTCAAGCCTCAGGACTTTGTCATTCAGATTTGCACTTGGTAGAAGATGACGACGATTTATTCTCATTCCCAGCCGTCATTGGTCACGAAGTTTCAGGAATTGTTGAAGCTGTTGGTCCAAATGTTTCTGGTTTTAAAGTTGGTGACCACGTTGTTGCCTCTTTGGAACAAGTCTGTGGTCATTGTGCCAACTGCTTGAACGGTCAACCACAATCATGTACTCAGCAATATGAATGTGTTCGTGCTGAAGATGAAGCTCCCCGTTTGAGCTTCCCTGATGGCCGTGCCATTACTCAAGCATTTGGTGTTGGTGGTTTTGCTGAAAAGGCATTGATCCATGAAAACCAATTGGCCGTGGTCAATAATGAAATTCCATTTGACCAAGCTGCATGTATCGGTTGTGCTACGATTACTGGTGCCGGTGCTGCAATTAACTCAGCCAAGGTACGTCCTGGTGACTCAGTCGCTGTGATTGGAACTGGTGGTATCGGTTTGAACATGATTGCTGGTGCTAACATTGCTGGTGCAAGCAAGATTATCGCTATCGACGTTTTTGACAACAAGTTGGAGTTTGCCAAGAAGTTTGGTGCAACCCATACTATCAACTCAAAGACAGAAGACCCAATCGCTGCTGTTCGTGAAATCACGAATGGTGGGGTTGATGAAGCCTTTGAAGCCATTGGCTTCCCAGCCACAATGAAGCAAGCTTGGGATATGTTGGGTGTCGGTGGAACGGCTTATATGATTGGCTTGGCTAAGCCTGATGCAACCGTTGAACTTGAAATCAACCCAGTTGACCTACTTGTTCACCAACGTGGCTTTAAGGGTGTTTGGATGGGTTCAACGAACATCAAACACGATATTCCAATGTATGCAGACTTGGCTGTTGAAGGTCGCTTGAACATGCATGACTTGATTAGCCAACACATCCACTTGAACGACATTAACAAGGGCTACGAACAATTGGTTCGTGGTGAAGTTATTCGTTCTGTGATTACAACATTTTAATTTATAAATCAAAAAATAACTAGTATTCAAATCGTTCTTCTGCTGTCAGTAGAGGGGGGATGGTGAATGCTAGTTTTTTAATTTGCAGATGAATATAATAAAAGCTTACTGTTAACATAAAAAAAGTCCTAGACCGTGTGATGGGGTCTAGAACTTTTGCTTTACATAAATTGGTCAAGGTTTTCAACCGATTGAACTTGGTAGCGCTTGCGTTCAAGTTTCGTAATAATTTTACGTAAAACGGGTGAATCAATTGTTAAGGGTAGGGTGTAGAGAATTGATTTTGGTGCCGTCTTTTCAATTTGAATTGACAGAACAGATTCAATGTTAGTATACCGGGTGATAACCTTGGTAATTTGTTGGAGATTTCCCCGCTCTTCTTGCTTAGTTTTAACGGCTAAGGATACACCGCCCTTTTGGAGGGACCAAGACTGGGAAAGCAAATCCATTAATGATGAATGGGTTAAGACACCAACGAAATGGTGGGCATCATCAACGACTGCGATATATGGTAGGTCACGAATTGCGAAGAATAACTCGTAAAAGTCGGCCGAGTTGGAAATAAACTTGGTTGAGTTTCGCATCACGGATGTTGCTTTTTTACTGGTATCCCCATTACGGCTCACGTATTCATAGACGTGTTGACGGTAGATATTTCCTCGGAAAAGGTGGCCAGTTGAATCAAGAATTGGAATTGTCCGAATGTGGTCTGATTCTTTACTTTCAAAAAGGTTGTAAACTTCTTGAATCGTTGTATCTTCGCTGATAGTTAGCAATTGATTTTTAGGAATGATCAATGACTTTGGGAACATGAATTGCCTACCTTTATAAAAGTTGTCTCTTTGGTCTATCCTAACATATTTTCAAGAAAACTTGCGTGTTATAATGAAAGGAATAGTATATTAAATCAGATTGTTTGAAAGGAAACACCGATGAAATTTATTTTTGGTCTAGGAAACATAGGAGCGAGCTACGATCAAACCAGGCATAATATCGGTTTTATGGCTTTAGACCACTTTGCGGCCAGCCATAATGCTAGCTTTGTGCCAACTAAGTTGTTTGCTTCAGCTGCCAAGGTCCAAATCAATGGTGAAATCGTTTGGTTGGTCAAGCCAAGCACGTTCATGAATGACTCAGGTCAAGCCGTCCGGGCCTTTTTGGATTTTTATGGTGGAGATGTCGATGATATCTTGGTCTTGGCAGATGATATGGACTCGAACTTTGGTAAAATCCGTTTTCGGGCCAAGGGCTCAGCCGGAGGTCACAACGGGTTAAAGTCCATCATGGCCCACACTAAGAGTCAAGAATTTTTGCGACTCAAATTTGGGATTGGTCATCCTGACCATGACCACCAATCAGTGGTTAACTATGTCTTGGGTAAGTTTTCTAAAGAGGATTTGGCTTTTTGGGATGATGCCTTTGATAAAGTCGATCAAGCAATGGTTGATTGGATTGGTGGTGCAACGCCAGCCGAACTTAGCAACCAATATAATGGGTGAAAGATTACGTTAGCAAATTTTTTAGCACAAAAAGAAGTTATTCAAAATATTAATCGTCAACAAGAAGCCGGTCAACGCCAGCTTTTTTTGGGTATTAACGGTGCAGCGAAGGCAGCTTCCTTGGCCGCCTTATACGCGGATAAGCCTCAGCCAATCTTAGTATTGACTGACACTCAAGGTCACTTGGATGACTTAGCAACTGATTTGTCGGGCTTAGTCGCTGAAAATGATCTTTATAGTTTTTCGGCCGAAGAAGCCTTAGCCACTGAGTTAGCCATTTCTTCGAATTCATTAATTACGGACCGAGTGATGGCCTTAACCGCTTTGAGTCAAGGTCAACCCGGCATTTATTTGGCTAATTTGGCTGCCTTTACCCGCTTTGAACCAACAGTTGAAGACTTTTTAGCTAGTCAGCTGGATTTAAAGGTCGGGGAAAGTTATGACTTTGCTAAATTAAAGGCAGCCTTGTTAACCTTGGGCTACCACCTGGTATCCCGAGTTGAAAGCCCAGGAGACTTTGCCCAACGCGGATCAATTATTGATTTTTTCCCACCAATGAATGACCAACCCTACCGGCTTGATTTTTTTGATGATGAATTAGATGTGGTTAAGACCTTTGACCCGGCTACTCAAAAGAGTGCTGCCAACTTAAGCGAGGTCCAGGTTTTACCAGCGACAGACTTTGTGATTGATGCCGACCGGTACCAAAAAGGTAAAGACCAGCTTGAAACAACATTCAAGGAATACCGCCAGGGGCTAGCGGGTGTTGAAAAGAAGCATGCGACAGAAGGGTTCGACCAGACTCAACAGGCATTAAATGAAGGTCGGCGGGATCAGACAATTTTGCCCTATGCTCAAACCTTTTATCCGGAAAAAACGACGGTCCTCGATTACCTACCAGCAACAGGGCTGTTGGTAGTTGATGAATACGCCCGTATTCAGGAAAGTGAATTATCACAAAAAAACCTTGATGAAGATTGGCGAGACCAGCAGGTCAAAAACTACCAGTTATTGCCAACGATGGGGCTTCAGGCTGAATTGGGAGAGATTCTCAGCCGAGTTAAGCAAGCGGAACTCTATATTGCCAATTTCCAGCGTGGCCTAAATCGGTTAACTTTTCAGCACTTAACCGAGATTACTTCACGACCAGCCAACCAGTATTATGGTCAAATTCCGGCTATCTTACCTGACTTACAATTTGGACAAGACCGAGGTTTAACGGTGGTCATGTTGATTGCAGAGCAAACTCGGGCCGAAAACTTCGTGGCAGCATTGGCTGACCACGACTTACAGGTACCGATTAACCGCGAAATTCACCCTAACCAGGTCCAAGTTGTGATTGGATCACTCGGTGCCGGTTTTGAATGGCCGAAGGAGCACTTAACGGTCTTGACCGAACGGGAACTCTTTGACCAAGCACGGAAGCCGGTTGCTCGGCGAACTCGTAAAATTGCCAATGCCGAACGGTTGAAGTCTTATAACGAACTTCAAGTTGGCGACTACGTTGTTCATTTGAACCATGGAATTGGTCAGTACCAGGGCTTGGAAAGCCTGGAAGCCGATGGTGGCAAACAGGATTACTTGGTGATTGCCTACCAAAAGAATGCCAAGATTTTCTTGCCGGTTACCCAGTTGAACTTGATTCAAAAGTATATTGGCGGGTCTGATGCAGGTAAGAAGCCGAGAATCAATAAGCTTGGTGGAACGGAATGGCACAAGACTAAGGCTCAAGTCCAAAGTAAGATTGAAGACATTGCCGATGACTTGCTCGACTTGTACGCCCAACGAGAAGCTAAGCAGGGCTATGCTTTTCCACCGGATGATACTGCTCAATTAAAGTTTGATACGGCCTTTGCCTATCCGGAAACACCGGACCAAATCCGCAGTATCGAAGAAATCAAAGCGGATATGCAAAAAATTCGGCCAATGGACCGACTTTTGGTGGGGGATGTTGGTTTTGGTAAAACTGAAGTGGCCTTACGAGCCATTTTTAAGGCTGCTCATGCGGGGAAGCAGGTCGCCTTCTTAGCGCCAACGACCATCTTGGTTCAGCAGCATTATGAGACACTAGTCGAACGGTTCGCTGATTTTCCAGCGATTCGAATCGGCCATTTGTCCCGTTTTCAAACGGCAGCGGAAAATAAAAAAACCATCCAGGCTCTAAAGGACCACGAAATTGATATCGTGGTCGGCACCCACCGCCTCCTTAGTGCCGATGTTGAATTTGCTGATTTAGGCCTTTTGGTCATTGACGAAGAACAACGATTTGGGGTCAAGCACAAAGAGAAGCTGAAGCAAATCCGAACGGATGTTGATGTTTTGACCTTAACGGCAACACCAATCCCAAGAACGCTGAACATGGCGATGGTTGGGGCCCGGGACCTATCCGTGATTGAAACGCCACCGTTGAACCGGTATCCAATCCAAACCTATGTGGTTGAACTGGATTGGACCCTGGTCCGGGATGTGATTAGTAAGGAACTAGCCCGCAACGGGCAGGTCTTTTATTTGCATAACCGGGTGGCTGACTTGGAACGGATTGCCGATCAAATCCAAGATCTTGTGCCAGAAGCGCGAGTGGCTGTTATTCACGGTCAGATGTCGGAAGTGCAACTTGAAAGCATTCTCTATGCCTTTTTGAATCAAGAATTTGATGTCTTAGTGACGACAACCATTATTGAAACAGGGGTCGATATTCCCAATGCCAATACCTTGATTGTTGATAACGCCGACCACATGGGACTATCCCAGCTTTACCAACTTCGAGGCCGAGTTGGTCGGTCAGCACGGTTGGCCTACGCCTACTTTACCTATCCCTTTACGCGAACACCGAGTGAAGAGGGGCAAAAGCGGTTGGAAGCCATCCGTGACTTTACCGAATTGGGGTCCGGCTTTAAGATTGCCATGCGTGACCTTTCAATTCGGGGAGCTGGTGATTTGTTGGGAAAGCAGCAACACGGCTTCATTGATTCCGTTGGGTACGACCTCTATACTCAAATGTTGAAGGAAGCAGTGGCTCGCAAGCAGGGCGAAGATGTTCCAGACTCTACTAATACTGAACGAACGGACGCCGAATTGATTCTAGGTGTCTTGGCCTTTTTGCCAGACGACTATGTTGAGGATTCTGCTGAAAAGATTGAGCTATACCGTCAAATTCGACAGGCACAAAGTGATGAAGACTTTGAAAATGTTGAAAGCGATTTGATTGACCGCTTCGGTGACTTTCCAGATGAAGTTGGCCGACTCCTCTTGGTTTCAAGAATCAAAAATTTGGCTGATCAAGCCGAAGTTAGTCAAATCAGACGACAGAAAAACAAAGTCACAATTCGCTTTGCCGAGTCAATGACCAGCAGGCTAGCGGGTGAAACAATTTTTGCTGCTTTGCAAGACGTCCCTTATAAGGCTGTCGTTGATGGCAAGCAGGCAGAATTGGCTGTGACCTTGACCATTGATTTGAAGGAAGAATCAGCTTACTGGTTAAACAACCTCCGTAATTTTCTCTTAGTTATTTTAGACCTCACAAAAAAGGATGAAACAGATGCGAATTGATAAATTTTTGAAGTTATCACGGATTATTAAGCGCCGAGCAGTCGCTAAGGACTTAGCAGACCAAGGACGAATCGAAATTAACGATAAGCGGGCCAAGTCTGCCGCTAATGTCAGCACCAACGATTTGATTACGATTCACTTTGGTAATAAGACGATTGTTGTTAAGGTGTTGAAGCTAGCCGAAATTGTCAAAAAGGACGAGGCAGCCGAAATGTATGAACTAGTTTCCGAAAGTTATGAGCAGGATAAGGAAAATGAATAGGGATTGTTACGATAAAGTTAAATTTATTTAAAGCTTTGCGATTGAGTCTTGCATGTCTTGTGAACATATGACAAAATAAAAGTCATGAGGAGTAAGACGATGGCAGAAAATAGTCGACGACAATCTAATATTCGACCATTGAACCCGCGGATTGCTCAACAAATCGTGGCTTCGGATGCCAAGCGTGAGGCAGGTCACAAGCATTTCAAACGGGCCCATCGTTTACGACGGAAGCGCATCATTGGGGCCGGTCTTGCTGTGGCTTGTGTCTTCTTGGTCCAACTTGTTTTGGGTCAAGTCCGCTTGCACGCAGCTAATCAAACGCTCAATAAAACTGAATTAACTTTGCAAAAAACGCAAAAGGATAACCAAGATTTGCGTAAAAAGTCGGAGCAACTAAAAGACCCGGCTTACTTACAACAAATTTTGCGTGATAAGTATGGGTACTCTCGCAAGGGTGAGATTATTTATAATTTACCAAATCAATCCTGATGATTGCTTGAGCCACCAATTTGGTGGCTTTTTATGTGGACCGGACTAAGAATGACTAATAAAATTGCACACACAATCAAAAATGAGACTTGGCCTGAAAAAGTTGTTTTGGCGGTATCGGGCGGGCTTGATTCAACAGTGCTGCTGGCCGCCTTTCACCAATTTGCACCCACAGTCAGCGTTGTTGTGGCCCATGTGAACTATCAGCTGAGACCTGAAGCTGATGGGGATGCAGCCTTTGTTGAGAAAATGTCTGAAAAATATGGCCTGCCCTTTTACCAAAAAACGGTTAGTACTAAAAGCCAGACTGGCGTCGAAGAATGGGCTCGGCAAGTACGTTACCAATTTTTTGACGAAATTGCTCAAAAAACAGGGGCAACCCAAGTCGTCTTAGCCCAGCACCAAGATGACCAAGTCGAAACGTTATTACTGCAACTCATTCGGGGTGGGGTTAACCAGCCCAAAATCGGTATGGTAGCGAATACTGGTTACTATCGTCGGCCATTTTTAGGGTTAACCAAAGCAGACTTAAAGGCGTATGCAATAAGCGCGAATCTTAATTGGCGGGAAGATTCAACGAATGCAGACCCGACCTATACGGGCCGAAATAAATTACGAAACGAAATTATTCCAGCTTTAGCGACCATTAACGCCAAAGCTGTCAGCCACTTGGCGGAATTTGCTCAAGTCGAACAGCAAAAACAAAGGCTATTGTCGGAACAGGTGGAAACTTATTTGCCCAGCTTTAAGGAAGATTATCAAAGTGTGCCATCGTCTTGGTGGCAACAAATCCTCAATGCTTATTTACGGAAAGCCGGAGCTTATCAAGTAAAGAACCGGTCGATTGATGATTTTTTGGAACTTCTGCATAACCAACAAAAACCGAATGGCCAGGTTAACCTGGGGAATGGTTTTGTCTTGGTCAAGGAATACCAAAAAATTAAACTTTTAAATGAACAAAATGCCCAAAAAATTCAAAAAAATGGCCGAAAGGCTAAAGGACTTGTGTTAAAATTAGACCAATGGCAATTTTTTGACCAAGGAAAACTCCAGTGGGCAAGTCAAAAGCCGGGACAAGCTGATCAAATCTTAGTATTACCAGATGATATAACTGGTGATTTGGAACTGATTCAGGCTCAACCGGCGGATAAAGTTCCACTGCGAGTTGGCAGCAAAACAGTCAGAAGGCTGTTGATTGATCAAAAAATACCGGTCGCAAACCGAGCTAAAACATGGTTGTTGAAAGACCAAAATGATCATGTTTTGGCTGTCTGGTTAGGCCAATCGTCCTGGTATTGCCCAGGGGATTGGCACCGTCCGAAGATAGCTAAGCAATGGGTAGTATGGCGAATTGAGGAAAATCAGTGAATAACGATATTGAAGAAGTGCTGTTTAATCAAGAACAGATTAACGAAGCGGCCGTGCGGTTGGGCCAAACGATTACCAAGGATTACGCAGGTCGTAAGCCTTTGGTGCTGTCCGTGTTAAAGGGTGCCTACCTGTGGACAGCGGATGTCATTCGTGAAATTGACCTCTACGTTGATTTAGAATTTATTAAAATTTCTTCTTATCATGGTGGGGTTACTTCATCCAATGATATTCAATTGGTTACTGACATTCAATCTGACGTGAAGAACCGCGATGTCTTGATTTTAGAAGATATTGTTGATACTGGTCAGTCTTTGCAATATTTGAAGGACTTGTTGAAAGACCGGGGGGCAAATTCTGTGCAGGTCGCAACTTTCTTGGATAAAAAAGAGGGCCGGAAAGTTGAAATTGAAGCTGATTATGTTGGCTTTGATGTCCGCAATGAATTTGTTGTTGGTTATGGACTAGATTATGCTGGTGTCTACCGCAACTTGCCTTACGTTGGCATTTTGAAAAAAGATATTTATAGTTAAACGTAGTTTAATTTTCGAAAACTATAATAATTGCAGAAATTTTAAACAAGAATGAGGATTTCCGATGAAAAAAAATAATGGTGGTTTCTTCCGAAGCTCCTTTCTCTATGTCATCATTTTCTTGGCAGTTATTGCTGGAATATACTCCTTAGTTGGTGGATCAGGAAGTGGCAGCAAGTCACTGTCATCATCTGAATTTGTTCAGCAATTGTCTGATAAAGAAATTGATTCATTTACGATTCAGCCTGGCAACGACGTCTATACTGTTTCTGGAACATATAAGTCAAGCCACAAAGCTGACTCAAGTAAGAGTCAGGGCATTAATGGCCTGCTTTCAGGTAAGACAGAAACGACAAAGTTTAGTACTTCTGTCTTGCAAAATGATTCTTCTTTGAAGCAAATCACGGATTTGGCCAAGAAGACTAATACTGATATGACAACTAAGGGTGCTGCATCATCTGGCTTCTGGTTGAACTTGATTATTTCAGTTGTACCTTTGCTCTTGATTGTTGGTGTCTTCTACTTGATGATGTCACAATCTAGTGGTAAGGGTGGCCAAGGCGGCATGATGGGATCCTTTGGAAAGTCAAAGGCTAAGCCATCTGACCCCAAGGATAACAAGGTTCGCTTTGAAAACGTTGCCGGTTCTGATGAGGAAAAAGAAGAATTGGTCGAAGTTGTTGAATTCTTGAAGGCCCCAAAGAAGTTCGTTGATATGGGTGCCCGGATTCCAAAGGGTGTCTTGCTTGAGGGACCTCCCGGAACTGGTAAGACATTGTTGGCCAAGGCCGTTGCTGGTGAAGCATCTGTGCCATTCTTCTCAATGTCTGGATCAGACTTCGTGGAAATGTTTGTTGGAGTTGGGGCATCACGTGTCCGCGACTTATTCGAACAAGCCAAGAAGGCTGCTCCTGCCATCATCTTTATTGATGAAATTGATGCCGTTGGTCGCCGTCGTGGCTCTGGTGTCGGTGGTGGTAACGATGAACGTGAACAAACTTTGAACCAAATCTTGATCGAAATGGATGGATTTGAAAACTCAGAGGGTGTTATCATTTTGGCATCAACTAACCGTTCTGACGTTTTGGACCCAGCTTTGCTTCGTTCTGGTCGTTTTGACCGAAAGATTTTGGTTGGTTCACCAGACGTTAAGGGCCGTGAAGCTATCTTGAAGGTTCACGCTAAGAACAAGCCATTAGCACCGGAAGTTGATTTGCAAGCAATTGCTCATCAAACTCCAGGTTATGTCGGGGCCGATTTGGAAAACTTATTGAACGAAGCAGCCTTGTTGGCCGCCCGTCGAGATAAGAAGTTAATTGATTCAGCTGATTTGGATGAAGCTGAGGACCGAATTTTCCAAGGACCTGCTAAGGCTAACCGGGCCATGTCCGAGTTGGAACGGAAGACAACCGCCTTCCACGAAGCTGGTCACGCCTTAGTTGGTTTGGTTCGCTCGAATGCATCCGTTGTTCGAAAGGTTACTATCGTTCCTCGTGGTCGCATTGGTGGTTATGCCTTGATGACGCCAAAGACTGACCGTTATAATATTCGTTACTCCGAAGCTAAGGAACAATTAGCTGGTTTGATGGGTGGACGAGCTGCCGAGTTGGCAACATTTAATGAGGCCTCTTCAGGGGCAGCTAATGATTTCCAACAAGCAACGAATTTGGCTCGCCAAATGGTAACTGCTTATGGGATGTCTGAAAAGTTGGGTATGGTTCAATTAGAAGGAAATGCTTCTGTTGGCTATAGCGAACAAGGTGGTTCTCAGGGTTACTCTGATGAAACTGCTGCATTGATTGATGAAGAAGTTCGTCGCTTTACGCGCGAAGCCTTCGAAGATGCAACTAAGATTTTGACTGAAAACAAGGAAAAGCTGGCACAAATTGCCAACGCCTTGCTCGAAGTTGAATCATTGGACGAAAAGCAAATTAAGGACATCTACGAAACTGGTCACTTCACTAAAAAAGGTGAAGAGGGCGAGGAAGACGCTAAGTCATACGATGAAACTAAGGCAGCTTTGAACCATAAAGAAGACGAAGTTGAAGAAGCTGAAGAGAAGGGTGCAGAAAACCCAACGAAGCCACTTGATCAAGATAATGACCAAGCGGAAGCAGCTGATGATACACCGGATTCTGATAAATAAGTTTGATAAAAAGTTGGCTTAGGCCGGCTTTTTCTTTTACAATAATAAAAGATGAATTAAAAGGAAAAAGGAACATATGGCAGATCAACTAATCAAAGTAATTACCAAGGATAAGGCTTTCCGAGCCTTTGCCATTGATGGCACACAATTAGTGGCTAAGGCTGCTGAAGCCCACAATGCCTCACGAATTGCGACCGTCGTCTTGGGTCGGGCTTTGTTAGCGACAGAAATCTTAGCTCAAGCAATTTTGAAGGGCGAGGAACGGCTTGGCGTTCAAATGGATGGCCGTGGGCCAATCGGTAAGGTCGTGACTGAAGCTAACGCCCATGGGGCTGTTCGTGGATATGTCACCAACCCACAGCTGGAACCAATCGTTAATGATGAAGACCAATTAAATATTGCTGGAGCTGTTGGAAACCATGGCTCTTTCCAGGTGACCAAGTTAGCACCCTACTCAAAGCCATATATTGGTCAATCAATTATTGTTTCGGGTGAAATTGGTGATGATTTTACCTATTACTTGACTCAATCAGAACAAATCCCATCCGTAATTGGTGTCGGTGTGACAATGAACGCTGACGGGACTGTTGCCCAAGCTGGTGGATTTTTAGTCCAAGCCTTACCTGGCACTACTGATGCTCAGTTAGATGATTTGGACCAAAAGCTTAAGCAAATGAAACCTCTTGCTGAATTGTTGGCAGAGAAGAAGGGACCATTGGTTATTTTGGACAACTTGATTGGCCAAGGAAACTATACATCATTGGATTCGGTCTCTGTTGGTTTGGCAGCCGAACCAGCCAAGGATGCCTATGCCGAAATGTTGGCGACATTGCCTTCCCATGAAGTCCAGGCAATGATTGACGAAGACGGCGGGGCCGAGGTAGTTGGTCGGTTCTCAGGGAAAAAACACTACTTTGAAGCAGCTGAATTAGAAAAGATTTTAAAAACAGTATTGGAACGTGAGGCTCGGGCAGAAGAAGGTGATGAGACAGACCAAGACCAAGATGACTCAAAGGACAACAAATAAGTCTTAAAAGGGCGAAACCAAGCGGTTTGCCCCTTTTGTCTAGGCCAAGCATTTGTTATACTAAAACAAGATAAATAAGCGAATTTTCGCCAACAGGAAGGTAGATACACATGGCTGAAGAAAAAGCCTTAAATGATCAAATGGTTGCCCGCCGTCAAAAGATGAAGGGCCTCGTTGATGATTTAAGTATTGATCCATTTGGACATCGGTTTGATCGGGATGCATTAGCAGCTGATCTCCATGCTAAGTATGATCAAAAGACCCAAGAAGAACTAGAGGCAGCACCAGTGAAGGTTGTTGTTGCTGGTCGTTTGGTGGCTAAACGTGGCGCAGGAAAAGTTATCTTTGCTGACTTGCGCGACCGTTCTGGAGAAGTTCAAATCTATGCTCGTCGCGACGACTTGGGTGAAAATTACCCGATCATCAAGCGTGCTGATTTGGGTGACTTTTTGGGAATTGAAGGAACGATGATGAAGACTGAGGCTGGGGAATTAACCATCTTGGTTTCTCATCTTACTCATTTGTCAAAGGCTTTGCGCCCAATGCCTGACAAGTTCCACGGAATTGCTGATGTCGAAACGAAGTACCGTAAGCGCTACTTGGATTTGATTGCTAACAAGGATTCTTTGGCTCGGTTCCAAAACCGGTCAAAGATTGTTTCTGCTATCCGTGCTTACATGGATGGGCATGACTTCTTGGAAGTTGAAACACCAATCTTGCAAACACAAGCTGGTGGAGCTGCAGCTAAGCCATTTATTACACACCACAATGCTTTGAACATTGATATGTACATGCGAATTGCCACTGAGCTTTATTTGAAGCGCTTAGTGGTTGGTGGAATGGAACGAGTTTATGAAATCGGTCGGATTTTCCGAAATGAAGGAATGGACCCTAAGCACAATCCTGAATTTACCACGATGGAATCTTATGCTGCCTACTGGGACTTCACTGATGTGATGGATGAAACAGAGGGCATCATTCGAGCAGCTGCTGTTGTTGTCCACCCTGACTTGAAGTTGTCTTATCAAGGGACAGCCATTGATTTGAGCCAAGCATTTGCGCGCAAGCATATGGTTGATTTGATTAAGGAAAAGACTGGCGTTGATTTCTGGCAAGAAATGTCAATCGAAGAAGCCCGCCAATTAGCTGATGACCACCACGTTAAGTACGAGCCTTACTGGCAAGTTGGTCACATCATCAACGAATTCTTTGAACAATTCGTTGAAGATACGCTTGAACAGCCAACCTTTGTTTACGGTCACCCGGTTGAAGTTTCACCATTGGCCAAGAAGAACGCGGATGATCCTCGTTTTACTGACCGATTTGAACTTTATATCATGGGGGCAGAGTACGGAAATGCCTTTACGGAATTGAATGATCCAATCGACCAACGGGCCCGTTTCGAAGCACAGGCAGCTGAACGCGATAACGGTAACGATGAGGCCGAAGCAATCGATGAAGACTTCTTAGAGGCCTTGGAATACGGTATGCCGCCTACAGGTGGTTTGGGAATCGGAATTGACCGGTTGGTGATGCTCTTAACGGATGCAGCCTCAATTCGCGATGTTGTTTTGTTCCCAACGATGCGCCCATAATTTAATCAAATTAATTAAAAAAGTGTTGACGTGCTGAGCCAGCTATTGTATACTTATCTAGTTGAGCAAAGCACATCATTCCGACTTAGCTCAGTTGGTAGAGCACCTGACTGTTAATCAGGTTGTCGCCGGTTCGAGCCCGGCAGTCGGAGTTTTGAAAGGAAGCAAGAATTTATTCTTGCTTCCTTTTTTTATGCTATTTTACACTTTAAAATCTAATTTTAATTTAATTTTATCCTTTTAATCATTGCTAAAACAGCATGAAACGACTATAGTAAATACAACGTTTAGAGTCACTTTAGTGTGTGAAGAGGTAAGAGGGCAATAAAATGGAAATAGTTGATTCAACTCAATCGGGGCATCTTGGTTTGGAATATAGTAAGCAACAGCAGTTAACCTTTTGGTCGACAACAGCCGGGTTCTTTTTAGAAAATATTGACGTGATGTTTGTCTCATTGACCCTATCGTCGATGATAGCTGCCTTTCACATTAGCAACTTTGCGGGGGGCTTGGTGGCAACCATTTATACCTTTGGTAGTCTCTTAGGTGGTTTGGTTTTCGGTATGGTTGCTGATCGAATTGGTCGAGCTAAGGTTTTCGTTTGGACACTCTTTATCGTGGCCTTTGCAACTGTTGGTATGTTTTTTGCTAATAATATTGAAACGGTTTATCTCTTTCGTTTTATCGTTGGAATCGGAATTGGAGCCGAATATGGAACCGGGGTAGCTTTAGTTGCTGAATCGTTTTCTGGAAAAGAAATGGGTCGGCTGATGGCTTTAATTCAGGTTGGCTGTGAAGCCGGATCTGCAACAGCAGCTTTAATTGCTGCAGTTATTATTCCGGTCCTTGGTTGGCATGCAGTTTTCTTATTCGGTCTTTTGCCAGTTGTCTTTGCTTTTTTGATTCGCATCCATTTGCGCGATAGTAGCAGTTTTGCTGAGCAAAAGCAGAGACGTGCGGAGCGAAAAGAATCTGCAAGCGAACGTCTGCCAATTATAGCTGTTTTTAAAACGCCGCAGTTAGCTCTACAGACCGTTGGTTTGAGTTTAATGATGATGGTCCAGGCAGGTGGTTATTATGGTTTGATGAACTGGTTACCCAAGATTTTGCAAAAGAAACTGGGAATTTCGACTTCATCATCATTACTTTGGATGATTGCTACCTTATTCGGTATATCAGTTGGTATGTATGTCTTTGGTATTTTGTTTGATAAGTTGGGCGCCCGTAAGTCATTTGGAATTTACTTGTTGGTTGGAGCTGCCTCAGTCTACGCTTTGCTCTTTGCCCGAGATGGTTTGACATTGCTATTAACATTAGTATTTGTTGGCTTCTTTACTAGTGGGACCTATGGTGGTTTTGGAGTTGTCACGTCACGCCTATATGGAACTGAGGCACGAGCAACGGCAAATTCAGTTGTTTCTTCGGTTGGAAAAGTACTTGGTGGTTTTTTCCCGACAATTATTGGGTTGATGATGGACAAGACATCCTTGTCAGTTGTTATGATGTTTTTCTCTGGAATTTACCTCTTTTCCTTTGTGGTCATGCTCTTAATGCCGGCATTTAAAAATCAAAAATTACAGACAAAATAAGGTGATAACCAGGATCAGGTCCTGGTTTTTTCTTTGTCTTGCAAATTATTCACTTTCTTTACGATTTGCTGAAAATTTGTCATAAATTTAATCTTGTCAAGGTTAGAAAATCCGGCTATGATAGTCAATAGTGATTTGTCAATCCCGACAACACTGGAGAAATAAATGGCGACCGTGATCGTCAATTTTGAAAGGAAGTTTTTTTAGTATGGCAGATATTACCTTTGCGCAAAAAAATGAAGCTTTGCGCCACAAGCACTTTAGTAAGAATCAGAAGTTGACCCTCTGGTCAACGACTGCAGGATTTGGTTTGGAGAACATGGACGTGATGTTCATTTCCTTCGCCCTTTCCTCAATCATCGCCTCATTGCACATCAGTAACTTTGCTGGTGGTTTGTTGGCAACAGTCTTTTCCTTAGGGTCATTGGCAGGAGGCCTATCCTTTGGACTCTTGGCTGACCGGTTTGGCCGGGCCCACATCTTTACTTGGACTTTGGTGATTGTGGCCTTCGCCACAGCCGGAATGTACTTTGCCCATAACATTTGGACTTTGTATGCTCTCCGCTTTATCGTTGGTGCCGGAACTGGGGCTGAATATAGTGCTGGTGTGACAATGGTTGCCGAAGCTTTTGAAGGCAAGAAGATTGGCCGCTTGATGTCAATCGTACAAATCGGTGGCCAGGGTGGATCAATCATTGCCGCCTTAGCAGCTGCCTACATGATTCCTCACTTCGGTTGGAACTCATTGTTCTTAGTTGGTTTGATTCCAGTCATCTTCGCCTTCATCATTCGTTTGAACTTGAAGGATAGTGACGAATTCGAACAAGCTAAAGAAGCACGTGAAGCTAAAATTGTTGAAACACCAAAGGTCCCAATGGCTGAAGTCTTTAAGACACCGGCCTTGGCCTTGCAAACAATTGGTTTAATCTTGATGATGATGGTGCAAACTGGTGGTTACTATGGTTTGATGAACTGGTTGCCAAAGATTATGCAAAAGCAATTGCACCTTTCAGTTTCATCTTCATCAATGTGGATGATTGCCACAATCGTGGGAATGTCTTTGGGAATGTATGCCTTTGGAACAATTTTGGATAACTTTGGTCCACGTCGCGCCTTTGGAATTTTCTTATTGGTCGCTGCGGCAGCAGTTTACCTCTTGCCAATGGCTAACAACGCCTTCAGCTTATTGTTGATTACCATGATGGTTGGATTCTTCTCAAATGGTATGTACGGTGGTTACGGTGTGATTGTTTCACGCTTGTACGGGGTTGATATTCGAGTAACAGCGAACTCAGTTGTTTCATGTACTGGAAAGCTTTTGGGTGGCTTCTTCCCACCATTGGTTGGTCTAATGATGGATAAGACTTCATTACCAGTTGTGATGATGTTCTTTTCAGCCATTTACCTCTTCTCATTTGTGATCATGATGTTGATCCCAGCCTTGAAGAAATTAGAAGCTTAATAAATTAACGATAAAGAAAAAAGACGTTCACGGCGTCTTTTTTCTTTGTTTTTAATTCATGTTGATAAAGAGTGGTCATTGACAAGGTTATCACCGGGTGAGAACCATTGTTTTATTTAACAACGGCAAAACCACCAGTCCAACCAATTTGTTCACGGGCAGCAAGGGTTAATTGTAAGAACCCTAAGGCTTCTAGTTCTTGTGCGCGGCTAAGGGAACCTGCATCAAGAACGGTGAGGTCGCTGCCAGTCAGGGCTTTTGTTAGCAAGTCTTTGCCGGTTTGGTCGTCGCCGGCAGTTAAGACGGTCGTTTGGTTAGGTCCTACCTTACCAGTTGCTAAAGTGGCGGCAAAGGTTGTATTGAAAGCCTTTAGAACCTTAGTATCTGGTAAGAGTTCTTGAAGCAGACTAGTGGCTGAACTGGCAGCAGGAACTTCCAAACTGTCAAAGGTTTGAAAATTAACTGGGTTAGTAGTTTCAAAGACGGTCTTACCAGTCAGTGCTGTCTTGTATTTCTCAGCGATGCTGGTCAAGGCCGCGTAGGGAACGGCTAAAACAACTAGGTCTGCTAGGTCAGTTGCTGGTGTTTCTGATGTGACGTAGGCCACTTCATTGCCTGCTTTTTCGAATTGGGATCCGATGGCTGATCCCATGTTGCCTTTACCAAATATTGTGATTTTCATGTGATTCTCCTTTGCTGCCTATTTGCCGTCATTTTAATCTTAAAAGGTGACCAAGTCAAAAAGAGATTGCCGAGCTTTTATTAAAAAACAATTGACACTTTCTTTAGAAAATGGCATAATATAATAGTTGTTTTGAACAACTAGTTATTCCGACTTAGCTCAGTTGGTAGAGCACCTGACTGTTAATCAGGTTGTCGCCGGTTCGAGCCCGGCAGTCGGAGTTACTTCGCCGATGTAGCTCAGTTGGTAGAGCGCGGGTATCGTAAACCTGAGGTCGAAGGTTCGAAACCTTTCGTCGGCATCAAAAAAAACGTTACGAATTCATTATTGGATTCGTGACGTTTTTTGTTTACTATTCAGGGGATTGAAAAATAAAAAAGGAAGACTTTAAGGTCTTCCCGACAGATCGAAGCTAGTTAGTTGGCTGAGCATGGAGAGAGTGAGTGGGGTTATTCATAATTGATATGGACATCGGAAACATGTTTAGCAAACTAACTAGTTAGGTTCATTAGAAAGGCCTTCGACAACCCTTCTGTCTATAATATAGCACCGAAAAAGGTGATACAGAGTGGATAATATTCTGATTTGGAATATTCTTAAAATAAGAGTAATTGTTGAATGTATTTCCGTGCAAAAGGAGTAAAAGATTAGTTAATTTTACGTTGGTTTCCAGTCAGATAAAGGAATCTTGAACTTTAGCAGTAATTTTAGTATTCTAAACTGAATTAAACAAGTGAAGGTAAGAAATATGTGGCAAGCAAAAAAGTTTGATGACTTAACTAATCGAGAGCTTTGGGGTATTTATCGAGCCCGGATGAGCGTCTTTGTTGAAGAGCAGAAAATCATGTACCAGGATGTGGATGAAGTTGATTTGCAAGCAATCCATGTTTTTTATGAAAAGGATGGTCAAATTTTGGCTTATGGACGGGCTTTTGCCAAGGACGATAGCGTTCTTTCATTTGGTCGCGTTCTAACGGTCCAGGAAGCCCGTGGTCAGGGATTGGGGAAGGAATTAGTTCAACAGCTCTTAGCTGCGTTAACGGCCCATTTTGGCCAGGAAACGATTGAAATCGAAGCTCAAGAACATGCTGTTGGTCTCTATGAACGTTTTGGCTTTCAACCGGTAGGTGAAGTCTTCTTAGAAGTTGGCGTTCGCCACCTGAAGATGGTGAAAGCTAATCAGAAAAGTTGAACTAAATAAAAAAACCAGGTCAATTGACCTGGTTTTTTATGTTGACTATGCGGCTGGCGGGAGTCGAACCCGCACGTCCTAAAGCGGACACAGGATCCTTAATCCTGCGCGTCTGCCAATTCCGCCACAGCCGCAACTTATTACAACTATCAAAGTTTATCGAGAAAACAGGCGTTTGTCAAGAAGTTTTCTATATTGTTCATTTTATTCGGTTTTATGGTTCATTTTTGATAAAATAGAGAAAGAACGGAGAATATCGATGAAGCTATTTAATTGGTCGAACAAAAAAGACCAGCAAGACAATGAAATCCAGACGCAGGTAGATTTCCTGCAAGCTGAAAATGATCAGCTCTTGGACCAGGTTGAGTCCTTAAAGCTCGACCTCAGTGAAGCCCAAACCGAAATTACGCACTTGCGTGAAACGATTCACCGGTCGCAATTTCAGCGAGGTTTAGTTAAAACGGGAATAGGACTCGCTATTTTATTTATTTCCTATGGCCTATTAATCCTCCTTGGTGAGCAAAATTCAAACTTACCATGGCTTTTATTGATTGAAGCCGCCTTTATCTTTATGATGTTAAATCGGGGTGGGGACAAATGAGTGGAAAGCTACGACGGCCATTTGTTTTAGCCAACTGGAAAATTAATATGGCTCCTGATGAAGTTGGCCCATATTTGCAGACAGTTTTGCCAGCCCTGGCCGATGAAAGCCGGGTTGAAGTGGGAATTGCTGCCCAAGACCTTTACCTTGGTCAAATGCTTGCTGCTACTCAAGCTAGTCCATTGACGATTGTTGGTGAGAATACCCATTGGGAAGACCAAGGCGCCTTTACCGGTGAAACATCACCGAAGGCCTTGGCCCAAATGGGGGTCGAATACGTGTTAATCGGCCATTTTGAACGGCGGAAGTTCTTTAATGAGACGGATGAGACCGTTAATTTGAAAACGTTGGCTGCATTGCGGAATGGGCTAAAACCAATTGTGGACCTAGATGAAGATTTAAGTGCCTATAGTCATTTGGCCCCTGACCAAGTGATTTTGAGTCAGTTAGAAGCGGCTTTACGGGGCGTGACTGCTGACCAATTAGCCGAAATCACCGTCGCCTATGAACCAACCTGGGCCATTGGGTCCGGTGAGGCGGCTTCGGCCGACCAAGCCCAAGAAGCAGCAGCCTTGATTCGCCAAAGCTTGACCAACTTATATGGACAAGACTTGGCACAGAAAATTCGTATTTTGTATGGCGGATCAGTCACACCTGATAATGCCCCGGCTTTTTTCTGCCAGAAAGACATTGATGGTATTCTGGTTGGTAAGGCTGCTTTGGACCCTCATAAATTCTTAAAATTAGTTAACCAGGCTCAAGATTGAAAATTTTCTCAGACAATTGGTACAATCAGTTGGCTAAGTTACAAAGAGGGCTAGATTCGTATTCAATTTAACGAATAAGGGTGTTATAATTTACTTGGTTTTATAATTTATCGACCATAACAAAAGGAGAGCATAAAATATGTCTTTGATTTCAGATATCATCGCACGTGAAGTTCTTGATTCACGTGGAAACCCAACAGTTGAAGCAGAAGTAATCACTGAAGTTGGTGGCTTTGGCCGCGGAATCGTACCTTCAGGTGCATCAACTGGTGAACACGAAGCTGTTGAATTGCGTGATGGCGACAAGAACCGTTTTGGTGGTAAGGGTACTACTAAGGCCGTTGCTAACGTTAACGACGCAATCGCTAAGGCTTTGGTTGGTAAGTTTGACGTAACTGACCAACGTGCCATTGACCAAGCCATGATCGACTTGGACGGTACTCCTAACAAGGGTAAGTTGGGTGCAAACGCCATCTTAGCCGTTTCTATCGCTGTTGCTCGTGCAGCTGCTGATGAATTAGGTGTTCCATTGTTCTCATACATCGGTGGAATGAACTCATACGTGATGCCTACTCCAATGATGAACGTTATCAACGGTGGTGCTCACTCAGACAACAAGGTTGATTTCCAAGAATTCATGATCATGCCTGTTGGTGCCCCTTCAATCAAGGAAGCTGTTCGTTACGGTTCAGAAACTTTCCACGAATTGAAGAAGTTGTTGGCTGCTGACGGTAAGGCTACTTCAGTTGGTGACGAAGGTGGATTTGCTCCTGACTTCGCCAACAACGAAGAACCATTGCAATACTTGTTGAAGGCTATCGAAGCTGCTGGTTACAAGCCTGGTAAGGACATCGCTATTGCTGTCGATGTTGCCTCATCAGAATTGTGGGATGCTGACAAGTCAAAGTACGTTTTGCGTTGGTCAACTAAGGAAGAATTCTCAACTCCTGACTTTATCAAGTACTTGGAAGATTTGGCAGACCGTTACCCAATTATTTCAATCGAAGATCCTATCGATGAAAACAACTGGGAAGACTGGGCTGAAATCACTAAGGAATTGGGTAAGAAGGTTCAATTGGTTGGTGACGACTTCTTCGTTACAAACACTGAATACTTGGCCAAGGGTATCCGTATGGGTGCCGCTAACTCAATCTTGATCAAGGTTAACCAAATCGGTACATTGTCAGAAACAATGGATGCTATCGAAATGGCTAAGGAAGCTGGTTACACTGCCATCGTTTCTCACCGTTCAGGTGAAACAGAAGATACTACTATTTCTGACTTGGTTGTTGCAACTAACGCTGGTCAAATCAAGACTGGTTCATTGTCACGTACTGACCGTATCGCAAAGTACAACCAATTGATCCGGATCGAAGAATTGCTTGCTGAAACTGCTAAGTACAAGGGTGTTAACTCATTCTACAACTTGTCAGCTGATGCACGTGCAGCTATCCAAGCTAAGTAATTTTTAAATTAAAGACGCCTTCGGGCGTTTTTTTGTGCTCTTTTACGTATAATAATTGGTAAGCAAAGCTACTTAGGAGGACATGACAAATGAAGACGCGGTGTCGGTGGGTGCATGACCTGCCAGAAGATGACTTAATGGTGGCCTACCATGACCAAGAATTTGGCCAGCCTGTGCATAACAATCAAAAACTTTTTGAGTTATTAACCTTGGAACTTTTTCAGTCCGGCCTGAGCTGGCGGACGGTCTTGAATAAGCGAGCTAACTTCCAAGCGGCCTTTGCCGATTTCGATGTTGATCAAGTCGCGACCTTTGATGACCAAGACCGCGACCGACTTTTAGCAGACGCGGGAATTATCCGCAACCGAATGAAGATTGATGCGACAATCAATAATGCCAAGGTGATTAAGGCCTTGGCGGAGTCTGGGACAAGCTTTGCTGATTTGGTCTGGGAGCTAACTGACGGTGAAACTGTTACCGTTGGTGCTGGGCCTGCGGAAAAGGTTCCTGCTCAAAATCAGTTATCCCAAGACTTTAGTAAGAAATTGAAGAAAGCTGGTTTTAAGTTTGTTGGTCCGGTAACGATGGAATCCTTTTTGGAAGCAGTCGGTGTGCAAAATGCTCATGACTTAGACTGTGACTTCCGTTAAGAGTGTACGGGCGTTCCAGCCTAACCAAGATTAATTTAGAAAACAAAAAAGACCTAACAAGTAATTGTTAGGTCTTTTAACGTTATTTCTTAGTGCGCGATCCGGGAGTCGAACCCGGATTGCAAGAACCGGAATCTTACGTGCTATCCATTACACTAACCGCGCGAACTAGATAATTATAACCTACTTTGCTGGAATTTCCAAGTAAGTTTCGCCAATTTTTTTAAAGATTATTTTACCGGCAAAACGATTGGTGAGGTCTTCTTCAAAGCGATCGATTGCCTCTGGAGCGACTGCTACTTCGTGATGGACGGCGGTATCAAAGTTAGTTGCAAAGAGAGGATAACCTTCTTGGTTAAGCCAATAAGTTAATTGGTCGTTGTTTTGATAATCAATGGTAATTTCGATTTTTTCCCGCCAAAGTCGTTCGACGAGACCAACGGCATCAAGGCCTTGAGCAACCGTTCCAGCATAGGCGCGGATTAAGCCACCGGCTCCAAGTTTAATTCCACCAAAATACCTGGTTACGATAGCTAGGACGTTATGAATTTGGCGCTTTTGTAGAACTTCCAGCATCGGTACTCCGGCTGTTCCAGAGGGTTCGCCGTTGTCGGAATAGCGTTTGATTTCATCGTTATCCCCCAAGACATAGGCAAAGACGTTGTGGGTAGCCTTATAGTGTTCCTTGTTAATTTGGTCGATTAGGGTTTTGGCCTGGTCTTCACTTTCAATGCGAAAGAAATTAACAATGAAGTCTGATTTTTTGATTGTTTGTTGCCAGGAAGCTGATTCCGGGGCAAGTAAGTAAAATGGTTCCATAGTCCGTATTATATCATGATGACCAAAAGGAGGAAATCATGATTGAACGCAGCAACTTATATGGTCGGTTAGTAACTTGGCCGAAAACAGAGCCTTTGCCAGTTGATTGCTCAGTTATGCCAACTTTCATTGGCAAGCGTTGCCAACGCTGTGGACAAGATAATCGGGCAGCATTGCCTGGAAACCACTGGTACTGCCTGGCTTGTTTGAAACTCGGGCGAGTTTCAACTCGGGATGTTTTGCTATTTTTACCGGAGCCCAATGACTTTCCTCCAGTTGCACCAATGACCTGGCGCGGACAATTAACCAGCCGGCAGGCCACTGTCAGTCAAGACCTAGTGCAGTCCTACCAAGACCACCGCGACCACTTGGTCTGGGCGGTCACGGGAGCTGGGAAAACCGAGATGCTTTTTCCAGTGATTGACTGGGCTTTACACCACCGGGGACGGGTGGCAATACTATCTCCCCGGGTCGACGTTGTTTTAGAGTTAGCCCCACGGTTGCAGGCGGCTTTTTCTACTCCAATCCAAGTCTTGCATGGCCAAGAACGAATCCCCTATCATTACCGGCAATTAGTCTTAGCCACAACCCATCAGGCACTGCGGTTTCGTCAGGCCTTTGATTTGATTGTGGTTGATGAGGTCGATGCCTTTCCCTTTCGAGGTGATGAAGCTTTAGCCTATGCAGTTAGTCAGGCGAAGAAGAAAGAGGGAATGGTTGTTTATTTGACAGCAACACCGACCCCAGACTTGTTAAAACGAGTAAAGCACGGTCAACTGCGCCAGTCATACTTACCGCAACGGTTTCATGGCGGGGCATTACCATTGATTCAAGTTGTCAGGGTAGGTGATTGGCGAAAACGGTGTCCGCGTCGACTAGCAGAAGCGGTTAAACATTGGCAAGACACAAAAACGCCGTTTTTGATTTTTGTACCAGAAATAAAGGACCTGGTACTGGTGGAAAAATACTTGCAAGACTTTCCCACACTTAAAGGTGCTACCGTGTACTCGCAGGACCCTGACCGAGCCTTGAAGGTGGTTAAACTTCGACGAGGTGACTACCAATATCTGATTACCACGACCATTCTTGAACGAGGGGTAACGGTGCCTGGATTGGAAGTTGCTATCCTGGGTGCCGATGAGGGCACGTTTTCAACTGCGGCCCTGGTCCAAATTGCAGGTCGGGTTGGCCGGTCTAAGGACCGACAAGATGGACTCGTCTTAGCGTTAGTGCAGGAGCAAACATTGCCTTTACGAAGGGCACAACAGCAAATTGCGGCCCTAAATCAAAAGGCTCAAGGCCACTAAAGGAGAAAGCATGACCTGTTTACTATGCCAAAAGACATTGGAGGCTCAACTAAGTTTTGCTGATCGGATTCTGGGACGAACAAGTCCGACCGAGTTGGTCTGCCAAAAATGTCGTGATTCCTTTGTCACCATTAAAGGCCTGACCTGTCGTGGTTGTGGCCGACCACTTACGCCTGAGATTGATCGTGGAGAAGATGGGACAATCTGCTTTGAATGCCAATTCTGGCTGAACCGACTCGGCTATCTCTTAGGTCATCAGGCCCTCTATGAATATGGGCCAGAACTGAAGCTGTACATGGCGGCCTATAAGTTTATGGGGGACTACCGCCTCAATATTATTTTTCGAGAGAAAATGCGGCGATTTATCAAAAGGATTTGCCAGCAGCAAAAGATTGACTTGATTGTGCCAATTCCGGTGAGTCAGAAACGGTTCAATCAAAGGGGATTTAACCAGGTCCAACCATGGCTACCCAAGATCGCCCAAAATCTTTTAATCGTTGATTTGGCAAACAAGGTGGATCAATCAAGTTTAGACCGCCATGCCCGTCTACACAGTCCGCAACCGTTTCGATTAAGTGAGGACTGTGGTCCTAAAATTAAAAATCGTCGAGTTCTGTTGGTGGACGACATCTATACAACCGGACGGACATTGTATCATGGTGCTGAGTGCTTTTATCAGTTAGGGGCTGCGAAGGTTAGTTCGCTTTCGTTGGTCAGGTCTGGGGATGTCGATGACGGGTGAGAACCTGGTATACTAGGAATGGAAAAACAAAGGAGTATTCGCAAATGTCCCCCATCGTAACGCTCGCGATTAACGTCGTGTCAATCTATTTTGTCTTTTATTTGCTGCAACCGGTTGATTTTACTAAAATCATGCCCAAAAATCCGAACCAAGCAGCGATATTAAAAGTGGTGATCGCAACCATTCTTGGCTTCTTATTAGCAACTGCTATGATTAGTCTGGTTTCGGCTGCACAAGAAATTCCGAATACGGTTTTAAAGCTGTCTTAAAAGATTTATAAGACTACGCCGAAACTGGTCAAGTATGGTATAATTTAAAAGATTGTAGGGTACTATGCCTAGAATTTATTGGCCCTACTGAACATGAATTTTGGAGAAATAATAACCATGGCAAAAGATATTGGAATTGATTTAGGAACCGCCAACGTTTTGATTTATGTTGAGGGCGAAGGCGTTGTCCTGAATGAACCTTCCGTTGTCGCCGTTGACGACAAGACTGACCGCGTTTTGGCCGTTGGTGCCGAAGCTTATCGGATGGTTGGTCGAACTCCCGGAAATATCCGGGCCGTTCGTCCTTTGAAGGATGGAGTCATCTCTGACTTCGATATTACCGAAGCAATGTTGACTTACTTCGTTAACAAGTTGAATGTAAAGGGCTTTATGTCAAAGCCTAACATTATGATTTGTGCCCCAACTAATATTAGTGAAATCGAACGTAAGGCAATTATCCAAGCGGCTGAAAAAGCTGGTGGAGCAAAGGTCTACTTAGACTACGAACCAAAGGTTGCTGCAATCGGTGCTGGCCTTGATATTTTCAAGCCAGTTGGTTCAATGGTCATCGATATGGGTGGGGGAACTTCAGATATCGCCATCTTGTCATTGGGTGATATCGTGGTTGCTGAATCAATTCGCGTTGCCGGTGATCGTATGAACATCGATATCGTCAACTACTTGAAGCGTGAACATGGCTTGGTAGTTGGAGAACGTTCAGCTGAAACCATTAAGATTGAAATTGGATCTGCTTTGCAGTCTGATGATCCAAAGACAATGACCGTTCGTGGTCGCGATAACTTTGAGGGGATGCCTCAAACAATCACAGTTAACGCTAACGAAATTGAATCTGCCTTGCATGATACATTGGTACAAATCGCCGATGCAGCTCACTTGGCACTTTCAAAGTTGCCACCAGAATTAGCAGCTGACATCATTGATCATGGTGTGATGTTAACTGGTGGTGGTGCCTTGTTAGAAGGATTGGACAAGTTTATGGCTGACCGCTTGAACGTCCCAGTCTTTGTTTCAGAATCACCATTGGACAACGTGGCCAAGGGAACAGGGGCATTGTTGGAACACATGATGTCTAAGAAGTAAGGAGTTGGCATGAGCAAAAAAAATCAGAGCTTTGGTGTTTCTTTAGTAACTAAGGACGACCAAATCCAGGTTTTGGTTGATAATCAACCAATTGGCAAAATCGAACAAAATCAGGGGAGCTATACTGGTGTTTTAGGTAAGCAAGTTGTTATTGCGACCGCTCAGTCAACTGATGAAGCCTTGCAAGCAATTTTGGCCTCATTTAATCTCTACCATTAATTTTTTAAGAGAATCCTTTGCTCCGGCAGGGGGTTTATGTACATATTATGCTTTAAATTTATTCTGCAAAGGAAGATTCATCATGCAACGAATCGCATCACACAAAACTGACCGCCCATCAGCTTCTGAGTTGGACTGGGGAATGATTTTGATTTTAATTTTGCTGATGTTAATCGGCTTGTACTCGCTTTACTTTGCGATTTTAAATGGTGGCAAAGATGCTTCGCCAATTAAGGCAGTGGTCATGCAAATGGCTTATTGGATTGCGGGGGGAGTCATGATTGCTGTAATCATGCGCTTTGATGCTTTCCAACTTTGGCGGTTAGCACCGTTTGCTTATGCTTTTTCTTTTGTTTTACTGATTGCCGTTTTAATTTTCTATAACCGAGCCTTGTATGCCAATGCCGGTGCCAAGTCTTGGATTGTTTTGGGACCAATATCGATTCAGCCAGCTGAATTCGTTAAGCCGGCCTATATCTTGATGTTGTCAAAGGTCGTGGCCAACCACAACCGGTTGAACCCAGTCCACCGAGTGGACTCGGATTGGCTTTTACTTGGCAAGATTGCAGGTTGTTTCCTGCCAATTGCTTTTTTGATTGCTTTGCAAAACGATTTGGGAACTTTACTAGTCTTCTTGGCGATTACAGCTGGAATCGTTGTTGTTTCTGGAATCACTTGGCGCATCCTTGGACCAATCTTTGCTTTCGCCGGTGCCGTTGGTTCTGCCATGATTTTTTTGGTCGCATCAACAATCGGTCGAAATATTTTGAGCGGTTTAGGTTTTCAAACTTATCAGTTTGCTCGAATTGATGCCTGGTTGCATCCGGGTCAAGATACTTCCAACACTGGCTACCAAACCTATCAGAATTTGAAGGCTATTGGTTCTGGTCAGTTGTGGGGCTCTGGATTTGGAAACATGAAGGTCTTTGTGCCGGTTCGTGAATCCGACATGATTTTTTCAGTCATGGGTGAATCCTTTGGTTTTGTTGGTGGTGCTTTCTTAATTCTTTTGTACTTCTTGCTGATGTATCGAATGATTAAGGCAACGTTTAAAGCCCGGAATGGTTTTTATGCCTACATTGCGACCGGGGTAATCATGATGGTCCTATTCCACGTTTTTGAAAACGTCGGAATGAATATCGGTTTGTTACCATTGACGGGAATTCCGCTCCCCTTCATTTCGCAGGGAGGTTCATCTTTGGTCTCAAATATGATTGGAGTCGGCTTAATCATGTCGATTTCCTACCAGCAACAAAGTCGGACATTTAACGATTCGAATGAATTTAATTTGTAAGGAGAAGTATGGAAGAACTTGCAGAAATTCATGAAAAAATAAAGATTCTACTAGATCAGCTCCGCAACGGTGATATTTATGAGTCACTGCCAGAGCTACTCTATGTTTTAAAGGAAAATGTTGATCTCAATCCCGCCGAACCAACACCCCGTCCCCATGATTCAACCATGGCTCTTGAGCAAATGCATGTTTATCAGGAAGCTTGGTCGGACAATGAAGGTGAAGACCAGCAGTTGATTTCAGATTCTGACTTAAGATTTTTTGTTCACCAACTGGCTTCGCCAAGTGCAAAAATCCGCGATACCGGCACGTTTTTCTTTTTAGGCAATGCCATTCAAAGTGGCCATTTAAATAGTGATCAAATGGCCTGGCTCACTGCCGAATTGATTAACGACGAAATTTTACTGTGTCAAATTTTAGAGGAAGAAAACGATGGAGCTTATGGTCGTTCGTTTTCTGTAGCACTTTTGTCAATTTTGTTGACGGTTGACCAACAACTGGCAGAACCATTCATTTCAGTCCAGCTAAAAGTGGCTATCGTAGAACAAATCAGTTTGTTTGCCTTGTTAGAAGTTGATACGCGAGGCTTTGTTCCGGGTCATGGTTGGGTTCATGCCTTTACCCATTTAGCTAATGTCATGGGAACTATTTTTGATCGCACAGATATTCCCAGAGCGAATAAGCTCTTCATGGTAGCATGTCTGATGACAAACTTCCGGCACCTGAATACTGCCCTGACAATGGGTGAAATTGGTCGGTTAGTTGGTGTTATTTTGAAGCTTACTCAAAAGCATAGCCTATATGCTGAGTATTTCTTGCTCTCATTAAAGCTTTGGCGCCAAGACCTGGTGAATGAACCATTTGCCCAAACGCGGTCAAGGTGGCAAAAGTTGTATATCCGGGTTGATTTTTTCCAACAAATTTTAGCCTACGGTCCTGAAGAAGTCCCTGAAAAAATTTGGGCATATGTTCAGGAGACCAAAAATTATTTATCTTAACCAATTAATCAAAGTTATTTAGCCCGAAAGGGTGCAATTTTGAATATTTTACCCATAATGCTTGCCGAAAGCAGGCGATAGAGGAACTACTTATGAGCAAAAAGCACGTTGTTTTACTATTTGGCGGAAACTCTTCGGAACACGATGTTTCGAAGCGGTCAGCCTATAACTATTATCAGGCCCTCAAGGCGACTGGGAAGTACGATTTATCGGTGATTGCGATTGCCCAAAACGGTTACTTCTTAGACGCGGACCGGTCATTTAAAATTATGAACCAGGCCGATGAACAACCTTTGGTCGATGAATACATGGCCTTAGTTGACCAAAATGAAATTCTATCACCAATTGCGGCTTTGCAAGACCTACCAACTATCGATATCTTCTTCCCAGTTGTCCATGGTAATTTGGGTGAAGATGGTACATTACAAGGGCTCTTCCGAATTTTGAATAAGCCCTATGTCGGGGCTGCTTTACGGGGCCATGCCATTTCCTTTGATAAGGTAATTACCAAGGAAATCTTGACTGCCAATGGGATTCGCAACACCAAGTACTTAGTGACTTACCAAAACGATGATCAGCCATTGACTTGGGACCGAGTTGAAAAAGAACTTGGAGCACCTGTCTTTGTGAAGGCTGCCAACCAGGGTTCATCTGTTGGAATTTCTCGTGCTGAAAATGAAGCTGAGTTCACAGCTGCTTTGGCAGACTCCTTCCAATATGACCGCAAGGTCTTGGTCGAAGCCGCCGTTAACGGTCCTCGTGAGTTAGAAGTCGGTGTTATTGGTAATGATGACGTTTTGGTTTCTGAAATTGGTGCCCACCAGGTTCCTGACCAGGGTGGAGATGGTAAGGGTTGGTATGACTACCAGTCAAAGTTTGTGGATAACTCGGGTGTTTCTTATGAGATTCCCGCTAACTTACCACCAGCAGTCACGGAAGAAATCAAGGCGATGGCCAAGAAGGCCTACCAAGTCTTGAACTTGGCCGGTGAAGCCCGGATGGACTTCTTGATTGATGCTGATAACGTGCCATATTTGGGCGAACCAAATACCTTGCCTGGCTTTACTAACATGTCGCTCTTTAAGCGCTTGTGGGACTACTCAGACATTGATAACCCAAAGCTGGCTGACATGATGGTTCAGTATGGCTTTGAAGCCTACGAGAAGGAACAACAAATTTCATACTCATTCGAATCATTGGGTGAAGAAAAAGTTGGGACCTTTAACGGTCAATAATGATTAATAAAATAAATAAATCCTAGTAATCGTTTTCCAAACGGCACTAGGATTTTTTAGTTAAATATTAAATTAACGAACGACTAAAACATCAGTTTTAGCGGTCCGCGTGACATAGGCTGTGACAGAGCCGACGACGATTCGTTCGACGGTGTTGAGACCTGTTGCCCCAATCACGATTAAGTCGGCGTTGATTTCGGTTGGAATATCATTGGCCACCATGGTTTTTGGTGTTCCGTAGTCAATCCGGTAGGCCACGTTCTTTACACCTGCCGTTTCAGCCTGTTTTTTATAAGTTTCCAGGGTTTGATGGGATTCTTCGGCGATTGTATCAACAACAGTGCTATCAAAACTGCTGATATTTTGAATCGCCCGAGTATCGATGACTGTTGCAATCGTTAGGCTTGCTTGGTCATTTTCTTGGGCTAAAAGAACGGCCCGCTGGAGAGCGGCTTCGGCTTCTTTTGAGCCATCAACAGGAACCAAAATATTACGATATGTTTGGGTCATGGTTATCAACCTCGCTTTCTGCCTTTATTATAAAACTTTGGTCTACAAATAAAAAGCACAAAAAAAGCCCGCCCGAAGGCAGGCCGTGGGTCATGCCCACGATACTCTATTGGCACCGTTAATCGTCGCTCAGATTTTCCTCGAAATTATCGAGGTGGGCGTTTCACCGGTGGCTCTGATGACCAAACGAAAGGGCATGTCATTACCGAGGGATCCCCGTCCAAAATAAAAAGGTTGTAAGGAAAAAGCTGTAAATGCGACAATGCGCATACCAGAGTATTCACTAATAGTATACAGAAACACGAATAAAATACCAGTCTTGACATTCGTTAATTTGTGAGTAAAATGGGTCAATTTTTGTTGATAAATTTTTCAAAATAGCACAATTGGTATTGTTTACTTTAGACCACGTTCTTGTTGGTCTTTGAGGCTTTTATTAACGTCTTTGAGCTGTTGTTCGAAGGTCGAGTTCCCCTTAGGATTAAAGTACTTGTCGTCGGCAATCGCCTCTGGCAAGTAAGCCTGCGCAACCCAGTCATTGGGGTAGTCGTGGGGGTAAAGGTAAGTATTGCCGTGCCCAAGTTTTTCGGCCCCTTGGTAGTGGCTGTCTTTTAAGTGGTTCGGCATGGCTTGGGCCTTTGACCGGCCGGCTTGAGCTAGGGCCATATCCATGGCCGTGTAGGCAGAATTTGATTTGGGCGAAAGGGCTAATTCGATGATGGCATTGGCTAGAGGAATTCGAGCCTCTGGAAAGCCAAGCTTTTCGGAAGCTTGGATAGCTGTGACCGCTCGCTGAACCCCGTTCGGGTTAGCTAAGCCGATATCTTCGTAGGCGATGACAATTAGTCGACGAACTAAGATTTGTAAATCACCAGCAATGATGAGCCGAGCTGCGTAGTGGAGAGCGGCATCAACGTCAGACCCGCGGATTGATTTTTGCAAGGCAGAAATGATGTCGTAGTGGGCATCACCATCCTTATCGGCGACCAATGACTGGCGTTGGGTGGTTTCTTCGACAACGTCCAAGGTAATTTGAATCATTCCGTCTGAGTCGGGCTTTGTCGATAAGACAGCGAGTTCCAGTGAATTTAAAGCCGACCGTAAGTCACCGTTAGTAGCTTGACTAAGGTGGTTGAGTGCCTGGTCGGTAAGGTTAACTTGATAGGACCCCAAACCGTTCTCAGTGTCGGTTAAGGCCCGCTTGATGCCGCTTTGAATATCAGCCGGCGTTAGGGGCTGGACCTGAAAGATTTGTGTCCGTGACCGGATAGCGGGAGTGACATTCAAATAGGGGTTTTCAGTTGTCGCACCGATTAAGATAATGGCCCCGGATTCAAGATGAGGTAACAAGAAATCTTGTTTGACCTTGTTGAGTCGGTGAATTTCATCAAGAAGTAAGACGACTGTCCCGGACATCTTAGCCTCTTCGGCCACAACCTGCAAATCCTTTTGAGAATCGGTCGCCGCGTTAAGGGCTCGGAAAGCAAAGTTGGTTGAACCGGCGATGGCCGAAGCAATCGATGTTTTTCCGGTTCCTGGCGGTCCATACAAAATCATGGACGAGAGACGCTTGGCTTCGACCATCCGCCAAATAATTTTATTGTCGCCGACCAGGTCTTGTTGACCAACAATGTCTTCAATTTTTTGTGGTCGCATGCGAAAAGCGAGTGGTTTTTGTCCGGACATTAAAAGTTCCTTTGTATCGTCGAGAGTTTTTAGAAATACCAAAGAGGGTCAGCATCGGCTACCCGAGCTTACAAATTAATATTTTCTTGGTTAATTGCCGTTTTAGCTGCTAAAACAACGGCATAGGGATCCGTTGTTTGTGTCGTTTTCTCCGTGTTTGAGAGTAGCGTGTAGGCATGATTATTTGTGACAGCCATAGTCAAATAATCAGTGTAGCTATCACCACACAAATCCTGGTCAATCAAAAGGGTCGTTTCTGGCCAAGCACTGAGGGCTGCCTTGACTTGACTTTGGACGGTTTGGTCATAGACTTGAGATTCTTTGACAGCAACCACTACACGTTCGCGAAAAGTACCCAAGTAGAGTCGTTGTTCATCAGGGTTTATTTTTGGGCCACCATTGCCTTGTTGGCTTTGCTCTAAGCGGCTGTTAACATCATCCATCGAATTGTCCTCCTAAAAAATTAAAAAATGCTTTGACCCTAATTATACGGAAAAATGCTTGGAGACACAAAAAAAGCCACTGCATTAACAGTGACTTTTTCAACCAGTAAAGGGTAATAAAGATTATCCCAAACGGTTGTAGTATTCGACGATCAAAGCTTCGTTGATGTCAGCATCCAATTCTTCACGTTCAGGCAAACGAACGAAAGTACCTTCAAGCTTTTCGGCATCAAATGAAACGAATTGTGGACGTGAAACCACTGATTCAACAGCGATTTGGATAGGCACAATGTTCTTTGACTTTTCGCGAACTGAGATAACTTGGCCAGGCGTTACTTCGTATGAAGCAATATCAACGCGCTTACCATCAACTAAGATGTGACCGTGGTTAACCAATTGACGTGCTTGTTGGCGAGTAGTTGCCAAACCAAGACGGTAAACCAATGAGTCCAAACGGCGTTCCAAGAAGATCATGAAGTTGGTACCGTGAGTACCTTGACGAACTTTTCCAGCCTTGTTAAACAAAGAGTGGAATTGACGTTCAGTCAAACCGTAAGTAAAACGCAACTTTTGCTTTTCGCTCAATTGCATTCCATATTCAGAAACCTTTCCGCGACGGCCTTGGCCATGGTCACCAGGTGCGTAAGCACGACGTGACAATTCCTTACCAGTTCCAGAAAGTGAAACACCCAAACGACGTGAAATACGCCATTTTGGTCCAGTATAACGTGACATGTATATGTCCTCCAAAATGTATTTTGCTGTACATTTGAGGGCCGGCACCAGATGCGTGCAACGTCAAGGAAAAACGTTTCTCAGTGACTGTAGCTAAGTCCTTACTAACGAGTTAGGACGTTGTTGACGCGCTTCTTTACCGACTGCTACTCAATACAACTCCTACTAGCTTAACAAATTTAGAGGATAAAGGCAAGAAAGACAATGAACTTTACCAACTTGAAGATTACATTAGACTCTATCAAATTAACCAAAAGCAAGAAATCCTAAAAAAGATTAAGAAAAGGATAAAAGCTCAGCAGGACCAGCTTTTTATTTTGTGAATAGTGTATTGTTAAAGTAATTAGTAGACAAAGTTGAGGGCTTAATACATATGTGGATTATTTTGACCGTAATCGTGATTGTTGCATTGGGGATTGGTTTCACCTGGGCTGTCTTTGCACAACGCAAGGCCGCTTCACAAGTAAGTGATTTTGCCCTGGCAAAAAAAGCGTTGACTGATACAGATGCTGAAAAGGACTTGGCAAAGGCTCGTAAAACAGCCTTAACGGGTGAAGCACTAAAAGAATATCAGGAATTAGAAAAAGTATACAAAGATTTACGTAATCACCGTTTTTTGGAAATTGACCAAGAAATTAGCCATGCCATGAACCTGGCCGCTGGTTTAAACGTTTGGAAAACCAGAAAGGTTTTGCAAGATCTCTTTGATTTGATGACGGAAGCTTCAGAACTCCAAAAGGAAGTTTTGTCTGGTTTAGCAAAGTTGGACCGACAAAGTCAGATGCAACACCAGGCTGTTGACCAGTTACACCAAGAGTATCCAGCGATTCGAGAAAAGATTGCTGCAGACGATGGCGTCTATGGCCCAGCCGGACCGGCATTGCTAGACTTCTTAGAAGAAGTAGAAGAATCGTACCAAGAATACCAAGACTTGGCAGAAAAGAGCGAACGAGTTCAGGCGGCTGAAAAGTTTGAAGAATTGGGCATGTTAACGGGACAAGTTCTTGATTTTATGCAAAATATTCCGATTTTCGTTGCTAGCTTTAATTTTAAATACTTAGATCAAATAAATGAACTGCTAACTAGTTGGCAGGAACTAGCCGACCGTGGTGTTATTTTTAAAACCGCTGAGGTCCAGGCGGCCCTCGACGATATTGATAGTGACCGATTGCAGGGATTGGCTGCGGTTGCCAAATTAAAATTGAAGGAAACAGATAGTATTTCAAAAAAACTGGGTGAGAAAATTCAAGCCTTGTATGATTTGCTAGAAAAAGAATACAAAGCCTATCGGGCCTACTTTGGCCAACAAGATTTGGTGAACCAGCGATTTGACCGAGTTAAGGAACAAAATCATTCTTTGCTGATTGAATTAACTTACTTAAAGGGACGGTTCGCTCTTGTCCATGATGAGGAAGAACAAAATGCTGGTTATCATATTGAAATTGATAACCTGATGGCCAGTCAGCAAGAGATCCAAAAGCAATTAAAGGATCACGACTTGCTGTATAGCCAAGCGGTCGAAATTCAAGAAAATTGGTTGACGACCTTAGCTCAGCTTGATGATGACCAAGTTACCTTGTTTAAGCAAATTGAAGAGTTCCAACCAGCCTTGGAATCTGCTAAGAAGCATACCATTGACTATATTGATCAAATCCGGGGATTGAAGCGGTCTTTGGAACGACGGGATTTGCCAGGCCTACCTGCGACCTTCTTAACGAATTTTTTCTCAGTTAGTGATGAAATCAAGCGACTCGATGAAACGGTTTACACCAGTGAAGCAGATTTGGATGAAATCCAGCGGCAATTGAATATCGTGGCGGCTGATTTTGATACTCTCAGAGAAGAGGCCCAAGAAGTGCTAATTCAAGCAGATTTGGCCGTTGCCCTGTTGCAGTATGCAAACCGCTATCGTGAAACTAGCAGTGAGGTGGCGATGGCCTTGGAGGCCGGACAAGCTTTGTACCAAAATGACTTTGACTACGCTGGAGTTGTGGCAACCCTTAAACCAGCATTAGTGGCTGTTGAACCGGGAGCCTATGAGCGTCTCTTGGCTAGCCAAGATGCAGTGGAACTATAAATTAAATTAAAAAACGCTGATCCGAGAGGACCAGCGTTTTTTAATTTGATTACTAAGGTAACCGTGTTTATTTTTTATTCAATGATGAATGGCGGATACCATAAGCAAAGTACCAAACCAAACCGATAATGACCCAGATACCGTACAACTTCAAGGTTTCCATTGGGAGACGGATAATCAAGAAGAGTGAAAGCAAGGCTGCCACGGCAGGCAAAACTGGGTAAAGCGGCATCTTGAAGCCGTCATGAGCCAAATCTTTGCGCTTGCGGAGGAAGAGAACGCCGAAGCTGATAAAGAGGAAGGCCATTAAGGTTCCGATGTTAATCAAGTTGGCCAGGGTACTCAATGGTACTAGACCAGCCAAGAAGGCTTCCACAACAATGGCAACGACCAAGGCATTTTGAGGCAAGCGATGACGGGGAGTGACCTTACCAAGGCTACGAGGCAAGAGACCGTCACGACCGAATGAATAAGCCAACCGTGATGAAGCGAAAATCAAAGCCAGGATAGCGGTAAACATTCCAATCAAAGCACCAATCGTAATGACGATTGAGAATTGATTTTGTGAAACAGCCTGGAGGGCAAAGGCTGCGGGATCATCAACACCCAACTTCTTGTAATTGACAATACCGGTCAAAACAATCGCGAAGAGGGTGTAGAGAACGGCTGAAATTCCAACTGTTCCTAAGATTCCTCGTGACATGGTCTTGTTGGGATTCTTAACTTCGGCCGCATGGGCAGCGATTGTATCAAAGCCTAAGAACGAGAAGATGATGGAAGCAGTTGCGGTAGTCAATCCACCCATACCCCAAAGACCTGTCCGGAATTGCTTTGGATAAAAGTCAGAGTAATTGTGTCCCTTAATAAAGAAGGCACCACCGATGATGAAGAGCAAGATAATGGCAACCTTCAAAACCACACCGGCATTTTCAATCTTCTTTGATTGGCTGACACCGGCAAAGAGAATCAAAGCTGAAATCAAGATGACGACCACGGCCATCAAATTAACGACACCGCCTTCGCCAGGTCCGGCTTGGAGGGCGTGTGGTAGGGACCAGCCCATTTCACCAAGGAGGTTGTTGAAGTAGGCGGAGAATCCAGTCGCAATTGCAGAGACGGCTAAGAAGTACTCCAAAATCAATGACCAACCCAAGATCCAACCGATGATTTCACCATAGATAACGGATCCATATGAGTAGGCTGAACCGGCCACGGGCATAGCAGATGAAAATTCAGCGAAGGCCATGCCGCAAATTCCAGAGAAGAGCGCAGCAACCAAAAAAGCGACTGCAACTGCTGGTCCAGCATGGCTAGCAGCTTCATGACCAGGAAGAATAAAGATTCCAGAACCAATCACGGTTCCAACTCCCAAGCCAATTAAATCTTTCGTCGTCAATACTCGTTCCATTTGCTGATCTTTTTCCAAATAACCGGCAACGGATTCGCGAGCAAAAGCACGTTTAATGATATTCATATCTTTTCTCACTTTATTTTAATTTAATCATTGACAAGTGTACCAACTTTTAACTGGCTTGTCGAATTGTTTGATGTTAAGCTGACTATAAGATAAATGGCGGAGAAATGAAAATCATGACTGAAAATAAAGTGATTGTTTTAACCGGACCCGCAGGTGCAGGGAAAACATCGATTGCCAGCTATTTAAAAGACCGGTGGCAGGTCCCTCAAGTAATTACCCATACTACTCGGGCAAAGCGAATTGGCGAGGTTGATGGAGTCGACTATTATTTTGAAAGTGCAAGTTCTTTCCTATTAAACGACTACTTAGAATCAGTTCATTATAGTCAGGCAGACTACGGGTCATCCATGGAAGGATTGCAGAAGGGCTGGGAGCAAAGTTCCTTGGCTTGCATCGTTTTAGATACGAAGGGGGCAGAAACCTATTTAAAGCGGTTAGGTAGTCAGGCCTGGGTTTGGTACGTCACGATTGGGGATGTTGCTAAGCTCGAGAAGCGGTTGGTTGATCGAGGGGACGACCAGGCAGCTGTTCATGTTCGATTAACTGCTCCGGAATTTAAACGTGATTTACAACTTCCTGAGGAACTTGAAGGTCATGCTACCGTGTTGAAAAATGATGATTGGCAGGAAACCTGCCAAGAGGTTGACCGGTTAATTCAGTCGTATCGGGCTTTGTAAAATAATTTAGAAAATCCTTGAAAAAACGCTTGACGAAAGTAAGC
>NZ_DF967987.1 GCF_001047075.2 Fructobacillus ficulneus
ATTACCCCCAAAAAGCCGATGAGATTATATAATCTCATCGGCTTTTTTTACTCTTCAAAAAATCTAAAATTATTTAATAGGAGTCAAAATTATTTTAGTATTAGGGTCAGTGATGAATACCATCGTTACATGGAGTAACCGATTTTTTTCAATTGAAATAACCCCAGAGCCAGTCTCCGTACTAGATCCATCTTCTGACTGGTACATAGTCACATTATAGTGGTCCTTTTCACTTGCTAACGGAATGGTCTGTTGGTCATAAGTCATCAGTTGGATCATTAACAACGAACCTGATTTAGATGTCGGTGTGGCTGACATCGGTGCCAAATTACCTGAAAAAGTCACTTTGTACTTCCCAGTTGGAATCTGTGTGTCCGGTAAATAGTTCCCCGGATTGGTAATGACATAGCTACCATTTTGTTTAACCAATGGTTTAAACTTGGACGGTGTCAATACGACCTTTTTCCCCGCCTCTAAATTTATCGAATCGCTCTCAGTCACCAAGTGGCCAACTTCATCTTTAAGGCTAGTGGCACTATCCCAATACTGTGAATCACCGCCAATGATATGAGCATCATAAAAACCTGAATGTATTCCAATCTGCTTGACAGTTTTTCCATTTGTTGGCCCCGTTAAGGTAAAAGCTTTTGCAGGATTATTTGACTTAGTTACTAGTTGGCCATTAGCATTCTTACTAACTGTCGGCACGTATCGCTTGGCCGCACCCTTACTCATTTGATGGTGAACATAATTCAATAAGATGCTCCCAAATAAAATCAAAATAATTCCTGCAAATACGATACGCGTAATAACTTTACTATTGCGCATTGATCACTTTCCCTTCCGCCATGTCAATGACTTCATCAGCTAAGACGCTTAAATCTTCAGGGTTATGACTTGCTAATATGATGCTAGCCCCCCGTTGCTTTTCTTGTTCAAAAATTGCTCGCATGCTTTTAACACCATCCAAATCAATCGCATTAGTTGGCTCATCTAATAAAATCAACTTTGGTTGCTCAAAAATAGCTTGAGCAATAGCTGCCCGCTGTTTCATCCCCAAGGAATACTGTCGAACCTTACGCCGGTCTTTCGGATCTAGACCAACACGCAAAATGGCTTCATCAATCATTTCATCCGTAGCTACTTTTCTAATTTTAGCCAGGAGCTGCAAATTTTTCCGGAGGGTAAAATCTGGCAAAACATTATTGCTTTCAATCAGCAAACCCAACTCTGGTGGAAAATCAATATCTTGGTGGATGATTTGACCATCAATCGTGATTGTGCCATGTTTTAAATGAATCAAACCAGCAATTGCTCGTAAAATCATCGTCTTTCCAGCCCCATTGCGCCCCCGCAAACCATAAATTTTCCCATCCTCAAATTCCAGGTTCACATCATCTAAAACAACCTTTTTATCCAAATATTTAACTGCATGTTCAATTCGAATCATAGTTTCCCCTCTCCATGAAGTCCTGGCGTTTCACCTGAACACTGATTAACAAAAATAACAAAATAAGAGCACCGAATACTGCTGGAATTTGCCAGATAGCAGTCACCTTTTGAAAGACAAATGGACCGAATAGTTTTAATTGTTGACTACCTAATCCCGTCGACAACAATAAAAAAGAACTGCTTAAAATGGCCACACTAGTATTAAACCGTAATTCAATGGCCACATAAACGCCTACTGCTAATGCATAGGAAAGACCTAATGCGAAGGTCTGTGACCAGAGTAATCTTCCCACTAAAATTTGATTGCCCAAACACAAAATCAAAACCGGCGTTAACACAATGACCAAGGACCTCAGATACATTTCAACCAGTAATTTTTCTAAGTGACGCATCCGAATCAAACGATTTAAATAGGCTCCTGTTTGCCAAATTTTCATAGATCCCATCGTCATAACCATTGGTGCAAGCAATAGCGCGAAGTACGTTAATTTAACAACAAGTATTCGAGTACTATTATCAACAAAATAAATGGGGGTATCCCCGGTTTGGCTGTACAAAAGCATTTGGAAGAGTAAGCCCATTACTACCATAACTGAAAAGTACAATTTCCAATCTAATCGAACCATTCCCACCTCCAAATTAATTTACTTAAGATTAACTTTAAGGACTGCAAAATTAAGAACATAATCACGCCATTAATCAACGTCCGATGAATTAACGTCCCCACTCGATCTATCCCTAAGTTAGTTGTGACAGCTACAAGTGTGAAAGCTGATTGTTGTAACGTTTGAGCTTGAAAAATAGTCGTGACTGTAATTAAAGTTCCAAGAGATACCATGAAAATATTTTTCTGACAATAACTATAGATAATTAGAATCAAGTAAATGACAACCAATAACCAAAGGCCAGACAAAATAACCTGACACGACCATATTGTTACAAATTCACCCAATTGAGCCTCATTAAGCTGTATCGTAGCTAGTCTGAAAAACGGCATGACATAAAATAAAAGACAATAGGTGCTTACCAAAAAATCTGTTCTTCGATTAATCCTCTTTCCAAGCTGCCCGTGCTCATTGAGACGAATAATTGTTTGGATTGGTAAACGATAATTAGTCGCCCAGTAGAGTAGAGCAGGGATTGCTAAGCAAGATTGCCACATGAGTATATTAAAATAGTTACCGTGAACAACTTCACGCTCACGCCAATCAATGTACGTTGTCGAAGGCCAATTAATAGTGACTAAATAAATTATGGCAAGCATTAGAAAAACAGTAATAGTCGATAACCAGAATTTACGTTCACCTATCATTGTAATTCTCCTGAATGACGCCAAAGGTATATCACAACATTGGCAACCAGCAATATGCTTAAGAAAGTCAGCCAGTTATGAACCCAATCGGGGAAATGCAATAGGAATGCGAAAGTTTGCAACAAGCTACCAATGTTGAATATCTGACTGCCTAAGATGACTGTGGTAAGGACTACTAAAGATAAAATTTGGTAAAAATTATTGAACAACAAGGATAGTGAGACCATTAGCATTGAGGTCAAAATCACAGCAATTAAAAATAGTCCTAAATATAAGAAATACGTTACAACTGGATGTTCTAACTGCCACCACAAAAAATGATATTTTTCTAAATCTGGAATTTTTCCACGATTATATAAAATTCTCATCTGCCCATCACTTTTACGTACATCCAACAATTGAATTATCGCTACAGTGAGTAAATTAACAAGCAAAGGGACAGCAAATAAGATGACACCAGCAATGCCAGCCGCATAGTAATGCCCACGAATGTATTTAGCCAAACCAATTCGACTGACTACGTTATACGCTTGACCCGTTGAAAAATCGTTCGATAGAGCAAATCCAACACCTAAAAGTAGCCAAACTGGGAATAGTCCTAATAAAAATATGGTTAGCAAGTGTCCGTATATACCACCTACACTACTAGCCATAAAAGTATTGAGCCACATATTTTTAGCTAAAGAAATCCCACTCAAGAGAACAACATGTTGCACAGCATCCGTAATAGTAATTATCGTCATCATGAACATGACTATCCAAAAGCGTTTTGTTTTTAAAATTCTTTGAAGGCTATAATTTATCATTGGTGAACCCACCAATTCATCACAAGGATATTTGCTTTATTTTTTAAATTCATCCCACTCGCTCCTGTCTTGATTAGATTCTAAACAATAAAAGTAACTTAACATCTTTCAGAAAAACTAACAAATTGGGTAAAGAGTGTGGATGTCATACTTAAAACCGCAACGTAATCTTCCTCTTATTTTGAAATGATTTATTTTTACTTTGAGGTTCAAATATTAGCATAAGCAAATAGAAGTCACAAATTTTTAAATTGCCGTTTCCCGTTTCCCGTTTCCCGTTTCCCGTTTCCCGTTTCCC
>NZ_DF967988.1 GCF_001047075.2 Fructobacillus ficulneus
TTTTTATGGTTAATTTGGCTGTACTTACTTGTCTTTCGTAGCATAGCCCAAATACGTCGAACGCCATAATAGGCATATTTTGAAGACAGCGAACGAATCATATCCCGTAATTCTTGGTCAGGTTCGCCTGCACGAAAGCGTCGCTTCCAATAGTGGTAGGTTGTTGGGCTTAGGTCCAAGGCCTTTAGAATCGCTACTTGTCTGAATTGCGCCTCGAG
>NZ_DF967989.1 GCF_001047075.2 Fructobacillus ficulneus
AGCTAGGTCTAAATATTTACTTCAACTTTTGGGGTACAGGTCATTTTTTGCTTTAAATTGTTTTTTTACTAGAAGAAGACTAAAATAAAAATTTGGATATTTGAACTTTAGAGTTTTGACTAAAAAATAATTTTAGGAGTATTTGATGACCCAAAAATCACAAATGACCTTTTCTCAAATGAAGAAAGCGGCCCTCGTTGTCGCAGCAGCCTTATTTATGCAAATGCTGGACTCAACGATTGTGACAACCGCTTTACCCCAAATTGCCAGCGATATTCATGTTCAGCAAAGTACGGCTTCACTATTAGTATCAACTTATATGCTATTTGCAGCGATTTTTATTCCGCTATCAGGTTGGTTGGCTAAAAAGATGCGACGCAAGTATTTATTCCTGTTTGCGGTTGGCCTTTTTACGGTGTCGTCCGTTTTGGCGGGTCTCTTTAACAACTTAACCTACCTATTAATTATGCGGGCCATCCAAGGGATGGCGGGGGCCTTAATGGTGCCTGTTGGTCGGTTAATTATTCTAGAAAATACTGAACCAAAAAAGATGCTCCAAATTTTGTCTTATCTGGTTTGGCCGGCCCTGATTGCCCCAGCGATTGCTCCTTTATTGGGTGGGTACGTGATTAATTCTTTGTCATGGCATTGGATTTTCTTTTTAAACTTACCAATTGGTTTGTTAATTATTTTCTTTGGCTTTACTTATCTGATTGATGATAATGACCGGGTCGCAGCGCCCTTTGACCTGGTTGGCTTTCTCTTGGTCGCGGTGGCAGCGGGTGCGTTGTTAATTGCAGCTGAAGTGCTATCGCATGGGTTGAGTTTGTTGGTCTGGGGAATCCTTTGCCTAGCCGTGGCTGTTATTTTCTTTGTTCTATCATGGCGCCACTTACAAACGGTGGATGAACCACTCTTTTCATTAGAACCTTTGAAGGTGAAGACTTTCCGTGTCTATGAAACCGGTGGATCAATCTTTTGGTTGACGATTGGGGCCTTGCCGTACCTATTAACACTGATATTGCAGGTTGTCTTCAAATGGTCGCCAATCACCGCCGGGACCTATGTAATTTTCATTTTCTTAGGGAATATCTTTATTAAGCCCTTTACGACTTTTATTATTCAACACTTAGGCTACAAGTATGCCCTGGTCGTTGCTTTGGCCCTGGCTTCACTTTCAACCTTTGCCATGGCTGGCTTCCAGGCGGGGACCATCAAGGCTGTGATTGCCCTCGTAGCCTTTCTTTCGGGGGTGGGGCGGTCACTGGCTTTGACAGCCTACAACTCGCTTTCATACTCCGAATTAACCAAGGAACAAAAGAATTCCGCGAACACCTTGGCCTCTGTCTTACAAATGTTGGCGCAGGCCTTTGGCGTTGGCTTAGCAGCAACGATTGTCGCCTTGTTAAGTCAGGTTGTTTCGTTGCGGGTTGCTTATCAACTAACCTTCCTATTAGTTGGAATACTATCACTCTACCCACTATTGGAAGTCTTAACCTTACCCAAGGATGCCGGATCCGAAACTCTTAGTTAAATTTAATAAAATTAGGTAGGCCCAAGCAAGGTCTACCTTTTTATTAGCCATAAGTTTGCAATTCTAGCGAAATATCAGCATAATGGCAAGTAAGAATGATACTGAAGGAGAAGCAAATGACAAAAAATTACCGCGATGATTTTTACCAAGCCGTGAATGGCGACTGGATCAGCCAGGCTAAGATTCCGGCCGATAAGCCGGTGACGGGTGGGTTTTACGATTTGGCCGACCAAATTGAGGACTTGGAACGCAAAGTTTTGGCCCAAGTGGAAGCTGGCGAAGAAGATGTCCCAGCCCTTAAGGAATTTGTTGCTCTCCACCAATTGACCAAGGATTGGTCAAAACGAGGCGAAGACGAGAGTGGTCAAGTGCAAAAGTTCTTGGCACCATTACTAAAAATTAAAACCTGGTCAGACTTCCAAAAAGCCGAAGGCCAATTGATTTTGGATTCTTACACAACACCACTAGCCCCAACCATTAGCCCCGATTCGAAGAATACTGACCGGAACGAACTCTGGTTGGCTGACCCATCGTTAATTTTGCCGGATGTTACTAGCTACCAAGATTCTGCTACCAAGGAGTCTTTGCTTGGTGCCTGGTCAGAAATGGCAACTGGACTTTTAAAGAAGTTTGGCTTTGATGACCAAGAGACCCAAGACTTGGTTGAAAAAACCTTGGCCTTCGACCAACTCTTGGCTGATACCGAGAGTTCCCGCGAAACTTTGTCGGATTATTGGCGGAATTACCATCCAATGTCTTTAGCTGACTTGGCTGAAAAGACCCCAGATTATCAAATTAACACGGTCCTGCAAGAATTGGTTGGCTCAGACTTGGATAAGGTCATCGTTTATGATGGCCAATTCTTTGAAAATGCCCACAAGGTCTACCAAGAAGAAAATTTTGACATGATCTTAGCTTGGTCAGTTGTCAAAAATGCCTTAGAAGTTGCGCCATTCCTTGGGGATGAAACCCGGGTAGCTGCCGGTGCCTATGGTCGAAAATTATCGGGTGCCAGTGAAGCGGTTAAGGCTGATAAGTCAGCCTTCCGTCAAGCTCGAGCCTTCTTTGCCCAAGTTGTTGGTCGGTGGTATGGCCAAACCTACTTTGGTGCCGATGCTAAAAAAGATGTTGAACAAATGGTTCAAGACTTGATTGATGTTTATGATGGTCGCTTTGATGATCAGAAGTGGCTGTCAGCCGAAACGCGGAAGGAAGCCAAAGTTAAGTTACGAGCCTTGCAAGTTAAGGTTGGTTATCCGGAAGTAATCCCGGCTTACTTGGCAGACCGGAAGGTCGATCCAGCCTTGTCATTATTGGATAACATTCAGGTCTTTTCGAAGGCAGCAGTGAAGGATACCTTTAGTCACTGGGGTCAGACCCCAGACCGTGACAAGTGGGAGATGCCGGGTGACTTGGTGAACGCTTACTATTCACCAGAATTCAACCAAATTGTTTTCCCGTCCGCAATTTTGCAGGCACCATTCTACGATTACCATCAGACTGCCAGTCAAAACTTTGGTGGGATTGGAACGGTCATTGCCCACGAAATCACCCACGCCTTCGATACCAACGGAGCTCGCTATGATGAAAAGGGAAACTTGAAGGAATGGTGGACTAAGCAAGACTTTGCCAACTTCGAGAAGAAGACACAAGCGGTCATTGACCGCTTTGAAGGCCAGGATTCGGCCGGTTCGAAAATTAATGGCCACTTAACAGTCTCTGAAAACGTTGCTGACTTGGGTGGGGTTTCCGCTGCCTTAGCGGCAGCTAAGGCTCAACCGGACTTTAGCGCCAAAGAATTCTTTGAAAACTTTGCGACCTTGTGGCGGCAAAAGGCCAAGGATGAATATCTGGCCATGCTCGCTAAGATTGATGTTCATGCCCCAGGTAAGTTGCGCACGAATGTCATCCTACCGAACTTTGATGATTTCCATGAAACTTACCAAACCCAGGCAGGGGACGGTATGTGGGTCGCTCCAGCTGAAAGAATTAAAATCTGGTAAGTAACGAGTCTTTTTAAATAAACAAACATTGTGCTAAAGATGATTCAACGATAACGATGACAGCGGACACGTTTCTGGGATTGTTTATTTTAAATAACGAATTTAGAAAAAAAGCTTGCCAGAGTGGCTAATAATTGTTATTATAGAATAGTTGTTTAGCACATGGGAGTGTAGCGAAGTCTGGCTAAACGCGACGGACTGTAACTCCGTTCCTTCGGGTTCGTAGGTTCGAATCCTACCGCTCCCATTGCCCTCGCTTCGGGCAAAATAGAAGCATTGCCCCTTGGCCAAGTGGTAAGGCAGAGGTTTTTGGTACCTCCATGCGCTGGTTCGATCCCAGCAGGGGCAATCCTAAAAAGCCGGTTCAGAAATGAACCGGTTTTTTTGTGTTTAAAGATAGATGAGAATCATTCTGTTTCTGTTTCATTGCTATTTGATTTCATTAGAGTTAAAATGATTTTAATTATTGAAATAAAAAGCTCTGAATGGAGAAAAGGATACAACAATGCAAACACGAGTTCAAAAATTTGAAATTCAAGAGTCTAATCGGTGGCGTAACAGCCTCTTTTCGGCAGGCTTAGTAATGACCTCAGTTATTGCAATGACCGGAATTAGCCAGTTGCATTCGAATACTTCATTCGGAACAACTCAAACAAAAGTATCGGCTGATACTACTACTACTGATGATACTACTACTACTGATGATGCTGCTAGTTGGATGCCAGATGCCACTTTGCGCCAGGCAGTCACTGCTAGTGCAGTTTCAGAGCAGTTAATGAACAAAAACGATCCATTAACTAAATCAATTGTTAGCCAAGTAAAGTCGATTAAGATTACCTCAGGTAACATTACCAGTGTTGAGGGAGCAAAGTATGCAACCTCTTTGGAAAGTATCACTGTAATTGGAGACGGAAAATCTAATGTAGATGATGATACTGATAATATTGCCAATTATTTCACACCTGACGATTCCTACTCCTATGATGACGAAGGTGGTACCGCAACACTCTCGGATGCTTTAAAAAATCAAGGCACAACTGGCACAAATGCCTTGGCAGAATTAGGACAACTACCAAATCTAAAATTTCTCCAGCTGACTGGCGTAGGTTTTAGCAACGTTCAAGGAATTAAAGACATATTACAAAATGATAAGAACCTTCAATACATTTTTGCTAATAAAAATGATTTAACAGATTTATGACCTGTACCCCAAAAGTTGAAGTAAATATTTAGACCTAGC
>NZ_DF967990.1 GCF_001047075.2 Fructobacillus ficulneus
AGAAAATCGGAAGAAACCCCATTAATCTGACATACATCTAAAGCAGCGTTGACTCGCCTCTAGGTATCGGCCTGGGAAGAAACCCCATTAATCTGACATACATCTAAAGCCATATTGAATTGACACATCACGCGACAAAAGGAAGAAACCCCATTAATCTGACATACATCTAAAGCGACTGGTCAAAATTGATAAAACTATCAGGCGGAAGAAACCCCATTAATCTGACATACATCTAAAGCTAATCGTTTAGTGTCATTCCTGAACCGGCAGGAAGAAACCCCATTAATCTGACATACATCTAAAGCCCACCAGCAGCATGATTAGCAGCCAACAAAGGAAGAAACCCCATTAATCTGACATACATCTAAAGCGAGCAGA
>NZ_DF967991.1:0-3532 GCF_001047075.2 Fructobacillus ficulneus
AACAATAACTAGTATACCCAGATTCACACTCCTCGTCAACACTTTTATTTAATATCGTTGAGAAATATTCAAAGTCTATTTTTGAAACAAAATAACGGTCATTTGTTCGTCTATCAAACAAATGACCGTTATTAGAATTAAATAAGGTTCGCTATTTACTTTTTCATTTCCCAAGTTTGCCCCTGCGAGCTATCGCGAACAACTAAACCGGTCGCCAATAAGCGGTCTCGCAAGTCATCCGAAGCTGCAAAGTCTTTATTTTCTCGAGCAAGACGTCGCTCTTCAAGCATCTTCTCTTGGTCTGGGGTTAACTCGACTTCTTGCTCCAGGTTTTCCACACCAAAGATGCCCAACCACGTTTGCAAGCGATTTTTTAGCAACACGGCATCTCCCCGCGTCAACTGCGTTTCTGCCAGCAAGCGGTTAATCAGAGTTGCCAGGTCGAAAATCACTGTCACAGCGTTTTCCGTATTAAAGTCATCATCCATCGCGGCCACAAACGCCTGGTCTAATTCACCAACTTGGCTTTGCACCTCTGGCGTAACTTCCTTAACTAATTGAACTTGAGCTTTTTCCAAGGCCTGGTAAGTCCGGTAAAGTTTATCTAATTCAGCCTGGCTCTGCGCCAACCGGTCGGCGCTGTATGAAATCGCCCGACGATAATTAGTCTTAGCCAAGAAGAATCGGAGCCCTTGCGGATCAATATCTTCTTGCAGCAAATCGTGGATTGTCACAAAGTTACCCAAGGACTTCGACATTTTTTCATCATTAACGTTAACGAAACCATTATGGAGCCAGTAACGGACGAACTGCTTGTGGTGGTAAGACTCCGACTGAGCCAATTCATTGGTGTGGTGAGGGAAAGTTAAATCAATTCCACCAGCATGAATGTCAATCGTTTCGCCCAAAAGTTGGTCGTTCATTACTGAACACTCCAAATGCCAACCTGGTCGGCCCGGTCCCCATGGTGATGGCCAAGCTGTCACCCCTTCGCGATCTTCAGCCTTCCACAAAGCAAAGTCTGCCGGATCTTGTTTTTGGTCCTGGTCTTCCTCACCCAGACGTCCAGCCGCATTTTCTTCCAGTTCATCCATTTTCTGATGAGACAAAGCGGTGTAATTCGGGAACTTTTTAGTTGAAAAATAAACATCCCCACCGACAACATAAGCCTGGTCCTGGTCAATCAACTTTTGGACAAAGTCGACCATTTCTTCCATATATTCAGTTGCCCGTGGTCGAGTTGTTGCTGGCTTCACGTTCAATTGACCGGCATCCTCACCAAAGGCCGCCGCATACTTATCCGCTACCTCTTCTTCGGTTAGCCCTTCCTTTTCACCTTGGGCAATCACCTTGTCACCCAAGTCGGTAAAGTTGGATACGAAGTTTACGGTAAAACCGCGCCATTCCAAGTAACGTCGAATCGTATCAAAGGCGACCGCTGATCGAGCATTACCAATATGAATGTAGTTATAAACCGTGGGTCCACACAAATACATCGTGATTTCACCCGGCACTTGGGGGGTAAACGGTTCTTTTTCTAAACTATAGGTATTATATACTCGTAGCATTTGCCAACCTCTTACTTCCTGAATTTATTTTTATTATAACAAAAAACAGTTACCAAAGACTGGTAACTGTTTTGAATGATTCAACCCAATAGATCAAAGCGGTTGTTAATTTGTTCTTATTGTAAGTACTTAGCCTTAACGTCAGCCATCGTCTTGAGAACTTCTTCCTTGTTCAACAAAACGAGCATTTCTGGCAAGTTTGGTCCTTGGACTTGGTGGGTTGTCACAATTCGGATTGGGTTCCAAAGGTTGCGACCCTTGATTTCCAATTCGTTTTGAATACCACGGATGGTTGCCATGTAAGTGGCAGCATCCGTATCTTCTGGTAAGGCCGTGTAAGCCTTTTCCCAGGCGGCGGCAACCTTGCGACCGTCTTCTGATTGGAGGTATTCCACCATTTCATCGGTCACAGGGAACAATTGGAAGAATGGTTCGCGGACCAAATCAACGATTTGCTTGGTGTATGAAATGCCATCCACTCCGGCAACTTCGATAACTTCCTTCAACCAGTCAGACTTCTTTTCGGCATCTTCGGCTGAAATTAAGCCAGCTTCAACGATTTGGTCAAAGAGTTGAGGCATAATCCGGTCTTTGTCGCGACGGATCCATTGGTTGTTAATCCACTCCAACTTCTTTTGGTCGAACTTAGCGTTCGCCTTTGACAAACGCTTTTCATCAAACATTTGCTTGAATTCTTCCAATGAGAAGATTTCGTCTTCACCCTTTGGTGACCAACCCAACAAACCAATAAAGTTATCCATAGCTTCTGGTTGGTAACCCAATTCGCGGTATTGTTCCACGAACTGCAAGACATCGTTATCACGCTTTGACAACTTCTTACCAGTAGCACCGTTGATAATCAAAGCCATGTGACCGAAGGCGGGAACATCCCAACCCAAGGCTTCATAGATCATCATTTGCTTGGGCGTGTTGGAAACGTGGTCATCCCCACGCAAAACGTGAGAAATCTTCATCAAATGGTCGTCAACGACAACGGCGAAGTTGTAAGTTGGCATTCCATCGGCCTTTTGGATAACCCAATCGCCACCAACTTCCTTGGCACCAATTTCGATGTGACCCTTAACGATATCGTCCCAGGCAAAGACCTTTTCTTCGGGAACGCGGAAGCGGATAACTGGCTTCAAGCCTTGAGCTTCGAATTCAGCATACTTAGCTTCACGTTCCGCATCAGTCAAGCCTTCATATTCGTAAACATAATGAGGGGCTTGCTTAGCAGCTTGTTGGGCTTCGCGTTCTGCAGCCAATTGTTCTGAAGTCTTGTAAGACTTATAAGCCAAGCCTTGTTCGAGCAAAGCGTCGATATATTCTTGGTACATCCCAGCTTCATTTCGTTCAGATTGACGGTAAGGACCATATTCACCAGGCATGTCAGGCGCTTCATCCCAGTCCAGTCCTAACCACTTGAGGTTTTCTAACTGTGATTGTTCCCCATTTTCAATGTTACGAGCTGAATCGGTATCTTCGATTCGGATAATGAAAGTTCCATTGTAATGGCGGGCAAAGAGCCAGTTAAACAACGCCGTCCGGGCGTTTCCAATGTGTAGATATCCCGTTGGTGATGGGGCATAACGGACACGAATGTCATCAGTCATGAATAGTGTTCTCCTCGATATAACTTGTTTTGAAAATTCTCTCTTAAGTATACAACAACTAGGCCCGGCTTTCAGCCAGGGCCTTGATTTTCTTTAGGACTCTAAGGCCAGGTAGAGCGCCTGTTTGATGGTAGTCACGCCGACTACTTCCAAACCATCTGGCAAATTAATCCCCGCCAAGTTGTTCTTGGGCACGATGGCCCGGGCAAAGCCGAGCTTCTTAGCTTCCTTCAACCGACCTTCCAGGTCAGCAACCGACCGAACTTCCCCGGTCAGCCCCAGTTCACCGATAAAGACGTCGCTGGCCCGTGACTCCTTGTCCTGGTAAGACGAGGTAATCGCCACGGCAAT
>NZ_DF967991.1:3575-13216 GCF_001047075.2 Fructobacillus ficulneus
CAAATCAATCGCTGGTTCATCCAGGCGGACACCCCCAGCGGCCTTCAAGTAGGCATCCTGGTTTTGCAAGAGCAAGCCGGCCCGTTTTTCCAAGACGGCCATGATGACCGAAACCCGGTTGCGGTCCAAGCCAGTCGCCGTCCGCTGCGCATTACCAAAGACGGATGGCGTCACTAGGGCCTGGAGTTCGGCCAAGATGGGCCGGTTCCCTTCCAGGGTAGCGACAATCGCCGATCCAGTCGCCCCGGCCAACCGTTCTTCCAAGAAAATTTCCGACGGGTTTTCGACCTCGGACAAACCAAAGTCACGCATCTCAAAGATGCCCAGTTCATTGGTCGCCCCGTACCGGTTTTTAACGGCCCGGAGAATCCGGTACTTATAGTGCTGGTCCCCTTCAAAGTACAAGACCGTATCAACCATGTGCTCCAAAATCTTAGGACCGGCAATGGCCCCATCTTTGGTTACGTGACCAACGATAAAGACCGAGATGTTATTGGTCTTGGCAATCTGAAGCAAGTCAGCCGTGACTTCGCGAATTTGAGCCACCGACCCAATCGGTGAAGTGACATCCGGTTCCTGCATCGTCTGGACTGAATCAATCACCAAAAAGTCTGGCTGCAACTCTTCGACCTGCTTCTTAATGGCCGTCATATCCGTTTCGGGATAGAGGTAAAAGTCTTGGCCGCCAACTTGGAGGCGGTCAGCCCGCATTTTGACCTGCGAAGCCGATTCTTCCCCGGTCACGTATAAGACCTTCCCCTTCTCGGACAACTGGCCTGAGACCTGGAGCAGGAGCGTTGATTTTCCAATGCCGGGATCCCCACCGATAAGGACGAGGCTACCAGCAACAACGCCACCACCCAAGACCCGGTTCAGTTCTTTCAAACCAGTCTTGACCTTGGGCGTTTCTTCCAAGGAAATATCATTGATGGCTTGAACCTTGGCGGCCTTTCCGTCGAGGCCAACCCGGGCCTTGCGGTTAGTGGTTTCCGGTTGAATCGTTTCCTCAACAAAGGTTCCCCACTCGCCGCAGTTCGGGCACCGACCTAAATACCGGGCCGAAATAAAGTCACAGTTGGAACAAATAAATTGGGTTTTAACCTTGGCCATTAGCCCTCCCCAGTTGACCCAAAGCCACCGGCCCGCACAGCTTTAATGCTGTCGGCGTCTTGGTCAGCTAACAAATATGGTAAGAAGATTCCTTGGGCAATCCGGTCACCCTTGGCAATGACGACTTCTTCATCGCTCAAATTAAGGACTTGAACCATGATTTCGCCTTCGTTTTGTTCATTATTATAGTAGTCGGCATCAATAATCCCAACGGCATTGGGCATCACCAAGTGCTTCTTCTTGGGCAATGATGACCGCGAAACGAGTTGCAAGTATTCATTAGCTTGCATGTAGGCCTTGATTCCAGTTGGTACTAAGACCGGCTTTTGGTTGTTCGCACTTTTAGCCGGAATTGTGATATCCACGGCAGCAGCAAAGTCATAGCCGGCTGCTTGCTCAGTTGACCGAGCCGGCAGGGTGAGACCGGCCTCTACATACTTGCTCACAATTTCAAATCCACGAATTTTCATTTCAAACCCCTTTACATTCTGGTAAATTTATCATATAACCAGTTTATTATACGTCATCGAGGGGGATTTCTAAACCATCCCCAGCAGATTGGAGGTTTCCATGACTATCATTGCTCAACCCGGTGCTTTTTACTACCAAGTAGATGGCCAAACCCGCGGCGAAGTTACCTACAAAACGGACCCCAACCGGCCAATCTTGGTCTTAGACCATACCTACGTCGACCCTGCTCTCCGCGGTCAAAATATCGCCCGCCAGTTGGTTGACGCGGTCGTAGCCCAAGCCCGGATGGAAAATAAAAAAATCCAACCAGCCTGTCGCTATGCGGCCGTCCTCTTTCGACGGTTCGCTGATGAATACCAAGATGTTGCCCTGCCGAGCCGACCGGAAGATGAAGCCTGCCGCCTTGATTAAGTCAGGTCCAGGTGTAAAACTGATTAACCGTTTATTCCAATGTGGAATAAACGGTTTTTAATTTTCCAACGGGCGCAATAAACAAGACAAAGTACAGCAAAAACGTCCAGTGTACAAGCGCTCAATTTTTTCATAAAATAAAGGCAGAAGTAGGCAATACCACAAGGTTTAAGACACCGAGGTTAGTGCCATGAAACGTTATCAAAATATCCCAGACAGTCCCTTTACTCCCGCTTTTGGGAAAGCACCACAGGAAGTCATTGGTCGGTCACAAATTCAAGACCACCTGGCCTTTGCTGTTGACCACCCCAACAGTCAGTACACCAAAACCCTCATTACCGGTGTCCGAGGTGGCGGCAAGACGACCATCTTAGATCAATTTGAAAAGTCTGCCCAAGACGAAGCAGACTTATTTGTGATTTCTACTACTGCTGGTAAGGCCAAGTCCCTGGCTGAACAAATTCTGGGTCAAATTAGCCAATTCTACCAAGACCAAAGGATGCTACCAAAGATTAAAAACCTAACGCTGACCGTCAGTGGCTTGGTGGCCGTGCGATTTGAACACCAAAAAACCGAAGTGCCATTCTCTCAGGCCATCACCACCTTTATGGATGATTTTCAAATGCAGGGACAGCCCAACCTAGCACCCAACAAGCTCATCATCACCGTCGATGAAGGCCAAGCCGACCTTCTCGGTCTTCGAGCCATCGGCACCGCCTTCCAACAGTGGCAACGCCATAACTACAACGTCATGATTATCGTTGCCGGCCTGCCTTCGTTAACCAGTAAAATTGGTCAAGATAAAGCCCTGTCCTTTTTGAGCCGGTCCGCCCGCTACCGGACAACACCGCTCGACCAAGACCAAGTTGCTACCATGTACTACCAGACCTTTCAAACGGCAGATATTCCAATCAGTCAACCTTTGGCCACAGCGATGGCCCAGGCTTCTCAAGGCTATCCCTACCTCGTTCAACTCCTTGGCTCTTATATCTGGTCCCAAGTAAAGTTAGACCATCGTCCCCCTTCACTACCCGAAGCGCTAGCCAATGCAGAGGCTGACCTGGAACGAACCGTCTACGACCTCATTAGCCACGACCTAACACAAAGTGGCAAAGAAATGCTTGTTGCCTTAACCACAGTCCGAGGCTTTGTCCAAGCAGAAGACTTAGTTAGCCGAATTCATCAGACCAAGGGGCAAATTAAAGCCATTCTCGCAGACCTGGATAACCTCGGTGTGATTGAATGTGTCGACCACGATTTCTACTGGTTAGCCTTACCCTTCTTCAAAGCTTATATCCTGAAAAACTTTACAGAATAAGAAAAGCCCCAGTCGGTGACCCGACTGGGGTTAATTTGTAATCAATTCATTAGTCTTTGGCGTCTTCAGACTTTGAATCAGCAGGTTCTGCTTCTTCAACAGCTGAGATCACAACCTTGCCATCAACCATGTCGGCTGAAAGAGCTTTCTTGCCTGGGTTGTCCAAGTAGAAGTCTGTGACTTGGTCACGGATTTGTTGCTCGATTACTCGACGAAGTGGACGAGCTCCAAGGGCTTCATCGTAACCATCCTCGATAAGGTGGTTCTTAACATCGTCCGAGATTGTCAATGTCAAGTCCTTCTTAGCCAAGGTCTTGTCAACATCGGCCAACATCAAGTCAACGATTTGTCCTAAGTCTTCCTTAGTCAAGGCTGAGAATTCAACCACACCGTTGAAACGGTTCAAAAATTCTGGACGGAAGAACTTTGCCAACCGATCCATCAACTCGCCTTCTTCGGCTTCCTTTGAACCAAAGCCAGCGTTAGAAGTTGCAATCACAACCGTGTTCTTGAAGTTCACAACGTTTCCTTGACCATCAGTCAACCGACCATCGTCTAAGACCTGCAAGAGCAAAGTCAAGACTTGTGGGTTGGCCTTTTCAATTTCATCCAAGAGGACGATTGAGTAAGGGTTTCGACGAACCTTTTCAGTCAAGGTGTTTGAGTTGTCGTCATAACCAACGTAACCAGCAGTTGCTCCGACTAACTTTGAAACTGCAGTTAAGTCAGAATACTCAGACATATCCAAACGGATGATTGAATCCTTTGAACCAAAGAGGTCTTGAGCTAATTGCTTTGCCAATTCGGTCTTACCAACACCAGTTGGTCCGACGAAGAGGAATGATCCGATTGGACGATTTCCTTCATCGAAGCCGGCCCGGTTACGACGGATGGCCCGAGCAACCATATTGACGGCCTCGTCTTGACCAATAACCTTACCGGCCAAACGAGCATCGATTTGCTTCAAGTGCTCAATATCTGAGGCACCCATTTGTGAAACTGGGATACCAGTCAACCGTTCAACGGCTTCAGCAACATCGTTTGGTGTGGCCTTAACCTTGTCGACGTTCTTAGCTGAATCAATCTTCTTTTGAATGTCGGCCATTTCGTTCTTAACCTTCAAGGCCTTTTCAAAGTCTTCAGCAGCAACCGCTTGTTCTTGGTCTTGCTTCAAAGTTGCTAACTTCTTTTCCAAAGTAACCTTGTCAGTAGCAGGGTTCTTAGCTGACAAGTGGGCAGCCGTCATATCGATCAAATCAATGGCCTTATCAGGTAATGACCGTTGTGGAATGTACTGGATTGAGTAGTCCACCGCTGCCTGCAAAACATTTTCAGGTAATTCAACGTTGTGGTGCTTCTCGTAGAGTGGTGCGATACCTTCCAAAATCTTGAGAGTATCGGCAGCTGAAGGAGCATTAACTTGGACTTCGTTGAAACGACGAGCCAAGGCAGCGTTCTTCAAAATCGTGTTCCGATATTCATCTTGAGTGGTGGCTCCAATTAGAGACAACTCACCACGGGAAAGGGCTGGCTTTAAGATATCTGCCAAGCCTTTACCACCGTCTTCCCCACCGGTTGATCCGGCACCAAGGATTTGGTGGATTTCGTCGAAGAACAAGACCACGTTACCGGCTTGCTTAACTTCGTCGACTAACTTCTGGACGTTTTCTTCAAAGGCACCACGGTATTGGGTACCTGCTTCCAAAGCAGAAATATCAATTGAGTAGATTTGCTTGTCTTGGATAGCTGCTGGGACATCCCCGGCAACAATTGCCTGTGCAAGACCTTCGATAACGGCAGTCTTACCAACACCAGCATCTCCAACGAGGACAGGGTTATTCTTTGTTCGACGGCTCAAAATTTCCGCTGTTTCTTGAATTTCCTTGTTTCGTCCGATAACTGGGTCAAGCAAGCCATCTTTAGCTTCTTGGGTTAAGTTACGACCCAACTTAGCTAAGACACCATCTTGCTTAACTTGTCCTGGCTTGGCTGCTTGTGGGCGACCATTGCCAGCCGTTTGACCAGCTGCCGCATCATTAGGGAGCTGACCGGTTTGCCGATATTGTGCGAACTCTTCAGGAGTTACTTCTCGGCCGTTGATGAGATAACGACGGTTTTCGGAATTCATTCCACCTAAGTTACCCATCATATTGTCAAAGATACTGTTCATATCTGAGTTAAAGTTGTTGTTAAATGCATCGTTTTGATTTGCCATGAATAAATTTACCTTCCTCTAGTTTATATATTTTTTCATGTTTGAAATTGGCTCAAACTATGATTTATTTATCAGAATCTAAATCATCAATCTGATTTAATTCCTCTGCCGTTAGATCCGGCTTTTGATAGTTTTGTTCCAATTCCTTTAAGACTTGCCACATTTCCATTTTCTGGGCCCGGGCTAAGGCATCTAAGTCACGAATGTTGAGGGACGTGGCCTGACTTTGAGCTTTGTTAAAGGACCGATGAATGGTTGTATAACCATAACCGGAACTTTTTGAAACTCGATAGATTGTTAGTGACTTATCAATGAGATAAGCCTTGATATTAAAGCGGACCATTTTGGTCACCCCAATTCGTATTTCCTTTTACTAACATTCTTCCACCTCCACAACTATTATTATAGCACATATATGATATAACACAAGTGTGCTATATCTATTTTTTGATTTTTTTTATAAAATAAAGCTAACCCGGTTAACCATGCGGTTGCGGGCAGAGTCACTCTAATTTCTTTTAAGAGTTTCTACTATTAAATATTGAGGTGCCGAATGGCCAACCAGCATTACCAACTTGAAATCCCCGTTGAAGCCCTAGAAAGCCTGCACCTGGAGGCCGGCGATAGCTTAAGTCTCAGCGTCAAACCCGGGGCCCTTACGCTGACCCCCCTTAAAAAACAAAGCGCCAGCCAAGAGTTATCGATTCGCCGATTTTTAATCCCGACTATTTTAGCGACCATCGCCTTTGCTTTTTATATCCTCTGGCAAAAAAATGCCTTGATTCCCCTAACGGGAAACAACTCCATTGCGACTGCCGTTATCTTCGTCGGTGAATTAACCGGAATGGGGGCCTTTATCCGCCTGCACTTACAAAAAATTGCGGCTGAGACCGACCCCGTTGAGAGACGGACCGAATGGCGGCTTGCTCCAACTTTGCTCCTATCGATTGCCCTAATCCAGGCCTTTGCTTCTGTCACCCTCTTCTGGGCCATCGGCTACCTGTTCCAAGCCGCTTCCTTTGATCGGCTGACTGCCACAATCTTATTTTTTGTCTTCATTGGCATCATCAACTACTTAATGGTTTACCTGGTAACGTTAATTTCAACCCCCTTTATGATGAGTCTCTTGATTGTGACCATCGCCTGTGGTGTCTTGGTGGCTATGGTGACCAATTCCCAACAACTTTGGTGGCAACATAACTTTTCCTTTCTAGGAACGTCTAAGGCCCATTTTGCCTGGACTTTCAATGCCACCTTAATTATTGCTGGAATTCTCTGGGCAACCTTGATTGACTACCTCTTCGTGCCCATTCAAAAGCGGTTACCAAAAAATTGGCGGCTTTGGATTTTAAGAATCTTTTTAACATTTGACGCCCTGTGCCTGTTATCAATTGGCGCTTTACCCAATAATCCTGGCCTATCACACTTTGCCCATGATTTAGCCGCCAACCTCCTAATCCTCGGCACCGGTTTGCCAATGCTCTTAAGTTACTGGCTCCTACCAAATGCCATTAAAGAATTTAGGTTCTTTTCTCTAGGAACTGCTCTCGGCATGATGGCTTCAGCTTTTCTCTTCTATGGTATCCGCTATCTGTCACTAACTGCTTTTGAAATCATTATGCTTGGCCTGGGTATTTCTTGGCTCTTGCTTTTGATGCAAAACATTCACACACTTTATACCAACCAACCACTTTCTTATCAAATCAAGCTTGAGTCCCAAAGCCAAGTAACCGATTAAGACCAATCACAAAGGAACATTTATGCCTCAAGAAAATCAACACTCAAAGCCGTTTGCCAAAAACGGACACAAGCCCTACAGTAAAAAGCCTAACCAAGGTGGTTACAAGGGCCAAAAGAACTCGAACTGGTCAAAAGACCAAGGACACAGTTCATCATCTCGCCGACCAAACAACAACTACCGCAGCCGTCCTGGCCAAGACCGGCCAGTCGAAGTAAAAATTGGCCAAAAATTTCCACTCACCATTAAGCGTCTCGGTATTAACGGTGAAGGAATTGGCTACTTCAAGCGCAAGATTGTCTTTATTCCGGGGGCTTTGCCCGGTGAAGTGGTCACGGCCAAAGTGACCGACTTTACTGAAAAGTTTATCGAAGCCAAGGTCGTAACAATCCGCGAACGGTCAGAAGACCGGGTCGAACCAGAAGATCCAGCTGCTGACTTGGTTGGGGGTTTCGAATTAGCCCACTTGGCTTATCCAGCCCAACTGGCCTTTAAAAAGGACCTGATTCAACAAGCCCTAGAGAAGTTCCAACCCCGTGGCTATGAACATTTCCAAATCAAGGACACCCTTGGCATGGAAACACCCTACCACTACCGGAACAAGGCCTCATTGCCCATTCGGAAAATTAAGGGTGAATTGAAGCTTGGTTTGTACAAGCGTGGCACACACGATTTGGTTGATTTACCACAGATTGCGACCCAAGACGAAAGTTCGATGACGATTGTCCGCCAAGTTGGTCAAATCTTGGATGCTGCTTCCGTTTCCTTCTACAATGAAGAGAAGAATTCCGGTTTAGTCAAGACGGTGATTGTCCGAGCCAACCAAGCCGGTCAGGCCCAAGTTGTCTTAGTGACCAACACCGAAGAATTCCCCGGTCAAGAAGCTATCATTAGTTCCTTAACTGAAAAGATCCCTGCTATTACAGGAATTTTCCAGAACATTAATCCCGGAAAAACCTCTTTGATTTGGGGTGAAGAAACGGTTAAGCTATGGGGTGATGATTACCTCCAGGAAGAAATTCTCGGACTAACATTCTCACTTTCACCACGGGCCTTCTTGCAATTGAACTACGAGCAAATGACCAAGACCTACGAAACAGCCATCCAAGCCTTAAACTTGAGTAAGAATGACCGGTTAGTTGATGCATATTCCGGAGTCGGAACTCTGGGACTTTCAATGGCCTTTTTGGTCAAGGAAGTTCGGGGAATGGAAATCATTCCCGAAGCCGTGGCCGATGCCAAAAAGAACGCAGTGGATAACGATATCGAAAACGCTCATTATGAAGTCGGTACAGCGGAAGACGTCTTCCCACAATGGGCCCGCGATGGCTTTAAGCCAACGGCCTTGGTCGTTGATCCACCCCGTCCCGGTTTGGAACCCGGCTTTATCCGTGCCATTTTAAAGGCTAAGCCTGAGAAGTTTGTCTACATCTCATGTAACCCCTCAACTTTGGCCCGCGACTTGGCAGAGCTTGAGGACGTTTACCAAGTTGACTTCATTCAACCTGTTGACATGTTCCCCCAAACACCGCGTTGGGAAGGTGTCGTTAAACTCTCCTTAAAGAAAAAATAAAGTTTTAAGCCGTTGGTTTTAACGGCTTTTTATTTTATAATGAAGCTAATGTAATTTTAATGATGAGGGTTGAGGAGTGATTTATGTACTATCGCGATGGCAAATATTTAGAACTCAGTTGGCACCAAGTTTATTTCTACTTTTTCTTATCTCTGTTTTTTGATTCACTTGGCAACGGTCTTTCTGTTTCCACGAACCTAGGTTCAGCTCCGTGGACCGCTGGTGCCGCTAACTTGTCCAATGTTACTGGCGTTCCCATCGCCTACTACCTGGCCGGCACAACCTTCTTGGTTGCCATCGCTAACATTTTCTTGGCTCATAAGTTTGTTTTGAAGCGTTTTATGGGCAATATTGCCTTCGGCTTAATGTTTTCCTTTTTAGCCGGCTTCTTCAATAGCCTCTTTATCTCAATGGGCATTCAAAGCCAAGCCCTTTGGCTTAAAATCATCCTAGACTTATTTGGCGTAGCGATGGTTGGGGTGGCAATCTCGGCCTACCAACGGGTCAACTTCATTTTGCACCCAATCGACGATATGACCAACATCTTACGATTCTCGTACTTCCACGGTTCAGCCCCCAAGGCCCAGATGTCTAACTTCATCTTCGCCATTAGTATCTCCTTACTTTGTTGGGCAGTTTCAGGCAAGATTGTTGCTTTGAACATTGGGACGGCCTTCTCCTTCTTCATGCAAGGTAATATCATTGCATGGTCAGACCGCTTGGTCTTCCCCCACCTTGTCCACGGTAATATGGACATGACCCATAAAGATATTCCAGTCCAAAATTAAAAAGTTCGCCCCCCCCA
>NZ_DF967991.1:13283-21785 GCF_001047075.2 Fructobacillus ficulneus
TTAAACTATTATTTAATTGTTATTCAGTGACTGGTTGAGCCTTCACTGAATTCTTGGGAAAGAATTGTTGGCTAATCATCGTCACAATCCGGTTATTTAAGACCACGTAGGTCAAGACAAGTTGAATTGGGAAGAAGATGATTTGCTTAGGCAAACGAGTACCGAGCATCGTTTCAAAGACGGCCCATGAATGGTGCGGTGAGTACAAAACCATCAAGGCAAAAGTATTGATGATAAAGTTGACCAAGAAGGTGATCAGCAAAACCGCTACCAAGACCTTGGCCCAATGAAGTCGCTTCTTATCATCACGTTGGTAAAATAAACCACCATAGATCAGGCCGGAAATAACCACACCGACAGCCATGATTGGTGACCAGGCACCGTGAGCCACGAAAAAAGTGACGTTAACGAAGTCTAGTAAAACCATGATGATCATCGTCCAAATTGGCCCGTAAAAGCGACCAATCAAAGAGGATGCGATGAAGACAAAGGAAACTTTAATGGTTGGTGTCAGATAAAAGGAAAACTTCCCAATTACCAAACTCAAGGCCATTAAAACTGCTAATAAAACTAACTGCTGGACCGTCAAAGGTGACAGGCCCCATTTCTTTGCTACCGTGTGCTTGTTCATTGTATTGAACCTCCTAAAGGAGCGTCCACCGGTTGGTGAATGCGGAAACCCGTACCGCACATAAATGTTTCGTCAACAGCTCACATTCCGTAGCTGCCGCACTTAACGCACGAGTTCCTACCCCAGATTTAATTTAGGCATTATTCTCGTTTCTCTAACTTTTAACCAGAATAAACCGAACAATTACCAGAATTAATTATAGCACGTTCGATTATTATCCGTGTATTAATTTTAAATTACAAAAGCAGTAGTCTCAAAACGAATATAAAAAGGACTCCAAATAGCGGAGTCCAGCGATAAGTTTTACATTTTTGCTTCTAGTTCAACATCAGGGTACTTGTCCTTAAACCAGTTAAGGGCGAAGTTATTTTCAAACAAGAAGACCGGACGGTCATAACGGTCCCGCACCAAAAGGTTACGTGATGAGGCCATCTTTTCGTTGACCTGGTCAGGGTTAATCCAGCGAGCAACCTTTGACCCAATTGGTTCAAATTGAATTTCGACGTTGTATTCATTTTCCATTCGGAATTTGAATACTTCGAACTGCAATTGACCAACGGCCCCCAAGATATATTCGTTGGAATTCCATGACTTATAAAGCTGGATTGTTCCTTCTTGAACCAGCTGGGTAATACCCTTGTGGTAAGACTTCTGCTTCATGACATCCTTAGCAATGACCTTGTTAAAGAATTCAGGCGTAAAGGTTGGTAAATCTGGGAAGCGAACTGCCTTTTTACCAGAAAAGATGGTATCGCCAATCTGGAAGTTTCCGGTATCGTAAACCCCGATGATATCGCCCGGCACGGCCCCCTGAACGTTTTCACGTTCTTCGGCCATAAACTGGGTCACATTGGCCAAACGAAGCTTCTTACCTGTTCGTTCCAATGTCACGTCCATCCCTCGTTCAAAGGGACCAGAAACAATGCGGACAAAGGCAATGCGGTCACGGTGACGAGGATCCATGTTAGCCTGGATTTTGAAGACGAACCCGGTAAATTGGTCGGATTCGGGTTCGATTTCCCGGTCATCAACCGTTTCAACCGGCATTGGCATAGGTGCATAGACCAAGTATTCGCGAAGAAATTCAGTCACACCAAAGTTAGCCAAGGCTGATCCAAAGAAGACCGGTGTTAATTTACCAGTCGCAACCGCTTCTTCATCGAATTGGTTTCCGGCATCTTCCAACAATTCAATTTCATCCATTCCTTCTTGACGAACTTCTGGATGGTCAGCAGCATTTTTGAAAGGAATCAAATCCTTCTTCTGCAAATCATAGATACCCTGCAAGATTTGCCCAGAACCGATTGGCCAGTTCATTGGGTAGGCTTGGATGCCAAGAATTGATTCCAATTCATCGACCAAGTCCAAAGGTGACCGAGCATCTCGATCAATCTTGTTGAAGAAGGTAAAGACGGGAATTCCCCGTTGCGAAACAATTTCAAAAAGCTTCTTGGTTTGGGGTTCGATTCCCTTGGCAGCATCGACCACCATAACTACGGAATCAACGGCCATTAAGGTCCGGTAAGTGTCTTCAGAGAAGTCTTCGTGCCCAGGGGTATCCAAGATGTTAATCCGCTTACCATCATAGTCAAATTGCAAAACGGAAGAAGTAACTGAGATTCCACGTTGCTGTTCGATGGCCATCCAATCGGATGAGGCCAACTTTTTGGCACCACGGCCCTTAACAGTTCCGGCTTCACGGATTACACCACCATGCAAAAGGAGCTGCTCCGTCAAAGTTGTTTTACCCGCATCGGGGTGAGAGATAATGGCGAATGTTCGCCGATTTTTAAGTTCTTGTTCAAAGTTTTCCATAATTCTCATTTTACATGAAAAAACCGCCCAGGGCTAGGGTTGTTCAAAGAAATAATCTTTGTTGACCCCGCCCTTGAGCGGTTTTAATTTAAACAGTCTGAAAGTCAGAAACAATCCTTACTTTTGTGCTGCCTTGTATTCTTCAGCTTCGGCAGGAGTTGCCAAAACAAAGTGTCCAGGTGTGACCTCGACCATTTCCCGGTCTTGGCCATCCTTTTCAAAACTAGCGTCATATGGCTGAATAACCCGGTTCTTTTCAGAAATTGGGTCAGGTTCAGGCACGGCTGACAAAAGACTCTTAGTATAAGGGTGCAATGGATGGTTATAAACTTCATCCGCAGTCCCCAATTCAACCAACTTCCCCCAGTGCATCACGCCAATGCGGTCAGAGATGTACTTCACCATTGCCAAATCGTGGGCAATAAAGAGGTAAGTCAAATTGTTTTTCTTTTGCAAGTCGGCTAACAAATTAACAACTTGAGCCTGGACAGAAACATCCAAGGCTGAAATTGGTTCATCGGCAATGATGAATTTTGGTTCAACAGCCAAAGCTCGAGCAATTCCAATTCGTTGCTTCTGTCCACCAGAGAATTCGTGGGGGTAACGAGAAGCATGGTCTTTGTTCAAACCAACCAATTTCAACAGTTCTAGGACTTTTTCGGCCCGTTCAGAACGTTTCTTGCTATAACCGACCTGGTCCAAACCTTCACCGATGATGTTGGCAACACGCAAACGACCATTCAAAGAGGCCTGGGGGTCTTGGAAAATCATCTGGGCTTCCTTACGGAATTCCTTCAAGTTCTTCTTCTTACTCCCCATGTCCTCACCATTAAAGGTGATTGTCCCAGAGTCTTGGTTGTACAATTTCAGAATCGTCCGACCAATCGTCGTCTTTCCTGAACCTGATTCACCAACTAAACCAAACGTTTCTCCTTCATAAATATCAAAGGAAATGTTATCAATCGCTTTCGTGGCGTTGCTCTTACCAGCATTGAAAGTTAGGTTCAGGTTTTTAATTTCAACTAATTTCTTAGCTTGTGGGTTTTGCATTAGCGGGCCTCCTCTGCTGGCAAGGTCTGCCAGAATGCCTGGCGACGTTGAATTTCCAATGGTGGTTCAACCTTCGGTGCCCGGTCATCCAAGAGCCATGTTGCAGCATAATGCGTGTCAGTGACTTTAAAGAGTGGTGGTTGCTTTTCATGGTCAATTTGCAAACCATATGGATTACGGTTGGCAAAGGCATCACCCTTTGGTGGATAAAGCAAATCCGGTGGTGTTCCAGGAATTGCTTGGAGTGTCCCAGACTCAGTGCTTGTTGAAGGCATTGACCCTAGCAAGCCCCAAGTATAAGGGTGTTGTGGGTTATAGAAAACTTCGTTAACTAAGCCAGTTTCAACAATCTTTCCGGCATACATAACTGCCACACGGTCAGCGATTCCGGCAACAACACCCAAATCGTGGGTGATGAAGATAATCGCTGTGTGATTCTTTTCTTGCAGGTCCTTCAAGACCTGCAAAATTTGTGCTTGGATGGTAACATCCAAGGCCGTTGTTGGTTCATCAGCAATCAAAACTTTTGGTTCAGCTGCTAAGGCAATGGCAATAACCGCACGTTGCCGCATTCCACCTGACCATTGGTGAGGATAATCGTTGATGTGTTCTTCGGCATCAGGAATGCCAACATCTTTCATCAATTCCAGAGCCTTTGCCAAGGCCTCTTTCTTCTCAGTGCCATGGTGTTTCATGATTGGTTCAGCAATTTGGTTTCCAATCTTCATGGTTGGATCCAAAGAAGTCATTGGGTCTTGGAAAACCATGGCAACTTCAGAGCCACGGTATCCTTCCCATTCTTTTTCAGATAACTCAGCCAAATTCTTACCACTGTAAAGAATCTGACTATCTTTACCAAGCTCAGCGTTTTCGGCATTCAAGCCCAACAATGTCTTCGTTGTAACTGACTTACCTGAACCAGATTCTCCAACAATCGCCAACGTTTCGCCGGCCCTTAATTCAAAATCAACGCCACGAATGGCTTGAATCTTACCCGCATACGTGTGAAAGTCCACGCGGAGGTCTTTTACTTGTAAAATTGGTGCTGCCATTGAAGGCCTCCTTATTCATCCGCCATCTTTGGATCGAAGGCATCACGCAAACCATCACCCAAGAGGATGAAGGCCAGTGATACGAAGATCAAGACAAGTGATGGAATCAAAATTTGATATGGATAGTATTGCAACATGTTTTGACCGTCAGTAATCAAAGTTCCAAGTGAAGCTGTTGGTGCCTTAACACCCAAGTTAATGGCAGACAAGACAGCTTCGAACATGATCGCTGCAGGAACAGTCATCATGATTTGAACAATGATGGTTCCAGACATATTTGGTACCAAGTGCTTAGTGGCAATCTTTGGACCAGATTCACCCAAAGTCTTGGCGGCCAAGACAAAGTCCCGTTCTTTATAGGTCAAGGTCAAATTCCGGACCTGACGAGCCATTCCAGTCCAGTTGGTCAAGGCAATGGCCAAAATGATTGACCAGATACTTGAACCGAAGAGCATCGCTAACAAGGTCACAACAACCAAGTTTGGGATGGCAGAAATCACTTCAATGATACGCTGCATAATTGTATCAATCCAGCCACCCATCCAACCGGAAAAGAGTCCATAAGAAACACCAATCAAGAGGTCAATTGCAGTAGCAGCAATGGCAACGAAAAGTGAAATCCGGAGTCCAACGGTTACTCGCTTAGCAACTGAGCGCCCAAGGTTATCGGTTCCCAAAATGTAGTTCTTGTCGACTCCATTTTGGTCATAAACGTCAGTTGATTCTGAAGAGCCAGGTTGCTTGATTTTGCCATCCCAACCAGGAATTGGCAAACCAGACTTTGGTGGCAAATTCTTATATTTCGAAGAATTCGTATTAAATTGGTTAGCAGAGTTTTGACTGACCAGCGGTGTTGAAATCAATGCGTAAAGAACAACGAAAATCAAGAAAAACAAACTAACAACTGCTAATTTATTTTTACGCAACCGATGCCAGACACTTTGCCATGTTGATAAGGTCGGCTTAACGATTGTTTCGCTTGCAGCCTTATCCTTAATCCCAACGAGGGAAAATTCATTTTGTACTTCTTCCATGTTTTCCCCCTACTTCAATCGAACTCGTGGATCAACAACTGCAGTTAAGATATCAGTAATCAAAATGCAGATCATTAACATTGCGGCATAGACAATCGTGGTTCCCATAATAACTGGGTAATCCTTAGTTGGAATTGATGAAACAAACTGCTGCCCAATTCCAGGAATTGAAAAGATATTTTCAACCAAAGTTGAACCAGTTAGCAAGTTAGCAACCATTGGACCAATCAAGGTCAAAATCGGAATCATTGAATTCCGGTAAGCGTGCCTACGGATCAATTGAGTTCCATCCAGTCCCTTAGCACGAGCCAATTGAATATAATCCGAATGGAGCACATCAATCATTTCTGACCGAACAAACCGAGTTGTCGTTGCCGCCGGGCCAACGGCCAGTGCTAGTGTTGGTAGAATTGTTTCTGAGAAACTATCACCCCAACCAGAAACTGGCAACCAACCTAAGTTATAACCAAAGACGTAAAGCAAGACAATGGCCAAAATAAATGAAGGCACTGAGATTCCAAGAGTTGAAACCACTCCTAAGGCCCCATCAACCTTGTTGTTTTGGTTTTTAGCAGAAATTGCTCCAAGCCAAAGACCCAACAAGATTCCAACAACCAATGCTTGTAGGCCCAATTGGGCTGAGACAGGCAATCGTTGGCCAATCAAAGTTGAAACAGATTGGTTTTGATACTGGAATGACGTCCCCAGGTTACCATGGAGCATGTTGACCAAATAGTCAAAATACTGGACCATGACCGGCTTATCCAAACCATACGTTTGGTTCAATTGGGCAATTGCCGAGGATGTTAAATGCGGATTATTATAGGGTGTTCCCGGTAGAATTTGCATCAGGAAGAACGTCGCCGTAACGACAATCCAGAGCGTAACTATCAGAATTAGCACCCGCTTTAAAATATATTTGGCCATTGAAATGACTCTCCTAGCGCGCTGAATAATTAGTGGTAACAACTACAAATAGTGCATCGATTTAATAAAAGTACTGACAGCACCAAAGGCAGGCCAGCGAAAAACTATCCATAATGTAACTGGACGTCCCTCTCCGACCTGCCTAGTACTACTCAATTAAATTTTCAAACTTCTCTTACTTACGGTAAGCATGCGTCAAATCAAGTGCCAAACCGGCTGGGTTAGTAACAACACCCTTAACGTTTGAGCGAACAAGTGAAGCACCCTTCCATGAGTACAATGGGTTGATGTCTGCATCGTTCTTCAAAGCAGCTTCAGCAGCCTTCCAATCAGCATCGCGGGCTGATGGGTTGTTTGCATCTTGACCTTCGGCCTTAGCAACTGCATCAGTATAAGTTTGGTTCTTAAACTGACCATTGTTCATACCAGTATCAGTAGCCTTGAACATGTCGTAGAAGGTTGAACCGTCTTGGTAATCACCGTTCCAGTTAGAAACAACGATATCGAAGTTTCCATTTTGTGAATCTTGCAAACGTTGCTTGAATGGCACAACCTTCTCAGTTACAGAGATATCTGAACCGAATGTTGATTCCCAAGCTTGCTTCAAGTAATCAACTGTTGACTTTGAAATTGGTGAATCAGCATCAGTTTCCAAAGAAACATTCATCTTACCCTTGTTAACTTCCTTCAAACCTTCAGCAAAGAGTTCCTTTGCCTTCGCCTTGTCGTAAGTGTAACCAGGGTTAACGTACTTAGCCAAGTCTTGACCGTTAGCGGCCTTAACCAAGCTGTTTGAAACCAAACCAGTGGCTGCATCACGGGTTCCACCAGTTGCTTGAGAAGCCAAATCCTTACGGTTAGTTGCAAGGTTCAAGGCTTCACGAATCTTTTCGTTGGCCAAGTATGGGTTCTTAGCTTGGTTGTATTCCAAGTATGTTGCGGCAGCCATGGCTGAGTCCTTCACATCCTTGTTACCCTTGTTAGCTGAGTACATTTCGGCTGAGTTGTTAATCGCTGCGCGATCAATCTTGCCTTCCTTGTAGAGCTTAATAGCTGTTTCAGGGTTCTTGATGACTTGCCACTTAACAGTGTCAGTCTTCACGTCCTTGGCATCCCAATAATTGTCGTTCTTAACCATCTTGAACTTGTTATTGGTTCCGTTCCAGCCTTCAAACTTGTAAGGACCTGAATAAATTTGTTCGCTAGAAGTTGTACCGTACTTTGAGCCGGCCTTCTTCACGAATGATTCCTTTTGTGGAGCAAATTGAGCAAAACTCAAAAGGTACTTAAATTGTGGCATTGGTCGTTCCAAAGTGAAGACAACTGTGTTGTCACCTTCGGCTTTAACACCCAAGTCAGAAACAGGCTTCTTACCAGCAACAATATCATCAGCGTTCTGCACACCTGAAGTCAAGTATGAGTACTGTGATGCTGTCTTTGGATCAGCAATTCGTTGCCATGAATAAACGAAGTCCTTGGCCGTCAAAGCTGAACCATCTGACCACTTCAAGCCAGAACGCAACTTAATCGTATATGTCAAACCATCTGATGAAACAGTGTATGACTTTGCTAAGTCTGGTGCTGGGTTACCCTTTGAGTCAACACGCAAGAAGTTAGATTCCGTGTTACCTAAAATGGTGTTTGAATAAGTGTCGGTACTCTTTGAAATATCCAAATTTTGAACTTCGGCTGCTAAGCCATAGTTCAATGTTGATTTATCATCGGAAGGGTTTGAACCCCACCAACCTGCAGCTCGGGATCCCCCGACTGCGACAACGACCACAACTGCGGCGGCTGTCCACATCTGCCATTTTTTCATTGCGTTTCCTCCTCAGGACAAACTTAATGTTGATTTAATTTTATCAGACGGGTTTCTGTTTTTCAAATCTTTTTTTAATAAAAGTTGAATATTGGCTTTAGACTAGGCTGCATTAGCATTGATTTTGCTCATTTTTGTAGTTTTCGTTAGTTTTTCTGACATCAAAAAAGTCCG
>NZ_DF967991.1:21875-24068 GCF_001047075.2 Fructobacillus ficulneus
TAATATTAAGATTTTTTAAAAATCACTCTGGATCTTCTTTATATGACAAAGCAGCCACGTTCAACGTCTGGTCTGCTAAGTCCTTGGTGAAGGAAACTTCGTGGGAAACGATAATGGCGTTTCCTGGGAAGTTGCGAATGGCCTTGTACAAGGCATTCTTGGTTTCTTCATCCAAGTGGTTGGTTGGTTCATCTAAGATCAAGAAGTTCGACGGCTTCATTTCCATGATGGCCAACTTAACCTTGGTCTGCTCTCCCCCGGAAAGTTGGAAAAGAGGCTTTTGCGCGTTTTCGGAATTAATTCCGGCTCCAGCTAAACGTTGACGGAGTTCCTTGGGCAAGATGGTTGGGAAGATATCCTGCATCGCCTGCAAAGGCGTTTGCTGGTCGTTATCCCAGTCCAAGTCCTGGTCAAAGTAGTTCACAACAGCTGAAGGTGAAAATTCAACCTGACCACCTAATGATGGAATTTCGCCCAAAATTGATTTGATCAAAGTTGACTTACCAGCCCCGTTAAATCCAGCAAAGACGATCTTCTTTTCAGTTGTCAGTGAGAAAGAAACGGGTTCCAAGATGGCTTGGTCATACCCAACGGACAAGTCGGTCACCGTCAAAGCGGCGGCGGATTGTGAATTGACGTATGGGAAGTCGAACTTGGCCTTCAAGTTTTCTGAAGGTGGATCAACCTTATCCATCCGGGCCAGCATCTTTTCACGCGACTTGGCCTGCTTTGACGTAGAAGCCCGGGCCTTGTTCTTCGCAATAAACTTTTCAGCCTTAGCGATTTCGACCTGTTGTTTTTCGTATTGACGCATTTGTTGCTCTGATCGTTCTTCCTTTTGGCGCATAGCCTTTTGGAAAGAACCACGATACTTGGTAATCTTACCAAAGGAAACGTCGGCAATCGCGTTAGTAACCTTATCCAAGAAATCAAAGTCGTGGGAAATAATCAAAGCGGCACCCTCAAAGGATTGTAAGAACCCTTCGAGCCATTCGATATGGGCGACATCCAAGTAGTTGGTTGGTTCATCCAAGATGATAACGTCGTCATTTTCAAGCAAGAGCTTGGCCAAGATAACCTTGGCACGTTGTCCACCAGACATATGTTCGAGTTCACGGTCGCGACCGATTGCTTCCAAGCCCAAACCAGAGATCACTCGTTCAATTTCCGTATCGACTTCATAAAAGCCGGCTGCGTCTAACTCTTCTTGCAAGCGACCAGCGCGTTCCAAAAGTTTGTCATCAGCAGTGGCAGCGTACTTTTCGTAAAGTTCCGTTGCCCGATCCTGCTTGTCGTACAGGTCTTGGTAAGCTGTATGAAGAAAATCAACCAAGGTCATTCCTTCAGGAATTTCAGCATACTGGTCCAAATACCCAATTTTAAGGTTTTTAGCCCAGTCGATGCGACCTGACAGAGGTAAGATTTGGCCAGTCAAGATGCGAATCAAAGTTGACTTACCAGCCCCGTTTTGGCCGACAATTCCCATGTGCTCACCAGCCTGGAGTTCCAAGTCAGCGTCGTCATATAATGTTTTTTCTGCGTAGGCCATTGACAGCCCACTTACTTCTAATAATGCCATAGGGTTAAGTTTACCACACTTACCCCCTAATTAGTGTAGTCATCCCCCGGTCTTTGCCTTATAATTAGAAGGACTTAGGCGATTTTCTTCGTCTTTGCCACTTTAGTTTTCAATGACAATTTGGAGGCACCATGAAAGCACGTAAACTTAATCATAAAATTATTCCCGCAACCGACCCTAATCGAGCCTTTCGTTTCTGGCGCGATGTCTTTGACTTGCCTCAAAGCGGTGATCAAAGTGACCGTGTCCTCGTGGTTGATCACCAAGACTTGACCTTCACCACCGGTCCTACCAGGTCCGACTTTGAGTTACTCGTTCGCGACCATATCAGTGACCTAAAAAAGCACCTCGCCAATAACTTTGTGCCGGTTGAAAAAGAAGAAGAGCGGTTCGGTAATAAGGTTGCCTTGACGGTCCATGATTCTGAAGGAAATACTGTTGTGATTGAGGCAAACGCCTAATCCTTTATTGGAATTTTTTGAAAAAATATTCCAATAATTTTATCAAAAACTATTGTCAACTTTCCTTTCCCATGGTATACTATTTTTTGTTGTTTAAGACAACGAAACGCATGGTTAGCTAGCTCAGTTGGTAGAGCAACGGACTCTTAATCC
>NZ_DF967991.1:24252-28651 GCF_001047075.2 Fructobacillus ficulneus
GGCCTTTAAAATCAACACATTGAGCCGACTTTGTGGCAAACCTAAGGAACATCCCCCGTCAATGACATAGCGGGGTACATCCCCACTACCCACGCCACCATGGCGCATGGTCACAATGGTACTTTGTCCCTGGTTTTGCGGGAAGGTTTCTTCCTCTTCAACCGGCGTATGGCCCGTCACAATGACCTTATCCGTTTTATTTTTGGCATAATCGCCTGTCTCATCATAATAGTAGGGTTCGCGGATCCATAATGATTTCTCCTGGCTCGTTTCTTGCCAGTACTTTTCTGACCAATCAATGCCCGCATGGAGGCCAATGATACCTTCATTTTCAACAGCATTGGGCAAGTCGGCCAATTTTTGTACCAAATCCCCGTACTCAGTCGTTAAGAACTCAGCCACCGCTTGCAATGCTTCTTCATCCTCAGGATCCAATACGCCCTGGTAACCAAGGTTACGGAGGGTGTCACTCCCGTTATTACGGCCAACCCAACGATAAAATTCCCGCGGATTAGCCCTGGCAGTTTCCAATAAAAAGTAATCGTGGTTACCTAGGACCCAGGTAATTTTGTCTTGGTGGTCCATTAAAAAGGCCAAAGCAGCCCGGACGTCGACGACATCCCCGTGCCCGTCAACAACATCTCCTAAAAAGACGAAGCGGACTTGTGGGTCTGACCACTCTGGCAAATCAACTAACTGCTGTAAATGATTAATACTGCCGTGAACATCGCTAAAAAAAGCATACCGTTGGGCTGGTGGTAGTCCTTGAACTTTTAACATAACTTACCTCCATTAAGTTTTTCACTCAGGATTTCCTTAGCCATAGTCTAACACTTGGCCAAGAAATTCACCGCACAAAAAAGCAAACCAATATCCGGCAAGGTAGCGGGCATTGATTTGCTTGTTTAGATACATGAAATTTTTAAATCAGCTTAGGCCTGGCGGTAAACGTAGTAAGGTAAAAATTTACCATTACTTGTTTGTGCATAGGCAGTGTCATAGTTCCATTCCGTCACAGCTGTTCCAGCTGCACCCTGGGTTGCATAATTAACCGAGATTGCACGGGCATTGGGATCGTTACTGATAATCACTTGGACGTGACCAACAGCGCCACCAGAGGCGCCCTGCTGACCCCAGATAACGATATCACCACGTTGGGCATCCCAAGGCGTATTAGTTGAAATCAATTGGTAGCCATTGGCAGTCAAATAACCGGGCAATGAGTCCGTGTTGTACAAGTACGCAGGCTTTGAGGCCCCGGCTTCATACAAGGCTTCCGTCATCGCTCCGGAACAATCGGCTGTTCCATCGGAACCATCTCGGTTTCCAGTCATTGAATAGGTCAATTGTCCCTTATGGTTATCAAACCAGGCAATTAATTCATCGGTATTAACTTTTTGACTTGATTGGGCTGGTGCCTGGCTCGTTGATTGAGCGGGAGCCGGCTGGGCTGCTTGACTAGTTGATTGAACAGGAACTGGTTGGCTCGCAGCAGAAGTTGAATTAGCAACTTGGAGGCTTTGAGCGGTGGTAGCAGTCGTTGAGTTAGCTGTCGCCGTAACAGTAGCAGCCTTCTTAACCGTCTTAACCTGGAGGGTTGCCGTGGTTGGACGAGCACTAGCGACTTGGCTAGCACTGGCAGTCACAGTCGTTGCTGTCGGTGTTGCTGCGCTAGTATCTTGAGCAGGGGCTTGACTGGCTGCAGCGTCGGCAGTTGATTGAGCTACCGATTGTGAACTAGCAGTCGACAATGATTGGCTATCAGCCATTGATTGGGCATTTGAGTCTTGAGTTGCTTGGCTACTTGCCGTTGCTGACTCACTTTGGCCGTTCACAGCTGATTGTGATTCAGTTTGTGTATTTTGTGTGCTTTGGCTTTGCGTCTCACTAGAAGCACTTGGTTGAAGAACCACTAGGTTCCCCTGGTCGCTAGCAACAGCCTGAGTTGCCCCAGCGGCACTTGTCAACAGGCCTTGATCCTTCAAACTTTGCACAACGGCAGCTTGGTTTTGCAGTGAATAGCCAGCAACCAATAAGTTACTGTTTGTTAAACCAAGGTTTCGGGCTGCTTGAGCAGTTGTTAACCCATAAACTTGAGAAATAACATCAAGGGTATCACCCCACTGAACGGAGTAAGCTGACAAATTGTCCGCTTGGCCTTGGCTTTCAGCCGCTGCCTTTACTTGGTCTGCCGTATTTGCCACCCAACCAGTTTGAACCTGGCTAGTTGTCGTTGTTTGATCGGCATGGGCAACGTTAGCACCGGGATTCATCACTGCGCCTGCAAAGACTGCTCCTGTTGCAGCTAAGGTCGTTGCACCAGCAGTCATAAGCAAGCGTTGCTTTGCTCCCAAATCTTTCTTATATTCTTTCATTTAGAAAACCTCCAAAAATATGTACCGGAATTATTCTACCTAAATTTCCTTCACATGTAATAATAACAAATTATTCTAAACAATGTTAGTGTTTTCGCAATTTTTTTGTAATTTAATACACATAAACTGAAATTATCGGCCTTATATCCCGTTTTTTTCTTCAATCACCTAAAAATTTAATTTAACCTTGTCTAGACTGACAATGAACTCCGCCTTTAATTTCTTACTTTATAATAAGAAAGTGCGACAGTGAAGCCGTTGAATCATTTAGTTAATTTTTACAAATTCAAAGACGATGAGTGACCCGGCCCAGCGCTCGCCGGGTTGATGGCCTCGATCGCCGCATTAACCGCAGCGGGTGCTTGACCAAAGCCAGTCGCAATCAGATCAGAATGACCTGGATAGGAAGTGATATCCCCAATTGCAAAGAGGCGAGCTTGCTTGGTCCGAATATGGTCTTGAACGATTAGACCGGCCGCATCCCAATCTAGGTCAACCGACCAATGCATGGCGTCCATTCCTTTGGTGGAAAAGCCGTACTGGACGAGTAAGTTATCAACGGCGAGGTGGATCACCTCTTCCTTATTTTTAACATGACTCAGGGTTAAGTCTAAGGTCCCATCACTTTCCTGGCGAACTTGATCGACTTTCAACGGTGTCTTTTTCACCACCCCGGTTTGTTCCAAGGCCAAAACTGCCTGTTCCAATGCTCGGAACTGGTCCCGACGGTGCAACAAATAAGTTTGAGCTGCAACGCCATCGAGTTCCGTGGCCAAATCAACAGCAGCATCGCCACCACCAAGAACTGCCACTTTTTTACCTCGGTAGACTGATAGGTCTGGAGCAAAGTAGGCCAACCCACGATTTTCGAGTAGACTTTCATTTTCAACTTGGAGCCGTCGTGGTTCAAAGGCCCCTTTACCCGTTGCTAAGATGACAGCCCGGCCCTTGATGGCTTCGTCAGTGCCCTCAACCTGGACCAACCAAGTCTCTCCATCGGCGACCAAGTCCGTTACCTTCGTCTGAGTTTTAACAGTCACTGGAAATTTTCCTAATTGTTCTTGCAAATGAACAACCAATTCGCGTCCCGTTACTCCCGGGAGACCCGCGACATCCCAAATCTTTTTATCTGGGTATAAAGTCTGCACTTGCCCGCCTAAATCAGCCAAAGCTTCAACCAAGAGTACTTTTTGATTGCGCAAGGAAGCATAAAAAGCAGCGAACATTCCGGCTGGTCCACCACCAATGATGATAATGTCGTACATTTCTTCCATTTTCAAAACCTTTCTTCGTGAATACACTAATATTTTCTCATAATCGAGCGATAATTTGTTATAATATGTGAGTACCCAAACTTAAGGAGATTGCGCAATGTCTCGCAAAAAAATGATTTTAGACCTCGATACTGGGATTGACGATGCCCTCGCCTTGGCTTACGCCGTTGGCCACGATGAAATCGATTTAATTGGTATTATCGCTTCATACGGTAACGCCCTAACGGCGACTACTGCTCAGAATTCGTTGGACCTGCTAGACCTCTTAGGCGCCGCAGACGTCCCTGTCTTTATCGGGGAAACCCACGCTTCTACCGAAGACGACTTTACCGTTATGCCGATTTCACAAGAAATTCACGGCATGAACGGGATTGGAGACGTGACGGTCGCCAGTTCAAAGCGCCAAGTCAGTGCCCAATCAGGAATTGATTTTCTGATTGAATCGGCTCATAAGTACCAAGAAGATTTAATTTACCTACCTACTGGACCCTTAACGAACTTAGCAAAGGCCTTGGAACAAGACCCCTCAATCGCTAAGTTGATTGGTCAAACAACATTGATGGGTGGGGCCTTGACCGTTCCTGGGAATGTGACTCCTTTTACTGAAGCCAACATTCACCAAGATCCCGAGGCAGCCGACGTCGTCTTCAAAAACCAAGAAAATTTGACGATGGTTGGTTTGGACGTGACATTGCGCACGCTTTTGACCCGCGAACAAACTAAGGAGTGGCGGGCATTAAAGACTACCGC
>NZ_DF967991.1:28703-39921 GCF_001047075.2 Fructobacillus ficulneus
TTATGCCGATATTATCGATTACTACATTGATGCCTATTATAACTTAGATATCGACAAAAAGGGAGCTGCCCTGCACGATCCACTAGCCGTAGCAGTGGCCGTTGACCCCACCTATGTCACAACCCTCGACTTGAACATGCAAGTCACTTATGACCGCGAGTCAGGCGATTATGGGCGGACAATTGGTGACAAGGCCAAGCTCTTGGAACCAACCATTTCAAAAGCCGCCATTCTGGTTGATGAAAAGCGTTTTGTCCACGATTTCCAGCAACTCATGCTGAAAGTTTTGGCATAAATTCAAATAAACGAAAAAGACCTAGTTGATTTTACTTCTCGACAGCTGTTGCTAGCTTGTCCAGGAGTTAATGTTTACTAGGTCTTTTATTTATACTTCTTTTAATTTTTGATCAATCAAAGCCAAAACGTGTTCTTTGGCTTTTTCATCCTCAACAAAGTTGAATTCATCACCATTGATTTGCAATTTTGGTGACCGGTCATATTGGTCGAACCAAGCATCGTAGCGAGCATTCAAATCAGCGTAGTATTGATACAAGTCAGGGTCTTGATCAATTTGTTCGTATGGTCGACCACGCTTTTTGATGCGGGCCAACATTGTATCGAGTGAAACGCGAACGTGAATCAAAAGATCTGGAGTCTTTGTTTGGTCTTCATCGCTGACTTCTTCCAAAACGTTATTGACCAACTCTTTATAAATATCAACTTCAGTTTGAGTTGCCCGACCTAAGTCAGCATTCAGCTGGAACAGCAAAGCATCTTCAAAAATTGATCGGTCTAGAACGGAATTGGCTTCTTGCTGAGCCTCATGAATTTGATCCAACCGTGTGTTTAAAAAGTAGATTTGAAGCAAAAATCCATACTTCTGGGGATCTTGGTAAAAGAGTGGCAAAATCGGATTGTTATCCACACTTTCATAATAGGCCTTTCCACCCAAATGCTTTGCTAAAATATCTGTTAAACTGGTTTTCCCAGCGCCAATTGTCCCGGCCAATACTATCATTATTTAATCATTCTCCTCGTTTATCGCTCCTTTCAGTATAGCAAAATCCACCCAGTAAAGGCAGAGTAAATCGGGCTAATTGTCTGGAAAATCAAAAAGCGAACCAGAAAAGATTTTCCGGTTCACTTTTTGAAATGGCTGAAAACCAGCGCATTAATATATTATGATTTTAGTGTTTGATTTAATTTGACCGTGACGGTCTTTTTAGCAGTGCCACGATAGTAAGTTAAGGTAATTTTGTCACCGACCTTGTGCTTGTAAAGTTCTTCGCGCAAATCAGCCTGGTTCGTAACATCCTTACCATCAATGCCGACAATCACGTCGTACTTTTTCAGTCCTGCTTTTTGAGCAGGTGAACCGTCGTTGACTTTATACAAAACAACTCCGCCGCCCACGCTCGTTGGAATTTTTAAGGTTTCCTTTTGTTCATCAACTGGAACCTGAGACAAGTTAATCATCTGAATTCCAATGGCTGGTCGAGTAACCTTCCCATCCTTCACGAGCTTATTCACAATATCAACAACCTGGTCTGATGGAATAGCAAAACCAATTCCTTCAACAGCGGTTCCATTCGATGAAGTCGATAGTTTCATCGAGTTAATCCCAATAACTTGACCCGCTAAGTTAATCAAAGGTCCCCCGGAATTTCCAGGGTTGATGGCTGCATCGGTCTGAATCACCGTTGACCCTGCGTAACTTTGACTGCTATCATCGTCATCAGATTGAACCAGACGCTTTGTAGCAGAGATAATTCCCTCTGTTACCGATGAAGCGTACTGTGATCCCAAAGGTGAACCAATGGCTAAGACTCGTTGACCAACAGAAATCTGATCAGAATCACCAAAGGATGCCGTTGCAGAGACGGCAGAATCCTGAATTTTCAGAACGGCCAAATCAGTTAATGAATCTTTACCGACTAACTCAGCAGTGACCGTTTTATTACTGTTAGTGATAACTTGAATCTTATCAGCACCATCAATGACGTGGTTGTTAGTAACAATAAAAGCCGATCCTTCAGCCTTACGATAAGCAAAACCAGACCCTTCTGACGATTCGGTGTAGGAGCTACCGCTTTTCTTAAAATTAACGACTGACACAACCGCATTAGCCGCCTTATTATAGGCTGTTGTTTCCGTATCTTTTGAGGATAGTGCAACCGTTTTATCAGACTTAGCTCGCACTGGACTATGGGTCACTTGATAGTTTTGGTAAACTTCTTGCCCGGCCAAAACGGCACCCCCACCAATGACACCGGCTAGGGCTCCTGCCAATATTAAGTTTGTTAAATTCTTCTGCATGACACTCTCCAAAATATATTGAAAATAGTGTACCAATTTGAAATTAAGCTAATATTAAGTGATATTTTTTATTCCTCATCCCAATCAGTACCAGCTAATAACAATTCATCTTGGACACAATCCAGGGTAATCTTAAACGTCGAACCTTCATTTTCGACCGATTCAACCCAAATGTTTCCATTAAACTTTTCGACGACTTCCTTTGAAATGGCCAAGCCAAGACCAGTTCCACCTTGAGCCCGCGACCGTGATTTGTCCACACGGAAGAAACGGTTAAAGACTTGGTCTTGGTCTGCCTTCGGAATTCCCAGTCCTTGGTCTTGAATACTAATCAAGGCCTTATCTCCCAACTTCTCAAGTGACACAGTTACTAAACCACCATCTGGTGAATACTTGATGGCGTTATTCAGCAAGTTATCAATCACTTGGGTCATTTTATCGTGATCAATTTCAACCCAGAATTCAACATCTTCTGGGATATTACGAATGATCTTGATTTTAGGCTTGGTCTCTTCACCGTCTTGACTATTCGCTGAGTGTAAAATCATGTCGAACCTGTCTAAGACGAAGTTCAGCATCGTATTAAGCTGAACAAGTTCAGTTTTGATTTCCATCGTGCCCTGGTCCATCCGAGATAATTCAAGTAAGTCGGCCACCATTCGCGTCATTCGTTCTGACTCGTTTTGAATAACCGACAAAAATTCCTCGCGGATTTCTGGACTTTCTTGGGCCCCTTCGAGCAATGCTTCGACGTATGATCGAACCGTTGTTAAGGGCGTCCGGAGTTCGTGCGAAACGTTCGAAACGAAGTCACGACGATCTTGTTCAATCTTTTTCTGTTCAGTGATATCGTGCAGAATCAAAATTAAAGCGTTAATCATCCCTGATGGATTCTTAATCAACGATACTCGTACTTCAATGCTGCGTTCATCGATATCAATAATAATTGATTTTTGCGACTTAATTAAATCTCGAACACTTTCATATTCGGGTAAGTTCAACAAGTCAAAGACCGGTCGGCCCAAAGCATCCTGGTTTTTAACACCGAGTAAGTTTGCGGCCGCCTGGTTAATAATGGTTAGTTGGCCACTGGCATTAGTCAGTAAAACCCCATCAGCCATGTGGTGCAGAATCGAGTGCAAGCGATTACGTTCGTTACTAATGATTTCAGTTGAATCCGAGATGCGTTTCGACAACGTGTTAACAGACTGTGCCAACTGTGAAATTTCATCCGAACCAGTAATCTTATTCATCATTGAATAATCACCAGCCGCAATGCGCGCAGTTTGTTTATTGATGATTTCGATTGGACGTGTCAATGTCCGCGACAAGACGAATGCTAGGTAAACCGAAGCAACCAAAGTTAGCAAACCTGCTAATAGGAACAAAACCAAAATTTGGCGGGCATTAGCATAGACCTTATTCAGGCTAGCATAAACAACCACGGCTCCAATTGGCTTTTCACCCTTTGCACTAGCAGAATCCGTCCCATTGGCGTACAGCGGCGTCGTCACAACAGCCTGTTGTCCCCCAGTACCCTGGTCTTGAGTCCGTAACTTCAAAAATGAACGGTCTCCCTGAATCGCTTGTTTCGTATTCGGTTCGCTTTGACTTGGACGTAGGCTTTTTTTAGACGACTGAATGGCTACAATTTTGCCCGAACGATTATAAACAGCAACGTTTTGAACTAAATTGGAATCAAAATCATCAACCGCCGTTTGCATTTTATCTCGAGCCGTTTGATCATTCTCATTTAACAAACCAGCTGTCACCTTTTTACTGACATAGGTTGGCATAGTCAACTCGGCTTGGCTGAATAGTAAATCATGGTGTTCAATTTGATGAACAAAAAATACACCAAATGACTCTAAAATGACAATTAAAAAAAGGACAAAAACAAATGCTATTCGGAATCGAATCGATTGTAATAATTTAACAATGACTTTCATGAATTCCGATAACCTCTGCTTATCCTTTTTAATGAACTAATTATTTATTTTGATTTTTGCCTGATGATAGGTAGTAACCAACACCACGACGAGTTCCCAACCAAACCGGATGAGATGGAACGTCTTCAATTTTCTCCCGCAAGCGACGAACCGTTACATCAACTGCACGGACATCACCAAAGTAGTCATAACCCCAAACTTGACGGAGCAAGTTTTCACGGTTCATGACCTGGCCAATATGCTGGGCCATGTATGATAGTAGTTCGAATTCACGATGAGTCAATTCAAGATCAACGCCATCCTTCGTAACCATGTATGTTTTAGTATGAATAATCAAGTTACCCAACTGAATATCTTCTTGGTTGACCGCTGGATCATCATTACGACTAGAAGCATGACGGTTACGCAAGTTTGCCTTAACTCGAGCAACTAACTCACGGTTTGAAAATGGCTTTGTGATGTAATCATCCGCCCCCATTTCAAGTCCGATCACCTTATCGATTTCTGAATCTTTGGCGGTTACCATAATAACTGGAGTCTTGTCCTTTGCGCGGATCTGGCGCAAAACTTCGATTCCTTCAACTTCTGGCAACATTTGGTCTAACAAAACTAAGTCTGGATTTTCAGACTTATACAGTTCCAAGGCTTCTGCCCCATCACCGGCTGTTACTACTTCATAGCCTTCTTTAACTAAATTAAATTTAATAATATCAGAAATTGGCTTTTCGTCATCAACCACTAAAATTTTATACATACGCGTCTCCAATTAAAACATTTTTCATTCGTTATTGTAACATAAAATATCGTTTGTTTACCTTGATTTACGAATAATAATAACAAAAAAGCCATTTTTGACTAATAATTGTCAAAAAAACGGCTAAATTTAATATGATTTAATCTTGGTACTTTTATTCTTGGCTATTACGACGGCGGAAGCGATGCTTAAACATCGGACTAATGGCTTCGTTCATTGATACACGACGAATGGCTTCACCAATCAATTCACCAACAGAAACGATTTCCAATTTATCAAACTTCTTTGAGTCAGGTAAGTTAATTGAGTCAGTCACGATTACTTTTGTGAAGACGGAATTTTGCAAACGTTCCAAGGCTGGTCCAGAGAAGACAGCATGAGAAGCAACAACATAGACTTCCTTAGCTCCATGTTCCAAAACTAATTGTGCACCCTGGGTAATTGTTCCAGCTGTATCAATCATGTCATCAACCATGATGGCAGTTTTACCGGCGACATCACCGACGATTGAACCAACTTCGGCAACATTAGGCTTAGGTCGGCGCTTGTCAATGACGGCGACCGGTGCTTCCAAGCCTAACATGTTGTTCAAGTTACGGGCACGAGTCATTCCACCATGGTCAGGTGAAACAACAACAGCAGTTTCTTTATCAGCGATACCAGTTTCGATCAAGTAATCAGCTAACAAAGGTGCTCCTTGCAAGTGGTCCATTGGTAAGTCGAAGAACCCTTGAATTTGAGCAGCGTGAAGGTCGAGAGCCATTACGCGGGTTGCCCCAGCACGTTCAATCATGTTGGCAACAAGCTTAGCTGTAATTGGCTCGCGTGAGCGCGCCTTTCGATCTTGACGAGCATAGCCATAGTATGGCAAAACAACATTAATCTGATTGGCAGATGCCCGCTTCAAGGCATCAATCATGATTAATAATTCCATCAAGTTATCGTTAACAGGTTGTGCAGTTGATTGGATGACAAAGACATCTGCTCCACGAACTGACTCTTCAATGTTGATTTGCACTTCGCCGTCGGCAAAACGCTTCACTGAGATATCACTAAGTGGTACACCCACTTCAGCAGCGATTTTTTCTGCTAAAGGATGGTTTGATGAAAGAGAAAAGAGTTTTAAGTTTGAATTAGACATTATCCTACTCCAGATTAAAGAACACCGATTTCCTTTCTATTATAACAATAAATAAAGGATAACGGGGTTAAAAAGGTCTCATCTAGAAATTTCAATACTACATGTCATTCTTTTCAAAGTAATTTAATCATTCAAAACAAAGCGTTCGATGGCCTGGCCAACTCCATCATGGTTATTATCTGTCGTTTCTTCGTTGGCAATAGCCTTCACATCGGGAATGGCATTACCCATGGCCACACCAATCCCAGCAGCCTCAATCATGGTTAAGTCGTTTTCTTGGTCGCCAATCGCCATCGTATCAGCAGGATCAATTCCTAGTTCAGCAGCCAATGCTAACAACGCTTGGCCCTTGGATGCGTTATTATTCATGAATTCAAGGTTGTTTGGCGTAGAACGGACAACATTAGCATCCTTTTTAAGTTGTTCTGGAACCAAGGCTTGAATTTTGTCCATAAAGGTTTTCTCACCAATTGCTAATGCTTTGACAAATGGCTGAGCTTGCAAGTCTGCCAAGGTATCCTTAACCGTTAGTGGCAAAGAGACAACAAAGTTTTCCTGACTGACAAAGAGATTGATTTCACGATCAATCGTGTAGGCATCTGAATCAGATTCCGTTTGAATATAGACACCATTTTCTTCTGAAAACTTTTGTGCTTGTTCAAATGCTGCCCATGGCAAAGCAGCTCGATGAATGGTCTTTTGTCGATCCGTTGACTGGACCAAACCACCATTATGGGTAATAACATAGTGATCAGAACCAATTAAGTCGAGTTCATTTAAAATCTTCATGACCCCTGTTTCAGGCCGGCCAGTGGTAATTACGATTTGCACCCCCTGTGCCGTTGCTTTTTGAATAGCAGCCTTCACCCGTGGCGTAATTTCACGGTTATCGTTATAGAGCGTTCCATCAATATCAATCGAAACAAGTTTAATCGTTTTCATAACTGACCCCTTTTTAAGATTATGTCAATTATAGCAAAAATTACTACCATTGTTTATTAGTGCATAAAAAAAAGAACCGCTTTCGCAGTTCTCTTTCAGTGTTAATAGCTTACTTCAAAGCAGACCATTGCCACTTAGTAAATTCTTCAATATCGCGACCCTCTTCACGAGTCACTTGCATGTGCTTTGCCAAGATGTCATCCATCTTAGTGATGAATGTATCAGCAGCAGCTTGATCAACTGTACCACGGTCAGCAAGGGCAGCAACAGCTTCCTTCGCTTGGTGGAAACGATCAAGGTGTGAGTAAACACGCATGTCATAAGTAGTAGTAATGTCACCATCTTCACGGTAACCGTGAACATAAACATCACCACGGAACTTACGTTCGAAGAAGAATGATTCAACTAATTCTTCGTAACCATGGAATCCAAAGACAACTGGTGTGTCAGCTTGGAAGTACTTGTCGAATTCTTCAGCAGACAATTCACGTTCGTCATTGCCTTCAGCTTCAGACTTCTTTTGCAAACGAAGCAATTCAACAACGTTTACGTAACGGAACTTAACTTCTGGGAAGGCTTGGTTAACCAACCACAAAGCAGCCAAAGTTTCGATAGTAGGTTCTGTACCAGCAGAAGCAAACGTGATGTCAACTTCAGCAGATGGTGCAGTAGAAGCCCAGTCGATTACCTTCAAACCTTCAGTAGCCAAAACTTCTGCTTCGGCAGCTGAGAACCATTGTTGACGTGGTTGCTTTGAGATAACCATGTGGTTAACCTTTGAATGTTCGCTGAAGGCACGTTCCATAACGGCCAAAGCAGCGTTACCATCGGCTGGCAAGTATTGGCGGATGAAGTTAGACTTCTTTTCAGCCAAGTGAGTCAACATACCTGGATCTTGGTGAGTGTAACCGTTGTGATCTTGTTGGAAGGCAGTTGATGTTGAAATCAAGTTCAATGATGGGTAATCATTACGCCATGCTTGTTCTGAAGCGTGACGCAACCACTTGAAGTGCTGAGTAATCATTGAATCCACGACGCGCAAGAATGATTCGTATGATGCGAAGATTCCAACACGACCAGTCAATGTATAACCTTCAAGCCAACCTTCAGCTTGGTGTTCTGACAATTGAGCATCCAAGATACGACCTTCTGGAGCTTCATATTGGTCGTTAGGATCCTTAACTTCTTCCATCCATTGACGGTTTGTAGTATCAAACAATGACCACAAACGGTTTGACATTGTTTCATCAGGACCGAAGAAACGGAATGAAGTTGGGTTCAATTGCATTACCTTTTCAAGGTAAGTTGACAATGTGAACATATCCATGTTGCGGTTACCATCTGGCAACATCGTTCCACGGTTATCAGCGTTAATGTCGTTTGTGTAATCGTGCCAGTCTGGCAAAGTCAAGTCAGTCAAAGCTTCGCCGCGCTTACGTCCACCGTTAGCGATTGGGTTAGCTGACATACGCTTGTCACCCTTAGGTGAGATAGCCTTCAATTCATCCTTCAAAGTACCATCAGCATTGAACAATTCTTCTGGCTTGTATGAGTTCATCCATTCTTCGAATTGTGGCAATGTTGACAAGTCACCTTGTTCCAAAGGCAATGGAACTTGGTGGGCACGGAATGAATCTTCGATTGGCATTCCCTTACCGTCGAAGCGAGGTCCACCCCAACCCTTTGGCAAGCGTGCAATCACAACAGGCCAGGCTGGAACAGTTCCGTCTTCGTACTTACCATTTTCACGAGCATCCTTTTGGATAGCTTGGATATCTTCGATAGCTTGGTCAAAGACGTTAGCTGCCTTTTCGTGGTAAGTCATGTAGTCATGGATGTCATCGTTTTCGATGAAACGAGCTGAGTAACCAAGACCTGCAAAGAAGCTCTTGATTTCTTCATCTGACATACGTGAGAACAAAGTTGGGTTTGAAATCTTAAATCCGTTCAAATCCAAGATTGGCAAAACCGCACCATCGTTCTTGGCGTTCAAGAACTTGATTGAGTGCCATGAAGTCATTGATGGACCAGTTTCGGCTTCTCCATCACCAACAACGGCAAAAGCGATTTGATCAGGGTTGTCCAAAACAGCACCGAAGGCGTGTGACAATGAGTAACCCAATTCTCCACCTTCATGCAATGAACCTGGAGTTTGAGCAGTCATGTGCGAACCAATTCCACCTGGGAATGAGAAACGCTTGAACAAAGTTGACATACCCTTCAAGTCTTGAGTAACTTCTGGGTAATCAGCAGTATATTCACCATCAAGGTAGGCGTTAGTAACCATAACTTGGCCACCGTGACCTGGTCCACCGATGTAGAACATGTTCAAGTCATACTTGTTGATCAAACGGCTAGCGTGAGCATACAAGAAAGTCTGTCCTGAGATAGTTCCCCAGTGACCGATTGGCTTAACTTTAACATCTTCAGCTTGAATAGGTGTGTTCGTTACTGAGAACAATGGGTTTGACTTCAAAAAAATCATCCCAGCTGACAAATAGTTGGTTGCACGCCACCACTTGTCAACAAGTTCTAAGTACTCTTTTGAGTTGTAATCAACCATGTAAATAGTACTCCTTTTTTTTTCCACGAAGCTCACTTCTGTAAACCCCGGATAAATATTTACAAGTACTATTATATCGAGTGTAATCTTTCGATTCAAGAAAAAAAGGCCATTGGGCCTAACTTTTTCGTTTTTGGTTGTATTTCTAATAAAATTGGACCGGTCCAATTGCTGATTTTCTTAACGTTTACTCTGATCCCAATGAAACAAAGGCGTTGTAACGAAGGTATTTATAATGCAGACGCATGGTCGAATACTCCAATGGCGTACCATCATCCATAAAGAAGATGCCTTCCATAATTCCGACCGGCTCATTAACTTTCAATTTCAACAATTTTTGTTCTTCGGCGCTCGACGGCTCAGCCATGATGGTCATAAATGACCGCGTGACGGTTTTTGATTTCCGCTTTTCTACATATTCATAAATCGAATTGCTGACAGTCTCACGGTTCAGGCCAGGAAGTAATGAAATCGGCACATAGCCATATTCAATCATGAATGGAACATCACCAATCTTACGCAGACGCTTAATTTCATAAACAAAGTCGCCATCATTTAAGAAAAGTGCTGATTGCTGTTCGGGAGTGGCTGGAATGACGCGAAAATCAAGAAGCTCGATACTGGGTGCCTGACCATTGATTCGAAACGAGTCCGAAACACCCAAATTTGATCCTTCATGTTGGAAAATTGCTTGGTTCTTCAAATAAAGAGGGTTAACAAAAGTACCTGATCCTCTTTTTTTAAAGATGATTCCCTGCTGAACCAAAACATTCAAGGCCCGCTTAATTGATGATCGGGAAACATCATATTCGATAGCCAGGGTTCGTTCATCTGGTAGTTTTAAGTCCTCGTAGATACCCTGGTAAATTTTTTGTTTGATATCGGCTTGCACCGTAACGTAAATAGCTTCTGACATAGGTCCTATTATACCATGAATTGGTCCAACCAATGCCTACAACTGGTTGATTTTTATAATGGCTTTCTTTAGTCTTGTGCTAAAATAAAGCTATGGCAAAAAAGAAAAAAGACAAAAAAACATTACCTGAACAAGTTCTGGAAAAACACGGCTTGGCCTTCGAACCGCTTGAACTTAACGCCCTGGATCTAACCCAGGAGGAAATCGATGCCAAGATGGCCGAATTAGGCATTCAAGAGTCTGATATTTATAAGACCCTTGCCGTTAAGGGTGACAAGACCGGTCCGCTGGTGGCCGTCGTTCCTTTGACCGAACGCCTAGATATGAAAAAGTTAGCAGCTGTCTCTGGCAACAAAAAGGCCCATATGCTTCCACTGAAGGAGCTAGAGGATACAACCGGCTATGTTCACGGTGCTAACAATCCTGTTGGCATTTGGCATAACCACGGTTTCCCCATCTACTTTGCCCGCCAAGCCGAAACAGCTGAATTCTTTGTCGTTTCAGCCGGTGAACTAGGTCGATCAGATAAACTTAATCCTGCCGACTTAGCTCAGCTCATCCAGGCCCCCTTTGCTGATTTAACAGAATAAACATACTCCAACCAAAAACGCGAACTCATTTTTTTACAAATGAGTTC
>NZ_DF967991.1:39973-78955 GCF_001047075.2 Fructobacillus ficulneus
TAGTTACCAGCCCTGCGACATATCAGGCATTGAGTCAAAACCAGGACGGTCTTGACGGTAGCCCGCCGCCATATTGGAGAACTTAAAGGTCGGCTTATTAAACATCAATTCAGCTTTACCACGAGCTCCGGCACGATTTTTTTCAACCAAGACTTCAATTGGCACAACATCTTCTTCTTGACCACCATCTTGATCATCTTCTTCACCAGCCCGGTTCGGATGGTAATCATCACGGTACAAGAAAGCAACAATATCGGCATCTTGTTCGATCGAACCAGATTCACGCAAATCGGACAAAATTGGTCGTTGGTCTTGTCGTTGTTCGACACCACGAGAAAGCTGAGCCAGCGCAATAATCGGGGTATGCAGTTCTTTAGCTAGCTTTTTGATTGACCGCGAAATTTCAGAAACAGCTTGTTGACGGTTTTCATTATTCGATGATTCAATCAAACCTAAATAATCAATCATGACTAAGCCAAGTGGGTGTGGATTAGCAATTTGTTCTTCCTCAGACAGCTTAGCCTTTAAGTCCCGTTCCAACTTTCGGAGCTTGGCGGAAATTTGAGCCATGCGGATTCCCGGAGTATCATCCATATAAATCTGCATATTAGCTAAGGAAGAAATCGCCATCGTCAACGATTCCCAATCTTCTTCCTGCATATCGCCAGTAGTCAACTTCTGTGAATTAATCCCACCTTCAGCAGCAACCAACCGAGTGACCAAATCAACGGCACCCATTTCCAGAGAAAAGACAACAACTGGCTTCCCCTCTGTTTTAGCAGCATTTTTAGCAATATTCAAAACAAAGGCCGTTTTACCAACAGCGGGCCGGGCACCAATAACAATCATCTGGTCTTCCCGAAAGCCCTGCGTCAATTCATCGAGTTGTTCATAACCAGAAGCAATTCCAATAATTTTATTTTGATTTTCACTAGCTGCTTGTAAGTTTTCTTGAAATTCATTCAAAACATCTTTGATACGGCGCAAGTCGTCATCACCACGATTTTGAGCCAGCTTATCTAAGTCCCGACCTAAGTCTTCCAATAAATCACTAGCCGGTTCAGACCCATCATAAGCCAAGGTCATCGACTTCGTCAGCGTTTGAATCATTCGCCGCAATACTGCTTTTTCATGAACAATTTGGGCATAAAACTTTAAGTTTGCTGCTGAGGCCGTTGATTGTGAGATTTCAGATAGGTAGGCGACACCACCAACATTTTCCAACTGTCCCATTGCATTCAACTTATCCTGCAGCGTCAGCATATCAATTGGTCGTTCTTCTTCAACCAACAGTTGCATAGCGCGGAAAATTTCTTGGTGCCTTTGTCGGTAAAAATCACTTGGATCCAGAATTGCTTCCGCCGTCACGACCGCTGCATCAGAACTCATTTCAAAGAAAATAGCACCCAAGACTGCTCGCTCTGCAGCTTCATCATTGGGTGCCTGGCGATATTCATTTCCAGCGATTGAAACATCTGCCATTCTTAATCCTCACTCACATGCACACGTAAGTCAGCCATAACGTCACGATGAACCTTAACAGGGACCGTGGTAAAACCAAGTGAATGAATCGGTTGGTTCAAAGCTAACTTACGCTTATCAATCTTAACCTTATATTGGTCAGCCAAGGCAGCCACAATTTGTTTGGTAGAAACAGCACCAAAGAGGCGGCCATCAGTACCGGCTTTCCCCTTAATTTTGATAACTGTCTTTTCATCTTCCAAAAGGGCCTTTAATTTTTTGGCTTCAGCTAACTCTTCGGCCGCCAACTTATCTTCAGCCTTTTGCCGACCCTTAACCGCCCCGAGGTTCTTGCCCGTGGCCGGTTCAGCTTTCTTGTTTTTAATTAAAAAGTTATTGGCGTAGCCATCGGGAACATCTTTAATTTCGCCCTTCTTACCACGACCCTTAACGTCTTCTAAAAATACAACTTTCATCTGTGCCTCCTTGGGCTTGGTTAATGCCAAGCTAATTCTTTTCTAAATTTTACAGATTGGTAGCGCTCTTTGCAAAATAAATTATTCAGCTTCTTCTGCTTCTTGACCTTCAATTGCCTCTACCAACTTGGTATAAGCTTCCTGGGTTGTCACATCAGCCACTTGGGTAGCAGCATTGGACAAATGACCACCACCACCTAAGTCTTCCATCACGGTTTGAACGTTGAATTCACCATTTGACCGGGCCGAAATTCCAACCCGACCATCATCACGCTTTGTTAAAACAAAGGAAGCTTTCACACCTTCAATTTGCAAGAGTTCATCAGCTGCTTGGGCAGTGATAACATTTGCATAAACCGTTTCATTGTCACCGACGGCAATCGCCGATCCATCTTTAATTTCGGCCAAGTGAATCAGTTCAGCTCGAGCCTTAAAGTCTGAGAACTTCTCTTTTAAGAATGATTGGATCAATTCATTGTCCGCGCCATTGGCCCGCAAGTACGAAGCGGCATCAAAGGTTCGTGACCCAGTTCGCAAGACAAAGTTTTTGGTATCAACTTGGATTCCACCGAGCATGGCGGTTGCTTCCAATGCTGTGATTGGTGCACCCTTTTGGTTTTGATATTGCAAAAGTTCCGTGACCAATTCGGATGTTGAAGAAGCGTATGGTTCGATGTAGGTCAATAATGGTTTGGCCGGCAAACCATCCTCAGTTAACCGGTGATGGTCAATCACGACCACCCGTTCTTGCAAATCATGGAGCAAATCAACTGCCCCATCCAACATTTCCTTGGCATGGTCAACTAAAATCAACAACGATCGTTCTGTCGCAAAATCCAAGGCCTGCTTTTCAGTAATGATGGAGACGCCTAAATCACTACCCGGAACATCATCACCGCTTTGCTCAGAGCGAACTGTGGCAAGCAGAGATTGAATATCCGAAAAAATCTCGCTTTCATCAATCACAACATATGCTGGCTTCTTACGGGTTTGGCTAAAGCGCCAAAGCCCCATCGCTGAACCAACCGCATCCAAATCAGGACGCTTATGCCCAACAATGAAGACTTGGTCGGCCTGGTCGATTAATTCCGCAATCGTTTGCGAAATTACCCGAGCACGAACTCGGGTCCGCTTTTCCATCGGGTTGGTTGTCCCACCGTAAAAACGAGCTCGTGATTCTTCGGCCTTTACGACCACTTGGTCCCCACCGCGGCCAAGGGCCAAATCAAGGTTAGTTTGGGCTAGCTGAACAAGTGAATTAATGTCTTGTTCACCATAAGCAATTCCCATCGACAATGTCAGTGGTGAATTCTTTTGGGCGGTGCCTTCACGAACTGACTTAACCACTGAAAACTTATCATCCTCAGCCTTAACCAAATCCTGTTGGTAACCTAATAATAGGTAGGTAACTGGTGATAGTCGTCGGACATACAGGCCATATTTTTTAGCCCAATCGGTCAATTGACCAGTAACGTCTGTCCTCAACTTCGAAGTTTCAGAATCAGGCATTCCTTCCGTCACTTCTTCATAGTTATCAACTGAAACCAAACCGGTTACCAAGCGGTGATCAGCCAATTCGGTACCGAGGGCAACGCTTTCGCTGGCGTCAAGGAGATAAATGACCCCCAAGTCTTCCTGATAGGCCAAATCAAAAGAACGATTTAACCAAGAAAATCGATTTTGTTGCGCTGAATCATAGTTTTTAACGGCAAAAGCTAAATCCGAGCCAACTTCAACCAAATTCTCACCAATGACATCTTCATCAGCCAGCAAGGCCTGCAAATAAGGGTTAACCCAGACAATCCGTTCACCCTGGCCAAGCAAAATAATACCAAGCGGCATATCAATAATCGCCTCTTGCTGACTCACTTTGACTCGGTAGGTTAATTCCTCCAAATAGGATTCATTAGATTGGCTAGCTTGAATCAACTCCTTAACCATTTCGGCTAAGAAGACAAGCAAGAGCACAACCCAGATGATGCCAATGACCCAATTCCAGAGGAGGGCTAAGATAATTGAGATTGTTGAAACAATCAAAACCCCAATTGAACCAGTCACGAAGGTTTTATTTTGTTGATAACGAGCTAAAGCCCGTAAATTCGAGAAAGTTTTCATAAATGCCTCATTGCTTTTATCGTTCTTTCGTATCATTTTCTATTTTACCATAAGACCGGTCCAGCAAATCATAGCTCTTTCAATGCAAATAAAAAAAACCAAGACGGAAGTCTTGGTTTCAACCTAGTCATTAGTCTTCAGTGACGAATGGCATCAAGGCCATGATACGGGCACGCTTGATAGCGGCCGTAACCTTGCGTTGGTTCTTTGCTGAAGTTCCAGTCACACGACGGGGCAAAATCTTACCACGTTCTGAGATGAAACGTTCCAACAATTCAGTGTTCTTGTAATCCACGTATTCGATGTGGTTGGCTGCAATAAAGTCAACCTTCCGACGACGACGAGGTCCACCTTGTGGGCGACGACGTTGTGGACGTGCGTTTTGTTCAGGCATAATGAATCTCCTTTCAATTAGAAGTAAAAATTAAAATGGCAAATCATCGTCAGAAATATCAATTTCTGAGTTATTGTTCGCGGCAAATGGGTTAGCATTTTGACCGTTATTACCATTTTGTTGATTGTTATTTTGGTTTGCATTCGCAAAAGGATCGGCGCTACCAAAGTTTTGGCTATTACCACCAAAGTCCTGACCTTGTCCTGACCCGTTTTGGGCCCGACGACGGTCTGAATCAGCCTTTGACTCCAATAAGGAGAAGTTATCAACTGAAACTTCAGTCACGTAAACGCGTTGCCCGGCATTATTTTCATAATTCCGAGTTTGCAACCGACCTTCGATTGCGACTTGGGCACCCTTACCGGTAAAGTTGGCAAAGTTTTCAGCAGCCTTCCGCCAGATTACGGCGTTAATAAAGTCTGCTTCACGGTCCCCGTTGGCATTTGTAAAGTTCCGGTTCACTGCAAGAGTGAAGGAACCTACCGCTACACCCGATTGAGTATAACGCAATTCCACATCACGGGTTAACCGTCCAATTAAAACAACTCGATTAATCATCTTTTAGGTCCTTTCCCGGTGGAATTGAAATTTATTCAGCGTCAATCTTGACAACCATTTGACGCAAGATATCAGATGAAATCTTTGCCAAACGATCGAATTCGTTAGCAGCTTCGTTTGAGTCAGCAGTGAAGTTTACCACGTGGTAAGTTCCTTCACGGTAACCAGCGATTTCGTAAGCGAAACGACGGTTTGCCCAGTCAGCTGACTTTTCAACGTTCGCTCCGTTGTCAGCCAAGATCTTGTCAAAGCGTTCAACGAGCGCCTTTTTTGCATCTGCTTCCATGTCAGGGCGAATAATGTATGTTAATTCGTATGCTGTAGCCATGTATTTTTTCCTCCTTTTGGTCTCTGGCAGCCAAATAGCTGCAAGGAGTGCGTGCATCCTGTGCACTCACATCCATTTACTATACTAAATTCAACCAGGTTTTGCAAGTATTTCCGCTTTTTTCCACCGATAACCAATTTGACGAAAAAAAGCCGGAAAAAACCGACTTTAATTTTAAAATTAATTACTTAGCTTCGGCTGCATCTTGCGATGCTTGGCGCAAACCAATTCCCGTCAAAGCTGAAAGCAATGAAAAGACTGGTGAAAATAAGGCTAAGAAAGTAAAGGGTACAAAGGATAGGACGGAAACGTGCAAGGTCTGACTAGCAAATGCTCCAGCGACACCCCATGGAACCAAATAATTGGCAATGGCCCCAGAATCTTCCATCGACCGTGACAATGCCAAGGGTGAGAGACCAAAACGCTGGTAATCTTCTTTAAAAATTTGACCAGGCAACATTACTGATAGGTATTGTTCCCCAACCAAAAAGTTGGTCGAAATACCAGTTAACAAAGTTGCAAAGACAATTGATTTTTGACTGTGTAAATGAGCGACGATTGGCTCCATCACTCGACGCAAAATTCCTAGGTTTGAAAGCAAGCCCCCTAAAGCCAAGGCGAGCATAATCAGCATGATCGTTTCCATCATTGCCGTCATACCACCCCGGTCCAAAAGAGCCATCAGAGTCTTGTTAGTCGATGTTGTTTTGTAACCATTGACCACCAAGTTGGCCCACTTCGTCAAAGAGTGTCCTGACAAAAGATAATAACCTGTGTTAACCACGACGTTGATTAACAAGGAAGGAATCGCTGGAATTTTCGCAATGGCTGAAACCAAAATCAAAGCAATCGGCACAATGGCCCACCAAGTTGGGTGGAGCAGTGAAGTCACTGCTGCCGTCTTAGCTGAAATCCCAGCCGAATGGTGGGATGAAAAGCCAAAGAAGAAAGCTAAAATCAAAGTCACCGCCATCGCTGGTAGTGTGGTCCACATCAAATTCTTCAAGTGAGCAAAAAGGTCTGTCCCAGAAACAGCGGCTGCCAGGTTGGTTGAATCGGCTAACGGTGAACTTTTGTCACCAAAGATAGCACCAGAAATCACCATCCCAGCCACCAGAGCTGGGTTAAAACCAAGGGCTGTTCCAACTCCCATTAAGGCTACTCCGACCGTTGACATCGTTGTAAAGGCAGAGCCAATCATCGTTCCAACCAAGGCCGAAGTTAGTAAGGCCGTTGGCAAAAACCAAGCTGGGTTAATTAATTTAAACCCAAGCCAGATCATGGTTGGAATGACACCCGTTCCCAACCAAAGAGCAATCATTGAACCGATTAATAAAAACAAAAATAAGGGAGCAATCCCTGCTTCAATCCCTTTAATCAAGGCTGCTTGTGAGTCTTGAAAGGTTACGCCCGCTAAGCGCATTACTAAAATGATCCAGGCAATTGCCACCAAGAGTGGTGCTATTGGTGCTAAACCTAAACCAATGATTCCGCCAGCCAAAATCAAAATAACGCCGACTAACAAGCCGACGGCTAGCGTTCTATTTACTTCACGTTGCATAAAAAACTATTCCTTCTTCTTCCGGGCAACAAATAACAAACCCATATTTGCTAAAATCATAGCAATAAAAACTGATAAAAATAGTGGATTAAACCAGCCATGGTCTAACATAATACCACCGTATAAGGGCCCAAACATTCTTCCAATCGAAATCATAATACTAACAAAGCCTTGTGCTTGTCCTGATACTTCTTTCGGCGTTAGTTGAGCCACCCACGCTGGAACCTGAGGTGAAGACAACATTTCTCCGACTGTTAACAATTCAAAGACAAGGACAATTTGCCAAAATTGATTAACAAAAAGCATCAATATGAACGATGAGGCAAAAACAAAGCCACCAGTAATAACTGAAAGACGATACGGATGTTTATTAGCCCAAGTTGAAATTATCTTTTGAAAAGCGATAATTGTCAAGCCGTTAACAACCCATAAGTCAGCATAATGACGAGTTGAAATGCCAATTGTCCGCAAATGAGGGGCCATAACCGTCTCCCATAACATATAGGAAAGGTAGATCACAAAGAGGAAGGCAGCCAGCCACCATAATAATGGGGTCATTTTAAATTTAGCAGGTTCACTGACAGCTTCCTGGTCCCGACTAGTAATAGGTTGTGCATGCTCTTCCTCAACCAGCTGTGGCTCGTAGCTTGGTTGAATATCTGTTTCAACATTAAAGACAAAGGCAACAATTACCGTCAACAGTAAGAAGAGAACCGCTGCAATCAGCATTAACCAACTGAAACCATAGTCAAAGAGATAACCAACAGCCAGAGTTCCAATAACAACACCAATGTTTAAAACGATGTACATATTATTGAAAATAACTCGGGTATTTTTGCCAGTCACAGTCGTTGCATAGGCATTTAATAAGGTATTGACCGATCCAATTCCAAAGGAGGCCGTCATCATCAAAAAGGCAAAAACCGGCCAGCCGTTAAAGAAGAAGAGGACAATTAATGAAAAAAGCGCAATCAAGCTGGCTCCAATCAATGACGGATACGGGCGCCAACGGTCAAAAAGCTTACCAGCAATGTAGGCTCCTAAAATATTCATCAGGGAAGTAAATAAAATCACGACACCAGACATGGTTAAATCTTGCCCCAATGAAATTGTCATGTGTAGGGTTGTAACTGGCCAAATCATGGCATTACCCGTATTAGCAATCAGGTTAGCGGTTAAGAGCCACCGTTCTGATAATCTTTTATTTTGCTTGACTTGCATCGGTCACCTCCATATTTTCCAAGTATAGCATGAATACTCTTTAATGTTCTATCCGCCCACTCTCATTAGCTGCATTTATGTAAGTGCTTTCTTTGTTTTAAACACTGGCTTTCTCAGGAATCAATTTCTATGAATTCCCCGTGTATTTTTACTTCATTTCCGTTATACTAAGAGCGAACGTAAAAACAGATAAAGGGGATTCTTATGGTTGCAGAACTTAAAACCTTAGTCACTTTCTTTGGCGCTACTGGTGATTTAGCCAAGCGCTTGCTTTACCCATCAGTCTTTAATTTATACAAAAAAGGCTATTTGGCTGAACAATTTGCCGTGGTCGGGACGGCCCGCCAAGATTTGTCAGATGACGAATTTCAAGCCTTGGTAACCGCCTCAATCCAAGAGGGTCAAGACCAACAACAAGTGGCCGACTTCGTTGCCCACTTTTCATATAAGGCTTCCGACGTCACAGACGCTGCTGGCTACGTTGGCTTGAAAGACACCATTGAAGCAGCTGCCAAAAAGTTCGATGTTCAAGGCAACCGAATCTTTTACATGTCTGTTGCCCCACGTTTCTTCGGAACAATTGCTAAGTTCTTGAAGTCAGAAGGCTTGCTTGCTGACCAAGGCTACAACCGAATTATGATTGAAAAGCCTTTCGGAACTTCATACGAAACTGCCGAAAAGCTCCAAAACGAATTAACTGAAGCCTTCGATGAAGACCAAGTTTACCGTATTGACCACTTCTTAGGTAAGGAAATGGTGCTAAACATTGCACCTTTGCGTTTTGGAAACCCATTGGTTAACTCAGCCTGGAACAAGGACTACATCAAAAACGTCCAAGTTACTTTGGCCGAAACCCTTGGTGTTGAAGAACGGGCCGGTTACTACGATACTGCCGGAGCCCTGCTCGACATGATCCAAAACCACACGATGCAAATCATCGGTTGGTTGGCCATGGAAGAACCAAAGGACTTCTCTGACGTTGCCATCCGTGACGCCAAGAACGCTGCCTTTTCTGCCTTGGAAATCTACGACGAAGCCGGTGTTAACCGTTACTTCGTCCGCGGTCAATACGGGGCTGGTCAAACTGCTGGTCACATCGCTTATAACCAAGAACCAGATGTTCCAGCCGACTCAAAGACCAACACTTACATCGCTGGTGAATTACACTTCAAGATGCCTCGTTGGGAAGGTGTTCCCTTCTACGTCCGCTCTGGTAAGCGCATGACACAAAAGACTACTCGGATCGATGTTGTCTTCAAGGCTGGTGCCTTCTCATTCGGTTCAGCACAAGAGCCACAAGAAACAGTTCTTTCAATCGTCGTTTCACCAGACGAACGCATCGAATGGTCATTGAATGCTAAGGAAGTTTCTGACAACTTTAACACGCAAACCATCGACTTGAACTGGGCACCAACTGCCGAACAAAAGGCCATGACACCTGCTCCTTACGAACGGATGTTGCATGACGCCATGGATGGTAACGGTTCAAACTTCGCCGACTGGCATGGTGTTGCCACAGCTTGGAAGTTCACGGATGCCATTTCAAAGGTTTACGCCGACGATAAAGCACCGCTCGAAACTTACGAATCTGATACCATGGGTCCTCAGGCAGCTGATGATCTTTTGGCTAAGAATGGTGACGCCTGGGTTTTCCGTGGTGAATAATTAATTTCATAAAGTAGTACCGCCAATGACGGTATTTCTGCCTCGAGAATTGTGATTCTCGAGGTTTTTTTGCGCAAAAAAAGCTTGGCTAATAGCCAAGCTTTTTCATGATTTCTGCTGTTTATACTTTTTATACATTTCAGCGGAAAAATAAAAGATAATCGATATTCCAATGATTCCTAATGAATTCGTTACATATTCCCAAAAATCATAGGCATGGTTAGTTAACAAATCAAAGGTTCCCATAATCACAAATTGGAAGAAAACATAAGAACAATCGATTAGTAAATAATGCTTCATCCGCGTTTTCATTGAATAGTCTCCTATTGAATCCGAAAAGCCGGGTCAGACAAGGCCCCGGTTTCTTTTTGGAACTCTACTAAAAAAGTTTCCATAAAGGCTGTTCGGCGTTGCCCCTCTTGCCGGCCGGCGGGGGTGTTCATTTGCCCTGCCAATTTTAATAATTTTTCGTAAAAATGGTTAATCGTGGTCGTTTTGTGTGACCGGTACTGGTCCTTGTTTTGCAAAGAGACGGGTGGTAGGTCGGGATCATACATCGGATGACCAACCTTGCCGCCATAGGCAAAGGTCCGGGCAATCCCAATGGCACCAAGGGCTTCAAGCCGGTCAGCATCCTGAACATATTGCCCAAGGTCGGTTAGCTGATAGTGTTCGCGCAAATTAGCTGAATACGATAGGTGCAAGATTGTATCTACCACCAAGTCTTGCTGGTCACCCTTTAAACCTGACTGGCTTAACAGTTGTTTCACTCGGACAAGTTGCCCCTCAACATCGGCAACAACCTTATCATCAATCGTATCGTGCAAGTAAGCAGCTGCTTCGATGGCGGCACGGTCTTCGACTTGAATCTGTCCCTGATCTTGCAAATAAAGGTCGACTGCTAAGCGAGCAACTTGGTCAGCATGCAAAAAATCATGTCCCGAAACATCCGCTCCTAGGCACCGCTTAGAAAATTCTCGAATTGCTGTAATATCTACCACTTTTGATACTCCGTTCATTGATGACCCTTAGTTCGAATTTTTAAGCGCAATAATAGGTCTTCCATTGTCCAGCCATATAAATAGCAAAAAGATAATAAAATTGCTAAATCTGGCATCATCTTCCCTGATTCATACTTTGAAACAGCACTTTGACAAATGTGTAAGGCATCCGCCACTTCAGCTTGAGTTAAACAAGCTTTTTTCCGCCCTTGCCGGATTTCTCGTGCAATTGACTGTTGAAAGTACTCCCGCCATTCTAAATCACGAATCAAACGGGTTAGTTCCTGGGGTGGCCGCCAGTCAAAATTAGTCATGATTACGTCCTCCAATTGGTGAGCGTAAACAAAACATTTTAAATTAATTTCCTACTGCTATTTTAGCTAAAAATCACTGCAATTTCATTAGATTTAAAAATATATCACTGAAACTGGTAACCCAACTGCAACTAAATAAACTGCCCAACCAAAAAAGAGATAACCACTCATTTCGACTGCTAATTCAGGCAGAGACCGTCGCCAGAAAACCGGCACGACTTGAAAAAGCGGTAAAAAGATCAAATCAACAACAATCCAAATAATCAGCCCATACATTGTTCCCAAACCATGTGTTAAATTCCCATCAGCGTTAGCACCAAAGACAAAAATAACTGCAACAATAATGGAATAAACATAGTAGGTCAGCGACTGCAACAAAGGCATCCCCTGACCACCAGCTAGTGACAATCTACGATTGATTGTTCTTTTAGAAAAACCAAAAATTGCCAAAAAATTAGCAATAGGACTTTGCTCATGGACTTGTAGACTATGAACTGGTAAGGTTGCCGACCAGCCCAAGCGAGCCGCTCCCCCTAAAATTCCAGCTAAAACACCAACCCAAATCGAATTAAATATGACGTGCGACATGTTGATTTTCCTCTCTAATAAATTCAGTCTAATCATACCATTTTGCCCAGTTGAATAGGAATGCTATAATACAGAAAAAAAGATGATTGGAGTCACAATTATGAAGATATCCGTGACCACAGAAAACGGCTACTTACCCGCTGCCTATAGTAAATTTGCGGCAGACCAAGATAAGGTCGGGCGCTACCCAGTTCAGTCCTTTCCCTTTGAGGTCGATGACCTACCAGCCGACACAAAATTTTTAGCCTGGGCTTATATTGATTTTGATTCTGTTCCCGTCATGGGTTTCCCTTGGATTCATTGGTTAGCAGCTAATTTCCCCGTCACTGGGGAAAATGCTAAGGTGCCTGCCAACTTGTCAAAGGCAACAACACTTGGCGGTTCTTCCTTTATTCAAGGAGAAAACTCAACCTACTCTCGCTACATTACTGAAGATGTCGCTGAATTAAAGCAGGCCTACATTGGTCCAGTGCCCCCAGACAAGGACCATCGTTATACCTTAACCGTCTTTGCGTGTGCGGCTGAATTACCATTAACTGCCGGTTTCTTTTTAAATGATTTACACCACCTAGCAACTGACCGCCCCGACCTCATTTTGGCTGAAACCAGCATCGATATCTTAGCCCAAGCCTAGGATTGTAATCGATTAACTCAGAAAGTTTAAAATTTAGTGGTTTTTTCTTTAAGAAAGTTTAAACACACACCCTCTTCTTAGCAATTTGGTATATGATTACTTTTGGACAGATCTTGTCCTCGACTTAGTCGAACAGGGTCATACTTTACTTTTCACAAAACTGAACGGAATCAGAAATTTAATTTTTTATTCCTGAATTTCGCAACCTAAGATATATATTGGAGGATTGTCTGTTGAAAATTAAACGCGAAAACATGAAGGATTATTATACCTTTGGGTCCACCGCCGAATTAACACTCTTTTTAGGGATTGATCGCGAAGTCCTCTTTCAACGTGCTAAGTTACGTGGGATTGAATTAAACGGTACCTACACTGAAGAAGATTTAACCGCCCTAAAGCCAGCCAAAGAGTCGGCTTTGGCCGATTTGAATATCGACAGTGAAGCTGAAATCGAAATCCTCAAGATGCGCCTTGAGATGCTAGAATCTCAACTCGGTTTTAAAGACCAGCAACTTGATGATCGTAAGCAACATATCGAAACTTTAAAATCAACACTGACCAAGGCCGAACAAAATTTGGAAAAAACCCAAACAACTGTCGACCAACAACAACACTTGCAAATGGCAACCCTTTCTCAGCTTGATAAGGTGACCTCTCGGGTCCAACGAATCGAGATGGAAGGCGACCAAAAAAAGCATTGGTGGTCAAAAAATAAAAAAGATAAGCCAGAAGACTAGACGCTGGCATTTGCCGGTTTGGCAACCAATGATTCGATGATATTATTCTGCTAACTACTTTAACTTAAGTGCTCACAAAAGTTTTATTAGTCCCAAAAAGCCTGGAAGGCTAGCCTTCCAGGCTTTTTATGTTGAATATTATTCTAATTGGGATAAATACTTCTGAGCTAGCTTTTCCATCGCGCCCTGCCAGTCACCATCGGCCGCTGCAAAGTATTGGTTAAGAGTAGCTTCTTGGTCTTGACCAACTTCTTGGTTCAATTTCTGACCTGCTTTGGTTAAGTGAAGGTACTTAATCCGCTTGTCGACTTCCGATTGTTGTTCATCAACCAAGCCACGGTCTTGTAAGTCTCGGATAGCCACATTAGCAGCCTGCTTAGAGATACCGAGTAAAATCAAAATCTTTTTAATATTAATATCATCCAAGGCCGAAACAATGAAGAGAATTCGGTGTTGGTTCTTCGTTAACCCGTACTCTCCAAGGTCTACCAAGCCAGAAAATTCTTGGTAGGCGAAAAAAATTGTGGCTAATTTGGGGTCGATTTGCATAATAATTCTCCTTTTTAGGTCAATTAGGTTGATATATATTCAACAAAGGACTACACTTTGAATATAGGTAAGTTTAGTTGACCTATTAAGAAAGGTAGGATTTTATGACTCAATATACTATATCAGATTATCTCTTGGATGTAATCAAGACCCTCGGCGCCGATCAAATTTTAGGCGTTCCTGGCGACTACAACTTGCAATTTTTAGACCACATTACACAACGCTCAGACATGAAGTGGGTTGGTAACGCCAACGAACTTAATGCTTCTTACATGGCTGATGGCTATGCCCGCGAAAAGGGCTTTGCCACATTCGTCACGACCTTCGGTGTTGGTGAATTAAGCGCCATTAACGGCCTCGCCGGTAGTGTTGCCGAACACGTTCCGGTTCTTGAAATTGTCGGAGCACCAACTGCTGCTGTCCAAAACGACGGTAAGCTTGTCCACCACACCTTCGGTGACCAAAACTTCACTCGTTTCATCGAAGCTCACGCAGCCCTTGATTTGAAAGTTACAGTTTTGACTGCTGACAATGCTATTAGCCAAATCAACGAAACATTGGCTTACATGGCTGCAACTAAGGAACCGGCCTACTTGGTTTTGCCAACAGACTTGGTCGACTTACCAGCCAACCCACTTTTAAAAGAACAAATTCCAGCCGTCTTTAATCAAACAACCATCGACGTTTCTGCTACATTACAGGCAGTGCAAGCTGCTTTAACTGCTAGCAAAAAACCAGTTATGATTGTTGGCCACGAAGTTGACCGTTTTAACTTGGGATCAGCCATCAAAGACTTTTCATTGAAAAACAACATCCCCGTTTTGGACCTTGGTCTGGGTAAGGGTGCCGTTGATGAAAGCTTCTCTAATTTTGTTGGAACATATAACGGAACAATTTCAGAATCAGCAGTCAATGCTTTTGTTGATCAAGCCGACACTGTTCTCCTAGTCGGTGCTAAGTTAACTGATTCTGTTACTGGTGGATTCACTCAGCAATTCACTCCTAGCCAAGTAATTAACTTAGATAGCCAAAATGCATCAATTTTTGGTCAAGCTATCACTACCGAATATGATTTCCAGACTCTTGGTGCAGCTTTGGCTGACTTGGACTTAAACCTTGCCTTGCCTGCTGTTCAAGCACCTCAATTGGACGCTTCATTGGCTCCATCAGACCAGGCCTTGACCCAAGAATTTTACTACCAAGCTCTGCAATCATTTATGACAGCAGACAAGACCTTCGTAGCCGAACAAGGAACTTCATTCTTCGGTTTGGCTAGTCAAAAATTAACCACTGGTACCAAGTTTATCGGTCAACCACTTTGGGGTTCAATCGGTTATGCCTTCCCCGCTGCTCTGGGAAGTCAGCTTGCTAATCCTGCCCGCCGGACTGTTTTGTCAACTGGCGAAGGTTCGTTGCAATTAACTATCCAAGACTTTGGTTTGGCCTTCAAGGAAGGTCTCAAGCCAGTGATTTTCATTATCGATAATACTGGTTACACGGTTGAACGTGTTATCCATGGTATGGAAGAACCTTATAACGATGTTCCTCAATACCGGTACGACCTGATTCCAGCTGCCTTTGGTGCTGATGAAGACCAATATACTTTCACTGCGGTATCAACAGAAGCCGAATTAATGGCCGCCATGGCTCAAGCTGATCAAACGCCTGATAAGATGGTTATTATTCAAGCAAACATGGGTATGAAAGATGCCCCAGCTCAATTACTCGAAACTGCTTTACGATTCGAAGCTCAAAATCATTAAAATTAATCTACTCCATTTTTACTCCAACGGTTCTCTAGTCGTTGGAGTTTTTTCTTGGATTTAATTTTCAAACAGTTTTGACACAAAGAAAAACCGCTCTAACTAAAAGTTAGCAGCGGTTAACATTCCCTATTAAATTAATAATTCTTAGGCAAAGAAATGATTACGGTCCTTACCGATGTTGTTTTGAACCGTCTTGCTGTACCAGAACGGTACAATCACTCGACCAATCACATGTTTCTTAGAAACGAAACCAAAGTAGCGTCCATCATTAGAAACCGAACGGTGGTCTCCCATCACAAAGTAGCTGTCCTTAGGAACAACGGTCTTACCTTGATCTTGCTTCTTCCACATATCTGTTGAAGAAAGGGTGCCGAGTGACCAAGACGAACCAAAGCTGGCTTCCGTCCCGGTGACTTGTTCATCTGATGAGATGTAAGACTCATTGACCTTCTTATTATTCACGTAGAGGTTGCCATCACGGTATTCAACGGTATCACCAGCGACACCGATAACACGCTTAACATAATCCTTGTTGCCGGCTTGAATCCGTGGATCTTCCTTTCGAGCATCAAAGACGATAACATCTCCACGTTTCACGTTTTCCGTCTTGGTTACCAAAACCTTTTGTGCATCTAAGAGGTTTGGTGCCATTGAATCACCATTGATGGTAACAATGTTGACCCAGAAAGTTGTTACTACCAAGTAGACTGCAATCCCAAAGGCAATTGGGGCAATCCAATTCCAGATAAAACTTAATAATCTTTTCATTGTCATTTCCTTAATCTAAACTGTTATTTGATAAATGATACAACTTTTTGTTAAGAACGAACAGTATTAATCGTTACATGATAGATTTTATCACTTGTTGCACCCTTTGTATCAAAATTATAAATACCATGATCAAGGACAAGGTTTTCTAAACTCTGGTCATTAAATAATCCTGGAATTAAATTTGTTGGGTTTGGTCCTGGATAGGCCTTATCCCAATCAATCACCAAGTTGTCAGCAAAGGAAAACGCTAAGACCCGGTAATCTAAAACGGGTGATTCTTCAACAGCTGAGTCCCGATTTTGGAGGGAAACCCAGTAGTCTTTTCGAATTAAGTTCATTTCGGCAATTTTCATGGATTTCCTCCTCCAGGTCACTGTGTTTTTGGTAATTGAGCTGAAATTTCATCTTCTTTTGGAATCGAAGGCAAGGCTCCCGGCCGGGCCACCGTTAGTGATGAAGCAGCGACACCATACTTAATGGCTCCCTCAATATTATCAAAGGAGGCCGTCAATCGGGAAAGCAAGGCACCAATGAAGGTATCCCCAGCTGCAGTCGTATCAATCGCTGTGGTTTTAATGGCGTTAACCATGACTTCTTTGCCGGCGGCCGACTTATAAAAAGCTCCCCGGTCACCAAGGGTAATCAAGACATGGTTAACTCCGGCGTCAAAGAAAAACTCCGCGTTAGCAATCAAAGATTGTCGGTCGGTTACCGGAATATTGGTAATCAACTCGGCTTCGTGCTCATTTGGAATTACCAAGTCAGTCTCTGCTAATAATTCTTTCGGCAAATCTTCCTGATCGGGTACTGGTGCCGGATTTAAGACCGTTAAGGCTCCTAGGGTATGAGCATCTTTAAAGGCCGATAGGACTGTTTCTAATGGGATTTCCAATTGGGCCAGGCAAAAGTCAGAATCAGCGAGAGCTGCTCGCTGGTCCCAAACATCCTTAGCAGACAATTGACCATTGGCTCCTTCATAAACATAAATAATGTTATCGCCAGTCGCCTTAGAAACCGTGATATAGGCTTGTCCCGTTTCAGCATCATCTGATTCCAAAACATAATCCAAGTTTAAACCGTCTTCTGCCACCCGGCTAGCCAAATCAAAGCCGGCTCCAACCTTAGTAATAAAATTGGCTGGGCGACCAGCTCTGGCAACGGCAACGGCCTGGTTGAGGCCCTTCCCGCCCATAACTTCTTCTTGATGTTGCGAGGTTGATAGGGTTTCACCACTTTTGGCTAATCGCGGTACTCGCGTTACCCGGTCTAAATTCGTTGACCCGATAATTGTGACTTTCTTGACCATGCTAAATCCTTTCGCATTTGTCAGCGTATTTATTTTCCTTATTTATTTTACAAGAAAAAGCCGAAAATATCAGGAAAATGAACCAATCTAAGGATTTAAGGTCCAGTTATTTCTGCTATAATAAAAGTAATGTATTATTTCTCTTCGCCCTTTTCTGGAGGCTCAATCGTGAACGATGACAAAGTAAAAGCAGCTCAAATGGCTGTTGAACTAATCCCCAACCAGGCCATCGTCGGTCTTGGTTCTGGTTCGACGGCCTCAATCTTTATTGATTTATTGGCCAAACGCGCTAATGAAGAAGCCATGGATATCACCTGTGTGGCAACCTCTGTCCAAACCTCACAACTGGCCCTAGGCTTTGGCCTCAAGGTCGTTGATATCGACGCCGTTGATCGAATTGATGTCACTGTCGATGGCGCCGATGAAGTTGATGGCCAATTAAATGGGATTAAGGGTGGCGGTGCTGCCCTCCTCTTTGAAAAAATTGTTGCATCAAACTCTACTAAAAATATCTGGGTTGTTGATTCTTCTAAGCAGCACCTCAACTTGGGCTCATACCGTCTACCCGTTGAAGTCGTAAAATTCGGTGTCCACCATGTTTATAACTACTTGAAGACCCGGGACCTAAAGCCGGTTTACCGGCAACAAGAAGATGGTAACTACCTGACGACTGATTCAGGTAACTACATCATTGACGTTGACATTACCGGTCAAAAAGACCTGCCTCAATTAGCCAAGGACCTCAAAGAATTGACAGGAGTCGTTGAACACGGCCTCTTCATTGATGTTTGTGACGTTTTGCTCGTTGGTAATACGGGGCAAGCCATCTACAAAGACCAACTATAATTAGTGAATAAACTGCGTTGCCTGGTGCGACGCAGTTTTTAATTTACCTGAAAAATTTCAACCAATGCTTTGACCATTTGAAAATTAAAGTCCAAAAGTCTATGATGAACCTAGATTAATTCTTGCTTAAAATTTTTGACTGGTAAAGGATAGCTGACCATGACCACAGAAATTAACCAGGCGGCTCACGCTGACACAACCAACCCAGACCGACTCCACCATCATATGGCCGTTCGCTGGGAAAAATTCATCGCTGGTGAAACCGGTCCTGCCCGCCAAGCTTCATTACGAGTCCGCGCCTCAATTGTTGGCCGGGTAGGCCTTCTTCTACTTTCATCTGGAACGGGAGCCTGGCGAGTCCGTGATTCAATGAATACTGTTGCCCGTGCTTTAAATATGACATGTTCAGCCGATATCGGTTTTACTTCCCTCGTCTTAACCAGTTTTGACGGAGTTGAGTCCTTCACCGAAAGCCTGTCCCTCGCTAGCACCGGTGTTAATACCGATCAACTAACTGCCCTGCAAGACTTTGTTCAGGATTTTGCATTGAAATGGGCGGACCAATCCGCCTTATCAATCCACCAAGAACTCGATCGTATTAAAGCTCGGCCGGCCAACTATTCCGCCTTACAATCAGGTTTGGCCGGTGGTTTAGCCTGTGCCGGTTTCATCTTTCTTCTGGGCGGTGGGCTAATTGAAATGGTCGGCTGTTTCTTTGGTGCTGGCCTGGGTCAATTTACCCGCAAAAAATTTGGTCAACACCATTGGACCGCCATTGCCACAACGGCCATCGGCGTCGCAGTTGCCTGCCTAGCTTACTTTCTAGCTCTTCATCTACTGGGTCTGACCGGTATGACAACCACTAACCACGAAGCTGGTTATATTGGGGCGATGCTCTTTGTTATTCCCGGTTTTCCTTACATCACTAGTATCCTCGATATTAGTAAAAATGACCTACGATCAGGTCTGGAACGGCTGACTTTCGCCCTAACAATCATTATCACCGCAACGTTAGTTGGCTGGCTTCTGGCCCTGGTCTTTGGTCTCCAACCCAAGAATTTCTTACCGCTAGGACTAGGTCAATGGCCCTTGATGTTCGGGCGTCTAGCTGCCTCCTTTGCTGGAGTTTTTGGTTTTTCCATTATGTTTAATTCCCGGATTAAGATGGCGGCAACGGCCGGCTTAATCGGGGCAATCGCCAATACTACCCGATTAGAGCTAATTGACCTCAGTCACTTCCAACCTGCGGCAGCGGCTTTCGTTGGGGCTTTAATTGCCGGCCTTTTAGCCTCCCTCATCCACCAACTCATTGACTACCCTCGGATTACCATTACTGTTCCGTCAATTGTCATCATGGTCCCTGGCCTCTATATTTACCGTGGGGTTTATAACCTCGGTCTCAATCAAATCGGGACCGGGGCGGCTTGGCTAACCAAGGCAATTTTAATCATGGCCTTCTTACCACTCGGCCTTTTTGTCGCCCGATTCTGCTTTGATGCCAAGTGGCGCAAAATCGACTAAATTTTCGCACTTTTGACTGTAAATTAAAATGAAGGACAACCCTCTTAATATTTGGGATTGTCCTTCATTTTTTAATTATGATTTTTAGTCCGATATGGGTAGGACCAGATGAGGATAACTGTTGGGGAAAAATTGGTAATGAAATTTAACCAGATTGGGAAATGATCAAAAATTAAGACACCATGGTGACTATCTGTTGTAAAAAATTGGACCAGGTACAACGTGAACATGGTGATGATTGTGACCCAGAAAATAACCGTTTTAATCTTTTGCATACTTCTCTCTTCTCATTCATATAACTTGAAACTATTCTACCAAGAAAACAATTTTTTTCAAATTGATTCTAATTAAATTTATAGAGCCAAAATTCACTAAAAACCTAAAACGACCACCGACTAAGTCGGTGGTCTGACAAACAATCATTATTCTTTATCCAACAACCGATTAACTGCCTCCTTGACCGCTCCCCATGCTGGACTAGCACCATCAATCAAATCAAAGTGGCCAACTCCTGGCAATTCCACGAGCTGAACTGAATCACCAGCTGCCTGAGCCTTTTGGTAGTATGACTGGCTTAACTCAACTGGCACCTTATCATCGGACGTTCCATGAACCAAGACAGTCTTCGTCTTAATTGGTACAAGGTCAATCGGTGAAGCCAATCGATAACGGTCGGGTGCTTCAGCTGGCAGAGCACCCATAAAATTAGGTACAATGTCTTTCATCATTGGCAAGGGCTGCTGGTCGACCCACATGGCTTCTAAGTCGGTTACCCCAGCCATGCTAACCACCCCGGTGAAATTAATTTGGACAGGTTGGCCCAATTCGTCAGCCTGGTGTTGGTAGCGAGAAGCAGCCCACAAGGCTAGGTGTCCACCGGCGGAATGGCCAATTACCACGACCCGGTCCAAATCCAGCGGATGGTCCTTGGCCAAGGTGGTTAAGTAGTTCACAGCATTCGTTACATCCTCAAAAGTTCGTGGGTAACCACCACCGGATGGGCCCACCCGCCGGTATTCAATATTCCAAGTAGCCAAACCGTTTGCGACCAATTGTTTGTCTAAGTCCGTAAAATCGCTATGATCGTACTTATCTTTCCAAAAGCCACCATGAATCGAAACCACAACGGGAAACTTTTTTTCAGCTGGTCCCTCAGGTAAGGACAATTCACCAAACTGGTTGGAGTCGGTGCCATACATGAATTTTTGCGTCATTATTTTCCTCCTAGTGGTGCAAATTACTGGTACTTAATTTAGATTAAGTCTTTGCAGCAACTATAAATGAAGAAAAAGCATTTGTAAAATCAACAACTCAATCAACCATTCTTGTGACAGGTCAATAAATTGACCCCAGCAAAAAAGTTCTTGATACTATGCGAGTGAATTTTACCTCGTCTGATCAAGAACTTTTTTTAATTTAACCGATTGACTGTTTTTTAGTTTCTGGTCCAAAGAAACCAATAATGATAGCCGCAAACAGGGCAATAGCTGTAATCATGATAAAGAGCAATGTTGGGCCATAAATCGTCACAATCTTAACAACTAAGTAAGGTGAAAGGGCTGTGAGCAACTTGGCTACACCGTTTGCAAAGCCAGTTCCACGGAATCGGAATTCTGTTGAAAATAGCTCGGAAGCATAAACAGAAAGAATACTAGCAATCAAAACATACATAATGGCCGTTAAAATGAACCCATTAATCAAAATCCCGGTTGCTGTGCGTTCCATTGAGTAGGCGATTCCAGCAATGGCAGTCAAAATAAATCCTGGCACAATCGTAAATTTTCGACCAATTCGATCAACCAAGAGCATACCAATCATGGCACCAAGAGGAGCTCCAGCCATCATAATGGTTGAAAACCACATTGAATGCACAATGTTGATTCCTTGCTTAACCAAGAGTGTAGGAACCCACGAAGTAAACATGTATTGGCAAAGCAGTGCTGCTGATACGGCAACAGTAGCAATAAGGATGCCTCGATTAGGACTAATTTTCTTAGCAGAATTATTCTCAATTTTTTGGGCATCATAATGACCATTTGTTTCTAACTGTCCCAAAATTTCTTCGGCTTCTTCATGACGGTCTTGCACCTTTAACCATCGGGGTGACTCTGGCAAGTGCCGACGGCCAATCCACAAAGCCAAAGCAAAGATTCCGATGACAAAGAACATGGCTCGCCAGCTATAGTGAGTAATTAAGAGAGTTGAAAGCAAGAAGCCTAAAGGAGCACCGAAATTAGCAATCACAGAAATCAAGCCACTCCATTTCCCACGCTTCAAAACGGGAGCAAATTCACTAATCATTGAAAAACCAGTCACAGTTTCAGCACCTAAACCAGTGGCTGCAATAAATCGTAGAACAATCAAAGTCCCAATGTTAGGTGCCATAGTACTAATCAAAGTAGCTAAACCAAAGACTAAAAGATTCCATTGAAAAGCCTTACGCCGGCCAAAATGATCACCAAAGTATCCTGCAATCATCGATCCAGCAAAGAGTCCAAAGAACCCAGCCGACAAAAAGAGTGACCCTTGGGTTAGGGTGGCAAAATGATGGGCAACTAGGGCAGAGTTGATATTACTCGCCATATAGACATCAGCACTATCTAAAATCAACCCTGCTCCAACTAAACCAAAGACCTTGTAAAATAGTGGCGATTCCTTGGCAGTATCCATTCGCTCATCAAAATTAATTATACTCGCATCCATTCTTAAGCCTCTTCTTTCATTTTGTCAGCAATCAAAGCCAAAGTATCGGTCATTGCTTCTGCAGAATACTGGTTATCACATTGATTCAATTCATCCAATCCCACAAAGTGATTGAATTTATCAAATGTCACCATTTGTTTTTGTGTCTTGGTTGTCCGCCCCGTATCATGAAGCTCAGTCAGCACCTCTTCATCCGCATATGTTTGTGCATAAGTTAGGGCACAGGGATGAACAACAAAGCTGAAACCAATTTCTTCTAATTCCTTTGTTGTCGCCATCGGCGTTGCACCGTCTTCAATCATATTAGCCATCAGCGGTGTGTCCGGGAATGTATCGGCAATTATTTTCATTTCAGCGATACTTTCTGGGGCTTCAATGAAAATCATGTCGGCGCCAGCAGCTTTGTAACGCTTACTGCGATTAATAGCCTCATCCAACCCATACATTTGTCGAGAATCCGTCCGTGACATAATCAAAAAGTTGTCGTGGCGGCGCGCAGCGGCGGCAACTCGCAATTTTTCTTCTAATTCTTCAGTTGGCACAACGCTTTTACCGGCCATATGACCACAACGTTTTGGCCAAACCTGGTCTTCTAAGAAAATTCCGGCGGCACCGGCTGCTTCGTAACAACGGATTGTTCGAGCAACATTCTCCGGATCGCCATAACCTGTATCACCATCAACAAAGACAGGAATATCCACAGCAGCTACAATTTCTTTTACTTTTTGATACATTTCACCAAAGTCTAAGATACCCCGGTCTGGCAATCCCAATGTACTAGCAGACGTAGCATAGCCGGCACAAAATACTGCTTTAAATCCTGCCTTTTCGGCCACCTTGGCAGCTAAGGCATCAGGGACAACCACAATGTTTAAAATTTCCTTATCATAGATTAAGTGATTAAATTCATTTCGTTGTTTTTCAAAATTGCGCATCTAGGTATCCCCCTCTTAGTTCAAAAATTCTTGTTCGTCGGCTGCAAAGTAATGAATATTTAGGCTAGATTCATCCAACTTATCCGCATCTTCATTTAAAACGATATCTGATAGGCTGAGCACAGATAGTAACTCCAACCGTTCCCATTTTTCCGTTTGGCTGTACTGGTTCCAGCAATCAAACTTAATCCACAAATCGGTGTTTTCTGCGTCATGGGCATCTATGGCCGCCTTTAATTTACCGGCTAGTTCCGCCAATTCTGCGGGCTTTTGTTGGTCAGGTCGACTATGTGAAGGATACTGTTGGTCATTAAGAAGAATGATATCAGCACCATGGTTTTCCATTTTTTTAATGGAGTTATAAGTATTCAACGGATTTCCAAAACCTGACTGACCATCTAGAATAAAGGTTTTATTGGTTAAGACTCGCAGATAATCAAAATAGTTCAAATACTCTGATAGGGATAAAAGTCCCTCATTATCTTCACCAAGTAACTGATTAGCTAACTGCCGTCCTGATAAGTAAAAATACTGGTTCTTACTAGCTGACTTAACCGCCTGTGCTGACACTACTGTTTGATACGTCATAAAACCCTCCTGATTTCCACATCTATAAACCTGTTTATTTTCTATGAGAATAAAAAAACCCGTACAATCATTGAAAATAATTGTACGGGGATAATTTCAAAGAAATTATTCAATTGGTTCTCCGTACAAAAACTTTCGTTTATGACCTGTACGGATAAATGAGAAAATAAAAATTTATCAAACGTTCAGATCACAATTCAGATGACGACGACTCGAATTGTGACCAGCACGTTTGATGCACTAAGTGACAAAATATTCTTTTGTTTGTTAATGTCTAGCATCATTTTATTTCCTTCTCCTTTTGCATTGGTTTTATTATAATAACATTATAAAATAATTGCAAGTATTTTTTTATTCTAATTTTAAAGCCATAAAAACCCACTCAAGTTTATGAATGGGTTCTTAAATAAAATATTGAATATTAAGAAAGCAGCGACAAGCATTTTAAGTTAGCTCAGAATTAAGTAAACCAGGCTTTATCAAAAGGAATAAAGATGCGCCCAACGCGAGAAACTGACGGTTTTGGTCCTCACGGTACAAATCGTTAATTTGTCCAAAGTCGAAAGTTTCGCCTTCTGATAGTTGCTAAAAATTAATTTTCAATCATTTGCGGTTGACTGGTCTTTAATTTTTAGCCGATTGAATTCACTTTTTCCATATAAAAAAGGGCTTCCGCCCTCTTCTAATTGTTGCTTTGCTTTGTTGTGTGTTGTTTGATATGTGTTACTTGTTAATACTTAAAACTAATTTTAGTACTTTGGTTCCCACTTCAAGTCGGCGATGGCCTTCTTCACGTCGGCGATCTCTTCCTTCGTGATACCTTGGTCAACAGCTGATTGAGCAGTTGCGATAGCAACTGTTTCAGAGAAGACAGTCAATTGTGAAACTGGAGGCAAAACAGCTGCTCCTGGCTTCGTTGCATCAACAATACCACCCAATGAGTGAGCAGCAGCTGAAATCATTTCATCATTCAAAACAGTTGCAGTAGAAGCAATTGTTCCAAGACCAAGACCTGGGTAAACCAAGGCGTTGTTAGCTTGACCGATTTCATAAGTTACACCCTTGTATTCGATAGGGTCAACTGGGATACCAGTAGCGATCAAAGCCTTACCATCAGTCCATTCAAGCAAGTCTTCAGCCTTTGCTTCAGCCAACTTAGTTGGGTTTGACAATGGGAAGATTGCTGGACGTTCTGTATGAGCGGCCATTTCTTGAACGATTTCCTTAGTGAAGGCACCAGGTTGTGTTGAAGTTCCAACCAAAACAGTTGGGTGGATAGTCTTCACAACGGCTTCCAAAGTAGTCAATTCGTCAGCGTTAGCAAATTCTGAACGTGAACGGGCGAATGGCTTTTGTTCAGGAGTCAAGTCAGTCATGTCATCGAAGAGCAAACCTTGCTTGTCTACCATGTAGATGTGCTTGCGTGCTTCTTCTTCTGACAAACCTTCTTGCAACATTTCTTCGAACATCCGGTTAGCAATTCCAGCACCGGCTGAACCTGCACCGAATGACAAGTATGTTTGGTCTGACAACTTTTCACCAGTAATTGTCATGGCACCCAAAGCGGCTGCCAAAGTGATGATACCAGTTCCTTGAATGTCATCGTTAAATGTTGTGATCTTGTCCTTGTACTTGTCCAAGATAACAGCGGCGTTTGAACGACCGAAGTCTTCCCAGTGCAAGTACAACTTAGGGAACAAGTTTTCAGCAGCTGAAACAAAGCTGTCAACGAATTCAGTATACTTGTCACCACGAACACGTTCGTGACGGTTACCCAAGTACATTGGGTTGTCCAACAATGATTGGTTGTTTGTTCCGTTATCCAAGACAACAGGCAAAACGTTTTCAGGGTTAACACCAGCAGCTGCTGTATAAACCATCAACTTACCAACGGCGATATCAACACCGTTAGTACCCCAATCACCAATACCCAAGATTCCTTCGGCATCAGTAACAACAATCAACTTGATGTCACGGCCGTTGGCACCAGCCTTCAAAGCTGATTCCATTACGTCTGGTTCGTCGATTGACAAGTAAACAGCGTTTTGTGGGTCCACGAATAATTCTGAATAGTTTTCAATCGTGTCAGCAATAACTGGATCATAAACGATTGGCATAAATTCAACCACGTGTTGTCCAAATAAGTAGTAGAACAAAGTGTGGTTCGTGTTGAAGATTTCCATCAAGAACAAACGCTTTTCTAAGTCAGATGGCTTAGACAAGTATTGTTGGTATGTCTGTTCTGATTGTTCTTCCAAAGTTTGCACACGGGCTGGCAAAAGACCGGCGATACCGAGGGCCTTTCGTTCTTCCATTGTGAAACCAGTTCCCTTGTTCAAGAAGGGATTGTTCAAAATCTCAATTGGTGATGTCATGAGATAGACTCCTTTATCTTCTGTTTCTAATCCGAGGCGGTCCCGAATCACTTAACACTAGTATTCTATAACTTTGTCAAAATTATAGTCAAACATTGGGCATACTAACACTTTTCCTTATAGCTTCCCTTGATTTTGTTATAATAGTAGTGGTTAGAATTTAATTTTTCGGATTAATGGAGACGACATTTGCGGATAACAGACTTACAATACTACTTAGCTCTGGCCAACTATCGTAATTTTTCTCAAGTTTCGGATAAATTCGGGGTTTCCCAGCCAACTATCTCTCTAGCAATGAAGCGTTTGGAAAAAGAAGTTGGTGCCAAATTAATCATTCGGCAACCAGCTCATAAAAACGTCGGTTTAACCCATTCTGGAGAAGTGTTGCACCAGCACGCCTCACTGATTGTGGAACAGTACGAGCTGGCATTGACTGAAATCAAACGCAATAGCGAACAGTCATTACTAATTGGACTGCCACCCATTATTCAAATTTCTTATTTTCCAGCCATTGCAAACGTTCTTTCTGATGAATCATTGGCCCATTTAAAAACGGTTGAAGTCGGTGCACAAGAGGCAATCGACCAGCTCAAAAATGGTGAAATCGATGCATCCTTTGTCGGTTATCTCGACGATATTGATCAAAGTGAATTCAACTTAATTCCCTTTGATGAGCAGCCTTTCGCTATCTTGGCCGCTGACGACTACCCCCTGGCTCAAAAGGGGTCAGTATCGTTTAATGAATTAAAAGATGAAAAGTTTATTCTATTAAAGGGTAACTTTGTCCATAATTATGCTTTTGACCTGCTTGCACGCTCCGCCCACGTCCAGGCCAATGTTTTATTTAATTCCTCTGAGCCCTATGGAATTTTAAGCTTAATTCGACAAAACCGCGGAATCGGTTTTATGGCTGCTCATCCAGCATTAACCTTTCCAGGTGTGACGGCTATTCCAATCACAGATAAGAACCAACCCATTTTCAAGGTCGGCTTCGCCTACCGTAAAGATTTAGTCTTAACTCCAGACCAACAAAAAATCTTTGACGAACTATTGGCTGCTAGCCAAATGGGCCGACCTGATCATTTAATTCCACCCATGGAAGGCTAATCATGCAAAAAAAGAAAACCACTACTGTTGTCGGTGTCCTTGTTCTAATTCTAATTACTATTTTTGCCCTTGTTCTTTGGCAAGGGTCTGGAAAAAAGTCTGACAAGAAATCGAACCAGCTGACAATTGTCACTTCAACCAATGTTTACGCTGAATTAGCCAAAACCGTGGCTGGTTCTCATGCCGATGTTTCGGCCGTAATTACTAAGCAATCCGTCTCACCAGAAGACTATGAACCAACCAACTCTGTTGCTAAGAAAATTTCCAAGGCTGATATTGTTTTTGGTAATGGTCTCGGCTATGATGCTTGGTTAAAAAAATTAGCAAAGACATCTAATACAACTCAAGTTCTTTACACGGGGGACGATATTCTCCACGCCAAGGCCGGATCAAATCCCCACCTTTGGAACAATCCCGACAATATGATTCAAGCCGCCCAAGGGTTAGCGGACGTCTTAAGTCAAAAGGATCCAAAGCACAAGGCCGATTACCAGGCTAATGCCAAAGCCTACGCTGCAAAACTCAAGCCAGTTACTGAAAAGATTGCCACCTTAAAGGCTGCGGTTGCTGGTAAAGAAGTCATGGAAACTGAACCTGTATACGAGTATATGCTCGAGGCCCTTGGTGCCAACATCGTTGGCGGTGACTTTGCTGAGTCTATCGAAGAAGGCAACGATCCATCACCAGCGGTTTTGACAGACATTCAAAGCAAAATCAAAAACCACGAACTTGCTTTCTTAGTTTATAACACCCAAACCACTGGCGGAACGGTTGATAAAATCGTGAAGCTCGCCAAGGATAACAACATCCCAATCGTTAAGGTCACAGAAACTTCACCAGAAAACGTTTCTTACGTTAATTGGAAGCTAAGTGAGCTGAACCAAATTCAAAAAATTGTTGATAAGAATAAATAACAAAGTTACTAACTAGCAATTGCTCTGATGGAACCCGCTAACTGAAAAGTTAGCGGGTTTTAATTTTTCTTTCTTTCAATAAATAAGACAAAGAAAAGGATTTAGAACAAACTGTTCTAAATCCTTTTACCTTTATATAGTAGAAAATAAATTATCAATCAGAGTGAATGACCTGCCAAGATAGACTTTCCTCGATTGACTTCATTCAAAACATTGACCACGGCTGTCCCACCCAAAGAAGTCCGGCGGTTAACTGCCTGCTCTGATTCCAATTCAGCATAAACATCATCTTCAATATGGCTATCGGCCGCCTGCAATTCGGCCAAAGACATTTCATTTAAGGTTTTACCTTCTTGGATACCCTTCAGAACCAGTTCGCCAACAACTGCATGAGCCTGCCGGAATGGCAGTCCTTTCGTTGCCAGGTAATCGGCCAACTCGGTCGCATTCGAGAAGTCATCCTTCGTTGCTGCGGCCATCCGTTCTTTATGGACGGTCATGGTCGAAACCATCCCCGTAAAGACCTTAATCGAAGCCAAAATGGTGTCCATCACGGCAAAGGTCGCGGCCTTGTCCTCTTGCATGTCCTTGTTATAGGCCAACGGTAAGCCCTTCATGACCGTCAACAAGCCCATCAAACTACCAAAGACATGCCCGGACTTACCCCGAACGAGTTCCGCGAAGTCAGCGTTTTTCTTCTGGGGCATGATTGATGACCCCGTTGAGAAATTATCTGATAATTCGATGTAGTTAAACTCGTAAGTTCCCCAAAGAATTAATTCTTCCGCCATCCGTGACAAATGAACCATCAAAATCGAAGCATTTGATAAGAACTCCAAGGCAAAGTCCCGGTCGGAGACAGCATCTAAACTATTATGGTAGATATCCGTAAAATTTAAGTCCTCGGCCACCATCTCCCGATCAATCGGAAAGGTCGTTCCCGCCAAGGCCGCTGCTCCCAGGGGCAACTTATCCGTGTGCTTTTCATTGAATTCAAAGCGTTCAAAGTCCCGTTGGAACATTTCAAAGTAAGCTAACAAGTAGTGCCCATAACTAATGGGTTGGGCATGTTGCATATGGGTGTAACCCGGCATAATTGTGCCCGCATGCTCTTCAGCCAAGGATAACAAGGTTGCTTGTAGTTCCGTAATCGCTTCCTTGACTGCTGGTAAGCGGTGCTTAACCCACAAATGAAAGTCAGTGGCAACTTGGTCATTCCGTGACCGACCAGTATGCAATTTACCAGCAACTGGTCCTATTTTCTTCGTTAGCAAGGCTTCCATATTCAAATGAATATCTTCGTTGGCCACCGAAAATTCAATTTTTCCGGCCGCTAGGTCTTCTTCCAAGCTATGCAGTCCAGTAGTAATTTCGTCGGCGTCTGCCTGACTGATAATACCCTGGTGGCCCAACATCTTAACGTGGGCCAAAGACCCCTCGAGGTCCTCGGCAGCTAAGTGATAATCAAAGCCGATTGAGGCACCAAATTCATCAACCCATTCTGCTGCTTTGCCGGTGAACCGGCCACCCCATAATTTATCGGACATTTGCTTCTCCCTTAGTTGGTCTGCTTAGTTAGTTTGCTTAACTTGCTCGTTGTTAATTTTTTCTACTGTTTGGTCCTTCGTTGGTTGTGAATGAACGTGGTTGACTTGTTCAAAGACCATGCTTGGCAATGACCACAACTTGATGAACCCACCAGCTGCAACTTGATCGAAACTATCGGCTGCTGTATATGTGGCTAAGTTCTTGTTATAGAGGGAGTTTTCCTCAGACTTCCGAGCCACGGCGATGGCTTGCCCCTTGAAGAGCTTCATCTTAACCGTACCGTTGACCACTTCTTGGGTCTTATCCATAAAGGCTTGCAAGGCATCGAACAATGGACTTATCCACATGGCATTGTAAATCAAATCAGTCACTTGTTGTTCCAATAATGGCTTGTAGTGGGCAACATCACGTTCCAAAGTTAAGTCTTCCAAGTCCTTATGGGCAGCCATAATAACAGCTGCTGCTGGCGCTTCATAAACTTCACGAGACTTAATCCCAACTAAACGGTTTTCAATTTTATCAATTCGACCAATGCCGTTGGCCCCAGCAATTTCATTCAACTTCACAATCAATTGAGCCAAGGTCATAACTTCCCCATCCAAAGCGACGGGCAAACCGTTTTCAAAGGTCAATTCCAAGTAAGTTGCTTCGTTCGGAGCTGCTTCTGGGGCAACCGTCATTCCCCAAGCATCGTCAGGCGCCATGTTCCATGGGTCTTCCAAAATTCCAGCTTCGTTAGCACGCCCCCAAAGGTTGGCATCGATGGAATATGGTGATTGCTTACCAATTGGGACAGGAACATTGTGGTCCTTAGCGTAGTCGATTTCCTCTTCCCGAGACCAGTGGAAGTCACGGATTGGGGCTTCGATGGCCAATTCTGGGTCCAAGGCATGGATGGCCGCCTCGAATCGAACTTGGTCATTTCCCTTCCCAGTTGAACCGTGAGCGATGGCCTTAGCACCATTTTCATGGGCGATTTCGACTAATTTTTTGATAATTAATGGACGAGATAGGGCTGAAACCAAAGGGTAGGCTCCTTCGTACAAGGCATTGGCCTTAATTACTGGAGCGACATACTCGTTGGCAAATTCTTCCTTACCATCAACAACAATCGATTGAACGGCCCCGACTTGGAGACCCTTCTTTTGGATTTCGACCAAATCCTTGCCACCTTGGCCAACATCCAAGACAACGGCAATGACTTCATAACCCTTGTCAATTAACCAAGGAATCGCTACTGATGTGTCTAAACCACCTGAATATGCTAATACAATTTTCTCTGTCATCTGCTCGTCCTCTTTCATTAATCTGCTAAGACTTTACCAATAAAGTCTTGTGTCTTGGGGTTCTGGGGGTTCGTGAATAATTCAGCTGGGGTGTTCTTTTCTTGGATAACACCGTCGGCCATAAACCAAATTTCATCTGAAACTTGCTTAGCGAAGTTCATTTCGTGGGTGACAACCACCATGGTCATCGTGCCATCGGCCAAGGTCTTCATGACCTTCAAAACTTCGCCAACGTTTTCAGGGTCAAGGGCCGAAGTTGGTTCATCGAAGAATAGCACTTGGGGTTCCATGGCTAACGCGCGGGCAATCGCTACCCGCTGCTTCTGTCCACCAGACAAGCTGTTTGGATAGGCTTCAGCCTTATCGGCTAAACCAACACTCGTCAGATATTTCATCCCAATCTTAGTTGCCTCTTCGTCAGATAACCCTTTAACTCGCATCGGAGCAAGCTTCAAGTTACTAATCACGGACATATTGGGAAAGAGGTTAAAGTTCTGGAAAACCATCCCAATTTTTTCACCTAGCTTGGCTAAATCTTGGTCAGATTCTTGGACTAAGTCGGTTCCGTCAAAATCAACAATCCCGCTGGTTGGGCGTTCGAGCTGGTTAATGCAACGGAGGAGGGTACTCTTCCCTGACCCAGAAGGGCCGATGATGCAGACAACTTGGCCGGCGTTAATTTCCCCATTGATATCTTTTAAGACCTCGTTCTTTTCAAAAGTCTTTTTCAAATGTTTTACTGCAATTAATGGATTAGTCATGGTTCATCTTCCCTTCTAAGTAGTTCAAGCCCCGCGTCAAGATAAAGGTCATCAAGAAGTAAATCACCATGACAACCACGATTGGTGCAATTCCCCGGTAAGTATCAGCCCGGACAATGTTCAATTCATAAATCAAATCACCAACACCGATAATAGAAACGATTGAACTTTCCTTAATAACAGAAATGAATTCGTTTCCTAAGGCTGGCCAAATATTCTTAAAAGCCTGAGGCAAGATCACAAAACGCATCGTGTCCTTGTGGTTCAAGCCCAAGCTCTTGGCAGCTTCTGTTTGACCCTTATCCAAGGAATTAATTCCACCACGGATAATCTCAGCAACATAAGCACCAGAGTTCAATGAAACGGCGATAATTCCAGCTGTTAAAGCTGGGATGTTAATGACAGCTCCTAAGCCGAAGTAGACAAGCAAGACCTGGACCATCATTGGTGTTCCACGGACAATTTCGATGTAAGAAATTGCTGGCCAGCTCAAGATCTTAAACTTTGACATCTTCATCAAAGCTAAGATAACGCCTAGGATGATTCCCAAGAAGACAGAAACAAAGGCGATTAACGTTGTGTTCAAGAATCCGTTGTAGAAGTAGTGCCAGTAACGCAGCATCGAAGTATCAACAGTATTTTCTTGCATGTACTTACCGGCCGACTTGAGATAACCATTGACCCAATGGTGCTTAGCGATTTTGTCCAATGACTTGTTAACGGCTGCCACTAATTCCGGGTTACCCTTGGCAAAGGCAATCGCTGGACCACTTTCGCCTTCTGCTGTTTTATAGTTGGCCTTGACAACGGCTAAATCATGATCATTTTGGGCATAAGCTTTCGCTACTGGCTCTTCTAAGCCAACGGCGGCAATTTTATTTGTCTTAAGGGCAAAAATCAAATCAGGGGTTTTTCCCATTCCAACTACTTTCGACCCCATCATTTGTTGTTGGGCTAAAGAATATTGGAGCGTTCCAGTTTGTGCCCCAATCTTTTGCCCCTCTAAATCACTAGCCGACTGATATTTTTTAGCATTTGACTTTGTAACTAAAAAGCTTTGGCCACCGTGGTAGTAAACATTTGAGAAATCAACGCTTTGCTTTCGTTCATCCGTTGGGTTGATACAACCAATGGCCATGTCGACCTTCCCGGTTTGAACGGCAACAAGAATCGAATCAAAGTCCATATTCTTAATCACCAACTTGACACCGAGATCTTTAGCAATTTGCTTGGAAATATCAATATCAATCCCGACATCAGTCGAAACACCATTTTTATTGACCTGCGATTCAAACGGTGGATAATCCGGCGCCGTCGCCACCGTCAAGACACCTTTATCTTTGATTTTTTGTAAACTTGTATCTGCATGGGCAACCTGTCCCATTCCCAAACCAGCTACCAAAATTACCGACATGGTTACAAATAACTGCCACCACCATTTTTTAACCTTCTGCATCTGCATTCCCTCATTTCCAATTTTTTTGATTAACGATTTTAAATAAAATAAATAAAAAAACGCCCCTTAGTCGATTTCGACTAAAGGGCGTTTGCACGCGGTACCACCTTCATTATGCCTTAAAAAAAGCATATCTCTGTTTTCGATCCAAATTCCGAATCGTCAGCTCTGTAATGGGAGCACCCAGCATGGTTTTCATCGCATACAACTTCAGGGGACGTTCATTTCCGTTTGCACGTGTTTCTCACCAACCAACACTTCACTGACCTACAAATCGGGGATTACTACTTCCTGATTAACGTTTTATTATTTATTTTTAATAATCATACCACCAGGAAATAATTATGCAAGTGTTTTTTGAATATTTATTTTATTTTATTCGAATATATAAACAAAAAACGAACAATAATTACGATGTTCGCTTTTAAAACATATATAAGTAGAAAAGTGCTCAAACCCTATTCTGAGACTTCTTTAATTTGACCGTCAATTAATTGATAAATTTTATCGGCATTGGCCTTTAAACGGAGGTCATGGGTCACAATCACGACCGCCTTTTGCTCTTGTTGGGCAATTTTTTGGAAGAGTTTGCCAACTTCAGTAACCCGTTGACTATCCAAGGCGGCAGTCGGCTCATCCGCTAAGATAAAGTCAGGATTGGCATAGAGAGCTCGGGCAATGGCCACCCGTTGACTTTGTCCTCCAGAGAGATCTTGTGGAAACTTAGGCAGTAAGTCCTGAATTCCTAATTGCCCTAAGTATTGGTCAAAGGTCGCAGCTGGTAAATTACCGGCTGTCTTAACCTTGTCGACCAGGGTAAATTGATCTTGGACAGTTAAATGTGGAACTAAGTTATGGGCCTGCAAGATGAAACCAATGTGGTTGAGACGGAATTGATCAGCAGCCGGTCCAGTCAATTCATTCAGCTTTTGACCATTGACCAAAACCTCACCAGCACTGGGCTGTTGGAGGCCGCCTAAAATCGTCAGCAACGTACTCTTACCGGACCCAGATGGTCCTAAAATCAGCGTTACTTCTCCTGCTTTAGCCTGAAAATTAATTCCTGCCAAGGCCGTTACTTGGTTGGACCCACTGCCGAAAACTTTTTTAACCTGCTTTAATTCCAAGTTTTCCATCATTCACCCTCCAATTACGGTTACTGGATCGATTTTGGCAATCAATTGCATTGGAACGACAGCTCCCAAAAGACCCATTAATACCATGGCCAAACCAGTCAAAGTCATCAGCGATAGGCTGAAAAACATTGGCACTGCCGCCGGCATGATTTCTCCTGTTCCTGCTGCCAGAATCAGTGCCGTTAGAACTGCTAGAACCATAATCATCAGTGTTTCGGCCAAGGTATTCCATAATAAATAACGGCTTGGAATCCCCTGCGCCCTTAAGACAGCTAAATTAGCCATTTTTTGTACGGTTAAAATGTACAAGAAGATGGTGACAATCACAATCGAAATGATCACTAGGAAAACAATCATAAAGACAAAGGTTTTGTTCTGGGCTGAATAACCGGGCATCTTATTAAATAATTCTTTCTTAGTCAAATCCTGCAAGTTGTTATTGGCTATTTTGACCTGGTTGTGGCTCACATAGCCCGAACCAATAAAGGATGGATTGACACCCTTGACTGCAGCCCATTGACTCAAGTCACCGTAAACAATTGGTGCCATATTATATTCTGCACTTTTAGCAAATCCAACAACAGTCAGCTGCTGCGAATTTAAACCAAGGGTGATCTTTTGTCCAATTTTTAGGCCCTGGTCCGCTAACTTGGATGATAAGACAACTTCTGATGACTTATGCCACAACCGTCCCTTGGTTAACTGAATTTTACTGGTAATAGCACTCTGCGTTGGTACCCCGATAAAGGTTGCTGCGTCGCGCTTCGCTCCTTGTTTTAAAATCCCAGGAGCCAAGCCAACTAGGTCTTGACTTGCACCGCTGTAGTTCGCTTGGTTATTTACCGTGAGGAGCGACTGAGTTAAATCACCATTGGCATCCTTTGACAAAATGATGGATTTTGTCTGCCAACTATTAACCGCAATGGTGTTCTCATTGGATAAACCTAAGGCCAAGGCACTTAAGATAAAAATTAAATAAGCAGTCAGGGTGATAACTGCGACTACTAACCCATAACGAAATTTTTCTTTTTTAATTTCACGTAAAGCTAAGAACATTATTCCACTTCCTTTTGCCAAACACGCAGGCTCACTAAAATGGTAATGATTGCCGATTTTTCACTAGGATTCAAAAAATACCGGCGCATTAACTGATGGATTGCTACTTGTCCCAACCACGCAGAATAATCTGCAGCTACCGTAACTGGATCTAGCGGTGCAATTCGAGGATGGTCGGCCTCCAAAATTGCTTGGTTAATGACATAATAGTTACTCAAAAAATCATAGTAGCGGTTTGTTTCAACTGCCTCTAAAAAATCAATTGTGGCTTGGTAGGGATCAGACCCATCCAAGTGCCCATGAACCTCCTCTAGCACTTGGCTAAGTGTATAGCGGTAGGCGTCATTGAGGTCTGAAAAGTAGGTGTAAAAAGACCCTCGTGCAATCCCTGCTGTTTTAACAATGTGGTTGATATTGGCGTCCAGTAAAGAATTTTCAGAAAATTCAGTCAGTAAAATTTTCTCTAACTTTTGTTTTTTATCGGCTTTCAAGTTAATAAAGGTTGGCTTTGGCATGGTTTTTCTCCCGGTGATGACACAGTGTCATTTAATCGATACGCCTACTTTATCACAAAATGACACTGTGTCAATATCTACCCAATAAAAAAATCCCCTGAGGGATTTTTAATTTTATTAGATCAAATCAAGGTGAGTGTCACCAGACTTAATCCAACCAAACTTCATCATAACACGGTAGAGTACGAATGATAGAGCTGCGGGTACAGCAACCCCAAAGACCATAAAGGTTGCCAACATTGATGGGTCCTTACTCATCAAGTCCAAAGGCACGATCAATGAAGTCAAGCCCATTCCAGCAAGGCTAAATGGTACAGTCAAATGGAACATTACAGCCCCAATTGGTGCACAAATTGCGGCTGAAACCAATGGTGGGACAAAAAGCATCGGGTTCTTAACCAAGTTAGGGAATTGAATCTTAGGTGTAACAAAGGCCTGAGCAATAAATGTTCCAGGCTTGTTTTCGTGGAATGACATTGCTGGGTAAGAAGCAAACATAGCAGCAGTTCCAACTAACATTGCACCAGCTGCCATTGGTGAAGAAACACCAGTCGCTCCAATGGCAAGGGCCAAAGCAGCAGATGATGCTGGTGTCATTAAGAAGATTGCAAAAAGCATAGCCACAAGAGCAGTTCCAACAACTGAGTTCCAGTTAACTGTAGCAGCGATGGCCTTTCCCATTCCAACTAACAAAGGTGTTGTAACAATAGCCAAGTAGTACCCAGCCACTGTTCCTAACAGTGTTGTCGCAGCAGGGACAATAATCATATCCAAAGGTGTCTTACCTGACAACCACTTACCAAAGAGGACAGCAACTAGCCCTGCCAAAACGGCTGAGATTGGTTGTCCAGTGGTCATCAAGATTCCACCAGCGGCTTGCTTACTGCTGAATCCTGTTGCAGTGTGCAATGTCATGGCCGTGGTAGTAAAGTAGGCGGCGTTGGCACCAACTGTTGAGGCAGCCATTGCTGAAAACATAACCATGGTGTTTGTCTTCAATTGTGAGGCAATCGCTGCTCCAAATGCAGGAGGTAACAAAATCTTGGTAATTAACCCCAGTTCAAGCAAGGGTGTCCAGTGCGTGATGGTTCCAAGTGATTGCATCAAGAATCCCATTCCTAATGTAACCAAGATAGCATTAGAAACCGCAGCACTAATGTTATAGGCCTTTTCCTTCAATGTTTCATGATCTTCTTCACTGACCAACGTTGCCTTTTCTGATTCTTCAAAATCGGCAACTGCTTCACTTTGTTTCTTCGACATTCGTGCATCCATCTTCTTCTTCCCCATTTCTCTTTTTTCACTCAATTTTTGAAAGTAAAAAGGGCCCTAACGCTTAAGTGTTAGAACCCTTCCTAACACCCTTTACTACTCTTCCTAGCAAGGGTGTACAAAAAACCAACCTACTAGTTAACTTGTTAGTACGCTGACAATAATAATTCGAGATGGGACTTCGTTTGATCGCAATAAATTGTTCATAACTCGATTCCCCCTCTTCTTTGTTTTTCGTTTTCTAATTAAATGATAAATTAATTATAACATGAGGATTTGATTAGTCAAATTTAATTTTTAAATCATTTCTAGATGTGTTTGTCCGGCTTTGATCCAACCCATCTTGCGCATCATGCGGTAAACAACGAAAGCAACCACAGCTGGAATAACAACACCAACAGCCATGTAAGCAGCAAATGAAGCCATACTCTTACCAAACAGCGCTAATGGCACGATAAATGAGTTGAAGCCAATTCCGGCCATGGCAAATGGAACCGTGATATGGAAACCAACAGTCGCGATTGGGGCAGCAATAGCAGCGCCAATCATTGGTGGAATTAAGAGCATTGGATTTTTAATGATGTTAGGAAACTGAATCTTTGGCGTAACGATTCCTTGAGCGATAGTAGCACCAATTTTATTTTCATGGTAAGACATAGCTGGGTAAGAAACAAAGACAGCGGTTGTTCCGATTAAAATGGCTCCGGCAGCATTGGGTGAAGTGACACCAGTCGCACCGATGGCGACTGCTAGGGCAGCGGCAGAGGCTGGGGTCATTGTCAAAGCACCAAAGACCATAGCAACTACGGCAGTTCCAATAATTGGGTTCACAGAAACAATTGATGTTACCCCTTCACCGATGGCAATCAGAATTGGAGTGGTAACGATTGCTAAGTAGTAACCGGCGACCGTTCCAGCAATGGTCGTAAAGGCCGGCACAATCACCATATCTAGCGGCGTTTTACCGCTCAACCACTTTCCAATGACAACTGCAACAATTGCAGCTAAGACTGCTGAAATGGGTTGACCCGTCGTCATCACAATTGACCCTGGTGCTTGAACGCTGGCAAATCCAGTAGCTGTGGTAATCTTCATTGATGTTGTTGTAAAGAACGCGGCGTTAGCACCTACTGTTGAGGCTGCCATCGCTGAAAACATCACCATTGTGTTCGTTTTCAACTGTGAGGCGATTGCGGCCCCAAAGGCGGCTGGCAACAAAATCTTAGTAATTGCCCCTAATTGAATCAAGGGTGCCCAGTGGATGAAGCCGGCAATCGTCTGCAACAACAAGCCCATACCCAAGGTTACCAAGATAGCATTAGAAATCGCTGCACTGGCGTTATAAACCATTTCGCGCATCGTTTCCTTCTTCTCTGAGCTGATCATTGGCTGTTTTTCGGCTTTTTCAAAGTCGATAATGTTTTCGTTTCCTTGTGTTTGACTAATATCCATAAGACTTCCCTCGTTTTCCAAATAAAAAAGGTCCTGGCAGTTTGTAACTGCCAGGACCTTTTCCTG
>NZ_DF967991.1:79028-87324 GCF_001047075.2 Fructobacillus ficulneus
TAGCTGACAACTAAAAATCAACTTACTAGGGCTATAGCAAGCTGCTCAACAACGCGAATTGTGGGTTAGTAATTTGAGTTTGAGTCATTTGAGTGTTCATCATGGTCATTACCTTCCTTTTCGCTTCGTTTTGTTAAGATGATAAAATAAGTATAACATGAGATTTTGATTAGTCAACACTTATTTTATTTAATTTTTATAATAATCATTCTCACTATCGCTTTTATGATTTTCTTTCATATAAGTTCATTTATTTCCCCTTTACTCCTCCCTTAATTATTTTATTGGTAGTCGCTTGCCTTGAAGTGCGCTTTAAAGTTTATACTACAGGTAATGGCTCGGTAAACCAGGTCCTAGACCGATAGCGAGTTCATTTGACCAGGTTACTGCAGCCAATCGGAGGATTCAGACCATGAAAATCGAAACCGTCAGTCAAAAATGCGACGTCCCGACCGCCACGCTGAGGTATTGGGAGAAAATCGGCCTCCTACCCCCGATTGCCCGCAATGCCAGTGGCTACCGGGACTACCAAGACCGCGACCTTAATTGGGTCTTCTACGTCAAGGCCCTGCGCAAGGCCGGGATGGAAATCCAAAAGCTCAAAGTCTTCATTGATGACTATCGGGCTTCCGTTGACCGGACCCGGCGCAAACAAATTTTAATCGACCAAGCCACCGAGATCAAACGTCAGCAAGAAGAAATCCAACAAACCCTCAACTACCTAACTTATAAAATCGATAATTTCGACGACCACATGATCGGTTATGAAGAAGAAAAGTTAGCCTACTTTGATCAAAACACACAAGGAGAAAACTAATGGAAGAAAAGAAAGTTATTGTTATTACCGGAGCCTCATCAGGCATTGGGGAAGCGATTGCCAAAGAGTTAGCCAGCCAGGGGCACCCCGTGGTTCTCGGTGCCCGACGGACCGACAAGTTAGCCCAAATTAAAAATGAAGTTGAAGCCACTGGTGGTCAAGCCGCCTACCGCCAAGTCGATGTCACCAGCTTGGAGGAAGTCCAAGCCTTAGCGCAAACGGCTTTGACCGAATTTGGCCGGATTGATGTTTGGATTAACAACGCCGGTCTGATGCCCCACTCCCTCTTAATCGATGCAAAGGTCGACGACTGGAACCGGATGATTGATGTGAATTTACGGGGGACCTTGTATGGGATTGCGGCGGCCCAACCAATCTTCCACGAACAAAACACCGGTCACCTGATTAATTTAGGCTCAGTTGCCAGCCTCTACTCTCACGTTGGTGGAGCGGTTTACTCCGCCACCAAGTGGGGTGTCAAAGCCATTTCGGAAAGCCTCCGCGAAGAAGAAGCTCAGGCCGGACATAACGTTCGCGTGACAACCATTTACCCCGGTGCCGTCCAATCCGAACTGGTATCGCACATGACCGACCCAGCCCGCCGGGAAGCTTCACAGCAGTTCTACGACCAATTTGCTATCCCCGCTGAACGGATTGCGACAATCGTCAGCCAGGCGATTGCTATGCCAGCCGACACAGCCTTGAACGACATTGTCGTTCGGCCCATCAACCAGGTCCAATAAATTAACCACACGAAAAAATCCACTTGCCTAAGCAAGTGGATTTTTCATTTTCATTTAGAAGAGACCAGTAATTTGGCCGTTTTCATCAATATCAATATCTAAGGCAGCTGGGTGCTTTGGCAGACCCGGCATGGTCAAGATTGATCCGGTCATCGCGACCAGGAAGCCAGCACCCAACTTCGGAACAAATTCACGGATGTGAATGGTAAAGTCCTTGGGTGCCCCTAATTTCTTGGCGTCATCCGACAAGGAATACTGGGTCTTCGCCATCACGATGGGCAACTTATCCCAACCGTACTTGGCAAAGTCAGCTAACTGCTTCTGGGCCTTGGGGGCCAATTCGACCGACCCACCACCATAAATCTCGGTCACAATCGCTTGGAGTTTATCGAGGGCCGGTGCGTCTTCGGTGTAAAGCGGCTGGAAGTCAGCATCGGTCGTTGCAATTTCAGCCAAAACTGCCTGGGCTAAATCAGTGGCCCCGGCGCCACCCTGGGCCCAAACATCAGCCAAGTAGGCCTGAGAACCCTGGGCTTTAACAAAGTCTTTCACCAGGTCGATTTCAGCTTCGGTATCGGCCGTAAAGCGGTTAACGGCAACAATGACCGGACGGCCATACCGTTGCATGGCTTTGATGTTTTGACCCAAGTTTTCCAACCCGGCCGCCAAGGCGTCCAAGTTTTCCTCGTTCAAGTCGGCGAGGGCCACGCCCCCGTGGTGCTTCAAGGCACGGACAGTGGCGACAATCACAACGGCATCGGGCACCTTGCCTAAGCGAGGGACCTTGATGTCCATAAACTTTTCACCACCTAAGTCGGCACCAAAGCCGGCCTCGGTCACAACGTAGTCAGCCAATTTCAAGGCCGTCTTCGTGGCCAAAACCGAGTTCGTTCCCTGGGCAATGTTGGCAAAGGGACCACCATGAATAATCGCTGGCGTATGGGCCAATGTCTGGACCAAGTTTGGCTTAATGGCATCCTTCAACAAGACCGTCAAAGCACCGGCGACACCCAAATCAAGGACCGTTACCGGTTCCTTGTCGTAGTTATAAGCAACAACAATCTTTTCAATTCGGTGCTTCAAGTCCTGTAAGTCCGTTGAAAGGGTCAAGATGGCCATTAATTCAGAAGCCACCGTGATGTCAAAGCCATCCTCACGGGGAACACCGGAAGTCGGTCCACCCAGACCAATGGTCGTGTGACGGAGGGCCCGGTCGTTAATATCTAAAACCCGCTTCCACAAAACACGGCGAGGATCAATTTTTAGGGGGTTACCTTGGTAAATACTGTTATCTAAGGCGGCCGCCAGGGTGTTATGGGCCGATGTTAAGGCATGGAAATCACCAGTGAAGTGGAGGTTAATGTCAGCCATTGGGACAACCTGGGCGTAACCACCACCGGTCGCCCCACCCTTCATCCCCATCACGGGACCCAATGAGGGTTCGCGGAGGGCAATCATGGTTTTTTGGCCAGCCAAATTCAAGGCATCGGCCAAACCAACGGTCACCGTCGACTTTCCTTCCCCAGCTGGGGTCGGATTAATCGACGTCACCAAGATTAATTTTCCTAGGTCGGCCTTACGGTCAACTTTAAGATCAAGCTTAATCTTGGCTTTGTCATAACCATAAGGCTCGATTTCATGGGCTTGTAGCCCCGCCTTTTCGGCAATCAGGCTGATTGGTTCCACTGTCGCTTCTTGAGCAATTTGAATGTCTGTTTTCATCGGCACCATCCTTATTCTTTCGTCAAATCAACGGCCCAGTGACCAATATCATGGCGGTACACTAGGTCACCATGGTGTTGATTTAAAATCTTATAAAGTGTCTCTTGCGCAGTCTGGGTATCCCGACCGGTCCCAACAACCGTCGCCACTCGGCCACCGTTGGCAATTAAGCCGGTCTCCGTTGCCTTAACGCCAGCATAGTTAACCCAGGCCGGTTGCAGGTCAGCGGCGGCTGGTACTTGTCCACCCTTTTCGGGGGCTTGTGGATAGCCCGGCGCTGCCAGTACTACTCCCAAGTATACCGCATCCGTCTGCCACTTGGCGACTGGGTGCTGACCAGCTAACAAATCAACCAAGACTTGGTAGAAATCGGACTCTAATTGCGGCAAGACCACCTGGGCCTCCGGATCACCAAAACGGACGTTAAATTCAATCACCTTGGGTCCAGCTGCCGTCAACATTACCCCAGTATACAAGACACCGACGAAGGGTGTCCCGCGGTCACTCATGGCCGCCAAGAGTGGGTCGACTAATTCCGCAATGGCCCGTTGGCCTTCGGCCGGTTGGAGCCAGGCCAAGGGACTATAGGCCCCCATCCCCCCGGTATTGGGACCACGGTCGTGGTCATAACGGCGCTTATGATCTTGGGCAAAGGGCACGTGAACAACCTGGCCATCGTGACCAACCAAAGAAAAGATGGAAAACTCAACCCCATTCAGGTATTCTTCAATCACCAATTTAGCACTTGGATTCTGGTGGTAGAGGCTTTGCAGGTATTCATCCGCAGCGGACTGGTCTTCAATAATCGTGACACCCTTACCAAGGGCCAGACCATCAAGCTTGAAGACCGTTGGCCAGTCGAAGTTGGCTAGGGCCGCCTGGGCTTCTGCCTGACTGGTTACCGTCACGGCTTGGGCCGTTGGAATGCCATGGCTGGTCAAAATTTCCTTGGCAAAGGTCTTTGACCCTTCTAATTGGGCCGCGGCCGCACTAGGGCCAAAGATGGTCAGACCAGCAGCTTGAAAAGCATCCACAATTCCGTCAATCAGGGGGTCTTCATTCCCGACAAAGGTCAAATCAACTCCCTGGTCGGCAGCAGCAGCCAATAAGGCCGGGATATCAGTGGCGGCAATTGGTAAGCGGACCAAATCCGTATCCGTCATCCCATCGTTGCCGGGGGCCACCAAAACCTGGTCGACCTGGGGACTCTTTAAAAATGTTTGCGCTAGCGCATGTTCGCGGGCGCCAGAACCAATTACTAATACCTTAGCCATGCCAAATTCCCCTTGATTTTAGTGCTTAAAGTGACGACGACCTGAGAAGACAAGGACCACGCCGAGTTCATCGGCCTTGGCAATTGAATCCTTATCCTTGATTGATCCACCGGGTTCAACAATGGCCTTGATGCCATTTTCGGCAGCGTAGGCAACGGAATCATCCATTGGGAAGAAGGCATCGGAAGCCAAAACGGCTTGGTCGAAGCCAGGCTTAACTGCAGCCTTTTGGATTGACATCTTAACAGAGTCAATTCGGTTCGGTTGACCGGCACCAACCCCTAAGGTTTGGCCATCACGGGCCACAACGATGGCATTCGACTTGGTGTGCTTAACAGCCTTTTGCGCAAAGACCATGGCGCGGAGTTGTTCGGCCGTTGGCTGAGCCTGGGAAACAACTTGGAAGTCAGCTTCCGTTTCGCTCAACAAGTCGCGGTCCTGGGCCACAAAGCCACCAAGGACAGAGGTCACTTCAACCTGGTTGGGTACCTTAGTCGTAAATGGCAAGGTCAACAAGCGCAAATTCTTCTTCTTGGCCAAAACGTCATAGGCCTCTGCCGTAAAGCTTGGAGCAATGATAATTTCCAAGAAGATGGCATGCATCTTTTCAGCCGTGGCCAAATCAACCTCGCGGTTCAAGGCGACAATTCCACCAAAGATCGAAATATCATCGGCAGCGAAGGCTTGGTCCCAAGCGGCTTCGATGGTTTCACCCTGGCCAATTCCGGCTGGGTTCATGTGCTTAACCGTCACAACCGTGGTTTGATCGTATTCGGCGATAATCCGCAAAGCGGCATCGACGTCGCGGATGTTGTTATAAGACAATTGCTTCCCGTGGAGGATATCAGCGTTCAAAACGGAATATTTTTCAGGCAAGGCACTTTGGTAAACGGCGGCCTTTTGGTCGGGGTTTTCACCGTAGCGCATATCATCAAACTTTTGACCAGAAATGGTCAATTGGTCGGGAAATTCTTTTTCAGTCAAGTATGAGGCAATCAAGGCGTCGTAGGCAGCGGTGTGTTGGAAAACCTTGGTTGCCAACTGGCGACGGAAGGCCTGGTCGTCGTCTTGATTTTTCAAGTGGGCAATCACGGCATCGTAATCGCTGGGGTCAACAACTGGCAAGACAGCCACAAAGTTCTTGGCAGCTGACCGCAACATTGAGGGTCCCCCGATATCGATGTTTTCAATCGCATCTGCGTCGGTCACGTCGGGCTTCAAAATGGTTTCCTTGAAGGGGTACAAATTAACAACCACCATGTCGATTGGGGTAATGTTGTGTTCCTTTAAAGTTGCCATGTGTTCTGGCAAGTCCCGGCGGGCCAAGAGGGCACCGTGAACACGGGGGTGCAAAGTCTTCACCCGACCGTCGAGCATTTCTGGAAATTCAGTCACATCTTCAATCCCGATGACTGGCAAATCCGCAGCGGCCAAGGCCTTGTGGGTTCCACCAGTGGAAACCAATTCAAATCCAAGGTCAATCAATTGCTTGGCAAAAGGCACCAAGTTCGTTTTATCTGAGACACTCAACAAAGCCCGTTTCATTTGAAAAATACTCCCTTATCAACTAATTCTGCTAGTACTTGTGGATACAACTTATGTTCAGTCGCGTGGATTCGCTCGGTTAAATCTGCTAATGAATCATCTGGGTACCGGGGCACCGCCACTTGGGCAATCGCCGGACCGGTATCAATCCCGTTATCAATAAAGTGAACCGTCACTCCGGTTTCACTGACACCGGCTTCATAGGCGTCTTCGATACTATGACGGCCAGGAAATTTCGGTAGTAAGGCCGGGTGCAAATTAACAATCTTTTGTGGAAAGGCTGTTAGCAGGGTTTCGGTTAAAATCCGCATATAGCCGGCCAACAAAATCCCGTCAACCTGCCGGTCTTGTAATTCTTTGACGATGGCAGCTTCGGCTTCCGCCTTGGTCTCGTAGTCCCGGTAACGAATCTTGAAAACCGGAATCCCCCACTGGGCAGCCCGGTCAATGACCGGCGCATCCTGATGGTCGACGACGACGACGGCAATTTCAGCCGCTAAGTCTTGGTCCGCAATGGCCTCTTGCAGGGCGGTAAAATTCGTTCCCGTTCCCGAAGCAAAGACGGCCAAGCGAACTTTTTCTGTGCCTATTGAGCTGGCCATGGCGCCTCCCCAGTGAAGAAAACATCTTCGCGGTCACTTTGGGCCGGTACAATTTCCCCAATTCGATAGGCGGGTTCATTGTTTTGGGCCAACAGGTCGAAGACCTGGTCGGCCTTGGCCTGGTCAACGACCAAAACCATGCCGATTCCGTTATTAAAGGTCAACAACATATCGGCCAAAGCCAAGTCACCAGCGGCCTGGAGGGTCTGGAAGATTGGCAAGATTGGCCAAGTTCCCCATTCGATTTGGGCCTGCAGACCGGCCGGTAAGGCTCGTGGCAGGTTTTCGACGAGGCCACCACCGGTAATGTGGGCGGCTGAATGCAAGAGTTCGGCTTCAACTAGAGGCCAAACGGCCTTCGTGTACAACTTGGTTGGCGCCAAAATTTGGTCTTGCAAGTCCTGGTCCAGGTCGTTAAAGGCCTGGGCATCATCCTGCAAACCTAAGACGTGGCGGACCAAGGAGTACCCATTAGAATGGATACCCGAAGAAGGCAAGCCAATCAAGACATCTCCAGCTTTAACCTGGTCGGCCGTTAGCAGGCGACTCTTCTCGGCAACACCGACAGCAAAGGCGGCCAAGTCATAGTGGTCCTTTTCATAGAGACCGGGTAATTCGGCACTTTCACCACCAACGAGGGCCAATTGCGCTTCTTGGGCGGCTTGGGCAATTCCGGTCACGATTTCGGCCGCGACTTGGGGGCGCATCTTATCCACCGCCAAGTAGTCGAGCATAAAGGCTGGCTTAGCCCCCTGGGCCAAGATGTCGTTCACGACCATCCCAACCAGGTCCTGGCCAATCGTGTCATGGCGGTTGGCAGCAATTGCCAAAAGCACTTTCGTGCCCACTCCATCGGTCCCACTAATCAAGACCGGTTCTTTCAAACCAGCATCGAGGGCGTAAACCGAACCAAAACCGCCCAAGCCATTCAAGACATTGGGGGTATAGGTCTTTTGGACAGCAGCAGCCATCAAATCAACGGCTTGGTTTCCAGCTGCAATATCAACTCCCGCGGCTTCATAAGCATTGGGCTCTTTTGCCATTAGATTGCTCCTTTTACTAACGGTTCTTGGCTGTCTTCGGCCGGATTTTCCGGTTGGTAAAGACTGGTTGGTTCTTCATCAAAGGTTACTTCCCCACTGGCAGCGGCTTCGGCCATTTCGGGGCTGTAGTCATAAATTGGACTTGGATAGTGTCCGGAGAAGTAAGCAGTCGTCAAACCAGGCTTACCATTTGGCATCCGCAGACCAATGGCCTCAACCAAGGCCGGGTTACTCAAGAAGGCCAATGAGTCGGCTTCAATCAAGTCGGTCATTTCTTCTAAGGTATGGTTGTTCCCCATCAATTCGGCCCGGGTTTGAACATCGATTCCATAAAAGGCTGGGTACTTGAAGATTGGGCTGGCAATCCGAACGTGGACTGACTTAGCGCCTGCTTCTTTGAGCATCCGGACGATGTAGCGACAAGTTGTTCCTCGGACCAAGGAGTCGTCGACGAGGACGACATTCTTACCGCGAACAACGGCCTCAACGGCGGATAACTTCATCCGCACGGCCCGTTCCCGCTTGTCTTGGGTGGCTTCGATAAATGTTC
>NZ_DF967991.1:87372-91146 GCF_001047075.2 Fructobacillus ficulneus
GTATTGATTTTTCACCAAGCCCATTTCATTGGGCAGGCAGGCTGCTTCTGAATAACCACTTGCGGCCGACAAACTCGAGTTGGGTACACCAACAACAATGTCGGCTCCCGGAACTGGTTGTTCTTGGGCCAACAATGCCCCCATCCGCTTCCGGGCCTGGTGAACGTTAATTCCGTGAATGTCGGAATCAGGTCGGGCAAAATAAACATATTCCATCACGTCGACGTTCAAGGTCGCCTTATCCGTGTAGTGGGTGATTTGCATCCCGTCCTTGTCAATCCGGATTAGTTCACCGGGTTGGACATCGCGGACGTACTTAGCACCGACAACGTGCAAGGCTGCTGTTTCCGAAGTCACAACGTAGCTGCCGTCATCTGGCATCTGGCCGACCACAAAGGGGCGGAAACCATGCGGGTCAAGCATGGCGTAAAGGGCGTGAGGTGTCAAAAGCAAGAAGGCAAAGCCCCCGCGCAGTTGGTTCAAGGCGTCTTTAATTTTTTCGTCAAAGGTTGTGGCCTTTGACCGACGAATCAAATGTAAGATAATTTCAGAATCGGAGGAAGACTGGAAAATTGCACCGTCTTCTTCCAGTTGATTCCGCAACGTTTGGGCGTTGGTCAAGTTCCCATTGTGGGCCAAGGCTAATTGCATATCATGGAAGTTAGCCATCAGGGGTTGGATATTTTCAATCCCATGGGCGCCGGCAGTGGCATAGCGGAGGTGACCAATCGCGGCGTGGCCTTGCAAGGCTTCGAGGCGGCGGGGATCACCGAAGACGTCGGCCACCAGGCCAATCCCCCGTTCCTGCCAGAGGTGACCATTATTGTTGGCCACAATTCCGGCTCCTTCTTGACCACGGTGTTGCAAGGCATGGAGGCCATAATAAGTTAAGTTGGCAGCCGTTTCCCGGCCCCAAACACCAAAAATTCCACATTCTTCATTTAGAGATGAGTAGGCGGCTTGTCCCGTTACTTCATTAACATATTGATCCATGATTGTCCTTACTCCTATTCCGCCATCAGTTGCGGAATTGCGTTTTGATAACGGTCTTTGGCCTGGGCAGTTGCCAGGTCAATTTGGCCATCAGTAGCAGTAATTTTAATAGTTTGGTCAGCTGTAACTGTTCCCAATTCAACCACCCGGGCTTGATTTTCAGCAATGATTTCCTCAAAGGCGGCGACGTTTTCGGCGGCGACAGAAAGGATAAAGCGACCGGATGTTTCAGAGAATAATTGGGCAGCTGATCCAGCAAAGTTAACGTCCAGACCCAAGTCCTTAGTAAAGGTTGCTTCGGCCAAGGCGACGGCTAATCCACCCTCGCTCAAGTCATGAGCACTTTGGACCAAACCAGCTTGGATGGCAGCCAAGACAAAGCCTTGGTTATTCATTTCGGCTGCTTGGTCAAAATCAAAGAGCTGACCGGCAATCGTTCCGGTTTGCATCTTTTGGATTTCACTCCCGTTGAAGCTATCGGCTGTTTGGCCAACTAGGTAAACCTTGTCACCAGCGGCTTGGAAGTTAGCCCGGGTAATGTTTTGGTTGTCTTCAATCAACCCAACCATGCCGACCATGGCCGTTGGCATAATCGCTTGGTTATCGGTTTCGTTGTAGAGACTAACATTTCCAGAAATCACCGGGGTATTCAAAGCCTTAGCCATTTCGGTAATCCCTTCCACGGCTTGGTGGAGTTCGTAATAAACTTCGGGGTTATCGGGTGAACCAAAGTTCAAGCAATCCGTCATTCCGATTGGCAAGGCCCCGGTCGCAACCAGGTTCCGTCCAGCTTCGGCGACGGCCATTTGGCCCCCAACGCGGGGGTTCAAGTAGGCAAAGCGGCTGTTCACATCAGTCGTCATTGCCAAAGCCTTCTTGGTGCCACGGATACGGCTAACGCCGGCATCGCCACCGGGCTTAATTACTGTATCGGCCCGGACTTGAGAGTCAAAGTGACGGAAGAGTGAGGCCTTAGAAGCAATGGTTGGTTGAGCCAACAAGTCGGCCAAGACGGCGCTTGGGTCGTCAACAACCGGTTGGTACTGGGCGGCATCCGCTTCCTTAATCCGGCTTGGTTCAACTTGGTCCAACTGTGGTTCCGGTGCATTTGTTAGGAAATCAATATCGACATCGGCGACCGTTTCACCCTGGAAGTTCAACCGGTAGCGGCCATCATCGGTAACTTGGCCGATGGCGACGGCATCCAAACCAGCTTTGGCAAAGAGGTCAATCACGGGTTGTTCTTGACCCTTTTGGACAACTAAGAGCATCCGTTCTTGCGATTCTGACAACATCAATTCGTATGGTGTCAACGCCGCTTCACGTTGTGGGACCAAGTCCAGGTCCAATTCAATTCCCGTTCCGGCCTTCGAAGCCATTTCGGAACTTGAAGACAAGAGACCAGCGGCCCCCATGTCCTGGATACCGATAATGTTTTGACCATATTGGCGGATGGCGTCAATGGTGGCGTCCATTACCAACTTTTCCAAGAAGGGGTCACCGACTTGGACAGCTGACCGGTCAGATTCTTCCGTTGAAGAAAATTCCGCTGAGGCAAAACTAGCTCCGTTAATCCCGTCACGACCGGTCTTAGCACCGACGTAAATAATGGTATTACCGGTTCCCTTGGCTTGACCAACCTGCATTTCAGCCTGGTTAACCAAACCGACTGACATGACGTTGACCAGTGGGTTGCCGGCGTATGTATCGTCAAAACCAATTTCCCCACCGAGGTTGGGAATCCCAATCGCGTTTCCGTAACCAGCAATCCCGGCAATCACGCCATCGACTAAGTTCCGAGTTTTCGCTGAAGTTAATTCACCAAAACGGAGTGAATCCAAGACGGCAATTGGTTGGGCCCCCATCGAAAAGATATCGCGGAGAATCCCACCAACACCAGTAGCAGCACCTTCATAAGGTTCAACGAAGGATGGGTGGTTATGACTTTCGGCCTTGAAGACCACCGCTTGACCATCCCCAATATCTAAAATCCCGGCCCCTTCACCTGGTCCCTGCAAGACCCGGTCATTCTTTGACCAAAACTTGCGCAAAGCGGGCTTTGATTTTTTATAAGAACAATGTTCAGACCACATTCCCGAAAAAATTCCGGTTTCGGTGTAGTTCGGACGGCGGCCCATCTGCTTCACGATCAAATCGTATTCGTGGTCAGTCAAACCCCAGTCGGCGTAAATTCGGTCGGCTGCGATTTGGTCAGGGCTTGGTTCGTGGGCCATTAGGTTGATATTCTCGGTCGTCATTTAACTTCTCCTTTAAAATGACTGGGTTAGGCGCGGGTTTGTTGGCTAGCGAGGAGGCTTTCAAAGAAGGCCCGGCCGCTATCGTTGCCGGTCAAAGCTTCAACGGCTCGTTCCGGATGAGGCATCATTCCAAAGACATTGCCGGCCTTATTCATAATCCCGGCGATTTGGTGGGCTGACCCGTTGACGTTTTCTTGGTAACGGAAAATGATTTGGCCGTTATCCTCTAATTCTTGGAGGGTCGCTTCGTCCGCTAAGTAGTTCCCTTCACCGTGGGCAATTGGCACCTTGATGACATCGTCGTGGTTTAGGGCCTGAGAAAAGGCTGACTGGTCATTCTCGACCACCAAATTAACCTCGTCGCAGATGAAGCCCGGTTGCTCGTTGACCAAGAGTTGTCCTGGCAAAAGGCCGGCTTCAGTCAAAATTTGAAAACCATTACAAATGCCAATCACTAATTGGCCATTGTCGGCTGCCACTTTAACGGCATCCATGGCTGGGGAGAACTTGGCCACGGCGCCAG
>NZ_DF967991.1:91173-93081 GCF_001047075.2 Fructobacillus ficulneus
AACTTGGCCACGGCGCCAGACCGTAGGTAGTCGCCGTATGAAAAGCCACCTGGTAGGAAAATCGCATCGTATTCTGACAGGTCTTGGACCTGGTCATCCAACAAATCAACGTCAACGGCAAATGATTCTAAGGCATGGTACATGTCTCGGTCACAATTTGATCCTGGAAATGTAATTACTGCAGCTTTCATGAGCGCCCCTCTCTTTTAAATTAAATCTCTGTTAAGTCGTAGGTATAGGTTTCAGTATTATGGTTAATCAACAAGGCTTCGACGAAGGCTTCAACTTCCTTGGCCACGGCCGCTTCGTCTGCCCCTGACAATTGCACTTGGAAGTACTTGCCTTGGGTCACGGATTCGATACCCTGGTAGTCCAACCGTTCCAAGGCTGATTTAATCACGACACCCTGTGGGTCTAGGATTGATGGTTTGTAAGTCACGTAAATTTTTGCCAAATACATGGTCGCTTGCTCCTCTTATTTCAACGATTCTTCTAAACGGTTCAACACATCTTGGTAACCCAGGCGCAGGTCGCCCTGCTTTTGACGGAAGACATCCTTATCCAAGGACTTACCAGTCTCCTTATCCAAGAGACGCATGTTGTCGGGTGACAATTCGTCGGCTAGGATAATCTGACCATCGGCCAGGCGACCAAATTCCAACTTGTAATCAACGAGGGTGATGTTAATTTTATTGAAGATGGCGACCAGCAATTCGTTGACTTGGTCGGCCAAAGCATAAACGGTTGACAAGTCTTGGCGACTCGCAAAGCCCAAAGAAATTGCCTGGGAATCATTCATGAAGGGGTCATCGAGTTCATCGGACTTGTAGTACAGCTCTTGGACCCGGGGTTCGAGCTTTTCATGAGCCTTAACGCCAAAGCGGGAAACGAAGTGGCCGGCCGTGTAGTTACGGGTAACAACTTCCAAAGGAATGATGGCGACCTTCTTAACCAACTCATCGGTTTCGGAAACCGAACCCAACCAGTGGTGGTTGATCCCTTGGTCGGCCAGGTAGGTAAAGAGCAAGTTGGAAATACGGCTGTTCAAAGCCCCCTTCCCGGCGTACTCTTCCTTGACCTTCCCGTTCAAGGCCGTAACTTGGTCCATGTAGTGCATCCAGATAATGGTGGGATCATTGGTGGCAAAGACCTGCTTGGCCTTGCCTTCATAAATCAATTCGGCTCGTGTAATCGTTTGACCAGCAAATTCAACTGACTCTTCCGTCATTTTCTCTCCCCTTTATTGCAACCCTGCTAAAAATTCTTCTAAGTCTGCTTGCGCCTCTTCACCAACAACGGTGATATGGCCCATCTTCCGGCCCGGTTTGACGTCTGCCTTACCGTAATCGTGGAAGTGCCAAGCGGGATGATTGATGAAGGCCTGCCGGGCGGTGAGCAATTCATCGCCGAGCAAGTTGGCCATCAAGGCCGGACCAACCAAGGTAATGGCTGGGATTGGCAAGCCGACGATGCTGCGGATGTGCCCCTCAAATTGTGAGACATTGCAGGCTTCAATCGTATAGTGACCCGAATTATGGGGCCGCGGTGCCAACTCATTGACCCAAACTTGGTTGCTTTCTTCATTAACGAAGAGTTCAATCCCTAAGACCCCGCGCAAATCCAATTCGTCCGCCAAGGTTTTGGCGATTGCTTGGATAGTTTGGTCGAGGTCAGGTGTAATCGTGGCTGGCACCGTTGAAGTCTTTAAAATGTGGTTTTGGTGGACGTTTTCGGCGATTGGCCAGGTCACTAAGTCGCCCTGTGCCGTTTTCGTCACCATGATGCTGACTTCTTTGGTAAAGGAAATCTTTTCCTCTAAAATCAAGATTCCGCCGGGCCAGTTGGCTTTGATTTGGTCGACATCGGCGGCCGTATTCAAATCAAATTGGCCATGGCCATCATAACCGC
>NZ_DF967991.1:93126-95043 GCF_001047075.2 Fructobacillus ficulneus
CTGACGGTTTTCAAGATGGCGGGTAAGCCAACGGTCGTCACCGCCTGGTCCAAGTCGTTGGGACTTTCTACTGCAGCAAACTTAGCCACCGGTACCTGGGCCTCATCACGGATGAAGGTCTTTTCGTTGATTCGGTTGCTGGTAATCGTTAAGAGCCTTGTGCCTTGGGGCAAATCAACCCCGGTCAAGGCCTGCAAGGCCTCTTGGCTGACGTTTTCAAACTCGTAGGTCAAAACATCTGACCGATCGGCCAATTCTTGTAAGGCCTTTTGGTCATCATAGGCCGCCACAATTTGGTCGTCACAGACCTGGGCGGTTGGACAAGCTGGCGTTGGGTCGAGGACCAACACCTTGTAGCCCATTTCTTTGGCCGACAAGGCCATCATCTGGCCGAGTTGACCACCACCGATAATCCCGATGGTTGATCCTGGTTCAAGATATGAATTCGTTGCTGTCATCGCAAGTCTTCCTCACTTTGAATTGATGCTTGGGTTTGAGCGGCCCGGAAGTCGTTCAAGGCTTTTTCAATTTTGACATCGTTGAGCGACAAAATTGAGGCGGCATAGAGGGCGGCGTTTTTAGCTCCGGCAGGACCGATTGCCATTGTCCCGACCGGAACACCGGCTGGCATTTGAACGATGCTCAAGAGTGAGTCAATTCCGTTCAAAGTACTCGACTTCATGGGTACCCCAATCACGGGCAAGGTCGTATTCGCTGCCAACATCCCTGGCAAGTGGGCGGCCCCACCGGCCCCGGCGATGATTAATTTCAAACCGCGGTCACGGGCACTTTGACCAAATTCTTGTAATTGTGCGGGCATCCGATGAGCAGAAATCACATGCTTTTCGGCCTCAATCCCTAATTCTTCTAGGCGGTCAAACGCTGCCTTCATAACCGGCCAATCACTGGTCGATCCCATCACCACTGCCACTTGGCTCGTCATGGTGTCGCCTCCTGTATTGTTCGTGTTTTTGTCGATAAAAACTTTGTTTTTATTAATCAGTTCGTTTCACACACATAATAACAAATAATCAAGGCTTTGTGTTCGCTATTAGATAATAAAACTCTCATTTTGAACGCATTATTCAGGAAAAAGGCGAACGATGTTTAATTAGAACTAGTATTGTTCTTCTTTTTATTTTTAGACATATTAAGGACTTTTGTTCGTTACTTTGGGAGGAAGAATTGGAGGTTGTTGGGAGCTAAAATTTAAGAATGTTTTTCTCATGCAAAAAAGCCAGCCGGAAATTATTTTTTCTGCCTGACTTTTTACTTTGAACTGCTATTTTTATTCTTTTGATCCGTAATATTATTTTGAGGCGCTGAAGTTAGGCGCCGGGAAAGGAGGTGTTATGATTGAGCATTTCAATTTTCATAATGCAGCTGCTTTTTGCCGTATTAGTGCAAGTAATTGCTACCCTAATATTAACTTGGCTGCAAAAGTATTTTGACCGCATGCGATAAATACATGTGCCTCGGCTGGCCGGCCGGGGCTTTTCTTTAGCAATAAAAAAGTCCATCGCTGGCCGGCGACGGACTAGAAAGATGGTGTTATGACATCTCAATCTTCTGTGCTTTCATTATATCATTTAATAAAAATTTAGACGAAATTTTTAACAAAATTATTAATATTTAAAAATCACTAATAGAAAAACCGCCATTGACTGACGGCGGTTTGAAAAAAGGTGAAAGGATAGAACTTTTTACTTTGAACAGCTATTTTTATTCTTTTAATCCGTAATATTGTTTTGAGGCGCTGAAGTTAGGCGCCGGGAAAGGAGGTGTTACTATTGAACTTCCTACTTTTTCTAATGCAACTGCTTTTAGCCGTGCTAAGTACGATAATTTCGACTCTTGCATTAACTTGGTTGCAAAAGTGGCTGAACCATAAAAAGTAAAGCCACGCCCCGGCTGGCC
>NZ_DF967992.1 GCF_001047075.2 Fructobacillus ficulneus
TGATAACGCAGAGGTCCCAGGTTCGAGTCCTGGATGGCCCATGATAAAAAGAGGTGTAGACCTCTTTTTTTTGTGTCTAAAAATAAAGTATAATCAGTTTATGGATAAAAAGCAGACCGACAATTTAGCACCTTTTGATTTGAGCGATTTAAGTGAAAATCAAGAACAGACATTAAGAAATTTGGAAACTTATATTCAAAATAGCTTGTTGGATAAAAGCAGTCAAAAACATATTGCAGTCATACAAGGCGCTGCTGGAACTGGTAAGAGTGTGGTCCTGACTCAGCTATTTAAGACGCTTAAAAGTGGTGAAAAAAAGCCGTTGACCCCTTACTATGGTTTAAAAACCGTGATGACTGTTAATCATCCGGAATTGTTAAAGGTCTATCAAGAAATGGGAGCCAAGTATCCCTATATTTTTAAGAAAGATTATCTGAGACCAACTTCATTAATTAATCGTGTTCACCAAGGTAGTCAAGCGCCGGATGTTGTCTTGATTGATGAAGGACATTTGCTGTTAAGCAAAAGAGAACCCTATATTCGTTTTTTTCAGGATAATCAATTAGCTGAAATCATTAAACTGGCCAAGGTTGTTGTCGTGGTCTTTGATTTTCAGCAAGTTATTCAAAGTAAGATGTATTGGAATCAGACGCTGTTAAATCAAGTTCTCAGTTCTTACGATTATCGGTATTTTCCTTTGGACTTTCAATATCGGATGCAGGTTAATCAAGATGTTGCAAACTGGATTGATCAATTTTCACGTGGTATATTAAAGCCGTTTCCCAGTAATTTAGAGAACTATGACCTGCGAATTTTTAATCGAGCGGCAGACTTATTCAAGGAAATTAAAAATCGTGACCATAGCGTTGGGCAATCACGGGTCGTCGGAACGACCGGCTTTCCCCGTCGGGCTGATGGTGCTCACCATGTCGTAGTCGATGATTTTGATTTGCCATGGGATGAATTTGATAGTCAGGTTGCCACCTGGCCGAACCGGCCGGAATCCATTAACGAGGTGGGGTCGATTTATACCGTTCAGGGCTTTGATATGAACTATGTCGGTTTGCTGCTGAGTCCGGCCTTTGAATATGATTCAGTCTCTGATCAAATTACCGTTAATGATCAAAAGGTAACTCACCGAGAAATTTACAAGAGTAGTCCAACCCTATCAGAGCCAGGTCAAATTAAACAAGCTAAAACGGACTTTATGTTAAATGCTTTGAATATTTTAGCGAAGCGGGGACGGTACGGGCTTTATATTAAGGCGGCAGATGAAAAATTAAACCAGCGATTGCTGGAATTAGCTAACAAATAAAAAAGACTGCCTTAGCAGTCTTTAGTCTGTCACTGACCATTCGTCAAAGTTATTAATAGTATGACTTGGTTGGAATTCTTCCAAGGCGACTTGGTCGGGTTTAGAAACACCTGTATAAACTAGTAGTGTTGCTAAACCATTTTGAATACCAGCTAAAATATCGGTATTGTAATTGTCGCCGACCATCACAGGCTTAGTTGGATGGTTGAGCTTTGCCAAGGCACCTTCCATGATTGGTGCTTCGGGCTTGGCAATAATTGTTGGTTGCACACCTGTTGCGGTTACAAGGGCTGCCACCAACGAACCGGCACCAGGCAACATGCCTTTTTCACTCGGTAAGTTGGTATCAGCGTTGGTTGCGATAAACTGGGCACCCTTTTGAATGGCAAATGTTGCTGCTTGCAACTTTTGATAGTTAAAATCGCGGTCGAGACCCATAACGACAAAGTTTGCTTCTTCGGCTGGAACTAAGTCGATGCCAGCATCTTGGAAGGCAAATTCAAGACCTGCTTCGCCAATTAGGTAAATCTTCTTTGTTGAATTTGGTTGGTTTTTGACGTAGTCGGCAGTGGCCATGGCTGACGTGTAAACTTGGTCAACTGTTGTTGGAATTTGGTGATTTTGGCTCAAATTATCAGCGACTTCTTGTGGCTTCTTAGTAGAATTATTGGTAACAAATAGATATGGAATTTGAGCTTGGTTTAGTCGCTCAATTAGTCTTTTAGCTGCAGGGATTGGTTGACTACCATGGTAAATGGTGCCATCAAGGTCAATCAGATAAGCGTTATATTGTGGCATGTGTGGAGGTCCTTTTCGGTTGTCTTAATTGTCATGCAGAAAACATTATCGTGGTCTCAAGAATCACAAAAATTTCAATGAAAACCGCATTAAATGAGGGTATAATAGCAGTATTATGAAAAAATTTATTTCCCAGTTGGCTGGCCAGTTATGGTCAACATTAAAAAGATTCTATCAATTTTTGCAAACGCGATTTGGTTTTTATACGTTAATGGTTATTTTATTTGCCATCAAGACCTATATCGCTTACGACCTTGATTTCAATAAACTCCATATTACTAAATTTTATCAGCTCTTAATGGTAATTATCAACCCATTTGGCTTTACGATGTTAGTTTTGGCATTACCACTGCTCTTTAGAACACGTAAACTTGCCTATGGTGGGATTATGCTATTGTATACAGGAATGACAACCTTCCTGTATATTAGTATTGTTTACTTTAGAGAGTTCACTGATTACATGACTGTCAATGTCATTTTGAATTATTCAGCGGTTAACCAAGGTGGTAAAGCTGCGGGAGCCATTACGTTCTCCCATCATGACTTTTTGTTCTGGATTGATATTCCAATCATTCTTTTACTCCTGTTATTCCGCGTTATTCGTGAAGAAAAAAATCCTATTCGTCTTGGAAAGGTTTTCACCCTATTGGCTGCTAGCTGGTTAGTGATTATTGCCAACTTAGCATTATCTGAAATTGACCGACCTCAATTGTTGACTCGACAATTTGATCGCGAATATTTAGTTAAGTATCTTGGAATTGGACCTTTTACTGTTTTAGATGGCTACAATACTTTTACCACTAGTCAAGTTCGTAAGTCGGCCAAACCAGAACAACTAGACCAGGTGAAAGAATATATTCGTAAGAATTATGCGGGTATGAATCCAACCTATGCTGGTAAGGCCAAAGGTAAAAACGTCATTGTGATTCATTTGGAATCATTTCAACAATTTGCCATCGATCGAAAAATTAACGGCCAAGAAATCACACCATTTTTGAACTCACTGGAGCACAGTCAAGATTCAATCGCATTTGATAACTTCTTCCACCAAGTTGGACAAGGAAAGACATCCGATGCAGAAAACCTTTTGGAGACCTCAACATTTGGTTTGCCACAAGGGTCGTTATTTGCAAAGTTAGGTAATGACCAAACCTTCCAGGCGATGCCGGCAATCTTGAACCAGCGGGCAGGTTATTCTTCAGCCGTCTTCCACGGAAATACAGGAACATTTTGGAACCGAAGCCAAGTATATAAAAACATGGGTTACCAAAACTGGGTTTCTGGTGAATTCTTCGATACCAAGGGAAAGAAATCAACTGCTTGGGGTGTTAAGGATAAGCTGTTGTTCAAAGACTCTGTTCCATACTTGGAACGATTACCTCAACCGTTCTATGTTAAGTACTTGACTGTTTCAAACCATATTCCTTATGAATTAGATAATAATGATAAGGACCCAAATTTCCAGACAACTAATTCTGGGTCAAAGTATATTGATAATTATTTTGAAACCAATCATTACTTGGATCAAGCAGTCAAAGAATTCTTTGATTATTTGAAAAAGTCAGGTTTGTACGATAATACGATGGTTGTTTTGTATGGTGACCATTATGGAATTAACAATACGGACGACAAGTATTTGGCCCCAATTCTCGGTAAGAGTGCTAGTCAATGGACAGACTTGGATAGTGAAAACTTGCAACGGACGCCTTTGATTATTCATATTCCGGGACTCAAGAATGGTGGAGTTGACCACACTTATGGTGGCGAAGTTGATGTTGCACCAACGATTGAACATCTTCTGGGTGTATCGAATAAGCGCTATATTCAATTCGGTCAAGATTTACTTTCAAAACAACATAGCCAAGTCGTGGCAATGCGCGATAAGGACTGGATTTCGCCAAATTATGCCTCGATTTCGGGTACAATCTGGGATACTAAAACGGGCCAAAAGATTAAGAATCCAACTCCTGACCAACAAAAGCTCTTTAAGCAGTACCAGGATGAAGTAGACGAAAAGTTAGCAATGTCTGATTCTGTTAACCAAAAGAACTTGTTACGTTTTTATAATCCAGAAGGTTTTAAGGCCGTTGATGCTGCTGCCCAGGATTATTCAAAGACGGCAACAATAAAGCGTCTCCTAAAAGCTAGCACTAGTCGTAATTCAACTTCACTAATTGCTCAAAACGGTGGCCGTAGTACAGTGACGGACTATGTCACGAATGCGCCGGAAATTAATGACAACCCAGCATCAATGACAACTGATTATGATGGTGTTGCCAGTGGTTTTGAAACAAGTGCAAGTAAATAAAGAAAATCAGGGAAAATTCCCTGATTTTTTATTAGGTAAAGTATAAATTAATGACATTTAAAAAAATAATACAAATTAACAACGACCAAGCCGGGTTAACCGTTAAAGAATATTTGACAGCAGTTTATTTACCTAAACATTTTCGAGGTTATTTGCGAATTAACAAGGGAATTACCGTGAATAATCAACCATGTTCGACAGCCACAATTTTACATGCAGGCGATTTGTTAACCTTGGTATTTGCTAAAGACGCTATTCAGGCAGGACAAGGGCCGTACCCAGCAAATGATCAACAAAAAATTGCTATTAGCTATGAAAATGAAGATTTATTGGTGGTTGATAAACCAGCTGGGATGAAAATGCATCCGCACTCACCAACAGAAACGGATACTCTTTTAAATTATGTTCAGGCCTACCTTGAACAAGGCCACAGCCAATCTGCTGGTCAACAAGCATCAGCCTATATGGTGCATCGGCTTGATCGGGCAACTTCGGGACTAGTAATTATCGGGAAAAATCCAATTGTTGTACCAATTCTTAATCGGCTGATTAAGGAAAAAGAGATTGAGAGGTTTTACCAGGCTTGCGTCACGGGGATTTTTCAATCCGATTCGGGTGAATACCGAGATAAGATAGGAGTTCAAGAAGGTGATGACCGGCTTCGTTGGGTTATGACTGGTGGTCAATCCGCCCAAACTCTTTATCGAGTGCTGGCAATGAACCAGGATCGAAATCAAAGTTTGGTAGAACTGCAGCTTAAAACTGGTCGAATGCACCAATTGCGGGTTCACTTAGCTTATCATCAGCACCCAATTGTTGGTGATGACTGGTATGGTGGGGAGCCGGCTGAACGGTTAATGCTGAATTCAACTAAAATGAAATTGATTTTGCCCTTTTCTCGAGAAGTTGTTTGGCTCGATAGTCGACAAAGTTTTTATAAAAAATAACGGTCCAATTAATTTTGGACAAAGAAAAACCAGGACTTTTAAAGTCCTGGTTTTATTTTGTTAAAGAATGCTGAAAATATTATTCAGCAACTTCAGCTTGAGCATCGTTGGCAACGAAGTACTTAACAGCGTATCCTGCCAAAGCAGCCGCAACGATTTCAACGATTAAGAAGAACCACAAGTGGGCTGATGAAGCCAAACCGTGGTAAACCGCTGGAGCCAAGACACGGGCAGGGTTAAGCAAACCACCAGTGATTGGGTAAGTGATGAATGCAGTAATGGCAAATGTCATTCCAGCAATTGCAGCACTGTACTTAGCGTACTTCTTAAAGGCCAAAACAGTGATGAAGACCAAGAAGAAGGTGAAGACTGCTTCAATAGTCAAAGCTAATTGAAGTGAAGTTGTTGATGATGATGGTTCAAATGAAGAAAACAACTGAGTAGCCGTTACAGAGGCTGTTGACGTTGTTGATGTTGAAGAAGCTGTTTGTTGTGAGTGAATCACTGGCAACAATGAGCTAACAGTCAAACCAAGTCCAGCCAAGGCACCTAAGATTTGGGCCAAGATGTAACCACCAAAGGTCTTCCAAGTAATGTCCTTGTTGATGGCAGATGCCAATGAGACAGCTGGGTTAAAGTGGCCACCATTAGAAAATGGTCCAAAGATGAACATCAAGACTGCCAAGCTAAGTCCGAAGATAGCCATGGCGTCAAACAATTGACCCACTTGAAAATCAAGAACGTAAACCAATGCTGCTGATGAAAAAATCACTAAAAAGGCAGTTCCGAAAAATTCTGATAAATACTTCCGCATGAAAAAAAGCTCCTTTTATTTGTATATCAACTGTCATTATACAGCTGTGAGATAAAAGGAACTTTAAATAAGAATGTTTTAAGCTAATCTTTAGAATTACTTCCGTAAGAGAATGGCATTAAAGGCCACAACAACTGTGGAAAGGGACATGACGACCGCCCCAATCATTGGGTTGAGCATGATACCAGCAAAAGCAAAGAGACCAGCGGCAGTTGGAATGGCTAAGATGTTATAACCGGCTCCCCACCAGAGGTTCTGCAATTCTTTTTGGTTGGCATGGTGGGCCAAGTCAATCAAATCAATAATCTTAGGTAGTGATTGAGAAATCAAAACTGCGTCGGCCGAAGCTTGAGCTACGGCCGTTCCGGCACCAATGGCAACGGAAAGGTCGGCTTGAGCAAGGGCGGGTGAGTCGTTGATTCCATCACCAATCATCATCGTCTTACCCTTTTCCTGGTACTTCTTGACCCAATCAATCTTGTCCTGGGGTGAAACACCAGCATGGACGTCGGTAATGCCCAATTCATGGGCCACCTTTTCGGCCGTTGATTGACCGTCACCGGTGATGAGGACTGGAGTGATGTGGTGGGCCTTGAGTTGGTCAACGAAGTCCTTGGCGCTATCCTTGATAGCGTCACCAAGGGCGATGGCAGCGAGGACTTTGTTACCGTCGGTTAGGTAGGAGACTGATCCATCGGAATCAAGTTCATCGAAATTAATTTTCTTTTCGTGGAGGTAGCGGGCCGAAACAATCGAGTAGTCTTGGCCGTTTACCTGACCAGTCAAACCAGCACCGGCAATGTTTTGCACATTGCTTGCATTGGGAATATCAATCTTGGCATCCTGGGCCTTTTTAACGATGGCTTGGGCCAAAGGATGGGATGATTGTTGTTCCAAAGCCGCCATGGTGGCGAGGGCTTGATTTTCATCATAGTTGTTAGTGGCTAACTTGAGGACTTGGAAGTGACCGGTTGTTAAGGTTCCGGTCTTATCCATTAGGGCATAGTCAAGGTGCTTGGCAGATAAGACAGCACCGTGCTTCTTAATCAAAATTCCGTCCTTAGCGGCAATGGCCTTGGTCCGTTGGATAACTAATGGAATAGCGAGACCGAGGGCGTGAGGACAGGCGATGATTAAGGTGGTAACCGCGATGTTAAAGGCGGTTGTCAAACCACTGACAGCCGTCCAAATTACAAGGGCAGCAACGGCGGATAACAAACCAACCCAGAAGAGCCAACCAGCAACTTTATTGGCCAATGACTCAGCCTTGGTTGAGGAAGATTCGGTTTGGTTCAAGGTTTGCTTTAATTTACCAATAAAGGAATCGCCACCGACGGCGGTCACTTTGACAACGAGTGTGCCGTCACCGTTAATCGTTCCACCAATGACGTCGGCCTTTTCGGCCTTTTGGACGGGCTTGGATTCACCGGTCATCAAGGATTCATCAACTTGAGAAGAGCCAGATAGGACGGTTCCATCGGCCGGGAATGATTCGCCGGCAAGGACTTGAACTTCCGACCCAGACTTTAATGAGGAAACCGGCATGTCCATAAAGGAATCGCCGTGCTTGACGTGGGCGGTTTGTGGGGTTAATTTGGACAACTCTGATGTGGCGTTACCGGCCTTCATGGTGGCCTGCATCTCGATCAAGTGTCCCAAGAGCATGATGACAACCAGGGTCGCAAATTCCAGGAAGTAGTCCATGGCGTCGACATCAAAGAAGGTCTTGGCGACGAAGGCGTACATTGAAACCCAGTAGGTCACTAAGAGGCCCATGGAAATCAACGACATCATCGCTGGCTTCTTTTCCTTCAATTCGCCTCGGGCGCCAGAAAAGAAAGGCTTGGTGCCGACCAGGTACATGGCAGTTGCTAGAGCAGCCGTGACCCAATTCGAACCAGGGAAGGAAAGGGTAAAGGGCAAATCAACGCCCATGAAAGGAGCGACGAAGAGCATTGGGACCAAGAGGACCAATGACCACCAGAACCGCTTCTTCATGTCGCCATGGTTCATATGCATGTGCATACCACCCATATCCATTCCAGACATGTCGTGGCCCATATCCATCCCGGACATATCCATTCCCGACATGTCATGATTCATCTTGCCGTGGTCCATCTTCATGCCGCTCATGTCGTGGTGGTCACCGTGGTCGTGAGACATATCCATGTCGCCCATTTTGTCATGGTCATGGTTCATCTTCATGTTGCCCATATCGTGGTGGTCACCGTGGTCGTGAGACATATCCATGTCGCCCATTTTGTCATGGTCATGGTCCATTTTCATGTTGCCCATATCGTGATGGTCACCGTGGTCGTGAGACATATCCATGTCGCCCATTTTGTC
>NZ_DF967993.1 GCF_001047075.2 Fructobacillus ficulneus
TGACCTGTACCCCGTAAGTTGTATAAACTTACGGGGATTTTTTATGACTAAATTTTCAAAAGAATATAAACTACAAGCAGTTAAAAAACATTTTGAATCTGGACTATCCGCTAATCAAATTGCCAAAGAATTTGGCCTACAAACTTATGACTTATTGATGTATATTGCGGCCTATGAAGGTCATGGTTCGAAGATTATTTATGAACCACCACAGGTGACATCTGAATTTCGTCTCCGATTAACGCTGTGGGCCATTGAACACCAGGCTTCTTATGTAGAAGTTGCTCGGAAATTTGGTTTCGTTCACATCAGTTCAATCTGGAAATGGAAGAAAATTTATATACAAAAAGGTCAGGATGGGTTAAAGTCATTGGAGATAGGATCTAAAACCATGACAAAACCTAAAAAACTAACACAAGATGAACAAGCTAAGCGCTTAGCTGAATTAGAAGAAGAAAACTTAATGCTTCGTATTCGCCTTGAAGCGTCAAAATTACTAGCCTCGATGGAGAAGGACGAAACCAGCGGC
>NZ_DF967994.1 GCF_001047075.2 Fructobacillus ficulneus
TGACCTGTACCCCAAAAGTTGAAGTAAATATTTAGACCTAGCTGGCCAGTTGCCGATATTCTATCGGCGATTGGCCTTTTAGTTTGATTTGAATACGTTCTGTGTTGTAATAGTGAATCCATTTCTGAATGGCTTCTCTGAGTTCATTGACTCGATTAAATTGTGAAAGTTCGCCTAATTCTGTCTTAAGCTTATTGAAAAAACTTTCCATTGGGGCGTTATCAAGTGCTGTTGCCTTTCGCGACATGCTTGGTTTGATGCCGTTCTTTTGGAGGAGTTTTTGCCATGAACGATGACGATACTGCCAACCCTGATCAGTGTGCAAATAGATTTGGTAATGACGCTTTGACAGTTTAGCTACTAGTTCTTGCACTGGTTTCAGAGCAAAGGCCAGGTCAGGCTTAGTGCTTAGTGAATAGGTGATGATTTCTTTATTGTATAAGTCCAAGATGGGTTCGAGATACAGTTTCTCACCAGTTGCTGGTACTTTAAATTCTGTGACATCACTCGTAAGTTTTTGAAGCCGACGATCAGTTTGAAAGCGTCGACGAAAGCGGTTCTTAGTTGTTCGACCATTAGGTCCAGGATAAGAGTTATACTTAGCCCGCTTTTTACGATATCCTGACCCCTGAATATTCATTTCATGCATTAGGCGTTGAACCTTTTTATGGTTAATTTGGCTGTACTTACTTGTCTTTCGTAGCAT
>NZ_DF967995.1 GCF_001047075.2 Fructobacillus ficulneus
AACAATAACTAGTATACCCAGATTCACACTCCTCGTCAACACTTAATTGTTTATTTTCAAACTAATTCCAAAAGGGCGGATATTAACCACTTTTCAATTAGTTCCTGCCGTTATTACACGAACAATCAGTCAAACGATTCTATTCAGCAGCAATATTTGGATTGTAAGCCTCTTTCGTCAGTACTAATTACAAAAAGGCCGCATCCACTATGGAATTGATTAATTATATCAAAAATTCCTAAATTCCTATCACTACGGCTTCCATTCACATCCCGATTTAGTTAGGTAATTTTTCGAGCATTACTATGAAATTGTCTAAAACCGCAATATCCAACATTTTTTAATTTGATTTTCAATCCAAATCAAATTAATAACACATCGTCAATTTTCAATAATAAAAGGAGAAGGCAAATCTCATTGAAGATTGGCCTTCTCCTAATTACAAAAAAACAACAGAAGAACTGACATTCAT
>NZ_DF967996.1 GCF_001047075.2 Fructobacillus ficulneus
AAAGTACTGTACAAACGGTTAACCCACTGGCTCTTAGCCTGACTAACATCCGAACCAGTCCCCTGGCCGAGGGCAAAGGCGTTTTGATCATCGCTGACCATCGTCTCGGCATCGACCACAGTCGTGACCGTCTTCAACTCGGTAATCAACCGGTCACGCATACCGTTAACAGCAGCGGTGATAGTTGCCAAACCAGTCTGTGACAAGTTCGTGTTGGCCTTTGCTTGGTCGATAAGACCTTGCGCAGCGGTACGGATTTTGTCTTCAAAGTCTGGCAAGCGGTCTGAGACTGGTTGACCATGCTGGTGAATACCATCGATTTTATCAACAGCATCCTTACCAGCAGTTGTGGCCTCATCGGCAGTCTTAGTTCCGTCAACAGCATCCTTACCCTTCGAAGCAGCATCATTAACAGCTGCAGTTTGGCTGGCCTTTTCTTGACCACTCAACGTACCGTCTTGATCAATCGTGTTCAAAGCAGCTGTTTGAGCAGCATCAATCTTATTATCTGAAACATTCTTGGCCAAGTTGGTTTGGACAGCTGTCAAAGCAGTCTCTAGGTTCGCTTGGGCAGTATTAATGTCATCAGCGTTCTTAGCATTGCCAGCAGCGGTTTGGGCTGTTGCGACAGCTTGGTCAATAGCAGCGTTCAAAGTTTGAGCTTGGTCAGCTGTAATGGCCTTGTTGTTCAAGTTTGTCGCAACTTGGTCGCGAACCTTTTCAGATTCGTTAGTGATGTTGCCCTTGAACTGGTCAACTCGTCCACCTTCACCTTGGATTGGTGTTTGTGGCTTGTGAGTTCCGGTAATGTTACCAGTACCAGTCTTCAACTGAGTTGCCACATCTGCATCGGTTGATACACCATCAACTGCCTTTTCGGCAGCATTATAGGCATCCGTTGCGTCTTGAGTCTGTGACTTGATTTGGTCAGTCGTCAAAGAGGTATCAGCTGCGATATCAGCTTGCGTATCGGCCAATGTCTTCTTCAACTGGTTAACGGCATCTTCCTTGTCAGCCTGCAAAGTAATAGCTGGAACGGTGGTGTTAACGAAGGTATTCAAAGCCTTGACTGTATCAGACCAATTATCAGTTGCTTGAACTGTGGTGTTCGTTGCCGTTACGGCAGTTTGCAAAGCATTCAACCGTTCGCTGAGTTGGTCAGC
>NZ_DF967997.1 GCF_001047075.2 Fructobacillus ficulneus
TTAATCACTCACAACGCTACAGCCTTAACTGTGCTTAATCATTTTCAATTTTATATAACTCATTTGACCACTTTTGTATAACCGTGGTATTATTGAGTTGTAGTAATTGACAACAATTATTTGTGAGTGAAAACGATCCGCCAAGATATGGGTTTCACTCTTTTTTTATTAATAAAATCATTCTACCATACTCAAAAAAGTATTTAGGGTGCTTTTCAGCAAAAACGGCTCTCATAATTGAGTTTCATTGTAAAAATTCACAATGTCAAAAAGCTGTAGTAATGGACTTGCCAAAGCTATACCAATTTATTTTGGGAATTATCACAATCTCAAATTTAATAAAACTTTTTTTGACCTTGATATTATCAGGGTTCTTTTTTTTACTTTTAATAACAGACATTATGTTAATTATTTTTTGAAAACACAATTGTGGTAGTTATTTCCACAAATTATTTTTTGATTTTATTTTACGAATAATTATATTTCCAATTCCTATAAATGCAAAAGCAACAACCACAACAGCTAACGACTTTATTGTGAATCCTACAGCCCCTGTCAAGATTCCGGCTTTATTAACACTAGGTGTATACATAGTATTTCTCCTTTTATACTAAATATGATTCCATGTCCCTTTGGAACGTGATAAAAATTGTAATATAGCTGCTACATAAGATATTTGTAAAATATATGTGTAAATTAACTCAGGTAATAAAAATAATGCTATAACTCGTGCTTTCCATCCCAAACTCCAAACAGTATAAACTCTTTCAAAAACAAATAATAACAAAATAAATAACCAAAATAGATTCATTTTCATTTGATTTTCGACTAATAAATATGTATCAGCAAACAATACTAAGCCAAACGATATCACAGAAACACATAACATAATTTGTTGGAATAAATAAAATAATGTTACTTTAGTTAATTTACGACTAAATACTTGTTGCATAGCACCCAAATACCATCGTCTTCTTTGCAAAAATAATAATTTAACAGAAGGCATCGTTTCAGTTTTACAATTAACTGAAACAGGAGAAATCATTCTAGTACCTACTTCTTTAAGGTCAATTGTCATAGCGAAATCTTCTGTAATACAATGTTCATCATAAAAAAAACCATTTTTTTTATGAACATCATGTAGTTTACTCAAACGAATCAAAGAAGCTGTTCCAGTGAGGACAAATACTTTTTGTAACCCTGATATTTGAGAAGAATATCTTTCCCATTCTAAATATTGCATGTACCGCAAATATCCCACATTATTATCAGCATGAAATATAGATCCTACAGCGTCAAAATCATTAGAATCAATTAAATCTCTAGATTTAATAAGCCATTGTTGAGAAATTACAGTATCCGCATCAACAATTAAAATATAATGATTATCGATATCAATACTTTTATTCAAATATTTTTTTAGCGCCTGATTAATAGCTCCAGCTTTACGAGCTGTATTATTAACTGTGTTAAAAACAGTTACATTTAATTCAAGACATATATTATATGTCTCATCAGAACTATTATCATTCGCAACAACAATTTCATCACAACCATTAGTGATTAAAGAAGTAATACAATCTTTAATCACTAATGCCTCATTATGAGCAGGTATAATAGCCGTTACATAACTTTTTACCATAATCATCTCCAAATTATATAGTTTTAGTATAATCTTCATAAAGCAAAACACAATAGCAGAAAACAAGGGCAATCAGTTAGATTTGAGCAGAGGAAGCCCTAGATAATTTAGGACTTTTAAAAATTGTTCAAGGTATAATTCAGAATCATATCGCTTGTATCAACCACGTATATCGCTCTATTTTAACTTCTATCGTCTGCCCAATAGAAAACCTTACTTTTATAAGTCAATAAGGTTAGAACACGTCAGACACCGCTTAAATCGCATATAAAGCGATTTAAACCATATAGTATGCTAATTCTATATGCCACTTCTTTGCCAATCACTTGCGGGCGATCCTACCCATAATCGAATTGTTCATTCCCCACAATCTCGCTTTGATTGCTTTGGACGTGGTTTAGACGACCTTTCAGCCCTCTTGACGGATACACGCCTGTTCCGTATTAGTTGTTAGGATAATGTCAAGGTAATTGCCTCGGCAGTGTTGGTCATTATTCTTCCCCCAAAAATTAAGTTATGTTAGTAACAAGTATAAGGGATAGTTAGAATCAATCAAGTGTTTTTTTAGTTGCAACCATTCGGAAAAAGGGTGCAAAAAAGTTGCAAGGGTTGCATTGTCTATTATCTGCTATTTAAAGCCGTTTCTCGGCTTTTTCTTGCGTCCTTTTGGTATTACTTTGTATTGACTTTATGGACAAAAACACGGGTTTAAAAATCGACTAAATTAAAAATAATTAAACCAAGTTCTGGGGATGGTTGGCACTTGCCCCCCGGGTCAAAAGTTTTCAAAATTCTGTTTTTTCTCAAAGTGACGATATGTGAGCGCTCTCTATTTGGCACTTATGGGGGGGAGTGTTTTCAATTAATTATGTGACCAAACTTATCCAGTTAAATAAAAAAAGCCGTCACGGCTCTTATATTGCTATCTGGTGGCCTGTATTCTTTCAGTCTGTTCAATCGACTTGGCCAACGCTTTCAATTCTCTATTCACCTTAGTTATCTCAAAAGTCGGGGCAACAATGTTATAACTCAATCCAAAGGGCGTTTTGTTATGGTAGTGATCTCGCTCCATTGCAATGAGTTCACTGCTCAGAGTGCTGGTGTAATTGTCTAGCTTAGTGACTACCTCAACCCAAAAATCATAATTTTCACGGCCATACGTTTCTATTTGGTCTTTATGACTCTTTGAATAATCGAGCATAGCTTGTGCCTTACCCTTAAAGTAATGTTCTAATATTCTAGTCGGTGTCACTGCTAACCCCTTTCAAATGGACGTTTTCACCTATGTTGGAAAATCAAACACAGGCAATTAAATGACATGTTTTAACAAGTTTTAATGACAGGTTTTGTCAGGTTTTTAGTTACTTGCTAACAAGAAAAAATGTTAAGTTTTGTTAAGCTCTCATGTAATAAAAAACGTAAGTTTTAGGAGGTTTTTGGTAACAATTCACCAAGCCTGTCCCTGCTTTAATTATACGTTTTGATATTGCCAATGTTAAGCAATTGAGTTAAGTTAACAGTTAACATGACAAAACAAGTTAACAACAATTTAACAACATTCAGTAACCTTTCTGAGCTTGGTAAGGCCATAGGGACAAGCCGACAAACTGCCAGTAATAAGCTAAAGGCCAAGGGCTGGGCTGGTCGGTTATCTTTTTCAGAGAGTGAACTAAGTGAACTTATTGGCTCAGTTAAGAAAACAAGAAATGTTAAGCAAAAGCATGTTAACCAACATGTTAACCAACATGTTAACCAACAACTTAACTTAACAACACTTGAGACACTGAAAAAGCAGTTAGAAACTAAAGACAAACAAATTGAGCAACTATTACAGAGCTTAGATCAACAACAACGCTTGCAACTGCAATTGCAAAAACAATTAGAAACACTACAAATTACTACAAATGAAAAACCTAAACAAAGTTTTTGGCAAAAGTTATTTAGTAGTCAATCAGATACAGATAATGAGCAATAATTGTTGACATTGCTACCACTGCCGGCACAATGGGCAGTAGAGCCGAGTGAAGACAGACTTTCCCCGTTCTCACTTTGAAGAAACGGAAAAACAGTCTTATCCAATGGTATAGCTTTCGCCATTCGCTTGAGAGTCCCTGACTGCTAAGCGTTTCAACCTAGCAACAATCTTTTGCAACTCACAGTGCTGTCCTGAGTTATTGATTGTCTTCCTTTAGCACGTCCACCCACACATGTTTTTATTTTCCCTTATTGAGTTGGTGGCTCAGTGCATTGCCACCCGTTCGGCTAGATCGTGGAGACTCGTCACAACCTAACCAGCTCTTTTGTTAAACCGGGGTAGGCTTCCCCGCTCAATTGAATAAGATAAGCCGTATCATGACCATAAGCGACCAATAAAAAAAGGCTTGTAACGTCTATGAGGCGGG
>NZ_DF967998.1 GCF_001047075.2 Fructobacillus ficulneus
TTTAATCAATTCAATCACAATGCCGATTAACATTAGGTGGTATACACAATCTTCTCTAGTAAACATACTAAGCTCGATTTTTGCGACAATTGTCACTGCTAATATTCGGTGTTATAATAAGGGCATAAGAAAAGCGACGTTGCTTGAACAACGCCGCTTCCCTAGCAAACCCGTTAAACGGTGGCTATCCTTCAGATTATTTAACCGTCAGGCTCGCCAAAGCAGCGACGGTTATTTTTTTTGAATTAATTTAATCAATTCAATCACAATGCCGATTAACATTAGGTGGTATA
>NZ_DF967999.1 GCF_001047075.2 Fructobacillus ficulneus
ATGTTCACATATCACCAAGATTACTGTCGTTGATTTATCCGAACTTTAAAACGAATTTAAGAACAATTCAACTTTATCTCACTGATGCACTTACTTATCCTATCCCAGAACAATAAAAAACCAGCCTCCGAAGAGGCTGGCCTTTTGAGCACTTATCTAATTTTTAGCAGAAAGAATGAATTACTTCTTCTTATTATTACCAGGGAAAACCCAGTTCCACTTACCAAAAATCTTGAGCATTGCTGGAACAAAGAGCAAACGGATGATAAAGGCATCGAAGAAGATACCAAAGGCTAGTGCCAAACCTAATGACTTAATCGTTGGGTCTGAGTTCAAGGCAAATGAACCAAAGACAGCCATCATGATTAAGGCAGCAGTCACAACGATTGGTCCTGAACTTTGCATAGCAACAGTTACGGCACGGTCGTTATCCCCGGTCTTCTTGTATTCTTCGCGAGCACGAGAGACCATAAAGACTTCATAGTCCATCGCCAAACCGAAGACCAAAGCCGTTACGATGATTGGCAAGAATGAAATCAATGGTGCTCCCTTTGAAACACCGAAGAGTCCCTTCATGAATCCTTCTTGGATAACGGCAGTGGTAAAGCCAAATGAAGCTAACAATGACAGACCAAATCCAACCATGGCAACAGCAGGTACGATGAATGAACGGAAAACTGCCATTAATAGTAGGAAAGCCAAAGCAATAATCGTAAAGGCAAAGATTGGTGTGGCGTTGTTCAACTTCTTAGTGATGTCCAAGTTAACGGCGTTAACTCCTGTCAAAGTAATCTTTGCATCATACTTCGACTTCGTTGTATCAGAGTAGTCCTTAATGTTGTTAGCCAAGTCAGTTGTTAACTGAGCTTCTGATCCCTTAGTTGGGATCACAACCATCATGGCATACTTACCATCGGCACTAATCATGTAAGGTTTAGTTGCCTGAGCCATGATTGTCGCTTTAATTTGAGCGGCAACCTGGTCTTGTTGAGCTTGCGTTGGTGCTTGACCAGTGGCTTGAGCAGCTGCCATGGCCTTTTGTTGTGCTGCTTGCGTCAACTGAGCCTGCAAAGTTGCGGCCTTTTGCTGGTCAACAGTCAACGGTGACATTGCTTTAACACCCTTCATATCAGCGATATGACCGGCAATTTTAAGCAAGTTGGCTTCATTTGTAGCCTGACCCTTATCAGTATCGAGCTTAACGACTGCAACAAGCGGTGCGTTAACCCCTTCACCAAACTTATCTGAAATCATGTCATAAGCTTGACGTTCTGTTCGGTTGTCTGGCAATGATCCATCATATGGCATTCCCAAACGCATGTTAGTTGCTGGCAAAGCCACCCCTAACAAAACGATAACAGAGAAAATTGAAACCAACCATGGGTGACCAGTCAAGAACTTTGTGAACTTTGAAGGATGGTTGGCCATATGGTCAACCGTCTTCGTATTTGGCTTAACAAACTTGGCCAACATGGCAATTAGGGCTGGCAAGAAAGTCAAAGCTGAGAAAACGGCCACAGCCACGGCAGCAGCGGCAGCAAATCCCATTGTTGTCACGAATTCGATACCAGCAAAGGCCAAACCACAGACAGCAATAATAACTGTCACACCGGCAAAGATAACTGAACTACCGGCTTCAGAAAGAGCTAGTCCCAAGGCCTTTTGACGGTCACCATTGGTGTCGGCCAAGTCGGTCCGGTAACGGTTCAAAATGAAGAGTGAGTAATCGATTCCAACGGCCAATGACAACATCACGGCCAAGGTTTCACTAACACTAGCCAAAGTTAAGAAGTTAGTTCCGATGGTAATTAACATCACACCAGTTCCCAAACCAATCAAGGCTGAGATAATTGGCATTCCCGCCGTTACAAATGAACGGAAGAGAACTAACAATAGAACAAAGGCAATGGCAATTCCAATTAATTCAGAAGAACCGCCGACGTCCTTTGGCTGTACCTGAACTGATCCAGTATAAGCAACCTTAGTGCTTGAAGTCTTCACATTGTTGTTGAAGATATCTTTAACACCATCAATGGCATCGCGAGAAACCGCTGATGAATCCTTCTTAAAGGTAATATCAACATAGGTCGTTGTCTTGTCGGAACTAATTGTTCCAGTTGTATATGGATTAGCAATTGACTTAATATCTGATCCATACTTCTTTTGGACCTTATCAATAGCAGCATTCACATCAGCCTTAACAGCGTCTGAGTTAACACCATTATCCTTCTTGTTTTGAATAACGGCCTTCATCGTCCCACTGTTAGGGTTTTGATGGAATTCCTTTTCCAAAGTACTTTGAATGTCAGTTGATGGAATACCACTGATTGTTAGGTTGGTTGTGTAATGAGAACCCATTCCCACAGCCCCAAAGGCAATCGCAGCAATAACCACCACCCATGCAAAGAAGGTTTTGAATTTATTAACATAAATCCATTCGCCTAAACGTTTGAGCATGATTGCTTCTCCTTTAATATTAAATAATGATTATATTGTAGTATTTTAAAATGAACTTTGAAAGAGTTAAAACTGGTATACTGTTTCTAACTGAAACACTATAGGAGATTTGTTACACTTTTCAATTATGGCCAATAAAACATTTGATTTGATGCATCATCACATTCTAATAACTGCCGGCACCTTAATGGAAACAATTCCCTTTTCAAAAATATCCGTTAAGCAAATTTGTACTGCCGCGGAAATCAATCGGACAACCTTCTATCGACATTTCGAAGATAAGTACCAATTAGTTGAATTTATGCTCGAAACTTCATTTAATGATCTGTTCAAGCATATGGACTGGCATGAATTCGAAGACCACCCTTTCCAATCACTTGCCAAGCTACAATTAGAAGAATCGATTGCCATTTTAGACTTTCAATTATCTGATCCAGGGTTTCAAGATTTATTCGATAATTCAATTTTTTTGATATTAAATCATTTAACCGATAACAAGAATATCCTGTGGAAATTAGGAAATATGTACGTTATCCGACTGTGGAACCATAATTTGGAAAAACCTTACACTTTTAAATCCGGCTATGCTCTCTTCGATCAAATTATGCGCGACAAACAGTTTCCAGATGAAAAATAAAAGCCTTTCACGTCAGCGTGAAAGGCTTTTTTACTAGCTATTTTGGATTAAATTTATCAGAGACGGTCCAATTTTAAACATTACGATAATCATGATTATCAAAACAATTCTAAATATGACCGTTGACTTCTTCCTACTCTCATCATCCTCATCCATAGTACTCACCCACCTTAAATAAACCAATAACATTACAATCAATACTTTCATTCTAATATATTTCAATAAATATATCAATTACCTATTTTTGTTTATTTAGAAGTCTTCTAGTTTATTGTCGAAATACATTTGTTGTTTAAATCCATAAAAGATTGATATTAAAATACATTTGTCGTTTAACTAGTCCTTTTATTGCATAAACAAGGCCCAAAGTCATTGTTTGACTTACTTCCAGTCGAATAAAAAACAAGGGAACAGACTGAGTCTGTTCCCTTGCTTTAATTTTCATCACCGTGGCTTACCACCAATGATTACTTACGAATATTCCTCCTTCTCATCTTCTTCTTAAGAGCTGCAAAGTATGAAGTCTTAGTAATTGGCCAAATTGAGGCAACTGAGAGAACACTGAATACCAAAGTATAGAGGTCTCGACCACCCTTAGTTAACTTCTTAAAGGCGTTCTCGTAGTCAAGCTTGAAGCCATCCAAGATACTCTTGCTTCCTTGTTCAGGGAGTTCTTTGAATTCATCTGGAAGCTCATTCTTCTCAACGTTTCGGTAAGGAGCAACTGTCGTGTCTTGGTCACCACCTGTGGTTGGCAATGGCAGGTTGGCACTAAGAGAATTTGACACTGTTGGCTCAGCTGCTTTAATGGCAATTCTCGTTTGTGGTTCTGGTGCTTCTGCTGGCGCAGTGGTCCTTGTGATTAGTGAGAAAATCATAAATGGTTGGTAATCCCCATCAACAATGGCATTGCACCTTGCCAAGATTTCTTGAACTTCATCAGCATTCGTTGCCGCTGATAGATCTTGGTTCAAACGAGTCATTAAGTTATTCAACTCATTAATCCGATTTTGCAGTTGAGTTGGATCAGCATCCACGACAGTCTTCATTGCGGCAATCAAATCATCAACGCGGCCTTGGATCGTTTCGGTTACACTCGCCTTTTGTTCAGCTAATGGTGTTCCCGTATGCTGGTCACGATCTAATTGGGCATCGCCATCACTAATAGCACGGTTAATGCTATCAGCATCCGTCGCTGCACCAACTGCATTTTCAGCAGCGGTCAAGTCCTTATCGACCTGGTCGCTAGCTGCCTGCTTTTGCGCAGTCGTCAAATCATTATCAACACTAATTGCATCCTTAACCGTCTGAGCCTTTTGCCGCAAGTCATTAACTGCACTTTGCCGCTGGGTAGGCAATGGCTTTTCACCATCTTGAGCGCTATTCAAGTCACGATCAAGGTTGGCATTTCCGTCATTTAGCGCCTTATTAACACCGTCGGCATCGCCGGCAGTATTAACTGCAGATTGTGCAGCAGCCAAATCTCGGTCAACCTGGTCATGAGCCGCTTTCTTCTCATCACTTGTCAAATCCTTATCGGCATCGATAGCATTCCTTTCGTCTTGAGCCTTACGGTTCAAGGCATCGGTTGCTGCCTGCCTTTGGGCTGGCAATGGACTAACTTGGTCAGTCGCTGCCTTCGAATCATTATCGATGGCGTTATTACCATCGCTAATGGCCTGATTGACACCATCGGCATTCGTGGCGTTGTTAACCGCATCTGTTGCTGCAGCTAAGTCATTATCAATCTTGTCGGTAGCGGCCTTCTTCTGGTCACCTGTCAAAGCAGGATTATTGTTAATGGCATCCTTAGCAGCTTGAGCCTTTTGGTTCAAGTTGTTCGTAGCTGTTGATTTCTGGGCTGGCAATGGACTAGCAGCATTTTGAGGTGTGTTCAAATCGCTATCAAGAGCTGCATTACCATCACTCAGCGCCTTATTCACGCCATCCGCATTTGATGCAGTATTGATAGCATTGGTTGCAGAAGCTAAGTCGCCATCAATCTTGTCAGTCGCAGCCTTCTTCTGGTCGCTGGTCAAAGCAGAGTTGCCATTAATGGCATCCTTATCTGACTGGGCCTTCTGTTTCAAGCTGTTCGTGGCATTTTGCTTCTGGGTTGACAATGGAGTAGCAGCATTTGTTGGTGTATTAAAATCAACATCGAGCGCCGCATTACCATCATTCAGAGCCTTATTGACACCATCCGCATCACTCGCATTATTAACAGCATCCGTGGCCTTAGCTAAGTCGCTATTAATCTTGTTGATAGCGGCATTCTTCTGGTCACCCGTCAAGGCTGGGTTACGGTTGATAGCATCTTTGTCATCTTGGGCCTTTTTGTTCAGGCTATTTGTCGCATCAGTCTTTTGGCCTGGCAATGGGTTCGATGTTGCAGCATTTGTTGCAGACTGTGAGTCCTTATCAATTGCGGCATCACCATCACTATTGGCCTTATTAACACCATCCGCATCACTCGCATTATTAACCGCGTTGGTTGCATCAGCCAAGTCTTTATCGATTTGGTCGGTGGCAGCCTTCTTCTGATCACCGGTCAAGGCCGGATTGTTATTAATCGCATCCTTGGCATCTTGAGCTTTTTGGTTCAAATTAGTCGTTGCGGCTGTCTTTTGCGCTGGCAATGGGTTGGCCGTTGCAGCATCCGCTGCTGACTTAGCATCGTTATCGATTGCATTATCACCAGCACTAATAGCCTTGTTGACACCATCAGCATCACTAGCATTATTAATGGCGTTGGTTGCATCAGCCAAGTCTTTATCGATTTGGTCGGTGGCAGCCTTCTTTTGATCACCGGTCAATGCTGGGTTGTTGTTAATGGCATCCTTGGCAGCTTGAGCTTTCTTGTCCAAGCCATCGCTGGCTGTCTGCTTTTGGGCAGGTAATGGATTTGCTGCTGCCGCATCTGATGCTGACTTAGCGTCGTTGTCGATTGCACTATCACCAGCACTCTGACGACTGTTAATATCGTCGGCATCGGTCGCCGCATTAACAGCTGCCTTAGCTGCAGCCAAATCTTTATCAATTTGGCCAGTGGCAGCCTTCTTTTGGTCACCAGTCAAAGCTGGATTATTGTTAATGGCATCCTTGGCGGCATTGGCTTTATTATCCAACTCTGTCGTAGCAGTTGACCTTTGGTTAGGCAATGAATCATTTGTCGCAATATTAGCTGCATTCTGCGCATCATTAGCAATTTGGTTTTCTCCATCACTAACAGCCTTGTTCACACCATCAGCATCTGTTGCGGCTTCGACAGCTGCCTGAGCCGCTGCCAAATCCTTATCAACTTGGTCAGTAGCGGCCTTCTTTTCACCACTTGTCAAAGCTGGGTTGTTGTTAATCGCAGTCTTAGCATTCTGAGCCGCTTGATTCAAATTGCTGGTTGCCGTCGTCTTTTGCGCAGGTAATGGATTACCAGTTGCTTGTGCAGCAGCGGCATTGGCATCACCAGCAATGGCGGCATCGCCATCACTATTAGCCTTGTTCACATCATCGGCATCGGTAGCGTTGTTCACGTTATCGGTAGCCTTTGACAAATCAGCATCAACCTTGTCACTAGCAGCCTTCTTTTGGTCACTAGTTAAGGCTGGATTGTTGTTAATCGCATCCTTAGCAGCCTTAGCCTTGTTCGACAAGTCAGTCGTTGCAGCAGTCTTTTGGGCTGGTAATGGGTTCGATGTTGCTGCATCTGTTGCTACCTTCGTGTCATTGTTCATGGCGGCATCACCATCGCTATTAGCCTTGTTGACGTCATCGGCATCTGTCGCGTTGTTCACGTTATCGGTGGCCTTTGACAAATCAGCATCAACCTGATTACTGTATGACTTCTTTTGGTCGCTAGTTAAGGCTGGGTTGTTGTTAATCGCATCCTTAGCAGCCTGAGCCTTATTCGACAAGTCCGTCGTTGCAGCAGTCTTTTGGGCTGGCAATGGGTTCGATGTTGCTTGAGCAGTGGCAGCATTAGCATCACTGGCAATAGCGGCATCACCTTCACTGTTGGCCTTGTTGACATCATCGGCATCGGTCGCGTTGTTCACGTTATCGGTAGCCTTTGACAAATCAGCATCGACCTTGTCACTGTATGACTTCTTTTGATCACTGGTCAAAGCAGCGTTGCCATTAATCGCATTTTTGGCATCCTGAGCCTTGTTACCCAAGTCCGTCGTTGCAGCGGTCTTTTGGGCTGACAGTGGGTTCGACGTTGCAGCTGATGAAGCGGCATTGGCATCACCGGCAATGGCGGCATCACCATCACTGTTGGCCTTGTTGACGTCATCGGCATCTGTCGCGTTGTTCACGTTATCAGTGGCCTTTGACAAATCAGCATCGACCTTGTCACTAGCAGCCTTCTTTTGGTCACTAGTTAAGGCTGGATTGTTGTTAATCGCATCCTTAGCAGCCTGAGCCTTGTTACCCAAGTCCGTCGTTGCAGCGGTCTTTTGGGCTGACAGTGGGTTCGACGTTGCAGCTGATGAAGCGGCATTGGCATCACCAGCAATGGCGGCATCACCATCGCTATTAGCCTTGTTGACGTCATCGGCATCTGTCGCGTTGTTCACGTTATCGGTGGCCTTTGACAAATCAGCATCGACCTTGTCACTAGCAGCCTTCTTTTGGTCACTAGTTAAGGCTGGATTGTTGTTAATCGCATCCTTAGCAGCCTGAGCCTTGTTCGACAAGTCAGTGGTTGCGGCAGTCTTTTGGGCTGGTAATGGGTTCGATGTTGCTTGGGCCGCGGCGGCACTATCGTCACCAGAAATTGCTGTGGCGCCAGCACTGTTGGCATTGTTGACAGCATCGGCATCGGTAGCGTTATTCACGGCATCCGTGGCCTTTGACAAATCGGCATCGACCTTGTCACTGTATGACTTCTTTTGGTCACTCGTTAAGGCTGGGTTGCCATTGATAGCATCCTTAGCCGTCTGAGCATCTTTATCCAAATCATTTGTAGCTGCAGTCTTTTGCGCTGACAATGGATTGGCGGTTGCTTGAGCAGCTGCGGCATTGGCGTCACCAGCAATGGCGGTATCACCCTCACTGTTGGCCTTATTGACGTCATCGGCATCGGTGGCGTTGTTCACGTTATCGGTAGCCTTTGACAAATCGGCATCCACCTTGTCACTAGCGGCCTTCTTTTGGTCACCCGTCAAAGCGGCATTACCATTGATAGCATCCTTAGCAGCCTGAGCCTTGTTTGACAAGTCAGTCGTTGCAGCAGTCTTTTGCGCTGACAGTGGATTAGCTGTTGCGGCAGATGTAGCAGAGTTAGCATCACCAGCAATAACAGCATCACCAGCACTATTAGCCTTATTGACATCATCGGCATCCGTAGCGTTATTGACAGCAGAGGTTGCCTTGGACAAATCCGCATCAACCTGATCACTGTATGATTTCTTTTGGTCACTGGTTAAGGCTGGGTTGTTATTAATCGCATCCTTAGCAGCCTGGGCCTTATTCGACAAGTCAGTCGTTGCGGCAGTCTTTTGCGTAGTCAAAGATGAAACATTTTCAGCATTAGTTTCAGCCGTTGTAATCGCTGTGGCCCCATCACTTTGAGCACTATTGACCCCATCGGCATTCGTCGCTGCGGTCACTTTGGCTTGAGCGGCTGTCATGGCATCATTAACCGCCTTCTTACCGGCCGCTTTTTGATCAGCAGTCAAATTCGAGTCGGCATCAATTTGACCATTAGCAGTTTCAGCATCACTAGCCAATTGGTCATTAGCTTTAGACTTTTGCGTGTCTAATGGCGTGACATTCTTAGCGGCAGCTTCGTCTTTTGTAATTTGGCCCGTTCCCGCTGTATAGGCATTATTCACACCATCCGCATCCGTAGCATTGTCCACTGTGCTTTGAGCATTGGTCAAATCCGTAGCGATGGTCTTCTTAGCGGCAGCCTTCTGGTCAGTCGTCAAATCGTTATCTTGATCGATGCTGTCTGAAGCAGTTTGCGCAGCACTAGCTAAGTTCGTCTTAGCTGTTGTCTTTTGCGTTGCCAAAGGTATGGCTTTTTCAGCATTGGTTTCAGCCGTTTGGATAGCTGTGTCCCCATCACTTTGAGCACCATTAACACCATCGGCATTCGTTGCTGCAGTCACTTTGGCTTGAGCGGCAGTCATGGCATCATTAACTGCCTTCTTGCCAGCAGCCTTTTGATCAGTTGTTAAATCATTATCCTTATCAATTCGATCACTAGCAGCCTGAGCAGCATTAGACAATTCCGTTTTAGCATTCGTCTGTTGCGTGCCTAATGGTGTCACCTTCTTAGCGGAAGCTTCGTCTGTTGTTATCTGGCCCGTTCCAGCTGTATAGGCATTATTCACACCATCCGCATTTGTCGCATTATCCACTGCGGTTTGAGCGTTGGTCAAATCCGTGGCAATCGTCTTCTTAGCAGCAGCCTTCTGGTCAGTCGTCAAATCATTATCTTGATCAATACTATCAGAAGCGTCCTTAGCAGCACTAGCTAAGTTGGTCTTAGCCGTTGTCTTTTGCGTTGCCAAAGGTGTAACTTTTTTAGCATTGTTTTCAGCCGTCGTGATAGCTGTCGCACCATCACTTTGAGCTCCATTAACGCCATCGGCATTCGTCGCTGCAGTAACAGCTTTCTGAGCGCCACTCGAAGCCATTTTAATTGCTGCTACTCCAAGATTTTGTTGGTCACCGGTCAAATCAGGATTGTTAGTAATCCCTTCAATCGCATTTTGTTCAGCTGTCTGTAACTTCTTATTAGCATTCGCCTTTTGATCGGCTAATGGTGTCACCTTCTTAGCGGCAGCTTCGTCTGTTGTAATTTGGCCCGTTCCAGCTGTATAGGCATTATTCACACCATCCGCATCCGTAGCATTGTCCACTGCAGTTTGGGCATTGGTCAAATCCGTGGCTATCGTCTTCTTAGCGGCAGCCCCCTGATCGGTCGTCAAATCAGGATCTTGATCAATACTATCAGAAGCATCTTTAGCAGCACTAGCCAAGTTCGTCTTGGCCGTTGCCTTTTGCGTTGCCAAAGGTGTGACGTTTTCAGCATTGGTTTCAGCCGTTTTGATAGCTGTGTCCCCATCACTTTGAGCACCATTAACACCATCGGCATTCGTTTCTGCAGTAACTTTTGCTTGAGCGGCCGTCATGGCATCATTAACCGCCTTCTTACCGGCAGTCTTTTGATCAGAAGTCAAATCAGGATCAGCATCAATACGACCATTAGCAGCCTGAGCAGCATCAGACAATTGACCATTAGCAGTACTCTTTTGGGTAGCCAGTGGCGTAACCTGCTTAGCAGCAGCTTCGTCTTTTGAGATCTGATTTTGGCCGTTCGTCAAAGCTGTATTGATTGAATCAGTTGTTGTCGCATCGTTAATTTTATCGGTAGCATCACTTAAATCTTGTGCAATTTGCTTGGCAGCAGCGGCCTTTTGATCACCGGTCAAATCATTATCGTTATTCAGACTTGAAGTAGCGTCACTAGCATTCTGGGTCAACGTCTTGATAGCCGCTGTCTTTTGAGTTCCTAATGACTGAGCATTAGTCAAATCAATAGCCAGTGAGCCTTGACCCGCTTTCAAAGCATTAGCAACAATATCAGCGTTGGTTCCTGCATTGACAGCGTTGGTTCCATTCGTTAAATCTTTTTGGACTTGGTCTAAAGCTGCAGTCTTTTGCACACTCGTCAAATCGGTATTGGCATTGATTTTATCATTAACGTTGTTTGCTGCTTGTTGCAAGGCATTAACAGCATTTGTCTTTTGCGTAGCCAATGGTATTTCATTGGACTTGGCATTCGTCACATCAGCGTCCAACTGGTTTTGACCAGTTTGAGCGGCAGCATCAACATCATCAGCGTTGCCCGCTCCATTAACGGCATTTTCTGCTGCTTGCAAATCGGCCGCAATCTTATCGGTTGCCGTCTTTTGATCAGCCTGCAACAAATTGTTGTCAGAGGTGATGGCATTCGTATTATCTGATGCCTTTTGCTTCAATTCGGCGACAGCGTTGGCTTGGCGCGTTGCCAATGGTGTTTCGTTTGCCTTGGCATTCTTCACATCAGTATCCAACTGAGTTTGACCAGCTTGGTTGGCCGCATCAACATCATCGGCATTTTTAGCATTATTGACGTTGGAGATGGCCGTTGCCAAATCAGTCGCAATCTGATCGGTTGCTTTCTTTTGGTCAGACTTCAACAAATTGTTATCACCAGTGATAGCAGCTGTATCATCTGAAGCCTTTTTCTGCAAAGCTGCAACCGCATTGGCTTGACGTGTTGCCAATGGGGTTTCATTTGCCTGAGCATTTGTTACATCAGTGTTCAACTGAGTTTGGCCAGCTTGGGCGGCAGATGTGACGTCATCAGCATCATTAGCCGCATTCACATTAGCAATAGCAGTCGCCAAATCAGCATCAATCTTATCGGTAGCTGTCTTTTGGTCAGCATGCAATAAGTTGTTGTCAGCAGTAATGGTGCCCTTGTTGGTCGTTGCGGTCGTCTGTAAGGCTTTCACTTCGGTGTCTTTGCGTGTCTGCAACGGTGTTTGACTATCCAAAAGACTTGACGCATCTTGATTCAATGTTGCAGTCCAAGTGCTGACGGCACTATTGACCCCGTCAGCGTTGGTAGCAGCAGTAACGGCTGCCTTGGCACTGGCCAAATCAGCGGCAATCTGCTTTGTCGCAGCACTTTGGTCGGCCTTGAATAAGTTATTATTCTGGTTAATGGTATTAGTATTGTCGCTGGCAGTTTTTTCCAAGTTGCCAATGGCTGTACTCTGCTGGGTAGCAAGTGGGGTAGCAGCTGTGTATTGCTGACCAATTGCTGTCAACCCGGCATCGCGGACCGAATCAATGGTATCGGCATCTGTGGCATTATCAACATTCTTTTCAGCATTACTCAACGCAGTTTGAACATTCGTCTTATCGGTTGATTGTGCGGCACTCGTCAAACCAGAATCATTGGTGATTGATTGGTTAATATCACTAGCCTTTTGTTCCAAGGCACTCTTGGCAGCCGCTTTTTCTTGAGTCAAATCTGCTGCTTGGTGAGTATTCCTAATTGAAGTCGAGTAGCTATTAACCGTGTTAACAACATCATCGGCATTACCGCTTTGTACAATTTTATCCAAAGCATAGCCCGCCTGGGTAATATAACTATCAACCGTACTTGACTGAGAAGCCTTCGCACCACTGGTCAATGTCTTGTCATTGCTAATATCGTTCTTAACACTTTGTGCCAGGTTGGCCAAAGTCTGCTTAGCGGCACTGACTTGTTGACTTAACGGTGTACCAGCCTTGTGTTCGGCTGCAATCGCACCCGTTCCGTTATCACGGGCGGTATTAATTTGGTCAGCAGTCGTGGCATTACCAATATTCGTATTAGCTGCAGCTAAGTCTGCATCAACCGCCGCATCATAGGTCTGTTGAGTTGCCTTGAGCAAATTAACATCCCCATCGATGGCAGCCTTGGTATCCGTAGCCTTTTGCTGCAAAACAGCCTTAGCATCAGCCTTTTGACTGTCCAAAGCCTCACCATTCTTATGCTCCGCTTTAATCGCATTTTGACCGTTATTGCGGGCATTGGCAATGTCATCAGCATCCTTCGCATTATCAACATTGCCTTGAGCAGTTGATAAGTCAGAATCGACCAAAGCGTCATAGGCCTGTTGAGTCTTTTGGGTCAAAGTTGGATCAGCATTGATGGCATTCTTGGTGTCCGTGGCTGTTTGTTGCAAAGCAGCCTTGGCAGCAGCCTTTTGTTGGTCCAAAGTCTGCGTCGTTGGGTGATCAGCGTTCATTTTCTGGTTACCATTGGTAACCGCAAGGCTAACACCATCGGCATTGGTAGCATTATCAACATTCTTTTGAGCAGCAGCCAAGTCGGTATCAACGTTGGCCTTATCAGTTACCTTGTCAGCCGACGCAATTGTTGGATCATTATCGATGGCATTCTTGATATTTTGGGCGTTCGAAGCCAAGGTAGCTTTCGCAGTTGTTTTTTGGTCAGCCAAAGGCGAAATACCACTCTTGGCAGTCGTGACATCCCCATCTAAGGTTTTATCACCGTCTCCTTGAGCTTTGATAACTGCATCAGCATTTCCAGCATTCTTAACATTGGCAACCGCCGTGGCCAAATCTGTATCAATTTGACTGGTAGCAGCTGACTGTTGAGCACCAGTTAAATCATTATCCTGAGTAATCGCGTTCTTGTTGTCAGAAGCCCGCTTTTGTAATTCTTGAATAGCGTTAGCTTGTTGTGTTGCCAGTGGGGTAACGCCCTGCTTAGCAGTCGTCACATCCCCATCCATGGTTGTCTCACCGTTTTGGGCAGCACTATCGACATCATCTGCATCGTTGGCGGCATTAACATTGGCAATGGCCGCTGCCAAATCTTTGGTAATCTGGTCCGTTGCAGTCTTTTGGGCAGCCTGGGTCAAATCATTGTCACCCGTAATCGAACTACTATCGGCACTAGCCCGTTGTTGCAGTTCACCAACCTTAGCAGCCTTTCGATCAGCTAGGGTTTGTGGTACTTGGTGTTGGCCATCGATGTTAGTCTTACCAGCAGTTTGCGCATCGACAATGCCCTGGGCATTCGTGGCAGCATTAACAGCTGCTTGTGCCTTAGACAGAGCCGTTCCAGCATTAGTGACTTGTTGTTGCTTTTGATCAGATGTCAAATTAACATCGGCATTGATGGCCGCAACAACCTTGCTTTCCTCAGTGGCAAGGTCTTGGTTAGCCGAACTTTGTTGCGCAGTCAAGGCTGGCATAATTTCGTGCTGGTTTAGGACAGCAGCTTCAGCAGATGCCAAATTGGCGGCAATTCCTTGGGCCGTTGAGGCATTATTGATAATTGATGTTGCTCCAGTAGCAGCAGCACTATCAACACCGGCCTTATCGTGGGTCTTTTGGGCATCGGTCAACAAAGAATCGGCATCAATATCGCCCTTGATTTTTGTAGCATAAGCCGTCAAATCACTTTGAGCTTGAGCTTCCTGGTTAGTTAATGACTGGCCCGGTTGGTGAACACCATCAATTTTATCAATGGCAGCATTGGCGGTATCCGCAATCGTTTGGGCATCCTGTGAATTATTAATTGTTGATTCAGCGGGACTAGCATAATTAAAGACAGCCTTACTCTGTTGAGCCTTCTGATCATCAGTTAATGTCGAGTCAGCGGTGATTGTGCCAATAGCAGCAGAAGCAGCCTGTGCAACTTTTGCTGTTGCGGTGGACTGTTGGGTCGAAATAGCAGGTCCTGCTATATGGGCAGCATTGATTGCTTTTAATCCCTTCGTAACAGCGTCGGCAATCTGCTGAGCTGTCGTCGCGTTCGTAATATCAGTATTCGCTTGGCTATTGGCTGCGTCAACTGCTGCATTTTCACGCGCTTTGTCGGCAGCTGTTAGCGTATTGTCACCATTAATCGCATTATGAGCGGATCCGGCAGACCCGCTAATTTGACCCTTAGCATCCGCCTGTTGACCACCAACTGATTCACCGGCCTGGTGTTCAGCTGTAATAGCTGCGCTAGCCTTATCATGGGCTGAATAAATATCATCAATCAATGTTGCATTATTGATTGCATTTTGACCATTCGTCAAGTCAGTTGCTACCGCAGCTTTTTGACTAGCCTTTGTGGCATCCGTTAAGGATGTATCAGCATTAATTGCGGCATCGGTATTATTGGCAGTTGTTTGCAAATCAGCCAACAAGCTGGCCTTCTGGCTGGCAACTGAAGGATTAGAGGTGTGAACCGCATCAATTAAGGCAATTTGTTGAGCGTAAACCGTATTTAAATTATTACCTGATATGGCATTTAAAGCGTTAATGGCAGTCGTACGAGCCTTTGCTAATGAAGTATACTCACTTTGTCGTGCAGCAGCATTTAAGGTTGGATCAGCATCAATAACACCCTGTTGCTTCGTTTCTTCAGCATAAATTCCCTTAATCAAAGTAGCCGTTCGGTCAGCATTGCTCTGGTAAAGGAAAGTAATCGTGTTATTCAGACCAATAGTATAAGGCTGAGTTGGATCAACTACCTGACCATTAACCATGGTTTGATAAATACTAAAGCCATCAACTGAAGGCTGTGGTAATGATGACAGAGTCTGACCCGTCCGACCTGAAATGGTTGTGGTTTGCGTTGGGTTAAGAGTAACACCCTTGTCACTTTGATAGCTAGGAGTAATGTTTTGTTGATTACCTTGAACATAGATGGTAATGACCTGGGTGCCGTCAGTAACCGTGACCTGCTTTGGTTGCTGCTTATTGTTGGCATCGTAAGAATAGCCAGATGGAACGTTTGTTTGAATGTAGTACTTATTAGTCCAATCAATGACATTTCCAAAGTTGGCCGTAACTGTCCCATTGGCGGGTTCTGTTCCGCTTTGTCCGGCTAATTGACCAGACAAAACCTTACCTGTATTTTCATCAACATACTGGTACTGAACTGCTTCTGGTTTCCCATAAACATAAACTGTATAAACGTTAGTTTGACCAGCCACTGGCACCATAAAAGTTGTCGGTTGGGACTTACTGGCTGGAATTTCCGAACCGATGGCCCAGCTAAAGTTAGCTGGCATTTGTGAGTAAACCGATGCCTGGTTAACAATTGAACCAGTTGTTCCTGGGTAGTAAGTTGGGAAGTTTGAAACATCAATACTTCCCGTCTTAATCACAGTTCCAGCTCCATTGACATACTGGATTTGGACTTGCCCGTTACCTTGACGGTTATCACCCAAAATTTCACGAAGATTTCCAGTCGATACACTGTTCGTCGAGCCATCCAGATTGGTCAAAGTGGTGGTATTCGAGTTAATGACCATGGTTCCACCGGCTGAGGTATTGCCAGCTGGATTTGCATCACTCGCTTGCTTGTTACCCATAGAATAGGCACTTAATTTGGCACCAGTGATGGTAATCGTCGCGTTATTTCCCAATGAAAAAATTGACGAATCCCACGCATGACCTGTACCCCAAAAGTTGAAGTAAATATTTAGACCTAGCT
>NZ_DF968000.1:0-6034 GCF_001047075.2 Fructobacillus ficulneus
TCTGCTCGCTTTAGATGTATGTCAGATTAATGGGGTTTCTTCCTAGTTTAACGGCCGTTTCTGTCGCTGGTTGGCTTTAGATGTATGTCAGATTAATGGGGTTTCTTCCTTGGCTCAAAAGCTGGTCAGCGACACACAAGCTTTAGATGTATGTCAGATTAATGGGGTTTCTTCCAGAATGTCGACATCATGTGAATAGCTGGGTGCTTTAGATGTATGTCAGATTAATGGGGTTTCTTCCTTGGATTTCTAAAAATAATTTACCAAATGGGCTTTAGATGTATGTCAGATTAATGGGGTTTCTTCTCAAGTCACAAATGCTGTAACTAAGTTACTGATCAAGCACCCGTAAGGGTGCTTTTTAATTTTTAAAGAAATTTAATTTATTTTCGGTTGGCTAGCAATGAACAAAAGTGTATTATATTAAAATAAGATGAGAAAAAGGAGAGAATGATATGAGAGTTGGTGTCACTGCAGATGTTAATTTGCAAAGTACGGATATCATTAACTTGCAATTAGCAAGTTTTGCGCCAAAGCCATTGTTGGATGTTATCGAAAAGACAGGTAACGTGCCGGTCGTTTTTCCAATCACAAAGCCTGAATATGCTGCCGAATTGGTTAGCATGGTGGGTGCCGTTGTGATTCCCGGAGGACCAGATGTATCGCCAAAGTTATATGGCGAGGGTCCTCATCCTAAAATTGGGACCACTTACCCTGCCCGAGATGACTTTGAAGTTGCTGTGATTAAGGAATGCGTTAAGCAACATAAGCCACTACTAGGCATTTGTCGTGGAACCCAATTGATCAATGTGGTCTTTGGTGGCAATATGTACCAAGACTTAGGATCACAATACGAACAACCACTTTTGCAGCATTCACAGGCTGCTCGCGGATTTTTGCCAACCCATGATGTAGAAGTGACTTCTGGCAGTTTCTTATCAGAAGCAATGGGGGGAGGCTCAACCTTCTTTGTAAACTCTCGCCACCATCAAGCACTCAATAAGGTTGCCGAGGGCCTCAATGTAGTCGCTCAATCGGCTGATGGGGTTGTAGAGGGATTTGAAAACGATGATCATTCAATTGTCGGAGTTCAATGGCATCCTGAAAATTTGTGGGCAACAATGCCTGAACAAGAAGCACTATTTACGAACTTTTTTAAAAAAGCAAAGGAAGTAGGCCAGGATGAAAAGTGAAGCTAGTCAAAGTCAAAAAATTGGTTTTTGGAGTATTGTTTTACTAGGAATTAACGGAATCATTGGGTCAGGAATTTTCCTATTGCCCAGTGCAGGAATGAAACTTTTTGGTCCTGCTAGTATTGTTGTATTATTCTTTGATGCTTTTCTGGCTTTCGTCATTGCCATGTGTTTTGCTGACTGTGCTTCATTTTTCTCGAAAAATGGAGGTCCTTACCTCTATGCCAAGGAAGCCTTTGGAGGCTTCGTCGGTTATGAGGTTGGTTTTGTTACTTGGGTTATCCGAATCATTGCTGAAGCAACCTTATATGTTGCCTTTGCAACTGCTTTAGGTGGCCTTTTCCCAGATTTGAATAATCCGACAGCAAAAAATGTGATTGTCACTTTGATGGCAGTATCATTGGTTGCTTTAAATGTTAGTGGTGTCAAATTAACGGCTTTAATTAGCAACGTTGTTACTGTCGGAAAGTTAGTGCCAATTGCATTAGTTATTGTCTTTGGTTTGTTCTTCATGAAGGGCAGCCACTTTGATCCTTTCTTTGTTAGTCATCTAACAACTAGCAATAACTTTGCGACAACCGCAATTACATTATTCTATATTTTCACCGGTTTTGAAGCTTTGCCCGTGATTGCCGGTGAGATGACTAATGCAAAGAAAAATTTGCCTAAGGCATTGATGATTGCATTATCTGCTGTAGCTTTGGTATATGTCCTAGTTATGACTGTTAGTGTTGGTGTCATGGGTGATCAGTTAGCTTCTTCAACTGTTCCATTGAAAGATACTTTTGAGAAAATTGCTGGAAGCTTTGGTGGTGACTTGATTTCACTTGGAATGGTTTTGTCAGTCGGTGGTATTTGTATTTCTTCATCATTTATCACACCTCGCTCAGGTGTTGCTCTTGCTGAAAACAAGATGATGCCAAAAGTATTGGCTAAGAAAAATCGTAAGAATGCTCCTTACGTTGCTATTGTCTTCTCAACGGTAGCAGTTTTGGCCATTGCCTATTCTGGAACGTTTACAACTTTGGCTCAAATTAGTGCGGTTTCTCGTTTTGCACAGTTTATCCCAACTTGTTTGGCCGTCTTGGTTTTCCGTCATACTAAGAAAGATGAAGCAAGAGATTTCCGCTTGCCTCTTGGTCCAGTAATTCCTATTGTTGCCCTAGTAATCTCTGTTTGGTTACTTTGGCACGTGACAAAGACTGACCTTGTTTGGGGATTTGGTGCGTTGGTAGTTGCTGTACCTTTCTACTTCATTACCAAGCAACGTGGCACAACAGAATAAATATTTATCCATATTTGCATATAAATGAAAGGCCTCGTCATTGGACGAGGCCCTTTTCGTTTTACAAAATTGTTGCAGAGGATAGTGGATTAGCTATTTTTGAAATTTAGCCATAAAGGTGTTGGATAGAAAATATTTCTGCCGTTCTAAGCTATTTCTTGTCTGAATTAAACCGGTTTGAGGGGGTTGACGAATTAATTTAAAAAATTTTAATGTTAGTTTAAACTTATAATTTAAATCATTTGAAGTTAGTCGGGAAATTTTTGTTTTCTTTTTGAATTTTTTAAACAGTTTTGTATCAGACTTGTAATCTAATGGATATTGTGATAAGAGGCTATCCGTCGTTATAATTAAGTCAATTACGCGACTTTAAATCGCGTTTTGTTTTATAAATGCCAGCAAGAGACAAAATTTGCACCATTCACTCTTGCACGGCCAAAAATATAGTCAGTTTAAATGGTACAAACTTATAGTTTTATTTGGGAAGATCTTTAAACATCGTCACAGTTACATTGTACAAGGATAATCCAAATGAAAATTAACAAAAAAATCATAGCAATAGCCGCGGCCACCGCCATTATCGTTGGTGGGACCTCTGCCGGAGCTGCGTATAAAGCTGATGCCGACGGCAATAGCTTCACGCATCTTTTCCATCAATCGAATAATGACAGCCAATCTTCTAAGAAGACAACTGCTCAGAAGAAGGCCGCAGCTGCTAAGAAACAAGCAGCAGCCCAAAAGGCTTCAGAAGCATCATCTACGAGTGCTGCTGCAGCCAGCTCAGCCTCTTCTGCCAGTTCAGCAGCTGCGAGCTCGTCATCATCTGCTGCTGAAGCCTCAGCCCAGGCAGCCAGTGCTTCTTCAACGGCTGCTGTTGAAAGCTCAGCCACTCCAGCTGCTCAACCAACTGCAACTGCCTCAACGGAAAACACTCGGACAGATGGTGTGAACTACTTAGGTCACCATTTTGACAACCCTGTTTTCTATGGCTCAGGTAAGACACCAAACTGGACCAACAACGTTTGGTCATGGGCCTCATTGAGTGGTTACTACTTAGCTGAACAAGCTTCAGTTGCCGGTCAATTGGCTCAACAATTGACAACAGGTGATGCAATTACTGTTAACGGTACTACTTACCACGTTGATGCAATTGATCAAAGTATTAACCGGACTTCTGGTGCAGCAACTGTAATGGCTCAAAAGGCTCAACACGCCATTGCTATCCAAACTTGTAACGACTCAGTTAACGTCAAAGTTATTTTCGCCGACTAAGAGTTAGTTAACGAAAAATTATCGTTATTAGTAGCTAGTTATTGGCTACTAATATCATCAATAAAAGACCAGGACAAATGTCTTGGTCTTTTATTAATTTGAAATGATTTTTTAGAAATGAAGGCTGGTTAATTTTGCCAAGGGTGACTAAACCAGCAGATGAGCAGGTAATATCAGCTGTGGCTATCTTTATTTTTTAATGAAGAAGTTTATAATTGTAGGTACTTAACTTGACCGAATAGAGGAGACGCTTAATGAAAATTGGAATTACGGCAGACGCCAACATGCAAGCGACTGTAACACCACGATTGCGCTTGGCCCATATTGTTCAGAAAAAATTGGTCGATGTCTTGTTGAAAAATGACGTTGTACCAGTAGTCTTGCCAATTGCTAAGCCTGAAATGGCGGCAGAATTGGTCAGCATGGTTGACGGAGTTATTATTCCCGGCGGACCAGATGTTTCACCGTCTTACTATGGCGAAGACCCACACCGAAAGATTGGCATGACCTATGAAGCTCGCGATGCTTTTGAAACGGCAGTTATCAAGGAATGCGTTAAGCAAGGTAAGCCGGTCTTAGGTATTTGCCGCGGAATTCAGATTATTAATGTGACCTTTGGTGGAACTCTCTACCAAGACCTCCAATCTCAATTCGAGAATGAGGTGATCCGTCATGAACAAGTGCCGGACAGTGACCTGCCCACTCATTATATTAATGTCGAAATGGATAGTTTCATTGCTAAATCACAGGGAGCTCATCCCTTCGTCAACTCGAAGCACCACCAAGCTGTTAAGACCGTGGCAGATGGTTTTAAGGTTACCGCCCATGCCAATGATGGAGTCATCGAAGGAATTGAAAATCCCGACAAGTTAATCGTGGCTGTCCAATGGCACCCGGAAAACTTCTGGGAAGACCATGATGACCAGGAACAACTTTTCAAGGACTTTTTCGCCTTAGCTGCTAGTCACCAAGGATAAGCTAAGCCCTCAATCAAATTAAAGCTTGCTTTAGCCCTGATTTTTAGGGCTTTTTTCATTGGTGGAAAAATATCCCATATGGAATAAATTTTCCCCACTCATTTTCATATAATGAGGTTAGTACAAACCAAATTTGAAGAAAATGAGGTAAACAAATGCGTCAATTTTTAACTGATATCGGTAAGGGAATGTTAATCTATTTGGGGTTTCTAACGATTGATTTCTTTGTGGCAATGTTGAGCGTCTCCCATTCTGGGACGATGGAAACAGCCCTGGGAATTCGGATTGAAACCGTGATGGATGCCCATAGTATGTCGAACATGGTAACGGGGACTTGGACCCTCTTGCTTTCGTTTGTGGCATTTTTGGTCTGTTGGCAAATCTATTGTTATTACAAGCGGGCGCGCCAACATAAATAAGTCAGGAATTCTTCATAATAAAAAACCGCCAGTTGGCGGTTTTTTCATTTGATTTGGTAGAGGCACCAGACCATCTCTGGGTGGTACTCCTTGATAATTTTTAAGTCACCATGAGGGACGAAGGACTGCTTGCTAAAGATGGCGTATTGGTAGTCACCGGCTTCAAAAGCCGTCTGGGCCAGAGGTTTGCTAGGCACATAGTCGACTTGCAGGTCCTGGTCTGTCACTTTCATGAACTGTTGGATGAGTTCTTTGGTAGCGGCATGGAGGATGGCCTTGCCGTTGGTCACACTCTTATTTTCCGTTAACAACATCGGCAGGGTGGGCAAATGAAAGACGGTCGCAATTTGCAGCCGGTCCAAGTACCGGTAGTGGTTATTGGTCCAGTTATTGCCATCTTTATTTTGGTAGGCCGTTGGTACGAGGAAATAGTCACCAGCATAGGCAGCTAGATTTTGGTAAACAGATTCAAAATCGGGATGGGTTTCAATGGCTAAGCCTTGATACGCTGGGTCCTCATCTTGGAGGTGTTCAGCTGCTTGATAACTATCCGTGGTAACGGGTCCGAGAGTGTGAATGGTTGGCATCTTAATCCTCCGTTGGTTAGCTGGTTAATTGGTCAATAATTTCTTGGGCAATAGTGGCTGGGTCCTTTTCGTCAACGTGAATCACAGTCGTTGCCAGGTCCTCGTAGGTTGCTTGGCGGGACCGCTTTAATTTCAGGAGGCCATCCATGCCGAGTTGTTGGAAGAGGGGCCGGCTGGCAATTCCATCGGCTTCGAGGCGTTTTTGAATAGTGGCATCATTAGCGTCTAAGAAAATGATGGGTCCCTGGTGGGCCTTGAAGACGGCCTGACTAGCCGGTTGGACGGGGGTTCCGCCGCCGGT
>NZ_DF968000.1:6080-11239 GCF_001047075.2 Fructobacillus ficulneus
TTCCGTCGGCGGCTAGGGCATCGACCAAGACTTCTTGCTCAAAGAGACGGAAGGCCGGTTTCCCATACTGATCGAAGTAGGCCGGAATAGAAAGACCGGCTCGGTCCACAATCAATTGGTCTAAATCGGTTAAGGGCAGGTTTAAATTTTCACTGAGGGCTTGGGCCACGGTGGTTTTACCGGAACCCATAAAGCCGATTAAGGTGATTTTCATCGTGGTTGCTCCAATTCTCGCCGGGCTTGGTTAGCGGCCTGGACTTGGGTATGAATACTTGCTTGGTCTTCGTTAGCGATAGCTGTTCTGAGACGGTCGAGTTGGTCTTGAAAACCGTCGATTTGTTCCAGGAGGTCGGCTCGTTCACTGGTAAAGATGGCCGTCCACATATCTGGGTCGGCCTTGGCAATCCGAGTGGTGTCGAGCAGACCACCGGCCGGAATTCCTGGGTCAATGTCCATTGCTTTGATTTTAGGCAAGATGGCATTGGCGAGGGCAAAGGCAACAGCGTGAGGGAGGTGGGAGGTGGCTGAAACCAGCTGGTCATGCTGACTGGCGGTTAGTTCGCTAAAGTGCAATTGGCCAGCACCCAAGAGGTCTTGGTAGGCCTTAATTTGCGTGGGCGTAGCATTGCCATTAATCAAAAAGAAGGAATGGTTAGCCAAGAGGTCGAGGCGACCATTGGCACTTCCCGTGAGGTGGGACCCGGCCATCGGATGGCCACCGAGAAAATGAACACCGGCCGCCATTAACGGTTGGGCCGCTGCTAGGATACTCTCTTTACTACTACCGACATCCGTCACTAAGACGCCCGGCTTGAGTGCCATCGTTGCCAAGTCGTTGAGACTTTCACGGATGGCTGAAACCGGGGTCGCTAAGATAATCAAGTCCGCCTGACTAGCACCAGTGGTGAAGTCGGTGACAGTGGTCACGACACCGGCATCGACCATATAGTCTAGGTTTTCTTGGTTAAAGTCTGTTGCGAGGATAGTTACGGTTGGGTTAGACGCTTTGATGATTCGTGCCATTGTGGCACCAATCAGGCCTAACCCGTTAATAAAGACAGTTTCCATGGTAGTCACTTCCTTAAGTGTTCTAAGTCGGTCATAAAGGTGGGGTAAGAGATATTAACGGCTTCAAAATTTTTGATGTTTACGGGTTTGTCCACTAAGAGCGAAGCAATTTTGAGGGTCATGGCAATCCGGTGGTCATCGTGGCTATCGAGGTTGGCATCTTCAAGGTGCCAAGGTTGGCGGCCATCGATCACCAAGCCGTCGGGTAATTCTTCGATTTGAATACCAAGCTTCTTGAACTCCTGGGTCACAACCTGCAAGCGGTCGGATTCCTTGAAGCGGAGTTCTTCGGCCCCGGTAATCTTACTGATACCGTTGGCCCGGGCAGCCAAGAGGGCTAATAAGGGCACTTCGTCAACTAGGCCGGGAATTTCTTCGGCCCCAACTTCAAAGGGTTGGAGGTCGGAAAAGGTTACGGTCAGGTCGGCGCTGGGTTCGACCTGGTCTTGGTGGTTGGTCTGGGTAACTTGAGCGCCCATCCGATCCAAGACATTTAAAATCCCAGTCCGGGTCGGGTTAATCCCGACGTTTTTAATCGTAATTTCTGATCCGGGAACGATGGCACCGGCCACTAACCAAAAGGCTGCGGAAGAGATGTCACCGGGAACGATAATGGCTTGCCCTGCAAACGGCTGGCCAGGAGTAATGGTGATTTCGTGGGCCGTCCGGCTAATGCTCTGGGGACTGAAGGTCTGGAGCATCCGTTCCGTGTGGTCCCGGGAGGGACTTGGTTCTTCAATAACTGTTGGACCCTCGGCTTGGAGGGCAGCGAGGATGACGGCACTCTTAACTTGAGCACTGGCAACCGGTAGCCGGTAGCGCATGCCCTGGAGGTGGCCGCCATGAACCGTCATTGGCAGGTGGCGGTCGTCGCTGTCAAAGGTAGCACCCATTTCGGTCAAGGGGTCAATCACCCGACCCATTGGTCGCTTGGACAATGAGGCGTCGCCAACCATTCGACTGGCAAAGGGTTGACCGGCTAGCAAACCAGAAATGAGTCGAGTTGAGGTGCCGGAGTTTCCCATATCGAGGTCAACAGTCGGTTCCTGCAAGCCTGTGAGGCCCAGGCCTTTAATTTGGACTTGGTCGTCATCTTCTTGGATATTGACACCGAGGTCGCGGAAGACCTGCATGGTCGAAAGGCAGTCGGCCGACTTTAAGAAGTGGCTAACGGTCGTAGTGCCGGAACTGATGGCACCGAAGATAATGCTGCGGTGGGAAATACTCTTATCACCGGGGATGGTAATCGTGCCCCGTAAGGGGGTGGAATGTGAATCAACCATCGGGTCCTCCTTAGAAGTTTTGTAGTTCTTGGCGGTAGTCGGCAATTTGCTTCTTCAAGCGGTCGATATTGCTGCCGTCGAAAGTATCGGTGATGGCCTTGGCCAATTCGATGGAGACGACGCTTTCAATTACGATTGAGGCCGGAACGATGGCCGTGGTATCTGATCGTTCCACGGTCGCCTTCTTGACTTCCTTACTATTGATGTCGGCACTTTGCAAAGGCTTGTAAAGAGTTGGGATGGGCTTCATGGCAGCCTTAACAATCACGGGCATGCCGTTGGTCATCCCACCTTCAAAGCCACCCAAGTGGTCGGAGTTCCGAGAGAATCCTTGGCCTTCTTGCCAGTCGATTTCGTCCATGACTTGGCTACCAGGATGGACGGCGTTTTCGAAGCCGTCGCCGATTTCGACCCCCTTCATGGCGTTGACGCCCATGACAGCGGCGGCCAACTTGGCATCCAACTTTGTATCCCAGGAAACATATGATCCCAAACCGGCGGGAACGTTTTCGGCGACGACCCGGATGACCCCACCAAGGGTGTCACCATTGCGCTTGGCATCGTCAATCATTTCGTGGATTGGTTCGATTTGACTTTGGTCGGTCACCCGCAAGTCGTTTTGTTCAATCAAATTAACGATGGTGTCGACCTGGGTTGGCTGGCTTGAGTCGGCGTTAACGCCACCGATGGCTTCGACGTAACCGATAATCTTAATATTGAGGGCTTCGAGGACTTGCTTGCAGATGTTACCAACGGCAACCCGCATGGCTGTTTCCCGGGCTGATGACCGTTCCAAGACGTTACGCATGTCGCGGTGACCGTACTTCATTCCACCAACGAGGTCGGCGTGACCAGGACGGGGACGGCTAACCTTACGCAGGGTGTTTTCTGGAGTGGCTGGTGAAGTCGGATTCATGATTTCTGACCATTGCGCGTGGTCGCGGTTTTTAACTGTCAAAGCAATTGGTGAACCAAGGGTAACGCCGTGTCGGACACCACCAGTGATGATGACTTGGTCGTGCTCAATCTTTTGGCGGTTACCACGGCCATACCCTCCTTGACGGGCAGAGAGGGCGGTGTTGATTTCATCGATATCCAAGTGGAGACCGGCGGGGATGCCTGTCAAAATTCCTGAAAGTTCTGGTCCGTGTGATTCACCGGCAGTTAAGTATGTCAACATAGTAAGTATTTTCCTTTGTGTGTGGTTTAGTAGTTTTTAAGTGAAAATGTGACCTGGCGCCAAGCAAAGTCCGTTAGAATGATTTTACTTCAATGAGGCTTGGTATTGGCGAGAATTGTCCATAATTGTTTGAACAATGGCTTGGTTGTAAGGCACCAGGTCTTTATTTTTCGTTTTCTTAGCGACGTTATCGAGGACCTGGCGTTCGCGGTTCAAGTCCTTGATGGCGATTTGCCCGGTCTGCTTGAACTTGTGAACGTCGTTGACGGCCGCAAACCGTTCCTCGAGGAGGGCGATTAATTTGCTATCAATCTTGTTAATCGACTTACGAGCATCGGCCAAGGAGCTGTTTTCGGGTGGCAAAGTTACTAGCATAATTAAGGCAACCAGGAAGCCAACGAAGGCGACGATGATGTCACCGGCCATGATGTTGGTGTGGGGCATCTTAACCAGCAAGCCAGTAATGATTGGCACTGAGAAGGAAGCCAGAGACCCGAAGATGAAGAAGGTTCCGGTCAACATACCCTTGTGACGGGGGAAGATTGACAAGAGGGTGTTCAAGGCGATTTGCATCAGACCACCGGCGGCACTGAAGCCGAAGACGAAGGCGGCCACGGCAGAGAGGTCGGCATTGGTGCTCAAGGTAATGGTCGTGATGGCCAAGAGTGACAAGGCATTTAAGGTCACGAAAACCGGCTTTTTCAAATTAAAGCGATTGAGCAAGACGACAACGGTGATGACCCCGGTAATGGAACCAAGACTGTAAAGAGAAAGTAAGAAATGGGCAACCGTAGTTGAGAAGCCAATTTTCTTGGCAAAGATGGTAATCCACTGGGTGAACCAGATCATGACGGCCATGGAAGTATACCCGTAAACGAAGAGTCCGCCAGACAAGGCAACCTTCTTGGGACGACTGATAACCAAGCCTTGGAGGTCGGCTTCTTCGATGACTTGCTGTGATTGACGGACGTTGAGTGGCAGCAAGTTGGCTAAGTTCAAGGCCATCAAAGTGGCAGGAACCATGAAGGACAAACCGAACCAGAGGTTATTTTGTGACAAGAAGAGGACAATCATTGGGAGAATGAATTCACCCAGGGAAATGAAGGCCTTTAGCAAGACACTGTTGGATGTCCCATTCTTGTTGATTTCAGCCAAGAGGGGGTAAGTGGCTGAGTCGAGAGCCGAGTTGGCTACCCCAGCGAGAATGGCCAGGGCATAGGCCAGGGCAACCGAGGAATTGAAGGGTGTTGCCACTAAGAAAATTAAGTAAGTTGTCATCCCGATTAAGAGGGTGGTCTTCCGACCAAATTGGTCGGAGATGAAGCCCATCAAAAGGTAGGCGACCAAGCGACCAATTCCAATCCCGGAAAGGACGAAGGAGGCAACGGTCAGAGAACTATTCCAGTGGTGGGAAAGCTTAACCAGATTTTGGGTCAGGATAATCATCCCGAACCCGTGAATCAGGTAGTTGGTAAAAAGAGTCGTTTTTAATCGCAAACTAGAGCTGGGCATTGGCAGGTTCTCCTTGTAAAAGATTAAAGATGGTGGTTAAGTCAGTGACTGAAAGTTGACCGGGTGCTGACCCTTGGCTGGCGGATAGGCTGGCAAAGGTAATGACGGACCCGGTT
>NZ_DF968000.1:11274-42812 GCF_001047075.2 Fructobacillus ficulneus
GCGACCCGGCAATCCGACTTAGCTGACCCAAGGGCCCCATCGCCATCGAAACAACGGGAATGGGCAGGTTGGCCTGGCTGGCCTGACTGACAGTCATGAGGCGGAGGACGTCGGCTTCGGTTTGGGGCATGACCGCAATCTTAGCGATGTCGGCCTGGGCGTCCGCCATATTTCGGAAGGTCACAGTCAAGTCATCATTGGCCGGCGTTTCCTGAAAGTTATGGAAACTGGCGATGATTTTCTTACCATTGGTGTGGGCGGTTGCGATGACCTGATCGACTAAGTCTTTGTCGTGGTTAATTTCTAAGTCAATGATGTCAACGGGGAGCTGGCAAAGGTTTAAGAGCAAGTCTTGGTAGTCGGCGTTTGAAAGTGCCCGTTGACCACCCTCGGCTTGGGTCCGGAAGGTCGCGATGATAGGCAAGCCGGGGAGGTCTGCCCAAAGGCCTTGGGCCAGGTCGGCTAACTCTTCTGAATCTGGCCATGGGTTTAGAAAGTCCAATCGCCATTCGATTAAGTCGACTTGGCTGGGGTCAACCAGGGCGACCTGGTCTTTCAATTCAGCCAGATTGGCTCCGGTTAAGGGGACGGCGATTTTACTAGTGCCGGGTGTTAAGGTGAGATTTTGGACGGTGACTGTTTTCATTTTTGCTGGTCCTTTGCTTCAATGGCTGCTTGAACGAGTTCGATGGGCATGTCTTGGCCGGTCCAGAGTTTGAATGAGGCGGCGCCCTGTTCAATCATCATGCCCAGACCGTTGTAGACGTTTTGTACGCCGGCGTCTTTGGCAATCTTCATTAACTTGGTTTGGCGGGGGGCGTAGACCGTGTCGTAGACAACCAAGTCAGGCTTCAACCAGGTGGGGTCGGTCACCAGGCTTAAGTCTTCGAGGGGCTTCATCCCAGCGCCGGTGGCGTCACAGAAGATGTCGGCCCAGGCGAGGCTTTCCTTTAAGTCGTCTTGGTCAGCCAAGTCGTGGAGGCTAGCCTGGCAGTCGGTTTGTTCATTAATGAGGGCAACGGTCTTTTTGGCGTTTTCAAAGCGGTCGTCTTGGCGGTTGAAAATCCGAATTTCGCTCAAGCCATCTAAGGCTGACTGGGTCGCGATTGGTGTACCTGCTCCACCAGCACCGATGACAACCATCTTTTTCCCGGCGACATCGTGGCCTTTTTTCTTGAGGTCGTTGACGAAGCCAATACCATCGGTGGTGTAGCCGGTCAAGATACCGTTGTCGTTGACGACGGTGTTAACGGCTTGGTTCATTTGGGCGGAGATATCGAGCTTGTCGAGGTAGGGGATGATAGCCTGTTTGTTGGGCATCGAGATATTTGACCCGCGCATGTCTAATGTTTTGATAGCCTTAATGGCGTCGGGCAGGTCGGGGGTGTCAACATCGAATGCCAGGTAAGCAAAGTTTAAGTCGAGCGCTTCGAAAGCGGTGTTGTGCATGGTTGGCGACATTGAGTGGCGGATGGGGTAAGCCATTAATCCGATTAAGTAAGTGTGTCCATCAATTCTGGTCATGAGTTTTTTCCTTTTCTAATAAACAAGACAAAATAAAAAGCCGATTAGGTAGTTACCTAATCGGCTTGGTGCTTATCAAAAAGTTCGGTAGGAAACCAAGCTGATGATAATCGCTGAACTGACTAGGTAGTTTGATACACCTAGACAGTCAAGACAAATATGACTTCATTACCTAGATGCGAACGCGTGGGCACGTCCGCATCAAGCGAGACGTGCTATCTAAAGTAATAAAAGCCATAATAACGATTAATCATCATTGAACATTGCTGTTTCATAGTTGGAATCCCTTTCCGTTAAGTTGTTTATATTAAAACACATAAAATGAGCTTGTGCAAGTTTTTATCATTTTATTTTAATTAATTTGTTAAGAATCTATCAGAATGAATTCAGTTTTTTCATTAAATTAGTAAAATTAAACGCCGGAATGGATTGTGTATTTTTTAAAAATAGTGTTAGACTTATCCTATTCAAAAAAGGAAAAAAGAGAATAATATGTCATATTTAGAATTAAAGAATATTCAGAAGTCTTATTTTCTGGGGGCACAAGAGTTCCCAGTTTTAAAGGGCATTGATCTGAACTTTGACCTGGGTGACTTTGTTTCCATCCTAGGAGAATCTGGTGGTGGAAAATCAACTTTGATGAACATCATCGGTGGCCTTGACCGTAACTTTGAAGGTCAGGTCCTAGTCAATGGTAATAAGCTTGATCATCAAAAGGAAAAGGCCCTTGATCAGTACCGGCGAGAAACGATTGGTTATATTTACCAGTCTTATAACCTGATTGCCCATCTATCTGTCTTGGATAATGTCTTGGTTTCATTAGACATGACTACTCTTTCTAAGAAAGACCGGGAGAAACGGGCCCAGGAGCTGTTGGTTAAGGTTGGCTTGGCTGACCATATGAAGAAGTACCCCAAGCAATTGTCCGGTGGACAAAAGCAGCGGGTGGCGATTGCCCGGGCCTTGGCCTCTGACCCCAAGGTAATTATTGCCGATGAACCAACCGGCGCCTTGGATGCTCAAAATACCGAAGAAGTTTTGGCTCTTTTGAATGAAATTGCGGCCGAAGGTCGGTTGGTGATTGCCGTAACCCACTCGGAAATCGTGGCGGAAGCCGGAACCCGGATTGTTCGCTTAGCCGATGGCCAAATTGAATCCGATGAACGAATCCGTCCTGCCTATGACAGTCAAGACAAGGAAATGCTACACTCACGGATTTTGCCGCGGTTGGCCTCAGTTAAGACGGCCTTTAAGCATTTTCGTCATAATTTAGGAACGAATTCCTTGATTATCCTGGGAACTTCAATCGGCCTCTTTGCCGTTGTTCTCTTTTCCGGTTTGGGTAACGGAATCTCTGGTTACATGTCTAACCAGATTACCAAGATTGCCAACCCGCAGGTAATGTCGGTTAGCCGCTATGTGAAATCGGACGACGATGACCAATCCTTTGGTCAATCGACGGATGATAAGCCGGCCTTTACTCAAAGCCAGTTGGCACAAATTAAGAAGCTGAAGCATGTTTCCAAGGTTCAATCAGCTGATACCTTGTTGAACGTGAATGCTGGTTACAACAACCAAAATGTCAAGATGACATCGTTGTCAACTTGGAACGATTCATATTCCAAGGATTCAGTGGTAGCGGGACACGCTCCAACTAAGACTGGTGAAATCCTCTTGGATGAAACTGCCGCTGCCAAGAAATTGGATGCTAATAATTACAAGGATTTGATTGGTAAAACAGTGACTCTGTCTTACCAAACTTTGAATGCGCAAAAGCAACCAGTGATGGTTAACTTTACGGCCACGGTTTCTGGAATCGGTAAGTCATCAACTCGGGGCTTGCAAATGAACGCCGTCAACGCTACGACTGTTCAAAATGCCTTGAAGCAGGCGAACCTCGATTCAGATCCAAAATCAATTTCAGTTAAGATTGATGACTTGGATAATGTCACGGATACAGCTGCATCAATCGATAAGATGAAGAGTGGCTCGACCCGTCTTTACAAGACCACCACAATCCAAAGCGTGATTTCACAGGTTCAAACCTATGTTCATTTGGCCACGACAATTCTTTCAACGATTGCCGGTATTTCATTGGTCGTTTCAGCCTTGATGATTATCGTGACAATGTTTATGTCGGTTACTGCCCGGACTAAGGAAATCGGAATTATCCGCGCCTTGGGTGAATCAAAGCGTGATATTCGCTGGCTCTTTATTTCTGAGTCAGTGATTGTCGGTTTGTTGTCAGCAACCTTGGCCACGGTCTTTGCTTACGCTGCTGAATTTGCTGTTAACGGCTTGTTGAAGGGGACGGCTGACTATGCCTTTGTCCAGATTTCGGTTGGTAACGTGGTTACTGCCTTCGCTTTGGCTTTGATTATTTCATGGCTAGCAGCGCTCTTACCTGCTCGTCGGGCAGCGAAGTTAAATCCAATCGATGCCTTGGCAAATGATTAATTTATCCGGATTTTAGGCTATATATGTAATAAAAATAAATATTTAGTATAAAAACAGCTTTTAATCAAAACGATTATGAGTTGTTTTTTTAATTTTTCCTTGACAGAATTTATTTTGCTGATTACACTAAGAGCAATTAAATAGTTCGTCCATAAAAACCAATGATGTGGAGATCAAGATTGTTGTGCACGCTCAGAGAGTCGCCGGTGGTGAGAAGGTGATGGAACGCAGGCAATTAAATGGACCACGGAGGGTTCTTCTGAAAGCACAGTTGTGCAAGTATGGGGAAACGTCAGGCATACGTCAGTTGTCGGGGATATGTTGGTATCTCGCTAAGGAGGGATTAGTGAAGCTTTTTGGCTCTATTTTTTTGACGCCAGGGGTGGAGACTAATCTAATTAAGGTGGCACCGCGGAAATCAATCCGTCCTTAACAAAGCAGAAATTGCGTTGTTATGGGCGGATTTTTTAGTGGAAAAAATCTTAAGGAGAACACCAGTGAATAACCAACAGCTAAAGCAAACTAGCCATGAACATCCCTTTCAGTTAGTTCTAGTCAGCCAGCCCTGTCCAGTCTTTGATGACCTGGTCATCCTTAACCAGGAGGACCGCATCGAAGCAAAAAAACCAGGAAGTATCATGGGCCAGATGGCCTTTACCCGCGATGGGGTCACCACAATTGTGGTGAATCCCCGTCAAGTTTTAACCGGTCGTGATGGCCAAATCACTATCCGTAACCAAGACGGTCAGATTCAAGTGATTGAGGCTGACCCGATTGCATACTTGAATGACCTATACCAGCAAAACCGCTTTGACCGCGCTGGTCAAGGCGAGGACTTAGCCTTTGTCGCTGGCTTGATGGGTTACTTCAGTTACGACTTTGTCCGCTACCATCCCGATGTTCATTTGGAGCCAGTGGTTGATGATTTGGGTCTGGATGACTTTGACCTCTTGTTGGCCGATACCGTCATCAATTACGACCATGATGAGCAAAAATTAACCCTGTCTAAGTTGGTACAAGCGGACTTGGACGAAGAAGACTTGGCTCAGGTCCGGACGGATTTAGCTAATCAATGCTCCGAATTCGTTCAGGACCAGGTTGCAGCATTTTCTCAAAACCAATTGACTGGCACGACAGAGGAGGCTGAAGAAAACCAGCCTTTACTGTTTTTCAACCAATTCACCCTAGCGGAATTTTCCAACCGGGTTAGTCAGGCTCAAGACCACATTCATGCCGGGGATATCTTTCAGTTGATTTTGTCTAACCCCTACCGGGCGCAAAATCAGCGAGCAGACTTATTGATACAGGCCTACCGAACTTTGTCTAAGGCGGGACCTAGTCCTTATCGGTTCTACTTCCGCCATGGTGACTTTCAAAGTGTCGGTTCATCACCCGAAACTCTGATTAAAAAGACGGGTCAGACCCTCTTTTCCTATCCCTTAGCCGGCACTCGCCGACGGGGGAAAACCCGTGAAGAGGATGACTTTTTTGCCCAAGAACTGGCAAACAGCCCGAAAGAACAGGCCGAACATAACATGTTGGTTGACTTAGGTCGCAACGACCTCGGTCGGGTCAGTGAGTTTGGGACGGTTAAGGTCACCAGCCTCCGCCACTTATTGAAGTTCCCTAATGTTATGCACCTAGGATCGACGATTGAAAGTCAGGCCCAGGCGGGCTTGACCCCGATTGATATTATTGCCGCAACTTTACCAGCCGGGACCCTTTCCGGAGCACCAAAGATTTCGGCCATGCAAATCATCAACGCTTTGGAAAACCGCAAGCGCGGGATTTACGGCGGAGGAATTGGCACGGTTGGCTTCGATGGCGACCTCGACCTCTGCATTGGCATCCGCTTGGCCTACCAAAAGGGTGACCAGGTGGTTGTCCAAGCCGGAGCGGGAATTGTTGCCGATAGTCAGGCAGCCGAAGAATACCATGAATTTGAAAATAAAAGTCGGCTCATGCTGACACTACTGCAAAAGGAGGCCGGGGCCGATGCTCTTGTTAATTGATAACTATGACAGTTTTACCTATAACCTTTACCAAGAAATCGGCAACCGGACCGACCAGGAAATTAAGGTTGTCAAAAACGACCAGGTAACAGTCGCTGACTTAGATGATCCAAGCTTGACGGGGTTGATTTTATCCCCAGGACCGGGTCGTCCCGCTGATGCCGGGAACATGAATGCCGTCTTGCAGGACGCAATTGGCCGCCTACCAATCTTTGGCGTTTGCCTTGGCCACCAAGCCATCGGCGAGGTTTACGGGGCTTCGATTGTGACCGCACCCTTGATGCACGGTAAAACCAGTCAGGTTCACCAAATCAAGCCAGGGTCAGCCGGCATCTTTACCGCCTGTGCCGCTGACTTTACGATTGGTCGCTACCATTCACTGATGATTGACCCTACCACGGTACCGGACAACTTGACGGTGACGGCCGTGGCTGATGATGGGACCATCCAAGCCGTCGCCGACGAGGACAACCACGTTTATGGAGTTGAATTTCACCCTGAATCAATCATGACCGACCAAACTGCCGCCGACCTAATCTTTAAGAACTTTCTAGCCCAAACAGAGGAGAAAAACCATGTTGAAAACCGCACTGCAAAAAGTAATTGATGGCCAGGACTTAACTTTGACTGAAAGCCAAAATGTTGTGGAAGCCGTGATGGGTGGGGAGGCCGAAGAAGTTCAGGTCGCCGCATTATTAACTGCCTTGGCCAGCAAGGGCGAGACTGAAGATGAAATCGCCGGAGCGGCTTCAGCCATGCGGGCTGCAGCCTTGGCTTTTCCAGCCCAGCCCCAAGCCCTAGACATCGTGGGAACTGGGGGAGACCATTCGAACTCTTTCAATATCTCTTCAACCGCTGGACTGGTAATTGCTAGCCTGGGCTACGATGTTATCAAGCACGGTAACCGAGCGGCTTCATCGAAGAGTGGGGCAGCGGATGTTTTGGAGGCTCTCGGTTTTCCAATTAACCAAAGCGTTGCGGCCAGCCAAGCCATGTTGGCCAACCATCACTTTGCTTTCCTCTTTGCCCAAAAGTATCATCCAGCGATGAAGTACGTCGGCCCGGTTCGCAAGGAACTCGGCGTTCGGACAATCTTTAATTTGCTCGGACCTTTGGCTAATCCGGCGATGCCCGGCCAGATGGTCTTAGGCGTTTACAGCGCCGACTTGCTCGAACCAATGGCCCAGGTCCTTCACCAACTCGGTGTCCAATCGGCCAACATCATTTATGGGACGGATGGCCTGGACGAGGCTTCAATTTCGGCCCCAACCAAGGTCGTCCAACTTCGTGGTGACCAAATCCAATTCCTAACGATTGAGCCAGAAGACTTCGGTTTGACTCGGGCCACTAAGGAAGAAATTGTTGGCGGAACGGCGGAAGAAAATGCAGCGATTACCCGTGCGGTCTTGGCCGGTCAAGCCGGACCCCACCGCGACATTGTCGTTTTGAATGCTGCTTTGGGATTGAACGCCTTGGACAACAAAATTTCCTTAGCCGAGGGAGTGGAACTAGCCCAATCGGCTTTGGATTCCGGTAAAGCCGCTCAACTGCTTGATGACCTCTTGGCCGCCGGTCAGGAGGTTGGCCAATGATTTTAGATGACTTAGTTCAGGCAACCAGGGCCCGGTTAGTGAAGGACAAGGCGGCAAAATCCTTGGCAACCGTTCAGGCGGAATCTGAGCATGTGGGGTCGCTTAACCCCCAGGCAGTTTATGATAGCTTTTTACAGCCAGGCATCCACATTATTGGAGAAGTCAAAAAGGCCTCACCGTCCAAGGGATTGATTGCACCGGACTTTCCCTACCAGCAGATTGCTCGTGATTACGACCAAGCCGGGGTTGCAGCCATTTCGGTCTTAACCGAACCTGATTATTTTCAGGGTGATTTAGCTTACCTAGAGGTAATTGCCGGTCAGGTTACCGCTCCGGTTCTGCGGAAAGACTTTATCATCGACCCTTACATGATTTACCAGGCCAAGGCTGCTGGCGCCAAAATTATCTTGTTGATTGTGGCAATCTTGACTCCAGCCGACCTGCGGGTCTACTTTGACCTGGCTCAAGAACTTGGCTTGGCCGTCTTGGTCGAAGCCCATGACGAGGATGAAATTAGCCAAGCTCTCGCCGTCGGTGCTCAGATGATTGGCGTCAATAACCGCAACTTAAAGGATTTTACGGTTTCTTTTGAAAATAGCCAACGTCTACGAAACCTAGTTCCGCCGGAGGTAGTCTTTATCGCCGAAAGCGGAGTCAAAGACCCGGCCGATGTCCAAGCATTGGAAAAGTTAGGGGTCAACGGGGTCCTGGTTGGCGAAGCCTTGATGCGCAGCACTGATAAGGCCAGCTTTATCGCGGCCGCCCAGGGATAGCCCAGGAAGGGTAAGCCATGACAAAAATCAAAATTTGCGGGTTAATGACGAAGGCCGATGCCACCATGGTTAACGATAGCCGGGCTGATTATGCCGGGGTTGTCTTCGCCAGTGGTCGCCACCAAGTCGATGGTCAGCAGGCCCAAAGTATTCGCGCGACCCTGGACCCAGCCATTCCTCTGGTGGGTGTCTTCGTTGACCAGGCAGTAGATGAAATTATTGGACTAGGACAAGCGGGAATTATTCAAATGGCCCAGCTCCACGGTCCTTATGGTAGTGAGGTGATCGCCGCCATCCAAGCCAGCGGACTGGCAGTGATTGATGTCACGGTTGGCCAGGACCAGGCAGAAGAATTTGTAAACCAGGTTGCCGGCCCAGACAACCAAAATCAGGCTGACTTCTACCTTGTCGATAGCGGAGCTGGTTCGGGTCAAACCTTGGATTGGTCCCGTCTTCAAAACCTGCCCAAGGATAAAACCTTGGTCGCCGGCGGGATTAATTTGACCAATATCGAAAAAATTTTAGCACTTAACTCGTATGGGATTGATATTAGCAGTGGCAGTGAAACGAATGGGCACAAAGACCCGGCCAAGATTCGCCAGTTAGTGGCCTTGGCCCACCAAGAAAGGGAGTAAAAAATGGTAACAGGAAATAAAGCCGGCCGCTTTGCCGAATATGGGGGCCAATACGTCCCCGAAACTTTGATGAACGAACTCAACCACATGGCGGACGCCTACGAGGAAGCTAAACAAGACCCGGCCTTCCAGAAGGAATTGCGCGATCTCTTGGCGAACTATGCCAACCGGCCCTCGCTTTTGTACTACGCCAAAAACATGACGGAAGACCTGGGTGGGGCACAAATCTACTTTAAGCGGGAAGATCTCAATCACACTGGGGCCCACAAAATTAACAACGTTATCGGCCAGGCTCTCTTGGCCAAGCGGATGGGTAAGACCCGGTTGATTGCCGAAACAGGGGCAGGTCAACACGGGGTCGCCACGGCAACGATTGCTGCCCTCTTCGGCATGGACTGTGAAATTTTCATGGGTAAGGAAGATACTGACCGGCAACAGCTAAACGTTTACCGGATGGAGTTACTGGGGGCCAAGGTTCACGCCGTGACTTCTGGTTCGATGGTCTTGAAGGACGCCATTAACGCCGCCTTGCAAGACTTTGCTGCCCATCCGACTGATACCTTCTATGTCATGGGGTCGGCAACCGGTCCCCATCCTTACCCGATGATTGTCCGCGACTTCCAGAGTGTGATTAGCGAAGAATCCAAGGCGCAACTCCAAGACCGAATAGGTCGCCTGCCAGACAAGGTCATTGCCTGTGTGGGTGGTGGGTCGAACGCCATTGGTAGTTTTGCCAATTACATCAACAATCCTAGTGTTGATTTGATTGGGGTCGAAGCAGCCGGTAAAGGGGTCGATACGGACCTAACTGCGGCCACAATTGAGAAGGGGCGGTTGGGTGTCTTTCACGGAATGAAGTCGCTCTTCTTGCAGAATGCGACTGGGCAAATCAACCCGGTCTACTCGATTTCAGCCGGGCTCGACTACCCAGGTGTTGGCCCGGAACACGCGGCCTTGGCGGCTGAACACCGGGCTCATTATGTTGGCATCACCGACGACGAAGCCGTCGCTGCTTTTGAATACATTGCCAAGCAAGAGGGCATCATCGCGGCCATCGAATCTTGTCACGCCGTGGCCTACTTGCAAAAGTTAGCCCCAACCCTGGCTAAGGACCAGGTCATCGTTTGTACTTTGTCCGGTCGGGGAGACAAAGATGTCGCCGCCATTGCTAAATATAAGGGAGTAGCGTTAGATGAGTAAGTTAGCAGAACAATTTAACCAGCGGAAGAACTTTATTGCCTTCGTCACGGCCAACGACCCAGACATGGAAACAACGGTCAAAAATGTCGTCGCTCTTGCTGAGGGTGGGGCCGATATTGTTGAAATAGGCATTCCATTTTCAGACCCAGTGGCCGATGGTCCGGTCATCCAGGCGGCGGACCTCCGGGCCTTAAAAGACCCAGACCTACCAATCGAGAAGATTTTCCAGGCAGTCGGTGAGATTCGTCAACAAACGTCAGTGCCCTTGGTTTTCCTAGTTTATTTGAATGTTGTCTTACAATACGGCTACGAAGAATTTACCCGTGATTGTCAAAAGTTTGGGGTCAACGGCCTGATTATTCCCGACTTGCCCTATGAGGAACGGGATGAGTTAACTCCCTATACCGACAAGTATGACCTCGACTTGGTGCCGCTGATTACGGTGACCTCGGCTGACCGGATTCCGATGATTGCCAAAAAAGCTAGTGGCTTCATTTACCTGGTTTCGTCACTGGGCGTCACGGGTCAGCGGGAAGCCTTTGCTTCGAACTTAGCCGAAGTCGTGGCAGACATCAAAGAGTATACAACCGTTCCCGTTGCCATTGGTTTCGGTGTTCATACCCCCGACCAAGCCCGGGAGATGACCGAGATTGCGGACGGGGCCATCATTGGGTCGGCCTGTGTCCAAATTGTCGCGGACAATGGTACCCAAGCTCCCGCAGCTCTTAAAAAATATGCCCAAACAATTCGTCAGGCGATTGACCAATAAATTAAAAAAAACAGCCATTGGCTGTTTTTTTGTGCGCTTGTTGGCAGTAATTATGGACGGTAGTTTATTGATTAACTTGGTTGAATTTTTGGGTGATTTCAACCTGGGCTAACCGATCCTTTCCCCAGTCATTGAGCATGTTAATGATTGGGACCAGGGTCAAACCAATTTCAGTCAGGGAGTAAGCTGTTCGCTTGGTATTGCCGGTGATGGTTTCACTTTTATTGACAATCTGGTCGTCAATTAATTCTTTTAATTGGTTGGATAAAACCTTCTTGCTGACGCCGTTTAATTTGTTCATCAAGGCGGCGAAACCTTGGTCACCGTCGTTGATTAAAATCCAAAGAATCATTAATTTGTGCTTGCCACTAAACATCGAAACGGTGAACTCTTTTGTGCAGTCAAAGTCGCCATTGCTCAGCTTTTTTTGGACAGTTGTGCGGAATGCATCGGACAAAATTTTTACCTCTTTTCAAACGCTAATAGGGGTTACTAAAAAGTAACTTATTGTTTTTAAAATTGTGCTTAGTATACTAGGTTCCACGTTAAATAAGATATAAAAAGGATAGGACATTCATCATGAAATTGCAATTAGCTATTGATTTGGAAGACGTAAACGGAGCGATTAACTTAATCGAACAAACTAAGGACAGCATCGATATTTTCGAATACGGTACACCCTTGGTGATTAACTTTGGTTTGGAAGGGTTCCAAAAGGTTCGCGAAACCTTCCCCGATGTTACTTTGTTGGCCGACTTGAAGATTATGGACGTTGCTTCTTATGAAGTTGACCAAGCCTTTAAGTATGGAGCTGATATCACGACGATTTTGGGAGTAGCTGAAGACCAATCAATCAAGGATGCTGTTGCCGCTGCTCATGCTGCCGGTAAAGAATTGTTGGTTGACATGATTGGGGTACAAAACTTAGCTGAACGGACACAACAAGTTGATGCCATGGGCGCTGACTATATTGCAACCCACACTGGCTATGACTTGCAAGCCTTGGGTCAAGATCCATTTGCAGCCTTCAACGTCATTAAGGAAAACGTGACGGATACAAAGACGGCCATCGCTGGTGGAATTAAGTTAGCTGCTGCCGATGAAATCAAGGCCGCTAACCCTGACTTGTTGATCATTGGTGGGGCAATTGCCACAGCCGAAAACCCAGCTGAATCAGCTCGTCAATTCCGCGAATTGCTTGGTAACTAAGGAGCCTTCAGCTATGAATTGGGCAGAACTACTAACAGAATTACAACAAAATTTAGATAGTGAATTTTCGCCCGCAGCCTTAGCGCAAATTAAAGCTGCTCCGCAAATCTTCTTAACAGGGGCCGGACGGTCAGGATTGGCCTTGAAGTCTTTTGCCATGCGCCTCACCCAGTTAGGCAAGTCAGCCCATGTGGTTGGCGAAACCAATACCCCGGCGATGAATGCTGGTGACTTATTGATTGTTGCCTCATCTTCTGGCGAAACACCCCAGTTAATTCATTTGGCAACAATTGCCAAGGAAGTTGGCGGCCAAGTTTGGTTATGGAGTACCAACACCCAAAGCTCGTTGGCCCAAGAAGCCGACATCGTAACAGTTTTGGCTGGTAAGAATAAATTTGCGGGTACAACTCAAGTGACACAGCAACCACTAGGAACATTGTTTGAACAGTCTGTCTGGCTCTTTGGTGACCTCTTTGTGACCCATTACATGGACGCTTACCAAATTAGTGAGGCAGAGATGCAAAAGAGGCATACGAACCTTGAATAACACACCTGTAAAATTAACGACAGACCACTTAGCTAACTTTGTCGGTCCAGAAGAATTAGCAATGCTCCAACCGATGGTAACGGTGGCTGACCAACTATTGCGGTCAGGCACTGGTGCGGGCCATGATTATACCGATTGGGTCCACCTCGCTAGCCAATTTGACTCGGCTGAATTAGTCCAAATTCAACAAGCAGCCGCTAAAATCAAAAACCAATCCAAGGTTTTGGTTGTCGTTGGCATTGGTGGATCCTACTTAGGGGCCAGGGCAGTGATTGATTTTCTCTCAGATTATTTCAATTCTGCTTACCCGGATGGTGACCGGGACTTTCCACAAATTTTATTTGCAGGGAATTCGATTTCGCCTAGTTACTTAAATAGTTTAATCAAATTAATCGGCGACCGGGACTTCTCGGTCAACGTGATTTCCAAGTCGGGGACAACGACTGAACCAGCGATTGCTTTTCGGGTCTTGAAAGAACTGTTAGAAAACCGGTATGGTCACCAAGCCGCCCGGGACCGCATCTATGTCACCACCGATGCCAATCAAGGCGCTCTGAAGACTTTGGCTGACCAACAAGGGTATGAAAAATTTGTGATTCCGGCTGGCGTTGGGGGCCGGTTCTCCGTTTTGACCGCGGTTGGTCTTTTACCAATTGCCGCGGCAGGCTTTGATATCGACCAATTGTTGGCTGGGGCTAAGGAGGCTGAAAATGCCTATCGTTCGGCAGACTTAAGCCAAAACCCAGCTTACCAATATGCGGCCTACCGGAATATTTTGTACCGGAAGGGCTATACGACGGAATTGCTCGTCAACTATGAACCGACCTTGGTCCAAATTGGTGAGTGGTGGAAACAACTACAGGGCGAATCGGAAGGAAAAGACGGCAAGGGGATTTTCACAGCCACCGGTAACTTTTCAACCGACCTGCATTCATTCGGTCAATACATCCAAGAAGGCCGGCGAAACCTCTTTGAGACGGTTCTTCGAGTTAAAAACCCGGTCTCTGATTTGGCCGTTCCCACTGGCCAGGCTGAGGATGGGTTAGGTTACCTCGAAGGTGAGAATCTTTCTTATGTTAACCGGATGGCTTCCGAAGGAACCTTGCTCGCCCACGTTGCCGGTGGTGTACCCAATCTCTTGGTCGAAATCGACAAACAAGATGAATTTACCCTCGGACACCTCTTGTATTTCTTTGAAATTGCGGTCGGTGTTTCCGGTTACCTAAATGGGGTCAACCCCTTCAACCAACCGGGCGTGGAAGCCTATAAGCAAAACATGTTCGCCCTCTTGAACAAACCCGGTTATGAAGACTTGCACCAACAGTTTCAAGACCAAGGCTTAATTTAATCTCGGTCGTGATATTGGCATAATCCTTTTTCTTTTGTTATAGTAGCTTTAAAATTAACGAGAGAAGGAAGAACCAATGTTCACTGTTATGTTGGGAAGAGCCAGTCACTTTGCCAGCCATGGGGCTGGTCATATTAGCCGTCATGGGGCCAGTCACTTCTCTGGCGCTCATGGTGGCGGCGGAATTGCCCATGGCTTACTTTCAGGGATTATTCATGGTATTGGTTGGCGGATTGGATCTAACATTGCCTACCACCTCGGCTTCGGCTTTTGTATCTTGATTGTGATTGTCGTTGTTGTGATTTGGTTGATGCGCCGCAGGCGCTATTAAGGCAATACGAAATAAAACACTTTCTTCTATATAAATAGAGGAAAGTGTTTTTTGTGTGGTTAAAAGAATAAACGAATCCCGAAGTACATAATCACAAAGCCAATCACGGGTGACAGGAATTTATTAATTTTCTTGGGATCAAAGAGGTGGAGGACCAGTGGTGTGAGGACAGAACCAATAATTCCACCGACCATTAAAAAGAGACCCGCTGACCAATTAATCACGCTACCGGCAACTAAGTGGGTGGCTAGACCAACCACGGCTAGAATCCAGAGGACATAGGTCGTGGTTCCGGCTGCCTTAACGGCCGGAATGCCCATGATTGAAAGTCCAGCAACGGTGGCTGAGCCACCGGAGAGACCACCAAAACCAACCATCAAGCCGGAAATGAAACCGAAGACTGGCGCAATCTTACTATCTTGGTTCCGCTGAGGAGTCTTCCCGCGGTTACGGAAATTTTTGATGACAACAATTGTCCCCATCCCAATCAAGATGCAACCCACGGCAATATTGTAGACCGCACTTGGAATATATTTAGCAACCACAGTCCCAATCAAAATTCCGGGGATGGCGGCTAAGATTAACCGGTTTCCGGTTTTAACTTCAACGTTTTTCAACCGCCATTGGGTCACCAAACCGGAAAAGAGGGCGGGGACGGCGATGAACAGCGAGGTTGGCACGGCAACTGCCGTCGACAAGCCCAAGGTTGAGGTGAGGACTCCTAAATAGAAGGTTGCTCCACCACCCCCAATCAGAGTGACAAAACAGCCAATCAAAAAACCATAAAAAATACTGAGCATAAAACCAACTTTCCAAAAATGTAGTCCGAATTGCCGAGTAAGAGGAGCAAACGGTAATGCTTTAAAATAGAATGAATCAACTTAGTAGTATTTTATCAGAAATTTTTGAAAATTACAGGTAATCAATGCAAATTTATGGCTTTGAAGTAAAATTAGCCTGCGAATTTATGAAAGAGAATGACAATCAATTGAGTCATAACCTTTGAAAATAAATACAGTAAGATAATAACAGTACTGCCGAAAATAAAATCAGTTTTTACTTCTGGGAACGCACTCGCAACTTCTGCCCCTAGTGCAAAGGTTGCTAGAAGTATAATGATGCTTTCACCGAAGTTATTTTTAAATGTTAAACAGTTAATTATTTTACGCACATTGTGCCTTGCCTTTGTTTCTTAAGTTACATCATTGTAATCATTGTAATACTTTTTGGAAGTAAAAGCGAATTAGATTAATTTAAAGGTAAAACCTACTGTAGGTTTGAATCAGGAACACAAAAAAGACTGGAAGAATCCAGTCCGTCATTGTGTTAGTAACTAATGTGTAAATGATCGAATGTACCCGGCAAACAAGGTGATCAAAGGAATTGCACAATTGAGAGATGGAAATAGAACTTGGAAAGTTCTTCAAACTTGAATGTTCTTAGAAATTAATTGAAAAAATGTTTTGATTACTTGAATTGCATGTTTGCGAGTATTAATCATATAGAAGTAGGAATAAGACAAGTAAATATTAAAGGGATTAACACTAGTTCCTAACAAATAAATTATAACATTTTTAAAATAAAAGGCAATAATTTAAATATTATACAATAACTTGAATAAAATTTAATATATGGTCATTGTTAACTCCAGTGCAAAACCTATGATAAATAAAAAAAGCCATAAGGCCTTTTTAACCACGTAACCATGGACGGTCGCTGGCTTCATTTTCATTAATAACTAATTCCAAAGTCTTCAGGGCTGCTGGGACGAACATTTCTGGTCGGGGGTTAATCGGAATAAAGTCGGCATCCAATGTCTCGTCACCATCAACTTTAATATCAGCCTTTTTCGGGTCAACTAATTTAACCTCAAAGCCCATTGAAATCGTTTCTTGGGCATCACCCCATGAATTCTTTTCGGTCACATGAGTAGCTAATCCGAGGAGACGGACAACCTCAACATCGAGGTTGGTTTCTTCTTTGAATTCACGGACAACAGTTGCCATTGGTGATTCACCATATTCCATGTAACCACCGGGAAATCCATAACCATTTTTAGTATCGCCACGTTTTTCCAATAAGATGGCATCGTGGTTTTCATTCCATAAAACCCCGAAGGCAGATGTGAAAATCATTCCTTCGTGACCGACTTTGGCCCGCATTCGGGCGATATAGTTTTGTTCCATTGAACTAACCAACTTTCATTTTAAAATTTTTCTTAAACCACTCTTTGTATGATAACACCAGGATATAATTTTGTATTTAAAATTTGTTAATCTTTAATTTTTGGACCTTTTTAGCATCGGTTCGAGCCGTGCTATAATGGGCATAGTATAAATTTTTAAGCAGGTGAAATATGACGCAAGAAAAAGGTGCCGTTTGGTACGAACATCTCCATACGGAAAAACATACCGGGGCTCGTCGAGGCCGGTTACACACGCCTCACGGAACATTTGAAACGCCAATGTTCATGCCCGTTGGAACGCAGGGTGCTGTTAAGGGTGTTAATAATAAAACATTAAAGGAAATTGGTTCGCAATTTATTTTGGCCAATACTTATCATTTATGGGTTCGACCCGGCGATGAATTGATTGCTGAGGCCGGTGGCCTTCACAAGTACATGGGCTGGGACCAGGCTATTTTAACTGATTCTGGTGGATTCCAAGTCTTTTCTCTAGCAGATGCCCGGAAGCTGACTGAAGAAGGTGCCACTTTCCGTAATCACGTTAATGGAAGTAAGATGTTCCTGTCACCGGAAGTTGCTATGCGAATTCAGAACAACTTGGGTTCGGATGTCATGATGCAGTTGGATGAAGCAATTCCATACTTTGAATCCTACGAGTACATTAAAGACTCGATGCAGCGATCACTACGTTGGGCGGATCGAGCACAGCAATACCACAAGAAAACAGATACTCAAGCTCTCTTTGGAATCGTCCAGGGCGCTGGATTTAAGGGATTGCGGACGGAGTCGGCTCAAGAATTAGTCAAACTTGATTTGCCTGGTTACGCCGTTGGTGGATTGTCAGTTGGTGAATCGAAGAAGGAAATGAACCGGGTTTTGGACTTTACCATGCCGCTCTTACCAGAAGATAAGCCTCGTTATTTGATGGGCGTTGCCGCACCTGATTCATTGATTGATTCAGTGATTCGTGGTGTTGACATGTTTGATTGTGTCTTGCCAACACGTGTTGGCCGCAAGGGAACCTTGATGACCCGTCGTGGTCGGGTAGTGATTAAGAACTCGAAATATAAGAATGACTTTTCACCAATCGATCCAGATTTGGATTATTATTCAAAGAATCCAATCCGCCAGGAACAGTTTGGTAATTTAGCACAATATGATGTTCCAGGTTATAGCCCTTACCAAAACCTATCGCGGTCATACTTGCACCACTTATTCAATGCCAACGAGCTCTTGGGTGCACAAATTGCCTCTGAACATAATCTCCGTTACCTATTGAATTTAATGGAAGAAATGCGAACGGCGATTGAAAACGATCAATTGCTCGAGTTTAGAGAACGGGTATTAGAAGAATATGGTTATAATAAAGCCAATGCCCGTTTGTTCTAAAAATTTGTTACAATAGGAACAACTCAAATAAAGGAATGTAATTAAACCATGCAAAGTATTATTTTACCCCTCGCAGTGATTGCTTTGATGCTTTTCTGGATGTCACGGACATCAAAGAAGCAAAAGCAACGTCAAGAAGAAATGCGCACTAACTTGAAAAAAGGTGCTAAGGTCATCACCATCGGTGGTATGCACGCCGTTGTTGAAAGTGTTGACAATGAAGCTAAGACTGTTGATTTGAACGCTGAAGGCGTTATTTTAACTTTCGAAGCAAACGCCTTGCGCAAGATTGAAGCTGAAACGCCAGCAGCAACGCAAGCTCCTGTTGAAAAGACTGAAGAAGTTGAAGAAGTCGAAAAGGCAGAAGAAACAAAAGATTAAAATGATTTGGTTGAGGACAGACCTTAGCCTCAATTATTTTGGACCCTCCCATATTTTCCGGGAGGGTCTTTTTACCAGTCAATGGGGAATTAGATTGCACCTAACCTAGTCGGTTTTTAAGAAATGATGAGGATTCATTGATGAATTTATTATTACACTATGCCAAACCATATTGGCAAAAAATTATTTGTGCGGTTTTGGCGGTTACGACGATGGCTTTTGCGACGTTGTTGCAACCACAATTTTTGAAGAGAATGTTGGCAGCCGTAATTGCCGATGATACATCAGCTGTTTTTCACAACGGTTTTTGGCTGTTATTCTTGGCCATTGTTGGAATGGTTGCTGGTGTAACTGGAACGTTCTTCGCTTCTCGCGTCTCGCAAGGAGTAGCCGCAGCGTTGCGTGAAGCTGAATATGAAAAAATTCAAAGTTTTTCTTTGAGCCAAATTCAGAAATTTTCATCAGCCAACCTTGTCATTCGATTAACCAATGATATCAACCAGGTTCAGCAATTTACCATGCAGCTCTTGCAAATTATTTTGCGAGTGCCGATTCTTTTTGTTGGTGGTTTGATTTTGGCTATCTGGACAATGCCTAACCTATGGTGGGTGATTGTTTTGATGATTGTTGTGATTATGGCTTCAACCCAACGAATTTTTAAGCAGATGGGTGGGTTCTTTGGCAAGTTCCAACGACTTTTGGATAAGAACAATACCATAACTCAGGAAAGTCTAGCAGCCGTTCGAGTCGTTAAGTCCTTTAACCAACAGGACCAGGAGGCGGAAAACTTTGCGGCTAGTACCAAGGAGTTAACAGATTTAAACCGGAAAATCTCATATACCTTTTCATTGATGATGCCAATCTACATGTTGATTTCATATTTGGCGATTGCTGCAGCCTTGCTCTTGGTTTCGCAATCAATTTTGAAAAATCCGAGTGAACTGGCAAAAATTACACCCTTTATTACCTATTTAAACCAATTACTCTTCTCAATGTTAATGTTAGGGATGGTTTCGAATATGGCTTCGCGTGGGATGGTTTCACTGAAGCGGATTGGTGCCGTGATGGCGGAACCAAGTACGATTAATATCCATAACAACGACACAATTGGCGGTCAATCTTTGACAGGAGCCATCGATGCTCAAGGATTGTCATTTGCCTATCCTGGAGATGACCACCAAGTCTTAAAGGACGTTTCCTTTAATTTACCAGCTGGTAAAACTTTGGGGATTGTTGGCTCAACGGGTTCTGGGAAGTCAACTTTGGCCCTCTTGCTTGCCCGGTTATACCAACCAGATGCTGGTCAAATTTTGTTTGACGGCCAAAAATTAGCTGATTTGGATCAAGCGACTCTCCATGAAAATTTGGCGATTGTTTTACAAAAGCCAGTCCTTTTCTCGGGAACAATTGCGGATAACTTGAAGATGGGTCGACCTGACGCAAGTGAAGCTGACTTAGAGAAGGCGGCGGATCAAGCTCAAGCAAGTGAGTTTATCAACCAATATCCTGAACGCTTTGACCATGAAGTAGCAGAACGATCTTCCAACCTTTCTGGTGGACAAAAGCAACGTCTTTCTTTGGCCCGGGCGCTAATTAAGCAGCCTAAAATTTTAATTTTAGATGATTCAACTTCAGCTTTGGATGCCCGGTCTGAACGCCAGGTCCAAGATGCCTTAACGACAGACTTTGCAGCAACAACGAAAATTATCATTGCTGAAAAAATTGCATCGATTATTCATGCTGACCAAATCTTGGTCTTAGACCAGGGACAGGTAGTTGGGATTGGTAGCCACCAAGAGTTGTTGGAAAAATCACCAATGTACCAAGAAATTTATCACAGCCAAAAAGGTAAGGAGGACAACCATGGCTAAATTAAAAAATGCGTTGGCTTACTTTACTAAAAATTTAAAACCCTACTGGCGTGGTCTTTTACTAGCCTTAGGACTGGTCTTAATTGCTACCTATGCCCAGATTCAGGCTCCGTTGTACTTGGGTGATGCTATTGCTGCTTTGACAAGGTATTTGACAGCTTCATTAACTCCCGGTGGTCATGGCTCACTGCATGACTTCTATACTGCTCTAGGTTCAATGATTGGCTTTTATGTCCTCACAGAATTTGCTTTAATTTTGTCAGGATTGTTAACTGCTCGTATTTCTTCTGATTCAGTTGGTACGATGCGGCGGGGTCTCTTTGGCAAACTACAAAAAATGCCAGTTCGCTATTTTGATACGCATCAAGATGGTCGAATTCTTTCACTTTTCACCTCAGACCTCGATAACATTTTCAATGCCATGAATAATGCAGTCTTTCAGATTTTTTCACAGACCCTGCTCTTCTTTGGAATTATGTGGATGATGTTTGAAAAATCAGTCACGATGGCTTGGGTCACGATTATGATGAGTCCAGTTGCGATTATTATCGCCTTAGTGATTGTGCGTTATGCTCGTGTCCAAATCGAGCGACAACAACAGGCCAATGCGGATTTGAATGGCTATATCAATGAGCAACTAGCCGGGCAAACTGTTTTGCTAACTGAGGGACGACAACTTGATTCAATTCAAAAGTTTAACCCTTACAACCAACAGGTTCGTACGGCCAGCCAGAATGGTCAATTCTTTTCTGGCTTATTAAATCCATTGATGCAAGGATTCTCACTTTTGAACCTTGCAATTGTGATTTTCTTTGGTTCATGGCTGGTTTTGCACAACGGTATGGATAAAGCCAGTGGTTTGGCCTTGGTGGTTGTCTTTGTTAACTATTCACAACAGTTTTTCCAACCAATCACTCAATTAACATCAATTTATAATGCTTTACAGTTAGCTTCAACTGGTGCCAACCGCATCACAGCGGTGGAGCGAGAAGATGATGAAGTTAACTCTGGTCAGAAAAAGGCCCCAGCTCTTCAAGACGAACTAGTCTTGGACCATGTGGACTTTGCTTACCAACCTGACCGTCCAATCCTAAAGGATGTTTCCATTACGGTTAAGAAGGGCGAAATGGTTGCCTTGGTTGGCCCAACTGGGTCGGGTAAGACGACAGTGATGAATTTGTTGAATCGCTTTTATGATTTGTCAGCCGGTGAGATTACCTATGATGGTGTCCCATTGGCAGACTTTGATTTGTATTCATTACGAGACCGGGTTGGAATTGTCTTGCAAGAATCTGTCGTCTTTTCGAAGTCGATTCTGGACAATATTCGCTTTGGTAAGCCCGATGCAACTTTAGCTGAGGTTCAAGAGGCTGCTAAACAAGCACAAATTCATGACTTTATCATGTCTTTGCCGGACCAATACCAAACGCAAATTTCGCCTGAAAAGGACCTCTTTTCAAGCGGTCAAAAGCAATTATTATCGATTGCACGAACAATCTTAACTGACCCCGATTTGTTGATTTTAGATGAAGCAACATCAAACGTTGATACGGTGACAGAAGAACAAATTCAACAAGCCATGGATAACGTAATGGCGGGGCGGACGTCCTTTGTAATCGCGCATCGATTGAAGACAATTCTCTCTGCTGATCAAATTGTTGTCCTTAAGGATGGACAGGTAATTGAGCGTGGATCACATGAGAAACTCTTAGGCGAAAAGGGCTTTTATGCTGAGTTGTATACCAATCAGATGGTTTTTGAATAGAATTTGAAAAAGCCCAATTAACGTGGACTTTGATTCATCGTATAGTTTGGAATGCAATGATGGTAGATGGTATAATAGGCAGAGTATGCCCAGGCATGTAATCAATATATGGAGAATCCTATGAAAATTGGCTTATTTACGGATACTTATTTTCCACAGGTTTCCGGAGTCGCAACGTCGATTCAAACATTAAAAAATGCCTTGGAAGCTCAAGGCCACCAAGTTTATATTTTTACAACAACAGACCCAAAGGTTGATAAGGAACAGGTTGAAGAACGGATTTACCGTTTTTCTTCGATTCCTTATTTTGGTTTCAAAGACCGGCGCCTTTCTTTTCGTGGGATGATTCGGGCAGTCGAAATTGGTCGGAAGTTGGAACTTGATATTATTCACACGCAAACTGAATTTTCTCTCGGATTGATGGGTAAATATGTTGCTCGTCGGTTAAAGATTCCGATTATTCATACCTACCATACCCAGTATGAAGACTATACACATTATGTTGCTAAAGGGATGCTGTTGAAACCAGGGGCCATTTCGCACTTGGTTAAAGCCTATGTTAAAGGTATGGATGGCGTCATTGCGCCCTCACAGGGGGTTAAAGAAACCCTGGAAGGGTATGGGATTGAAATACCAATTCCAGTTATTCCAACTGGGGTTGCAATTAAAACTAGTCAAGCCCATCTTGATCTACGTCAACAATATGGTCTTAGTGAAGACCAACCGATTATTTTGTCATTAGGACGGTTGGCATTTGAAAAAAATGTTGCTTTAACAATTTCCGTTTTTTCAGAACTTTTACAAACTTTACCAACGGCAAAGCTGGTTATTGCTGGTGATGGTCCAGCTAAAAAAGCCCTCCAGGGCCAGGTCGAAGACCTTGAACTGCAAGACTCAATTATTTTTACTGGTATGATTAATCATGACCAAGTTGGTGATTATTACCGGATGGCCAATGTTTTTGTCTCCTCTTCTGATAGCGAGACACAAGGGTTGACCTTTATTGAAGCTTTAGCAGTCAACCGGCCCTTTGTGGCAGTTGACAGTCCATATTTGGAACAAGTTGTCACCGATAAAGCAATTGGAACTTTGATTGAAGACTACGATGAGCTTTTGGCTGCCATCTTGTACTATCTTCAAACACCTGATACACCGGCTGCTGATGAAATCAGACGGGCAGCAGTTAAAAATGTTGATGCGACTACTTTTGGTAACCGAGTTTTAGCCTTTTATCAAGAAGTAATCAATAACCACCACAGTAATGATGACGAAGATGATGACCAATTAAATGATGAAGAAATTGGTTATATCAAACGAGTCTTAAGAAACCCCTTTAGGAGAAATTAACTTGAAGGTTTTATTATATTTTGAAAACCAAAAATTAATTGCTAAATCAGGAATAGGTCGAGCTTTACGTTTACAACAAGAAGCCTTGGGGCCGATTGATGATGTGACTGTTACGACTGATCCAAAGTGTCAAGATTACGATGTTTTGCATATTAATACATACGGCGTTAAGTCGATGTATATGGTTAAAAAAGCCCAAAAGATGGGCAAAAAAGTCATTTATCACGCTCATTCAACCTACGAAGACTTTCGTAATTCTTTTTTTGCTTCAAATCTTTTTGCTCCTTTATACAAAAAGTATTTGGTTGCACTATATAGCCAAGCTGATGCATTAATCACACCAACGCCTTACTCAAAGTCATTGTTGGAAAATTATGGTTTGACTCAACCAATTTATCCTGTTTCCAACGGTATTCGTTTAAGTAAATATGCTTATGATGAATCAAAAATTCAAGCCTTTCGGGAATATTTTGATTTAAAGCCTGGTCAAAAGGTTGTGATGTCAGTTGGTCTTTACTTTGAACGCAAGGGAATTTTTGATTTTGTTGAATTAGCGAAGCGTCATCCTGAAATTACTTTTATTTGGTTTGGCTATACGAATCCTTTGATTTTGCCGAAAAAAATTCGCAAAGTAACTTCTGGTGGTGATCACCCGGATAATTTGATTTTCCCAGGCTATTTATCTGGGGACGTTATTTTAGGGGCGTTTGCCGGGGCCGACTTATTCTTGTACCCTTCACTAGAAGAAACTGAAGGAATCGTTGTTTTGGAAGCTTTGGCGTCAAAGCAACGTTTGTTAGTTCGTGATATTCCTGTTTATGATTCTTGGTTGATTAACGGTGTTAACTGTTATAAGGCCCAGGATTTAGAGGATTTTGATCAACAAATGCAAGAAATTTTAGCGGGCGAGAAGCCTGATTTGACAGCACCGGGCTATCAAGTGGCAAAAAATCGTGACTTAAACCGTGTTGGTCAAGTACTAGCAGAAGTTTATGAAGCGGTTTTAGCTGAACGCACTTTGTCGTTAAGTATGGACAATGATGGGGTGCTGAAGCCGGCATTGGGAACAGGTAAGTCCTAGGAGAAAGCAATGAATGCAATGAAGTCCAGAAAAAATCAAGTCTCGGCAGTAGTTGTTGTCTTGCTCACCGCATTAACAATCTATTATCTGACGAGAGAATTAGATGGACGCGAACGGCAATTAGAAGCTGCTTTAAAGGTCTTGAATTGGCGATTTTTGCTTTTAGCCTTAGCCATGATGATTTGCTCTCTGCTACTTGAAGCTTTAGTAACTCGTTCTCTTTTAAATACGGAAGATCGCAAAAACGTTAGGTGGGGTACTTTGATTAGGGTGCCACTGCTTAATCAACTGGGAATTGGTTTGACACCCTTTGCATCGGGTGGACAGCCAGCCCAACTATTTGCCCTTACTCGTGGAAAAATTGATGGGGGAAGGGCTTTATCAGTGACTTTGATGAAATTTTTAGTTTATCAAGTCGTTGTGGTGATTTTCTTTGTAATTGGCTATGCATCAGCGGACTCATTTATTTATAAAAATGTCGATCCAGCATTTGCCACCTTTATTCCATTTGCGATTATGATTCACGCCGTCGTCATTTTAGGCTTGTTACTCGTGATGTTTTGGCCAGCCTTTACCTTAAAAATTGTTGATTGGTGTGGTCGCTTAGCAACTAAGTTCTGGCAGAATCATCAAGTTGAGTCACTAGTTGACAAGGTTGAAGATAAGGTTAATAATTTTCATCAAGAATCAAGGCGAGTTGTCCGTTCGGGGAAATCACTCTTAGTGGCAACAACCTATACGATTCTACAACTGATTGCCTTTTACCTAGTTCCATACTTCGTTATTCGGGCTTTTGGTTATGCCAATGTTAATCCTTGGTTAATCTTGACGATGAATATTATGATAGTGATGGTCATTTCGCTCTTTCCAATTCCAGGTGGGGTTGGGGGAGCTGAGTTGTCCTTCCAGTTACTTTTTACACCCTTTGTTAAGAATCCAGCGACACTAGTCTTGGTTATCTTAATTTGGCGGTTAATTACCTACTATTTCTGTTTGTTTGCTGGAATTGTCGCTTATATTTTGCCAGACCGACACCAGTAAATTAAGAAAGGACTCCTTTTCAGGATGGACGAAGTACAGAACCAAAGTATATTATTATCAATATTAAACCGCTTATTTGCGATGGTTGCAGCCACTGACGGTAACCTTCAAGAACGACGATTTGATGCTTATGGCGTTGAAATTTTAAAGGTTATCTATAATCAGGAAACTCAGGTTTGGATAATTGAAGAACATCGACGCAATAAAAAATACCAGTTTGATGATGTTGATTTAGTAGCGATTGAAATCTACGACCTACTCTTTGACGTTCACCATACTTTTTAGTTTTATGAGGAAATTAGCATGCTAGCTCGTTTAAAAGAAGCATTTAGGCCGAAAAACGTTTGGACTAAAGTGAAGAATACCAAGAATTTTTTTACCAGCGTTACCGGTTTTTTTGTTTTAAATCTGTTCTTAGTTTGGTTAAAAACGTATATTAACTATCAAATTAATTTCACTCTGGGAGCCCAGGGCGAAATTCAAGATTTTTTACTCTTTTTAAATCCAATACCAACAGCTATTATTTTATTGAGTATTGCCCTGTATTTCCGGGGAAGAGTAGCTTACATTTTGGCTTGGGTCATGAACCTGATTCAAACCATTTGGCTCTTTGCCAACATTTTGTATTACCGCGAATTTTCTGACTTTTTGTCAATGGGCATTCTAGGGTCAGGCTCTTCAACAAGTAATAACCTTGGTAAATCAATTCAGGCAATTATTCGCCCAACTGACTACTTGGTCTTTGTTGATTTGATTATCTTGGCCATCGTTTTGTTATTTAAATTCTGGCCGATTGACAAGCGCGGAATTCAAAGACGGTACGCGGTCTTAACAACTGTCTTAGGTGTTGTTTTGATGCTTGTCGACTTTGGAATCGCTTCAGCTGACCGGACAGGGTTGCTGACTCGATCATTTGATAACAACTATATTGTTAAATATATGGGACTCAATGAGTATGCGGCCTTTAATGCTTGGCAAACCCATAATCAAACGAATTCTCGGAAAAAGGCCAAGCCGGCAGATTTGGCTAAGGTCCAGGCCTTCTTGAAGGAAAATTCAATTCCGGCTAACATGTCGTATTATGGGACTGAAAAAGGTAAGAACGTCTTTATGATTCACTTGGAATCATTCCAACAGTTCTTGATTGACTATAAGGTCGACGGTCAAGAAGTCACACCTAATTTGAATGCCTTCTACCATGATCAAAATACGCTTTCATTTGATAATTTCTACAACCAAGTTGGGCAAGGAAAGACTTCCGATGCTGAAATGATGCAGGAAAATTCATTGTATGGTTTGTCGACTGGGTCAGCGATGACTAAGTATGGAACCAGCAATACTTTTGAAGCAACACCAGCTATTTTGGGTCAACAGGGTTATACGACGGCGGCCTTCCACGGCGATGTGCCAACTTTCTGGAACCGAAACAACTCTTATAAGTCCTTTGGCTATAACTACTTCTTCTCAAAGAACTTCTACAAGAATAGTGACAAGGCTAGCTATAATGTTGGTTATGGTATGAAGGATAAACTCTTCTTGCAGGCCACTGCTCAGTATATTGAACAGTTACCACAGCCATTCTATGCGAAGTTGATCACGGTGACGAACCACTATCCTTATGATATTGATAAGGAAGATACCACCTTCCCAGCCACAAAGACTGGAGATAGCACGGTTGATGGGTATGTGCAAACGGCTCATTACCTTGACCAAGCCTTTGGGGAATTGATGGACTACTTGAAGCAGACTGGTTTGTACGATAACTCTGTCTTCGTCTTGTACGGTGACCACTATGGTATTTCTGAAAACCATAAGTCTGCGATTGCCCAATTGTTGGGAAAAGATTCAATCAGTAACTATGATTTGGCTCAGTTCCAAAAGGTGCCATTCATGATTCACGCCACTGGTTTGCAAGGTGGCATTAACCACACCTACGGTGGTGAGATTGACATGATGCCAACCTTGATGAACCTCTTGGGTGTGTCAACGGATGGCATGACGATGTTTGGTCACGATCTCTTATCTCAGCAAAACTCACAAGTGGTGGCTTTCCGAGATGGTGATTGGACAACACCAACCTATACGAAGTACCGCAACCAGTACTTTGATTCTAAGACGGGTCAACAAATTTATTTGAAGGATAATCCGGCTCTGAAAGCGACGGCTGCCAGGGTTCAGGCTTACGTTAACGATTCGTTAACGAATTCGGATAAGGTCATTACTGGAGACCTACTGCGCTTTGATAAAAACCGGGGTAACTTCCAAAAGATTGATAAAAAGTCTTATGACTACACTAAGACCGATACGTTGAAGGCTTTGAAGAATAGTCAAACTTCGAATCCAACTTCGCTCTTAGCCCTGCGCAAGGGTCAGTCAACGGTTAGTGAATATAAGACCGATGCACCAGAATTAAAATCAAGTAAGTAAAACAAAATCAAAACGAGCAATGTGCACCTATTAGGGCATCAGCTCGTTTTTTGTTATAATAGATATAATTGTTATTTACCAGACGGGGGTATTCACGTGATTAAAACACAAACCGATCAAACCTTTGATGTCGTCTCAAAGTATGAACCGACTGGTGACCAGCCGAAAGCGATTGAAAAGCTTGTCAAAGGGCTTAAAGATGGCGAAAAAGAGCAAGTTTTATTGGGTGCCACTGGAACAGGTAAGACCTTTACCATTTCCAATGTGATTGCCCAAAATAATAAGCCAACATTAGTTTTGTCACACAACAAGACCTTGGCGGGCCAGTTATACTCTGAACTAAAGGAATTTTTCCCCAATAATGCGGTTGAATACTTTGTTTCTTACTATGACTACTACCAACCTGAAGCCTATGTGCCATCATCGGACACCTTTATCGAAAAGGATTCAGCGGTCAACGATGAGATTGACCAACTCCGGAACTCAGCAACATCATCACTTTTTGAACGTAATGATACGATTGTTGTCGCTTCTGTTTCTTCTATCTTTGGTTTGGGTGATCCTCACCAGTACCAGGAACACGTGATTTCCTTACGAGTTGGGAAGGAATATGGTCGAGACCAATTGATGCGGGATTTGGTCGAAGACCAATTCGTTCGCAACGATTACGACTTCCAACGTGGAACCTTCCGGGTCCGCGGTGATGTCATTGAAATCTTCCCTGCTTCGCAAGATGAATTAGCGATGCGGGTCGAATTCTTTGGTGATGAAATTGACCGCATCCGCCAAATTTCTGCCCTCACGGGACAGATTATTTCGGAACGTGATAACGTGTCAATCTTCCCAGCCAAGCACTTTATGACCGATGACGAACGGATGCAGGATGCCTTGGATGGGATTCAGGGCGAGATGGAAGAACAAGTCGCCTTGTTCCAAAAAGAGGGCAAGGTCCTTGAAGCCCAACGATTGAAGCAACGGACCGAGTATGACTTGGCGATGTTGAAGGAAATGGGCTTCACACCTGGGATTGAAAACTATTCACGCTGGATGGATGGCCGCAAAGAGGGTGAACCACCCTTTACGCTGTTAGACTTTTTCCCCGATGACTTTTTGATTGTTGTTGATGAAAGCCACGTCACCATGCCTCAAGTCCGTGGAATGTATAACGGTGACCGAGCCCGAAAAGAAACCTTGGTTAACTACGGTTTCCGTTTACCATCGGCTCTTGATAACCGCCCTTTGCGGTTGCCTGAATTTGAAGACCACGTGAACCAGATTATCTACATGTCGGCCACTCCCGGAGACTATGAACTCGAACGAGTACCGAAGAAGGACGTCGTTGAACAGATTATCCGTCCAACCGGCTTGCTCGATCCAGAAATCGAAGTCCGTCCAGTCATGGGTCAGATTGATGACCTGGTTGGGGAAATTAACCAACGGGCTGCTAAGGACGAACGAGTCTTTATCACGACCTTGACTAAGCGGATGTCGGAAGATTTGACCGACTACTTGAAGGATGTCGGAATTAAGGTTGCTTACCTGCACTCCGATATTAAAACCTTGGAGCGAACGGCCATTATCCGTGACCTCCGTTTGGGTAAGTATGATGTCTTGGTTGGGATTAACTTGTTACGTGAGGGAATCGATGTGCCCGAAACTTCCCTGGTCGCCATTTTGGATGCTGACAAGGAAGGGTTCTTACGGAATCCGCGTTCACTGATTCAAACTATTGGTCGTGCTGCTCGAAATGAAAACGGGCATGTCATCATGTATGCTGACAAAATCACTCGTTCAATGGAAGCTGCCATGGACGAAACCAACCGTCGTCGTGAAATCCAAATGGCCTATAACGAGGCCCATGGTATTACACCGAAGACGATTAAGAAGGATATCCGTGACTTGATTCGGGCAAGTAAGGCTGCCGAAGAGGTGGAAGAAGTTGATTTGACTCAAGTTGACTTTGCTGACTTACCAAAGGCTGATCAAACTGAAATCCTAGAAAACTTGACGAACCAAATGAAGGCCGCCGCCAAGGGCTTAGACTTTGAAACAGCTGCCAAGGTCCGTGATAAGATTATGAAATTGAAAAAGCAGGCTGGCCGTTAAGGTCAGCCATTTTGGCACTGATTGCAAGATTGGTGCCGGGTTGGTCCTTCTGCTTGCGAGGGGACTAACCACTAGAAGAGGAAAACATGGCAAAAGATAAAATTGAAATTCGGGGCGCTCGAGCCCACAACTTAAAAAATATCGATGTCGATATTCCCAAGGATGCCTTAACTGTCGTGACTGGGTTATCAGGGTCAGGGAAGTCTTCCTTGGCCTTCGATACCTTGTATGCCGAAGGGCAACGCCGGTATGTTGAATCTTTGTCGGCTTATGCCCGCCAGTTCTTGGGTCAGATGGATAAGCCAGACGTTGACTCGATTGATGGGCTCTCACCAGCCATCTCGATTGACCAGAAGACAACGTCGAATAACCCCCGGTCAACTGTGGGAACGGTCACTGAAATTTCGGACTACTTCCGCTTGCTCTTTGCTCGAGTAGGAAAGCCAGATGACCCAGCTGATGGCACAAAAATTTTAAATTCCATTGACCAGATGGTTGAATATACTCAAAAGCACTTAGCCGAGGGGACCCGTCTCCAGGTCTTTGCGCCAATCATTACCCATAAAAAGGGAACCCATGAGAAGGCCTTTGCTCAAATGCAAAAGCAGGGGTACTTGCGGGCCCGAGTCGATGGGGAAATCATCGAACTCGACACGGTTGATAACCTGGCTTTGGACCGGAACAAGTTCCACGAAATTGCGGTCTTGGTGGACCGAATTGTCTTACGGGCGGATGCCCGGTCCCGGCTCTTTGATTCAATCGAAGCCGCGAGTTCTTTGGCCAACGGCTTGGTCCTTTTGGAACCGGTTGTCCGCGAAGGCGAAGAGGCCCAGGAACCCCTCCGGTTCTCAGACCACTATTTGGGCGATTTAAAGGACTTTAAGGTAGGACGTTTAGAACCACGGCTCTTTTCATTTAACGCACCAATGGGGGCCTGCCCGGCCTGTCAGGGACTGGGTGCTACCAAGGAAGTCGATATTGATTTGGTCTTACCCGATGATACCTTGACTTTGAAGCAGGGGGCCATCGCTCCTTGGAACCCAATTTCATCGAACTACTACCCCGAATTATTGGGCCAGTTCTGTGACCAATTCGGCATTGATCAAAACGTACCCTTCAAGGACTTGCCAAAGAAGGACCAGGACTTAGTTTTGAACGGGTCAGGAACTAAGGAATTTCACTTCCATTACAAGAATGATTTCGGCGGCGTCCGCGATGCCGACCAACCCTTTGAAGGGGTCTTGAAGAACATTGCCCGCCGTTACCAGGAAACGAATTCCGACTTTACCCGCGATCAAATGGACCAGTACATGACCCAGTTGACCTGTGGTGTTTGTCATGGTTACCGGTTGAACCCAGCCGCCTTGTCAATCAAGGTTGGTGGGCAAAACATTGGGGATGTCACCAAGTTACCAGTCGATGAAGAATTGGCTTACTTTGATAACTTGACCTTCGGCCAACAAGACGAAGAAATTGCTAAGCCCATCTTGAAGGAAATTAAAGACCGGCTCGGCTTCTTGCGGTCCGTTGGTTTGGATTACTTGACCT
>NZ_DF968000.1:42857-97776 GCF_001047075.2 Fructobacillus ficulneus
ACGGTCGGCTTCAACTCTTTCTGGTGGGGAATCCCAGCGGATTCGCTTGGCCACTCAAATTGGGTCCAACCTTTCGGGTGTTCTCTATGTCTTGGATGAACCATCAATTGGTTTGCACCAACGTGACAACGATAAGTTGTTGGCCTCGATGCAATCGATGCGAGACCTCGGCAATACCCTGGTCGTCGTCGAACACGATGAAGACACGATGGCCGCGGCCGACTACCTGATTGATGTCGGCCCTGGGGCCGGTGCCTTGGGTGGTAAGATTATGGCCGCTGGGACGCCCAAGGAAGTCGAGGATAACCCGAATTCCTTGACCGGTCAGTACTTGGCCGGTAAACGCTACATTCCGGTACCGAAGACCCGTCGCAAGGGTAACGGCGAGGAAATCGTCATCCGTGGGGCTAAGGAAAACAACTTGAAGAACGTGACGGCTAAGTTCCCATTGGGGAAGTTTGTTGCCGTGACTGGGGTTTCAGGGTCTGGAAAATCAACCTTGGTGAACTCCATCTTGAAGCGGGCCTTGAAGCAAAAGTTGAACAAAAACAGCAACAAGCCCGGGGCCTACCGGGCCATTGAGGGGGTTGAAAACCTCGAACAAGTTGTTGATATCGACCAGTCCCCAATCGGTCGAACACCACGGTCGAACCCGGCCACTTATACCGGGGTCTTCGATGATATCCGTGATTTATTTGCCCAAACGAATGAAGCCAAGTTACGCGGATATTCTAAGGGTCGGTTCTCCTTCAACACCAAGGGCGGTCGCTGTGAAAACTGTCGCGGGGATGGGGTCATCAAGATTGAGATGAACTTCTTGCCCGACCTCTATGTTGCCTGTGAAGTCTGTGGTGGTACTCGCTATAACTCTGAAACCCTGGAAGTGGCCTATAAGGACAAGACGATTGCCGATGTCTTGGATATGACGGCCAAGGAAGCCCTCGACTTCTTTGCCCCAATTCCTAAGATTGCTCGGCGCTTACAAACCATCAATGATGTTGGCCTGGGCTACGTTAAGCTCGGTCAATCAGCGACGACCTTGTCCGGTGGGGAAGCCCAGCGAATGAAGTTGGCCTCTGAATTGCACCGTCGGACGAACGGAAAGACCATCTATATCCTGGATGAACCAACAACCGGTTTGCACACCGACGATATCGCTCGCTTGTTGAGCGTTTTGAACCGCCTGGTTGATGGTGGGAACACCGTTGTCGTCATCGAACACAACTTGGATGTCATTAAGTCGGCCGATTGGTTGATTGATTTAGGTCCAGAAGGTGGTGCTGGTGGTGGAAAGATTTTGGTGACTGGGACACCGGAAAAGGTGGCCAAGAATACCGAGTCTTACACGGCTAAGTATTTGAAGAAAATCATGGACCGGGACTTGGCTCGCCAAGCCCGTGATGAAAAATAAACAGCTGGTTTGAATTCCAAAATTTAGTCCGCTGAACGCAAAAAAAGACTGACATTAATTTGTCAGTCTTTTTGCGTGCATTGATTTTACTTTGTATACCGTTGGAAGTAGAAGCCTTCACGTGGTTCTTGGTCGTAAACGTAAGGAGTGTTGCGGTTAGCAAAGGCCAAGAATGGGAGGGCAAAGCCGAAGATGAAGTAAGCGACAAGGATGCCGACTGTCCACCACCAGGCATTGCCGGTCATCAAGTTGTTGTCGACTAGCTTGTAAATTAAGACAATCCCGAAGGGGGCGAAGAAGACCCAGCTGGTAAAGGACCCGGGGAAGTAAATCGTTTCCTTACCTTGGTCCTTGAACTTCATTAAAGCCATAGTTCCAAAGAGGATGTGGATAACGACTTCGATCATGGCGAAGATGGCAAAAATCATGGCCATCGAAGAAGTGTAGTGCCAGTACAAGAATGGCGCTGAGATAAACATGGCAAAGACATCAACGAAGACTGCTGACAAGCGGTTACCAGGGTAACGGTCAGGCATATCCGAGTTCAAGGCCACGGTATTTTGGCCCCAGACGAAGCCACCGGGGAAACGATATTCTTCGAGTTGGTGAAGACACATTCCAAAGAACAAGACGTAGGCCAGCTGGTGGTCAACGGTCAAGGATGACCATTCCAAGAGCATGAAGCAGGCGGTAACGACAAGTAAGATGACGTCGACGTAAAAGTGGCTCAGTAAGAGCCGTTTGATAAATTTAACCATGATGGTCCTCCAAATGAAAAGCAATAACTAGATTTATTTTACGGTTGTCGGTAATAAAGAGCAAGAAACAGTTCGAGGTTGAGTGTTGGTTAATTACTGAAATTAGAAAGTTAATTTTAGTACGTTTGACCGTCTAATCCTGATGAGGTGCTGAGGTTATGCACCGAGAAAGGAGGTCATAATTTTGAACGTTTTATACATCATTATACAATTGCTTCAAGCTGTGCTGACTGCGGTACTTTCGCACTTGGCAGTAACTTTGTTGCAAAAGTGGCTAGATCATATGAAATAGTCACATGCGCCTCGTTCTACCAAACGGGGCTTTTTAAATAAAAAAGAAAGACCAATTGCCTACCAACAATGGTCTTTCAAGAGAACGTATATAGTTCTATACATCATATCTAATTATAACATGAATTTTACTATTTGTTAAAAATGCAGGAGAAATTTAGATTTAATGAAAAGGACTGCCGACATAAATCTTTGGGACTGTTTTAGTTAGTAAGCCGGGCGATGACTTTAAATTAAACCGCCACAACCGCCTTGATGGCTGGTTCTGATTCATAGTCTAAGACCTTGATGTCATCCATCGTGTAGTCAAAGATTGACTTTACTTCTGGGTTCAACCAGAGCTTTGGCAAGGGATGCATTGGGCGTGAAAGTTGTTCGTTGATTTGGTCGACGTGGTTCTTGTAGATATGGGTATCGCCAATCGTATGAACAAATTCACCAACTTCAAGGCCTGTTTGGGCCGCCAACATGTGGATCAACAAAGAGTAAGAGGCAATGTTGAAGGGCACGCCGAGGAAGAAGTCACCAGACCGTTGGTAGAGTTGGGCTGAGAGCTTCCCGTCGCTGACGTAGTACTGTGACAAAACGTGGCAAGAAGGCAATGGTGCCTGTGGTGTTGTTTCGGCATTCCAGGCGGAAAGGATCATCCGGCGGGAATTGGGGTTATTTTTGATTTGGTCCAAGAGGTTACCAACTTGGTCGGTTGTTTGACCATCGGGCAAGACAGACGCCCATGATCGCCAGAGCTTCCCGTAGACGTCGCCGACGTAACCAAACTTTTCCATGAAGTCGTCATCGTTTAAGATGCGGTCAACGAAGATGGCTTTTTGTTCCAAATACAGTGCCTTGAATTCGGGGTCTGATTCGGCACGAAGGCCAAAGTCGGTCATATCGGGGCCATCATATTCGTCGGATTCAACCCAAGTCTTAAAGGGCCATTCGTCCCAAATATGGTTGTTGTTTTGGAGGAGGAAGCGGATGTTGTTGTCACCGCGCAAGAACCAGAGGAGTTCTGACTTGATTAATTTGAAAAAGACCTTTTTGGTGGTCAAAAGGGGGAAACCTTCTTGCAAATCAAAGTGCATCTGCGTGCCAAAAATAGAGTAAGTTCCCGTTCCTGTCCGGTCATCCTTGTAGTGGCCTTCGTTAATAATTTTGGCGGCCAGGTCTAAGTAGGTTTGTTCATTTTGACTCATGGTTTTTCCTTTTCTTTTTGAAATTACTATCAATTCAGTATAGCAAAAAAGCCGGCTGAGCCGGCTAAAAATTCGATGAGGTTTTTGCCTTAGTCCTGAATGAATTGGGCCAAGTTAATTTGTTCGGCCGTTGCTTCTTCAAAAGGTACTTGGACCAAGTCTACGCCCTTTTGCGCCAGGAGTTCTTCGGCAAAGGGGTCGTTACGGTAGTCACGCATAAAGTTAATTTGGCTGATACCGGCTTGGAGGAGAAGTTTGGTACACTGGATACAAGGAACGTCTGTCACGTAGACTTCGGCACCGGCGACGGCAATGCCCATTGAGGCTGCTTGCATGAGGGCATTTTGTTCGGCATGGACGGCCCGGATGCAGTGTCCGTCAACCAGGTAGTCACCGACTTCGGTACAGTGAGCAGTGCCAGAAACAGCCCCGTTATAGCCCGATGCAATGATGCGGTGGTCCTTAACAACGATGGCACCGACATGACGGCGGGTACAAGTTGACCGAGTTGATAAAATTGCGGCTTGGGCGATAAAGTATTGGTCCCAAGAAATTCGTGTATCTGACATAAAACTGACCTTTCTGTTAACAAAACTCATTATTATTCTGATAAAATAGAATATATCAAATATTTATAACTTAATGTTCGTAAAATCCTAGGAGGATCACATGGGAACGATTTTAGATGGTAAGACCTTAGCAAAAGATTTAAAGGCAGAATTAGGCAAGAAAGTTGCCGATTCCGGCCTTCATCCGAAGTTAGCGGTGGTCTTTGATCCAGAAAACGACGGATCACGTCTCTATGTGGGTATGAAGCAACGTGCTGCTGCCAAAGTTGGCATTGCTACTCAAGACATTGCCGTTCCAGCCGATGTCACGAACGAAGCTGTCTTAAAGATTGTAGCAGATTTAAACGCCGATGACAGTGTCACGGGTATTTTAGTTCAAGCCCCATTGCCAGCAGCGGTTAATGACCAAGAAATTTTTTCAGCCATTGCACCAGCTAAGGATGTTGACGGACTAGGTGCTTATAACCAGGGGATGCTCTTTGGTGACCAGGAGGGTGAATACGCAGTTGCCGCCACACCCCAGGGAGTCATGACTCTCTTGGACCATTATAATATTGATTTGAAAGGCAAGAAGGCCCTCGTGATTGGTCGGTCACAACTCTTTGGTCGGCCAATGTCGGCCTTGCTGAATAACGCTGATGCAACCGTTACAATTGCCCACCGCTATACGCCAGCCGAAATGTTGGCCGCAGAACTTAAGACCGCCGATGTTGTTGTCGTTGGGGTTGGTATTCCAAACTTTATCACGGGGGACCAAATTAAAGACGGGGCCATCTTAGTCGATGTCGGAATGAATGTTGTTGATGGACAGGCTACCGGTGATATCGATTATGACTCAGCTGCTGACAAGGCTAGCTTTATCACCCCAGTTCCGGGTGGGGTTGGTCCGATGACCATTGCCACACTCTTGGAAAGTACTTTCCAAGCAGCCTTAAACCAGGTTGGAAAATAAATAATTTACTGATGAAACAAGCAAACAAAAAAGTTTGCTTTTTTTTTTGATTTTTTTGGATTTTTTGAGGATTTGTTCCGTCTAATTGGGCAACAAGGAGATAAGAATATGGCAAAAGAAATTCGTAATTGGCCAATAAAAAATCGAGCGGATCCGAATGGCTGGTTGACTAAAATTTTAGCCTGGGGTCAAAGCCATCAAGTAAATGATTTTTACTTTTTACCGGGTGCCAATGATTATGTATTGAAGGGACAGGTCAAAGGACGATTGGAGCTTCTTGACCAACTTGATAATGAATTCGCTCAGCGAGTTTTAGCAGTTATCAAGTATCGGGCCGACCTTAATTTAGCAGAAAATCGTCGTCCCCAATTAGGCCGCTTTGATTTTGAAAAAATTTTTGTCCGAGTTTCGACCGTGGGGGACTTTTTAGGGCACGAAAGTGCCGTATTGCGGTTAGTCATCAGCAATTTGTCTCACCTCCGTTGGTTTGATGATGGCCTCTGGCAAGACTTGATTAAGACAAGACCGGGAAGTGGACTATACGTTTTGGCTGGGCCGACTGGGGCTGGGAAAACGTCAACTCTTTACCGGCTCCTAGAAGATTGGTCAGTCGGTCAGGTAGTTTTGACAGTGGAGGACCCCGTGGAAATCTATCGTTCACAGTACTTACAACTGCAAGTCAATGACCAAGCGGGCATTGACTATCAAGCGCTGATTAAGGTTGCCTTGCGCCATCGACCAGATATTTTGGTAATTGGTGAGATTCGGGATTTCAAAACTGCCCAGGCCGCCCTGCAAGCTGCCCTTTCAGGTCACCTCGTCCTAACAACAGTCCACGCTAACTCCGAACTGGCAGTTTTAGATAGGCTAGAGGATTTGGGCTTAGACCGGCAGTTAGTGGGGCAAGCCTTGGTGAAAACGGTTTATCAGCAATTACTAGTAGAGTCAGGCGGCGGATTAGCAGTTGTGGCCGGGGTGGCGAGTTGGCAGGCGGGTCAAGTTGTAAACCACCTGCCATACGAAGACGGTTACGAAAAATTTATCGGAAGGAATCGGTAGGAATGTTGAAAAAACGGGAAAGGTTATCGGAGACTGACCAAGTTTTATTTCTGAGTGAATTGGGCGAGTTAATCGGCTCAGGCTATTCCTTGGGCCTAAGTTTAGATATTATGGCCAGTGCCCACCAAGCATGGGCTGAAAGGTTAGTGACGATTCAAAGGCAACTAAGTCAGGGACAAGGGCTAACAACTAGCTTAGGTAAAATTTTACATCCAGGGGTTAGTGCCTATTTAGAATTAGGCCAAGCGCATGGTCATTTTGATCAAACACTGCAATCCTTAGGACAAAATTTTGACCAAGTTCTGACCTACAAGCGTCAAATTCATCATGTCTTAGCTTATCCGTTATTCTTACTTGTCTTTTTGATTGGCTTGGTTGCGGCCTTAGAGACGTACTTGTACCCGATTTTTACGACATTGGCTGGTGCGGGAAATGACCCAGAACAAAATAACCCAGCCTTGTTTTACCTCCATGGTTTAGCAGTAGTTGCCGGCGGACTATTTTTGACGTGTTTGCTGAGTGGTATTTGGCTGAAAAGGTTAAAACCATTGACTCGAATGACTCTTTTAAGTCGGTTACCACTGGTAGGACGATTAGTGCGAACCTTAATGACTTATTTAATTGCCGAACACTTGGGCATTCTGTTAGCTGCTGGGCTGACATTGCCGGCCATCATTAACAGTTTTGCCCAAACATCGATAGAAAGCCGGCATTCAGCCTTAGTGGTTGAGATGGCCACTTCGGTTCAAAGAGCAATGCAAAGTGGTCGATTACTAAAAGACTGGACTATCCAACAAAAATATTTGAAGCCGACCCTGGCAACCTATTTTGACCGAGGGTTTACTGGTCCAGTTTTGGGAACCTATTTGACCTACTACGCTAAGAATGAAATGACTCAATTTGACCGGCAAATGAAATCGGTACTGGCAATCATTCAACCAGTATTTTTTACCCTAATCGGCTTGACCATCGTCTTGCTTTACTTGGCGATGCTATTGCCTCTTTATAAGAACTTAGGAGGAATGACGATATGAATAATACTAAGAAGATTGGTCAAAAGCAATCAGCCTTTACTCTGATTGAAGCAACAGTTGTTCTCTTTATTATCGGTTTGCTGATGTTGTTGATTTTGCCGAACCTCACGCAGCAAAAAGATAAGGCCCAGCAAACCCATGCTCGGGCGATGGTTGCGACTGTACAAACCCAGGTTGATTTGTTCCTGAACGACCACCCACACCAAGACAAGGTCAGCCTTGATGACTTAGCCAAGGAAAATTATTTAACAAAGGAACAAATCGATAAGGTCAAGGCGTTAAAGATTTCAATCCAGGGCCATGAAGCCAAAATTTAGTGCTTATACGCTAGTCGAATCATTATTCGTCTTGGGAATTACGGCCATTTTATTAACGCTGGCACTTTCATTTCAGCTCCGTCCACCGGGTCAAACAGTCAGTGGCTTTGAAAATCAGTTTACTGCTGTCTTTCAAAAGCAACGCTTGCAGAGTCAAAATACTGGGAAAGACGTTCAACTTGAATTTACCAAACACCGATTGGTTGTTGACCAAGAATCGGTACCGTATCCTGCTGGTTATTCAGCTCAAACAGAGAAAATTGTCGTTATTAAAGCCAGCGGTTACGTAGCCCCGGGCCATATAATTTTTGAAAAGGGAAAAGAAATATTAAAGTTAATATTTCAGTTTGGAGGTGGGTCTTATCGTTTTGAAAAGGAATAAATCAATGGCCTTTACCCTTGTTGAAGGACTAATGGTCTTAACGTTAGTCACAAGTGTGGCTGTGATTGAATTACAAATCTATCAACGTTTTCACCATCAGGAAGAACAGTTAAAACGACGGAATAAGGCTGCTAACCAGGCAAAGAGGCAAGCACTAGAGAGATGGGCAGTCTTCGTTAAGAATTCCGACCATAACCAATAAGGGATTGATTATGAAGCAATATTCTTTCTATCAGACCGGTTTTACGTTATTTGAGTCTTTGTTGTCGTTGCTAGTGGCTGCTTTGATTTTTGAAACTTTAGTAATCCTAGCCCCGCAGTCCCACCGCACTGTTCGAGATGCCGAGTTGGATTTTCAGTCAGCGCTGACCCAAATTAGCCGACAACATTACCAATTAAAAGAAGTATTAGACAATGCCTTAGTGTTGGAAAAGGCAAAGGGGGAAATCGTGTATTTTATGATCAAGCATCACTGTCTCGTTTTAGCTGGTAAGATTCATGGCGAAATTATTTTAATGAAAAATGTCCGATGCATGCACTGCCGAGATTGTCACTCCTATCAAAGTATTACAATCAACAATATTCAAATTGGAAACATCTCCGGAACGATTTTGATTACAAAACAAAAGAATGAAAATGGGGAGGACTAGGCGAATTGGCAAGGGGACTTCAGGGTACCTACTCTTGCCAACTATTATGATTTTGACTGTCATTGGATTTAACTTTTATGTTCAAACCCAAATCATCGATCAAAAAATCAAAAGTATTGTCTTAATTAACCAAACTTTGATTGTTGATCGATGCCAGGTAGACGCCTCCCTTGACTATTACCAAAATCATAAATTATCTGGAACTATTGCTGAGGCTGAATATCAAATTAATTCAGATCAGGGATTAATTGAAATTAAGTATCAAAAACAGGTTTATCAGCGACCACTTTTACTGCCTTAGCCTTGTTAACTCAGGAAAAAGAGTCTAAAATAGCATTATGATAAATCAACGAATTCCTGAATATTTTGAAAAAATTTTTACTGTTACCACTGCAGTCAAAAACAATGAAGAAGCAACATATCGGCAAGCTCTCGTGCAAACATTGGCAACCCTAATTGCTGGTGAACTGAGCCAAGCAGATATCGAACAACTGAGTTCTGATAGTCAGACAGCCTTGTCTGATTTGCAGACAGTCGATTGGTCTTCCTTGTCATTTAGTGACCGTCGTAATATTTTACAATTGTTGGTGTTAAAGGCTGACCGTGAGGATAAAACCCCTGCTAACCAGCAATTAACACCCGACGGTATTGGCTACCTACTGGGTGAACTAATTTACCAAACTACCCAAATCAAAGAAGACGCTCGTGTTACGGATATGGTTGTTGGGACTGGAAACCTCCTATGGACGGTTGAAGAAACACTAAACCGACATGAGCTAAAAATGATCGGAACTGGGATTGATAATGATAACCAGCAATTAGCGCTAGCTTCAGTGACTGGTGAAGCCTTACATGACCAAGAATCTGCTTTGTTTTTAGGGGATGTAGTAGATTTGGCCGCAGATGCTATAACACCTGCACCGATTGTGATTGGTGATTTGCCAATTGGCTATTATCCGCAGGCTGCACCGACAGGGTTTGTTACGTCGCTGTCCAGTGAGGCTGGTAAATCTTATGCCCACTATTTGATGATTGAAAAGTCATTGGACTTGGTAAGTGATGATGGCTGGATTTACTTGGTTGTTCCGGCGGATTTGTTAGCTGGCCCTAATCATGAAGCCATTTTAAAGTTATTATCGCAAAAGGCTCAGTTAAAGGCGTTTTTAGCTTTGCCAAGCGAGTACTTTAAAAATCAAGAACGAGCAAAGGCGCTCTTAGTTTTGAGAAAACCAGGAGTTGGACCAAAAACAGAGGTCTTGATGGGCCAATATCCATCAGTCAAAGACCCACAGGCTTTGCAAGAATTTTTGCAAGATATTGCTGCCTGGGGTAAACTAAAGTAAGTTAGAAATGTGATAAAAAAAGAATAGGTGGATTTTTTTCATGGCAAAGATTATGGCAGTTAACGCCGGTAGTTCTTCATTGAAGTTTCAGCTCTTAGAGATGCCAAAAGAGCAAGTAATCGCTCAAGGTTTGATTGAGCGAATTGGAATGGATGATGCGATTGTAACGATTAAGTTTACAGCAAATGATCAAGCAGCTAAGAACGCAGAAGTCGAAGTTTCTGGTGAAAAGGCGAAATTCAAGACTGTCACAGCAATTAAAGACCACCAAGTGGCCATTAACTTGATGTTAGAAAAGTTGTCAGAATTAGCAATTATTGCTGACTTTAATGAAATTGTGGGTGTCGGACACCGTGTTGTTGCTGGTGGAGAATACTTTGACAAGTCAGTCTTAGTAACACCTGATGTTTTGAAAAAGATTGATGAATTGGCTGATTACGCACCATTGCACAACCCAGCCAATGCTTTGGGAATTCGAGCTTTCCAAGCTTTGTTGCCAAATGCAGTATCCGTTGCTGTCTTTGATACATCATTTCACCAAACAATGCCAAAGGTGAACTACCTTTACTCATTGCCATACGAATACTATCAAAAGTATGGTGCTCGTAAGTATGGTGCCCACGGAACTTCACACCGTTATGTAGCTGGACGTGCTGCTGAAATTTTGGGTAAGGACTTAAGTGAATTAAAGTTGATTACCCTACACCTTGGTGCAGGTGCCTCAATTACTGCCGTTAAGGATGGAAAGTCATTCGATACATCAATGGGCTTCACTCCGTTGGCTGGTGTTACGATGGCAACTCGTTCAGGTGATGTTGATGCATCATTGGTTAACTTTATTCAAACAAAGGAAAACCTTTCGAACGAAGAAATGTTGACTGTCTTGAACAAGCAATCAGGTTTACAAGGAATTTCACAGCTATCAAGCGATATGCGTGATTTGTTGGCTGCTCGTGAAGAAAATGAACAGGCTGATTTGGCTATCAAGATTTTCGTTGATCGTGTTGTTCGTTATGTTGGTCAATACATCGCTGAAATGGGTGGGGCGGACGCCTTGGTCTTTACGGCTGGTATCGGTGAAAATGCTGATTGGGTTCGTGAAGAAGTCATTGATCGCTTAGGTTACTTTGGTATTACTATCGATAAGGCTAAGAACGATGGCTGCCGTGAAGAAGCAGATGTTTCAGCTGCTGATGCGAAGATTAAGACTTTGGTTGTTCCAACTGATGAAGAATTGATGATTGCACGTGACGTTCAATCATTGATGGCATAATTTTGCCGATATTTAGTTAAACCTATTTTTGGACATAGCGAGAATACTCGCTATGTTTTTTTATTAATTTTAAAAAGTAGTATACTAGTAACATAAGTTAACTGATATTGCTAATTAGTCCTGGACTGATTACCAAAGAATAATATGATAGGAAAGTACCTTTGATGGAATTTAAGAAACGACGTCGCCCACAGAAAAAACATAAAAAATGGCCCAGGCGGATTTTTGCGTTATTGTTGATTCTCGTAGTGGCTGCTGCAGGATGGTTTTACTACGATAATTGGACTTACCAAGCTAAGAATCCGAATGACACAACCGTTACGATGGTCACGATTAAGAGCAAAGAAAGTCCTAAAGCAATTGGTCAGCAGTTGAAGCAGGCGGGTCTAATTCGATCAAGCCAGGCCTTTGAAAAGTACGCTAAGCAAAATGGATCAGATTCTTTGCTTGCTGCCACTTATCCAGTTTCGCCTGTCCAGAGTATTGCCCAGATTTATGACGAATTGACGCAAGGATCGGGGGCAACACCAGTTTTGTCGTCTGAATATACCTTTATTTCAAATGATAAGACAGCCGATCAAAGTGCGACAACGTTAGAACGAGCAGCTGGGATTAACAAGGATGCCCTTTTATCTGCGTATACGAATCAAGATTTGATTAAAAAAGCTCAGGCCAAGTATCCAACGCTATTTTTGAATTCAAAGACTGTTAAAACCCTATATGACTTTGTTTATCCAGGTATTTATAAGTTCAAAAAAGAAAAGTCAGCTGATGATTTTGTAATGACCTTGTTGAAGGAGTCAAATAAAAGCTTGCAACCTTATTATGCTGAATTAAAGGCTAATAAGATGCCGGCTTCGACTGCTATCCTATTAGCTGAAAATGGTGGTAAAAAGGAATTTGACCGCCGTCTAGCCTTTATTAAAAAAATTGCGCCATACAGTCAAGAACTTCAAAAGCAATATGGCATCTTAGCATCAATTTCGATTGCTCAAGCTATTCATGAATCAAATTGGGATGATTCTGTTCTATCCTCAAAGTACAACAATTACTATGGAGTCAAAACAGATGATACGACTGCCGGTAAATCGGTTGTCCTTCAAACCCAAGAAGTTGAAAATGGTCAAACGGTAACTAAAAATGCTCGGTTCGCGGCCTATGACTCTTATCAAGATTCAATGAAGGCCCACGCCAAGACAATTGCGAATGGAAATACTTGGAACGCCAACCAGTTCGCTGATGTCTTAGCAGCTAAGACATATCAAGATGCAGCCCAGGCGCTTTCGACAGATGGTTATGCCACAGACCCAAGTTATCCAAAGCTTATTATTCAAATTATTGAAAATTGGAACTTGAGTCAGTATGATCAAAATTAAAAAAAGGCCCGTTTAACGGGCTTTTTTACTAACATGAAATCTTTTTGAAAAAAATGTTGTGTAACCGTTTACATTCGTGTAGAATATAGCTTGTAAGATAAGTGAAAGGAAGTTAATCGAATGAATATTGCACTTGTAATTGCTTTGCTACCAGCTCTCTTCTGGGGGTCTGTTGGTTTAGTTTCAACTAAGATGGGTGGATCAGCTGCCCAACAAACATTCGGAATGTCAATCGGAGCATTAATTTTCGGAATGGTTACGCTTTTTGGCTTTGTTATTCCACAAGGCTTCTATTTAGGACAAGAAATCTGGGTCGTTGGAATTTTATCTGGATTGGTTTGGGCTATGGGAATGGTCTTCCAATTCTTGCTCTTTAAGCAAATGGGTGTTTCATTGGGAATGCCATTGTCAACCGCAGGTCAAATTATTATGAACGCCTTGTTAGCTGCAACACTCCTTGGTGAATGGAGCAACGTAGCAATGTGGATTGTTGGGATTGTTTCGATTGCTTTGGTAGTTACTGGAGCTACATTGATTTCTAAGCCAGACAAGTCAAATGCTGGAGCAGCAAAGATTGATGCTAAGGGAATTTTCTACTTGGTGATGTCAACAGCTGGATTTATGTTGTACTTCGTCTTGCCAAACTTCTTATCAAAGATTGGCTACATCAGTTCAAACATTAAGGAAGCTGGTCATGGTCTGAACTACATGACAGCGATTGTTGGACCACAAGCGATTGGTCAAGTTGTTGGAGCAACAATCATTGTGCTCTTTGTCTTCCGCGAAGGGAAGCAAATGTTTGCTTTACCAACTTGGAAAAACTTGACCACTGGATTGGTTTGGGCTGTTGGAAACATCTTCATGTTTATCTCATCAGCCAACCCTGATGTTGGACAAACAATCGCGACAGCCTTGTCACAGTTGAGCATCGTTGTTGGAACTTTCGGTGGTATCTACATCTTGCACGAAAAGAAGACTTCAACTCAGATGAAGTTTGTTATTGCTGGAACACTTTTCGTTCTTGTTGGGGCCATCCTGATTGGTAATATCCATTCCTTTGCTTAAGTTTTAATCAATATAAAATATACCTAAGGGACGTCATCTTGACGTCTCTTTTTTAGTTAAAATTTTCAGTTTTAATTTACGTCAATCTCGATTATGAAAAGTTGGGGGATAGTTGATTGTTCATTCATAATTCTTGGTGAATAGGTGAATCATGCTTTTAACTAGGGGGTTCTTAATTGGTTCATAGATTAAGCTTTAGTATAAAAGCACAGAAAAAGCGTTCCTGAGTTAATCAGGAACGCTTTTGTCTTACTTAGTCTTTACAGACAAGATTTCAACTTCAATTTCAATATTGTTAGGAAGTGGAACCTTTACAGTTTCACCGACATGCTTACCAATCAAAGCTGCCGCCATTGGTGATTCGTTTGAAATCTTACCGGCCATTGGATCAGCTTCAACTGAGCCAACGATTGTATAAGTTTCAGGTTCTTCATCTGGAAGTTCCTTGAAGGTTACTTCTTTACCAAGAGTAACCTCATCTTCAGCTGAATCGCTAGCTGAAATAATTACAGCGTTTTCAATCATCTTGCGAACGGTAATAATCCGTCCTTCGACAAAGGCTTGTTCGTCCTTTGCTGATTGGTATTCAGAGTTTTCAGATAAATCACCGTAAGAACGAGCGATTTGGATTCGTTTTGTGATTTCTGGACGTTGTTCAGCGATTAGACTATCTAATTCTGCCTGCAACTTATCACGGCCTTCAGCCGTCATTGGAAATGTTTTTTCTTCTGCCATGGGCAATCTTCCTTTCAGTGCCAACCGGCACAAAAAATACAGCAAAATGAATATATCACGGTCCAACCTTTGGTGCAAGGGCTGGCCTTATTTCTTTTTAAAATACCAGGTCAAAACTAGGCTGGTAACTGTCAAGATTGAGATACTAAAGCCTAGTGTAAAGAGAGGTGGTGTATAAGTCAAAACAAGGTGATGATGGCCAGGCTTTGTCTTAACAGCCAGGAGACCGCCAGCAACCGATACAGTCTTAACACGCTTGCCGTCGACCTTAGCATGCCAACCTGGGTCGCTAGGGATGCTAGTCATGATAAGTGATTGGTCAGTTGTTGTGGTTATAGTCCCCTCGATTTTTCGAGAATTTGATTTGGTCATTTTGATTTGATGTTGATGGAGCGTTTTTAGGTCTTGATCGATTACGTCTTGGTTGTATGAATAGAGGCTAAATCCGTCCAAGAATCGTGAGCTGGCACCATCTAGTAGGGTAATAGTTAAGGTTTGTGGGATACCCTTCTGGTTACGAGCAACGTTAAGGGCAACGGTGTTGTTACCAGCGTTGGATTGCGTGAAAGATTTTCCGTTTAGTGAGAAATTAACATTGTCCAAATCAAAGTAGCTACCAATTTTAAGATAGTAAGGATCATTGGTAATTGGAGTGAAAGTTAAGGTTAAGACACCCGGATTGCTATTATTAATTTTGGCAACCGTTCCGGCAAAAATCTTACCGGTCATTGTTAAGTTGTCGAGACTCTTAACAGACATGTCAGCCAAACCAATAATATTTTTGTTTGAATGACCTGCTAAGCCATTTAATAATAACTCTTGGTTAGTGAGTGGATAGTTGGAAGAATACTTCATGGTCAGAGCCTTCGTAGAGCCAGCATAGGCAAGGCCAAGCGCACTAGTGTTTTCTTTTAAAATCCAGTCCGAACCTTGGCTAACGGTTGGTGCTTGCTGGTAGTCGGTTCGGACAGTGCTTTGAGCACCACTTTGGACAGCGGTTGATTTTGCTTGAACAAAGTATTTAAAGCCGAGCAAAGAATCTGTAATGGTTGAACCGTTACTATAAAAGATACGCGAGTCACCATGAATTTGGCCAAGATTTTGATAGAGGAAGGAGTTTTGTGACGAAAGTAGTGATGAAAAGTGGTTACCTGAACTAAAGTTTCCCAAGAACCCGTCATTACTTGTCCGCGTCAAACCCTCATTGATGCGGTACCAGGATTGGTCATGTTTAGATGCCGCCGACTTGATTGCCAAAACGCGGTTAGCCCCCGATTCATATGAATCCTTAGTTAGGTAGGACAAGTGGTCGAGGGTTTTGCTAGCGTTGAAAATTAAGAATGCAACCGTAATGGCTCCCAGAAAAAAGGTCTTAATGACGTTTGCGGGTAAGATGATTAGGAAGAGTAAGGTCAGCAAGTAGGCAAACAAAAATCCTAGGATTTCAAAGCGGTCGAGGTAGGCGGCTGTTGAAATTTTATTGGCTGACCAGCAGGTAATCACAACGATAGCGGCCAAAAAGAGAATTCGTGTAAAGATACCAGGTTTCCATTCGACGTGATAGCTTTTGGCTGCTAATAAGATAAAGAAAAAAGAAATGATAAATGAAAAACGGGCTGGATACCAAACTGGGTATTGGCCACCGTGAAATAAGAGTGTCAAAGGAGCAAAACAAGTCGCCAAGAATAAAATGGCGACAATTAAAAAGGCGAAGGTTCTTTCTGTCCATTTGAACTTCTTACTAGTAAAGTAGCCCCAGAGTGCGATAATGACGATCGGTGCCACCAAGAAGTTAGCTTGACCAAATTTAAGTTGGTCAAAGTCAAAGGAACCTGGAATTAATTTTAAGAAAAGTAAGAGGGGATTATTGTCAAAGTGAAGTGACCAAGATGAATTGTGGGTTGTTTTACCTGCTTTAAGTTGGGCATAGGTTGGGAGCCAGAGCCAGGCGGTTAAGAGAACGCTTACGAGTCCACCTTTGATAAAGTTAAACAAGAGATGGCCGCGGTGATGCTTAGTCATAGGGTCTAGGAAACGCCAGGGAAGGTACATTAATAAGAAGAGACCAATCATCCAGGCGATGTAGTAGTTCGTCAGGATGACGCCGACGAGGGCCAATGTAAATGCCCCCCATCCCTTACCAGCTAATAGTCGTTCCAAAGCAAGAATTAGAAGTGGTAGGAGGGCCGCGGTGTCTAACCACAAAAGATTTAAGTCATTGGCGATGAACCAAGCTGACAATGGATAATTGATGGCAAAAATGGTGATCCAATACCCTTGCTGCCAATTCATTTTCTTAATCAACCAGGCCATTGAAAAGCCAGCGAAACCAAGCTTTAAAACAGTGACTAATAAAATCCAGGCGGGGATGGATTTGGGTGTGGCTAGCAAGAAAATTAAATTGAATGGTGACATCAAGTAGTAGGACCACTCGCCCAACATATTGCCACCAAGCCCGGAAGAAAATGAGTAAAAGAAGGAAGATGGGTCGGAGAGAAGGGTATGCTTGAATTGAACAAAGTAATCCAGGTACTGCTGACCCAGATCAACTGTTAAAATAGTTGATGAACCAAATGGCATCATTTCACGACCGGCAAAGTAAAAAGTCATGATAATGATTGGTAGCCAGAAGGTTAAGGAGACTGGTGATAAGAATAGATTGTGTAGTCGTTTCATCTGTTTTTTCATAACCTAAGAATAACAAATTTCAAATGAAATTTAGTGAAAAACACTCAAATTATGGTAAAGTAAAGAGAATGAAAACTTTGATTTAATGGAAAGAATCCAACATGAAGCGTAATCCTTATTTAGAAGATCGTGATAAAAATGATGCCCGTGCCAACTTGCCAACTCGATTGAAGTTGTTATTGGGTGTCGTCATTGCTATTTGTTTAGCTTTGATTATTCAATTAGCATTTTTAACAATTAAACAAGGAACATCATATTTAGCTGAAGTTAACAAATCAGACCAAACAGTTGAGCAAGGTAATGCTCAACGAGGATTGATTTACGATAGTACTGGTAAGGTCATTACGGGTAATAAACCCCAAACAGCGATTACTTATACTCGTGGAAAAGCAACAACCGCCACGGAAATTGCTGAGGTAGCCAAGACACTCTCGAAGTACTTGACCATCGATACTAGCCGTTTGAGTGACCGTGCCAAGGCAGATTACTTCCTGGTTATGAATCCGAAGGAAGCAACTAAGATTCAAACCAAGTTGCAAAAACAGTATGGTAAGGTTGCTCAGGCTTGGTCAACGTCAACCTTGAGTACCCAGCAAGCTCAATACGTTATGAAGAATAACTTGGATAAGGACGTCGATGCCAACCAGGCAATGATTTTCCAAAAGATGTCTGGAGCCTATGCTCTTTCAACGACGTATATTCAGGAATCCGGTGTCTCTGACAAGGCCCAGGCCGAAATTGGTGAACGACTTTCTGATATGCCAGGTGTTAAGGTCTCAGAATCATTTGCTCGTGATTATCCTGAAGGGGATGATTTTGAACCGATGGTTGGAAAAGTTACCAATGAATCCATTGGTTTGCCAGAAGACCGTCTCCACACATTATTGGCCCAAGGCTATTCACAAAACCAACCAGTTGGTAGTTTTGCCTTGGAAAAGCAGTATGAGTCATTATTGAAGGGAACCCCTTCACAAACGGTTATTTCATCGATGAACGGTTTGAAAACTTCAAGCATTAAATATGAAGGACAAGCTGGAGATTCATTGAAATTAAGTATCAACTCTGCCTTCCAAAAGAAGGTTCAAGAAATCCTGCAAGAGAATGTACCAACTAGTGGAGATTCGCAGGGAGCTTATGCGACTATTATTAATCCTTATACTGGTGCCATTTATGCCATGGGCGGTGTCAACCGTGATAGTAAGACTGGAACAAAGACGGCCAACCCGCTAGGAAATATTAATCAGGCGATTGTCATGGGATCCGTTGTAAAGCCAGCTCTTTTGGCAACAGGGTTCCAGCGAGGAATTGTTACCCCGACGAGTAACACGATGAACGATCAAGCTATTCGTTTGCAAGGAACACCTGTCATTACGTCTTACTGGAACAAGGGTGGTAATCCAGTTGCCATCGATGCACCAACAGCTTTGGAACGGTCATCGAACACGTACTTTATTCAGTTAGGAATGAAGATTGGTGGCCAAACTTATACACCAGGAGCATCATTGCATCTTCGTTCTGATGCCTTCCAAACGATTCGAAATGGTCTTGCTCAATTCGGTTTGGGCACGAAGACTGGAATTGATATTGAAGGTGAAACTGCCGGAGTTCGTGGTCCAACGACGGGTACCAATATCGGTAATTACTTATACGAATCGTTCGGACAGTATGATTCCTATACAACGATGCAATTGGCTCGTTATGTTTCTGTTATTGCTAATGGTGGTTACCTTGTCCAACCGCAACTCGTTAGCTCTGTTTTGCAAAGTGACGTTTCTGGTAAACTGCAAAAGACAGTTTGGACGGCAACACCACAACTGCAAGGTCAAGTTTCACTAACAACTGACGAATGGAATGTTATTAAAAATGGTATGTACCGAGTTGCCAACGGAACTGATCCGAATAACACCGGTTCTGGATTGCACGGTATCACGCCGCAGGTTTACGCTAAGACGGGAACGGCCGAAACAATCACCAATGGCCATACGACATATACCGAATCAATGGTAGCTTATGTACCGGGCCAACCATTTGCGATGTCTTTGGCAATGCCAGGATTGAACTCATACTTGGATGGAACCAACAGTCGAACAGCCAAGGCGATTATTAATGCCTTCTGGGACATTGTGATGAACAAACCAAGTACAAGTACAACGAATACAAGTACAAAATAAAGAATAAATGAATTTTTTAGAAATTTGTTTGTCAATACAAAAAAGCTGAACTACATATTGTAGTTCAGCTTTTTTGCTTGTTCAGGCTTTGGGGTCGATACCGTAAAGGTCAATCCGATATTCTGTGATTTTTAACCCAGTGGCTGATTCAGCAGCCTTAATCAAGGGTGCTGGATCAAAGTTAGCAGCGTCAATAATATCATTGTTTTGCGTATTAATAACGTGGTAGTGGGGATGTGAAGCAGCATCATAGTGACGCTTGCCATCCGAAATACCTTCAATGACCACCACTAGCTTAGCGTTGACGAACTTTTCCAAAGTATTATAAACGGTCGCCAATGAGATATCAGGTAAGTCGTTATGAATCATTTCCGCAGTGGGATGTGTATCATGACTCATCATATATTCAAGTAGAGTCAGTCGTTGATTAGTAGCTTTTAGTTTATGTTCTTGTAACACAGATTTTAATTGTTCTAGCATATCGCCCCTCCTAATGTATCGATTACATTACAATTATAACACCCCTTTTAGAATAACTCAATTTTTCTTGACAAATATTAATAAATTGTTAAACTAAATTAGAACAATTCTTGCTATATAAGGAGAGAAGAATGAAGAAAAAATCGTTAATGGCCCAAAATAATTTGGTCCGTGCCGGTGTCATGGGCGGTAATGATGGCATTTTGTCGGTGGCCGGGATTATTATTGGGGTGGCTGGTGCAAATCAAGGACTGGATAGCGTTATGCTGGCGGGATTTGCTGGAACTTTGGCTGGAATGGTATCGATGGCCATGGGTGAGTATGTCTCGGTCAAGTCCTCTCGAGATGCTCAGGATAAGGCTAGAAAGACTGAGTCAGTCCGATTACAAAATAATTACGACAAAGAATTCGCCTTTGTAAAAGAAAAGTATCAAAATGATGGTATTTCACCAGCTTTGGCTTTACAGGCGACAAAAGAAATGATGGCACAGGACCCGCTTGAAACGGTTGTCCGAGAACGGTATGGCTTTTCACTAAACTCGAAAGTGTCTGCCGGTGGTGCAGCTATCGTCTCTTTTGTCGCCTTCCCAACCGGAGCGGCCTTTCCGATGACTTTGATGGCCCTTGCTAGCGCTCAATGGCGTATCATGGCAACTTTTTTAGCTGTCCTTGTGGCCCTATTACTGACGGGGTATTTAGCGGCTGTTATCAATGGTGCTAACCGAGTTAAGGGAGCAGTAAGAAACCTAGTCTCTGGAATACTGACGATGGCGGTAACGCTCATTATTGGTTCGCTTTTTCGTTAGGAGGAATGGTTGATGAAAAAATTGATGAAAAATGTATCTGTTGATAAACAACACAACCGTAAGCAACAAACGATGGAAGAGCGGTTGAACGCTATTCGCGCTGGAATTTTAGGCTCTAACGATGGAATTTTGACGGTTGTTGGTGTGGTCTTTTCCGTTGCTGCAGCAACCACGAATCGTTTAGTCATCGTCATCGCAGCTCTATCTGATCTACTAGCCTGCGCCCTATCAATGGGTTCAGGAGAATTTGCTGCTGTATCGTCACAAAGTGATAGTGATCGGGTTACGGTGGACCGTGAAGCGGCAATCTTAAAAGAGGACTTTAATGATCAAGTCACAATCGTGGAGGACTATTACCGAGACCGAGGCGTTGCTCAAAACACTGCGAATGCAATTGCACAGGAATTATTAGCTGAAAAGCCATTAGCCACGGTACTTACGGTTAAACATGATTTGACTTTAGACCATTATGTTTCACCAATCTCTGCCGCTTTCGCCTCAACATTTTCAGCTGCCCTAGGTGGGGCCTTTCCTTTAGCGGCGCTACTTCTGGCACCGATGCAGTATGAATACTTAGCCGCAATTTTGGCAACAGTTGTAGCCGTTTCTTTAACAGGGCTGATTTCCGCTCTTTTATCTCGAGGAATGGTTCAACGAGCAGTTATCAGAAATATTGTGATTGGGCTTTTGACAATTGCAGTCCACTTTACCATTGGTAAGCTGTTTTAAAGGGGTATTACAGTCGCTTTTTGTAATGGTATTGCTCATATTTTTTAAAAAAGTCTTGGCCTAAGTGATAAAATGCACTATAATATGAGTGAAAATACTTTTGAACTTTCAGGAGGAAGAAAAATGAAAATTGTTGTTGTTGGTGCTTCACACGGTGGACACGAAGCTGCTCACGAAGCCTTGACCCGGTATGAAAATGCCGAAGTAACTGTCTATGAGGCAGGTGACTTTGTGTCCTTCATGTCATGTGGGATGCAACTATTCTTAGAAGGAAAAGTTACGGACCGTGATGATGTTCGCAATTTTAAGCCAGCTGACTTGGAAAAGTTTGGCGGTAAGGTCTTAACTAAGCATGAAGTGACCGGAATTGATACTGATGCTAAAAAAGTAACAGTTAAGAACTGGGCCACTGGTGAGAGCTTTGAAGATAGCTATGACAAATTAATCATTTCTTCAGGAGTAACTCCAGCAACCATTCCAGTTCCTGGTAATGATTTGGAAAACGTTTACTTGATGCGTGGTCGCGACTGGGCAACCAAGATTAACGATAAGTTGCACGATGACTCTGTTAAGTCAGTTGTCGTTGTTGGAACTGGTTATATTGGAATTGAAGCCGCTGAAGTATTTGCTAAGGCTGGTAAGAAGGTTACGGTCATTGATTTGATCAACCGTCCTTTGGGAAACTATTTGGATGAAGAATTGGCTGATAAGGTCCGCACAGAATTGGAAGCCAATGGCATTAACTTGCACTTGGGTCACACTGTTGCTGCCTTTGAAGGTGAAGGGACTTTGACTGGTGTCAAGGATGATGCTGGTCAAAGCTTTGATGCTGACTTGGCCATTGTTGCTGCCGGAGTTAAGCCAAACACTAAGTACCTCGAAGGAACGATTGATTTGGACCAACGTGGTTGGATTAAGACTGACCCATACTTGCGTACTTCAGCTAAGGATGTTTACGCGATTGGTGATGCGATTTTACCATTGTTTGCTCCAGCCGGCCAACCTGCTCCAATTGCCTTGGCATCAACTGCTCGTCGTGAAGCTCGCTATGTCATCGAAACAATGACAATGGAAAAGCCAGCCCGGTCATTTGCCGGTGTCAACGGTTCATCAGCCTTGCCAGTCTTTGATTACAACTTGGCAACTACGGGTGTTAATGCTAACAATGCTGAAAAGATGAACTTGAAGATTGCTTCTTCTTTGTATCAAGCAACTGTTCGTCCTGAATTTGTGACAAATGGTAATCCTGAAATTTTGATCAAGTTGATTTTTAATCCAGATACGCATGCCATCATGGGTGGTCAAGTCTTGTCAAAGGCTGATGTGACTGCTCATGCAAACACAATTGCCTTGGCTATTAAAGCTAAGATGACATTGGAAGACTTGGCCGAAGCTGACTTCTTCTTCCAACCAGGTTACGATCGCCAATGGTCTGTTTTGAACTTGGCAGCTCAAACTGCTTTGGGTGAAATTCCATCGGTCTAATGTTTCATTTATGATAATTTTAAAAAAGGCCCTGAAAGGGTCTTTTTTTAATAATTCTATGGCATAATTAAAACTATGAAAGAACGAGTTACAAATTATTGGAATCATTTAGACCAGCGTTATCGTGCAAAATCACTGGTTAAATACTTTTCGCGGGCTCAATTTGCTTTTGTTGGGCCAACTTTTGCGTACTATGTTGTTTTGACACTAATTCCACTTTTAATTATGTTTGTCTTAGCAATTTCAGCCATGAATCTGAATACAGCCAGAGTAATTGGTGCTTTGTCGGATCTTCTACCAACATCTATTTCGAATTTTTTAATTCCCTTGGTTGATTCCGTTGCCCATACTAATACGAATTCATACTTGTCATTGTCACTAATTTTTATTGTTTGGTCGCTATCACAAGTTACAGCTGTTTTGCGCCGAGCCTTTAATCATATTGCCGGTGTCGATGAAGTCGGCCTATCATTACTAACCAGGGCCTGGGCCTTTCTATGGATGATAGTGATGCTTGTTGTAACGGTTTCGGTCATGTTCATTGGTAATATTTTTGCGGTCTTTTTCTACGACTGGACGGGAATGTTTTTCCTGATTTCTCCCAACCGCTGGCTGGTCCTCTTTGCTATTTGGATAATCTTAATTTGGTTGAATTATCGAGTGCCAGCACCTGCGGCCCGGCCATCTATTTTGGCTGTTTTGGTTGGAACATTAATCGATGTGATCCTAGTTTCGGGCTTGAATAAAGTTTTTGTTGCCCTTGCCAATGTTCAATTTCATCGTTCAAGTGTTTCCCAATCGCTGGCGTCAATGGCCGTATTTTTGATTTGGTTGAATTTATTAGCGACCATCTTGATAATTGGCTTTGTGTTGATGACTTGGTTGACGGAATTTCCATGGTTTAGAAAAAGGAGTAAAAAAAGTGTTCTCAAAGTCTGATTTTACAATTTTTGATGATCTAACTTTAGATGGTCGAATGGCTAAAATTCGTGAAGTCATCGACCCGAAATTTGAAGCGTTTGCGGCAGAGGCCTTGCCTATTTTGCAAGCTGATGGACAGGATTGGTACGCCCATGTTGCCAAACATAAGATGCGCAAAACGTACGCACCAGATAACACCTGGGTCGCCTTTGCACCTAACAAACGCGGCTATAAAATGCTGCCGCACTTTGAGTTGGGGCTTTGGGCTGACAACCTCTACCTTTATTTGGCGGTTGAAGAAAATATGAAACCGAAAGCCCTGCCTGAAATTGGGCCGAAGCTTGCCCAGGTTAGTGACCTTGTGGCGGCCTTGCCAGCTGAATACTGTCTCTCTTTGAACCACATGGCTAATAAAAATCAACCTTTGCAAGATTACTCATCAGCGGTTGAACGCTATCGAAAAGTAAAAGCGGCCGAAATTTTAATTGGGCTGAAGATTCCAATTGATTCAGAATTGATTGGTTCAGATGACCAGTTTCCAGTTCTCTTAGCAGCATTGAAAAAGTTGTTGCCAATTTATCAATTACTTCGATAACAGGGTCCTTAACGACAAAAATACCGGTCAACATGTCATAGTGAAATGGCGTGTTGACCGGTATTTTTTGTTTTATTCAGTGGTAATATCCATTAATTGTAAGGTTTGAGCCTGATTAATTTCATGGTAAAGCTGGTTAGCTAAGGCGGAATTGATTTTCTTTTGTACTAGTTGGTTGGAGACAAAGTTATATTCAAAACCAAAGGCTTGGATATACAAAGCCGAAGGAACGCTAACATCGACTCGTTGGTAGTCGTGGGCGACGAGGTCGAAGAACCGGTCTAAAAGATGACGGATACGATCAACATTTTTGGTGTCGGCGTGATGAATCATTTCATCCGCCAGGTGAGTTGCTAGTAAGTGATCTGCGTATGTCTGCACTTCTTTGTTTAAGGCCCAGACGGCTTGACGGTTATCCCGGAAAGAACTGATTTGCTTTCTCTGCTCGGGATGTTGGCTGAGATAGCTTTCTTGGTAGCGTTCGCGTTGCTTACGAGTGAAGGTTTTTGTCTTAAAATGAAACCGAATTTCACGAGCTCGGTGGCGTAATTGTCGATTTAAATTCATGAATGGGTGGCGTTTAGTAGCAGGGTTAGTCAAACCACGTTGAATGATTTTACTGTAGATGGCAATAGTTGTTTCAGAATACCGTTCTTGAATCTGATCACTTTCCAGGTATGCATTCAGCTCATCAACAATGGTGCTAACTAAAGGCAGAAAATCATTGGAAAAGTCATTTCTGTCCAACCGATGGCCCCCAGTAATTTTTTGGGTCTGGAGCGTTTGGCTCAGGGCCTTCTTCAGATTTGAATCGAAATCTTGTTGATCAATTTTTAAGATTGCGGAATCAATCATTAATGTACGAGTAGTGACCAAGTCAGCCTCAGAAAATTCGGCAGTTTCCTTTTCCAGAACTAGTGGTAAGGCTACACTGGCAACTAGGATAGAAATTAAAATCACCAAAGTCGCAACAACTTGAATTTGGTTTAGGAAAGGAAAGGCATGCCCGTGTATCTTAGTGGGTAAGGACATGGCCAAAGAAAGAGTAACGGCACCGTGAACCCCGGCTAAACCAAAAATTCGAGCTCGCTTCTGCCGGTCGGAACTATGGTGGCGACCAAAGAAGTCGGTAGTATGATCATCCCGGCGCATTGTGACCCAGAGAAAGCGACCCAAAAACATGGCTAAATAAATCGCTAGGGCAAGTGTAGCGAGGGTAGTTGAGAGAACCCAGCCAAATGAAACCATCATGTTGAAAATTCTTGGTAATGCTAAACCTAAAATAACAAAGACAATACCATTTAAAAGCGTCGTGATTGTTTTCCAAATAGTAGCTGTGACAATTTGGCTTTCAGTTGAAATTAACTGAAGTTTTGATTTTTCCCAATTATGAACCATTCCGGCTGCTACGACGGCTAAGATGCCGGAAGTACCCAAATGCTCAGCGGCGATGTAGATAACAAAAGGTGTTAAGAGGTTGAGAGGGATGGTTGTTGCTTGGGGAGAAGAGACATGGAAATTTAAGTAGAGGCGTAAGGCGACTAGTAGGTAAGATAAAACGGCTCCAATTGCTAGCCCACCAAGAGCAACAAAAAGGAAGTAGCCAACACCCTCAATAGGTGAGAGCGACCCCTTTGTGAAAAAAGTTAAGGCTAAGTCTAACAAAACCAAGCCGGTTGCATCATTAAATAATGACTCTAGTTCTAGGGATTGGTTAAGCTTTTTCGGCATAGCGAGGCCCTGAGTCATTGAAGAGACGGCAACGGTATCGGTTGGGACAACGATGGCTGCAAGGGCAACAGTTAAGGCGAGAGGCCACCGTGTTTGAAAATTGGAACTGACGAGGGCGACCAAAACGACAGTGAAGAGTGACAAAAAGACGGATAGCTGAATGATTGTTTTACTGTTCTTACGAATCATGTTGTAAGGATGGCTTTGGCCCTCTTGAAACATGATGGGAGCGATAATTAAGAACATGAAAAATTCAGGATTGATTTTATAGTTGTAAAAGATTGGAAATAGGGAAAAAAGCAGGCCGATGGTAATTAAAATAATGGCTTCAGGAATTCGCTTGAAAAAGGGCTGAATGATATTGGCTGTCACGACTGCCCCGATTAATAAGGCGATGGATAGTAAGATCGACATTGATTTCTCTTTCTCATAATTTAGTAGGATTTAAATAGATTCTATTCCTAATAATTATAGAGCTTTCAAAAGTAGGTGGCAAGTTCTGAACTAGAATGGCTTTCACTATCTTTTTGTTAACTTTTTAGTTATAATTATTCTGTTGTTAATTATAAATTAATTAAATTTTAATAAAAGGTAGGTGCCTCATGGCTTCAATTCAACGTTTATATGAAACTTTTCAACCCGACCATTATGACTTATTTTTGGATGTTTCCCGCGAAAATAAGTTGATCGTTGGAAAAACTACAATTCATGGGCACGTAACGACAACCGACTTAGCTTTGCACCAACACGACTTGGTGGTTGAAACTTTGAAGGTTAACGGTCAAGCTGTTGATTTTACAATGAAAAATGACCAAGACCAAGTGGCCTTTAAGGCTGACCAAGCTGGTGAAATCACGGTCGAAGTGACTTACCACGCCCCATTGACTGATAATATGAATGGGATTTACCCTTCATACTACAAGGTTGATGGCCAACCTAAGCAAGTTGTTAGTACACAGTTTGAAACATACTTTGCTCGTCAAGCTTTCCCAAGTGTTGATGAACCAGAAGCCAAAGCAACTTTCTCGTTGGCTTTGAAGTTTGATGAAATGCCTGGTGAAATGGCCATTGCCAACATGCCTGAAACTAAGGTTGAAGAAGGCGTGCACTACTTTGACCAAACAGTTAAGATGTCAACTTACTTGGTTGCCTTTGCCTTTGGTGACTTGCAAGATAAGAAAACTAAAACAACTAGCGGTGTTGAAATTGGGGTTTTTGCTACCAAGGCTCACCCAGCTGACAACTTGGACTTTGCTTTAGACATTGCCAAGCGGGCAATTGAATTCTACGAAGACTTTTATCAAACACCATATCCATTGCCACATTCATGGCAATTGGCTTTGCCTGACTTTTCAGCTGGGGCGATGGAAAACTGGGGCCTTGTTACTTATCGTGAAGCCTGCCTCTTAGTTGATCCAAAGAACTCATCAATGGCCACTAAGCAATACGTGGCTACCATCGTTGCTCATGAATTGGCTCACCAATGGTTCGGTGACTTGGTTACTATGAAGTGGTGGGATGAATTGTGGTTGAATGAATCGTTTGCCAACATGATGGAATACTTGGCAATGGACCACTTGGAACCAGACTGGCACATTTGGGAATCCTTTAACGCTGCTGAAGTTCAAAAGGCTTTGCAACGTGATGCCATCTTGGGTGTTCAACCTGTTCACGTTGAAGTGCAACACCCAGAAGAAATCGATGCCCTCTTCGATCCAGCGATTGTTTATGCCAAGGGTGGTCACTTGTTGGTCATGGTTCGCGCCTTGATTGGTGATGAAGCCATGCGTAATGGTTTGAAGGCTTACTTTGCTAAGAAGCAGTATAGCAATGCTACTGGGGATGACTTGTGGGCTGCCTTCGGTGAAGCCTCAGGTAAGAACGTTGGCGAAATCATGCACTCATGGTTGGAACAACCAGGGTACCCAGTTTTGTCAGTGACTGTTGAAGATGGTCGCGTTAAGGTTTCTCAAAAGCCATTCTACTTTGGTGGTGACAAGTCCGCCGTTGAAAATGCAGACTCACGCTTGTGGCAAGTGCCTTTGGCTGCCTCAGCCGCCTCTGCTCCAGCCTTGTTGACTGAAGCAAGCATGGACTTAGGCGACTATGCTACCTTGCAAGCTGAAAGTGATGGTCCATTCACTTTGAACGTGGGTAACACTGGTCACTATATCGTCCAATACGATGACACATTGTTGGCTGAACAAGTGGAAGCTTTGGCAGATGCCGATGCGATTAGCCAAGCTCAATTCTTGCAAAATGGTTTGCTTTTGGCCCAAGCGGGTCAAGGCTCATACGCTGACTTGCTTTGGGTTTTGCCAAAGTTGGCTGAATCAACATCTGCTTTGGTTCAATCATTGATTTACCAAGTTGTTGGTCAAATTAAGGAATTTGCGACTGACGGTTCTGACTTAGGTAAGAACTTGAAGACAGTTGTTAAGGCTTTGTCAGCTGATCAATTCGCCCGTCTTGGCTTCGATAAGCAAGCAAATGAAAACGTTGATGATGAATTGGCTCGCCCATTAGTGTTGTCAGCAGCCTTGTACGCCAAGAATGAAGATTTGTTGGCTCAAGCTCATGCAACCTTTGAAGACGCTGATGGCGACGTAACTCAGTTACCAGCTAATGGTCGTGCTGTAATTTTGAAGAATGAAATTCAAAACTTCAACTCAGCTGAAAAGTTTGACCAGTTCTTGGCAACTTACCAAGAAACTGCCAACGCCGCTTTGAAGTCAGACTTGGAAGCAGCCTTGGTGACAGCGCCAGAAGTTGCTCAGTTGGAAACCATTGTTGCTAACTACCAAAATGCTGATGTGATTAAGCCACAAGACTTGCGTGGCTGGTTCCAAGGTGTTCTTGGTAATGACAAGGGTCAAGACTTGGCTTGGACTTGGGTCCAAGAAAACTGGGACTGGTTGGAAGACCGTCTTGGTGGTGACATGTCCTTCTCAAGCTATGTGACGGTTATCTCACGAATCTTTAACACCCAAGAAAAGTTAGCTGAATTTACAGCCTTCTTTACACCAAAGTTGGACCAACCAGGGTTGGCCCGTGAAATCGTGATTGACCAAGCAATTATTGCTAGTCGAGTTTTGACAATTCAAGCGCAAAAGGCTGCTGTTGACAGCGCTTTGGCAATGTTAGCTAAAAACGTTTAAAAAATTTTAGTCTTAAATGGCAAATGAAAAACCCAGAACAATTCTGTTCTGGGTTTTTGTGTTGCTAGGTAAAGTTTGAAATAGCGCTAATTAAGCTTGGCTCTTTTTAGCCATTTTCTTAATAGCAGCGCCTAAGATCTGCTTTTGTAACCAGTTAGGGTGTTTGCCAGCAGCGATGTGAAGTCCGTTGTTGAATTCGACCATCAGGTGCCATTTGTGACCCTCGATAATTTCTTCAGGCGCATCGGAAGGGAGGAAGACTCCCAGCTTTACCTTCATACCGTTAGGCTTGTCCTTCAATTGGTGCATTCCAATAATCTTGGTGTCCTTCAATCCGTGCATTAACAAAGTCTGACCTAACATCACCATTGAGGTATCACCATCAACCTTGATTGGCTTCGTGACGTGGTCACCAGGAACCAAGTGAAGGTAGGAAGGGTCTTTGTACATGCCGAAAGTTTCAACAATGGTTTGAGTACCACCCTTACCGGCTTCGAAGTAGTAGTGTTCCGGATGAATCTTAGAAGGCAAGTAGAGGTTGTTTTCTTTAGCTAATGATTGGTTGAAGAGCATGAATTGGATTAATGAAATGTTTTCCGTTTCAACTTCAACGATGGCTTGTTGCATGGGGCCATGAGAGTTCTTGGCAATGTCGGTCCACATTTGGTCGGCATTATCGATTTCCTGGCTGTAGTAAGTGAGCATACCTTCCTTACCAATTTCTTCCTTGGTTTGGGCCAGGGCTTCGCGAGCGTCTTCCAATGATAATTGGAGGGCATCTGCTAATTCGATTATTCTCCCGTTTAGTTTGAGGGGGATGGCCTTTTCGTTAAAGTCGGTAAAGACCTTGTGGTAACGGCTCAGTTCCATTTCGTAAATTTTTGCTTCTGGTACTTGCTGACCGTCAACGGTAAAAGTAATTTTAAAGTTATCCATAATGATTCTCCTTAAATGTCACGTTTGTGACTTTTCCATACCTGTATTATACTGTTAACAGAACAAAAGAAACAAGGGAAATCCAGCAAGTGGCACAAATTTGGAAAAACTATGACAGATATGGTTAGCAAATGTCACAGATGAGGAATGAATATGGCAGATACACCAGTTAAACGCCAACAACAGGTTAACCAAACCGTTGAATTGTTGTGGCAAGGATTGACGAATTTAATGGCGACGACGCCTTATGATCAAATTACAATTAGTGCCTTGACCCAGGAAGCCGGGGTGGCCAGGCGGACATTCTATCGGCACTATCAATCCATTGATGATCTTTTAGTCAATAAAATCAACCAGCTAGTCATTAAACTGTACCAAGATGCCCAAGTGGATGCCGATGACTTTGAGGAATTAATCCGTCATATTTTTTACTTCTTTAAGCCCTATCAGAAATTTTTGCGGGTTTTGCGCGATAATCATAAGCTTTATTTGGTTCAAAGTTCAATCCTTGAATACCGGGACCAAAGTTTGGTTCATTTGTCCGATAATGACCAGAACCAGCTGATTTACTATTTCGGTGCGGGAGGAATCAGTAATATTATTACTTATTGGATTAAAACTGATTTTCAGGCAAGTCCGACCGAAGTGGAAGAGATGGCCCACCAGTTGATTAAGCACCTTCACCACCTTGTTGACACGGATGAAAAATAAAAACCTCACTCAAAGTTTGAGCGAGGTTAGTGGTTAATGATCACCTGGAATAAAGGTATCGTTTTTGATTAGTGAGCGGAAATTTTGATGGACTTGAGAAAAGAGGTCATCGGGTCCATTGTTAAGCATTTCTTTCGGGAAGAAGAATCGCTGGTCTAAGGAAGCTCGCCCCTTAATGGCCGCAACCAGAGCTGAAACCGCAGAAAGTTCGCGGTGACTACCGTCGTTCAAGACAAAGTCAATTTGAGTTCTGGGTTTCTTATCGGTTGGCCGATAGTCATCATAAGGTAAGTCATAGGCGTCATTTTGAGCGGTATAGTAGGCAGGGTCAAAGCCGGCATCCTTAACAATATCCTCAAGTTCAGCGATAAATGGTTCAGACTGTTCGTTAATTTGGATTGATTTGAAGGGCTTACGATTAATAAAACGGCTGGAGAGGTCAGCTAAAATTGGATCTGGATAGTCTTGCCAGCTGTTAATGGCGGCCAGGAAGAGGTTGTCATCCAAACGCAGGTATTCTTGCACCGTTAACTCGTGGTCAACCTCAAAGACAGGAGCTAAAAGAGGGATAACCAGGTCGCTTGACTGGTGTCCAAGTGTTAAGAGTTCCTTGACTCGACCCAAAAGGTGCTCCAAGATGACTTCCATGCCGCGTGAAACAGGGTGAAAGTATACTTGTAAGTACATTTGGTAACGAGAAACGATGTAATCTTCGACGGCGTGCATGCCGGAAATGTCAAAGGTAATACCATTTTTACCTGGTTTCATCGTCCGCATAATGCGGTCGATGTCGAATTCGCCGTAAGCGGCACCGGTATAGTAGGCATCTCGCAACAGGTAGTCCATTCGATCAACATCAAGTTGGCTAGAAATTAACTGGACCACCTGTGGATTAGGATAGGTTTTGGCGATGACGGCTGCGACCTTATTGGGAAAGTCGGGTCCTTGTTGCTGGAGGACTTGGTTGATTTCGGTGTCACCCGTAATGATGGCCTGGGTCATTGCCTCGTGGTTAGTATTGAAGAGGTGCTCAAAGGTGTGGGAAAAGGCTCCGTGGCCGACATCGTGAAGGAGGGCAGCAACAACTGTGACTAGCTGTTCTTCGGGGTTCCACAAACCATCATCAGCTGTTTGGCTTCGGTAATATTGGTCAAAGTAATCCGTAATCCGCCGGGCAAGCTCGTAGGCGCCGACCGAATGACCGAACCGGTCATGGTTGGCGCCGTGGAAAACAAAGGCAGTGACGCCGAGTTGTTCAACCCGACGGAGCCGTTGAAATTCGCTCGTGTTAATCAAATCCAGAATCAATTGGTCTTGGATGTGAATGAATTGGTGGATTGGATCACGGAGAACTTTTTCGTGAGCTAATTTTTCAGTCATATTTGGCCTTTCCCTTCGTATTATTTCTTATTATAATGGAAATCGAGAGTTTGTGCAGGCAATAGGAGTAATTTAAGCAAATGATGAAACAAAATGTTGATGTACGTGTCACCACCCAAGTTTTTCAGGACAATGGTGATGAGCGCTATGATATCCAAGCACCCGGAACGGTTACGTCTCGGGGGATGTCTTTGTATTTAACCTACACAGAATCACTGCCCGACCAACCCGATACGAAGGTCTTGGTCAAATTTAAGGAAAACCAAGTGACGATTACGCGCAAAAGTGCAATTAAGACCCACCTTGTCTTTCGGATTGGTCTGGTGGATAACCAGCCATACCAGACAGCGGCAGGGATGATGATTTTGGCAACGAATACCAGTCAACTGAATATGCAAGTTGTTGGTAACAAAGCGGAGGGGCAAATTCAAATGGCCTATTCACTTTCTGCAAACGGAAGTGTTATTGGTCAATATCTGGTTTCCTTGCAATTTGGTCCAAAATCCAGTATACTCAGCTAGTTAGAAGCTCGAAAGGACGAAAGCCATGTCAAATTTAGAAAACGGTCAAATCAAGGAAGAAATGTCCTTGGTCGAAATCGCTACAGCCATCTTGGCAGAAGAAAAGAAGGCGATGGCCTTTACTGATTTAGTAGCGGCAATTCAAAACTTTTTGGAAGTTGATGCAGAAAGTTTCCGTTCACGCCTGTCACAATTTTATACAGACTTGAACACTGATGGTTCTTTTATTTCCCTAGGAAATAATGAATGGGCCTTGCGTTCATGGTATCCAGTTGATGCCATTGACGAATCAATTCACGAAATCGATGATGAAGAAGAAAAGCCAAAGAAGAAGAAGGCCTCAAAGAAGGTTAACGTCTTTGCTGATTCAGCTTCTGCTGATGACGATGTGATTGATTACAACGATGATGATCCTGAAGATGATGATGACTTTGATGATCTTGAAGGACACAACGCTGAAACTGGTGATGGTAACGATGCCGATGACGACGATGATTCAGAACATGATGAAGCCATCGAAGACAATTTGACAGAGTTAGCCGGTTCAGACGACTTAGATGACTTGTCTGACGGGGATGCTGAAAAGTAATCTTTACAAAAAACTTGTAAAAAGTATTGCTTTTTATTCCAAACTCCAGTAATATATATAAATGTGCTAAGGCACAGGATTGCTTCCGTAACTCAGTTGGTTAGAGTAGGGGATTTTTAATCCCAAGGTCCTCGGTTCGAATCCGAGCGGGAGCACTGAGTTAATCAGGAGACCTTGGGTATTTCCAGATAAAGCAGAATTCTTCGGAATTCTGCTTTTTTCTTTGTCTTAAATTGGAACAAGCAAAAGGCCCGTCTAATCATTGAGATTAGAACGGGCCTTTTTGGCTGAGATTAAAAATTAATAAAACCAAGTATCATAAACCGTGATTGGCTCATGACGTTTTTGTTGGGTATTTAAGTACATCTCTTCAATTTTTTCGGCATCGGTTGTATTGACCTCACGACCTTCCAAATAGTCGTCTATGGTCTTGTAAGAGACTCCTAAGGCGACTTCATCAGGAAGCTGTGGACGGTCATCTTCCAAATCGGCTGTAGGAGTCTTTTCGTAGAGGTGGGTTGGTGCATTGAGCGCTTCCAGTAAAGCCCGTCCCTGTCGCTTGTTTAGTCGCCAAAGGGGGTTAATATCGGTTCCGCCATCACCGTACTTGGTGAAGAAACCGGCGACGGCTTCGGCTCCGTGGTCGGTCCCAATCACAACGGCGTTGTGCTCGCGGGCGACAGCATACTGAGCAATCATTCGCATCTTGGGTTTGATCGATCCCCGACTCATGTCATCAACGACTAAACCAGCAGTCCGTAAAGAGGTGACCATAGCATCCGTGGCCTCTTGGATATTGGTGGTCACAGACTGGTCGGGAGCGATAAAGGTCAGAGCGTCTTGGGCATCACCTTCGTCTTGTTGGCGGCCATAGGGTTGTCGGATAGCAACAAATTGATAGTCGTTTGACCCTGTTTCATCCCGGAGTTCGGTGATGGCCATTTGTCCTAACTTACCAGCGAGTGTCGAATCTTGGCCACCACTAACAGCCATGGCTAAGCCGGTGTAGGAACTGTGGGTCAGGTATTGTTTCAAGAAGTCAATGGACCGGCGGATTTCGGCTTGGGGGTCGATGGTGGGTTGAACATGAAGTTCGGCGATAATTTTAGCTTGTAGGGGTCTCATTTGGACATCTCCTTGACCTGGTTACGGATTTGGTTAATTAATTTCATTTTCCCATCATAAAGGGCTTGGGACAAATCAACGGGATAAGTTTCGGGATTTAAAATTCGCTTGTATTCGTCCCAAAGATTATTGAGGGAATTGTTGGCATATTCCTTAATGGTGAAGATATCTGGTAAGTCGTAGACGAGTTGACCATCAACGAAAATGTCATGCAGAATTGGAGTCGCCTTGAAATCCTGAATATCTTTGGAAATGACGGGATGGTTGGGGTCAAACATATGGAGAGTTTCGAGGTTGCGGGGATCATCATCGCTGGTTGTTAGATAATCACCCTCAGACTTGCCATCCTTTTTGTCTGTGATCCGCCAGATTTGCTTTTTACCAGGTGTTGAAATTTTTTCGACGTTATTTGAAAGCTTAATCGTGTCCTGACCATCAATACTAACCATTTTGTAAACGGCACCCAGGGCGGGTTGGTCAAAGGCGGTAATCAGCTTAGTACCAATACCCCAGACATCAATTTTGGCACCCTGAATTTTCAAATTTAAAATGGTGTTTTCATCTAGGTCGTTGGAAGCGTAAATTTTGGCATCTTGGAAACCGGCTTCATCCAGCATAGCTCGAACCTTCTTTGATAAGTAGGCCATATCACCGGAATCGATTCGAACTCCCTGGAAGTTAATTTGATCGCCAAGTTCTTTGGCTACACGAATGGCTGTTGGGACGCCAGACTTTAAGGTATCGAAAGTGTCAACCAAGAAGACCACGTCGTGATGGGTCTGGGCGTAAGCCAAGAATGCGTCGTAATCATTTTGGTAGGCTTGAACTAAGGCGTGAGCATGGGTTCCGGATATGGGAATATTAAAGAGTTTTCCGGCCCGGACGTTTGATGTGGCATCGAAACCACCGATAAAGGCCGCCCGTGTTCCCCAAAGGGCGGCATCGAGTTCTTGGGCACGCCGGGTTCCAAACTCGAGTAATGGTTGCCCAGTTGTTACTGAAGCAATCCGGGCAGCCTTAGTTGAAATGAGAGTTTGAAAATTAATAATGTTCAATAATAATGTTTCTAATAATTGGGCATCAACCAAGGGACCATCAACCTGAAGAAGGGGTTCATGATTAAACATCACTTCCCCTTCGTAGGCTGAACGGATGGTAGCTGTGAGATGCCAGTTTTTCAAATATGTTAGAAAGTCAGGTTCATAGGTCTCCAATGAGGCCAAGTACGCCAAGTCATCGGCACTAAAGTGCAAGCCTTGTAGGGCCTTAACTAACCGCTCTAAACCAGTATAGACAACGTAACCGTTGTTAAAAGGCATTTTGCGGAAGTAGGCTTCGAAAACCACGGGCTTTTGATCGAGTCCTTTTTTCCAATAGGTGTAAATCATATTAATTTGGTAAGCATCGGTATGCAAAACCAGTGAGTCATCTGAATACATAGACCTGTCCTTTTTTTTCAATGGGTTACTCCTTATTATACTAAGAATGAAGAAATTGTTAAAAAGGAATTAACAAGAAAAGTAACATAACATTTTGTTGAATATTGATTGCCGAATTTCTGAAGAATGTAACCAAATGGTAATTAATTTTCTTATCGCTAATGCCTCTAAGAGCGAGAACAATTTACCCTCGTTTTTTCACAAACGAACACCTGTTCTAATTCTAAAAAAGGTTGTACTATTTGTAGTGCACCTCAAAAAGACAAAAAACAGGAGGGTAATTTAGAATGAAAAATATCATGAAAATAAATCGCCTAGCGGACTTAATTGTTGTTAAAAAGAGCGGCGAGGAAATGCCATTTTATAGCTATAAAATCAGTTATATCTTGGATAACCTTGATTTGCCAGATGACTTATCAGAAGTGATTGCTGACGACCTTGCGACCAGATTGGACCAAAACAGTCGGGTCACTACTGATGAAATTCGGGCACTTTTGACCACTAGTTTAGAAAACCATGGTCAAGAGGATGCGGTAGCTGCTTTGGAAGCTTACCACCAAAAAGACAAACAAAAGTTCGCTGACGCCTCCAACGTTCAAAAACGGATTGAGAAGCTCTTTGACCAAGACGCCGATGTGGTCCATGAAAATGCCAATAAGGATAGTCGGGTCTTTAATACCCAGCGTGATTTGGAAGCCGGAGCTGCTAGTCGGGCATTGGGAATGCAAATGCTCCCACCAATGGTTGCCAAGGCGCACATGCGTGGGGATATCCACTGGCACGACTTGGACTATTCCCCAGTCACGCCGGCCACAAACTGCTGTTTGATTGATTTTGATAACCTTTTGAATAATGGTTACAAGATTGGAAATGCTTGGGTTGATAGCCCTAAGTCAATTCAAACGGCCACGGCTCAGATGTCACAAATTATCGCCAACGTCGCTTCTTCTCAATATGGTGGCTGTTCTGCTAACCGAATTGATGAATTATTGGCACCCTTTGCTCAAAAAAACTACGACAAGCACATTGTTGAAGCTAAAAAGTGGGTTTCTGAAGACCAACAAGAAGCCTATGCTAAAGAAAAGACCCAAAAAGATATCTATGATGCCATGCAGGCCTTGGAATATGAAATTAACACTTTGTATTCATCCCAAGGACAAACACCCTTTACCACAATTAATTTTGGTTTAGGAACGAACTGGTTCGAACGCGAAATTCAACGGGCCATTTTGGAAATCCGTATCAAAGGTTTGGGTAAGGAAGGCCGGACGGCCATCTTCCCGAAGTTGATTTTCACCATGAAGAAGGGGTTGAACTTCGCTCCTAACGATCCCAACTACGATTTGAAGCAATTGGCTTTGGAATGTTCAACGAAACGGATGTACCCGGATTTGTTGATGTACGACAAGATTGTTGAAATCACGGGAAGCTTCAAAACGCCAATGGGATGCCGGTCATTCTTGCAAGGTTGGCACGATGAAGAAGGTAAGGAAGTTAACTCTGGTCGGATGAACCTTGGGGTTGTGACGGTTAACTTGCCACGTATCGCCTTGTTCTCTGCTGGTAATAAGGAAGAATTCTGGCAAATCTTTGATGAAAAGATGGCCTTGACTCACCAAGCCTTGGCATACCGGATTGAGCGGACCAAGGAAGCTGTTCCAGAAAATGCGCCATTGCTCTATATGTATGGGGCCTTTGGTAAGCGGTTGAAGGCGACCGACAGTGTTGATGAAGTATTCAAGGATGGTCGAGCAACAATTTCGCTTGGTTATATCGGTCTTTATGAAACATGTACCGCTTTCTATGGCTCTCATTGGGAAGACTCACAAGAAGCCCATGACTTTGCTGAAGAAATCGTTAAGCGCATGCGCGACTACTGTGTGGAATGGAAGAAGGAAAGTGGTTACCACTACAGCCTCTATTCAACTCCAGCCGAATCATTGACGGATACCTTCTGTGAAGCTGATATCGATAAGTTTGGCAAGATTGAAGACATCACTGATAAGGAATACTATACCAACAGTTTCCACTTTGATGTCCGGAAGCACCCAACGCCCTTTGACAAGATAGCTTTTGAAGAAGTCTTTCCAAAGTATGCCTCAGGTGGCTTTATCCATTATTGCGAATACCCAAACTTGAAACAAAATCCTCAAGCCTTAGAAGCCGTTTGGGATTGGGCCTATGACCATATCGGTTACCTCGGAACGAACACTTGTATCGATAAGTGTTTCAAGTGTGGTTTCTCAGGTGACTTTGAGGCCACTGCCCGGGGCTTTGCCTGTCCTGACTGTGGTAACCATGATCCACAAATGTGTGACGTGGTTAAAAGAACCTGTGGTTACCTTGGTAACCCACAACAACGCCCGATGGTCCATGGCCGTCACGTTGAAATTGCATCACGAGTTAAGCACTTAACAAAGGAGATGATTACCGATGTCGCGGACCATCAAAGAACCAAACAATCCGATGCCCAAAGAATGGAAGGCGTCCGAGCTTAGTCAAAACTTTATCGCCGACTATAAGGCCTTCAACTTCGTTGATGGAGAAGGGGTGCGTTGTAGCCTCTATGTCTCTGGTTGTAAGTTTATGTGCCCCGGCTGCTATAACGTTGTTGCCCAAAACTTCCACTATGGTCAGCCCTATTCACAAGAATTAGAAGACCAAATCATTGAAGATTTGAGCAAGGACTATGTCCAGGGACTGACCCTCTTAGGTGGGGAACCTTTCCTTAATACCGACGTTTGTATCCAGCTGAGCCGTCGGATTCGTAAAGAATTTGGTCACACCAAGGATATTTGGTCATGGACTGGTTATACCTGGGATGAATTACAAGTTGAAACGGAAGACAAATTAGAATTACTTTCATTAATTGATGTTTTGGTTGATGGACGATTCTTAGAAGCGGAAAAGGATCTAACCTTGCAATTCCGCGGAAGTGCTAACCAACGCATTATTGATGTACCTAAGTCATTAGCTCAAGACGAGGTTGTGATTTGGGATAAGCTTGTCCGTTAACGCCTGGTATTTTTAGCAGAACGCAGTAAATGAATTAACTTAAGTGATAAAAATGCAGGTTCTGACTGGCAGCTAGGTAAGCCTGAAAGAATCTGCATTTTTTATTTATTTTAATTCTTGTTTATAGTATTATTAGATAATTATTAGTTTTTTATAATTATTTATTTAAGATTGGATATATGAGATGAAGACATTAGAGATTATTGATTTACACGTAACTGTTGAAGGTAAAGAAATTTTAAAAGGCGTTAACTTAGTCGTCAATACAGGCGAAATTCACGCGATTATGGGCCCTAACGGGACGGGGAAATCAACCTTATCGCAAACGATTATGGGCCATCCAGCCTACGAAATAACGCAGGGAAAGATTATTTTAGATGGCCAAGACTTGGCTGAAATGTCAGTCGATGAACGAGCACGAGCTGGTTTGTTTTTGGCCATGCAGTATCCCGCTGAAATTCAAGGAATTACCAATTTTGAATTCATGCGATCAGCCGTTAATGCTCGTCGTGCCGATGATGACCAGGTTAATTTGATGGACTTTATCAAGGAACTCGATGAAAAGCGAGAATTCTTATCGATGAGCAATGAAATGGCGAACCGTTATTTGAACGAAGGCTTTTCTGGTGGGGAAAAGAAGCGTAATGAAATTTTGCAGATGATGATGATTCACCCCAACATCGCTATTTTGGATGAAATTGATTCTGGTTTGGACATCGATGCCCTAAAGGTTGTTTCAAAGGGTGTTAACAGTATGCGGTCAGATGACTTTGCGACACTGATGATTACCCACTATCAACGCTTACTAGACTATATTGTGCCGGACTTTGTTCACGTCATGATGGGTGGTAAGGTTGTCAAAACTGGTGGTCCTGAACTGGCTAAACGCTTGGAAGGCGAAGGCTACCGGGCTTTACGTGACGAACTTGGCCTCGATATTGCTTTGACCGACGAAGATGCTGACCTGATGGTCTAAGGAGGCTTTGAATGATTAAATACGCAGAAAAAGCCGACCAAGCCTTAGAACTTCCGGTCTTTGATAAGGTCCGCTATGACCACTGGGGGCTTGATGAAATTCAACCGGGCCAAGGACAAAGTGATCAAACCTACTATGCTCAAGGCGAAGAAGTTGGTCTTGAAGTTGTCGGACAAAGCGCAACATACCTTTATTTGACAAATGAAATGAAAAAAGCTGGCGTCTTAGTGATGCCCATTAAAGATGCCAAACTTCGTTATCCAGAAATGGTTGATTTGGTGCAGGGCAAGGTTGCTACTGCTGACCAAGATCGATTGACAGCGGCCAATGAATTGGACCATACAACGGGAATTTTTGTCTATATTCCAAGCAAAATCAAAGTTGAGCCAAAAATCCATCTCTACCTCAACCACCTAGTTGAAGCTGGTGATTTGTCTGCCCGGGTCTTGGTTTATATGGGTGCCAATAGTTCAGCAGAAGTTTTGTTGGAAACTCATACGGTTGGTGAAACGGCCAGTAAGGCCACCATTGTTGTTGAAGTCATGGCTGAATCCCAATCTAAATTAACTTTCGCTAACTTTGATGATTTGTCAGCACGAACGAACGCCTTTATTAACCGCCAAGCAGTGGTGAAAAACCAAGCCAAGGTTGACTGGATTAACGCCGCCTTTAGCGATGGCAACATTGTCAGTCAGGTTTCTAGCCGGTTAATCGGCGAGGGGGCAGCTAGTGCTGTTAAGGTGGCTGCCTTTACCAATCAAAAGCAGGTCCAGGGTTTTAATACCGAGGTCCAAAATATCGGCCGCCATACGATTGGTCATATTTACCAACGTGGGGTCATTCTCAACTCATCAAGCTTGGTCTTTAACGGACGGGGCACAATTATTAAGGGTGCCAAGGGGTCAGATGCCCAACAAGAATCCCGTGTTTTGATGCTATCAGAACGAGGACGAGGTGAAGCCAACCCGCTCCTACTAATTGATGAAAGTGATGTCACGGCTGGTCACGCCGCTTCGGTCGGACAAGTCGATGAACAACAGCTGTACTATTTGATGAGTCGTGGTCTTCCTGAACATGTTGCCCGTCGTTTGGTGGTCCGTGGTTTTGTTGGTGAAGTCCTGGCGAAGTTGCCAGATGTTGACCTGCAAAACCGAGTCATCGCCGCGATTGAAAGAAAGCTGGCTTATGAAAACCGTTCGCTCTGATTTTGAAATCTTAAAGAAAACAATTAATAACCAGCCATTGACTTACCTGGATACGGCGGCAACGAGCCAAAAGCCCAACCAAGTTTTAGCAGCAATCCAAAACTACTATCTGAAAGATAATGCCAACGTCCATCGTGGAGTTTACACCTTGTCAGAACAAGCCACTCAGGCTTATGAAGACGCGCGGACCAAGGTAGGTCACTTTCTTAATGCGCCTAGTGCTAGAAATATCGTCTTTACTCGGTCGACAACTGAATCGCTGAACTGGTTGGCCCAGAGTTTTGGCCCAGGCCAGGTTGAGGCGGGGGATGAAATTTTACTAACCTACCTGGAACACCATTCCAACATTGTTCCTTGGCAAGTGCTGGCTCAAAAGACCGGCGCTAAGTTGAAATATGTTGGTTTGACCGAAGACGGACAAGTTGACCTGGTAGACTTTGCTGACCAGTTGACAACCAAGACGAAAATCGTCAGTTTTGCCCACGTTTCCAATGTTTTAGGAACCTTAGCCCCAGTTAAAAAAATGGTGGCGATGGCTCATGAAGTTGGTGCAAGGGTAATTGTTGACGGAGCCCAGGCCGTGGCCCACCTGCCTGTGGATGTGCAAGACCTGGATGTTGATTTTTATGCTTTTTCTGGCCACAAGGTTTACGGACCAACGGGAATTGGGGTCTTGTATGGTCGGACTGAATTGCTTGAAGCGATGGAACCGGCCCAGTACGGTGGGGAAATGATTGAAAAGGTCGGGTTGGAAAGCTCGACTTTTCAACCAGCTCCCTGGAAGTTCGAGGCTGGGACGCCCAACATCGCTGGTGCGATTGGCCTGGGTGCTGCCCTAGACTATATGCAAGAACTTGGCTTAGCCCAGGTCAGCGATTATGAGACAGATCTCATGGAAGAAACAGTAACTAAGTTACTAGCCATTCCTGGCCTGACCCTCTATGGTCCACAAAATGGCCATGACCGGTATGGGGTTGCGGCCTTTAATTTGGCAGGTGTCCACCCCCATGATGTCGCCACGATTTTAGACCAAGAAGGGGTCGAGGTCCGAGCAGGCCATCATTGTGCTCAGCCACTAATGGCCTACTTGGGCTTACCAGCCACTGTGCGAGTGTCTTTGGGCGTGTATAACAATTCCGCCGATATTGACCGATTGTGTGCCGGTTTGCATCAAGTTAGGGAGTACTTTGCCAATGACTAATGCCAACTTAGACAATTTATACAGGCAAGTCCTGATCGACTATGCCAAAAATCCCCACAACTATCAAAAGCCCTTACCAGCTGATGCTGTTCAGGTTGAAAAGTATAATCCGTCCTGTGGCGATATCATTCAAATTAAGGCCCAAGTGGTCGCAGATACGATTGAAGATATCAGCTTTGATGGGAACGGTTGTGCAATCTCAATGGCTGCTGCTTCAATGCTAACGGACTTGTTAAGGGGTGAAACTTTAGCTGGCGCCAAAGAGCTCTTAGAAAAATTTTCGGCGATGCTGGTGACTGATGAAGAAGCAGACCCAGCTCTTGGTGAGCTGGCTTTGATGCAGGGAGTCCGTAAGTTTCCCACTCGGATGAAGTGTGCGACTTTAGCCAGTCATGCCACCTTAGCCGTCATTAACCAAGTTGAGGAGGAACAATAGATGGAAATTGATCGACACGAAGCCCTGGCTAATACTCGGGCAGCCATTGGTGCTGATGAAGAATATGCCCATGGTTTTCACGATGACTATCAAGCGGTTTACACAACGGGTCAGGGATTAAGCGAAGATGTTGTTCGCAAGATTTCTGCTAAGAAAAATGAACCCGAATGGATGCTGGAATACCGCCTCCAGGCCTACCAAGCCTATTTGGAAATGCCAATGCATGATTGGGGTCCAGATTTAAGTGACTTAAATTTTGATGAAATTTATTACTATAATAAGCCCACTGACGGTAAGTATCGGGACTGGGATGATGTTCCCCAAGAATTAAAGGATACATTCGAACGTCTTGGTGTGCCTGAGGCGGAACGAAAGTGGCTGGCAGGTTCATCAGCCCAATATGAGTCCGAAGTGGTTTACCACCGGATGAAAGAAGAATTTGAAAAGACTGGGATTGTCTTTACTGACACCGATACAGCCGTTCAGGAATACCCAGAATTGGTCAAGGAATACTTTGGTTCTTTGGTTAAGCCAACCAATAACAAATTAGCGGCTTTAAATGCCGCAGTCTGGTCCGGTGGAACCTTTATCTACGTTCCTAAGGGAGTCCATGTCACGACACCAATTCAGTCCTACTTCCGGATTAACACGGAAAATGAAGGCCAGTTCGAACGAACATTGATTATCGTTGATGAAGGGGCCCATGTTGACTACGTTGAAGGATGTTCGGCACCGACCTATTCTAACGATTCGCTCCATGCTGCTGTTGTGGAAGTCATCATCAAAAAAGATGGCTACTGTCGGTACACGACCATTCAAAACTGGTCGAATAACGTTTACTCATTGGAAACCAAGCGATCAGCGGCGTATGAAAACGCCACGATGGAATGGGTTGATGGAAACTTTGGGTCGAAAACGACGATGAAGTATCCTTCTGTTTATTTGAACGGTGAGGGAGCACGGGGAACCATGCTATCGATTGCTGTGGCCGGGGCAGGGGTTAATTTGGACTCCGGAGCCAAGATGATTCATAACGCACCAAACACGTCCTCATCGATTGTTTCTAAGTCGATTGCCCATGATGGTGGGTCAACCGATTATCGGGGAACTGTCAAGTTTGGTCGCAATTCAGCGGGGTCCTTTGCCCACGTTGAGTGTGACACAATTTTGGTCGACGACCAATCGTCAGCGGATACGATACCATACAACACTGTTTTGAATGGTAACGTTTCAATGGAACACGAAGCCAAGGTTTCCAAAGTTTCGGAATCGCAGCTGTACTATTTAATGAGTCGAGGGATTTCGGCTGAGAAAGCCACCGAAATGATAGTGATGGGATTTGTGGAACCTTTTACTAAGGAATTGCCAATGGAATATGCGGTCGAATTGAACCGTTTGATGAAATTTGAAATGAGTGGATCAGTCGGATGACTATTAGTAACGAAAAAAAAGAAGAAATAATGGCCACCTTGGCCACCGTGATTGACCCGGACTTTCGGATTGATATTGTTAATTTGGGCTTTATTAACTCTGTTGACCTGGACGACCAGGGGCAGGTAGTCATTGACATGACATTAACCGTGATTGGTTGTCCGATTATGGGCCAGCTGGAAGAAATGGTTGAGGATGCTTTGAAAATAGTTGAAGGAGTCCATTCTGTCCAGATTACTTATACCTGGGACCCAGCTTGGTCAATCGAAAGGATGACACCATACGCCAAAGCCTTTTTAGGTCTAAGTTAGAAAACAATTAAAAAATAATGTAAAAAACATTGACAAAAAATGAGCATAGTATTATGATTATCACAACAAATATTCATGAAGGAGAAAGATTATGATGAAGTACAGCGTAGTGATGATTATTACAATGCAAAACGCAAATCTTCTTGGCTTGTTGGGGAACCCCTAACTGGCCGAGTTTTTGACGCTGGCCATTAGGGGAGATCTTAATGGCTGGCCGCAGAAACATAATCTTTTCCTTGCGGACTAGTCATTTTGATTAGTCCGCTTTTTTATTCACATAAAAGGAGAGATTATGAAAAATAAGATTAGAATGTACGACACAACATTACGTGATGGTGAACAAACAATCGGTGCGAACTTCTCGGTTGCTGAAAAAGTTCAAATTGCTCAAGCCTTGGAAGATTATGGGATTGATGCGATTGAAGCCGGTTTCCCAGCCGCTTCTGAAAAAGACTTTGCAGCTGTTCAAGCAATTAGCCGCCAAATTAAAAAAGCCACAGTCGTCGGCTTGGCACGAATGGTCCGCAAGGATATCGATGCCGCGGTCGAATCGACGAAGGAAGCAGCACACCAAGCCGTCCACGTCTTTATTGCCACTTCACCGATTCATCGGGAAAGCAAGTTGAAGATGACAAAGGAAGAGGTCTTGGACAAGATTGCTGCCGATGTGGCTTACACTAAACAATACGTTGATGACATCATTTTCTCACCTGAAGATGCAACTCGAACGGAAACGGACTTCTTGATTGAAAGTGTGCAAACGGCCATCGATGCCGGTGCAACGACCATCAATATTCCCGACACCGTTGGTTACACAACCCCCGAAGAATTCGGCCAAATCTTTGATGATTTACGCCAGGGAATTCCTCAATTTGATCAAATTTCTTGGTCAACCCATACTCATAACGACTTGGGTATGGCCAACGCTAACGCTTTGGCCGGTATCGAACACGGTGCCAATGAAATTCAAGGAACGATTAACGGCATCGGCGAACGAGCTGGTAATGTTGATTTGATCGAAGCGGCCGTAGCAATCTACGTTCGTCATGATAAGATTGCCCGACCTACTACCATTGATTTGAAACAATCAAAGAAAATTTCCAACCTGGTTGCCCGCCTGTCAAAGGTTGCCACAGCTGCCAATAAGCCAATTACCGGCCGCAACGCCTTTGCCCACGAATCAGGTATCCACCAAGATGGCTACTTGAAAAATCCAAATACCTACCAAATTATCGCTCCTGAAATGGTTGGAGCCCACGTATCCTTGCCACTTGGTAAGTTGTCTGGCTCACATGCCGTTCACGACAAGTTGGTTGATTTGGGTTATGAAGTTCACTCTGCTGAGATGCCAGCCATCTTTAAGGCCTTTAAGAGGGTAGCAGAAGGAACGAGCGTTGTTAGCGACAAACAAATGGAAGCAGTTGCCGATATGGTAATTAAAGAAAAGGTGGCTCAGGGTTAATGGAGAAGAAAAAAATTGTTGTGCTCCCAGGTGACGGAATCGGGCCAGAAATTATGACGGCCGGTTTAAAGGTCTTGGAAGCAGCTAGTAACAAATTTGATTTCAAGTATGAACTTGACTACCAACCCTTCGGTGGGGCCGGCATTGACGAAGCTGGTGACCCATTGCCAGAACAAACTGTTATTGCTGCTAAGGCGGCCGATGCCATTTTGCTCAGTGCAATTGGTGGCCCTAAATGGGATGACTGCCCTAGGCGTCCAGAAAAAGGTCTGCTAGAAATCCGTTCTGCTCTTGGCTTGTTTGCTAACATTCGACCCACGACAGTCGAAGATATTCAAATTGACCGGTCACCTTTAAAAGCCGACCGGGTCCAAGGCACAGACTTCGTGATTGTTCGCGAGTTGACCTCTGGAGCCTATTTCGGGGAACCACGGTCATTGGCTGATGACAAAGCCATCGATACTATTTTCTACAGCCGGGCTGAAATTGAACGAATTATGAAAATTGGTTTCGATATGGCAGTTAAACGAAGTAACCACGTCACCATCGTTGACAAATCAAACGTCTTGGCCACTTCAAAATTATGGCGACAAATTGCCGAAGAAGTAGCACAATCCTATCCAACTGTAACGGTTGATTACCGCTATGTTGATGCAATGGCAATGGCCATTATTGCTGACCCAAAACAGTTCGATGTTGTCATTACGCCCAACCTTTTCGGTGACATTTTAAGTGATGAAGCCGCTGAAATTACTGGTTCAATTGGCCAAATTCCATCGGTTTCCGCGGGAAGTGCCGGGGTAAACCTTTACGAACCAATTCACGGTTCTGCACCTGATATTGCTGGTCAGGGAATTGCTAACCCAATTTCGATGATCAAGACGGTCGCCATGATGTTAGACCAAAGCTTTGATCGATCAGACATGGCTCAAGCAATTATTACCGCAGTCAATCAAGTGATTGAAGATCAGGTCGTCACCGCCGATATGGGTGGTGAATTTGGAACCGCAGCCGTGACGGATAAAATTATCGAATTTATAAATGGGGGAACAGCACAATGGGAACAACGCTCTTTGATAAAGTCTGGAACACACATGTAATTACAGGTGAGATTGGAGAGCCACAACTCTTGTATGTTGATCTCCACTTAATTCACGAAGTAACATCACCACAACCCTTCGAGGGTTTGCGTGAAGCCCACCGGAAACTTCGTCGGCCGGACTTAACAATTGCAACGATGGACCACAACGTGCCGACCAAGGATATCTACAATGTTAAGGACCAGATGTCACGGCTGCAGATGGATGCACTGGAAAAGAACTGCCGGGACTTTGATTTGCCATTGGCTTCCGTCGGGGATGACAAACAAGGAATTGTTCACGTTGTTGGTCCCGAGCGAGGGGCAACCCAACCCGCGAAAGTGATTGTCTGTGGTGATTCCCACACGGCGACCCATGGGGCCTTCGGAGCAATTGCCTTTGGAATTGGAACTTCGGAAGTTGAACACGTGATGGCGACCCAGACGATTTGGCAGGTTAAGCCGAAGACGATGGGCATTAAAATAACGGGGAAATTACCAAAGAACACCTATTCAAAAGATATCATCATGGCCATTATTGCCAAGTATGGGGTTTCCTTTGGGACTGGTTACGCCATCGAATTCTACGGTGAGACGATTGAACAATTGTCAATGGAAGCCCGAATGACAATGTGCAATATGTGTATCGAAGCGGGTTCTAAAACTGGCATGGTTAAGCCAGACCAAACGACTTACGACTACGTTGCTGGCCGTGAAATGGCTCCCAAGGATATGGCAGCCGCCGAAGAGTATTGGTCACAATTCTATACCGATGACGAAGCCGACTTCGATGAGCGAATTGAATTTGATGTGACTGACTTGAAGCCAATGATTACCTGGGGAACCAATCCTGGGATGGCGATGGCAGTTGATCAGAAAACACCAGCCATTCAAGATAAAAATGACCAGGCAGCTTACGACTATATTGGTTTGACACCTGGGACGAAGGCAGAAGATATTCCCTTGGATTACCTCTTCATTGGTTCGTGTACCAATTCCCGTTACGAGGACCTAGTGGAAGCAGCCGCGATGATGAAGGGCAAACATTTGGCACCAAACATTACTGCCTGGATTGTTCCCGGTAGCCGTGAAATTCGGAACCGGGCGATGGCGAGCGGAATTGCCAAAGTCTTTGAGGATGCTGGTTGCGAATGGCGCGAACCAGGGTGCTCAGCCTGTCTAGCTATGAACCCGGATAAGATTCCAGCAGGGAAGCACGCTGCCTCAACTTCCAACCGTAACTTTGTTGGTCGGCAGGGGGCCGGGTCACGAACACACCTGGCTTCACCAGCAATGGTGGCAGCGGCAGGAATTGCCGGTCACTTTGTTGATGTGACAGCGATGTAGGGGGAGAGAAGAGATGGATGCCTTTATTCGAGAAGTAGGAACAACAGTTATTATTCCGGACAACGATATCAATACCGATATTATCTTGCCCAAACAATTTCTAAAAAATATTTTGAAAACTGGTTTTGGTAAGTACTTGTTCTTTGATTGGCGGTACTTAGCTGATGGTCAGCCGAACCCGGACTTTATTTTAAATAAGCCCGAACATGCCGGTGCTTCAATCTTGATCACCGGAACCGGGTTTGGAAGTGGATCATCCCGGGAACATGCAGTCTGGTCCTTGAAAGACTATGGCTTTCAAGTTGTCATTGCCGGGGGCTTTTCAGATATTTTTTACATGAATGCGACTAAAAACGGCCTCTTGCCAATTGTGTTAGGAGAAGATGAACGAAAGATTTTACGACAAGCCCAAGCTGACGAAAAAGTTAGTGTTGACCTGCCAGAACAAACAGTGACTTATGGTGACCATGTCTTCCATTTTGATATCAATCCTCAATGGAAAGAAAAGTTTATCAAGGGTGAAGATGATATTGATCACACGCTTAAATTTGAGAAGCAAATCACTGCGTTTGAACAAAAGCGACCAAGCTTTGGATAGGAGTGGCAATGGATCAAGTGAATGCTTTACAAAATCGAATGAACAGAACGGTGGCAACCCCCTTGTTTTACAAGGTCTTTGCCATGGTAGCAGCAGGAATGATTTTGGATGGGGCCGACGTGTACTTAGTGAGTGCCGTTAACTCAGTCTTGATTCAGAATCATTTTGCGACTTTGAGTCAGGGTTCAATGTTTCTTTCAGCCGGATTTTTAGGACTCTTTCTTGGCTCGTTGTTGGCTGGTTACATTGGTGACCATTTTGGTCGACGGGCTTCTTATCAAATTAACTTGTTGATTTTCGGAGCATTTACGGTCTTTGGTGGGTTTGCTCCAAATATTTGGGCATTGATTGTCTTACGATTCATCGCCGCAATTGGCTTGGGAGCTGAAATTGTGACTGGTTTTGCCATGATTAATGAATTTGCTCCGGTTAAAAGTCGTGGGAAGTGGTCAGCGAGTGTTTCTGTGATTGCCAACACAGCAGCACCACTAACCTTAATGATGTCTGCCTTTGTGATTCCTCGCTATAGTTGGCGAGCAATGTTCATGATTGTTGGTGGAGCAGCCATGGTGCTTTGGTTTATCCGCCGCAATTTCCCCGAATCACCGCGGTGGTTGATTGATCAAGGCCGGTACGAGGAAGCGGAAGAAATTATTAATCAAATGGAAGGCGATTGCCACGACTACACTGAAGAAGATCAAACGCCACAACCCGTTCACCAAACCAAGATTGGAACTGGGCTGCTTGTTGCAATCTTTGCCGTTAGTGCCATTAACTTAGTGCAATATACCTTTACCTCATGGATGCCAACTTTGTTGGTGAAGCAAGGAATTGAAGTTGCCCATTCATTAACATTTTCAGCCGTGATGATGGCCGGGGCGCCATTGGGAGCGATGATTGGAGCAACGCTGGTCGACCAGTTGGGAAGGAAAAAAGTCATTGTTTCAACCTTTATCTTTGCAGCCATTGTCGGTTTGATTTACGCCCAGCAGCGGTCAGTTAAGCCAATCTTGATTGTCGGCTTTATCTTAGTTACCAGTATTTATGTTTTGATGGCATCAATTGTTAGTGTTTATGTGCCTGAGCTATTCCCAACATCATTCCGCTTCCGCGGAGCCGGGATTGCCAATGGGGTCGCCAAGATGTTAACGGTCTTGACTCCCTACATCGCAGCTTGGGCCTTAGCACGAATGAGCAGTATTATTATCTTTGAATTTATGGCCAGTGTTGCCGTAATTGCGGCCATCGTCGTCTGGATCTTTGGACCAGAAACAAAGAAGCGTACGATTCGTTAATTTAGTCGTTAAGCGGATCATTGAACTTAGTAGTTAAACAGAGGAGAGAAATAAATGATTGAAACAGTAACAAAGACAGTGCAATGGAATAAGGGCGTCCAACCTGAAGCGATTGAAATTTTAGAGGGCCAGGGGGGGATGATTGTTAGTCCTACCAAAGTTGGCTATATCATTATGACTTCTGACAAAGCTGGTTTGGAACGGAAGTTTGCCGCTAAGAACCGTCGTCGTAACAAACCAGGGGTTGTCTTGTGTGGGTCAATGGAAGAGCTAAAGGCTTTGGCTAAAATGAATCCTGAAATCGAAGCAATGTACCAACGCCATTGGGATGAAGATATCTTGTTGGGCTGCATCTTGCCATGGAAAGATAGTGGTAAGGAAATGTTGCCAGATGACGGTAGCCAGGAATTAATGATGGACCGTCGGGATACCAGCTGTTTCGTGATTAAGTTTGGCAAGCCAAGCGAAAATATTGCTAAGGAATTGTGGGAAAAGGAAGGCAAGTTCTGTTTTGCTAGTTCTGCCAACCCATCTGGCCAAGGAAACCGTGGTTTGGTAACTGGGATTGGTGAGCAAATCGAGGAAGCGACTGATTTGATTGTTGAAGCTGATGACTATGTGGCTTCAATTCAACCCGATAAAAATATTGAAACACGCTACGAACAAGGTGTGATGGTTTCAATGGTGGATGACCAAGGAAACTTGATTCCTGAACAAAACGGTACAGTTGGTATTCAACCAGCACCAATTGTTATTCGCAAGGGTTTGGATGTGGATAAGATTATGGCGATTATGTCTGATATCTTTGTGAGCTGGGATTACCGCCACGGCTTTTACTACTAAAATGAACAGGTTAACGATGATGAAGTTGTCCAAGCAGATGTTGACAATGTACTAAGTAAGATTTGAAATTATAGGAGACGAAAATTCATGACAGACGGTCACAGTTGGAAATTTGATATCACCCGGTATGGCGCCTTTATTATTTTGATTTTGGCTATGGGAACAGTATTTTTGAGTACTGGAATCCGCCAGTACCCACAATTGTTGGGGATGGCTGGAATTTCATTTACCTTTGGCTTGCGGCACGCCTTTGACGTGGACCACATTGCGGCCATTGATAACATGACCCGTAAGATGCTTAATGATGGCAAAAATACTCGCGGAGTTGGGTTTTCCTTCTCGTTTGGTCACTCTTTGGTGGTTTTGATTTTGACAATTATGACTGTCTTGTTTGTTGAATGGGCCGACCATTCAATGCCGGTTTTTGAATCTGTTGGTGGGATTTTTGGAACGATGATTGCCGCAGTGATGCTTTTGATGTTGGCCTTCTTTAATACTTATATTTTGACGGGGATTTGGAAAAACTTCCGGAAGATGCGCCAGCAAACTATTGATCCCGACGACAAACAATTGGCCGCAGAATCAAAAATTTACCGAATTTTCATGAAGCTTTTGAACCTCATTAACCACAACTGGCAAGTTGCCATTGTCGGCTTCTTGTTTGGTTTGGGCTTTGATACGGCAACCCAGGTAGCCGTTTTGGCAACTTCTGCCACAGCAACCTCTGCCGGTGTTCCATGGTATTCAATTTTGTCTGTACCGCTGTTCTTTACGGCCGGTATGTGTCTGATGGATACCTTAGATGGGTTCTTCATGTCAAGTACCTATAACTGGATCATTTCAACGTCTTACCGTAAGGTGTACTTCAATTTGATTTTGACCAGTATTTCAATTATCGCGGCCGGCTTCATTGGTTTTGTGGACTTAGTTCAATCATTAACTGCTACCTTTGATTGGCATAATCCACTTAGCCAGTGGGCTGCTAGCCTGGACTTTAACGAATTGGGTATTATCTTAGTTGTTGTCTTTGTCCTAGCTTGGGCAGGTGCTTTGCTAATCTGGCGTTTGATGAATTTGGGCCAGTATGACCGCGAAGGGAAAATCGAGTAATTGCTGCTGAGTTAACTTCCAGTTTAGTTTTCAATTTAGGTCCCAACCGTAAAAGTTGAGACCTTTTTGATTGGATTTTTATGATTGAGAAAGGCTGATAACCCTGCGATTTTTGAAATTCAAGAGAGTCATAAAATTAATTGAAAATAAAAAGTTCTTGCAATTTTGAAAAGAACGCCTTAAACTAATTAGTAATTCATGAGGACGAGTAATTGTTTTCGGGCGTAACAAGAGACATCACGGTTGGTGAAAGTGGTGACCCCAGACAATGAAAACTCCCTCAGTTGTGGCCTTTGAGTAATGCGTGAAATGAAGCCCGGTTCCCAACCGTTATCAAGGATAAAGAGTGTTGTTCGAGTCTTTTTGCTTGAGCAAAACACGGGTGGTACCACGCAATTAGCGTCCCTAGATATATAAGTCTAGGGACGCTTTTTTTCTTGGCATCAACCTGCGTCAGAGGAGAAGTAAGATGGAAAATGGAAATGGAAAAGAATTAAAGCGGTCGCTTTCATCGTTTCAGATGGAAATGATCGCCCTTGGTGGAACAATTGGTGTTGGACTCTTCATGGGTTCAGCCTCAACTATCAAGTGGACCGGAACTTCGGTCTTGTTAGCCTATATCTTAGCTGGTTTGGTTTTGTACATTGTGATGCGCGCCCTGGGTGAAATGCTTTACGTCAAGCCCATCGTCGGTTCATTTGCCAACTACGCCACAGAATATATTCACCCAGTTGCCGGGTACCTTACCGTCTGGGCCAATGTCTTCCAGTGGTTAACCGTTGGAATTTCGGAAACGATTGCCGTTGGTGACTATATGCATTACTGGTGGCCGGGTGTTCCAACCTGGGTCACTGGGGTCATCGTTTTGATCTTGTTGACGTTGACTAACTTGGTGACGGTTAAGGCCTATGGTCGGTTGGAAGCCTGGTTCTCATTGGTCAAGGTCTTGACGATTGTCTTTATGATTATCTTGGGCTTGCTGATGATTCTCTTTGGCTTTGGTAACCACGGTCATGCCATTGGTTTCTCAAACCTTTGGGCGCACGGACCATTCTTTGCTCACGGAATTAAGGGCTTCATGTTTGCCTTGTCAATTGTCGTGACATCATACCAAGCCATTGAAATTATCGGAATCACTGCCGGTGAAGCCGAAAACCCACAAGAAGCAATTGTTAAATCAATCAAATCAATCGTGGCTCGAATTTTGATTTTCTACGTCGGCGCCATCTTCGTGATTATCACGATTTACCCATGGAACCACTTGGACACAGTTGGGTCACCATTCGTTGAAACCTTTGCTAAGGTTGGGATTACGGCCGCCGCTGGAATCATCAACTTCGTGATGTTGACAGCCGCTACTTCAGCCTTGAACTCAGGTTTGTTCTCATCATCACGGATGTTGTACACGTTGGCCCAACAAAAGGAATTGCCACCGGTCTTCTTGAAGCTTTCAAAGAACCGCGTTCCCGACGTTTCCGTTATGGCAATGTCATTGGGAATCTTAGTTGGAATCATCATCAACGGGGTCTTGCCATTGTTCTGGAAGGGCTCAGCCAACATCTTCGTCTTGGTTTACTCGGCCTCGACGTTGCCAGGAATGGTGCCATGGTTCGTGATTTTGATTTCACAAATTAAGTTCCGTCGTGAAAACCCTGACTTGATGAAGGGCCACCCCTTCAAGTTGGCCTTGTCACCATGGTCAAACTACTTCGCAATTCTCTTCTTAATCATGACTTTGGTCTTCATGGTGATTAACCCAGATACGCGGGTGCCATTGGCCATCGGCTTTGGCTTCCTAGCCTTCATGGCTGCCTTCTACTTCTGGACCCATCGTGGTAAGCAAGTTGAAAAATAAAGCATTAAAATTAATCAGCTGAGATAACTCAGTTTGGTGGCAAGCTCGTCTTGGTGCATTAGTACCGGGACGGGCTTTTTGCTTGGAACAGTTTTTGAAGGACAGACTTGTCCTTTTAAAGTTGAGAATTGTTACAGTTTATGATTTATTTGTAATATTTCCTGACAAATCCATTGAATTATCAAATTGCAGTGCTAGAATGAAGGTAATAAATATAGAAAAAGGGGTAATGCTTATGTCAACTTTACGTGATGGATCAGAAGAGAACCGAGAATCATTCGAAAAGGCCAAGGATAAGCAGGCGCAAGACCATGCTGCTGAAGCCCACGAAGATAAAAGAGAAGACGGCCTAGAGCATGCCGAACATAAGGAAGCTCGTCATGAAAATGAAGATTTCGAAGCCGAGAAAAAGGAATTTGAGGGGGAATAATCATGGAGAAGAAGCATGAATTTGAAGCCGCAGATGCCCGCGAAGTTGAGGATGCCAAGCGCGAAGAAGAACGTCTAGCCAAGCAATCCGAATTTGAAAAGTCTTCACATGAAAGCCGGGAAAAGGCTGACCAAGAAAAGTAGCCAAAAAGACCCCAGCTTGTAGTAATGGGATCCTTTTATCTTACAAACAAGTATTTCGAAAAGGGGAAGTTGAAAATGTCAAAGCAACCAATGCACACTAGTCACAATCAAGACATGGCAAACGACCGGACTTGGTCCATCGCCCTTGATGTTCTTGTTGAAGTTTGCCTGGTTGGTTATACAGCCTTGCTGTTTTAATGAAAGCATGGTGAGCTGGGGCTCATCGTGTGGCTACAATTTAATATGTATGAGTTAAGTAATATTATATAGAAGAAAAGTAGAGTTAATCTCTGCGTATGAAAAGGCC
>NZ_DF968000.1:97875-99489 GCF_001047075.2 Fructobacillus ficulneus
AAAATAGCATTTATAACAACGGTGAAATACGTTTGCTCCTGTCTGACTTAGACTAACTGGATTGAAGATCATTTATCAACGAGCCCTGACCATTTGGTTAAGGGCTTTTTTAGTCAAAATGGGTGAATCTATCGCTGAATGATGAGTTGAGACAATTGCTGGTTATCGGCAAATATCTCGCAATATAAATTAAAAATAAATGATATGTATTAGTTTTTTTTAATGATATACTAGCAGATGAAGAGTTTGAGTGTTGGGGATTTAGGAGGAAATGATGAACGAGAAACAATCCACCCGACAGGTTTACTTAGCCACTATGTCATTATTTGTTGGTTTATTTGGTAGTAGTATTTTTTCATTTGCTGTTGGGCTCTACCTCTTGAAGGTTTATACCTCGGCATCCATTTTTGGAATTTCGCAGGTGATTGGTCCGCTAGCGACGCTATTGATGGCACCGGTAATCCGAATCTTTATCGATCGATATCCCAAGAAAAAGATTATCGCTGCCACGCAATTTTTTAATATTGTGGTACTGCTGGGATTCGCTGCTGTGATTTCACTGAATATTCAGCACATCTTTTTAATTGCCGTTTTCGCCTTGTTAATGTTGTTGAGCTTGGCTAGCCAGGTTTTCAACGTGGCTTATATGTCATCTGCTACTGCTTTGGTTTTAAAGAAAGATATCCAAAAGATGCGGAGTTATGAGCAGATGGTGTCATCACTTTCAACCATTGTCAGTCCAATTATGGGGGCGGCTCTGTATGCCGTCTTTAGTACTAATTTTGATGCCTATGTCCTCGTGCAATTGGCGACCGAAGTCTTGACGCTCTTATTGATGTGGCGCTTGAAGTATCAAAATCTGGATATTCACTCAGACACAGAAACTCAGCAAGAGATAGAAGCTGAGCCGGTGAAGCAAAATGAACTTCAGTTTATTTGGCAGGATAAGATTCTACTGGCAGTCATTATCTTAGGTTGCGTTTTGAACTTTTTCTTTGCGGCTTTCAACGTAGGCATCCCTTATCTTCAGGTTCACGTCTTGCAATTACCGAGTCAAGTTTATGCTGTCTCTGAGGCGGCAGTTTCAATTGGTGTTTTACTAGCCAATGTTTATTTGGCCAAGCGAAAAGCCTTTCGTCACCCAATCGATATGACCTGGAAAATTAGCTTGGGAATGAGCTCACTCTTTTTCGTCTTAGCAGGAGTCCTTTGGTTGCAATTGACCAATCAAATTGCCTTTTCAATCTTCATCATTATCTTTAATTTGGTGATGGGAACACTTATTGCGATTATGAATACACCAATCTTGGTTTGGCTCACTCAGCGAGTGCCAGATGAACTCCAAGGTCGCGTCTTTAATGTCTTTCGCACAGGGGTTCAAATCATGACACCACTTGGCGTGCTTATTTGTAGCTTGGCCTTTGATTATTTCCAACCGAAGGAGGTCTTCTTCCTGGTTGGGGTGATTTGTCTCCTATTCGTTTTAGCGCTGCCTCGTGTTTTTGGCGTCAACTTCAAAGAGGATACGGTGTGAAGTTGAGTAAGTGAATGAATGGAATATAGTCAGTTGCTTGAAATCTATTAGAATACAAAAGAGCCAGACCGCGAGGGTCT
>NZ_DF968000.1:99568-120858 GCF_001047075.2 Fructobacillus ficulneus
AAATGTCTTTGATAGAAATTAAATCTTGTTCAACATATTATAGGTCACGTCTGGGAAGCCAAAAATCATTTGTTCGAGGTCGGTGGTTTTGAGTCCCTTGTCGACGACAAAGGTCAAGATGTTGATCAGGCTGGCAGCGTCGTTACCATAAATGACCGCACCGACAACCGTTTGGTCAGCCTTTCTGTAAACGAGGGTGACCTCGGCTTTCAAATCGCGCTTCGTATCAAAACTTTGGCCGTAAGGCGCTGTCTTGGTGTTATAGGTTTCTGGGTCTGCCTCTGCTTGGTCGAGGCTAACGCCCAATGTTGAAATGCGGGGAAGGGTGTAGACCGTGAAGGGCACGGCGGGGTAAACCAAGGGCTGGTCATCACCGGATAAGACCTTGGCGAGGTAGTTGGATTCGAAGGCGGCGGTGGGGGTTAATTTGGGGATGCTTTTTTCGACAACATCGCCACTGGCGTAGATATTGGGAACGGCCGTGCGAAGGTGGTCATCGACGACGATTCCTTTCGGACCTGCTTCGATACCCAGTTCTTCCAAGCCCAGGTTTTCGACATTAGCCACCCGGCCGGTAGCGCCAAAGACATAGGCGGCTTCAAAGGTCAGGCCGGATTGAGTTGAGACGGTGAAGTGCCCGTCCTGTTCTGCCACCTGGCTAACGGCTTCATTGAAATGAAAATGAACACCCTCATCTTCAAGCTTGGCCACAATCTTGCTAGCATAACTGGCGGGGACGTTGGTTAAGGCTCGATCACCAAATTCAACAACGGTCACCTGGACGCCGGCTTTGACCATCATGGAGGCGAACTCCATCGAAATCACACCGGCCCCAATGAAGATCATTGATTCGGGTAAGGTTGGCAAATCTAAGAAGTCCTTGCTGGTATGGATGAACTCGTGACCGGGAACGGGCAGGGTTGAGTCGCGAAGGCCAGTCGCGAGGACAATGTTCTTAGTCGTTAGCTTTTCATTATTTACCTCGACGGTGTGGGCATCAAGTAAGCGGCCCCGACCGCGGTAGAGGTTGATACCAGCCTTTGCAAAGATTTGATCTAAGACGGCGGGAAAGCCATCAATCATGGCATGCTTGGAAGCCATTAATTGTTCCCAGTCCAGGTTTGGCTGGCCAACTAGGCCAGCTTCTTGGTAGTTGGTCACGTCTTCAAGGACTTGGAAGGGACCATCCAAAAGGAGCTTGGCATCACAGCCATAGTTAGTACAGGTCCCACCGAGTTTATCGGCTTCCACAAAGGCAATCTTTTGACCTTGTTGTACTAACTTGAGGGCACCGTGGTTCGCACCATGACCGGAGCCAATGTAAATTACGTCGTAATCAAAATCTGTCATCTTACTGTCCACCTATCCTTGAATAATTGTAGTTCTGAATTAAGGCTATGATAACACTAGTGACATATGAGAACACGGATTGAGCTAGTGTTTCGATTAATTTAAGTAAATAAGATAACGCTCCTTGGCGCTGTGGTTAATGGTGTATTGGGCATCTAAGACACCGTTACAAGTAAGAATTATTTTTCTTGAATTTGAATTACTAGCATCGCAGGTTAAGACAGCTGTGCTAATATTATTTTGCTGAAGACTTTCAAGCCCAAACTTAAGTAATTTTGTGCCATAGCCTAACCCTCTATATTTAGGGTTCACACCATAACCAATATGGCCACCTTCAACCATTAAATTTTTAGTTAGAGCATATCTGATCTGGATGCTTCCGACGATTTGATCGTCATCAAATAAAAATAGAGTTTTTGCCGGAACGAAGTTTCCGTGTTTATTAGTTTTATCATCTTCTAGTTTTTGTAAGAATTCGTTAAAAGGCAGAATAGTAAATGATGATGTTGGCACCATTTTTTCGTGCCAAGCATTTTTGTAGCCTTGATATGCTAGGTTGTCATTTGAAGTTAATTCTCTCAGTTTCATCCGTTTTGCCTCGCGACTTTTTATTGGTCTAAGCATACAACAAAAAGTTGAAAATTAATCATGCCAAGGATTCAGATTTGATGCAAGGAAAGAACGACTATTGAGGGTTCACTGTTTCTTGCAAAAGGTTTGGAATTCGTGTTTAATAATATAGAAGAAAGAGCTAAAATAATCATTCATTTTACTACCGGCCAAACCCCTTAAAAATGTTGAACCATTCCGATGTTTATTTTTCCAAACGAAAGGTATTGACAAGGACAGGGGCAATCTGTAATATATATTAGGGCTCACATTTGATGTGAAAAACTTTTATTGCTCCCAAGCACAGCTTGGGAGTTTTTCTATTTTATTTAAGTAGTTTTGACTAAAACCATAGTTGAAACCTGTATGTCAGGCAAACATAGGAGGCATTATGGCAAAGAAGCAAACCAAGTATATTTTTGTTACCGGTGGGGTGGTTTCCTCTCTAGGAAAGGGAATCGTCGCAGCTTCTTTGGGCCGGTTGTTGAAAAACCGCGGCTTGAAGATGGCAATCCAAAAGTTAGATCCTTATATCAACGTTGACCCAGGTACAATGTCTCCATACCAACACGGAGAAACATATGTGACGGGGGATGGTTTGGAAACTGATTTGGACATGGGACACTATGAGCGTTTCATGGACATCAATACCAACATGTATTCCAACGTGACAACTGGTCGGATTTATTCAGAAGTTTTGGCCAAGGAACGTAAGGGTGACTATAACGGTGCCACTGTTCAAGTTATCCCTCATATCACCAACGCCATCAAAGACAAGATTGTTAAGGCTGGGGAATCAACTGACGCCGATGTTGTAATCGTTGAAGTTGGTGGAACAGTTGGTGATATCGAATCATTGCCATTTATCGAAGCTTTGCGTCAAATGAAGTCAGACTTCGGTAACGAAAACGTCTTCTACATCCACACATCATTGATCGTGTACTTGCGCGCCGCTGGTGAAGCCAAGACTAAGCCAACGCAACACTCAGTTTCACAGTTGCGTTCATTGGGTATCCAACCTGATATGTTAGTTTTGCGTACTGAACAACCATTAAATGAAGAAATGAAGAGCAAGTTGGCAACCTTTACGGATGTTAACAAGGAAGCCGTTATCGAATCTCGCGATGTTGAGACTTTGTACGAAATTCCTTTGAACTTGCAAGCACAAGGCATGGACCAAGTTGTTGTCGACAAGTTGGGCTTGGATTTGCCAGCTGCCGATATGACTGATTGGAAGGCGATGGTTGAATCAATCAAGCATCCAAAGAAGGAAATCCATGTTGCCGTTGTTGGTAAGTATACTGACTTGCAAGATGCCTATATCTCAGTTAACGAAGCCTTGAAGCACGCTGGTTACTCACAAGACACTGATGTTGTCTTGAGCCACATCAAGTCTGAAGATGTTACTGCTGAAAACGTCGCTGACAAGTTGGCTAAGATGGATGGAATCATGATTCCTGGTGGCTTCGGTCCCCGTGGAACAGAAGGTAAGATTCAAGCCATTCGCTACGCCCGTGAAAACAACATCCCATTCTTGGGTGTATGTTTGGGAATGCAATTGGCCTCAGTTGAATTTGCCCGCGATGTCTTGAACTACGACGATGCCAACTCAATTGAATTGAACCCAGAAACAACTCACCCAGTTATCGCTTTGATGAACGACCAAAACGAAGTGACTGACCTTGGGGGAACTCAACGTTTGGGATTCTACCCAACTTGCTTGCTTGAAGGATCAAAGGCTGCTGCAGCTTATGACAACCAAGAAGAAGTGCAAGAACGTCACCGTCACCGTTATGAATTTAACTTGAAGTACCGTGATGAATTTGAAAAGGCTGGTATGGTCTTCTCAGCAACATCACCTGATAACAAGTTGATGGAAGTTATCGAATATCCAAAGAATGACTTCTTCGTGGCGGCACAATACCACCCAGAATTTATCTCACGGCCTAACAAGCCAGAAGGTTTGTACCACAGCTTTATCTCTGCCGCTGTTAAGTACAACGAAAAGTAAACTAAGCCCCTGTTGGCCTAGTGCTTATAAAAAAGGTCGCCAAATTATTGGCGGCCTTTTCGTACATAGAAGTAAAAGGATATAATAGAGTTATGCTAGCCAATTTGTCAAAACATCTTGAACAAAAACTGCTCTTGTTACCCGATGAACCTGGTTCTTATCAAATGAAGGACCGGTTGGGTAAGATTATCTACGTCGGCAAGGCGAAGAACCTGAAGAACCGGGTGCGGTCATATTTTAAGCAGGACCATACTGGAAAAACGGCCGAATTAGTCGCCAACATCGTTGATTTTGATTTTATCGTGACCAATTCCGACAAGGAAGCCTTCTTGCTCGAAAACGAGCTGATCAAAAAGTACAAGCCCTACTACAACATTCGGTTGAAGTACGGGACGGGCTACCCTTATATTAAGATTACCCGGGAAAGTGATCCGCGGATGGCCCTGGTGTCGGAAGTTAAAAAGGATGGTGCTTTTTACTTTGGCCCCTATCCCAACGTCTTTGCGGCTCAGGAAACCCTCCATTTTTTGGAAAAAAATTACCCATTGCGACGGTGCAAGGGGAAGCAGGGGCGCCCTTGTCTCTACTATTCAATGGGTCAGTGTCTAGGAGCCTGTTTTAAGGAAGTGCCCAAGCCGGTTTACGATGCCCAAGTTGACCGGATTAAGCGGTTTTTGTCTGGCGATACCAAGGTCGTGAAGAAGCGTCTCGAACAAGAGATGGACGATGCCGCTGAAAACTTGGAATTTGAGAAGGCCGCAGACCTCCGCGACCAACTCAAGTACATCGACGAGACGGTTGAAAGTCAACGAATCATGTCGACGGATTCAACGCCCCGTGATGTCTTTAATTTCTACCTGAACAAGGGCTGGATTACGGTTTCCGTGATGTTCGTCCGTCAGGCTCGGTTAATCCGGCAAATCAAGCAAACCTTCTCGGTTGTTGGTGACGGAATTGATGAATTTACGACCTATATCCAGCAGTTCTACTTACAAAAGAATATCCAAAAGCCCAAGGAAATCTTGGTACCCGAGGGGGTTGATGATGAGACCTTGTCAGAAGCCTTGGATATTCCCGTCCGGACGCCGGTCCGTGGTGAAAAGAAGGCCATCCTTGATTTGGCTCAAAAGAACGCCCGGATTGCTTTGGAAGAAAAGTTCCGTTTGATGGAATTAAACGAACAGAAGACTTCCGGAGCAATGAAGGAAATTACCGATGCCCTGGGAATCTCAATGGGGCACCGGATTGAAGCCTTTGACCATTCCCATACCCAGGGGGAGGAAATTGTTTCGGCCATGGTCACCTTTGAAGATGGTCGGCCAAATAAAGATCTTTACCGTAAGTTTAAAATCCGGTCAACGGACCACGCGGATGAATGGGCTGAAACCCAGGAAGTCATCCGACGGCGTTACTCCCGCTTATTGAAAGAGGGGGCCGATATGCCAGACCTAATTTTGATGGATGGTGGGTTAATCCAGCTTCACGCAGCCAAGGAAGTTCTGGAAGACGAGCTGGCCTTAGATATTCCAATCGCGGCCATGGTTAAAAATGATAAGCACAAAACGGCCGACCTGATTGATGGCCGAACGGAAGAGATTGTTCATTTGGACCACAAGTCCCAGGGCTTCTTCTTAGTACAGCGAATCCAAGATGAGGTCCACCGCTTTGCCATTACCTTCCACCGTCAGTCACGGTCAAAGAAGTCCTTGGCTTCACGGTTGGACGCGATTGATGGGGTTGGACCCAAGACCCGGCAAAAGCTCCTCACTAATTTTGGTTCGATTACCAAGATTGAGGCGGCGAAACCGGAAGAATTGGAAGCCTTGGGGATTTCCGCCAAGGTTGCGCAATTGATTCACTGGTCACTGGCGGATACGCAGGCGAAGTGACAGGGAAAAATGTCTGAAGATTTTTTCTAACTAGGCGCCACTATTCCAAATTAGCATAAAAGCCGATACTGACCACAGCTGTGGAAAGTATCGGCTTTTATAGTATTGGCGGCCTTTTGAGGGCCTTTTACATGAATTTTATGCAAAATTGACCATGGTAAAATAAGGTACGGTTGTCATGTGGTAGCCGCCGAAAGGTGGTGGTGCTTATGAAAGAAGTATTAAGTGCCACCGCAGAAAGGCGGCACAATGTCAGGCTACGAAGTAGCTTCATTAGTAAACGACTCAATACAGTCGGTACTAATGCTATTGACATTGATTGTGCTTATTATTATTGAACTGAAAAAGTAATCAATAAGAAAAAGCAACCACATTGTATTTCACCGTACAAGGTTGCTTTTCTTATTGATTATCAATCTGTGCGGTTATCTTACGACAACCGGGGAGGACTAGTTAGAGCTAGTCCTCTTTCTATATCTGAATTATAACACCAGAAATAATGTTGTTTCAAGCATTTTAGGTGCTAATGGATGATCTTAGACAGTATTTAGGTTAAGTGTTTTGGAACTAGGGTCAGTAAACTCGTGCCAAAAAATATTTCTTTATCTATAGTTTTAAAGAAATAATTGCTCATCGGTGGAATACATCAATCGATGTTAAATTTTAAAAATGGAAATAAGTATTGATTTGAAATTTTAATTATTTTTCCATTCATAATGAGAGAAAAGAGGGTCCCAATTTGGATTCCTTGAAGGGATTTTAATTGGTAACTAGTAATCAAAATAATACAGATGGGAATTAAGAAAGTGATGATTTGGGCTTTTTCGAAGTTGCTTTTGAAGAAATGATGGTATAAAAGTGCAGTCAAATGATCTGTTGGGTACATCCATAAATTAACTCGTTGGTATATGGATGTTCCTAAGCAGACGATGATAATGCCCAAAATCGCGAGTAAGGTTTTGGAAAACATTGTGTTGGTAAGCGTTGTTACTGGATGAAACAGGTGAATGAAGAGGTTGACTAAGTTACCGAAGAAAAAGACGAAAACCAATTCCCCGCAACTTTGTAGCCAATTAAATTTGGTGAGTAGACTGTTAGCCAATAATGCAATCAAGCCAATGATAATTAAGATAATCTTGATTGAAGAGTGGGTCACTAAGCTTAATTGAACAGCCGCGGCCGTCCAGAGACCATTTCCTGCTAATGATAGGATTGAAAGGCTATTCCCTAAAGAAATTAAGACAATGCCAAGTAATAGAAAGGCCAGTCGGGTACTTAACTTATTGTTCATTTTTATGACTTTCTTGAATCATCACTAGTAACTTTGACAGGTCTTGCTTTGCGTCGGTTGATAGGGTTTGCAACTTGATCTTGATATAGTCTTCTTCAACCGCTGAGATTGTTTTTTCAATCGCTAAGGCTGCAGGCGTTGGAAAGATTTTTTTGAAATTTTTATTGGCTGGGTCACTCTGTTTAGTAATATAGCCCTGGGTCTCTAATTTTTTTAAAGACCGGCTCATGGTCGTTTTATCAACTTGGACAAGTTGGGTTAATTTAAACTGGGTTAAGCCAGGCTCTTCTAGGACTCGCAGTAAGTATAGAAAGAGATTATTATCGAGTCCGTAAGCCTTAACCTGCTGGTTTACTTCATTCGTCGCCTGTCTAGAAATGGTTCCGATTAGGCGAAATAAATTTGTATCATCCATTTGCAAAAACATCCTTAGTATATTAATATTAATTTTACTAAATGAGTTGCATATGCAACTCCTATAAAAATAGTATACGGCTAATGGATAAAAGAGGCAACTATGTGGAAAATTAAAAAGATGACCGAGCTGGATGCAACGGAATTTTATCAGTGTTTAAAATTAAGAATCGACACCTTTGTCGTTGAACAAAAACGGATTTACCATGAATTGGATGCCTTTGATCCTGAGGCATTCCATGTTTTTTCCAAGATGATCAATCTGGTGAGGTTGTGGCGTACGCTCGGGTCTTTTCTAAAGAGGACTATGTGACATTTGGACGGGTGGTGACTGCCACAGCTGTTCGAGGTCAAGGGTTTGGCGACCAATTAGTTACAAAAATTCTAGACCTTTGCTTGGATAAATGGCCGAATCGAGAAATCAAGATTGAAGCACAAGAACAGGTCACTGGTTTCTATGCCAAGTATGGTTTTCAGCCGGTGGGCGAACCATTTATCTTTGAAGGAACGCCACACCTGGAGATGGTGAAATGAAATTCGGGAGCGAATGAAATCACGTCTTGTGTTCGCGAATATTCTAATTAAGAAGAAAAGCCGTTACTGACCACTGGGCGTGGAGAGTAACGGCTTTTCTGTTAAAACTATGTACGGTTGTCATGTGGTAGCCGCCGAAAGGTGGTGGTGTGCTTATGGAAGTGTTATTAAGTGCCACCACGGAAAGGTGGCACAATGTCAGGCTACGAAGTAGCTTTGTTAGTAATCAGCTCTTTACAGCTGCTACTAACACTGTTGGCATTTATCTTTGTTATTATAAAAAAATTAAAGTTCGTCTTTAATTTGCAAAAAGGGTTAAAACTCTCTACAATGGTACTAGGATAAAGCTCACGGTTATGAACCTGAGACATGAAATTGTTGGTTGATTAAAGTCCAACGATTGATAATTTTCAAAAGATAACCAAAACGTTTTATTGACTAAGATAGCGAGTCAGTTGGCTATCTTTTTTCATGTTCACAGGACTTTTTGATTTAGTCAGTGGACAGAGTGGCCGTAACCGGGATAATACCAAGGATAGCTAGTAATCGTTCAAGATTTATGCTACACTGTAATATCTAGGTTCATTGGATTAAAAAAGGAGTAGCGCTTTGAGGCGCGAATAAAAATGGCATTTGTTGATCAAGCACAAGTTGAATTAAAAGCCGGAAAGGGTGGCGATGGTATCGTCTCATTCCGTCACGAGAAGTTCGTTGCTATGGGCGGTCCCTTTGGTGGGGATGGCGGCCATGGTGGGTCAATCATCTTAAAAGTTGATGAAGGACTGCGGACGTTGATGGATTTCCGTTATAACCGTCACTTTAAGGCGCAAGCCGGTGGTAATGGTGGTACCAAGGGAATGACCGGGGCATCAGCCGATGACCGGATTATTAAGGTCCCACAAGGAACAATCGTTTCCGATGCCGAAACTGGCGAATTTTTGGGCGACCTTGTCCACGATGGTGAAACCTTAGTGGTTGCCCGTGGTGGTCGTGGTGGTCGTGGTAACATTCGTTTTGCCACACCAGCTAACCCTGCTCCTGAATTGTCTGAAAACGGGGAACCAGGTCAAGTGCGTCAACTCCGCTTGGAATTGCGCGTTTTGGCCGACGTTGGTTTGGTTGGTTTCCCATCTGCTGGTAAGTCAACGTTGCTTTCTGTGGTTTCAAATGCGAAGCCAAAGATTGCGGCTTACCACTTTACGACAATTGACCCTAACATCGGAATGGTTCGTTTGAGTGACGACCGTGACTTTGTTATGGCCGACTTGCCAGGGTTGATTGAAGGGGCTTCACAAGGTGTTGGACTTGGTTTCAAGTTCTTACGTCACGTTGAAAGAACTCGAGTAATCTTGCACTTGGTTGATATGTCTGGAATTGAAGGGCAAGACCCTTACACCCAATACCGGAAGATTTTGACTGAATTGGAAGAATACGACCCATCAATCTTGGAACGACCACAAATCGTTGTGGCAAGTAAGATGGACATGCCTGAATCAGCCGACTTGTTCGCTCAATTTAAGGAACAAGTCGAAGCTGATTCTGGCTTGGCAACAACACCAGAAATCGTGGCAATCTCAGCCGTGACTCATGCCGGTGTTGATGACTTGTTGCGGAAGACGGCCGACTTGCTTGATACAGCACCGGTTCCTGCCGCTTACCAACAAGAGGAAGAAACAACTGAAGAAAAGCTTTACAAGTTTAAGCAAGACAAGCCTCAGATTTCAGTTGACTGGGACGACGAACTATCTTGCTGGATAATTTCTGGTAAGGAATTGGAAAAGTTAGCTGCCATGACCAACATGCAGCGTGAAGCGACAATGATGCGCTTTGCTCGTCAAATGCGCCACATGGGTGTTGACGAAAAGCTTCGTGAAGCCGGCGCCAAAGATGGTGATGACGTCCGTATTAACGATACAAACTTTGTTTTTGAATATTCAGAATAAAAATAAACCTGGTCATCAGCCAGGTTTTTTTATTTGCTAAAGGTCGGTGCTAAACAGGCACGGTGGCTTTTGTTATAATAGACATAGAAGTCTAGCGACCAACTGTTGGTCGATGATAAGGAAAATAATATGATTTTACCAGCTTTAATGGAAGCATTTAACGAACAATTTAAGGAAGAGACGCCCATCCAGGCCGCCCTCTTTAATCGGATGACTGACGGTGAGTCTGTCTATGGCCTTGCCCCAACGGGGTCTGGAAAGACCTTGGCCTTTGCCTTGCCCGTCTTGTCACGGATTGATTTGACGGCCAAGCAGAGCCAGGTCTTGATTTTGGCGCCATCCCAAGAATTGGGTGCTCAATTAGCCCAGGTTATCCGTCCCTACGCCAGCAAGGTTGGCGTGAAGGTTGCTGCCTTGATTGGTGGTGCCAACGGTAAGCGCCAAGCTGACAAATTAAAAAAGGAAAAGCCTGCGATTGTGGTTGGAACTCTGGGACGGGTTTTGACGATGATTGATGGTGGCGCCCTGAAGACTAAGAACTTCAAGACTTTGATTGTCGATGAAGCCGACGCAACGTTGACTTTGGAACACGAAGAAGACTTGGACCGGTTAGCAGCAGCCTTGCCACAAATGGATCAGGTGGCCCTATTCTCAGCCACTTCTGGGGTTGATTTGGCCTGGGTAGAACGCCTCTTCGGTAAGTCAGTTAAGCCCGTTTCAGTGAACAACCAAGCGCCTGAAAGTATTGACCACACGTACTTACACGTTGATGCCCGGGCAAATCACAAGGTTTTGATTGAATTAGCCCGCCGTCACCAACAAGCCCTCGTTTTCTTCAACACGATTGGGGCCTTGGTAGCTGCTCAAGCCGCTTTGCGACACGAACATGCCTCAGTTATGTCGGTTGGAAACAACGAAAAGTCCCACTTAAAGCGGGCCGATGCCTTGCAGTCCTTCAAGAAGGGGAAGTTGGACTTGCTGTTGGCAACTGATGTGGCCGCCCGTGGCCTTGATATTCAAGGGTTGCCCTTGGTGATTAACGCGCAAATTCCAAATAACATCACGACTTACTTGCACCGAACTGGTCGAACTGGCCGGGCTGGTTTGCCGGGTCAAGTTTTGAACTTGGGTAACGACCACGATATTCGGAAGTTGAAGCAGTACCTGCCCGAAACGATGCCATTGACCAAGTTTGACTGGTCGGATGCTGTCGATAAGGACATGAAGAAGATCGAAGACACGGTCAAACGGCCAAAGGGTGATAAGTCAGCTTCTGAAAACACTTATACACCACGCCCAGCCAAGGACGACCGTCGAGATAATGACAGCCGTCCAACCAAGGGTGGTTCTAGCGTCAAGTCAGGTGAAGGCCGTCCACGGACGAAGGATGCTAAGTCTAAGACTTGGTCGAAGGACACCAAGGTTGATTTGGAGAAGCAAAAGGAACTGCTCGCTAAGCAAGCCAAGGCCAAGAAGAAGCACCAAGCCCGGAAAAAGAAGGATAAGGGTAAGCCAAAGTGGGCCAAGGGTCCTAAGGATTCAAAGGACTAATCCTGCTTGGGTTTAAATAAACAAATCGTAAACTTTAATAGGCCAGTGATGGCCTATTTTTTGTGCAATCATTATCGTGAATTGGAATAAATTTTAGGATTCCTCCGGTGTAAAATTGAGGTAAATATAGTCGTTTAAAAATAATCCGACAGCCGAATTTACTGTTTTAGGAGGTCTACTAATGACCCTTTTATCAAAATACTGAATTTAATTGCTTAAATTATTGCCGATATTGAATTAGTTATTGGAACGAAGAGAGGTACTTTCATGCAGGAATATCGCATTAGTGTGCAAAATAAACTGATTGACTGGGCATTTTATTGGTCTGAAATATCAACAAAAGAAAAGCAAGCAATTAGGCATGGGTATACCTGGCTAAATCCAAAAGATGTGTGGTATTTAAGGCCGACGGTTAAGCAATTAGAGACGTTGTCGGTGGAATTGCATGTGTCATTTGGTGACTTACTGCTAGATGAAATTCCAAATAATGATATTGATTTAGAATTTCATAATCCAGAAAATGTGCCAAGTAATGTTAGTCAAACGGTTTGCAACGTTATCCATGAAATGCAGAGCCGACAAGCGTGGTACAAGGAAGAAAGTAATTGTGCAAATCAAAGGTTAATTTCGATTGGACGGTTGAAAAATAAAAGTTTACAAGAATCATTTTTGATCTTGCAAAAATTACTTCATGTCAAGGCAACGAATACTTTTGAAGAGCAAGTGATTCAATTAGAAAATCAGATTTCAGATTTAGGTATATTGGTAATGAATAAGAGTGGTGTTAATCAAGTAGCACATGAGGATTTGTCAGATGATAGTTTCCGTGCGTTTTCTCTTTTGGATGATTATGCGCCATTGGTATTCGTTAATTTTAAAGCTAATCAAGAGGAGTATCCTGTTTACTTAATTCACGAGTTGATTCATATACTACGAGCAAGTGATGAATTACTAATTAGCAAATGCCAACAATCGTCCGAAGAATTGTTAATTAACCAGCTAACAACAAAATTTTTGCGGTCATTGAAACTACAGCCAATTTCAGCTAATCATAATGATTTTCCAAAAGTGGTCAATGGTTTTCTGAACCTGCCGATGATAGTGAATCGACCAATATCGATGAAAAATATAAAGAGTAGTCGAACCAATCAGACCAACAGTCGCATTAAGGACAGGCTGAAAGGCATAGACAGTCATTATCTGAAGGCAGTCTTCGACGAATTCCATCGAGAAACAGTTTTACCAACTAAGTTAGCAACATTGCTGGGTTTGGAGTTAGGTGAATTAAGCCTAGTGATGGATACATGTATTTCTGAGGTAAAGTAATGAAGCAGTATTTATTAGATGCTAATATCCTAATTAATGCCAATCGCTACTATCGTCAAAAATTTTTTCCGGTCATCTGGCGTTTCTTTAAGAATAATCAAAAAATTCATTTGTTAGATAAGGTTTACAATGAAATTATCGTTATTGATGATGAATTAAGTTGTTGGCTAAGGAAAAATTATGATGAAGTCCAAATTAATTCATCAAATTCGATTGCAGAGTATAAGAAAGTTGTTGATTACTTAGTTACTTCACAATTATGGTCTCCTGCCGGCTACGAATCGTGGATACAAAATGCTAACAAGGCCGATCCTTGGATTATTTCTAGTGCGTTAAAGCATGACTTTATTATTGTGTCTGAAGAACGCAAGACAGGACCAAATGGTATGCAATCAAGTAATTAATCTAAAATTCCATTTGTGGCCGAATACTTTGGAGTGCAAATTATTAATTTTTGGCAGTTTTTAGAATTAGAAAATTTCGTCGCAAGGTAGTTAGATTTTTATCTTATAAGCAATATATTTTAGAGTTATGAATGATTAGTCAGCTAATAAAACTCTTCAAAATTAAACACCAAGACAAGTAGGCCAACTGGCCTATTTTTTGTTATAATTAAACATTGATTTTATCTAAAAATTGCTTGAGTTCGCCATCTTTGACTGACAAAGTTTGCTAAACACTGTGTTAAAATGGATGATAACGTATCTTTAATTTATTTTTATTCATGATTACTGAAAACTATTCAAAATGAAAAATATTTTCAAGCTTTAGTGGAAAGGAAGAGTAGACCAATGCCAGAATTACCTGAAGTGGAAACCGTCCGCAGAGGATTGACCGCCTTGGTTGCCGGGGCTCAAATCAACAAAGTTCAGGTCCCATATCCCAAGGCAATTGTCTCTGACCTGGCTGAGTTTAAAGAAGATTTAATCGGTGCGACAATTGAAAAAATTGACCGCCGGGGTAAGTTCTTGCTCTTCCGCCTCTCCAGTGATCAGACCCTGGTTTCCCACCTGCGGATGGAAGGCCAGTACTCGGTCGAACCGGCCGGTGCAACCCCTCATAAGCATACCGAAGTCATTTTTAACTTGGCCGACGACCGGGATTTAATGTATAACGATACCCGTCGCTTTGGTCGGATGCAGTTGGTAAAAACTGGACAAGAAAATCAAGTTGTTCCCGGTATTGCCAAAATGGGGCCAGAACCCACTGAAAGTGATTTAACTGAAGAATACTTGGCTAAGATTTTAGCCAAGGGACACCGGATGATTAAGCCTTTCTTGCTGGACCAGGCCAATTTAGCTGGGCTGGGTAACATCTATACCGACGAAGTCTTGTGGCAATCAAAAATTCATCCGGAAACGTTGACCAACCAAGTTAGCGCTACCGAAGTAGCTAACCTACGGGAAAATATCATCACCGAATTGGCCCGGGCCACCGAACACCACGGAACGACTGTTCATTCATTTTCAAATGTCTTCGGTGAAGTCGGTGAGTTCCAAAATGAACTCGACGTTTATGGCCGGGTTGGTGAGCCTTGTCGACGGTGTGGTGAACCTTTGGTGAAAATCAAGGTCGCCCAACGAGGCACGACTTATTGCCCCAAGTGCCAAATCAAAAAATAACAACGAATGAACTCTACTATAATAAAAACACGCCGATTAGGGCACGATCAACCCTGACGTAGGCGAAAGGATCTCATGACAGAATTAACTCCCATCTCTCGTAAACGCGTTAAAGTCACAGCTAAGAAGCAGTTATCAGGTAATTTTTTATCAGCCTTTAAAGCCAACTGGCTCCTAATTATTTATAATATTTTTCAGATGATTGGTATTGCAACGCTGGCATACATCATCTACCATGGCTATCAAACAACTGGCGAAATTGCCTACTTGGACCAACAAAACGATTATTTCGTTCAAACCATTACGGGAACAATTGGTTTGCTTTTTACCTGGTCTGCTAAATGGACAATTGTCGATTATTTTCAAAAGCCAAAGGAAAAAGTTCATTGGCGCCAAAGCCTGCAAGCTTTTCGCTTTCATAACTTTGTGGCAACAGTGATGTTGGCTTTCGTGCAAAATATCTTGCTTTTCATTTGGTCACTTTTGTTTATTCCTTTGTTCATCAAACCCTTTTCATATTCTCAAACTTATTACGCATACAAGATGGACTTGCTCTTTGACCGTCGCCAGAAATCGTTGACGGACTATATCACGATTTCCCGTAAGGTGATGGACGGTCGGAAGATGGAACTCTTTAAGTTGGAGCTTTCTTTCATTGGTTGGCATATCTTGGGTATTTTGACTTTCGGTTTGGCTTATATCTATGTCACGCCATACTTGAATACATGTCGTGTAGTATACTCAAGTCAGGCCTTTGCTTATGCACTACAGAAAGGTGAATCATGAAAATTATTGGGTTAACAGGAAGTATTGCAACTGGAAAATCAGCAGTAACTAAGCTGGTAGCTCAGGCGGGATACCACGTGATTGACGCCGATTTAGTTGCCCGTGAAGTTGTTGAACCAGGTTCTTTTACTCTCGAAAAAATCAAAACCACCTTTGGCCAAGATGTCATCAAAAATGGTGTCTTAGACCGGAAAAAGCTAGGTGAGCGGGTTTTTCAAAACCCAGCCCTCTTGAAAGCATTAACAGAGATTACTAGTCCTGCGATTCATTCCGCAATCGAAGACAAGATTAATTTTTTCAAAATGCAGGGAGATGCGATTATTTTTATCGCTATCCCATTACTTTATGAACAAGGGTACGATCAGACGGATTGGTTTAATCAAATCCTAGTTGTCGCAACTAACCCTCGAACTGAACTAGACCGTTTAATGGACCGTGATGGTCTCGATGAGTATGCTGCTCAGAGTCGGATTAAGGCCCAAATTAGTATTGAAGACAAGGCCCAGCGAGCTGATGTTGTCTTTGATAACAATGGGACAACGGCTGAATTGGCAGCACAAGTTGACCAGTATTTGATGGAGTTAAAAAAGGATTAAAAATGGCTGTTTCCAAGCAGACAATTGAATTTCAGGCGAAAGAAAAGGCTTATTTAAGCCTGGTTGCACCGGTTTCATTAGCCGATTTAGACCGCGTTTTTTCTTTGTACCTACCTTTTATCGGTGCGAAGGGTTATGCTCTTTATCATTTTTTGGTTCAGGAAAATCAGGCTGGGGAGAAGCAGTGGAATGACCACTACTTACTCCTAGATACATTGACTTTGTCTTTGCCTGATTTAGTTCATGCCCGCCAGGCCTTAGAAGCTGTCGGTTTGCTTAAAACCTTTTATCAAGAAGCTGGTGCCTTTGCCGGGTATACATATGAAATTCAGCCACCGCTAACAGCAAAAGCTTTTTTTGCTGAAGACCTATTGGCTGGATTGTTGTTTTACTATGCTGGCGAGGACCGTTACCAGGTCTTAGCCCAACGTTATGCTGGTCAGACCGCTGGTCAAAATCATGGCGATAATGTTGTTAATTTATCGGCTAACTTCTTAGAACTTTTCGACAATCCAATGGCAACCCAACGACCGCGGGTTGCCTTAGCAGGCCCCCAGGCTATTCCTGATTTAGATTTCAAGACCGAGGCCTTTGATTTTGAAGCCATGACCGCCTTGGTCCATGGCACGACGGCTGAGTTATTGGCACCAGACCGACAGATTATTGTGACGCAACAGGTCCTATATGGGTTGAATGAAGCTGAAATGGCCACGGCTATCACGAGAAATTTGAACTTAGACAACCACCGTTTAAATCGTCCAGGATTTATGGCATACTTACAGGAAAATTGGGGCCAGACGACAACGAAGACGAAACTGGCTAACCAGGGACAGGATAGAGTGGGTGGTACGACTCAAGATTCTAAGTCAGCAATGAAGATCAAGGATGAAACAACCGCTGCACCAGCTTCAAATCAACAAGCAAATTCGGCTGGATTGCAGGTTTTATTCCAAGCTGCTAACCAACTCAGTCCGATCGATTTTTTACGGCAAATTAAAGAAAATAACCATGGCTATGTCACGAAGGCGGAAGGACAATTACTGACGGATTTGCTTGGTAAAAATATCTTACCGGTTCCGGTTATTAATATTTTAATTTACCAAGTTCTCGTGAACATGGGGAACAGTGATTTGAAACGAAACTTAGTTGATTCTATTGCTAACGACTGGGCTAAGCTTCGAGTTACTAGTGCTGAAAAAGCAGTCGAAGCAATCAAAAACCACCAAGATCGACAAAAAGCTCGGACTAATACGACCAATTCAAACCGACGTTACCAATCAAATTGGTCAAATCGGAAAGAAAAGGTCGAGCCAAAGATGGCTACTAACGACCAGGTGAAGAGCCAAGCTACGCAGGGCGAAGATGAAAAAGCCTTGATGGCTTTGCTCGCGAATCGCCGAACAAAGAATTGAGGCTGATGATGAAAGATTTAGGAACAGTTTTAAAAGAATTTCGTCAAAAGTATCCTCAGGTTTCTGAGGGACGGTTGGCACACGCCTTGGAAATGATTAAAAATGATGAGGATGTCCAAAATTTTTGGCGTGATCATCAAGGCGAACTCCGCGAAAATGCTTTTACAATTTCGATGATGGACCTCTTTGAATTTGTAGTCCAAAAGAAGAAAGCAAAAAATCCGGAAACAAGTCTTTATCCGGGCTATTACCCAATCCTGACGATTGAAAAGGGTTATCCACATGTGACTTATCAGGCTAGCGAGGTTAAACAGCAGGCTCTGATGCAAAAAAAGATGTTGAAGATGGTTTCGGTGCCCAAGGATGTCCGGCAAGCGGATTTGAAAGTCATCACTGCTGAAATGGGACAACACCAAGGACGTGAGGCGGCTGTTTCAGCAACCGTACGCCTGTTTGATGCCCTAGTGTCAAAGTATGATAACCAGGATGATGATACTTTCGTGCCGGGTCTGTACCTGTACGGCGACTTTGGAGTAGGTAAAACCTACTTAATGGGGGCATTGGCCAATGCCCTTTCTGCAAGTGGAGTCGCCGTCATGATGGTTCATTGGACTTCGATGATTGAACAACTTAAAAGCAGCTTTAACCGCAGCAATGACCAAAGTATCGATCAGTTGCTTAACCAGGCCAAGCAAGCCGAAGTTTTAATCTTAGATGACATGGGAACTGATAATTTGTCGGCCTGGGCCAGAGACTCAATTTTGTCGGTCATTTTAGAATATCGAATGCAAAATGAACTAACAACTTGTTTTACGTCTAATTTTGATTTATCCTCGTTAGAGGAGTATTTAGCACAAACGAAGGATGGCAAAGAAAGCGGGAAGGCTGCTCGTTTAATGCAGCGAGTTCAGTTCTTGGCCCAACCGGTAGCTGTTGCTGGTCAAAACTTACGCTTGCAACGCTAACGTTAGCAAAGGCTGCGGTGACTAAGCCCGGCCTTTTTATTTTGTTTATTAGAGTCAGGAGAGAAGGCAGGCTTTTGAAGGGAGCTTCAACATGAAAAAGCAAGTCAAACGGCTAGCAATCATTGTAACCGTGACGGTGGTAGCCTTTTTGATTGGTCGCTGGGATAGCGCCTTATACCCTGGTCCCGTCGGTGAGATAACACGGGTTCATCAAACCCAATCACAGGATACCACCGACGAATTCAATAACCAAGACAGTCAAATTACACAAAAATTAACGGTTAAGATGATTAATCGGTCAGATCACGTGATTCACGTCGAAAACGACTATATGAATTCACAGGCAATGACGACTAAGTTCAAAGTGGGCGACCAAGTTTTGTTGAAAAAGCAAAATGGTGAGTTCCAAGTTGATACAATCAAACGAGATTCAACTCTGTTGGCTTTAATTGCTTTCTTTTTGGCTAGCACTTTTGTCTATGTCCGCTTCACTAAGATGAGTTTTTTGCTTTTGTCGTTGGTCGTCAATGCTGCGATTTTCGCTGGGGCAATTTTAATCGACGTGCATAGCAAAATTATGCCGGTATTTTTGTTATTTGCCTTGCTGGCAATCATTTTAGCAATAGTATCCCTAAGGCTCGTTTTGGGTCGAACTAAGCAAGCACGGATAACGCTTTTATCGACGATTATTGCGACAGCCCTAGCAATGGGCATTATGGCGTTGGTTTTGAAAATGACTGGCAGTGCCGGGGTTCATTTTGAAACGATGTCCTTTGTAACCCAAGTGCCAACGCCTATTTTCTATGCCCAAGCAACAATTGGTGTCTTAGGAGCGGTGATGGATGAATCGGCAGATATTGTGGCCGGCCTGTTTGGTCTCCACCGTGAGTCACCGCATCGACCATTCCGTGACTACCGGGATGCTGGTTTGTCAGTTGGTCGGGAAATTCTTGGTACCTTGACCAACGTTTTGTTCATGATTTTTATTGCTGAAACGATTCCAATGGTTGTTTTGATGCTCCGGAATGGTAATAACTGGTCCTATATCACTGATCAAGTCATGAATTTGGGAATCTTGCAGACTGTGGTGTCTGCTATTGGAATTGTCTGGGCTGTCCCAGTCACAGCCGGAATTACAGCGGCGTTATTGAGACACCGTGATGAAGAAGAGGAGGCAAGACTATGAATGCAATTTTTGTTTTAGTGGCCTTGCTTTTTCTTTCATTGCTGATTGTTGGGGGCCAACAGGGCTTAAAAACTTTTTTCGGCTTAATGCTCAATTTTATTTTGATTTTTGCCCTAATCGTCTTGGTCAACCTTGGCTTTAACGCTTATATTGTTACGGCAGTAATTGCAGTCATGATTCTTTCTGTTGCAATTTATCTGTCGGCAGGCCGAGGAAAGGTCTTAGCACTAGCATGGAAGACTTCTGTTGTCGTAACAACAATTGTCGCTCTACTAGCATTTTTGACCCAGTATTTTGCTCAAATCCAGGGCTATACTTTAGAAAATTCGGATGAGCTTGAGGGCCTTTCATTGAATATCGGGATTAGTTTCAGTCATTTAGTGATGATTGTGATGGTTATTTCCGCTCTGGGGGCGATTGCTGAAGCATCAATGGCTGTTACTTCTGATTTATTTGAAGTGATTGAACGGTCACCAGAGATAACAAAGGATTCCTTAGCGGCTCATGCGGAAACGATTGGAAGCCAAATTCTAGGGACAGCGGTTAATACGCTCTTTTTCGGAATGTTAGGAGCCAATATTCCTTTGCTAGTTTGGTATGTCCGTTTGCACTATTCGGTTGCGGAATTTGTGAATGGTAAGTTACTGGTGATGGAAGTCGCTACAATGTTGTTGGGGATGATTGGTATTTTATTGTCGATTTGGCTATCAACAACGATGGTTGAACGAACTTATCGTAAGGAAGGTAGGAAAATTTTAGATGAATCAGACCTTTAATTTGATTGAAGAAATTACCCGAAATGACGGAACAGTCTATTATGAGTTGGGCAATATTTCTGAAAACTCTCGGGCAGAATATGCTGCAGACCATGGGTTCATTAAGGAAGTCCGTATTTTGAAAATGAACATTCCACGGTCATCCCACGTTGAAAAGGTTGAAAAATTCATTAACGAAAATTTTGAATATTTACCTTTGGATGCAGACCATTTTGAGGAGTGGGTCAAACCAGATGAAATCCAAGCAGCGATGAAGCAAATCCTGCTTGATAATAAGCTTGGTTAAGAAGATTATTTGCTACAGAGGCTTGTAATTTAGTCTAATTTTATTTATAATTATAAGCGTTGTTTAAACGCTTACTGGTGGCATAGCCAAGTGGTAAGGCATGGGTCTGCAACACCCTGATCGCCGGTTCGACTCCGGTTGCCACCTCTAGTAAGAAAAACCGCTATTCTCATCTGATGGATGAGGGTGGCGGTTTTTTATTGGATAAATGTTGATATGATTGAGTTTGTTAGCATTCTTTATTGATTTTCCAACAGTTAATACGTATGGGAAAACAAATGAGGAAGCTATTGTAGCGGCAAATGAAGCCCTGACTGGCTACTTATTAACAGCTGAAGATTATCATTTAGACTTTCCAAATCCGACCCCGGTGAATGATGATGCGCAGCCAGCAAGTCATGTGTTAATCACTGTGGATACGGACAGCACTCGAAGCGATGACCAAATGAAACGGTTGACTGGGCAGGTTCTTCACCATCAAATCCGCCGGTGAAGGATTGTTAGATTTTTGCAAAGCGAATAAATACTAAAAAATAAATAAAAAAATGTTGACACCATTCTCTCATAGTGTTTTAATATAAGTATCAATTAAGCAAGAGGAATTACCAATGAAAAACTTTACGAACAACAATTCACGAGTCGTCGTCAGCGTCGTTATCTAGAGGATAAGCGCTGATACTTTGTTGTGCGCCTATCCTCAGTTTCTGAAGGGTAGGCAGCTGACGTAAGGTTTAAAAGACCCA
>NZ_DF968000.1:120943-126442 GCF_001047075.2 Fructobacillus ficulneus
GAACTAACCGCTGAAGTTGAATAACGTTCTTAAGGGAGAATAATTATGAAAGAGAATAAATTAAGTCGAAAACAGTTACTTTTGTTATCATCATTAATTTTTGGAATGTTTTTTGGAGCCGGGAATTTGATTTTCCCAGTGCAGTTGGGACAGATGGCAGGTCATAACTGGCTACCGGCCACTGCTGGATTTTTGCTGACAGGGTGCTTGGTACCATTTTTGGCGATGTTGGCCATCAGTATGACCAAAAGTAAAAGTGTCTATGATATTGCGGCTCCGGTTGCTCCTTGGTTTGGAACAGCAGCCTTGGTTGCAATTCACTTTACCTTGGGTCCTCTCTTTGCCACACCACGTACGGCTGCGACAGCCTTCACGATGGGAATCAGTCCCTTCTTGCCAGCAAAGTTCCAAACGCTAGGCATGTTGATTTTCTCAGGAATTTTCTTTGGCCTTGCTTACTATTTGACGATTAAGAAGTCTGGATTGATGAAGTGGATTGGGAAGTACTTGAATCCCTTGTTCTTGATCTTCATTGCGGCGGTCTTACTTTTGGCTTTGATCTTGCCAATGGGATCATTCCATCAAAGTGCTAGTACTGCCTACCAATCTAATGCCGGTTTCCAAGGAATCTTGGATGGCTATAACACAATGGATGGATTGGCTTTGCTCGGTTTCTCTGTGTCTGCCATTTACGCTGTTAAAAAAATGGGCTTTGACGATGCTGCCACACCAAAAATTTTGGCCAAGGCTGGTTTAATTAGTATTTTCTGGGAAGCATTACTCTACATTGCCTTAGTTTTGCTCGGCTTAACTAGTTTGGGTAAGATGTCAGTGGCTGCGAATGGTGGAGCTGCCTTCAGTAAGATCATTACTCATTACGCAGGAAACTTAGGAATATTAGTGACCGGAATCATCGTTACTTTGGCCGTCTTTACGACTGCCATGGGTCTCTTTGGTTCATTTGCCCAAGACTTGAACCATGTTTTCCCAAAGATTTCATACATCTGGTGGTTGCGAGTAATTGCCGGTGGTTCGTTCATCACAGCGAATGCTGGATTGACGAACATCATTCAATGGTCAACACCAGTTTTGATGTTCCTCTATCCATTTGCCTTAACTTTGATTCTTCTTGGAATTTCAAACAAGTGGGTTAAGCAGTCTCCAATTATGTACCGGGCAGTGATGGCTAGTGTTACCATTCCCGCCTGCCTGGATGCTTTGGCAAATTCACCGTTGTTGAAAATTTCTGCCATTAACAACTTAATTAATGGCTATCACCAATACTTGCCATTAGCAGCTGATGGTTTTGGTTGGATTTTGCCAGCTATCGCTGGGGCCTTTATCGGAATTCTCATTCTCTTATTCCGGCAACAACGGTCTACTGCTAAGACTCCCTTGGCAAACTAAATTTTAAAATTAAAAGGGCAATTTGCCCTTTTTTTATTGATTTTAACAAGGGTAGCCATCAGTATGATAATTAAGCAAAGGTTGACTTGGAGTTAAATTAAGTCGTGAGATTTTAGGGAGAAGTTGCTATTTTTTCCAAGATAGCTTAATGTGTGGTCAAGTAACACCGCAGGCCAATCAACCTATTGAGGAGCAGGGATGACAAAAAAAGACGGACACACACATAGCCGATTTTCCCACCACGGTAGCCAGGAGAGCTTGGCAGCCTATGTTGAACAGGCGATTAACCAGGGCTTTACTGAATATACCATTACGGAACATGCCCCTTTGCCTAAAAAATTTTTGCAAGATTTTGTTGGGCCAATCGACGAGTGCCTGGAATCCGCTATGACTCAAGTCGAATTACCGCTCTATCGGGCTGAAGTAGATCAGGTGGCTGACCAGTACCGAGATCGAATTAAAATTAAACACGGGCTGGAAGTTGATTACTTGCCCGGGTATGAGCAAGAAATTCGAGAATTTATTAACCATCAGGCTAGTTGGTTGGACGAAATTATCCTATCAGTCCACTTTATGACTGATGATCTGGGAGACATTCGGCCAATTGACTATAGTGAAGCTGCCTTTGGGGAGGACTTCGCCAGTGAATTAGTCCAGCCACAAAAATTGTTTGACCGGTATTATCAAACAGTGGCTGCCAGTCTTGGTTTAGACTTTGACTCGGCTATCACTGTCCGGGTCGGCCATATGACGCTGATTCGTAAATACCAGCATTACTTTAATTTGCCTCAATTTGATGAGAATATTAAAATAAAAATCACCGAAATTCTAAGAAAAATCAAGGCGAAAAATTGGCAAATTGATTTTAATGCTGCCGGACTTTCCAAACCCTATAATGGCGAAAGCTATCCCACTGAAACCATCGTCAAAGAAGCTGTTAAGATTGGTATTCCAATGGTTTATGGGTCGGATGCTCATGATGTGGCCAGTCAGGGCCTGTACTATGAACAACTAGAACAGGTCTTGCTCGATTGTGGAACTGATTTTACAGACTAAGATTAATTTGAAAAAATTAATTAAAATCAAATGTTGACAAAGATGAAATTAGAACTATAATGAAAACAATCTAATAAACTTTGAAGCTGAAGTTAGAAAAGTAATGCCAGACCTCCTGTACAGAGAACGCCCAAGCTAACGCATTGAGATGGGTGCTAGTGTCTGCTATGAAAACACACTAATGAGCTGAGTGGTCCAAAAACCATTCCGGTAATTCCCGATATCGAATCGACCTATGCTAGTAGGTTAATGAGCTTCTTTGTGCAAGCAAAGAAGAAACAAAGGTGGGAACACGTGAAAGCGTCCTTGGAAACTATTTATTTAGTTTGCAGGGGCGTTTTTTGTTGTCAGAAAGGACAAGCAGATGGATGAACGTGGATTAGCAGCCGGGTCAAAAGACCTTTATGGCCAGGAATTGAAAGATAAGCAAAAAATTAGGGAGGTCTTTAGCCAACGACTGAACGACTTGGACTTTACTCCGGTTAGGACCGCCTTGGTGGAACGGGCAACGACCTATGGTACTGCAACCAGTTCAGTTTTTCGGCTCCTGGGTCAGTCCGAAGAAAACTTGGTCTTGCGGCCAGATTTAACCATGCCAATTGCTCGATTGGTTGCCGCCACTAATCATCCCGACCAGTTCTCCCAGCTTTATTACTTTGGCGATGTTTTCCACCCGATTGATCATTTATCGGGTGATTATAACCAAGAAACTCAGGCTGGAATTGAACTACTTGGTCAAGCAGACTTTGCCGCGGAAATTCGAGGCCTCGATATCATGCTTGATTTTGCCCGAACCTTTGGCATTATCGACGTCCAGGTTGTCCTCAGTGATGCTCGGTTGATTGATTTGATTTTAGCTCCGTACAATCTTGGGTCAGATAGACAACGTGAGTTAAAGGCATCGATTGAAGAAAAAAACCTGACTGTCTTTCGTCAGATTACTGACAAGATTTCTAACTTTCCTGGCGAATTAGCGAATTGGCCCTTAGCTTTCGGTGAGAGTGGAGAAACGGTGATGGACGAACTAAGGAATATTGAGGCAGTCCAAGAAATTTTAGCGAATTGGCAACTACTAGCTACTCATCTCCATAACTATTATCCAGAGGTCAGCCTGACGGTTGACCTGGCGGGGTCATCACCCCAGCCCTACTACACGGGAACGATTATTCGAGGCTTCGTTCCTAGCTTGGGCCGGTACCTCTTTACCGGCGGTCGGTATGACGGTTTGATGAAGAATAAAGACCAGCAGGGCTTACCGGCCTTTGGATTGGCCCTCAAAATTGAAACCATCTTGGCCGATTGGCAGCGACAGCCGCAAGAAGTCCAGCCGAACCAACCAATCGTGATGGTCTTGGCCAAGGGCCGGGTCGAAGAGGATGTCCGCTTATTCTTGCGCGCAGCGGGGGTTGATAACGAAGAACTAGACCGGCCAGGGCGGAAGCTGATTTTCAACAGTCCGGACGGTCGGTACCGGTTCATCCTGGTCAAGCCAACCGACGTGGTCAAGTACCTGGACCTGGGGATTGGCGATATTGGCATTGTCGGCTCGGACACGGTCGCCGAACAGGAATCCGACCACTACGATGTCTTGGATTTACAAACCGGGAAAGCGGCCTTCATTCTGGCCGCCCCAGCAGGCTTTAATTTGACCGGTGGTCGGCGCAAGCGGATAGCAACCAAGTATCCCAAAGTTGCCCGGGCTTACTTCCAGGCTCACGGTGAGGACGTTGAACTGATTAAGCTGGAGGGGTCGGTGGAACTTGGTCCTTTGACCGGACTATCGGATGCTATTATCGACATCACCCAAACGGGAAAAACCCTGGAAGAAAACAACCTAGTGATCTACGACCAGGTCGGCCAGGTTTCGACCCACTTACTGGTTCGGCGGGGCGCCTTGCTCCAGCACCAGGCAGAACTATCGCGGTTAATTCAAACTTTAAGCCAAGAATTGGCGGGAGAAGCAAATGCAAATTATTAAAAACGAATCAATGGCAGCTATTCAAAGTAAAATTCGCCAACAAACGAAAAAGACGGCTGACCGGAAAATTAATGACCAGGTCGACCAAATCATCGCGACTGTTCAAGCCGAAGGTGACCAGGCCTTGCGGGACTATAGCCAACGCTTTGACGGCGTTGATTTGACCGACTTGCAGGTTAGTCAAGCAACGATTGACGCCGCCTATGACCAGGTGGCTGATGATGTCGTTGCCGCCCTGAAAAAGGCAGCGACCAACATTGCGAGCTTCCACGAGTTGGAAGTCGCTGAATCCTTCCAAGACTCACCCCGCCCCGGCATCATCCGGGGGACCAAAGTCACACCGTTGGCAGCGGTTGGTATCTATGTTCCGGGTGGAACGGCCGCTTATCCCTCGTCGGTTTTGATGAATGCCATTCCTGCTAAGATTGCTGGGGTGCAAAAACTGGTGATGGTCACGCCACCACAAACCGACGGGATTAATCCGGCCGTCCTGGTGGCCGCCGACTTAGCCGGCGTTGATGCCATCTACCAAGTCGGTGGGGCCCAGGCAATTGCCGCTTTAGCCTATGGAACCGAAACGATTCCCCAGGTCGATAAGATTACCGGTCCGGGAAATGCCTATGTGGCTGCGGCCAAGCGGGCCGTTTATGGCCAGGTCGCCATCGATATGATCGCTGGTCCCTCAGAAATCGGAATTTTGGCTGATGAAACGGCGGATAGCCAAGCCGTGGCGGCCGACCTGCTCTCCCAGGCCGAACACGACAAGAAGGCCCGGGCGATTCTGATTACCAATTCGCCAGCCTTGGCCGAAGCCGTTTCGGCCGAGGTTGACCGCCAAGTGGCAACCTTGCCCCGGGTTGAAATTGCCCGAGCAGCGATTGAGGACAATGGTTTTATTTACCTGGTCGATACGGTCGATGAGATGATTACCCTGATGAATGCAGTAGCACCGGAACACTTGGAAATCCAGTTAAAGAACGCCGAGTCCTACTTGGACCAAATTCAAAATGCCGGGTCGGTCTTCCTAGGCCAGTATGCTTCGGAACCATTGGGGGACT
>NZ_DF968000.1:126481-151780 GCF_001047075.2 Fructobacillus ficulneus
TTAGCCGGTCCCAACCACATCCTGCCAACTGGGGGAACAGCCCGGTTCTCATCGGCTTTGGGGGTCTGGGACTTCCAAAAGCGGATCCAGTACCTAGAATATGACCGGGCAGCTTTGGTTCAGGACGGACCAGCTGTTACCGCCTTAGCCCGTCAAGAAGGGCTTGAGGGTCACGCCCGGGCAATCGAAATTCGAGGGAAATAATATGACTAGAACAGCAACGATTGAACGCAAGACTGGGGAAACCCAAATCAAATTAACCCTGAACCTGGACCAGGAAAGCCCCGCCAAGATTCAAACGGGAATCGGCTACCTCGACCACATGCTCAACCTCTTTGCTAAGCACGGTCGGTTTGGCCTCGAAGTCCAAGCGACGGGGGACCTGGACGTCGATAGTCACCACACGACCGAAGACATCGGGATTGTTCTGGGCCAGGCCTTCACCGAAGCACTGGGTGACAAGGTTGGGATTGACCGGTACGGGTGTCAGTTCGTACCGATGGACGAAACCTTGAGCCGGGCGGTTGTTGATTTGTCCGGACGGTCTTACCTGGTCTTCAATGCTGAATTGACGGCACCGACATTAGGGTCATTTGAAACCGAAGTCGTCGAAGACTTTTGGCAAGGCTTTGCTGATAGCTGCCGGGCCAACGTCCACATTGAGGTCTTGTACGGCCGGAATACCCACCACAAGATTGAAAGTATCTTTAAGGCGATGGGCCGGGCGATGCGCCAAGCGGTGACCATTAACCCCGCCATTCAGGGAGTCAATTCGACCAAGGGTCAGATTTAACAGAAGGGAAGTTGAGAGATGACAATTGCGATTGTAGATTATGGGGCCGGCAACATTAAAAATGTGGTTAAGGCCCTCGAGTACACGGGCCTCTCGGTCAAATTAACCGCCGACCCGGCCGAGATTATGCAGGCCGATGGCTTGGTGGTTCCGGGCGTTGGGGCCTTTGCTGCCGCAATGAAAAACTTAAATGAAAAGGGCTTGGTGGAACCAATCCGCCAGTATTCTAAGACGGGCAAGCCCCTCTTGGGTGTCTGCCTGGGGATGCAATTGCTCTTTGACTCCTCAACCGAGTTCGGTGATTCCAAGGGGCTTGGGTTGATTCCTGGCCAGGTTGTCGAACTACCTCGACAAGTTGATTACAAGGTCCCACAAATGGGCTGGAATAAAAATGAAGTTCAGTTATCAAGTCCAATTACCCGGGCCCTCGATAATAAATACACTTACTTTGTTCACAGCTATTACGCTCAGACACCGGCTCAGTATATTGCGGCTTCTGTCCGCTACGGCCAGGTCGATGTCCCCAGTGTCGTTGTCAACCAAAACGTGATGGGCACGCAGTTCCACCCGGAAAAATCCGGTGAGGATGGCTTGCAAATCTGGCAGAACTTTAAAGAAATGGTGGAAAGTCAATGATTATACCAGCAATTGATTTAATCGATGGTCAGTCGGTCCGGCTCTTCCAGGGCGACTACCAGAAGAAAACCCTGATTAATGCCAGTCCGCTAGACCAGGCGAAAGAAATCGAAGCGGCGGGCCTGCAGGCCTTGCACCTCGTTGATTTGGATGGGGCCAAGGCGGGCCGACCGGTTAACAAAGACTTGATCGAGGCCATTTGTCGAGAAACGAATTTGCGGGTCGAACTCGGCGGTGGCATTCGCACCATGGACCAGGTTGACGCTTACCTACAAATGGGGGTGAACCGGGTAATTATTGGCTCAGCAGCCTTGAAAAATCCCGGTTTGGTTAGCCAAGCGGTTGCTCAATACGGGAGCGATAAAGTTGTCGTCGGCATTGACGGTAAGAATGGTAAGGTCGCCACTGAGGGCTGGTTAGTCGAATCGGACTTGGACTTTGCGGCCATGATTGAGCAAATGGCCGCCCTAGGTGTCCAGACCTTCATCGTCACGGATGTGGCGACAGACGGTACCCTGGCTGGTCCCAACGTAACCTTGTTGGCCGCCCTACAAAAGCAGTTCCCGGCCAGTCAGATTATTGCTTCCGGTGGAGTCGGGACGATGGCTGATATCGTTGCCTTACAAGACCAAGGCATCCAAGACGTGATTGTTGGTCGGGCCCTCTACGATGGGGGCTTGGAGTTAGCAGACCTACAGGAGGTGGACCAATGACATTAGCCAAACGGATTATTCCAGCCCTGGATATTAAAAATGGCCAGGTTGTCAAAGGAACTAAGTTTTTGAACCTGAAAACGATGGGCGACCCGGTCACGCTGGCCAAGGCCTACCAAGCCGCTGGGGCCGACGAGCTGGTTTTCTTGGATATCACGGCAACTTTGGAAGACCGGGCCACGATTTTATCGGTCGTGGAAGCAGTCTCCCAGGCAGTCTTTATTCCTTTGACCGTTGGTGGCGGAATTACCTCCGTGGCAGCGATGAAGGAACTGATTGCGGCTGGTGCTGACAAGATATTTTTGAACTCAGCGGCGGTCAAGGACCCGAGCCTCGTGACGGCAGGAGCAGAACTCTTTGGCGCTCAGGCAATGGTTGGGGCCATCGATGTGAAGTGGGATGACCGGGCTGGCTTTTACCGGGTCTATGTGGCTGGCGGAACACAGGCAACCGAATTGAACGCCATCGACTGGGCCAAAGAATTGGTGGCAGCCGGGGCCGGCGAATTGCTGGTGACCAGCATGGATACTGATGGGGTCCAGGAGGGCTACGACGTCCGCCTCTACCAAGAACTAACGGCTGCAGTGGCCGTGCCTGTGATTGCCTCTGGTGGGGCAGGCACGGTCGAAGACTTTGTTGATTTGTTCCAGCAAAGCCCAACCGATGGAGCGTTGGCAGCTTCGGTCTTTCATTTACAGCAAATTAACATTCAAGACCTGAAGGCCAAATTAGCAGCAAATGAAATCGAGGTCCGCCGATGACAAAATTAGAACCTGACTTTACTAAGGCGGACCAGGATGGTTTAGTACCGGCGGTTGTCGTCGATTCTAAGACCAAGGCCGTCCTAATGCTAGCTTACATGAATGCCGAAAGTTACCGGCTAACCCAAGAGACGGGGGAAACCTGGTTTTGGTCTCGGAGTCGGCAGGAATTGTGGAATAAGGGGGCAACTTCCGGTAACCGCCAGCAGGTCGTATCACTAACGCTGGACTGCGACTTAGATACGGTTTTGCTGGAAGTGAACCCAGTTGGTCCGGCCTGTCACACGGGGGAGTATTCCTGCTTCTTTAACCTAGTACAGGAACCTACTGCCATAGACAGTCGAGAACCAAGAAAATAAATGAAGAACCGGCCCAATAACTCGGTCATAAAAAGGATGGCAACTATGGCACAACAAACATTTGAAGAACTCTACGACCAGGTTTATAACCGCAAGGTCAACCCAGCAGAAGGTTCATACACAGCCTACTTATATGAAAAAGGCTTGGATAAGATTTTAAAGAAGGTCGGAGAAGAAAGCACCGAGGTCATTATCGGTGCTAAGAACAGTAAGGAAGAATTGACCTATGAAACGGCCGACTTGCTCTTTCACCTGATGGTCCTTTTAGCTAACCAAGGAATCACAATTGATGACTTGAAAACAGAAATGGGAACACGGGTGGGCCAAAAATCACGGTTGCACGAACGACAAGATTGGCGGTCTGGTGCGATTGAAGAAACAAAGTAAATGAAGGGACCACGACTATTTTGTGGAACTAAAGGGCCGGAAGTAATAGTCAGCAAAGGAGAATGACGATGAAAAAATCAGTAGCAGCATTAGAGGCCTACCAGGCCGAGAAACCGGTCGAAACAATCAAGGCCGAATATGGTTTGGACTCATTAGCTCGGTTATCAGCCAATGAGTCTGTTTACGGACCTTCACCGAAGGTTAAAGAAGCGATTCAGGCCGCCTTGGCAACGGACCTGGGTTACTATCCTGATGGGCAAGCCACTTCACTGCGCCAGGCGGTTGCCGAACTAGACCAAGTTGCAGAAGATAACCTGGTTTTTGGGGTCGGGGCCGATGAAATTATTCAATTGCTGACCCGGGTGGTACTGGAATCCGGTCAAAACATTGTCATTCCTGATCCAACTTTTGGGGAGTACGCCATTCACGCCCAAATCGAGCAGGCAGAAACAAAAAGGGTCGCCGTTTTTCCTGAGACGGGTGGCGTTGATTTTGAAGCTCTAGCCGCTGCTGTGGACGATCAGACAGCCATGGTTTGGTTGGCAAACCCCAACAACCCAACCGGGGTCTTCGAGTCACCAACCGATATCCAGGTCTTCTTGGACCAATTGGACCCCAGTGTCGTCTTAGTCGTTGATGAAGCCTACATCGATTTTGTTGATCAAGCCGATAAGACGGTCGCCCCACTCGTTGCGGATTATTCGAACTTGGTTGTCTTGCGGACCTTGTCGAAGGCCTATGGCCTAGCCAATCTGAGAATTGGTTATGGTATTATAGCTGACCCACTTTGGACTGCGATGCAGGCGGTCCGTTTGCCTTATAACCTTTCGACCTTGCAAATTGCCGGTGGAACTGCGGCGGTTTTGGACCAAGACTACGTTCAGGGCAACATTGAAAAAATCCGGGTTGAAAGGGCTAAGTTCGAAGCCTTCTTGGCAGCTAATGAAATTCCCTTTTACCCATCCCAAGCTAACTTTGTCTGGGTCAAGGTAGGGGATGCTCCTCAAGTTGGTCAAGACCTCTTAGAAGCTGGCTTTCAAATTAACAAGCGACTCAATCCCGAATGGGTGCGAATTACACTCGGTCGTCCGGAAGAAAATGAAAGATTGCAGGAGGCTCTTTTGCAAGCCCTTAGACTAGGCGATAGTAAATAATAATTTAGAATATTGTCAATTTTCTTCGACTATTGTGGATTTTTATTGTAAACTGTGTTGATAACATTTATTTCTGAAAGGTGACTTTTATGAACAATGAACACACTTTAAAAAAATTAGTCCAACCGGTAGCCCTCTTTTTGGTTTTAGAATTAGTGATTGAACGATTAGGTATTCATAACCTGGTTAATCAGGCTTATTACAAATTTGATTTGACCCAATTCCAAGCCAACTTCGTTTTCAAGATGGGTGAACTAGTCTTGGTCCTGGTTTTGAATGCCTGGATCACTAAGCAGAAGTTTTATCTGGGGCGCCATTTTCGCTGGACCGACTGGGTCTTTTGGCTCTTGATGATTCTTCTTGTTTTGCCTTTTGTGCGAGCATCGAACGTCATGGTTGCTCTAGGAACTGGTGTGATGGGAGGTTTCTCGGAAGAATTCTTAGCCCGCGGTGTCCTCTTAGGAAAGTTCACGGACTACATTACCAAGAAGAACTATTCATACAAAAATTTGATTAAAGCTGTGGCCTATTCGAATTTGGTCTTTGCATTGATGCACTTAACCAACTTGACCCATGAACCGGTTGCTTACGTTGTCGTTCAAGTTGTCTTGGCCTTCTTTGCTGGTTTGGCCTATTCAGCAATTTACGTTCAGACGGGTAGTCTCTGGTATGCCATTGCTTTGCACTTCGTGGAAGACTTTATTCTCACGGCTTCCGAAGCAAGTAGTCAAGCGGGTGGTCGCTTTGGTGCGATGGCACTATCATTCTTTACCTTCTTTAAAATCTTGATTGTGCTCGTCTCACTTTGGTCGTGGCGGAAGAAGACCCCAGGCTTGGTAAAACAATTACAAGCCGAACAATCAGACCTGGAAAATAATTAATTGAATCAAAAAATAAGTTTATAGGTAAAAATGCTTCGGATAAGTCTGAGGCATTTTTTCATACACAAAGTCTTTTATTTTATAGTTATTTCTTAACTTTTTCATAAATGTTGCTTTTATTTCTTAATTGAGATACGATATATCCATATTAAATAAAAAGGTTCAGCATTCTGATGAAAGTCCCACCAATATTTGAACAATCAATGTGCATTATCCTGATGCTCGCAACAGAAAAAAACCATCAGCCACTTTCGGCTAGTGTTTTTAGTGACCGCCTCGGCTTATCAAAAACCTATACTCAAAAAGTTGCCAGTAAGCTCGTTAAAAGTGGCTTGGTTAAGAGTGTCGCCGGTAAATATGGTGGCTTACAGCTCAATCGAAGAATTGATGACGTAACCCTGCTCGATGTTTATCGTTCATCAGCTGGACAAGAGAAACTATTTACTATTACGGACCTAGCCGATAAAACCTTTATCGATTCGACAGTCATCCACAGTAAGCAAAGAATTCTCAGTGATTCATTAGCCAAAGCGGAACAATCATTTTTTGAAAGTTTGGCGAGCTTTAGGTTGAGTGAATTACTTGAGGATCGGGACTATCAAGATGGCTATATCGATTGGGAAGCAATCATTGAGAATGAAAGAAGATAAAAAATGACAAATAAAATCAAAATTCATGTTTTACATACGGGCTTGGTGAAGGTAGATAAGGCCTTACCGCTTCACGAAGACTATCGAAATCCATTGGCATATACTGGACTATTTCGTAGCCAAAAAAATCAAATTTTGCTACCCGTTTCGAGTTATTTAATTGAACATCCGAAGGGCTTAATTTTAGTTGACACGGGTTGGAATGAACTTGTTCGAAAGAGCCAATGGGCCGAACTCGGCCTGCAGGTTCAAATCAACAAGGCTTACTTGCCAGCCGGTTGGTCAGTGAGAGAACAGCTGGAACGATTAGGCTTCCAGGATACGGATATTAAATACTTGCTTTTGAGTCACTTACACAGTGACCACGCGAGCGGTCTGCCTTTGGTCAAAAATGCACAAAATATTTTGGTCAGTGAAGAGGAATGGCAGGCGGCCCAACGTGACAAATTAAGATACATTGCCAAAATGTGGCGAGGCGTTGATGTTCAGACCTTCAAGTTCAGCGATACTCAACTAGGACCAGCTCATAAATCATTTGATTTATTTGGCGATGGTTCTGTCCAAATGATTTTGACGCCGGGCCATAGCCGAGGTCTATCAGCAACGTTAGTGACGGGTTCAGATGGTCGGTCAGTCTTACTGGCCTCGGATACAGGCTATGCTCAAAAATCAATTCGACAAAGAATGACACCGGGAATTGCTGTTGACCGTAAATGGGCCTCAATGTCAGTTTCTTGGGTTAATCAAATGTCGCATCGCCAGGACGTAATCGAAACGATTGTTAACCATGATCCGGACATGGCACCGAAGGTGATTGAGTTACCTTATGAATAAATTTTAGCTTAAATAAAGTCTTTAATATTTACTTTTATAATGTATGAGTATTTCTTGGTATTTTTGAGGTATATAACTTGTCATGTTACGAAATTATATAATTCATTCTGAAATAATATTAAAAGGCAAATTAATTTAGTTAATCAAATTATTTTTTAGGAGAATGTTAATAAATACTAGCGATTTTTATAACGAATTTAGCTGTTATCCGGATAAAAATCTCTAAAAAAGCGAATGTTCAATGATTTTAATATTTTTAAATTTTAGTGAAAACACTGACGATTTTAAATCGTGGATGAAATGCCGTTTTATCAGCAATGTAAGCGTTTAACAAAAATTAAGTGAATGTTAAAGCTATAAATTGAATCTTTTTGAACTTTTAAATAAAAAAATCAAAAAATGATTTTTTTGACCGAAAAGTTTGATAATTTTGCTTAGATTTTTCTTATTTAGAAAAAAGATGGGGAGCTTTCTTTAACAAAGTAAACCAAGGGGGTATGAATTTACCACTCACTCTGTGAAAAAATGAACACTATCCGACAAATTGTCCGGATTGTCCTTGCATTCTCTGAGATTGTGTTATAATTGACACAATATTTAAAGCGGAATTCGAGCAAGACAAGAGAAATAGGAGAACAAAATTCATGGGCATGCGTGTTGATAATTATGTTTCACCAGAAGAACGGAAACGAGTAGATGAACGTCGAATTAAGATGTTGAAGATTTTTTCGAAGGTTGCCACTGTTACTTGTATTTTGATGTACGTCTCATACGTTCCACAAATCATTGCTAACTTTAGCGGTAATCCAGTTAATCCATTGCAACCAGCCGTTGCCATGATTAACGCAACTCTTTGGACTTGCTATGGTTGGCTAAAGACCTACAAGGATATTCCAATCATTGTTTCGAATGTCCCTGGAATCGTCTTTGGTCTTGTGACCTTGGTGACGGTTTACGTTCATTAATTTAGATGGAAGAGAATGCTGATTCTGTGTTGAAAGAATTAGCATTTTTTTGTTGCTTTTATAACTTAGCTGACCCAGAAACTTCATATCTTTTTTAAGTTGAAAATGGTAAAATATCCCTTGTCAAAAAGGAGGGTAAGTTGATGTCGCTAGCCTTACAAGACCCAGTATCAGCTTTGGCTGGTGTTGGGGAAAAGCGCCAAGCCGCATTGCGCGACTTAGGCATTTTTACAATTGAAGACTTATTGACTTACTATCCTTTCCGGTATCAAGACCTTGGTGAACGAATGCCGTCTGAAACTCTAGATGGGGAAAAAGTGACCTTTAAAGGCATTGTTTCCACACCAGCGGTTGTCCGACGCTTTGGTAAAAAATCGCAAACTGTTCTGGGCCTTTTAATTGATCGTGAAAATATCCGTGTGACTTTCTTTAACCAACCTTGGGTTGCAAAAAACATCGAGGTTGGCCAGGAGGTTGCTGTCTACGGAACTTATAATGCTAGCCGAGCGGCTTTATCGGCAATTAAATTAGTTCCAGCAACGACCAATGCACTAGACCCAATTTACCCAACTACTAAGTCTGTACGAGCGAAGACAATTGCGGACCTAGTTGAGCAGGCCTGGGGATTAATGCGGGGGCAAATGCCCAACTTAGTGCCAGCTGAATTACGGAAAAAGTACCGCTTGTTGGATAAGAACCAGCAGGTTGAATGGTGCCATTTTCCAAGTGATAAGGCAGAAGCAAAAGCGGGACGACGATCAGCAGCCTTTGAAGAATTTTTTATTTTTCAAATGCGCTTACAATTGATTAAGCAGGCCGACCAGTCATTTGGTGGTCAGGCTTTAGCCTATGATAACCAAGCCGTCCAAGCCTTTATTGATCAACTGCCATATCAATTAACCAATGCTCAAGACCGGGTAGTTGGCGAAATATTGGCTGATCAAAAGACCGCCCAACACATGAACCGCCTTCTTCAGGGAGACGTTGGTTCTGGAAAAACGGTTGTTGCCGCCATTGCCATGTATGCTACGGTGACTGCTGGCTGCCAAGCGGCCATGATGGCGCCAACTGAAATCTTGGCCCAGCAACATGCAAAGAGCCTAGCAAAACTTTTTGCTTCAGCTGGCTTGGACCTCCGGGTTGAACTGTTGACATCTGGCCTCAAGGCCGGACAACGGCGACAAATCTTAGCTGATCTTGAATCTGGTGAAATTGATATTGTCGTTGGAACCCATGCTTTGGTCCAAGACGATGTTTATTTTCATCATTTAGGATTGGCAGTAATTGATGAACAGCACCGTTTTGGGGTGAAGCAACGGTCAAAACTTCGTGAGGGTGGAATGAACCCCGATATCTTAGCAATGACGGCAACGCCAATTCCGAGAACTTTGTCGATTACGGCCTATGGTGAAATGGAAGTTTCAATAATTGATGAATTACCGGCAGGGCGCAAGCAGATTATTACCAGTCAAATGCCTAACCGGCAGTTCGACCAAGCACTGGCTTTACTACAAGCAGAACTTGCTAAGGGTGCTCAGGCTTATGTGGTGACTCCTTTAATAGAAGAATCTGAGACTTTGGATGTCCGCAACGTTACTGAAGTCTATCAAAACTTGCAAGCTGCCTTACCATCCTATACGGTCGGTTTATTGCATGGCCGCCTACCCAAAGAAGATAAGGATACCCTGATGCAAGGGTTTAAGGATAATCAGGTTCAAGTCTTGGTGGCTACGACGGTGGTTGAAGTTGGGGTCGATGTCCCGAATGCTTCAATTATGTTAATTTTGGATGCTGACCGTTTCGGTTTGGCCCAATTACACCAGTTACGAGGACGAGTTGGACGAGGTGACCGGCAATCCTATACCGTCTTGGTCGCTGACCCCAAGACTGATTACGGTAAAGAACGGCTCAAGGCCTTGGTCGATACGACTGATGGCTTTGAGTTGGCCCAAAAAGACTTGGAATTACGGGGTGCCGGTGATATCTTAGGAACCAAGCAATCTGGAATGCCAGAATTTCAAGTTGGTGATCCAGTCAAAGATTTGACGATGTTAACAATCGCGCAACAAGAAGCCTTGACGCTTGTTCGGGAACCGGGTTGGGATGAAGAAGTGGATAACCGAGCTTTGGTGGCTTACTTATCCCAAACCATGGCCCAATTTAGACACTTTGATTGAGAAGTTGTTAAAATATAATTAGTACTAGTTAGTGATGTAGGAGAAAAATTGTGATTAAGATTGCTATTGATGCGATGGGTGGGGACTTTGCCCCAGAAGAAATTGTCAAAGGGATTGAAATTGCCCGTGATCGTTACCCTGAATTAGCCTTCGAATTATATGGGACAGAAGAAGCTGTCCGACCATTGATTCAAAATTTTGATCGATTGACCTTGGTGCCAACGACCGAAGTAATTGAAATGGGTGAAGAACCAGTTAAGGCGATGAAGAACAAAACGGATTCTTCAATGGTTCGTGCTGCACAAGCTGTTAAAAATGGCGAAGCTGATGCCTTTTTCTCAGCTGGAAATACTGGCGCCATTTTGTCTTCTGCCATCTTTATCGTTGGCCGGATTAAGGGTGTTGACCGTCCGGCCTTGGCCTCAGCCTTGCCTTCATTTGGTGGTCCTAATGACTCTTTTGTCTTCATGGACTTGGGTGCTAACGCTGAAAATAAGCCAAGCCATCTTTACCAATATGGCATTCTTGGCAGCTTCTATGCTGGATCAGTGATGGGAATTAAGCAGCCTCGAGTACGCTTGTTGAACAATGGTGGCGAAGAAGATAAGGGTGACGACACCCATAAGGCTGCCCACCAGTTGATGAAGCAGACGGCTAGCTTTAATTTCTTAGGAAATGTTGAAGCTCGTGAAATTCTTGAAGGAACCGCTGATGTGGTTGTTGCTGATGGCTTCTCTGGAAATGCCACTTTGAAGGCTATCGAAGGAACGGCCATGACGATGCTTGACCAGTTAAAGAGTGCTATCAAGGGTTCAGGAATTCGTGGTATGCTTGGTGCATTGTTGTTGAAGCCTGCTTTAAAGTCATTGAAGCATGAGCTCGACTTTAACGACCAAGGTGGAGCTGTCGTTCTCGGTGTGAAGGCGCCTGTGATTAAGACCCACGGGTCAGCCAAGGCGAGTGCCGTGGCAAACTCAATGGGTCAAATCCAGACGATGGTCAAAGAAGACCTCGTTGGTAAGACAACGACATTCATTAAAGAAAACGCAGACGCCTTGAAGGCAAAGAAAATCGAAAAATAAATAATCAGCTAGGTTGTCCTTAGACGACCAAGGTTGAAGGAGTTTCGGGTAACATGGCTTTAACTAAAGAACAAATTTATGATCACTTGGCCAAAGAATCACAGGCACGTTTTTCATTGCAGGACCATCAAGTCCAACCTGAGTTGGACTTTGCCAAAGAGACTGGCGTTGACTCAATCGATGTCGTCGAATTGATTTTAGAAGTTGAAGATGAATACGATTTGGTTATTCCTGATGAAGAATTAGATTCATTAACAACCCTGCAAAAGGTTGTTGACTATGTCTATGTTCACCAGGCGTAAAAAGGCTCAAGGACGGTCGTGGTCTGAGACCAGAACTAGTAGGTCGACGAAAGACAATGGTTTCGAGAGTGAGCAGTTGAATCAAGTAGACTTGCAGGCTCTAGTGGAGAAAATATCACTGGAATTCTTCGGTCGCCCCTTTCAACATCAGGCGATTTATAATAGTCGTCTACAAACAACGGGCGGTCGCTACCATCTCAAAGATCACCATATTGATTTTAATCCGAAGATGGCCAACCGGCCTGAATTTATCGGCATCATTAAACATGAATTGACCCATTACCATTTGCACTTAGCACACCGAGGCTACCAACACCGGGACGCTGACTTTAAAAAGTTACTGGCCCAGGTTGGTGGGTCGCGGTATGCACCGAATATCAAAAGTTCACAGGCACAGCAGGGCAAGTGGCATTACCGTTGCGAACATGGTCATGATTTTTTTCGGCAAAGACGAGTTGATATTAACCGCTATCGGTGTGGTCAATGTCGGGGAAAGTTGCACTTAGTTGACCAGTTAAAGTAGCAAAAAATATCAAGTTCTGTTAAAAACAGCAATGAAAGATAAATGCAATCAAAAGGCTAGTGTAAGCGTTTGCACTAATAGCCTTTTTTTGCTATCATGAAAGTCTAGAGTAGACTTTTATCAAGGAGTTTGTGGGCATGGTTGACCAGAAAAAGAATGCAACAATTTATGATGTGGCTGAAAAAGTTGGTGTGTCTTTAGCAACGGTTTCACGGGTTGTCAACGGTAATAACAACGTGCGAGCTTCAACACGAGAAAAGGTTTTGCAAGCAATTGATGACCTTGGTTACCAACCTAATGCAGTTGCCCGAGGTTTGGCATCGAAAAAAACGACTACGATTGGTGTCGTGATGCCGGACGTGACCAACGTCTTTTATTCGGAGTTGGCCCGAGGGGTTGATGACGTTGCCCAGATGTACCAATACGATGCACTACTAACCAATACTGATGATGACCAAAATCGAGCGGTAACGGCAATTAAAAACTTATCAACTAAACAGGTTGATGGCATTATTTATATGGGAACGAAGCTAAGTTCACAGGTTTTAAAAGCGATTGAAGCCACTAACGTTCCGGTTGTCTTGGCTGGTTCAGTCGCCGCGGATGAACAATTGCCATCAGTTAACATTGATTATGTAGCAGCTTTTGAAGCTGTCACAACTAAGCTGATTAACCACGGTCACCAAAAAATTGCATTAGTTCTTGGATCTGAAGATCGGGCAATTGATCAAAGCTTTCGCCTAGTAGGGTACCAACAAGCACTTGCCAAGGCAGGCTTGGATTATGATAAAAACTTGGTCTTTGCAAAGGCCCGGACTTATGCCACAGGTCAAAATCAAGCAGCTGAGCTAGTGGCTCAGGGGGTCACTGCAGCAGTTGTCTACGATGATGAGGTTGCGGTTTCAATCTTGAACTACTACCAAGATCATGGCTACAAGGTGCCAGAGGATTTGGAAATCATTACATCGAATAATACTAATTTCTCGATTGTTTCCAGACCTGAACTATCCTCGATTAACCAGCCCAAGTACGACATTGGGGCGGTAGCGATGCGTTTATTGACTAAGTTAATGAACGGTGAAAAGCTTGAAGAGAGCCAGATTCATTTACCTTATACACTCATTAAACGGGGTTCAACCCGATAAAATCAAACACCAACCAGGAGTTGGTGTTTTTTAATTGACTTTTATTACATAAATGATTGCTATATTTCATTTGATTAGTTAGAATGAATTTAGTGAACATTAAAGGAGAAGGAATATGAAGAATATCAAAACCTTGTCACCGTTTTCACTGGTTCTATTGTTTACATCGTTTACGATGTCAATTTCCCAGTCAACGATGACAACGGCTTACCCGATTTTAATGAAACAATTTGGCATTAACGCCGCCAATGTCCAATGGGTGACGTCAGGATTTATGGTGGCAATGACCCTGGTCATGCCGCTATCGCCCTGGTTACTCGATAACCTACCATTGAAAAAACTATTGAACCTAATCGTTGGGGTTTTCTTAGTTGGAACATTTTATGCCATGGTTACACCAAATTTCATTGGCGTCGTGATTGGTCGTTTGTTGGAAGGAGTTGCAGTCGGAGCACTATTTCCAACTTACCAAGCAGTCATTATGGAAAATACGCCTAAGGATAACCGCGGAGTAGCAATGGGAACAGTTGGGCTGGTAATGGGGTCAGCCCTGGCCGTGGGACCAATCGTTTCCGGTATTGTCTTGCAATGGGGGTCATGGCGCATTCTCTTTGGTCTTTTCTTTGTAGTTCTTTTGACCTTAATCGTGACCATGCAAAGTAAAATTAAAAATACGCACCAATTGGATCCACGAAGTTTTGATTTCTTATCATCGTTTCTCTTGATTGGCTTTGCTGGAATTTTATACACAGTATCCATTTTGCCTAGTCAGGGTTGGACGCCAACATTGATTGGCACACTGATTGTTTCAATTTTATTCTTAGCAATCTTTGTGACCCGGCAATTACGACAAAAGGTGCCGTTCTTAGACTTACGGGTCTTTACATTTCAGGGATACTTACCAGCGATGCTCTTAACTGGGATGTCTTATTCGGGCTTGATTACTGCAACTGTTTTGATGCCCTTGTATTTTCAAAAGGTCTACGGCCTGGTTCCGGTCTTTTCAGGGTTACTAATGATTCCAGCAGCGGTCTTCTTGTCATCCATGAATCCTCGCGCAGGTCGAATGCTAGAAAAAATTGGACTTCGCCCACTAGTGTTAATTGGATCAACAATGATGGTTTTGGGCTACCTTGATTTATCGTTCTTCGGTACAAAGTTCTTACTGTTGGCGATTATAGGCGCCATGCTCTTGGAAGGTGGTAATGCCTTTATTATGATGCCGGCTGTGACAGCCGCCAATAATGCCTTGCCTACTCACCTGGTTTCTCATGGAACAGCAATCATAACGACCATGCGACAAGTCATTGGTGCTTTATCAATTTTAATTGCTGGGATTTTGATTGGGGTCTTCTTGAAGAACCATAGTTATGGGTCTGCGTTGAATCAGACGGCGGCTTGGTTTATGTTAATTCCTTTGACGGGCTATCTTTTAGCTAGTCGAATTAAGGGACAGAAACACGAATAAATTAAAATTAACTTTCTTTTTTTAGAAAGTAGATTTAAGATTGTTGTTTTGTTAAAAAATATCCTGGCTTTTTATTTTATTATCCCGTAAAATAGTAGGGATGAGAAAAACAGTTAAGTGGGCCTAAGACGGGCCCGTTGGAGGCAATTGTGGCAAAGAAACCGTTATTGATTGGTATCACGGGTGGATCAGGTTCAGGGAAAACAACCGTTTCCCAAGCATTAATTACGCGATTAAACGCGAACCGACCAATCCTACTCCAGCAAGATGTTTATTATCGTGACCAATCGGACAAGCCGATGGAAGAGCGAGTAAAGACAAACTATGACCATCCCGATTCAATTGAAACGGAACGGTTCGTGGCTGATTTAGAAAAGTTGTTGGAACGGCAACCCGTTGATATTCCGGTTTATGACTATGCCCAACATACACGATCAAAGGAAACGGTTCATATTGAACCTGCTGACGTGATTATTGTTGATGGGGTTTTGTTATTCAATGATGCACGTGTTCGAAACCTCTTAGACTTGAAGGTTTACGTTGATACTGATGACGATATTCGTTTTATCCGTCGTTTGCAACGTGATACTAATGAGCGTGGTCGAACAGTTGACGGTGTGATTGAACAATATTTGGCCACCGTTAAGCCAATGCATAACCAATTCGTTGAACCAACGAAGCGGTATGCGGACATCATCATTCCTGAAGGTGGCGAAAACTTCGTTGCCATCGATATGTTGATGAACCAGGCGATTGCCATGGTTATTAAAGAAGAAGCTGAATAATAAAAAAAGGTTGTCCTCGTTATTACGAGGGCAACCTTTTTTATGTGATAAGCCATGAATTAAATTAATGTAAACGGGTGCTTTCAATAACTTCACGCATCGTATCGACGACGTGTTGGGTCTGGGTTGGGAGCTTTGACCCAGCCAGGGTAAAGAGGGTATCGATAATTGTCAGTTGTGCGACTAAGGAAGACATCGATTCTGACCGGAAATTAACTTCTTCTGCCAGGGAAAGTAAGACAATATCGGCCATTTCAGCTAGCGGTGAATCGGCGAAGGAAGTAATGGCGATGAATGGGACCTGGTTATCTTTGAGCTTTTGGGCAATGAAGAGAGTATCTTCATTACGACCAGAATGTGAAATCACCACGGCCGTATCTTGTGGGGTTAATTTGACGGCTTGCATGAGCTGGATATCATAATCCGGATGGGAAATGACATCGATTGGTGTTCGTAAAAACTTATGATAGGCATTGATAGCAGCGATAGATGAGCCACCGATTCCAAAGAAACCAACCCGTTTGGCTGAGGTGAGCCATTTAACAGCTTGGTCAAGAATGGCGGGGTTTAGGGCATCACTTGTCATCAATAAAGCGTTTTGAGCCCCGGCGAAAACCTTGGTTGTGATGGCTTCGGTATTGTCAGAATCCTCAATTTCACCAAAGAGATCGACTGGTGGCTTTCGCTGATTATAGGCTGCCAGTGCAACAGAGAAGTCACGGTAAGAATGAAAACCGATTTTTTTAACAAAACGAGAGATAGAAGCTGTTGAAACACCAGTCTTTTCTGCCATGGCACCAATTGTGCCAGCAGCAGCTGAACTAGGGTCTTCTTTTATATAGGTAATTAACTTACTTTCTGTGTGGTTATACCCCTGCGGGTTTTGTCCAAGACGGACAAAAATAGAGTTTGGCATAGTTTTCTTTCTTTATTACAACGATAATACAATAGGATAACTATACCGAACTTGAAAGTAATTTTCAATTATCCCTTGCAAGATGTAAACAATTTTCATATAATAGGTCCTGTAGTTTAATATAAGAAATCAAAAAAAGAGGTAATACACATGAAGTTTGCCATGATCGGCCTTGGTAAGATGGGTCTTAACTTGGTTAAGAACGCAGTTGACAATGGTCACGAAGTTGTTGCGTTTGACTTGAACAAGGATTTTGTTGCAGAAGCTGTTGCTTACTCTGACAAGGTCGAAGGTGCTAGCACAATTGATGACATGTTGGCTAAGTTGCCATCACCTAAGGTTGCTTGGGTAATGGTTCCAGCCGGTGTCCCAACCAACTCAACAATCGATACTTTGATTGAAAAGATGGACAAGGGCGACATCATCATTGATGGTGGAAACTCAAACTACAAGGACAACTTGGAACAAAACAAGCGCACTACTGCTGCTGGTTTGAAGTTCTTCGATGCTGGTACTTCTGGTGGAATGTCAGGTGCTCGTAACGGTGGAAACTTCATGATTGGTGGAGATGACGCCCAATCTTGGAAGACAATCGAACCATTGTTTGCTTCTATTGCCCTTGAAGATGGTTACTTGTACACTGGTCGTTTGGGATCAGGTCACTACTTGAAGATGGTTCACAACGGAATCGAATACGGTATGATGCAAGCCATCGCCGAAGGTTTCGAAGTTTTGGAAGCATCTCAATTCGACTACGACTACGAAGCAGTTGCTAAGTTGTGGAACCACGGTTCAGTTGTTCGTTCATGGTTGATGGAATTGGCCGAAGAACAATTTGCTAAGGATCCTAAGTTGGCAAAGATTTCTGGCCGGATGCATTCATCTGGTGAAGGAAAGTGGACAGTTGAAGAATCACTTGATTTGGAAGTACCAGCTCCAGTTATCTACTTGTCACTTGCTATGCGTTACCGTTCATTGCAAGAAGACACTTTCACTGGAAAGGTTGTTTCAGCATTGCGTAACGGCTTTGGTGGACACGCCATGGACGCTGCTAAGTAATTTAAGATTTGATTTGAACTTGCTCCCAGAACTTGCGGGAGCTTTTTCTATGAAAAACTTATTTAAGAAGGTGCTGCCTTCTTATTAATAGGTATGCAAGGTAGGTTGTTTCCGAATAGGGGCCAACATGCCGATTTGATGGAGAAAATAATCATGAAGTATATGATTGGTATCGACTTGGGAACTACCTCTACTAAGGCAGTTTTGTTCGATGAACAAAACCAAGTGGTTGCCCAGTCCAACGTTGGTTACCCACTATATCGGGACCAGACGGACATGGCCGAAGAAGACTTAGAGGAAATCTTTGTTGCCTTCACAAATGCATTAGCTGCCGTTATCCGTAAGGCTGACTTGGCTGCTGGAAACTCGATTGCTGCTGTTTCATTCTCATCAGCAATGCACTCATTAATCGCCTTTGACAAGGACTGGAACCCATTGACTCGAGTAATTACTTGGGCCGATACCCGGGCCGTTAAGTACACTGACGAATTAAAAGAATCTGGTCAGGGGATGGAAATCTACCAAAAGACTGGAACACCAATTCACCCAATGGCACCTTTGTCAAAGGTGATTTGGTTGAAGAATGATAAGCCTGAAATTTACAACAATGCTGCCCACTACTTGGGTATCAAGGAATACTTATTCTTCCGTTTGTTCGGTGCAAACAAGATGGATATTTCGATTGCTTCTGGAACAGGGTTGTTCAACATCTTTGATTTGGACTGGGACCCACAAGCCTTGGAAGTTACTGGCTTGAAGAAGGAACAATTGCCTGAACCTGTTTCACCATACGAATACGAAACTGAAATGAAGCCTGAATACGCAACTGTTTTGGGCTTGCCAGGTGACGTACCATTCGTTTATGGTGCTGGTGATGGACCTTTGTCAAACCTTGGTGTTGATGCGGTTCAACCTGGTGTGGCCGCAATCACGATTGGTACTTCCGGTGCTATCCGTGTTGTTTCTGACAAGCCAGTTATCGATCCAAAGGGCCGGACATTTACGTACGCCTTGGATAAGGATCACTGGGTTGTCGGTGGACCAGTTAACAACGGTGGGGATGTCTTCCGTTGGGCCCGCGACAACATGTTTGATGCTGAAAAATCAACGGCCGCTTTGCTTGGCGAAGATGCCTACGATTTGATGACTGAAGTCGCTTCTAAGATTCCAGCCGGTTCAGATGGTTTGTTGTTCCACCCATACTTGGGTGGGGAACGTGCCCCAATCTGGGACGCTAATGCCCGTGGTTCATTCTTCGGTTTGAACCATTCACACACTCGTGCCAACATGCTCCGTGCGGTCTTGGAAGGAATTACTTTCAACGTCTACATGGTTTCATTGGCCTTGGAAGAAGTTGTTGGTTCATTGAAGTCAATTCAAGCGACCGGTGGCTTTGCCCGCTCACCATTGTGGCGTCAAATGTTTGCCGATATTTTCGAGCAACCAGTGACTGTTCCACAAGCCTTTGAATCAGGTGCCTTGGCAGCCGTTGTGGTTGCCCAAAAGGCCCTTGGACAAATCGATGATTTGTACGAAATCTCAAAGTATGTTGGTAAGTCAAATACTTACCAACCCGACCCCGAAAACTTCGAAGCTTACCGTGAATTAGCACCTATCTTTATTCGTTTGTCACGACAGTTGCAAACTGAATATGACAACATTGCTAATTACCAACGTAAGCATATGAAGTAGTCCTCTTAGATAAGGAGAAGAGGGTCTCGGCCCTCAAATGGATACATGGAATTCGTTATGTTATTCGTGTCCATCTTGTTGTTGTTGGTGTTAATCACACAATTCAAGTTGAACACTTTCGTTTCGTTGGTCATTACGGCCTTCGTCCTCGCCCTTCTTTTGGGCATGAACCCTGCCAAAATTCCGGATGCCGTTTTAGGTAACCAAGGAATGGGAAACATCTTGGGATCAAACGCTATCATCTTCGTCTTTGGTGGGATGATTGGTCGTTTGGTTGCTGATGCTGGTGGTTCTTACCGGATTGCTAAGACATTAATTTCTTGGTTCGGTTTGAAGCGCCTCCAATGGGCGGTTCTCTTGGCTTCATTTATCATTGGAATTTCAATGATTTTTGGAGTTGGAATGGTTTTGTTGATTCCAATCGTCTTTGCGGTTGCCATCGAAGCAAACGTTCCATTGCTTTACTTGGGTGTTTCAATGACAGCGGCTTTGTCATCTGCCCAAGGATTCTTGCCTCCCCAACCAGCACCAACTGCTGTGGCCTCACAATTGGGTGCTAACATCGGTTTGATGCTTTTGGCAGGTTTGTTTGTTGCTATTATCACGGCTGTGGTTGGTGGACCTGTTTTCACTATCTTGGCTAAGAAGTATGCGCCAGATGCTTTCCAATTCAAGGACCATATTGAAGCTGTCGGTGAAGTGAAGGAATACGATTTAAAGACTGTTCCTGGCTTTGGCTTGTCAGTTTTGACTTCAGTTTTCCCATTGGTCTTCATGATCATTGCGACAATTTACAAGTTGGTGGTTTCTGGTGGAAAGACACCAGCCCATCCTGACTCTGTTTACCAAGTAATTAATTTCTTGGCTACTCCTGCAGTGGCCATGACGATTTCATTAATCTTGGCCATCTTCACAATGGGAATCTTCCAAAAGCGCGATATGAAGACTGTTGGAAACTCATTGAATGAAGGAATGAACGCCGTTGCCGGAATCTTATTGATTGTTGGTGGTGGTGGGGCCCTTCGTGGTGTCCTTGTTTCATCAGGAATGTCAGACAAGATTGCTGACTTGTTCTCTTCATCAGGTTCAATGTCACCAGTTGTGATTGTCCTCTTTGCCTGGGCAGTGACATCATTGCTCCGAATTGCCGTTGGTTCAGCCACAGTTGCCGGTATTACTGGTGCTGGGGTTGTCCAAGGTATCTTGGCAGCCAACCCACACGGTGATCTTTTGATTGTCTTCGTGGCTTTGGCCATCGGTGCTGGTTCATTGATTGCTTCTCACGTTAACGATGCCGGATTCTGGATTTTCAAAGAATTCTTCGACTTGACGGTTAAGCAAACTTTCCAAATCTGGACAGTGCTTGAAACAGTTATTTCTGTAACTGGAATTATTGTGATCGTTATTATGACAGCGCTCTTTGTTTAAAGGGTACTGACGAACTGCTGGCTTAGGCCGGCAGTTTTTTTATTTACAGTATAATTTGATGTTTCTCTTTCACGATATATAACTATTAACAACGTTTACTAACAATTGATAACAATTATCATCATTATGGTATAATTTTAGTAAATTAAGTGGTTGAGGTGATAAAATGAAAACAATCCAAGTGTCAGCTCGTGTTGACGAAAAAATTAAAGAAGAGGCGCAAAAGGTTTTCGAACGACAAGGCCTTGACGTGGCAACAGCAATCAAAATGTTTATCACTAAGACCGCCTATGAGCAAGAAATTCCTTTGTCTGTTCAAAAGAAGGAGAACCGAAAAGAATATCCTGATGACTGGTTTAATGAAGAAAGAAAGGCTAATCGTCAGCTCATTAGTCAGTTAGCCTTTGAAAAGTCGCCCGTTCAAGACTTGGATTTAAGTCAAAAAGATGATCAGGAGAAGTTTTTAGATGACTGAAGTCATTTTAGAACAAAGCATTGTTCTGGCCAATTTAACAATAAATCAAAGTATTATCAAAATTATTATTTTGAAATTATTGACTGGCAAGAGGCTGGATTGAAAAAGAAATCTTGGATTGATACAGTTCAACTTCGACGAGTGGATAACAAATACGTTATTATCAACCTGATTGGTTTCTTATCGAAGAATGATGAAAAACGGTTTATTGAGTTCTTATCACATTTAAATTAGCAAATTCATGCAGTCTTTTAGCCAATCCTAAAAGACTGCATTTTGACTTAATTGACCCGAATTTAAATAAAATATACTTTTTATTCCAATTCTAATTGCATTTTGTCATAATTCTGGTACAATAGTGACCATTGATAGATTGACTATAAGTGGTCACTTTATAAATGAATTGGAAGGATATTATGAAATCTCATAAAATTGGTTTACTACAACTTGTTCTCTTAGGACTAGGATCATTAATTGGTTCTGGTTGGCTCTTTGGCTCGTGGGAGGCGACCAGAGTGGCCGGACCTGCTGCCATCATCTCATGGGTGATTGGGGCAGTCGTGATTGGTGTAATTGCTTACACCTATATCGAATTGGGGACGATGTTCCCGCAGTCTGGTGGAATGTCAAAGTTCGCCCAGTATAGTCACGGTTCTTTGCTTGGCTTCATTGCCTCATGGGCCAACTGGGTTTCATTGATTACTTTGATTCCAATTGAAGCGGTTGCTGCCGTTCAATATATGTCAACCTGGCCCTGGAAGTGGGCTAATTGGACCCATCACTTTTTGTCAGATGGTAAAATTACCACTCCTGGTTTGATGATTGTCTTTGGCTTTATCATTATCTTTACGTTATTGAACTACTGGTCAGTGACACTGTTGACTCGATTTACATCGGCTATCTCATTCTTAAAGATTGGTGTGCCATTGTTAACGATTTTGATGTTAACAATCTCAAGCTTCCACCCTGGAAACTACGGTTCAACTGTTCACCAGTTTATGCCTTACGGAACGGCACCGATTTTCGCGGCCACAACCGTTTCAGGAATCATCTTTTCATTTAACGCTTTTCAGACCATCATTAACTTTGGATCTGAAGTTAAAGACCCAACTAAGGATATCTCACGTGGGATCGTGATTTCTCTTGGAATTGCTGCAGTTTTGTATATCTTAATTCAATCAACTTTCATCACTGCAATTGAACCAAGTGAAATTGCTAAGTATGGTTGGCACGGAATTGACTTCCAATCACCATTTGCCGACTTGGCTATTCTCTTAGGTTTGAACTGGTTATCAATCTTGCTTTATACAGATGCCTTTGTTTCACCATTTGGAACCGGAGTTTCATTTGCCGCTTCAACTGGTCGTGTCTTAGCCGCCATGGCTTCTGATAACCACATTCCTAAGTACTTAGGAAAGATTAACGATAAGTATGGTATTCCACGAATGGCCATGGTTACCGATGCCATTCTCTCAATGTTGATGGTTTCAATCTTCCGGTCATGGGGAACCTTGGCTGCCGTGATTTCAACGGCAACTTTGATTGCTTACTTGACTGGCCCTGTGACTGTGATGTCATTGCGGAAGATGGCGCCAGACTTCAAGCGTCCCTTTGAATCAAAGGCGATGAAGTTTATGGCCCCATTGGCCTTCGTCTTGGCTTCATTGGCAACATACTGGGCTATGTGGCCAACGACTATCGAAGTTATCTTGATTATTATCTTAGGTTTGCCATTCTACTTCTTCTACGAGTGGAAGATGGGCTGGTCATTTGACCGAACTAAGAAGCAAATCAAGGGTGCTTCGTGGTTGCTTTGGTACCTAGTTGCCTTGTCAATCGAATCATACATCGGTTCCCACGAATTTAATGGAATTGGCTTGGTTAAGTATCCATTAGACTTCGTAATGGTCATCATTGTGGCCTTGGCCTTCTATGTTTGGGGTCGGTCATCACACCTTGTTACAAGACATTTCAAGCGTGCCGAAAAAATTAACGACACCGTTGAAATGGACTAAACGAACATTAATTGATTATTAAAGGAAAAGAATCGTTAAAACGGTTCTTTTTTTTGCTTTAAAAAATAATCATCCTGGTTAAGATAGGGTAAATGAGAAGGTGATTTATTGGCTATTGTTGTTGAATAAAGGTGTTTGACATTTAAATGAGAAAATGCTAATATTTTACATAGATTAATAACTATTGAAAGCGGAGTGGATTATGACAGAAAAAAAAGGAACGGGTTGGTTCCGCCGTGCTGATCCTGCGGCGTTTGAACAAAGTGATGCCCATCTACAAAAAACATTAGGTGTGAAGGAAATGTTGGCCTTAGGAGTTGGAACGATTGTTTCAACTGCCATCTTTACTTTGCCAGGTATTGTTGCGGCTAACCATGCGGGGGCAGCGGTAACGTTGTCATTCGTTGTGGCAGCGATTGTTTCTGGATTGACGGCCTTCGCCTATGCAGAATTTGCTTCTGCTTTGCCTTTCGCTGGTTCAGTTTATTCATGGGCTAACGTTGTCTTTGGTGAAGTCTTCGGTTGGATTGCCGGTTGGGCCTTGTTGGCTGAATACTTCATCGCCGTAGCCTTTGTTGCATCTGGATGGTCAGCAAACTTTAAGCAGTTCCTATCAAACTTTGATTTGGCACTGCCAAAGGCCTTGAATGGATCATTTGCTGCCGGTAACGGTGGTGTAATTGATTTGTTCTCACTTTTGGCCGTTTTGATTGTGGCAACTTTGCTTTGGAAGGGAACTAACTCAACTGCTAAGGTTGAAAATACCTTGGTTGTCTTGAAGGTCCTTGTTATCTTGATTTTCATCTTTGTTGGAATGACAGCTATCCATCCTGCAAACTATTCACACTTTATTCCAGCCCATAAGGCCGGAACAACATTTGGTGGTTGGCAAGGAATTTCAGCGGGTGCTTCACAGATTTTCTTGGCTTATATTGGTTTCGATTCAATTGCGGCTAACTCAGCCGAAGCTAAGAATCCACAAAAGACCATGCCTCGTGGAATTATTGGTTCATTGATTATTGCCACTGTTTTGTTTGTTAGTGTTTCTTTGGTTATGGTTGGTATGTTCCACTATACTCAATATGCTAACAACGCTGCTCCTGCTGCCTGGGCCCTTGAACATTCAGGACATCCTTGGGTCTCAAACTTATTATCAGTTGTTGCCTTAGCTGGTATGTTTACCGCCATTATCGGAATGATGTTGGCTGGCTCACGTTTGATTTACGCCTTTGGTCGTGATGGCTTGTTGCCAAAGTTCTTAGGAGACGTTAACGGTAAGGGATTGCCTAACAATGCTTTGCTTGTTTTGACAGTGATTGCCGTTTTGGTTGGTTCAGTCTTCTCATTCAACGAATTGGCTGGCTTGATTTCAGCTGGAACTTTGATTGCCTTTATGATGGTTTCTCTTGGGGTTTATGCCCTCCGTCCACGTGAAGGTAAGGACTTGCCTGTTCCTGGCTTCAAGATGCCATTCTACCCAGTTTTGCCTGCTCTTGGCTTCCTGGGTGCCTTGTACATCTTCTGGTCATTGGACATCGAAGCTCGTCTCTATGCCGGTGGTTGGTTCATTCTTGGTTTGATCGTTTACGCTATTTATGGTTCTCGTCATTCAAAATTGAACAAGTAATTCTTTCAATGTAAATATTATTAACAAAAAGCTCGGCGAAAGCCGGGCTTTTATTGTATAATGATTAAAAATACATTAGAGAAAGAAGAGAGTATTATGTCGAATAATTTAGATATATTAGCTCAAGAAGACCAAAACCGCAATGAGGCTGCCCGCATTAAGTATTTTGACTTAGTGGTTGACTCTGCTCAGGGGGCGAAGGTTACGGATGCCGATGGCAAGACCTACTTGGATTTGCTCGCTTCGGCCTCTGCCATTAACTTCGGTCATTGCCATCCCAAAGTAGTGAAGGCTATTCAAGACCAGGCTGCCAAATTAATTTTGTATACGCCGGCTTACTTTGCCAACACGAAGACTGCTGAACTATTGGCAAAGTTGGTGGAAATCACCCCTGGTGATTTTCCGAAGAAGGCTGCTTTAGGGAACTCGGGGTCTGATGCTAACGAAGCCATTATTAAAGTGGCACGAGCCT
>NZ_DF968000.1:151829-168098 GCF_001047075.2 Fructobacillus ficulneus
TACAGGACGGCCGCATGTTGTGACCTTTACTGGAGCCATGCACGGATCAACCTACGCTACAGCGACTGCTTCGGCAATTTCGTTGAACCAAGTCCGCAAGGTGGGGCCGATGTTGCCTGATATGTGGAAGGCGCCTTTCCCTGACCCACATTACCAATTCGAAGGTGAGTCTGACCATGACTTTTCGGTGCGGATGTTTGACCAATTCTTACTGATGTTTGAGACCTATGTACCAGCGGATGAAACGGCCTTGATTTTAATTGAACCGATTCAAGGTGATGGGGGAATCGTCAAGGCCCCTCAAGAGTATATGGATATGCTCTATGCCTTTACCCGTGAACACGGGATCGTCTTTGCTGTCGATGAAATCAACCAAGGACTTGGTCGATCAGGAACCCTCTGGTCAATTGATCACTTTGGCATTGTGCCTGATGTGATGTCAATTGGAAAGTCGATTGCCTCAGGCTTGCCTTTGTCAGCCGCAGTCGGTCGGGCTGAAATTATGGATTCGATGGCTGCTCCTGGCCACCTCTTTACAACCGGAGGGAATCCAGTCGCTGCTGCGGCAGCCTTGGCAGGGTTGGAAGTCATGGAAGAAGAGCACTTGGTTGAACGGTCAAAGCGTCTTGGTGACCGAGTAGCAGAATACTTTGCTGGTGCTAAGGAACGCTTTAACTGCTTGGGCGATGTCCGCATCTATGGTTTTGATGGGGGAATCGATATCGTTGATGCTGATGGCCAGCCAGACCAGGGCTTGACCAACCAGATTATCTTCCGCTTGTTCGAGTTAGGTGCTATCATGATTTCCCTTCGAGGAAATATTTTGCGCTTCCAGCCACCGCTAGTGATGACGGATGAAGAGCTGGACGAGGTCTTTGCCCTCTTCAACCAAGTCTTCTTCGAGGCCGATGAAGGCACTTTGCCGGTTATTCCAGCCGGACGCCGAATTGGCTGGTGAGCCACTTCGACTTTGCGAAATGTGGCTTAATTAGCCGATATTTGTGCTATAATTTATTTTAAGAATTGGATATATCGGTTTGGTAAGCTCTTTTAGCAAGGTGTTGGTTGATGAAAAACACTAGGGGACCAAAACTTGATGCTCCCAGTTATACTTGCCGTGAATGGCCGCTTACCAGCGTTATCGGTCTTAAAGGTAAAGATTATTCGAAGATCATTACAAACAGCGGTGGTACCACGGTCACGCGTCCGCTCTTTGTTTTTGGTCTTTTTTTATTTGAATTATTAAAGGAGACAGCATGAAAGAATTATCATCAGCCGAGATTCGGCAAATGTTCCTAGACTTCTTCGCTAGCAAAGACCACTTGGTCGTGCCAGCAAAGTCATTAGTACCAGAAAATGACCCATCATTGCTTTGGATTAACTCAGGGGTCGCAACTCTTAAGAAATACTTTGATGGGTCAGTTATCCCACCAAAGCCCCGGTTAACCAACGCGCAAAAGGCTATCCGGACTAACGATATCGAAAACGTTGGAAAGACTGCCCGTCACCATACTTTATTTGAAATGATGGGGAACTTCTCAATCGGCGATTACTTCAAGGAAGAAGTGATTCCTTGGGCTTGGGAATTGTTAACATCACCAGAATGGTACGGCTTGGACAAGGAAAAGCTGTACGTCACGGTTTACCCAAAGGACCAAGAATCCCGCAAGATTTGGGAAGAAAAGACCGACTTGCCAGCTGGTCACGTTTATGAAGTTGATGATAACTTCTGGGATATCGGTGAAGGACCTTCCGGCCCTGATTCTGAAATTTTCTATGACCGTGGGGAAGCCTTTGCGGACTTGCCAGCCGATGATCCAGAAATGTATCCTGGTGGTGAAAATGAACGCTACTTGGAAATCTGGAACATTGTCTTTTCACAATTTAACCACTTGCCAGGTTTGACGGATAACAGCACTTATCCTGAACTACCCCATAAAAACATTGATACGGGGATGGGTCTCGAACGCTTGGTTTCCGTCTTCCAAAACGGTCGGACTAACTTCGACACAGACCTCTTCTTGCCAATCATCCACGCCACTGAAAAGTTAACGAATGGGCAAAAGTACGACGAGACCAAGGATACTGAAGCCAACGTTTCATTCAAGGTCATCGCCGACCACATTCGGGCCGTTTCCTTTGCCATCGCTGATGGGGCTAAGCCAAGTAACGAAGGACGGGGTTATGTTATCCGTCGTTTGCTCCGCCGCGCCGTTTTGCACGGTCAAAAGCTGGGCATCCAAGGTGACTTCTTAACTAAGTTGGTACCAGCCGTTGTGGCAACCTTGGATTCATACTATTCAGAATTAAAGGCCAACCAAGCCGAAATCGAAAAGACGATTTTGGCCGAAGAAAAGCGCTTTAACAAGACCTTGAAGGCCGGCTTGTCATTGTTGGATGAAGTTATCGCGGCAGCCAAGAAATCAGGTAAGAAAGAAATTTCAGGGGCAGACGCCTTCAAGTTGTCTGATACCTATGGTTTCCCAATCGAATTAACAGAAGAACAGGCAGCCGATGCCGGTTTGACTGTTGATTTGCCAGCCTATGAAGAAGCCTTGCAGGCCCAACGTGACCGTGCTCGCGCTGCTCGATCAAACGACCACGCCATGGGTGTCCAAAATGCTGCTTTGACAGATTTGAAGGTTCCATCAACTTACGTTGGTTGGTCACAAAAGTCTGTTGATGGAGCACACGTGGCCGCTATCCTGGTCCACGATGAAAACGGTGTTGCTGAGGAAGCTCAGGCTGCCAAGGCTGGACAAACGGCTTGGTTGGTCTTTGATCAAACACCATTTTATGCCGAAATGGGTGGTCAAGTGGCTGACTTTGGAACGGTTAAGGCCCAAGACGGGACTGTCTTGGCTGAAGTAACGGATGTTCAAAACGGGCCAAATGGTCAACACATCCATACAGCCACAATTTTGGCTGATATGACAGTCGACCAGGTCGTTGATTTGGCCATCGATTTGGACCGTAACCGGGCCGTTTCATTAAACCACACGGCTACTCACATGTTGGACCAAGCCTTGCGCAACGTCATTGGTGGGGATGTCCACCAGGCCGGATCATTGGTTGAACCCGAATACTTGCGTTTTGACTTCAACCACGAAGGTCCTGTTGACCAAGCAACCTTGAACAAGGTCCAAGACGAAGTTAACCGTGAAATTGCCAAGAACTTGCCGATTACTTGGGCCGAAATGTCAATCGATGAAGCCAAGAAGTTGGGGGCCGTTGCTGTCTTTGATGACAAGTACGGTGATACTGTTCGTGTCGTTTCAATTGGCGATTATAACCAAGAATTCGATGGTGGAACTCACGCTCAATCAACTGCCGAACTTGGTTTGTTTAAGATTACAGCTGAATCAGGAATTGGGGCGGGCATTCGTCGAATTGAAGCCTTGACTTCAATTCCAGCCGTGACTCGTTTTGAAGCCGAAGAACAAACTTTGGCAGCGATTGCTAAGTCTTTGAAGGTGCCAAACTTGTTGGCCGTTAAGGACCGAGTTACGGAAGTACAAGCCGAATTGAAGGCTGCCAACCAACAAATCGAAGCCATGCAAGCCCAATTGGCTGCCTTGCAAGCCGGGGAACTCTTTGCTAATCCTGAAACCCTTGGTTCAGTGACGGCAGTTGTCGCCCAGGTTAAGGTTGATAACGCTGGTGGTTTGCGTCAAATGGCCGATGTCTGGCGTGACAAGGGGGCTTCAAACGTCCTTGTTTTGGCTGCTGCCATTGGCGAAAAGGTTAACCTGCTAGTTGGTGCTGATAAGACTGCTAATGCGGCAGGTATCAAGGCTGGTGACGTCGTGAAAGCCATTGCCCCAACAGTTGGTGGCGGTGGTGGTGGCCGTCCTGACTTGGCCCAAGCTGGTGGAAAAGACCAGGCCAAGATTCAAGAGGCTTTGGACCAAGCTAAGACGCTCTTAGCTGAAAAGTAAAAATTAAAACAGGAACCGACTATTTCAAAATTGGATTAGACCAATTGAGAAATAGTCGGTTTTTTTCTTTAAACGTGTTAAACTAGAGATATATAAATGTTTAAGAATTAGTAAAGAAAGGAGTGTGTACGATGAGTGTAAGTGATAAGACGGCGATTTTTGATTTTGGTAATCAAGCACCAAAAGATATCCACGAAACAATGGTTTTGGTTTATGCTGCGTTGGAAGAAAAGGGCTACAATCCGATTAATCAGATTGTTGGTTACCTGATGTCCGGTGACCCAGCTTATATTCCTCGTCTTCATGATGCCCGTAACTTGATTAAGCGTCATGAGCGCGATGAAATCATCGAGGAACTCGTGCACGCCTATTTGAATAAGTAATGCGGATATTAGGACTCGATGTAGGCTCAAGAACAGTTGGTGTGGCAGTTTCAGATCCGATGGGCTGGACAGCCCAGGGTGTTGAAATTATTCGTATCAATGAAGATGAAAAGGTCTTTGGCTTAGACCGGTTGGGTGAAATCATTCAAGAAACCGGTGCTAAGGGCGTTGTTTTAGGCTTGCCGAAAAACATGAATAATTCTGAGGGTCCCCGGGCCGAAGCCGCTCGGGCCTATGCTCAAATGGTCGAAGACCGTTTTGCTTTGCCAACGGATTTTCAAGACGAACGATTGACGACGGTGCAAGCCGAACGCATGTTAATCGAAGAAGCTGATATTTCCCGGAAAAAACGCAAAAAGGTTATCGATAAGATTGCAGCCGAGTTTATCTTGCAAAATTACTTAGATGCTAATGGCAAACTAACTAAATAAACGATCTGGTCGCAAGCTGCTGACCAAAATAACAGAAGTAAAGGATTTTAATTCACATGGCAAAAGAAAACCCCGAAATCGACAAGATTACATTAGTAGATGAAAACGGCGACGAAACCTTATACGAAGTTTTGTTTACCTTCCACTCAGAAGAATTTGACCGTTCATACATCTTGTTAGTTCCCGATGGTGTCGAAGAAGACGAACAAGTAGATGTTCAAGCTTATGTCTTTAACCCAAGCGAAGAAGGCGAAGCAACAGAAGAAGACTTGTTGCCAATCGAAGACGATGAAGAATGGAACATGGTCGAAGAAGTGTTGAACACTTTCTTGGACGACGATTCAAACTTTAACTAAAGTAGTATTAACCACCTGAATGGTGGTTTTTATTTGCCCTGATATTTGTTTAAAATGAAAACAAATATCAGCTAAAAAGACTTGTCATTCGGCTTTAACGGTGTTAGAATGATTAACAAGCAAATATAAGTTGCAATCCTTTAAAGCAGACCGGAGAGTCGCATAAGGTGGACAAGCAACAAGGTAATGGATGGTGAAAACCACCCCCTGGGCGAGACCCTGGATAGCCTTGTCAATTAGGAAGGTCAAAAGAGGCCCAAGTCTAACTTGGAAACCAGACCAACTGCCACTAAACGCTCTGATCAAAGGATCAGGGCGTTTTTTATTGGACAATTGTAGCAGTAGACCAAAGGGAGGCAAAACATGACAGAGATAAAGAATTGCCTAGACTTAGCGGATTTAGCACCAGCTGACCTGCAGGACCTGATTAACTTAGCCCAGGCCTATCAAGATGGTCAGGCGGTGCCGGCCTTGAAACGACCAGTTTACGCAGCAAATCTTTTCTTTGAAAATTCAACTCGTACCAAGTCATCCTTCCAGATGGCTGAAAAGAAGTTGGGTATTGATTTGATTGAAGTTGACCCCAAGACATCATCCGTTCAAAAGGGTGAGACCTTGTCTGATACAGTCCGGACCTTACAAGCCATCGGTGTTGACTTGACAGTCATCCGTCATAGTCAAACGGCCTGGTACCAAGACTTAGTTGAAAACCCCCATATCCATTTAGGTCTCCTGAATGCCGGTGATGGTGCTGGTGTTCATCCTTCTCAAACCTTGCTCGACCTCTTAACCATTCAAAAGGAATTTGGTCAAATCAAAGGTTTGAAAATCGGTATTATCGGTGACTTAGCCCACTCTCGGGTGGCCAAGTCGGATGCCAAAATTCTCAAGCAACTCGGTGCCGAACTTTACTTTGGTGGTCCAAGGGCTTGGTACTCCAATGAATTTGACGGTCTCGGCCACTTTGGAAACTTAGAAGAAATTTTACCCGAGCTCGATGTTGTCATGATGCTCCGGGTTCAGTTGGAACGGTTCGATGACATCAACCGCGAGTCCTTTACGACCGTGACCTACTACGACCAATACGGCTTGACCCTTGACCGGGCCAAGTTGATGAAAGATTCGGCCATCATCATGCACCCAGCCCCAGTCAACCGCGACGTTGAAATTGCTTCGGAGCTGGTGGATGGCGGAAAATCACGAATCTTTACGCAAATGCACAATGGTGTCTATGCCCGGATGGCAATGTTAACCAAGGTCTTACAAGCCCGAGGCTTGATGGAGGAACAGAAATGAAAACGCTCATCAAACACGTTGTCATCGATAACCAGTGCCAAGACATCTTAATTATCGATGGCAAGATTGCTAAGGTTGCCCGCGGGATTGAAACGCCGGTCGATGACTTGATCAATGCCCATGGGGCTACGGCCATGCCTGGTTTGATTGATGTCCATGTTCACTTCCGTGAGCCAGGATTGACCTACAAGGAAACAATCGCGACTGGTTCAGCAGCAGCAGCCCGCGGTGGCTTTACAACCGTCTTGGCCATGCCAAACGTCAAGCCAGTCGTTGACACAGCAGAAAAAATGAAAAGCCAAGTTGCTTTGAATGCTGAAAACGGGCTGGTCAAGGTCTTGCAATACGGGGCCTTATCAGAAGACCTTGTTGGGGTTGGACCAGCCGACTTGCAAGCGATGGCCTCTGCCGGCGCCGCAGCCTTCTCAAACGACGGTCACGGTGTTCAAGATGCTCAAACGATGTTATCAGCCATGCAGGCTGCTAAGGCCGCTGACCGCGTTATCTCGGCTCACCTGGAAGACGATACCTTAATCCAGGGCGGTGTCATGAACGCCGGACCAAGCGCTGATAAGTTAGGCTTACCAGGAATGACTGGTTTGTCTGAGTCAACTCAGTTAGCCCGCGACCTCGTGATGGCCCAGGCCACTGGCGTCCGCTACCATGTCGCCCACATCTCAACGAAGGAATCGGTTGCCCAAGTTCGCTTAGCCAAGCAGATGGGCTTGAACGTGACGGCGGAAGTTTCACCACACCACTTGTTTTTGGATGATTCAATGATCATCACCGATGACCCAATGTTCAAGATGAACCCACCATTGCGGTCAAAGGAAGACCGCCAGGCTTTGATTGGTGGTTTGCTCGATGGGACAATCGATATGATTGCCACCGACCACGCCCCTCATAGCCCAGAAGAAAAGTCAGGGTCAATGCACGATTGTTCATTTGGCATTGTTGGTTTGGAAACGGCCTTCCCACTAGCCTATACCCGCTTTGTTAAAAGCGGCCTGGTCGACTTGGAAACCTTGTTGACTTGGATGGTTAAAAATCCTAAGGAAGCCTTTGATTTGGACCAAGCAGGCTTGCTAGCAGTTGGCGACGCCGCCGACATCACGCTGGTGGACTTGGTTCACCCATATGAAATTAACCCCAAGGACTTTGCATCCAAGGGTGAGAATACCCCCTTTGCAGGGGAAGAGGTCTACGGCAAGGTCTTAAAGACCTTCGTTGATGGCCAGGTTGTCTATCAAGCAAAGAAGGAGTGAAGACAATGCAGGGATATCTAGTATTAAAAAATGGCTCGATTTATGCCGGCGAACGGTTCGGTGCCGATAAAGATTTGTTAACGGAAGTTGTTTTTTCAACCGGGATGACCGGGTACCAAGAAACCATGACCGACCCATCTTACTTTGGTCAAACGATGGTCTTTACCTATCCTTTGATTGGTAACTATGGGATTAATTTGGAAGATTACGAAGGGGCCGGCATGAAGCCAGCAGTTGACGCCATCATCGTCAAGGACTTGGCCCGTCGACCAGCTAATTTCCGGTCAGTGATGACTTTGGCCGACTTTGCCAGCCAACAAGACCTACCAGGTTTGTCAGGAATCGACACCCGGAAACTGGCCAAGGAAATTCGCGACCATGGATCAATGCCAGCTGTGATTGTTTCAGAATTGGACCAAGCTAAGATTGACCAGCTCTTCGCCCAGGACTACCCATCATTACTCTTGGCCCGGGCCAAGAAGGAAGAAAATATCGAAACCTTTGCAGGAACTCCCGGTGGACCAAAGATTGCCTTGTTGGACTTTGGTTTGAAGGGGTCAATCGTCAAGGCCTTGCAAAAGCGGGGGGCGACCGTGACGGTCTTCCCAGGCAATACACCGGTTGCGGCCATTGAAGCCAGCAACCCCGATGGGGTCTTGCTTTCCAACGGACCTGGCGACCCAACCCAATATGCTTATGCCACACCAACAATCTTGGAATTGCAAAGCAAGTACCCAATTATGGGTATCTGCCTGGGTCACCAATTATTTGCCATTGCCAACGGCGCTAAAACTTACAAGATGAAGTTTGGTTACCGTGGCTTCAACCACGCCGTGACCGATGTTGATCACAGCCGTAAGTACTTCACTTCGCAAAACCACGGTTATGCCGTTGACCGCGATTCATTGATTGGTACCAACCTAGAAGTAACTCACGAAGAAATTAACGCCCAAACTGTTGAAGGCGTTCGGTTAAAGGATAAGGAAGCCTTTTCAGTCCAATTCCACCCGGATGCATCACCAGGACCCCACGATGCTGAATACATTTTTGACAACTTTATCGAAAAGTTGACGACCAAGAAGGGAGCATAAGATGCCCAAGCGTGATGACATTCGAAAAATTTTGGTGATTGGTTCCGGACCAATCATTATTGGTCAAGCGGCCGAATTTGATTATTCTGGTTCACAAGCCTGCCTATCTTTAAAAGAGGAGGGCTACCAGGTCGTTTTGATTAATTCTAATCCTGCTACCATCATGACTGACCGTGAAATTGCGGACAAGGTTTACCTTGAACCCATCACATTAGACTTTGTTAAGTCAGTCTTGTACCAGGAAAAACCGGATGCCATCTTGCCAACCTTGGGTGGGCAAACTGGGTTGAATATGGCCAAGGATTTGGCCGACTCAGGCGTTTTAGCTGAATTGAACATCGAACTTTTGGGAACTAAGTTGCTAGCCATCGAACAAGCCGAAGACCGGGAACTCTTCAAGGAGTTGATGGAAGACTTGGACGAACCAGTCCCAGAGTCAACAATTGCCACAACGGTAGCCGAAGCAGCGGCCTTTGCCGAAGAAATTGGTTATCCCGTTGTCGTCCGTCCCGCCTATACTTTGGGTGGAACGGGTGGGGGCTTTGCCCACACGCCAGCAGAACTGGCCACGATTACGGCCCACGGTTTGGAATTGTCACCAGTGACCCAGGTCTTGATTGAAAAGTCGATTGCCGGTTATAAGGAAATCGAATTCGAAGTCATGCGCGATGCCGCTGACAACGCCTTGATTGTGGCGGGGATGGAAAACATCGATCCCGTTGGTGTCCACACTGGTGATTCCATCGTTGTCTCACCAACGCAGACCTTGTCTGACCGCGACTACCAAATGATGCGGGATTCAGCCTTGAAGATTATCAGAGCCCTCAAGATTGAGGGTGGGGTTAACATTCAGATGGCCCTTGATCCGCAATCATTCCAATACTACATTATCGAAGTTAACCCTCGGGTTTCTCGGTCATCAGCCTTGGCTTCTAAGGCGACCGGTTACCCAATCGCCAAGATGGCCGCCAAAATTGCCGTTGGCTTGCACTTGAATGAAATCAAGAACCCGGTGACACAAACGACTTGGGCGGCTTTCGAACCAGCCTTGGACTACGTTGTCACTAAGATTCCGCGTTTTGCCTTTGATAAGTTTGAACGAGCTGACCGAACATTAGGAACGCAAATGAAGGCAACCGGGGAAGTTATGGCCATCGGCCGGACCTTGGAAGAATCACTCTTGAAGGCCGTTCGGTCCCTTGAAATCGACCAAAAGGACCTCCGTGAAGGTGACTATGACGGTATCAGCACCGCTGACTTGAAGGCCCAATTGATGCCAGCCAAGGATGACCGCCTCTTCGTCATTGCAGAATTGCTCCACCGTGGTGTGACAATTGAAGAAATTCATGCCATCACTCAAATGGATCTCTTCTTCCTCGATAAGATTTTGCATATCATCGAAATTGAACAGGCCGTCAAGGACCAACCAGAAAACTTTGCAGTCGTGAAGGCCGCTAAGGAATACGGGTTCTCCGATGAATGGTTGGGGGCTTTGACTGGCAAGACTGACGCCGAAGTTCGCGCTTGGCGGAAGGCCGAGGGCCTCTTGCCAACCTTTAAGATGGTTGACACGGTCGCCGGTGAATTTGAATCCAAGACGCCTTACTACTATGGCACTTATGAAGATGAAAACGAATCAATCGTAACTGACCGACCATCCGTCTTGGTCCTTGGTTCTGGACCAATCCGGATTGGTCAGGGAGTCGAATTCGACTATGCCACTGTCCACGCTGTTCGCGCCATCCAAGCGGCTGGTTACGAGGCCATTATTCAAAATTCAAACCCCGAAACGGTTTCAACCGACTTTGCCATTTCCGACAAGTTGTACTTTGAACCCTTGACCTTGGAAGACGTTTTGAACGTAATTGACCTCGAACAACCAATCGGAGTTGTCGTGCAATTCGGTGGCCAGACGGCGATTAATTTGGCCGCTGACTTGGAAAAGAACGGCGTCAAGGTTCTGGGAACCACGGTCACTGACTTGGACCGCGGGGAAGACCGGGATGAATTCGCCCAGGTCATTGACAAGCTCAACTTGCCAAAGCCTCAGGGTGAAACAGCCACTACCAAGGAAGGGGCCTTACAGGCCGCCAACGAGATTGGCTACCCAGTCTTGATCCGTCCTTCTTACGTTATCGGTGGCCGGTCAATGGCCATCATCGATTCCGATGAAGACTTGGAAACTTACATGACCCAAGCGGTTAAGGTTTCTAATGACCACCCAGTCTTGATTGATGACTACCTCAGTGGCCAAGAAGCCGAAGTTGATTTGATTTCCGATGGCCAAGATGTTTTGATTCCCGGGGTGATGGAACACATTGAACGGTCAGGAATTCACTCGGGGGACTCCTTTGCGGTTTATCCAACACAACGGATGTCCGACAAGGTGAAGGCTGAAATCGTCGATTCAGCCCAAAAGTTGGCCAAGGAACTGAACGTGATTGGCTTGATGAACATCCAATACGTCATCCATGACAACCAGGCTTACGTAATTGAAGTCAACCCACGGGCATCACGGACCTTACCATTCTTGTCAAAGGTCACTAACATTCCAATGGCTCAGGTAGCCACGAAGGTGATGTTAGGTCAATCTTTGCAAGACCAGGGTTACCAATCCGGCTTGGTTCCGGAACCAGAAACGGTTCACGTCAAGGCACCGGTCTTCTCCTTTGCCAAGTTGGCCGGCTTGAACTCAACGGTTGGACCAGAAATGAAGTCAACCGGGGAAGTCATGGGAACCGCCCCAGATTACGACCAAGCCTTAGCCAAGGCGATGGTCGGAGCGGGATTGCCAATCTTGCATGAGGGTCGGGTCTACTTTGACCTGGCCGAAGCCGACCTGGATGAAGGCTTGGCCTTTGCCCAACGCTTTGTCACCCTGGGCTTTGATTTGGTCGCTAGTCCGAAGAACTTGGACTACCTCCGTGACCAAGGTTTGCCAGTCGCACCAGCACCGGCTGACTTGGAAATGGCGATGGCCAAGGAAGAAATTCAAATCATGGTTAACACGATTGACCAGGCCGACCAAGCGCTGGCGGATGAAAGCCCCGTCCGCGCTGCGGCCATTGAAAACGAAGTGGCCCTCTTTACAGCCATGGATACCATTAACGCCTACCTAACAGTTCTAGAACTACCGGAAGAAACACACTTCGTACAAGCATTGGGAGAATAAACAATGACCGAGATCAACTTGCAAGCCACTTTACTTGACCAGACTATCGATAGTCCCTTTTTGAATGCCTCAGGGGTTCATTGCCAAACCCAAGAAGAATTGGATGACTTAGCTCAAACCAAGAACTTGGGGGCCCTCGTGACCAAGTCAGCGACCTTACAAGTTCGGGAAGGAAACCCTAACCCTCGTTACTATGACTTGCCAGCCGGGTCAATTAACTCAATGGGCTTGCCTAACTTGGGTTATGAATTTTACTTGGATTACGTGACTAAGGCTGACAAGAAGCCAACCATCTTGTCAGTGGCAGCCTTGTCAGCGGCCGATGCCATTACCTTGTTGAAGAAGATTCAAGCTTCTGATTATGAAGGACCAACGGAATTGAACTTGTCTTGCCCAAACATTGTTGGGGAACCTCAATTGGCCTATGACTTTGAAAACACTGACAAGGTCTTGGCGGAAGTCTTTAGCTTCTACACCAAGCCATTGGGTGTTAAGTTACCACCATACTTCGACTTGGTTCATTTTGACAAGATTTCAGCCGTTTTGAACAAGTACCCCTTGACCCACGTCAACACAATTAACTCGGTTGGAAACGGTCTTTGGGTTGATATCGAAACGGAACAGGTTGTCACAAAGGCCAAGGGTGGCTTTGGTGGTGTTGGTGGGGCCATGGTCTTGCCAACTGCCTTGGCCAACGTTCGCGCCTTGCGCCAACGATTGAACCCAAGCATCAAAATCATGGGAACTGGTGGGGTAACCACTGGGGCCGATGCCTTCGCCCACATCTTGTGTGGGGCTGAATTGGTCTCAGTTGGGACCCAAGTCATCAAGGAAGGTCTCGGTGCTTATGACCGTTTGACCGCAGAATTAAAGGAAATCATGGCAGCCAAGGGTTATACCTCATTGTCTGACTTCCGTGGTAAGTTGAAAGAACTATAAGGTCAAATAAAAATCCGACGAAAGTCGGATTTTTTGTTTCTAAACAACTTGGTCAAAATTATTTAAAAGGGTATACTTGAATGAAATGAACTTATTCAGAAAAATTCTAAAGAGGAGGTGATGACTTGGCCAAGAAGCGAAAAAAGAAAAAAAGCAGAAAGAAAAACAAATGGTTTAAGTGGGCCAAGGCCAAACGCTCTCGTCGAATTTATATTTTTGTGCTCTTGCTTTTCGTTAGTTTGATCGCATCGACGGCCTTGATGAGCCAGTCGATGACGGCCCGCCGCGATCGAATCACCCTCAAAAAGAAAAAGCAGGCCCAGGAACAACAACTTGAAACTTGGGCGCCTTATGCCCAAAAAATGCAAGCCAAGTACCATATCTTTGCCTCGATTTCTTTAGCCCAGGCTATTCTCGAATCGAATTGGAACCAATCGACTTTGTCGAAAGATTACAACAATTTGTATGGCATTAAGGCGGCGGATAATCAACAGGGAGTGGTCATTCCGACTCAAGAATATGAGAATGGTCAGTGGATTACTGTTGATCAGAAATTTGCTTCTTATAAAAATTGGCAGTCATCGATGGAAGCCCATGCCAGGTTAATTTCACAAGGAACGCAATGGAATGCTAACCAGTATGAACATGTAATCGCTGCTAAGGACTTTAAGGCTGCCTCCCAAGCCTTGGTTCAAGATGGTTACGCTACCGATCCGACTTATGCTGAAAAATTAGTTCAGGTGATTGAACATTGGTACCTCCAACGCTTTGATCTTTCTGTTAAGGGCGGTAAACAATAAAAGACAGGTAGAGCCAATTCCCAGCAAAAAAGGGTTGGTCTAACTGTCTTTTATTTTGCACAAAATTCATTTTAATTTTTTTGAATCAGTCGCCGAAGTTGATTTGAACGATACGACCTTTGTTTTGGCCACATCTTAGATATGTTTGCCCCATTTTTAAGTTACCAATAACCTTGGTCAAGTGTGAATTGGCGAAAAAACCAGGTAGATTTTGAATTTCGGCTTGGTTTGCTAAGCGGTGACTCATGACTGAATTAAATTGGCTGACCAAGGCTGTTGGCAGGTCTAGTGGTGACTGGGAGGCAAAGGCCACAAATAGCTTTTCTTTTCGGCCCTCACGAAGTAACTGGGCTAAGCCAGAGGCCTTGTCATCAACTTGTTCGCCAACAAAACGGTGGCCTTCATCAATCAAAAGATAAACGGGGTATTTGGTGTGACTGCTGACTTGGAAAGCGAGGAGTTCTTGCCAAGCAGTCGACATAATTGTTGCCTGGAGGGAACCGAGGTCCTTTAACCGAGACAAGTTAATGCTGACTTTAGCACCAAAATTGGCTTTGGCCACTGCTAACTTCAACAGATACAAGAGGTCGTATTTTGTCTTTTTGGGGTCTTGGTTGGGTGCCAGTAATTTTAGAATCGGGTTTGCTAAGCGGTCGGCCAATTGGTTGACGTAAAACTGCTCATTCTGGGATGACCTGTTTTCCTGGCCAGTGGCCGCTAGGTTGGCCCGTGATTGGCCCGCTAATAAATTCAGTGAATAGGCCCATTGGCTGGGATAGAGCTTGGACTTATTAGCATAAAAATCATCAGGATTTAACTGGGTTAAATCGAGGATTTGATCCAAATGATATAAGTGCCGGTTAATTCGCAAAGCCGTTTGAGCCTGGCTAAGCGCTTCTATCATCTCGTCTGGCCAGACCAAGTCCAAGGCTTGCAGGAGGGCATGGGCCGATAATTGACTCAAGTCAAAGTAAACGTTGTCCCCGACGTCATATTGGATCTGCTGGTTAGCCGCCTTTGAAAATTCTCCAGTCGGGTCAAAGACAATTTGCCCGGCCCGCAAATCAACCAGTTGCCGACTGATTTGCTGGAGGGTTGTTGATTTACCAGCACCAGTTTGACCAACGATTAACAAATGGGGTTGAAAGAGGTCGGTCAGCGGAACCTGAAAGGCTTGGTGAAACCAGCCACTTTGGCCTAAAAAGACAGACTGTTGTGAGTTAAGCATTGTTTTATACCACCTTGTTATTAAGTTTACAATAAGACAAAAGGACGAAAAAGTAAACGTTAAATTCGCCGACTTACTGCCATTGGCAGACGAGAAATTTCAACCAACTATGATAAAATAAAAGAAGCGAAACAAAACGATTAGGATGGCAAAATGACTGTTGAAGATTTAACCAAGGGAATGAATAGCAAGCAAGCAGAAGCGGTCGCAACCACTGAGGGACCGCTTTTAATTATGGCTGGGGCCGGGTCTGGTAAGACTCGGGTATTGACCCATCGGGTCGCCCATTTGATTGAAGACCTAGACGTCGCGCCTTGGCGGATTTTAGCAATTACCTTTACGAATAAGGCCGCTCGCGAAATGCGGGAACGAATCGGAAAGTTGATTGACCAAGAATTAGCCCAATCGGTCTGGGTATCAACCTTCCACGCTTTGGCGGTCCGTATCTTACGCCGTGATGGCGAACGAATTGGGATGGGGAAGAACTTTACTATCTTGGACAGTTCAGCCCAAAAGACCCTGGTAAAACGGGTCATTAACGAATTAAACTTGGATACCAATCAGTATGATCCCAGAACGGTATTAGGGACGATTTCCAATGCCAAGAACGACCTGGTGACCGCCAAGGACTTTGCTCAAAATGCTGGTAACTTCTACGAAGAACGGGTGGCCGAAGTCTACACGGCCTACCAAAAGGCCCTCCGCCAGGCTCAGTCTGTCGATTTCGATGACTTGATTATGTTGACGATTGAACTCTTCGAACAAGCTCCAGACGTCTTGCAACGGTACCAGGACCAATTCCGCTACCTCCACGTCGATGAGTACCAGGACACCAACGATGCCCAGTACAAGATTGTTAACATGTTGGCCCAAGGTTCAAAAAACCTGGCCGTTGTCGGGGATGCCGATCAGTCGATTTATGGTTGGCGTGGTGCCAACATGCAAAATATTTTGAACTTTGAAAAGGACTGGCCCAATGCCAAGTCTGTTTTCTTGGAGCAAAATTACCGGTCAACCCAGTCTATTTTGGATGCTGCCAATGATGTGATTAACCACAACAATGAACGGGTACCGAAGAAGCTTTGGACCGAAAATGGGGCCGGGGAAAAGATTAGCTATTACCGAGCTCAATCAGCCCAAGACGAGGCTTACTATGTCCTCGGCCAAATCCAAAAGGGGCAAAAGGAAGGCAAAAAGTCTTTGTCTGACTTTGCTATCCTGTATCGGACCAATGCCCAGTCGCGGGCAATGGAAGAAGCCTTGGTTAAGGCCAACATCGCTTATACGATTGTTGGGGGTCATAAGTTTTATGACCGTAAGGAAATTCTTGATATCATGGCCTACCTGTCATTAGTAGCCAACCCAGCCGA
>NZ_DF968000.1:168148-205375 GCF_001047075.2 Fructobacillus ficulneus
CTGCCTTGGAACGGATTATTAATACCCCCAAGCGGGCCATTGGTCAGTCAACGGTTGACCGACTCTTCACCTTTGCCGGCCAAATGAACTTGCCAATGCTGCAAGCCATCGATCAAATCGAGTTGGCCCCCGATATTCGTCCAGCAGCGGTGACAAAGTTACTAACTTTCGCTGAAATGGTGCATAACTTTGCTCAACAAGCTGAGTTCTTAACCGTTTCAGAATTAACGGATTTGATTTTGGATCAATCCGGTTACCGTCGTGAGTTGGAAGCAAAGTCCGACCCAGAGTCACAATCACGGTTGGAAAACTTGGATGAATTCCTGTCGGTTACCAAGGAATTTGACGATAAGTATGACGCCCAGGCCGAAGATGCGATTAATCCCCTGACCGATTTCTTAGGGTCAACGGCCTTGATGGCTGATTTGGACAATGTCGAAGAGGATAGTGGGTCTGTGACTCTGATGACCTTGCACGCCGCCAAGGGACTAGAATTCCCAATTGTCTTTCTGATTGGTTTGGAAGAGGGACTCTTCCCACTGGGACGTGCTGCCCAAGATGAAGACCAATTGGAAGAAGAACGACGGCTGGCCTATGTTGGGATTACCCGAGCGGAGCAGAAGCTTTATTTGACTAATGCTTTTTCACGCTTGCTCTACGGTCGGACCCAAGCGAACCAACCTTCGCGCTTTATTGATGAAATTTCACCGAGCTTAATTGACAAGGTCTATCCGGCTGGTTCAAATGCCAACAGCGTTTCATCCAAGTTCTTAAGAGCTTCAAGCACGACTTACCAAGCCAGTGCTAAAACAGCTTCTGCGGTTCAAAAGAAGTCAGCCTCAACAACTGGTGCCGAAGGGGTCAGTTGGCAAGCCGGCGACAAGGTCTCTCACAAAAAGTGGGGGATTGGAACCGTCGTGGCCGTTAGCGGTGAACAGGCCGACCAAGAACTCAAGGTCGCCTTTCCAGAAGACGGCATTAAGCAACTCTTGGCTGCCTTTGCACCAATTAACCGCGTTGACTAAGTCCCGGTAAATGTTGCACTGAAAGGATTTTAAATGGCAGATCAGTCAAATCAAAATAAATTAACAACACAAGAGGCCCAGGTCGCCATTAGTCAGCTCCAAGATGAGTTGACTGATTACGGAATTGCCTATTATGAAAAAGATGCACCCATAGTTGAAGACCACGTCTATGATGAAAAATACGCTCAATTAGTGGCCCTGGAAGCATCCTTTCCGCAGTTCGTAACGCCTGATTCACCAACTCAAAATGTTGGAGGGGCGCAAACTAAGTCTGGGTTAGACAAGGTTCAACACCCAGTGCCAATGCTGTCTTTGGGGGATGTCTTTTCGCTAGCGGAACTGCAAGAGTGGGAAGACCGAACAGTCAAGGCCCTTGGTTCTCAACCTTCATATAATTTGGAATTAAAAATTGATGGGTTGGCCGTTTCATTGAAATATGAAAATGGCCAGCTCGTCCAGGCTTCAACCCGAGGTAATGGGGTCATTGGCGAAGACGTGACCGCCAACGTTTTGACCATTGAAGACGTGCCCAAGCAGTTGACGGAACCTCTGACGATTGAAGTCCGCGGTGAAATTTACATGCCCAAGGCTTCCTTTGTTAGTCTGAACGAAGACCGGGAAAATCAAGGGCAAGAACCCTTTGCTAATCCGCGGAATGCGGCGGCTGGCTCTTTGCGGCAACTTGATGCCCAGGAAACTAAGAAGCGCAAGCTCTCGGCCTTTATTTACTACACGGCTGAGGCCGATGTTTTAGGCGTGACCAAACAGTCTGAAGTTTTGGAACGGTTTGCTGAATTAGGTTTGCCAACCAACAAGGATAACCGGGTTATCAGCAAAATGGCTGAAATCGAGCCTTACCTGGCTGAATTCACGAAGCGTCGGGATGACTTACCTTATGGAATTGATGGGGTCGTTGTTAAGGTTGATGAAATCGATTCTGAGATCGACCTTGGTAATACGGTCAAGGTGCCCCGTTGGTCAATTGCCTACAAGTTTCCACCTGAAGAAGAAGAAACGGTTATTCGCGAAATCGAGTGGACTGTCGGGCGGACGGGAGCAGTTACACCAACTGCAGTCATGGACCCAGTTCTCTTGGCGGGTACAACGGTCCAACGAGCTTCACTTCACAACCCAGATTACTTGATTGCTAAGGGTGTCCGTTTGGGTGATACCGTCACCCTTCATAAGGCCGGTGACATTATTCCAGAAATCGGCCAAGTAATCATTGGTAAGCGTCCAAGTGATTCGCAACCTTATCCTATTCCAACTACATGCCCATCCTGTGGGGCCGATTTGGTCCACGTTGAGGGTGAAGTTGCCCTTCGTTGTATTAACCCGGCTTGTCCGGCCCAACTTCAAGAAGGACTGACCCACTTTGCCTCGCGGAACGCGATGAACATCGATGGCATGGGTCCTCAAATTGTTAACCAACTCTTAGACAATGGTTTAATCGCCGATGTTGCCTCAATCTATTCCTTGACGGAAGATCAATTGTTAAAGCTGAACAATTTCAAGGAAAAGTCAGCCCAAAACTTAATTCAAGCCATCCAAGCCTCGAAAGAAAATTCGGCCGAACGCCTCTTATTCGGCTTAGGAATCCGCCTAGTTGGGGCCAAGGCTGCTAAAACCATTGTGGCAGAATTCAAAGATTTGACTAAGTTGGCCACAACTGACCGGGAAAAAATCTTTGCAATTGATGGAATTGGTCAAGCAATCGCCGATTCTGTGGTAAAATATTTTGATGAGCCCCAGTCTCAAGCACTTCTAGCCGAATTGGCGAACGCTGGTGTTAATTTGACCTATCTATCAGCCACTGGACCAATTGATGAAAATTCATTTTTCTATGGCAAAAAGATTGTTTTGACTGGTAAACTAGAAAAAAGCTCACGAAGTGAAATTGCTGCCTGGCTGGAAGCTCATGGCAGTAAGGTCACAGGGTCAGTTTCGAAAAAGACTGATTTAGTCATTGCCGGAACCGATGCCGGGTCTAAGCTTGAAAAGGCCCAAGACCTTGGTGTCACAGTCTGGGATGAACAAGAGTTTTTAACAGCACAAGCAAATGAAACAAATTAAATTCAGTTAAAGCCGACTTTGGCCGTTGTTTACACTCGAGTCGAGTGCTAGAACATGAATGAGGAAAAACAATGTTAAAACGTATTTCAAAACGTGGTTATTTGATTATTGGTTTGGCGGTCGTCATTATCTTAGGGGCCTTCTTTTATTTTGTTAACCGGACCCAAGTGACGACAACTGTTTCGAAAACGAAGGGTGTGCAATTGACCCAGAGTTCAGCCGGTGACTACCAAAACGTTATTAAGGACGGCCACTATTTGACCTCGGCTGCCCGTGGAATTACGGCTACTTCTTTGAATAATACTTTAGATATTGAAGACTTTGAAACTTCACTATTAAACCTTTCAAAAACGCACTTCAAGACCGGCCGTTATATCTTTCAAGAAGGACAGTATCTCGATGCCGACACAGTTAATAATCTTTTAGGTCGACAAACTGACAGCAACGCAGATGGCCTAAATCCTAAAGATAATGGGAAGACGGATGACAGCCGTAACCCAATCTACGTCCAATCGTTGTCAGAACAAGACTTTATGACTAAGTCTGGAACTGGTTTGAAGCTTTCAGGAATGGTTGTTGGTGTTGCCATGAATACCCAAGACGCCTATCAGAAGGAACAATATGGAGCCACATACTACCAGACAATTTCTGATAGTGATCGTAAGGCTTATGGTGAAAAGATTGCACCAAAAATTATTGCTAAAATCCGCGAACAGCAGGGTGTTGGTAAGGATGTTCCAATTGTTTTGGCTATGTATGCGGCCGCTCCACAGGACTCACTGTCACCTGGGGCATTTTATGAGCAATCAACTTCAAAGTCGGGTAATACGGTTGGTTCATGGTCATCAATCAATGACCAATCAATTGTTTTGCCAAAGGAATCAACGGATACATCGACAATTGGCTCTGACGAAAACAAGGGCTTTAGTAACTTTAAGTCCGATATTATTAATTTCTTCCCGAACATCGCTAGCACAACAGCTTCGGCACAGTTCTCGAGTGGTAAGTTGCAGTCAATGTCAGTGACGGTTACGACGCAATTCTACTCACCAACAGAAATTGACGCGTTCACGAATTATGTTGCCTCATCGGCAGTTAAGTACTTACCAGCTGCCGCTCCAGTTCAAATTAAAATTCAGACGGCAAGTGATCTTCAAGCCATCTTATTCCGTAAGGCAGACGACAAGTCTTATACCATTACGCGACTTTCATAATGAAAAAGCTCTGACCCAATTGATTGGGTCAGAGCTTTTTGCTTGAATTAATTAATGGTAAAAGAGGACAGTTGTGATAACTAAAGCACCCATAGCCACCAATGGTTGGAGCTGGTAAGTTAGCGGGCGGACAAAAGAGAAAATAAATGCTCCACCTGCGATAGCCCCAGCAATCAAGGCCGGTAAGGTAAGGCCTTGGCTTACGAAGAGGGCGATTAAGAAGACGAAACCGGCCACAAATTCTAACTGCCGTCCCCTCATGTTAGGTAAGAAGAGGGGGGCCAGATAAAAGGCGAAGGCAAAGGCGAGAAGCCAAGATTGTTTTAAGAAAGTTCCATCAACATAGTTATGGGCTAGATAGGCAATACAGATTGGCACTGAAAAAGTTAAGAGGAGACTCAGACCAATGACACCCAGGGCATTTTTTAATTGGAATGCTGGAATCGGTAAAATGATTAGAAAACAAACTAATAAAAGGAGTAAGGCTAAAACTTCAAATCGCGATCGCAATTGGGAGTTAAAGAGGACGACCATTGAAGCTGCCAAAGCAGCCCACGATCGCCAGTCAGATCGGCTAAATCGATTTTGAATCAGAAAAGCCAAGGCCAAGGCCGAGAAGCAAGAATAGGCGATTAAAGACCAAATCTGCCAATTCTGAGCATTTTGCCAAGCTTGCTGATAAATGATGGGTTGTTGCCACCAAATAATATTCAAACCAACGGTGATAATTGGAATGGTCCAGCGATGAGGGCTTGGTAGGGGGGCTTTATGGGCCCGTTTCATGTTAGGTGGTACATTTCCCTGGTTGTCTCCTTGGTTACGGCGTTGTGAGCGGGAAAAAAAGTCGGCCGTCTTATCCTGGAGGGGCTCGTTTTCTGGACCCGAATTAGGACCAGAAAAGTGGTAATTGTGTTGTGTCTCTTCTTCTTTTGTCATCAGAACCTCGAGTCAGTAATTGCTATTTTTTATTTTATCATGTAAAATTAAATTATACATTACATAACTATCAAGAGCAGGGAAGTGATACAGCACGGTGAACCTGCACCAACCGGCATATGCACGGTGGTAATTCTGTAAGATAGGCAACTTGCAAAGCGCTTGGGGCTGTCCCGAGCGCTTTTCTTTTGCCCCTAGATTGTTAGTTAAATCAAAAGGAGAAAAAGAAATGACAAAATTTTTTACTGCTGAATCCGTGGCCAATGGTCACCCAGACAAGGTTGCTGACCAAATTGCGGATGCGATTTTAGATGCTGTCTTAACCGAAGACCCTAAGGCCCGGGCCGCCATCGAAGTTACCACTTCAACTGGTGATGTTTCGATCTTTGGAGAATTATCAACGTCTGCTTATGTTAACGTTCGCCAGATTGCTGTTGATACAATCAAGTCAATCGGTTATGACCAACCGGAATATGGTTTCTCGGCAGATTCAATTAACGTTTCGAACAAGATTGTTGAACAATCACCCGATATTGCCCAGGCCGTTGATGCCGCTGAAGATGACCCAGACCAGTTGGGTGCTGGTGACCAAGGAATGGTCTTTGGCTACGCAACCAACGAAACTGCGGATTACCTCCCATTAGCCTTGGATTTGTCACACCAAGTCATGCGCCAAATCCGTCAGGTCCGTCAAGATGGTCAAGTAGCTTACTTGCGTCCTGATGCCAAGGGTGAAGTTACTTTGGAATTGGAAGATGATGGCACAGTTAAGCGAATTGCTGCCGTTGTCTTATCAACCCAACACGATGAAGCCATCACTTTGGACGAATTGCGCCGAGACATGAAAAAGTTAGTTTTGGATCCAATTTTGCCAGCTAACTTGGTCGATGACCAAACAAAGTATTACATCAACCCATCCGGTCGCTTTGTCTTGGGTGGCCCTCAAGCTGATTCCGGTTTGACTGGTCGAAAGATTATCGTTGATACTTATGGTGGGGCAGCCCACCACGGTGGTGGTGCTTTCTCAGGAAAGGATGCCACTAAGGTTGACCGGTCTGCTGCTTATTACGCCCGTTACGTCGCTAAGAACCTTGTTGCGGCTGGTGTGGCTGATAAGGTTGAATTGCAGATTGCCTATGCCATTGGCGTTGCTAAGCCGGTTTCATTGAGCATCGATACCTTTGGGACTGCCAAGGTTGCCGAAGACAAGATTGAAGCCTTGGTCGAAGACCTCTTTGACTTCCGTCCTTTGTCAATCATCAAGTCGTTGGACTTGCGTCGCCCAATCTACAAGCAAACGGCCGCTTACGGCCACTTTGGTCGTCCCGACTTGGACTTACCATGGGAAAAGTTGGATAAGGTCGAAGCCATCCAACAAGCCCTTTAAAATAAAAATATTCAAAGTTGAGGATTACACGATAGCAATGTGTGGTCCTTTTTATTTGCCAGAAAATGCCCAAGAAAAAAGCCTCGGAAATTAATCCGAGACTTATAAGGACGGCTCATTCATGATGTGCCGAGCAATGTTTAATTTTCTTGTTGGGGGTCAGCTGGTATAACCACGGGATACGTCCCAGCCGTGGTCAAGCGAAAGGCATAGGCACCGGTGTTTAGGGCTTGGCTATCGGCTACTGCAGTTTGAATATCACGGATATGAAAGTCAGCTGGTTCGCTAATAGCAAAGGAAGTAAAACCCTTGCGGCTGGGATTAACAGTTCCTTTTTTGCCTTGGCGGTAGGTCCGAAGAATTTGCGGCCAAGAAACTTGGTTAACGATGTGGACCTCGTTTGGTTGGTCACCCTGGCCTAAGATAATTTGAAAACCAAGGGTTTTGCTGTGACTTTGATAAGTTGAACCGAACCGTAACGTCCAAGCGAAAGTCACGTTGTTTTGATTTCGCGAGGAAAAGCCCCAAAAATTAATGGCCTGGTGGAAGGCGTTTTTCAAAGCAAACTTTTGGTCAAACTTCGGCAAAATTGCTGAGAAATCGGGCCCAATTTGAAAAGTGTCCAAGAAGTATTGGTTACCTTGCTTGGGAACGAATCCACTAATCTTACCGAGGCGGACTTGATGAATATTTTTGGTTGCTAAGGAAGCCAAAATTCCTGAAACCATTTGATTAACCTTGATGCCCTTGGCAGGACAATCGATCAGTAGGATTGGCCAACGTAAGTCAGGGTTAATGCTGAACAAGCCCGCTAAGCAGGCATTAACAGAACCGGCATGGCCAATAACGACAATCGGAACTAATTCACCTACTTGTCCAGTCTTGGCAAGTTTAGCTGCAATCCGTTCAATGGTATGGAGCTTGGTTGCTTTTTGAAAAGAGGCAACACTGTTGGCCGCAACTAACCCACCATGGAGTTGGTCAAGAGTACCTAAGTCCTTGGGCCGAATAACGGTTGTATCAATAATAAAATGTGCTTCTGTCATAGTCTTAAATCTTCTGTCACCCGATAAAAAAGGCATGCTAGGCATGCCCTTCGGTTACTTTCATCAAAAGTTAAATCAGTTTTCTTATAGATTAAGGTCAGTATAGCAGAAATTGACTTAAAAGGCTATCACAGCGATTTTTATCCCAAGAAGTGGCGGAGTTGCGCCATTCGGTTAATCAGGGCGGTAATGGCCACTGAGGCCCCTTCCTTGAATTCGACAACTTGTAAGGCAATATCAGAATGTTGCTGCTCTGCTAAAGTTTCAGGTCCAATATGCAAATTAAAGGCTTCTTGGAGAATCTGGATGTCTTCTTCAACTTCTTGCCAAGCTGGGCTTTGGGTCTTCAAAATTTCGAGGGCATCGGTGTTAACATAGTGAGCCAACTCTGCAAAATCCGTCTTCATACTTGGGTAGTAGTGGTTCAAAACGGCGAGTTGTTCGTCGGTTAGGCTGGCATAGGCCCGACCAAAACCGATAAATTCGGGTGGAATACCGATTGAGTAAAAGGCACCGGTAAAGTTGATGGCCCGGGGCAATTCGACATTATCAACTGATCGTGAATAACCAAGGACACCAACGTGCTGACGGCGGTCACGACGCTTAGGAAAGGCCTTGAAGATTGGTTGTACATCAGGGACCAATTGTTCTAGAGTTTCTTGGTAGAATTCGGAAGACTTTTGGGCAATTTCAGAAAGAATGGCTTCATCTGCATCGCTGATGACCAGTGGCTTAGCCTTTGGTAATTCTTCCTTCAAGTATTTAATCCCAGCCTTGGCTTCGTCCAGGTTAAAGTCATAACGGAAGGCTGATTGAACAGTGGCAGTCCGAACACCGGGGAATTCACGAACGTAGCGTTCAACGCGACGGGGTGACAATCCACCACGGAAGATGGCTGATCCGGTCCCAGAAATTGGATAGATGGCGATGTTTTCTTCTTCCGCAAATTGGTGGAGACGGGCTAGGGCCAACTTGTTACCAATGATTGATGACATAAAGCCGGCTGACAAGGCAGAATCGGACCCGGCCAAGAAGACCCGGAGGTACTTAGGACGAAAGCCGAAGTGTTCCTCATGTAAGCGTAAGTATTCTTTTAGAATTTCAGGGGCATGGTATTGGGTTTCGAAGTCTTCAAACAGGGGAATCATTTCGATATAAGCCTTGTTGTCTTCGGTTGGGGTAAAAGTAGCATCCTTAAATTGCGCAAGCTTTTCAAATAACAGCTGCATTTCAAGAATTTGGTCGGCTCGTTGGGCCATTGGTAGGATGGCTTCAAAGAGGGGACGTTGGTCAAATCCAAGGTCATTGGCAAAGTCTTCAGAACTTAAGAAGGCGGTCATGGCCTGCATTAAGTTGTAGCCTTTTTCTTCCCAGATGTTGGGGAAACGGAAGGTCAAAAACTTATCGCGACCTAATTGATGGTCTTTAAAGTAGTCATAACGGGTACTGAAAAGTCGATCGATAACAGCCGCATCAGCGTGCTTACCTTCCCAGTCCCACATATATTCATCAACATCCAAAGCTTGGTAGTTTTGGAAGGCTTCGTCGGTTTCCCGGTAAGCGCTGATGAAGGGTTGCTGGGCGGTATCCCAGAAGGGGGCGTTGGCGTTATCGGGATGTTGGGTTCCCATAATCGCCGGAATCTTACGTTCAGTCATTACTTGCACTCCTCTTGTTTGAATAAACGGATATTAGTCGTCAATTGACTTTTAATGTAAATAAAAGATTAACGATCCTATTAATAATAGCAGATTTAAGCAAAAAAATCGCTCATAATCGAGAAGATTATGAGCGATTTTTAATTTTAAAGCTTAAATCATGATGAGCATTGGCAAAATCATTGGCTTGCGGGCAGTCTCCTGGTGGAGGTACTTACCCAAGTCGTCAATGATAGCTTGACGAATATCAGATTCGTTAGCGTTTTTAGCCGACATGGCCTTGCGAATGGTATTGAAAATCACGTGGCGGCCGTCGTTGATCAAGTCACCGGATTCGCGCATATAGACGAAGCCACGGGACAAGATATCGGGACCGGACAAGATTTCTTTCTTGCCCAAGTCGATGGTGGCCGTGACAATCACCAAACCGTCTTGTGACAGTTTCAAGCGGTCATGCAAGACGATTGAGCCGATGTCGCCAATTCCAGAACCGTCGATGTAAGTATCTTCGGCAGGGAAGTGACCGGCAATGCGTGGTTCGTTTTCGCCATCAAGGGCCAAAACATCACCGTTTTCCAAGATAAAGGTATGGTCGGCGGGAACATCGAGTTCCTCGGCCAAACCAGCGTGGACCTTTAACATCCGGTATTCACCGTGGACGGGCATAAAGTATTCTGGCTTCATTAATGAAATCATCAACTTTTGTTCTTCTTGGCCACCGTGACCAGAAGTGTGGATGTTGTTTAACTTACCGTGAATGACGTTAGCGCCACCTTCTTCCAACTTGTTAATGACAGCATTAACAGAGGCTGTGTTACCAGGGATTGGTGAAGAAGAGAAAATTACGTTATCGTTGGGCTTTAGGCGAACTTGCTTATGGGTACCATTAGCAATCCGGGCCAAAGCGGCCATTGATTCACCCTGTGACCCAGTTGAAAGGATCAACAATTCGTCATCAGGGATGTTTTTGATTTGTGACTGTTCGATGAGGGCATCGTCGGGGATGTCCAAGTAACCGAGGGCGCGACCGTTAGCCATGGCTGATTCCATTGACCGGCCAAAGACAACAATCTTACGGCCGTGAGCAATAGCAGCATCGGTTGCCATCTTAATTCGGTTCATGTTCGAAGCGAAGGTGGCAAAGATAATTCGGCCATGCTTGAGTTGATTGAAAAGCTTTTGCACAGTCTTTTCAACCCAAGCTTCTGACTTGGTCCATTCTGGCCGTTCGGCGTTGGTTGAGTCAGACATTAAGAGTAAGACGCCTTCGTGACCAATTCGAGCCATTGACCAAAGGTTTGGCTTTTGCTTCGTAGTAGGGGTCAAATCAAACTTGAAATCACCGGTTTCGACAATCGTTCCAACGGGTGTCTTAATGGCAACACCGAATACGTCGGGGATTGAGTGGGTTGTCCGGAAGAATTCAACCGACATTTGGTCAAATTCAAGGACAGACCCGTCCGTGATTTCGTGCAATTCAGCTCGGTTCAGCAGTTGCTTTTCTTCGAGCTTGTTGCGGATAAGGGCCATGGCAAGTGGGCCGGCATAAACTGGAACATTGACAGCTTGTAAAAAGTAAGCAATCGCCCCGATGTGGTCTTCGTGTCCGTGGGTGATTACCAGAGCTTTCACTCTGTCAATGTTTTCGACTAAGTACGAGTAGTCGGGAATGACGTAGTCAATTCCTAAGAGGGAATCTTCTGGAAACTTAATTCCAGCATCCACGACGATGATTTCGCCTTGGTATTCGATTCCGTACGTGTTCTTTCCAATTTCACCAAGTCCGCCTAAGGCATAAACGCCGACTTCGTTTGGCTTAATATCGATTGCTGACATTAGGCGAAGGTTGTTAACTTAAATTCTGGATTTGCTTGTTCGTACACCAAGGCTGCATCCGAAAGTTCTTCAACATCTTCGATGTTGAAACCTGATTTTGCTTGAGCAATGGCCAATGCTGCTGGCTTTGATTCAGCCTCCAAGTAAAAGGCCTGAGTGTCTTCCCGCTTAGGGTTGCGGTCAAGATGAGATTGATAGTAAACTTTGTAAACCATTATGTTCCTCCAAATGTTAATTTTTAATTATCACGAACGAAAACCTTAATATTTATTTTACCACAGCCGGACTGGTCTGGGTGGTTTTATTAGGGGTTCTGACCGGATTTAGGCGAAACTTTCTGGTTCTTTTCACTTCTGCTGGTCAAATCAAAATCAGAGCCAGCTAAAATCATTTCTTCTATTAGTAGTTTTTAACAATAATCATCGAATAGGGTGGAATTAGTCTAATCGTTCAGTGAATATAGCCGTATACGCCCCTAAATTTTGAAAGAACAGTGCGGGCAGGCTAAAAGTTTGCTATAATAATTGGTAATTACTTAATAAACGAGGGATTTGCTCATGGCAATTGGCATGAATGATTTAAAAACAGGTTTGACGATTGAATACTCAAACTCAATCTGGCGCGTTTTGGAATTCCAACACGTGAAGCCTGGTAAGGGAGCGGCCTTTGTTCGCTCAAAGTTGAAGAACTTGCGTACTGGTGCGGTTAACGAAGTTACTTTCCGTCCTGGTGATAAGTTCGAACAAGCCGAGATTACTACTCGACCAATGTCTTACTTGTACGCTGAAAATGATGGCCGTGTCTTCATGGACACAGAATCATACGAACAAATCAACATCTCAGACGATAACTTGAAGCATGCTTTGAAGTTCATGCTTGAAGGTATGGAAGTTAAGATTACGATGTACGGTTCAGAAGTTTTGGGTGCTGAATTGCCAGTATCTGTTGCTTTGAAGGTTACCGAAACACAACCTGGAATCAAGGGTGCAACTGCAACCGGTTCAGGTAAGCCTGCCACTGTTGAAACTGGAGCAACAATCACTGTTCCTGATTTCATCAACGAAGGTGAAACAATCATTGTTAATACTGAAGATGGGTCCTACAAGGGTCGGGCCTAAGCTTGCTTAGGCTGCTTTGCTTGTCGAAGCAGTCTTTTGTATTTATTGGTACCGGAAAGATTTCGGTTGATTGGAGGAAAGAATGGCAAAAACGACTGGAACAACAAAAAACTTTTTGTTGACCGCAGAAGAAATGGCTGATGGCCAAACAATGGTTGCTCGTCATGCCTTGGAGCTAATTGCCCAGGCAGCGAGCATGGAAGTTGACGGCGTGGCCGGGATGCAAACAAACGTTTACGACCACTTTCCCAAGTCTTTGACCAATATTGCAAAAACAAAGGGTGTTTTGCTCCGTAATGAAGAGGATGGGTTAACCTTTGACGTTAATGTTCTCTTGGAATACGGAGTGGTTGTACCAAAGGTGGCCTTGGCCATCCAACAGTCCGTTAAGAAGAACGTGGCTGATTTAACCGGTTTGACGGCAACGGAAGTCAATGTTGTCGTAGCTGGCTTAGTACCTGATACACAAGATGATGCCCTGGACCCTGACCATTTGTTTGATCATGATCTGGCAAAGGAGCCCAGCTAATGACGCAATTATCACGACACGAAGAACGGCAAGCAGCGGTTCAAATTTTATTTTCTGCTGCTAATACTGTTCCCGACGAAGCTCAACTTGACCAAGTTTATGACTTGGTAGTGGGTAACGCCGAATATAACGCTTTTCTACCCCAACTCGTTAACGGAGTTTTGGCTCGCAAGAAGGATTTGGATGCTGACATCGCGCAACACCTGGCCCTTGGCTGGAAGATTGACCGGATTGCCCGCGTTAACCTAGTCATCTTGCGCATTGCAGTTTATGAATTGCAAATGGCCGAACCAGCCCCTTATAAGGTTGTGGTCGACGAAGCGGTTGAATTGGCAAAGGAATTTGCTAGTCAACAAGACGCTCAGTTTGTGAACGGCGTCTTGAAAAACTACGCCCCTGTGGACGCTTAAATCAAAGACTGCTGCGGCGGTCTTTTTTATGTGCTACTGGGAGGGATAGACGGATTCTATCCAGAAACCGAATGCTCCTGTGCTAAAATAGAGAAAGAAAAAGGAGGCCGTTATGGCGATTTACCATCCAAATGAACAACCAGCACCATCGTATGATAGTCATACCCACTTAAATGACGACAAGCTCTTTTTCGATGTGCCTGCCTACCTTGGTCGGGCTCATGAATTCCAAGTTTTGGAAATGAATATTGTCGGCTATAACCGGGTCGGGAACGAACGGGCCCTCCAAATTGCCCAAGAAAACGATGGTGTTTATGCCATCTTGGGTTACCAACCAGAAGATACGCCGGACTTTGATCAAGCAGCCCTGCAAACCTTGGCCGACCAGGTCCAAGAAGACATCGTCGTTGCCGTCGGTGAAACCGGGTTAGACTACCACTGGGATACAGACCGTGAAGTTCAAATGCAGGCTTTCCTGGCCCAAATTGATTTGGCCCAACAAAATGACTTACCGGTTGTGATTCACAACCGCGATGCCTTTGAAGATGTCTACCAAACTTTGAAGGATAAGGACGTTAAAAAGGCTGTCATCCATTCCTTCTCTGGTACACCCGACCAGGCTAAGGCCTTTGCTTACTTGGGGTACTATATTTCATTTTCCGGCGTGGTAACCTTTAAAAAGGCTGAGGAAGTTCGTGAAGCCGCTAAGGTTGTACCGCTGGATCAGATTTTGGTTGAAACGGATGCGCCGTACTTAGCACCAGCCCCAAACCGGGGGAAGACCAACGAACCCGGCTGGACCAAGTATGTCATTGACAGCTTGGCTGAAACCTTGGGCATGTCAGCCGATGATTTAGCTGGCCAAACTGTTAAAAACGCCCACCGGGCTTTCTTGAATCATGACTGAAAAACCAGTAATTCAGGCCATGGTTGTTGTTGAGGGCTGGTCGGACACAAAACGGCTGAGCCAAGCCGTTGTTTGCGACACGATTGAAACTCGCGGATCGGCTTTAGGACCAGAAGTGATTCAGCGAATCGCTCGAGCGGTCAAAGACCGGGGTGCAATTGTCCTAACCGACCCAGACTTTAACGGTAACCGCCTTCGACGCTTAATTGCCGAGGCGGTTCCGGAAGTTGGCCAGGCAACAATCAGTCAGGACCAAGGACGGGCAGCCAAGGATAATCCCCATAAGTCTTTGGGGATTGAACATGCCCCACTTGATGTTTTGGCCCAATGCTTGGTCGAAGCCGACCAAAAGGTTGGTCAAGAACGGCCGAGTTCGAATATCGACCGTGCTTTCTTATTAGACCTTGGTCTAATTGGCGGGGCAGGGGCGAAGGACCGCCGCGAAATTTTAGGCCAAGACTTGCAGATTGGTTACGCCAATGGCAAGCAGCTCTACCAACGGTTACTGGCCTATGGGATTCAAAAGGACGAAGTCCTTGCGGCTTTGAAAGGAAAAATTTGATGGAAAAATCAATTAAAATCGCCAATCCGATGCGGACGCAGGCGATTTTAAACCAGTACGGCTTACGGGCAAAGAAAAAGTTTGGTCAAAATTTTTTGACCGACCATAATATTTTGTCAGGGATTGTTGGTGCAGCCAACGTGACCGACCAAGATGCCGTCGTTGAAATTGGACCTGGAATTGGTGGATTAACTGAGTACTTAGCTCAGGCAGCCGACCAGGTCTTGGCCTTTGAAATTGACCGTGATATGGTCCGAGTTTTAAGCGAAACTCTGGCACCTTACGACAATGTCACGGTTGAAAATCAAGATGTTTTGAATGTTGATTTGCAAGACAATTTGGCAGGCCATTTTGGACTAGACCGCCACGTTAAAGTGGTCGCCAATTTGCCATATTACATCACCACGCCAATCCTGTTAGCCTTGTTGCAAGCAGGGATTGCTTGGGACCAAATCGTGGTTATGATGCAAAAGGAAGTAGCGGACCGGTTGTCGGCCAAACCCGGTACCAAAGAGTATGGGGTTTTGTCGATTATCCTGTCCTACTATGCCAATGTTGAAACGGCCTTGAAGGTGCCACGGACAGCCTTTAATCCGGCACCAAATGTTGATTCAGCCGTTGTCTCACTGACACCACGGACACCAGATCAGCCAGTTGATCGACCTGACCAACTTTTTGCCCTAATCAAGGCAACCTTTGCCCATCGTCGAAAGTCGTTATGGAATAACTTACTCCAACGTTTTGGTAAGGAAGACGAAACAAAAGAGCGATTGCGAAGTGCTCTAGACCAATCTCAAATTGATCCAGGTGTTCGTGCCGAACGTTTAACCCTGAATCGATTGACGGACCTGTATTTAGCCTTGATGGAACAAGGATTCTACCAGTTATAATTATATTGGTTAGGTAACCCCTTTTTGTCTAAGATTGAACTTTTATTACTATTGTGTTATAATAGTTCTTGTCTATTGAGAAAGGCGGTGGAAGATGTCAACTTTGGAAGATATTAAGACGCGTTTGGACGCGCACCTAGGTGAACCAGTTACTGTAGTTTCTCAAGCGGGACGGAAAAAATTCACGGAGAGATCCGGGGTTTTACGTTCCACTTTCCCATCACTGTTTGTGGTTGAACTGGATGAAGAAGCTGACTTTAAGCGTGCTTCATACAGCTACACAGACATTTTAACCAACAACGTCGACGTGACGTTTGCGGATTAAGCGAAATACATAAAAAAGTCCGGTAAAACGGGCTTTTTTTATTTGATTTTTACTAAGAAGAGGATTGCTATGGTTAACCAAGTTGAAGTGAAAGATTTTACTGCCGCTTTCTCCGGTCGAACGATACTTGACCACATTTCATTCAGTATTCCCCAAAGTCAGTTTACCGTGATTGTCGGTGAAAACGGGGCAGGGAAGACCACCTTAATTAAAGCCATTATTCAAACGGTCTTGGGCGCTAAGCGACCGGTCGGTGAAAAGGCCAAGGCAATCCGGGTAGCGAGCAAGTACCTCGCTTATGTACCCCAATTTCGCGACTTGGGTAGTGACTATCCCTTAACAATCCATGCTTTTGTGGCCCTGGGATTGAATCGTGGTTTGCGACCCTGGCTAAATAAAAAAGAGCGGGCTGCTATTGATTTGGCCCTAGACCAGGTTGATTTGGCTGATTTAGCCGACCAACGTTTAGCTGCCGCTTCTGGTGGTCAAAAGCAACGGGCCTATATTGCTCAAGCATTGGTGCAAAATCCGGACTTGCTAATTTTAGATGAACCGACCGCGGCTTTGGATGCCGGCCATTCTTTGGCCCTGGTGAAAAAAGTACGAGCATTGCAGGAACAACGCCAGATTGGTGTACTGTGGATTTCGCATGACACTTCGTGGATTAAGGATTACGCTGACCGCTACTTGTGGTTGCATGACGGCCAGGCTGAGTCTGGTTTAGCTCAAGACTTGCCGGACCAAGCCATTCACCACCACCAGGAGGTTACTAATGTTTGAACAAGCCTTTATGCAAAATGCCTTTATCGCTGGGACGGTGATTTCGATTGTCGCAGGGATTGTTGGGACATTCGTAGTTGCTCGATCATATAATTTTTTGAGTCATTCATTGAGTGAAATTGCCTTTGCCGGAGCCTCTTTTGGTTTCTTTATTGGCTGGGCACCATTATTTGGGATGATTTTATTTACGATTATTGCCGCCTTATCAATCGGCAGCTTGGAAAATACTCAAGCCCGCCAGGATAATGTCACTTCCGCCGTTTCGGCCTTAGCCATTGGACTTGGAATTCTCTTCCTATCCCTTGGTCATACGGCGAATTCTGCAGCGACCGGGATTCTCTTTGGTTCTGTTCTCGGAATCTCACCGGCTGATATTTGGATTTTGGTCGTGATGGCCATCCTGGTGTTATTAGCCATCTTCTTGTTTTACAAGCCTTTACGGCTATTAGCTTTTGATGAAGCCGGTTTGCTAGTTAGCAATAGTAAAAAGACAGCTTTGAAAATTTTGTTCTTGGTCGTGATGGCCTTGTCCGTGGCAATTTCTTCACAGTTGGTTGGGTCATTGTTGATTTTTGTCCTAGTAACCTTACCAGCGGCATCTGCCCGTTATTACCAAGGAACAGTTGCAAAATTAATGGCCTTATCGGTTTTCTTTGCTTTGTTCGGTACCTGGGCCGGGTTGGCCCTGGCTTACCTGACAAACTTGCCAACTTCTGTATTTATCGCGGTCATCGAGGTTGGTATCTATTTGCTATCAATTTGGTTGGCAAAAGAGTGATAAAAGCAATTTTAATAGGTTAAATTAGAATAATTTAAAAATTAAGCCAGAGTAGAAAACGAATGTTCGTTTTTAACTCTGGCTTTATGGTATACTGAAAAAGATGAATTTTTACTTTCCAAGGAGGAACGGGTAGAGACTTTTTACCCAATACAAGAACTATGAAAACACGCCGAGCTGACCGTTTGGTCGACATGTCCCACTACTTATTGGACCACCCCCGCCAATTGATTTCACTGAACTTCTTTTCAGAACGGTACGAGGCAGCCAAGTCTTCCATTTCAGAAGATTTGTCAATTATCCGCCGCACTTACAAGGCCCGTGGAACTGGTGAAGTTAAAACTTATCCAGGAGCGGCTGGCGGTGTCTACTACACACCAATGATGGGTCCTGAAGAAGCAGAAGAATTCGTAAACAGTGTCTGCAAGGTTGTCGATGATGAATCACGGGTTTTGCCAGGTGGTTACGTTTATTTGTCAGACCTGCTTGGACAACCCAATATCTTACGTCAAACTGGTCGGTTGATTACCACACAGTATGTAGGTGAAGAAATCGATGCCGTTATGACTGCTGCAACCAAGGGAATTCCTTTGGCTCAAGCGGTGGCTGACCAATTGAACGTGCCATTTGTGATTGTTCGTGATGATGCCAAGGTAACTGAAGGATCAATGATTTCAGTGAACTACTTAACTGGGTCATCAAAGCGGGTTGAAAAGATGGCTTTGTCAAAGCGGTCATTAAAGGCCGGTGCAAGGGTCTTGATCGTCGATGACTTTATGAAGGCCGGCGGCACGATTCAAGGAATGCAAACATTGGTCCGTGAATTTGGTGGAACGGTCGTGGGAACGGCTGTCTTTGCTGAAGGTCGGTCAAATGTCCGTTTGCTAGAAGAATATACATCACTTTTGCACGTGGAAACGAACGTGGATGCTGGACAAGCCATCAAGGTGCAACCAGGAAACTACTTTAAGGAAATCTATAAGGGCAAGGATTAAGGCATGCAAGCTACCAACATTGTAATCTTAGCGGCCGGTAATGGGTCGCGAATGAAGTCAGACTTACCAAAGGTCTTACACCAAGTGGCCGGCCAGGCCATGGTGGACTGGGTAATCGATGCTGTTCAACCGTTAAAGCCGAATAAAATTTTGACGGTTACTGGCGTTGGTGCTGAACGCGTTCAAGACCATCTTGCTGGTAAGACTGACTTTGTTATCCAAGAAAAGCAGTTGGGGACTGGTCATGCAGTCTTGCAAACCAAGGCAGCTTTGGCAGATAGCCAGGGAGCTACTTTGATTCTTTCTGGGGATACGCCACTTTTTACCACAGAAACTTTGCAAGCCTTACTTAATGAACACTCACGGACTAAGAATGCCGTCACGGTTTTGACGGCCAAGGCTGATAACCCAACTGGGTACGGTCGAATTGTTCGTGGTGACGACGGCATGGTCTTGAAAATCGTTGAAGAAAAGGATGCGTCAGTCACTGAACGACGGATTGAAGAAATCAACACCGGTGTCTATATCTTTGATAACCAGTTGCTTTTCCAGGCTCTTTCTCAAGTTGGTAACGATAACGTCCAACAAGAATACTACTTGCCCGACACCCTCGATATCTTACGGGGGATGGGTAAGCAAATTGGCGCCTACCAAACCCTTGATTTTTCCGAATCAATGGGAGTGAACGACCGCGTTGCCTTGGCACAAGCCAACCAAATTATGCGTAACCGGATCAACCAGATGCACATGAAAAACGGGGTGGAATTGGTCGCTCCCGACCAGACTTTTATCGATGCCGGTGTGGTTATCGGTAAGGATACTCTGATTGAAGGCAATGTCACGTTGAAGGGCCAGACTGTCATTGGCCGCGATAACGTCTTGACAGCTGGCACTCGAATTGAAGACTCAACAATTGGGGATGGCAACGTCATCACTTCTTCCCACTTGGAAGAAGCCGTGGTTAAGGACCGAACGACCATTGGTCCTTACGCCCACCTCCGTCCGGCAGCGGAAATCATGGATGAAGCCCACTTGGGTAATTTCGTTGAAGTTAAGAAAGCCACGATTGGTCAAGGGTCAAAGGTTGGCCACTTGTCTTATGTTGGAAATGCTAAGTTGGGAGCCGACGTCAACGTTGGTGCCGGAACGATTTTTGTGAACTACGATGGTGTCAATAAGTTTGATACAACAGTGGGTGACCGGGTCTTTATCGGGTCAAACACCAAAATCATCGCTCCAGTGACACTGGCCGATGAAAGTATCACGGCCGCTGGATCAACGATTACCGATGATGTGGCCACCCATGCAATGGGAATTGCCCGGACACGGCAAACGAATAAGGCTGATTTCTGGGACAGAATGCCCCATAAAAAAGGCTAAGCTTTAAGTAAATTAATAAACAATAAGTTAAAAGCAGGCGATTGAGTCTAAATTCAATCGCCTGCTTTTGTTTTGCCGGCAATTGACCGATAACTTATCTGGGCAAAGAATTCGCAAGTTCCAGAGTTTTTTTGAATTAGACTTGCTCAAGGTAATTCCTTAGGTATATAATAAATATTGTATTTAATCACAACTATACCAATTTAAATAATAAAAGGAGAATCTGATGAGTAAGAAAAACATGTGGACGGCAATTGTTGCCGTAGTAGCGGTAGCTGTTGTAGCAGGGGCTAGCTTTGGTCTGGCTGGCCATGCCCACTCACATTCAACCAAGTCATCTGATAAGTCTTCTATGTCAATGAAGATGTCATCATCGATGGATATGTCTTCGTCAATGAACATGTCATCATCTTCATCAATGAACATGTCGTCATCATCGTCAATGGATATGGCGATGATGGAAGCCGACACTTCTTTGCCATCTGATTTACCAACAGCTAAGAATCCAAAGTTCAAGGTTGGTTCAAAGATTACCTTGGAAGCAACCCACATGGCCAACATGAAGGGTGCTAAGGGTACTGTTGCGGCTGTTTACGACGCTAAGTTGTATGAAGTGGATTACCAACCAACAACTGGTGGTCAAAAGGTTACCGGACACAAGTGGTTGACGAAGGACGACTTCTCTGACATGATGGACCACAAGCAGGGTGACATGGTTACTTTAACTGGTGACCACATGCCCGGCATGAAGGGTGCCATGGCAACCGTAACTAAGGTTGAAGATGGACCTGCTTATGCCGTTAACTTTGAACCAACTAACGGTGGTAAGATGGTGATGAACCACAAGTACTTAATTACAAGTGAAATCAAGGCCCGCTAAGAGTTGTCTTCTGACAATGATGGTGTGACCTTAATTGAGAAGGTTAATGCGAAAGGATGGTAAGTGATGGATTTTTCAGTACTTTATATCGGTAGTGGACAGGCCAGTTGGAATGGCGCTGTGCCACTCGCCAAGACTGGCGTGAAAATCGGTGTGATCGAAGAAAGTCAATATGGTGGTGTTTGTTCTAATAAGGGTTGCAATGCCAAGATTATCTTGGACAAGCCCTTGGAATTGATTAACCGTGTCAAGGACATGCAAGGTCGTGGCCTCGATGGTGTTCCGAGTGTTAACTGGGAAGACTTGATGGCCCACAAGCATGAATTAATCGTTCCCCAAGACAGCCACGGTAAGGCTCGGTTGGACAATGCCGGTATCACGACCATCACTGGCCATGCCGAATTCGTTGATGCTCACACTGTTTCTGTTAACGGCAAGAACTACACTGCTGACAAGATTGTGATTGCGACTGGTTTGCGTCCTCACCAATTGGATGTGCCTGGTAAGGAACTCTTTGCCAACTCAACCGACTTCTTGTCATTGCCCCACATGCCTAAGCACGTGACGGTCCTTGGTGGTGGTTTCGTTGCCATTGAATTTGCGACGATTGCCAACGCTGTTGGGGCTCAAGTTGACGTGATTATTCGGTCAAACCGCATCCTTCGACAATTCCCAGCCAAGTACGTGGCTGAGGTCCAAGCCGACTTGAAGGCCCGCGGTGTCCGTTTCGTTCCAAATATGAATGTTCAAAGCGCCACTGAAGGCGAAGACGGTCAAATCGAATTGACTGGCGACAACGGCTTTGAATTAACGACTGATTACGTCTTGGATGCCACTGGTCGGATTCCGAACCATGACCAATTGAACTTGGAAGCTGCTGGCGTCAAGGCCAACAACCATGGTATCGAAGTCAACGAGTACTTGCAGACCTCAACGCCAAATATCTATGCGGCGGGGGATGCTGTTGATAAGAAGACGCCCAAATTAACACCAACGGCTGCCTTCGAATCACGGTACTTGACCTCTGTCTTCAAGGGCGAAAACGACCAACCAATCAAGTACCCACCAATTTCAGAAATCGTCTTTACTTCACCACGAATTGCCCAAGTGGGTGTTCATTTGGATGAAGCCTTGGCCCAACCCGACAAGTATGAAGTCACCGAAGCCTCATACGATGGCGACTGGTTCCGTCAGGTTGAAAACGAGCAGGGCGCAGCCTTGTCGTTGATTTTTGAGAAGGACGGCGGCACTTTGGTTGGTGCGGCTGAAAAATCAAACAACGCCGACAACACCATCAACACGATTGTTCCTTACTTGGCCATGAAGATGACCAAGGAACAATTGAACGACTTGGTTTATGTTTTCCCATCAATCGAGTACACACTCCAACGGCGGTTGCCATTGGTTTAAACCAAGAAAATCTGTTTTGATTAGTATAGCTATGCTATACTTTTTTTATTGAACAAAGGGAGATACACCGCAATGCAAATCACCGGCCAAGCCATTTTAGACCAAATTGAAGAACAAACCTACGCACAAGAAACCGTTACCGGCCAGGATGGCCAAGTCCTTGATTTGGATGCCTTGTTCGCTGCCTTTTTACCATTAGCCCAAAAGGAAAACTTGGCTAAGGCTAGTTTGGACGTTGACGGTGGAATCGAAGAGGGTGGGACAACCTTCTCATTAGAAGTCAACGTCATTAACTTGCCATTGCGGTACACGAACCAGGAAAAGAAGCTGGTTTATGCCGACCAAGACTATGACCTCCAGGTCTATATGATTGTCGACAACCCATTTGTTTCCAAGTCACGGTTGCAGATTGCCAAGGTTGCTTCCCTGGCCGCCCTCTTGGACGACCATGAAGGGGTCTTTGCCAAGGCTGCTGCCTGGTTTGATGATCAATTGCAGGCCATCCAAGAAAACCAAAAGAACCAAGCGGAAGAAGCCGCAGCGGCCGCTGAAGCAGAAAAGGCTGAAGCAGAAGCAGAAAAGGCTGAAGAAGCCGATGGTGGTAAGGCTACTAAAAAAGCTAAGAAAACGACTAAAAAATAACTGAATGAAGGAGGCCTGGACACGACGTGTGTCGTGGGGCCTCCTTTTTTCTTGGCTTTGGTTAGATTATATTTTTAAGGGGTCCCAGAATGGAAGAGACATGTTCATTTTGGGGCGGGTGAGTGAATTGACGGGTGGTGAACGAGGGCGTTATACTGAATTTGAAAATAAGTCGAAAGGAGAAAATTATGCGTGTAACAAGTATAAAATTACAAGACGATACTATGGCATGGGTTGAAAAGTTAGCCAATGTAAAAGGCATAACAACAAAAAAAATTCTATCTGATTTGATTGAGGAAGCACGCCAGGATAATGAAGACTATGAAGAAGCTATGGAAGTTATCCATGCAAAAAATCGTGAATACGTTTCTGCAGAGCAAATAAAGTCTAGGTTCGGACTATGAAGTATAGCTGGAAATTCGATAGTAAAGCAGAAAAACAATTTAGTAAATTGGATTACCCTGTTCAACGAAGAATTTATAATTGGCTGGAAACAAATATTAGTTCTGGAAAAAATCCAAGGATTTATGGTAAGGCCCTCGAGGGTGAATTTAAAACTCTATGGCGATATCGAGTTGGTAAGTATCGGATTATTGCTGATATTATTGATGATGAATTTATTGTCGTTGTCTTAAAGACTGGAAAACGAAGTGATATTTATCAAAATAAATTTTAATATTTCAAGAAATGAGTCATTACTTTCAGTCAACTAGAATAGTGACTTTTTATTGTTTTACTAGGCCTTAGTGCTACAATATATTTAGTAAATAGAGGAGCATTTCTCCCCATTTTAGAAGTTCCGTTCGCAAACGGAACTTTTTTTCTTTCTCTGATTCATTTTTAATAAAAACCCGCATCTAAAATATAGAAAGCGGGCCTGACAAAAATTTTTAATTAATCAATTCTGACATGGGCGGAAAGGTGGAAGGATTGCTGGTCCTTTTCAACGGTCGCCTTTAAAACGCTGGGATTTGAGGTGTGGGCCTGGGCCATTAATTCGCCGAGGTCATAGGCTTCGATAACAGCCTTGACCAAGTCCTTGGGACTTTGATCCATTTCGGGCAGGGCCAGGTCGGCCCATTCGCGGTCGATGGCGGGACCGAAGGAAACTAATTCTTTTGTCTTGATTTTTTCGATTATTAACATAGGTCTATTATACGATAGGTGGCTTGTTCAAGTTTGGCTAATATTGGGGATGATTGGTCAGTACCTAACCAGAAAAGACTTGCCTTTTGCCTGCAGACCTGGCATAATAAAGGTATGCGATGAGTCGAAAGCGTCATTAGGACGCTCACACGGCCTACAGGATTAATTTCCAAGCCTCGGATTTGGCGTAGGTGGTAAAGAAATTGTGGAATTCCTTTATCTCACCATGACTAGTAGCTTCGGCTGCGGTGACGTAGACTTGCTTGAACTTGACTGCTTCAAGCCGCCCGTCAGAGCGTAATCTGGCATGCCAAACTAGACAGTTAACTACGGTTAACTGTCTTTTTACTATGCAAATAACTTTTTAGACAAAATTCAATCATAAAAGACTTTTTAGAACCCCCAGCCACTACAATCGCCCAGCCTTTGTCTGGTATAATACTAATAAGCAAACATGATGGGAGACTTTCATGGAAGAAACGTCCAAATACCTAACGGTCCAGGCCTTGACCGGCTACCTTAAAGCGAAGTTTGACCAAGACCCTTACCTCGGTAAGGTTTATTTGACTGGTGAAATTTCCAACCTGGGAAACCGCAAGGGAAACCACCTCTACTTTTCAATCAAGGACCCCAACGGCAAGGCCGTTATCCGGGCCACGATGTTTTCTTACCAACGGCGGTTAAAGTTTGAACCGCGGGATGGGATGAAGGTCATGGCCATCGGCCGGGTTCAGATTTACGAGCCATCCGGGTCATACTCGATCATCTTAGACCAAATGACCCCGGACGGGGTCGGTGACCTCTTCTTGGCCTTGGAACAGTTGAAGGAAAAGCTGACTAAGGAAGGGCTCTTTAGCCAGGAAAAGAAGGCCATTCCGGCCTTGCCCAAGAAGATTGCCGTCATTACCTCACCAACCGGAGCCGTTGTCGAAGATGTCGCGAAGACAGTCGAGCGGCGGTTGCCCCAGGCGCAGGTGGTCTTGTTACCGGCAGTAGTCCAGGGTGAGGGAGCAGTCCCATCGCTCTTGACCCAACTCGATAAGGTCGACCAGCTTGGCTTTGATACCGCGATTATCGGTCGTGGTGGTGGCTCGATTGAAGACCTCTGGGCCTTTAACGATGAACGCCTGGTCCGCAAGGTTGCGGCCTTGCAGACACCAATCATTGCTTCGGTTGGTCACGAAACAGACAATACCTTGGTCGACTATGTGGCCGACCGTCGGGCAGCGACCCCAACGGCCGCCGCTGAATTGGCTACGCCAATCACCAAACAAAACTTGGTCGACCGGGTCTTTGAATTGAAGACTCGGTTAGTGGTGGCGGGACAACAGACGGTCCAAAGCCGCCAGGCCTACCTGGACCAAATTTTGAGTCGACCAATCATGACCCAACCCGACCGGTTATACACGGCCTACCAACAAGAGGTTGACCACTTGGTATCACGGCTGACCCGTGGCTTTAGCCAGGACCTGGACCAGAAGAAGTATGCCTTTGACCGGGCTGGCAGTCGGCTAGCCCAGCAACAAGACCAAATCCTCCGTCCTTACCAGGAGGCTCTATCTTTGGCGGCGGCGAAGCTCGACTTGGTTTCACCCTTGAAGATTTTAGGGTCTGGCTACACGATTGTCCGCGGACCCGGCGACAAGGTCGTCAAAAAGACGACCGACTTAGCGGTTGGCGACCAAATTCATTTGACCTTTGCCGATGGGCAGGTACCCGCCCAAGTTACAGGAGAAGAAGATGACTGAAGAATTAACTTTTGAAGCAAAATTAAAACAACTCGAGACTATCGTGACCGCCTTGGAAAAGGGCGACCGGCCATTGGAAACCGCCTTGACCGATTTTAAAACCGGCGTCACCCTGGCCAAGGACTTGCAAAAGACTTTGCAAGAGGCCGAAAAAACCTTAGCCAAAGTCATGAACGACGATGGGTCAATGACGGATTTGGAACTAACGAACAATGACTAAATTTAAAGACTTTATGGCCACTTACCAGCCCCAGGTTAATGAAACCCTGCGGGCCGAGGTGGTAACTCAGGCGGGACCAACGGCCCCACAAACTTGGGTGGCTATGTTAACTTACGCCTTACTAACACCGGGCAAGCGCCTCCGTCCTTTGCTGGCCTTGGCGGTGATTGACTCCTTCGGGGAAGAAATCAATCCGTCTGCCTTGCAGACGGCAACGGCTCTGGAATGGATTCATGCCTATTCCTTGGTTCACGATGACCTGCCAGCCATGGATAACGATACCTACCGACGTGGTCAGTTGTCGGTCCATGCCTTGTACGGTCCGGCCAGTGCGGTTTTGGTCGGGGATGCCTTGCAAGCCGGGGCCTTTTCACTTTTGGCAACGGTGCCGGATTTGAAGGCTGACCGCCAGGTAGCGATGGTCCAAACTTTAGCTACCAAGGCAGGAGCACGGGGGATGGTCCTAGGACAAGTTCTCGACATGGCCAACCACGATACCAATGAAGACCAGGTGGCCTTAGCCGCCGTCTTGGACCAGGTCTACCAGAAGAAGACCGCCGACCTCTTGCAGGCCGCAGCGCTCCTTGGTGGCCAGTACCTTGGCTTGGCTCATACCAGTATTGATTTGCTGGGCGAATATGCCGGAGCCTTGGGCCTCCTCTTCCAAATCAAAGACGACTTGGATGACTATGACCAGGACGCCCGCGAAGGCGTCGTGTCCTTGGTTCATTTGGTCGGCTTAGACCAGGCGCAAGACTTGGCCCAACAACTGAAAGACCGGGCGCAAGCCGCCTTGGACCAGTTGACCCAAGCCGAGATGAATTTTGATTCAGAATTATTAACAAGCCTTTTGGCGCAAATTGGAGCATAAACTGTGGCAGTAGCAAAAGAACGCGTGGACATCTTACTCGTCCAACAGGGGTTATTCACTTCCCGCGAACAAGCCAAGCGGGCCATCATGGCCGGCCAAATCTTGGGCACGAACGAAGAACGGCTGGACAAGGCCGGGCAGAAGATTCCCGTCACAACTGAATTACACTTTAAGGGCCAACCCTTGCCCTTCGTTTCACGGGGTGGCTACAAGCTCGTTAAGGCCATCGAAACCTTTGGCATGGTCATGACCGACCAAATGGTTTTGGACATTGGTTCTTCAACCGGTGGCTTTACCGACGTTGCCCTCCAAAACGGTGCTAAGCACGTTTATGCCTTGGACGTGGGAACTAACCAACTCGCCTGGAAGTTACGGATTGACGAACGGGTGACGGTGATGGAAAATACCAATTTCCGTTACTCAAAGTTGGACGACTTTATGGAAGGACAACCAACCCGGGCAACAATCGATGTGTCCTTCATTTCCTTAGGTTTGATTTTGCCAACCTTGAAGGACATCCTGGCTACCGGTGGTGAAGTGGCGGCCTTGATTAAGCCCCAATTCGAAGCCGGCCGGGAAGCCATCGGTAAGCACGGGATTATCAAGGACCCAGCAGTCCACCGCCAGGTTCTGGAACAAACCCTGCCAATGATGGTCGCCAACGGTTTCACCGTCAAGGGACTGACTTACTCACCAATTAAGGGTGGGCAAGGAAACATTGAGTTCTTGGCCTGGTTGGAACGGACCGACGAAGCCCAAGTAGACCCAAGTTTGTCGATTGACCAAGTTGTCCAAGAAGCCCACAGCCAGTTAGACCAGGCGGGCAAGCAGGATTAAACCAACGACTGGAAAGGATGCCCGATGCTTGAACAATTAACCATACAAAATTTTGCGATTATTGACCAAGTTGACCTGGCTTTTGACGACCAGTTAACCGTTTTGACCGGGGAAACCGGGGCCGGAAAATCAATCATCATCGATGCTTTGGCCATGGTGACTGGTGGCCGGGCGAGTTCCGAGATGTTACGGAAGGGGGCCGACAAGGCCGTCTTGCAGGCCATCTTTTCGGTGACAGGTGACCGGGCTGCTGGCTTGCGCGACCAGTTTGCCGCGGCCGGGATTGATTTGGGTGAAGACAACCAGGTCGTCATCTACCGGGAGTTCAACCAAAAGGGCCGGTCGGTAGTTCGGATTAACGGGCTCCTCGTTCCTTTGAAGGTCTTAGCCGACCTAGGATCACAATTGGTTGAAATTCAAGGACAGCACGACACCTCGCTCTTGCTCGACCCTGACCATCATTTGTCCTTGCTCGATGACTTTGGTGGATCGGACTTGAAGAAGGCCCAGGCGGTCTATCAAAAGGTCTTTGACCGCTATAAGGAATTGGCCCAGCAGATTGACCGGTTGAAAAATCGCCGTCAGGACCTGAACCAACGGCTCGACCTCCTTTCCTTTCAACAGGAAGAATTGAAGGAAGCCAACCTCCAACCGGGCGAAGAAGACCAGTTGAACGCCGACCGGTCCAAGCTAGCCAACCACAAGAAAATTGCGGATGCCTTGGACCAGGCCCAACAGGCCTTGAATCCCGGTTTGGATGGGGGCGCCGTTGACCTTTTGGCTGCGGCCCACCAGGCGATGACCCAGGCGGCTTCCTATGACAAGGACTATGAGAACTTAGCTCAGTCCCTATCGGAAGCCTACTATGCCGCCCAAGATGCCGGCCGCGACCTCGATGAGGCCGTGTCTTCTTTGACCTTTGACGAGGGCGCCTTGGTCGAAATCGACGACCGCCTCCAGGTAATTCATAACTTGAAACGGAAGTACGGTGACTCTGTCGAAGAAATCTTGGCCTTCCAAGCCAAGGTTGAAGAAGAGTTAGCCGACTTGGACGGTGGGTCCTTTGATTTGGAAGCCTTAACCAAGGAAAAGGACGCGGTTCGTGAAAAAATCGAAGCTGCGGCCCAGACCTTAACCAAGACCCGGCAAAAGATTGCCAAGGCCTTGGAAGAGGCGGTCAACGAAGAGTTAGCGGACTTGTTAATGGAACAGGCCTACTTTGAAATCCAATTTACGCCCGTGAACGGCTTTTTGCCTTCCGGGGCTGATAAGATTGCCTTCTATGTCCAAACCAACCAGGGTGAGGGCAGCAAGCCCCTTGAAAAGGCTGCATCGGGTGGGGAAGCTTCCCGACTGATGCTGGCCTTGAAGACCATCTTCATCGCCCAACAGGGCTTGCCAACGGTTGTCTTCGATGAAATCGATACCGGGGTTTCCGGTCGTGTTGGTTCGGCGATTGCCCGCAAGATGCGGACAATTAGTGACAAGACCCAGGTCTTGGCTATCACCCATTTGCCACAAGTGGCCGCCGCTGCTAACCACCATTTTTTGATCGAGAAGTTCAACCAAAATGAACGAACAGTGACTTCCGTTAAGGACTTGCCGGAAGCAGACCGCGACCAAGCGATTGCGATGATGCTTTCTGGGAACCAGATCACCGAAGCCGCTTTGGCCAATGCTAAGGACTTACGGACCAAGGCCCAAGAATAAAAGTGCTAAAGGACTGACGCAAATCAGCCATACAAATTAAAACCGCCCAGGTTCTGAATAAGAACTTGAGCGGTTTTTGTGTGAGATGAAAGTGACTTTAATTTACTGATTTGCGATGTTATAATCAAAACAGAAATCGTAGAAATCCCATGCCTTCCTTGGAGGACCCTCAGTGCAAGAGGGTCCTTTTCAATTGAATATTTAGTCCACAGAAAAACAGCTTGGTCATGACGACCAAGCTGTTTTTAATTTGCTTTAGTTATGGGTGTAGTAGAGGAAGAAGACGAAGATGACGGCCAAGAGGTACATCAACCAGTTCACTTCCTTAGCACGCTTAGTAGCAATCATCGTAATTGGGTAAACGATGAAGCCCAAGGCGATACCATCTGAGATTGAGTAAGTCAACGGCATACCGATAACAACCATGAAGGCTGGTGCGGCGATACCCAAGTCATCCCAGTTAATCTTTTGCAAGTTCTTAGCCATCATGATTCCAACCACAATCAAGGCTGGAGCAGTCACTTGGTTAGTGACGACGGCCAACAATGGTGAGAAGAGCAATGAGGCGAAGAAGAGCAAACCAGTTACGACTGAAGTCAATCCTGAACGACCACCAACGGCGATTCCTGATGATGATTCAACGTATGCTGAAGTTGGTGAAGTTCCCAAAACGGCACCAACAGTCATTCCAACGGCATCAGACATCAAGGCCTTACCGGCACGAGGCATCTTTCCATCCTTCATCAAACCGGCTTGTTCAGTCAAACCAATCAAAGTACCGGCAGTATCGAAGAAGGTAACAATCAGGAAGGTCAAAACAACGACCCACATTTGGAAGGTATCGATGTGACCAAGGTTGTTGAAGGCCACCCCGAAGGTTGGCTTCAATGATGGGGCAGTTGAAATTAATGAATGGGGCAACTTAACAAGGCCAAAAATCAAACCAACAATGGCCGTTCCAACCATACCAACAAAGATGGCGGCAGGAGTATTGCGGGCCAAAAGAACCAAAGTTAAGAGGATACCGAAGATGGCTAACCAAGTTTGGTGGTCAACCAAGGATCCCATGGCGACCATGGTATCCTTGTCGGCGATAATCAAACCGGCGTTGTGCAAACCGATAAAGGCGATGAAAAGTCCAATTCCGGCTGCGATGGCAATCTTAAGGTCGGCAGGAATGGCGTCGATAATCTTTTCACGAATCTTAAACATTGTTAAGAGTAAGAAGATAATCGCCGCAACCAAAATTCCAGCCATGGCTGTTTGCCATTTAACACCCATCCCAATAACAACGGAATAAGCGAAGAAGGCATTAACACCAAGCCCTGGGGCAATGGCGATTGGGTAGCGGGCAACGATTCCCATGAAGATGGTCGCAACCGCTGAGGCGATTGCTGTGGCGGTAAAGACCGCACCCTTGTTCATTCCTGCGTCACCCAAGACAGAAGGGTTCAAGAAGAGAATGTATGACATGGCCACGAAGGTGGTCAAGCCGGCAAGAACTTCACGTTTAAATGTTGTTCCTAATTTATCGAATTGAAAATATGATGAGATGAAGGACATGTGTAACTCCTTATAATATTTTTCCTACTTGAATATTTTAGCAGTCTTGAAGGGACATGTCTGAATAAATTTAATTAATTTAAGAAATAAATACGAACATTAATTAGAAATAAAAACAAAAGTTTGCCTTTATTCTTATTATTAATTGTAAATGAGAATAATATGTTGGTTTTATAATGGAAATGCGGACAAAATAAAAAGCCAACGGATTGGCTTTTTGAAGTAGAAAAGAAATTAATTAGTAGCAGCACTAGCAGCATTAGCAGCGGCTACTGAATTGTTTGTTGATGGTGCCGTTGGTGCTACGTAATTTTGAGTTGTATCAACATTACCAGTAATGGTAGAGGTAGAATTTACGCTGCCATCATTTTTTGCATTGTAATTATTAGCATTATTAGCATTAGTAAGAGCCTTCGAAGCATTATCCACTTCAACTTGAGTTCCTGAACCAACAGCTGCAGCCGCGAAGTTTTGTTGTACAGTATTTAGGTTGTCATTACCCTTCAAAACATCTTGCTGATGTTGTTGCTTTTCTCTAACCAAATTTTGGTTTGAAAGGGTTAAGGCAGAAGTTAAAGCAGTAACTGACTGTTCAAGAAACTGAACGGATTTTGTGTATGCTCCATTAGCTGCTGCTGATGGAGAAATTGTAGCAACGCCAGTAGTATCGGCGAATGCTCCAACACCGAAGACCATTGTCGCGGCAACAGCCCCAACAGTCATCTTACGCTTCATTGACCATTTTTTAACGGCCTTGTTTTTGTACAAAGTTTTTCTATTCATCATAATAGCTTCCCTCTTTTTCCCATTTAATATTTCGAGTAACTACTCGAATTATAATCTTCATTTAATCTGTGAATGGTTATGTTTTTGTGACTAAAACGGCAATAAAACGTCAATATTTCTAAAAAGGACGTTTTAAATAGAAAACATTCACTTTGTTGTCGTTTTGTAAAAAATGTCGCGGAACCTTATTTTAATTTTGGGTGGGGATTATCCGAATCAATTTAAAAATTAGAGTGGTTAATTTTGCCAAGAATTCCCATTCTGGGCTATAATAAGGATACTTTATTACTATTATAAAAGACCTTGAGGAGGGCGTTATGGATCAACACACTTGGGACCAACTGGTTAAGTACACGGAACTACAGGGAACCTCGGGACAGGAAAGCTTGGTACGCCAGGCTTTCAAAGAGGACTTGACGCCCTTGGTGGACCAAGTTTACCAAAACAACTTGGGTGGCGTCTTCGGAGTGAAGAACGAACAATCCGATGGGCCACGAGTAATGTTCGCCGCCCACATGGATGAGGTCGGCTTCATGGTTTCTGGCATCTTGCCAACGGGAGCCTTGCAGGTGGTTGCTTTGGGTGGCTGGAACCCGATGACGGTTTCGGCTCACCGCTTTACGCTCTTTACTAAGAATGGTCAGTACCCAGTTGTCTCATCATCTGTTTCACCTCATTTGTTGCGAGGCAAGACTGGGGGCCAAGGAACCTTGACCATCGATGACATTCTTTTCGATGCTGGTTTTGAATCAGCTGACCAGGCTCAAAGCTTTGGTGTTCGTCCTGGTGACTTTATCGTGCCAAAGACACAAACGCAACGGTTGGCCAACCCTAACCGGGCCGTTTCCAAGGCCTATGACAACCGTTTTGGGGTTGTAACGATTTTGACTGCCTTGGAAAAGTTGCAAGGTGTAGAAACACCAAACACCTTGATTGCCGGAGCTAACGTCCAGGAAGAAGTTGGTCTTCGCGGGGCTAAGCCAGCGGTTAACCAATTGAAACCAGATATTTTCTTTGCAGTTGATTCATCAGCTGCTAACGATGTTGATGGGACAGTCGGCCGCCAAGGCTTAATGGACCAGGGAACTTTGATTCGGGTCTTTGATCCAACGGTGGTTACTTCGCCACGATTGAAGGAATTTATCCTCCAAACAGCCGAAGATAATCATATTCCTTACCAATACTTTGTTTCGAAGGGTGGAACCGATGCCGGTGGGGTCCAAGGTCAAGACTTTGGTTTGCCGGCCGTAGCCTTGGGTGTTGCTTCTCGCTACATCCATACCCACGAAACGGTTTGGTCAATTCCTGACTTTGAAGCCGCTCAAGAATTAGTGGTGGCTTTGGCTAAGTCATTAGATGAAAGCGTTTATCAAGATATTGTGGAGCACTAATGTTTAAGAAACTACATCGCCTGGATTATTGGATAGCGGTTCCTTACGCTATTTTGTCAGCCATCGGAATCGTGATGGTTTTTTCGGCGACGCAAAATGCTTATTTATCGCCGGTCATGTCAATTTCAAAACAAGCCATCTTTGTTTTGATTGGTTGGGTCGTGGCCTTTGTGACCTTTCGACTCAATATCTCGGCGTTAAAGTCACAAAATCTTTTAAACTTCCTATTATTTGGGACCTTTTTGTTGCTGGCTGCTGCCCGCTTAGCCCCGGCGATTAACGGGGCCCACGGTTGGATTAATTTGGGACCGGTGACCTTGCAGCCGGTCGAGCTGTCAAAAATTGTTTTGATTTTATACTTTGCCAAATGGTTTGAGAAAAAGCCCTGGGAGCCTCACCGCGGGTTGAGCTACCATATCCGAGTCTGGTTGGAGCCGGGAATGTTGCAGAAGTTGTTCTGGCCAGCAATTTTGCTGGGGATGAACTTACTGATGCCCGATTTGGGAAATATGTTCATCACCATGGCGGTTTTGCTGTTGATGATGATGGCTTCGGGGATGGCCTTTCGAACGGCCTTTACCTGGATGCTTCTCTTTTTTGTGGTCTTGTTGTTCTTACCGAACATCATCGGCATCTTTCATTTGGGCCAATCATCTTCCTATGCGGTCCGGCGACTAACCAACTTCGTCAATCCTTGGTATAATGTGGACCAGAGCCGGCAGTTACTTTATGCCTACTATGCAATTTCTCACGGGGGGCTTTTCGGAGTCGGCCTGGGAAATTCACTGTTGAAGCCTTACTTACCGGAATCAAATACCGACTTTATCATGGCGGTGGCGGCCGAGGAATTGGGGGCAGTCCTTGTTACCTTGGTCTTGATTGTCTTACTCTTTTTGATTGGCCGCTTGGTTTTGGTTGGCATCCGCCAGAAGAGCCAGTACAACCGGCTGTTCTTGTACGGTCTAGCAGGGCTAATGTTGATGCAGGCCTTTGTTAATATGGGCGGGGTCTTAGGCCTCTTACCAATTACCGGGGTTGTTTTCCCCTTTATTTCAGGTGGAGGATCATCCTTTGTCTTCTTCTCGGCGGCCGTTGGCCTTGCCTTGAACATCGCTGCCAAGGACAAACAAATCGTGGCACCAGACCCACTTGATTATGCTGCCCGAAGGGAATTGAAACGTTAATATGTTTAAAATGAACGCACGCCGAGCCCTCTTTGTTTATTTGGAAGGGTTCAAGCACATCGATCAATTGAAAAAATTCGGTGACATCACCTATATCTCGGAAAAGATGTCCTACGTTGAATTGTATGTCGACGAAGACCAGGTTGAGACCTTGGTGGATAAGTTGAACCAATACCGCTTTGTCAAGGCGGTAAGTGTTTCGCCCCGTCCAGAAATCGACCCTGACTTTGGCGACGTCCATGACGACGTCTTTTTTGAGGCCTACGACCAGGCCCAAGATGAAGCTAGTGAAGATCAGACGGACCAGTCTGATAGTCTGGACAGTCAAATGAACTCTCAGTCAGCAGCCGCTAGCCAGTCTGAGTCTCAACAGACCAACCAGGCCCAGGTCAGCTTCTCAGCCAGCCAATTGGCCCAAAATAATGATTTGCGTGGGCAAGAGGACTTGGACCTAACGGTGCCATTGAGCCAGGACCTCGGTCTGGGCTTGCCGGACTTAGCTAAGGATCCTGAGCCAGTTACCAAGCAGAATGGTAATCGGTCGTCAAAGCGGCCAAGTCGGTCACGCCGGAATTCGCGTCAAAGTGGTTCGAAGTCGGGTTCCGAAAGTCGGAACGGGCAAAAGGGTTCGGCCAAAGCTGGTAATCAGGGTCGGGGGAACCAAGCCCGACCTAAGCAAGGCCAAAATTCTAAGTCCAAGCAAGGACCAAAACCTGGTCAAGGCCCTAAGGCTAAGCAGGGTTCAATATCTGGACAAGGTCAAAAATCGAACCAAAGTGCCAAAGCGGACCAAGGTTCAAAGCCAAAGCAGAGTTCGAAGCCAGGCCAGAAGCGGACGGGCAACCGACCAAAGCGGCCTAAGAGTCAAGGTCCAGCTACTGGTCAAAATCAGAGTCAGTCAGCCAAGACAGCTGACCAAGGTCAAAATCGGGGTCAAAACCGGAATAAAGACCAAAAGGCCCGTCCTAATCAGGGCAAGTCCAACCAACGACGGTCAGGACAAGAAAAGAAAAACCAGGCTGGTTCCACTAAGGACCAAGCCAAGCAAAAGGAACAAGGATAATGCGGGTAATTGCAGGAAGTTTTGGTGGCTTGCGGCTTGATGCCGTCAAGGGCCGGGAAACACGGCCAACCACGGATAAGATTAAAGAGGCAATTTTCTCGATGTTGATGCCTTACCTCAACGGCGGTCAGGTCCTTGATTTGTACGCCGGGACTGGTGGCCTCGGCATTGAAGCGGTTTCGCGGGGAATGGACCACGCGGTCCTGGTTGACCGACAAAAGGCAGCCATCGAGGTGATTGAAAAGAACATCGCTAAGACCCACCACGAAGACAGCTTCACGGTCTTAAAGGTGCCAGCTGCTTCGGCTTTGACACGGTTGGCTAGCCAGGGGACGCAGTTCCGCCTGGTCTTGCTCGACCCACCCTATGCCAAAGAAAAATTAAAGGCTGACCTCTTGGCCATGGAAACTGGCGGTCTCTTGGCCGAAGATGCAATTATCATGATTGAATCCGACCAGGTCGCCGACTTGCCTGAACCAAGTCCAAACTTGGAATTAATTAAGCAAAAAGATTATGGGATTACCCGGGTGTCGTTGTATCGGTATGCACCGACCGAGTAAGAGAGAAGGGGCGAACAGATGAGAAAAGCAGTTTTTCCAGGGTCCTTTGACCCGTTGACCAATGGTCATCTCGACATTATCGAGCGAGCATCTGAACTTTTTGATGAGGTGGTTGTGGCAGTGGGAATCAATACCAATAAGCGGGGCCTCTTTACTCCGGCCGAACGGTTGGCCTTGGTTCAAACAGCCGTTGCTGGCTTGCCTAATGTGACCGTCGGTCAAGTCGAAGGACTGACCGTTGATTACATGGAAGCCATCGGTGCTAAGTACCTGGTCCGTGGTTTGCGAAATGGCAAGGACTTCGAGTACGAACGCGATATTGCGGAAGTGAACTCCGTTTTGGCGGGTGTTGAAACGGTGTTGTTGCTGGCCAAGCCGGAGAACCAAAACGTCTCATCATCGATGGTCAAGGAAATTGCCAAATTTGGTTCTGATAAATTGGAGCGGTTTGTACCAGCAGTTGTGGTACCCGCCCTCCACGCTCACTATCAAGATTAAAAATTTAATTACTGATTTAAATCAAAAAAAGCCACACCGGTGTGAAGCCGGGTGGCTTTTTTTCTGGGGAAATTTTAAAATTCGTTGGTCATTTTGGGCCGTCCTTCCGTCTAATATTTTAATTTGGAGGTACGAACTATGATGACAAAAATTAATTGGCCAGCCATTAAAGACTGGTCCTTTCGCCACTGGCGGTACCTGGTGATTGGCCTGTTGGTTATTTTAGCCTTATTGGCGTTAGTGGTCCGGTTATTTCATCACTCTGCCAGTCCACCGACTAACCAGGTGGAAATGACTGGGTCAATCCCGGCTGGGACGACCCCGGTAAAATCAGGTCCACCAGCTAATACCGGTGCTTCCCAAGCCAAGCCAAATGAACCAATCCTCGTGGACGTGAAGGGGGCGGTCAATAAGCCGGGGGTTGTCAAGCTGCCGCCTGGTAGCCGGGTCCAGGATGCCGTCCACCAAGCTGGTGGATTGACGACTGAGGCCGACCAACGCGTTTTGAATTTAGCCCAGGTTCTGACCGATGGTCAGGTCCTCTATGTTTTAAAAGAGGGGGAGCAGGCACCGGTTGGTGTTGTTGGTGCTGGAAGTGGCGGCGGTAGTGGTGGTAGTTCTGTCGGCCAAGCCAAGGTTAATTTGAACACCGCTACGGCCAAAGACTTGGAGGCCTTAGACGGAATTGGACCGAAGAAGGCCGAACAGATTGTGGCCTTCCGGGAAAAGCAAGGACCCTTTCAGTCGGTCGATGGCTTGAAGGAGGTTGGTGGCATTGGCCCCAAACGGTTTGATCAGCTGAAAGACCAGGTCACGGTATGAAGACGAGCCGGTCTTACATGGTCCTCGCCTGGTTAGTGGGAGCCTTA
>NZ_DF968000.1:205492-205904 GCF_001047075.2 Fructobacillus ficulneus
CCGGTCCGACTTGGCGAAATTGCTGGTGGTGACCGGCGCCTTTGGCTTGTATTTCATGATTAACCACCAAGGTCTCATCGATCAGAGTCACCAAGGCAATCAGGTTAATTCTTGGCAAAAAATCCTGGTCTACCCAGATGATGTATTGATTGGTCCTGACGGGCAAATTAAGGGCCAAGCCCACTTGCCATCAGGTCAGCCGGTCTGGTTTTCCTATGCGGCCAAGGATTCCGCGGACTTAGCGGATTGGCACCGATATCCCGGTCAGACGCTATTCATCGAAGGCCAGGGCAACTTAGCTCGCATCCTGCCGGCAACAAACTTTTACCAATTTGATTTCCGTGACTTTTCGCAAACCAGGGGAATTACCCACCGCCTGGTCTTAAAGACGGCTCACTTTGGCCCAGTCCGG
>NZ_DF968000.1:205959-214332 GCF_001047075.2 Fructobacillus ficulneus
TTTCTGGCAGGCTTGGACTTTTCGCTGGCGGTCCTGGCACTGGGCTTTAGCAGACCGGGCGCATCACTTGCCACAGCCATTGGCCAATTACGCTCTGGCCTTGTTGCTCGGGGCCAAGGACCAAACACTTTATGCCGATAACCCTAAGATTCAAGAGCTGGGCTTAATTCACTTGTTTTCCTTATCTGGTTTTCATGTGGCCTTTTTACTGGCCCTAGTACGGTGGTTGGGGCGACGCCTGGGGCTTTATCGTGAAATCACCTTGGCAATCATGGCGGTGGTCCTGCCAAGCTTTTACTGGCTAACGGCTTGTCCACCAATTTTGGTACGAGCGGTTGTGGCAGGCGAGGGACGGATATTGAGGCAGGCTGGCGGCTGGCGGGTTGATCCGGTTACGATTTGGTCCTGGTCTCTGTTGGTGGCCTTGGCTGTCCACCCCCAAATCCTGCTAACAGTCGGTGGCCAGCTTTCTTTTGCCCTGACCCTAGCCTTAACGCTCATGCCTGCAACCTGGCCCAGTTGGCAAAAGGGGGTCTTTCTCTCGGTGCTAACTTTTCCGATTATTGTCGCCCAACAGTATGTTTGGAATTGCTGGCAGACGGTGGCTAACCTGCTGGCGGTACCAATCTTTTCCACTGTTATTCTGCCAACAGTCTTGGTCGCTTTCCTGCTTGTCCCCGTTCCCGGTCTGGCCCCAACCTGTAATTGGATAGTCGCCAGCTTTGACCAAACGATTGCCTGGGTGGGGTCTTGGCCGGGTCAAGTTGTGGTTGGTGCACTTGCCTGGCCGGTCCTACTAACCTTATTTTGTTTGCCTTGGTTTGCAATCGGGGCGAACCACCGTTGCCGTCGGTGGTTAGTCAGCACTTGGATTGTCGTCTTGTTATTTGGCTGGACGACCGTTCGCTGGCGGTCAACGGGGGAATACACGACCTTTGATATTGGTCAGGGGGATGCAGCCGTACTCCGCGAACCCTGGAATCGGTCGGTGACTTTAATTGATACCGGTGGCAAGGTTAGTTTTCAACGGCCGGAATTTGGTCAAAATTCTGGGAATCAAAGTCCCGCTAGTCAAGCAAAAAGTCAGGAGGGCCTGGCCAGGTCGGTCATTGTTCCATACCTGCACGCCCTCGGTATTGGTCGGATTAACACGTTGTCTTTATCCCACCAGGACCAAGACCACCTGGGGGATGCCAGGGTAATTTTAACGACCTTTCGCGTGGACCAGGTCCTAGTCCCAGCCGGTCTGCCCAACCAACCGGCCTTTCAACGGAAAGTCAAACCCTACTTGAATGGGGCTAAGGTCGTCGAGGGTACTGACCAAGTCCAGGTTTCCCACTTGCCCCTTAAAATCCTCCATCCGTTTCAGCCTGGAATTGGCGAAAATGAAGATTCCCTGGCATTGGCCGGTCGTCTGGGTCCCTTAACGCTCTTTACGGCCGGTGACCTGGACCAAATGGGTGAGGCTGCCATCCAAGCCAAGTACTCCAATTTCCGACCAGACATTGTTAAGTTTGGCCACCATGGGTCTAAGACGGCCACCAATCCAACCGTGATGGCAACCTGGCGGCCTAAGTATGGGTTGATTTCCGCGGGGCGGGATAATCGCTATGGTCATCCTAACCAAGAGACCCTCGAGACAGCCCGGGCCAACCAGATGATTGTCTATGATACCCGTCGCCAAGGTATGCTAAGATATGTATACGATCTAAATCGAAAAGGATATTTTGAGGTAACCAGCAGTCATGACCTTACAGACCCTAAAAAATCAAATTGACCAAGGCGCCTTGCCCAGCCTCTACTTAGTAACTGGGAACGAAACGGCCCTGATTCAAAAGGCCCACCGGCTTTTTTCAACTATTATCGAACCGGCTGACCAGGAGATGAACCTGGCCGCTTACGACTTTGCCAGTGACGGCCTCGATGCCGTTTTGGGTGACTACCTCAGTGCCCCGTTTTTTGGAGACCACCGGGTTGTTTTAATGGAAAACCCGAGCTTTTTGACGGCCACGGGCAAATTAACCCCTGACCAAGAAAAGGCTTTCTTGTCTGCGATTGAAAATCCAATTCCTGGCAACTTATTGGTAATTTTTGCCAATGACCTTTCTCTGGATAAACGGAAAAAGGTGACTAAAGCGGTTATCAAGCAGGCTGAAGCTTTGACCTTGACGGCCTTGGACGAGCGGCAAAGTCGCCAGGCCCTCCACCAGTTCTTGGACCCTCGGCGGGTGACCATCGACCAAGATGCAGAGAACGAGTTGGTGCTGCGAACCCAGGCTTCCTATTCTAAAATTTTGGCCGAATTGCCAAAGCTTTTGTCCTATGCAGCGGAATCGAAAAAAATTGATTTGGCTGGGGTCCAGGGACTGGTACCCAAGGAATCGACGGCCCAGGCTTTCGATCTGGCTGACTTGGTTCTGCGCCAACAAAAAACGGCAGCTTTGACCCTCTATCACGACTTGATTCAAAACGGCGAAGTCCCATTGCGGTTGAACGCCCTCTTGCTGGGTCACTTCCGCCTTCTCTTGCAGGTGGCGGGATCCCAGGGGGCTGACCAAGAGGTGGGCTCAGCCTTGAAGGTTCACCCATACCGAGTTAAGCTTGCTCGACAATCCCTGCGCAAGTACCGCCTTGGTCAGGTTCGAGCTGGATTTTTAGACATCCTCGACATGGAAATCAAGATGAAGTCCACGACCGCTGACCCGGCCTTCTTGTTTGAAGATTTTATGGTTAATTTTTAAGAATGAAAACATATTAATATTTCTGGTGCCAATCATTTGTGAAAATGATTGGCACCTTTTTAGGTTGAGGTCTAAATCGCTAGTGAAACTGAAAGTCTTGATTATTCTGATATTTTGCATTTTGGTAAGAACGTTGCATAATTTGTTGATAACCAGCCATTATGCCCCTAGTAGTGATTTTAGAAAAAAGATGGTTTATAAATATTTTTTAAAAAATAGATAAAATGTAGATGTGATATTTAATCATTTATAAAATAATCGTTCTTATTTAAAAAAATAAGTTGAAATATTAGACAAAATGGTTGACTGTTGCTACGATAATGAATTAAAATACATATTATTGAAATCTTTGATACAATAAAATTTCTATAATAATAGGTTTTCCAGCAGGAGAGAGAAGGTTAAAAAATGTTAGAAAAACTAAAGAATCTTAGTAAAAAGAACAAAATTATCATGGCATCAGTTTTGGCAGCTATTTGTGCTCTCTTTATTTTGGGGAATATTGGTAACCATAATGATGATACAGATACCACGCAAAGTGGTTCCTCTAGCAAAGGAATTACTTTGAGTAGTGCCTTATCATCAAATAAGCGTCGACTCTGGTATAGTTTGGTGCTGCCAGAGCACACAGCAAGTGACGATCGATTAGCTAGTGATGTTATCGTTGCAATGGTTTACGTTGTTGAAGATGGGAAAATGACAGCCTACCAAACTCACCATGTTGGTAATACAGATGGAAAAGACAATCTATTGATAAGCGATATTCAAAACATGAGTGACGATGAAATTATTAAAGAGTCACAAAAGCTTGATAAACGAGTTTTTGAGTTAGACAAGGCTGATGAAAAAAAGGCTTTCGATAAATTTAACCTAAATAATATTTATGATAATGACAGGATTAGTTATTATAAAGACAGGATTGAAAAGGGACGTGCTTCACTCGCTGATGTGAAATACCAGAAGCCAAAGGCCCAAGCAGTTAATATCATTGCCTACCATACTAGTTCTAGTCAAACACCGACAAAGGAATCTTTGCTGATTTCACACCATCAACTTGATGGCGGCTTGCCAGTTGACCACGAAGGGTCTCCATACGTAGATTACTCGAATAAAAATACAGAATATGAAATACCATTTGGTTATTCAATGACCTATAACCAAACCGTGGATGATACTAACTTTGCTGGATTTAATTACACATTCTTTACGAAGGTAAAAAATAGTAAAGCATACTATAGCCTCGACGACAACGTAAATTCAAATCTAATTACTAAGTCAAAAATTATTTAAAATGAAAACGCCTCATGCTAGAAAACTAGCATGAGGCGTTTTATGTTAATTTGCAGAGATTAGTCAAAGTCGCCATCAGCGATTTGAGCCAAGGTATCCCGAGAAGGGATAAAGTAGAGCTGTCCGGTTAATAATTCTGAGAAAGTTAATAAGAAGTCCGACTTGTCGACCATGTTTTGCAACATACCCTTGGTGACGTCCCAGTAACGGGAGTAACCCATGAAGTAAGTTCCGGTATTACCGGTGGCGGGGTCAGAATAGGGAACATTCATCCGAATGATTTTCTGTTCTTCGCCATCCTTCTGATACTGAGAAGTCACGTTATGGGCATTTTCATACTTCTTGTCGTCGTCGAGTTCCAAGTCGGTAAATTTTTCACGGCCAACGGCCTTTTCTTGGTGCTCGGTCTTCATCTTGTTCCAGAAGTCCATGTTGTGGCGCCACTTTTGAGCGAAGGCATATGACCCGTTTTCAAAGGCGGCATCTTCGTCACCAATGATGGCATAGTCAGCGGCATCTTCTGGAGCTGGTGCTTCGGTTCCATCGATAAAGCCAATGATGGCCCGACCTTCAAAGTAGCGGAAGCCCTGGGTTGAGTCCAAGACTTCGGTGTAATCAGACAAAAACTTCATGAACTGCGTCTGGGCTTCAAAGACAACCGCTTGGTTGTTGGCCCGGATGTGGAAGAACAGGTCACCTTCGGTGGCCGGCATCTGGTACTTGGGGCCAGCAACACCGGTGAAGGTTTCGAGTTCTTGGGGCTTAGCCGAATTTGGGAAGAGTAAATCCCAGGCGTGGTTCGAGAAGCCAAAGGCCACCTTCAAAGTTGAGGGTGTACCATCTGGTTTACCATCGCGAATCCGCAAGGAGCGGATGATGGCCTGTGATCGGTCTGCAAAGTCGACAATGGCCTGGTGCAAGTCGGCTTGCGGAAGGTCCTTGAACTTTAAGACGGTAAACTGTACGCTTTGCCCAATGTCTTTCCAGACGTCTTGAGCTACTTTCGGATTGATTGGCATTGTGATGATTCCTCACTTCCTAATATTTGCTTGCTTTAACTATACCTGATTATTAAAGAAAAAACACCAAAATAGATTTATTCTAACTTAAAGGGCTAAATTATAAAATTAAGACCTGGAATTTTGAACCAATCATTCGTAAAATAAAGGCATGCAAACGATTACAAAAATCGCCACCCAGAAACAGGCTGGCCGGTACAATCTTGAATTAGATGGACGGTTCGCTTTTGGTGTGTCTGAAAATGTCTTGGCTAAGTTTGGCCTCATTAAGGGTCGCCAACTTGATCCAGCCATGGTCGAAGCCATCAAGGCCGCTGATAAGGTCGACCAGGGGTTAAAGATTGCCCTCAATTATTTGAGTCCAGCCTTGCGGACTATCAAACAAGTTAGAGACCGACTATTGGCCAAAAAGGTCGAAGAAGAAGTCGTTGACCAGGTGATCGACCACTTGGTGGCCCAAGAACTCTTAAACGATGCTGTCTACGCTCAACACTACGTCGCCACCAAGCAGGCCTTTAATCCCAAGGGACCGCGAGGGATTGCCATGGACTTGGCCCAGGCGGGAGTCGCCGAAGAAATCATTGATGAGGCTTTGATGGCCTATAGCACCGAAAATCAGATTGAAGTCGCGGTAAAATTGGCCGAAAAGGCCGCAAAGACTCATCGACGGGATTCTTCTGTTATCCGCCAACAAAAGGTCGCCCAGGCCTTAGTGCAAAAAGGGTTTTCATTTGACATTGCCAGCCAGGCAATTAGCCAAATCGACTTAACCAATGACGAGGAAGATGAGCAGGCCAATGCCCTCCGTCAGGTAGAAAAATTAGCCCACCACCATCGACGCTTACCCAGCAAGGACCGGTATTATAAGGTCAAAGGGGCCTTGTATACCAAAGGTTTTCGCGGTGAAATGATCGACTGGGCTTTGGACCAAATTGATTGGGAAGAGGAAGAATAAGGTTTGCCTGCTGCCCTGAATTACTGCATAAATCTTTTTAAAATTTAAAACTGCAGGTGCGAAGTTGGGTTATTGTTAATTTTCAAGCCACTGGTCTAGTTAAAATTTCTGGGAAAGACCCCCATGGTTTTCAAATCATGATATAATAGAAAAGGAATTTTTGTCAGAAAAGTGGGACGAGCATGATTGTTGATAAGCCAAGTCGCGGACCGCGCGAAGGTGATGTCATCACGATCAAAAGCTATAAGCATGACGGCTCGCTGCATCGAACCTGGCGTGACACGATGGTGCTAAAGACCAGTGAAAACGCAATCATTGGTCTGAATGACCATACTTTAGTGACAGAAGATAACGGCCGGCGCTGGGTGACCCGCGAACCAGCCATTTTGTACTTTCATAAAAAGTACTGGTTTAACATCGTCGCGATGATTCGCGATAACGGAATATCATACTACTGCAACTTAGCCTCGCCTTATACCATGGATAAGGAAGCCTTAAAGTACATCGATTACGACTTGGATGTTAAGGTCTTCCCTGATGGCGAAAAACATCTCTTAGATGCGGATGAATATGCGACGCATAGTAAAAAGTGGCATTACCCCAAAGAAATTGATTCGATTTTAAAGGATCACGTCAAGATCTTAGTTGACTGGATCAACGAGGAAAAAGGACCATTTTCTCAGGGTTATGTTGACGTCTGGTATTCTCGTTACCAATATTTGATGCAACAGCGGTTAAAAGATCGTCGTTGACTTAGTTAGAAGAACACGGAAACGTGTTCTTTTTTTATACTCGAAGTTAGGCCTAAAGATGACCCAATGACATGTCTTAGTTTTGGGGTTCATATCACTCACAAAGAGCGTGACTTCTTTTTTTATGATTCAGTAAAGTTTTGTATAATACTAAGTAAGTAAATGAAGGGTAGGGACGTCATGGCGGTCAACATTTTATTTCATTCAGGAGCAACCGATAGCCGGCAAATCTTGGTCAATCAAATTACAGAACAATTGGCCCAAGGCGACAAACGGTCGATCTTTTATGTGGTGCCCAACCACGTCAAGTTCGATGCCGAAGTCGATGTGCTACGACGGCTGCGGGCCAACCATGGCTATAGCACTGACCAAACCTATGCCCAATCACAGGTTCAAGTTTATTCGCTGTCCCGACTAGCCTGGCGGCTCTTGCAAGATCAGGGGAAGGTTCAGCCACCAGTGATGGCCGAGGCCGGGCTCTTTGTCTTGGTTTCGCAAATTTTAAAGGCCAATGCCAGTGTTTTGCCAACTTTTGCCCGGATGCAGGCCAAGGCCGGATTCGTCCAAACCTTGGTGACCCAGCTGGCCGAACTCCGCGGCGCTGAAATCACCCCCGAAGACCTCTTGGCCATCTTGGATCAAGTCCAAAATGATGGACAGACCAATCCGCTCCAGACCAAGACTTTAAGCCAAAAGCTCCGGGACTTGGCGGTGGTGGCGGATGCCTTTAACGAGGCTTTGGCCGAAAAATATATTCTGGCTCAAGAATCCTTGCCATACTTTGCGGACCAGAGCCAAGACCTTGATTTGTCGGAAACGGTCTTGTACTTTGAAGGCTTTACCGGCTTTACTGCCGGGGAATGGGCGGTCGTTAACTTACTGACGCGAAAGGCCGACGTGACCTTTTCCTTGCTCGGTTCTCGTGACCAGCTGGGGACCGTCCAACCGGGGGATGTCTTTGAAAAGCCAATGACGACGGCGCTGACTTTAATGCGGTTGGCCCAACAAAAAGAGATTGAACTAGCCCTGGTGGATGGCGATAGTCAAAATCAAAAACCACTTAATTTGACTGGTGATGAGCCAACGGCGCAAGAAGAGGGCGCAGCCAACCAGACGGCCGAACTAACCGCCCGTGAAATCCTCTTACCGGCCTGGGAAAAGTTGGGGTCTTATCAAGAACCAGCCCAATCCAGTCAAAAGCCCGACCTATCGGTCTTAGTAGCCGGGAACACGGTCACTGAATTAGAGGCCGTGGCCCAACGGATTCGGGCCGACCTCCAAGCTAATCCGGACCTCCACCTCCGCGATATCTTAGTTTTGGCTCGCGACCTCGGCCCCTATAGCAAACACCTGCCGGCCGTCATGAACCAGTATGACCTGCCGTTCTTTTTAGATAACGATATTAAAATGGGTAACCATCCCTTGGTGGAACTGGTGACCAAACTCCTTGGTTCCAGCCATCAAACTTGGAGCCAACAAAATATTTTAACGGTCTTAAAGACCGGCTTTTTGCGTCCCAGCCTCCATGGGGTCCTGGTTGCCGATGAGGACTACTTTGAAACGGTCGCCTACCTCGATAATTACCTGGCGGGCCACCGACCAACCTACCGGGTCTG
>NZ_DF968000.1:214387-216027 GCF_001047075.2 Fructobacillus ficulneus
CAGGCCTATTTCCAGCTCTTTGATCACAACAGTGATCCAGACCATCCTGGCTTTGACCAGGATGCCCAGGTCAATCGACGGTTAAACTATTTGAAACGCTTTATCAAAACGGCTTTCGATGATATCCAGGCTGGTTTTGACCAGGCGAAAACGTTGAGCGAAGGGGCCCGGTTCCTCCTCGGGTATTTGAAGAAATACCAGGTGACCCAAGCGGTCTTGAACCAACGCGACCAATTGATTGCGGCCGGGGACTTAGTCAAGGCCCAGCAGGTCATGGAAGTTTGGCAACTCTTCGTGAACATCTTGGACCAGGTCGTCCAAGTGGCCGGTGACCAGGCCTTTGACCGCGAGGTTTTTTTGGCCGCTTTACAAGCCGGTTTTGCTGGTGGAAAGTTTACCGGGATTCCCAACCAACTCGACCAGTTAACGGTTTCGGAAGCCGGAATTGTCCAGAGCCAAAACTACAAGGTTCTTTATTTTATTGGGGGAACCCGGACGGCCTTACCAGCCCAAGCCAAAAATAAAAGCGTCTTAACCGACCAGGACCGTCTCTTGGTTCAGCCAGCCTTGGCCGACCAGGAAACGCCACGCTACCTCCACCAAACAGCGGCCCAACAGATGGCCGAAGAAAACCTGGTCTTTTATGGGGCCTTGCAGGCTGCTGCCGACAAGGTTGTTTTGTCCTACCCACTCCTCAACCAGGAGGGGAAGGCCAACGAAATGTCGCCCTACTATAGCCGCCTGGCCAACTTCTTTGATTTGCCCGTTCAAAAGGTGACGGGTCGACCAGAGACTGTCTATGACCTGGCCCAACAGTACCTAGGCACACCGGAAGCGACTCTATCCCAGGTGGCCAAGTTGGCCGATTTGAATTTGGCAGACCCCAATTTCAAGACTTTGTACCGGGCCTTGGACCAGGCTGGTTTGCAGGAAAAGACCGACCGGGTCTTAGCCGGCCGGACCTACCAAAACCAGGTGACCGACTTGCGAGCTGACCTAGCCCAGGCCCTATTTAGCCAACCGCTGAGCGTTTCGATTTCACAGATTGAAACCTATTACCGCAACCCCTACGAGTACTTCCTCCAGTATGGCTTGCGCCTCCAAGAACGGCCAACGGCCGAATTGGATGCGGCCTCAACCGGAATCATTTACCACGATATCTTTGAAAAGGCCGTCCAGAATTTGATTGACCAGGGCCAGAGTCTCCGCGACTTGGACCAGGCAGAAATCAAGAACCTGGTAACCGAAGAATTGGACCGGCTCATTCAAGAGCCGGAGTTTGCCGAATTGAAGGAAGACTTCCAAGGCCAGGCGGTCGCGGACTATTTGGCCGAAACGGCCGAATATGTTTTGACCAAACTCTACCAGGCTGCTGGGACGAACCAGAGTCAGCCAGATCGGGTTGAAACGCTCTTTGGCTTCCCACAGGGAGACCTGGGGGCCTTGAAGTTGACCGCCGGATCGAGTGACTTAGTTGTCCGTGGAAAGATTGACCGTTTTGATTTGCAAGACGGGCAAGGAGACTTTGGAACCCTGGTTGATTATAAGACCTCGGCCAAGACCTTTTCTTATGCCGATGCCGTCGCAGGTTTGCAGCTCCAGCTCTTGACTTATTGGCAGGCGGCCCCGGAAAACGCCGC
>NZ_DF968000.1:216057-218764 GCF_001047075.2 Fructobacillus ficulneus
AAAACGCCGCTAAGTTAGGGATGGACAAGGTCGGTGGGGCCTTCTTCGCACCCATCACGCCAAGTGCGATTTCCTTGGCGGACTTCCGCGGTGATATCGACGAACTCCTGGCTGGCCGCTTAGCTTCGCCAAGCTTCAAATACCGGGGCTTAGCCGTTAACCAGACCGAGTACCTGGACGAATTGGAACGGCTGTCTCCCAAGGAGGGGGCAGCCTTCTACCAGGTCAAATTAACCAAGGACGGGGTGCCAACGGCCAACTCCGATACGATTGACCCGGATGATTTGGCTTTGTTAATGAAGCGCAACCGCGACTTACTGGCCCAGGCTGGCCAACAAATCCAGGCCGGTCATTTTCCAATCCGACCGGTTAAGTCGGCCCTCCAGTATTCGGCCTTTAAGGATGTCATCCGCTTCGATAAAATTTTGGGTGACCGGTACCAAATACCGGAAATGACCGGGTCAAAGAAAGAAATTCTCAAGCAATTGCGTGAAAACGAGGACCGTGACAATGGCTAGACAGTATACCGAAAACCAAAGCAAGGCGATTGACCACCAGGGCCACAATATCTTGGTGGCGGCTTCGGCTGGGTCGGGAAAGACGACCGTCTTAATCGAACGGCTGGTCCGCAAAATCTTGGCCGGCGACCGGGTTGACCAATTTTTAATCGTGACCTTTACCAATGCCGCGGCGGCGGAAATGAAGGAACGGTTGGAGGTCGCCATCACCGACCAGATTGCCCAGACGAGTGGGGACCAAAAACGGTTCTTACAGGACCAGCTGGCCCTCTTACCGGTGGCCAACGTCTCGACCATCGATAGTTTCGCCTTAAAATTAATCGACACTTACTACTACAAGATTGGCCTTGATCCGAGCTATCGGCTCTTGGCTGATCAGGCCGAAGTCGCCCTCTTGAAGGACAGTGTTGTCCAGGGGGTCTTGGCTGACTTTTACGACCCTGACCATCCAGACCATCAGGCCTTTTTAGACTTGGTCAATAACTTTGCCAACCCGAACTATGATGCCGATTTGAAGGCTAACGTTTTACGGTTGGCCGACTTTGCCGTTGCCCGTCCCGATGGGGCCGAATGGCTGGCAGCCTTGGCTGCACCGGGACAATCAGCTGACCCGGTTGCCGTGAGTGACCGAGCAGACTACCGGAAGTTCTTGCAACCAAAGGTTTTGTCGGCGGTGACCCAGGCCAGTGCAGCCTTTGATTTGGTCTTAGCCGACTTGGAAGGCTTGCCAGAACTCGAAAAGACCTACAACTTTATCGCCGAAACCAAGGAACGGTTGGCGGCCATCAACACGGCCATTGCCAGCCAGGCGTCCTATGACGACCTGCGTGCCTTAGTCGATAGCGATTGGGGCAAGATGCCCCAGTCCAAGACTGCCAAGGTCTTCAAGGAAGATCCAGACCTGGCCGCCTTGTTGGATCATGCCCGGTCGACCTTTAACGCCTTCTTTGCCAAGTCAGGGACTGTTGGAGCTGTGATGGCTTTGAAGAAGACTGTTTTTGCCTTGTCCGAAGACCAGTGGCAGGTGGTCAACACGGCTGGCGATAAGCTCGTGACGACCCTAGTTAAGGTAACTCAGGCCTTTTTGGCAGCCTTTACGGCGCAGAAACGGGCGGATAACCTATTGGACTTTGCCGATGCCGAACAGCTTTCCTTGCAAATCTTGGACCAAGACGATGTCCGCGAATTGGTGCAAAGCCAGTTTAAGGAATTGTTGATTGATGAATACCAGGACATCAACCGCCTCCAGGAAAGCTTTTTGCAGAAGCTCTCCAACCAGCACAATATGTACATGGTTGGGGATGTGAAGCAGAGTATCTATGGTTTCCGGCAGGCCGACCCATCACTCTTTACGGGCAAGTACTTTGCCTTTGCCCAGGAAGGTAGTGAGGACGAGCGGATTGAACTGGCCGAAAACTTTCGGTCGGAAAACAACGTGACGACCGTCATCAACCAAATCTTTACCCAACTGATGGACCAAGAACTGGGCGATATTCCTTACCAGGACTCGGCCAAATTAATCGCCGCCGCTTCCTACCCAGACTTCGTCCCACCGGTCTTCCAGGTCAACCTGATTGAACAGGCGGATGGGGAAAGTGCTGACTTTGCCGGCAATGAAAACGCTGACGAAGAGGCTGATGGTGATTCAGCCGACCAGCCCGAAAAACGGGCCAGTCAGTACCAGTTATTGGCCCAAAAGGTCCAGGACTTGATCAAGAATAGTCAGGTCTATGACCAAAAGGCCGGGGTCATGCGGCCGGTCCGGTATTCGGATATTGCCATTTTGACCCGGTCAAAGGGTGGCTATGTCGAATTAATCCGCCACTTCAACACCGCCGGGATTCCAATCCAATCGGATGGGGTTGGAAATTACTACCAGGTGATGGAGGTTTATTTGGTCTTGGACATGCTCCGGGTCATCGACAACCCCCACCAGGACATTCCGCTGGCAGCAGTCCTACGGTCACCAATTTTTGGCCTAACCGAAAACGACCTGGCCGAAATCCGCTTGGCCGACCGCGACCACGACTTCTATACGGCCCTGGTTGCCTGGGCCCAGACCAAGCCCCAGGGTCAAGGGATTTTACTAGCTTTGGAAGCCTGGCAGCGGTTGGCCCGGCAAAACGACCTGGTTGGCCTAGTCCTGGCGATTTACCAGGATACCGGCTGGCTCGACTATGTTGGGACCC
>NZ_DF968000.1:218817-226528 GCF_001047075.2 Fructobacillus ficulneus
GTGGCGCCCAACGACAAGCCAACCTCCATGCGCTGTATGAAAAGGCCGGCGCCTTCCAGGACAATGGTCAGTCGGGGCTCTACGCCTTTATCCGCTATATCGAAGAGATTCAAAAGAACGGCCAGGAGGTCGGCGAAGTTGTCCAAGACTCAGCCGAAGAAACGGTCGCTTTGATGACTATCCACGCTTCCAAGGGCTTGGAATTTCCAATTGTCATCTTGCCGGAATTAGAGAAAAAATTAAATACCATGGACTTGACCGGTAAGGTCCTAATCCAAAAGGATGCCGGCGTCGGGATTGAATTTGTCGAAGGCCACGCCAAGGTCAAGATGCCCACAATGGCCAAGTATGCCGTCAAGGAAGCCTTGCAAGGCCAAAGTTGGTCGGAAGAAATGCGCCTGTTGTACGTTGCTTTAACCCGGGCCAAGCAACAACTCTACCTAGTGGCAACGGTGCCTAACCAGGAAAAGGCAACTGCCAGCCTTCGAGGACTCTACGAAGAGGCTAGTTCCTTCTCTGGTCAGTTCTTACCTAAGGACTTGCGGCTTCGGTCGAAGTCTTACTTGGATTGGATCATGATTACCATGGCCCGATTGCAGGTGCCAGCCCTAACCGACTGGCTCGGCAAGGTCGATACTGTTCGCCTACCATCCAAACAAACACCGACCAATGGGGCCATCGAACTAATCGTTCATCCGGAAGAAGAAATTTTGCAGTCGGCAGGGGGTAAAATACCAGCCACGGAAAATGACCAAGCTAAGGATGAACCGCAAGCCGCAGACCCTAATCCAACTGAAACTGTTGAGGCCGACCAAGGTCGTCTCGACCTCGATACCTTGGTGAGAAGCCTATCCTTTACCTACCATAATGAAGCGGCAACCCGGACGGCGGCCTACCAGTCGGTTTCTGAAATCAAGCACCTCTTTGAGGACCCCGACCAAAGTCAGCTGGTAACGCTGAACCTGGATGAACAGGGACGGGCAGTTCCCGGTCGGCCTCAAATAACAGCCACGCCTGAAATTAACAGCCAAGAGGATGATCGCCTCATGGCTAACATGCCAGCCGACGATGATGCTGAGAGCCTCTTCGAAAACATGCCTGCAGAAGACCCAGAAAATCAGGGGGACTTTGGCCTTGACCAAGGGCAATTTGATCAATCGGAGGGCCAGGCTAGTCACCTCGACCAGACCGACCAAATTAACCAAGGCCAACAAACACCCAGTCAAGCTAACCAAGTACTCGACTCTCAAGCCCACGTCCTAACAACCAACGACCTGCCAATGCCTGCCTTTGAAGAGGATGGGACGGCTAAGCCAGCACCAACGGCGGTGGGAACGGCGACTCATTTGGTCTTGCAGCTGGTTGATTTTACCCAGTTACAGACCTTGGAAAGCTTGCAGGACTTGCTTCAAAGCCTAGTTAACCAGGAAAAGGTCCTAGAACCGGTTGCGACCTTGGTTGATTTGGACCAGGTCTTGGCCTTCTTAAACTCAGACTTTGCTCAAGACATTGCCCGTCATAATCAGACCCTCCACCGTGAATCGCCCTTTGCCATGTTGGCGCCTGCCAACCAGGTTTACCCGGCGGTGACGGATAATGAGCCAATCCTGATTCACGGAATCATTGATGGTTACTACCTCGACGAGCAAAAACACGAAATTACGCTCTTTGATTACAAGACTGACTATGTTCCAAAGAAGGTTGGCCCAGACCAAAAAGACCGCCTTGCAAAAATCAAAGACCAGTACACTGGCCAGGTCCGCCTTTATCAACAGGCCCTCCGGCAGGAATACCCAGATTACCGGGTGAAAGACGGGGTTTTGATTTTACTAGCGGGGGATGTCCAGGTCACAATCAATCAGGCCAAACTTTAAAGATAGACTGAACCAGCGTATAATGGCCACAATAACTTAGTTTAGTTGCCAAACAGCTGAACACTAACTCGAACTAATGATTGAGAGATTCCAATGAAGAATTTTTTTGATATTTTACAGTATTTGAAGACCTATGACGTCTTTATCCACCTTGGCAAGCGTCTTTGGGACATTGAGATGGCGGCGATTGAAGTCGATAACCTCCACAAAGCGAAGGTGATTTCTGACAGCGATTACCAGACAATGAAGGTCATTTTGGCTAAAGAACACGCCGAAGAAGCCAAATTAACAAACGACAACTCGGGTAAAGGGCTCTTAGCTCGGTAATATTCTGGTAATTGAAGAGCGTTTCATTTTGTTGTAGGTGGTCCAAAAGCCGGCTGGTTCTTGGCCTACGACATTGTTTAGAAAATAACTTAAATTAGTTTTTGTAAACGCTTGCATAAAGTGATAAAACTTTGTTAAAATAACTAAGTAATCTAAGACACAGGAGGATGGTTTTGTAACAGAACGTTATGAAACTAAAGCGAATCATGGCAAAAGATAAACTAATTGGAGTTGACCTTGGTGGTACTACTATCAAGTTTGCGATTTTGACCGATGAAGGTGAAGTGCAACAAAAGTGGTCAATTCAAACGAATGTTTTGGAAGATGGTTCCCACATCGTTCCTGATATCATTGAATCAATTAACCACCACTTGGACCTCTACCAACTTGATCGCTCACGCGTGATTGGAATTGGAATGGGTACTCCTGGAACAGTTGATCGCGAAGCCGGTACTGTTAAGGGTGCTTACAACTTGAACTGGGCTGAAGAACAAGCAGTTAAGGATCCAATCCAAGCCGGAACTGGTTTTACTTTGACCATTGATAACGATGCTAACGTCGCTGCCTTGGGTGAAGCTTGGAAGGGTGCCGGAAATAATGACGCCGATGTTTCCTTCATCACTTTGGGAACTGGTGTTGGTGGTGGTTTGGTTGCCAACCATGAATTGATTCATGGGGTTGCCGGTGCCGGTGGTGAAGTTGGCCACATCATCGTTGAACCAAATGGTTACTTGTGTACTTGTGGTAACCATGGCTGCTTGGAACAATATGCTTCAGCCACAGGGGTTGTTCATTTGGCCCAAGACTTCGCCGAACAATACGTTGGCGAATCACGGTTGAAGAAGATGATTGACAACGGCGACGAAGTCACATCAAAGATTGTCTTCGACTTGGCCAAGGAAGGCGACTACTTGGCAAACGAAACAGTTGATAAGTTGGCCTTCTACTTAGGTTATGCCGCTGCTTCAATTTCAAACATCTTGAACCCATCAGCCGTTGTTATCGGTGGTGGTGTGGCTGCGGCCGGTGAATTCTTGCGCGAACGCGTGGAGAAGAACTGGACAAAGTTTGCCTTCCCAACTGTTCGGACTTCAACAACTGTTAAGTTGGCCGAATTGGGAAACGATGCCGGTGTTATCGGTGCCGGATCATTGGCTTTGAAAGCATAAATCATTATTTATTTAAATTAAAAAACAGCCTACGGGCTGTTTTTTTGTGCCATTTATTAAGGCTGAAACTACGGAACCATGCTGATTAGGTGGTCTTGGAATTTTAAGAAAATTCGTGATAAAATATAAATAAGATATGAAGAAAGTAAGGTTATGTCCTTCACTTTCCAACCACCGCCGGCCAGCGGTGGTTTTTTATTTTGTTGATGATTCCATGCTGGTTAGGTAGTCTTGAAATTTTAAGAAAATTCGTGATAAAATATTGGTAGGAAGTTTGTAAGTAAGGACATGTCCTCTACTTTCCAACCACCGCCGGCCAGCGGTGGTTTTTTGTTTGCAAAAGAAAAGCCCCGACTGGCCGGTCGAGGCACTTGCGACTATTTCTTGCGATTTAGCCACTTATGCAACTTAGCTAATGCGAGGTCAGTTAATACTGGCGCTAACACGGCTTGAAGCAGCTGCACTAAGAAGTCGATAAGATACAATTTCATGTCCTCCTTTCCCGGTGCCTAACTACGACACCATGCCAATGGGTAAATTGGGAAAACAAAGGAGGAATTTTCTAATTATTTTTACCTGAATTTTATCATGGCAGCCGTTTAAAATTTATTCCCATTCGGCATAAGTATGAATACTATTTTATTGATTAATAACATCATGAACTATAAAAATTAGCTACTTGATTTTTGATAAATAGCCTGAGAGATTTTTTTGTGAATGAATCCGTGCGATTAATTTCTTTGTCATAAATTGGCTTGCGATACGTCAAATGATTTGAGGTGTCATAACATGACGCCTTGAAAGGGGGAAACAATGCCCTTCAAAGTATTTGTCATGCAGCTATTGTTAGCGATATTGGGTCCGGTTTTATCGGATATGATATTAGTTTGGCTGCAAAAGTGGCGAGACCGTGAAAAGTAGCGCTGCATGTGCCTCGACTGGTCGGTCGAGGTTTTTTGATAAAAAAAGCCCCTCGCTGGTCGACGAGGGGAAGAAAAGAGGAAAACTCTTCTTTGTATTTGTAAACACATTTTACCATAAAAATTATGCAGAATTTATTCCTAATCGTCATAAAAATGCTCCAGCAAGCACGACTTAGTTAAGCTTTTTAAACTGCAAAATCCAGCTTTAAATACTTGTTTACCTGACCTAACTTTGATTAGCATCGGTCCAGTCAAAAACTTATGGTAAAATAGGAAGTGATCTTGGCAAGCAAATTGCCAACGTTTCAAGGAGGACCGTTACGTGGAGTGGGAAAGTTTTTTTGCACCATACACTCAGGCCGTCGCAGAGTTGAAAGTGAAGCTGGCTTATCTCAGCACACAATACCAAGAGGCTGGCCAAGTTACGCCAGTCGAATATGTGACCGGCCGAGTGAAGTCACAAGCATCAATTGAAGAAAAAATTGTTCGTCGGCACTTGCATGAAGACCGGTTGGCCTTGGACCTCCAAGACATCGCCGGTTTACGAATCATGACTAAGTATATCGATGACATTTATGCGGTCGTGGAGCTATTGCGGAAGCGGACCGATTTTACGATTTTAGAAGAACGGGACTATGTAATGAACGCCAAGCCTTCGGGTTACCGGTCATACCACATGGTCATCGAGTACCCGGTTCAACGGATTGATGGGGAACACAAGGTTTTGGCGGAAATTCAAATTCGGACACTGGCCATGAATTTTTGGGCCACAATCGAACACGATTTGCGCTATAAGCACGGCGAGATTGCACCAGCAATGGCAGAACAATTGACCGAAATTTCGGAACAAACTTTTTCTTTGGAACAAGAGGTTTCAGAGATTAAGTCCCAAGATTAACTAGCAAGGCCTGGGATTAATTTGCCCGGCCTTTTTCTTGACAGGTCGAAGTGGAATATTAGAAAGGAAGACTATGAAAGTCGCCCTATACAATAATGACCAGGCCCAGTCGCTGAAAATTGTGGCCGACCTGCGTGACAAATTAACCCAGGCGGGTTTTGTCTTGGACCAGGACCAACCGGACCTCGTGGTTTCGGTCGGTGGTGATGGGACTCTCTTGGGAGCCTTTCACGAATATATTGGTCGACAGGCCGACATCCGTTTCGTCGGTCTTCATACCGGCCACCTTGGTTTCTACACCGATTGGCTTGGTAGTGAAGTCGACGAACTGGTTGATAGTTTGATTCATGACCAGGGACAGCGGGTTTCTTATCCATTGCTCAAGATGACAACCATCGCCCGTGATGGTCACCAGGAAGAATACTTGGCCCTCAATGAAGCAACGGTTAAGCAACCAATTGGAACACTTGAGGCTGAAATTTGTCTGAGTGGTCGCCGGTTCGAAGGCTTCCGGGGTGATGGTGTGGCGATTGCGACACCGACCGGATCGACAGCCTATAATAAGGCCAACGGTGGGGCGGTCTTGCACCCGTCATTGAAGGCCATTCAGATGTCTGAAATTGCCTCGATTAACAACCGGGTCTTTCGAACTTTGGGTTCACCCTTGATTGTGCCGGCTGGTCAGAAGATTACGGTCCGGCCCAAACGGAATTCGTTCCTGTTGACCTGTGACCAGCTGGAAATTTTGGCCGAAGATGTTGTGGCCGTTGATTTTGAGGTAGCGGAAATGGAAGTTCATTTTGCTTCCTTCCGTCACCTAGATTTCTGGAGCCGGGTCCAACAAGCCTTTATCGCCGATTGCGATGACCAAGCTTGGAAATAAAGGACTATGACCAGACTATGAAGTTAGTGGCCATTGCGGTTTTACTATGAAGCAGGTGGATATTGCAGTCTCACTGTCAAACTAGGAGCCATTGCGGCCGGCTAGCATTGTTTTCATTTTTGTAGATATTGAATTTAAATAAAAGGAGCCAGCTAAGATAACGGCTGGCATTGAAGTATTAGTATGAAATTTTCTTGGACTTACCAGGGGGACGAAGACCGTAAGGTGCGTTCCTTCCTGCAGGGACACGGTGTCTCACATCGGATGTTCTCACAAATGAAGCACAACGGCGGGGCCATCATGGTCAACGACAAGCAGGTGTATACCTCCGACTATGTTAAGGATGGGGACGTTGTTTCCATCATCATGCCGGTCGAAGAGGGCAATGACCTTGTTGTGCCTGACTTTACCCCACTCGATGTGATTTATGAAGACGACCATTTTTTGGCTGTTGATAAGCCCTTTGGGGTGACGACCGTTCCTGGTCATGCCGATCGTCTCCATACCCTGGTTAACCAGGTGAAGGGGCACTTGATTGACGAAGGGGCCGAAGACTTGGTACCGCACGTGGTCACTCGGTTAGACCGCGATACTTCTGGTATCGTTTTGTTGGCCAAGCACCGCTTTGCCCATGCCGTCTTGGACCAACAGCTCCAAGATCACTCGGTCGAAAAGTTCTACTCAGCCTACGTTTCTGGTCACTTGCCAGAAGACCACGGTATGATTGACGAACCAATTGGCCGCTTGCCTGGTGATTTCATCAAGCGGACCGTCACGCCCGATGGAAAGGCTTCTCGGACGGAGTACTGGGTTGAACACCGATACATGAACGATGCCAACCAACCAATGACCCGGGTTAAGGTTCAGCTTCACACTGGGCGGACCCACCAAATTCGGGTCCACTTTGCCCATATCGGCTTCCCGCTTGTTGGGGATGACCTGTATGGTGGACCACTCTGGTACGGTTTGAACCGGCAAGCCCTCCATGCTTATCAAATGAAATTCTACGATCCATTTGTGGAAGACTACCGTCACTTGCAAACGGACCTACCAGCTGACTTGCAGGCTTTGAAGAATATCGAAGGCTAATTAGTCGAAGCTTTGAAAAATAGGCGGGCAAGCCCTGGCCTGTCTCCAGTACTAAAACTGGTGGGATAGTCGAACACGAATGACCGGTCAAGCAGGCTTAGTTGACACTCTTTAACTATTATTCGGACAACAATAACTCTTATTACTGACGAACATCGACTCGAAAGGACATTTCCATGGAACTAGATCATGATCAACGGATTGAAGCAGCAGTTCATTCTTTAACGGACCTCATCGAAAACGGCCAAGATGACGAATTCATGACCGAATTCACGGCTCTCCATGATTTTGAAATGGGCCGGGTTTATGCCGCCTTTCAGGAACATATTCGCGAAGTTGCTTGGCGGATTATGGATGATGAAACCCTGGCGACTATCTTTGATAACCTGGACATCGACTCGGAAGAGATTGTTGATTTGCTCCAGGAATTGCCACCACAACGGGGGGCGGACGTCTTGGTTCAGATGTTTGCGGATAACGAGGCAGACTTGTTCCAAGCCATGCCGGCTCGTTTAGTGGCGACTTACTTGGCCTTGATGCCGGCGGCG
>NZ_DF968001.1:0-21191 GCF_001047075.2 Fructobacillus ficulneus
ATGTTCACATATCACCAAGATTACTGTCGTTGATTTATCCGAACAATATTCCCATGTTCAGCAAGACAAAACTAAAATCTAGATTCATTCTTCCGCATCAAAGCTAGTAAAAGTTGAAGGCTGAATTGAAGTTAATAATTGTTGGACCTCATCTCCACTTTTAAAGACAAGCTCTTTTGGCAGCTGTTGCTGTAATTCGTGGAAATCAGCCACATGGAAAGAGTAAAGTTGTTCGGGTTGATCAGTCCCCTCTGTCACGGTCGCCAGTTCTCCAAGTCGCCACCCTTCAAAGTCCTGAACACCAATATCAGCAAAAGCCTGCAGAATTGTCCCTAAAGAGGTTTGCTCTTTGTGGTTGTGGACCTTAACCGTCCAAAAATGATCACCACTGGTTTTTTCATGAACTAGAAAATATGGCATATTTTGATCATATGCAATCACTGTTGCTGCTATCATTGTCATCCCATCACTCTCAACTTAATCTCTTTTTTGCTTCTTCAACCCATCCGGGTAAAGCCAAAGCAATCGGTTCAAAACCATAGTCCAAATGATAATTCGTCCAAAAATGGCGCTTAATACTGTTATTTTTGATAATTGACGTGTTTTTTAAAGCCATAATTCCAACCTGGCGAAGAGAAAGCGAAATTTTACCAGAATACTGATCAATGTCCAAAATAACGACTTTAACACGGTCTCCAATTTTAAATTCCCCGCTTAAGTCTTTGACAACACCAGACTTAAACTCTGAAATATGAACTAACCCCTGTGTCTGTTCATCTAATTTAATAAACCCGCCGTATGGCTGAATTCCGGTTACCGTTCCAGTAACAATTTGCCCAATCTGATAACTCATTCGTCATGCTCCTAAAAATCGTCTTAAAAATCAATTTCCCTTTATTATAACAAAAAAGCGTCCTTCACTTTAGTGAAGAACAACTTTTTCAATAACAACATCATCGATTGGGCGATCGGCATAGTCTGCCTTTACCTTAGCAATCTTGTTAACAACATCCATTCCAGCGACTACTTGACCGAAAACGGTATGCTTGCCATCAAGCCAAGGTGTACCACCGTTTTCTTGGTAGGCAGTCTGAATTTCTTCAGGCAGTCCATTCAAAGCTGACTTCATTTGCTTTGGAAATTGGCTAGCTTGAACGATAAAGAATTGTGATCCATTCGTTCCTGGGCCCGCATTTGCCATTGAAAGAGCACCATTTAAGTTAAATAATTCGTCTGAAAATTCATCTTCAAATGGCTTACCCCAAATGCTTTCGCCACCACGGCCAGAACCATCAGGATCGCCTCCCTGAATCATAAATTCTGGAATTACCCGATGGAAAATCACACCATCATAGTAGCCATCTTTAGCATGGGTAGTAAAGTTTTCAACCGTCTTTGGTGCTTGGTCAGCAAACAAAGCCAAATCAATATCACCATAGTTCGTCTTTATAGTTGCTTGAACATCATTCGCGCTCAAGGCCAACTGTGGAAAATCTGACATTTTAATCCTCTTCGTCCTGCATAACAGGGTCAATGACTACGTCACCGGCTTCAATTTCTTCTAGGGCTTGGCCAACTGACTTGTTTGAGTCAAAGCGTACTTTAGTTGCAGGCAATCCTGCATCTAATTCACGAGCTCTCTTTGAGGCCAAAGCGATTAACTTGTAACGTGAATCAACTCGTTCTAATAAATTATCAACTGATGGATACAATAACATGGTGTTACTCCTTTATTCCGCAATTTGGTCAAGTACGCGACTAACCTTGAGACGTTCGGCTGTGATAATTGCCTTAATTCGATCAACTGCAAGATCTACGACATCATTTTCAACGGCGTAATTATAATTAATCATTTTCTTTAATTCATCCTTAGCCGCCTCGACCCGTTGGTCAATGACTTCGGCTGAATCAGTTCCTCGTCCTTCCAGACGTGAACGTAGGTTTTTAATATCAGGTGGGGTCAAGAAGATATAAACACCTTCTGGCATCTTTGACTTAACCTGCAAGGCTCCTTGGACATCAATTTCCAAGAAAACATCACGGCCAGATGCTAAGGTTTCCTCAATAAAAGACCGTGGCGTTCCGTAATAGTTACCAACATATTGAGCGTACTCAAGCATTTCACCGGCTTGAATTTTTTCTTCAAAGTCTTCTTTAGAAACGAAGAAATAATCTTGACCGTCAACTTCACCAACTCGGGGTTGACGAGTTGTCGCTGAGATTGAATAACGGAAGTCAACTCCATCATCTTCAAAAATCGCCTTACGGACAGTTCCTTTTCCAACACCTGATGGCCCTGAAAGAACAATTAACAAACCACGTTGTGTCATGATATTCCTCTTTAATATTAAAATCTACTGGTATCTACCAGTTTATCAGAATTTCTCTTGCAATTCAATCTCGCTTTTGCTAGTCCTGAACCTAAAAATAATGACAAAATTCATGTGATGCGAACAAAACAGAATGTTTGTTCGATTATTTATTTTAGGTAAAAACGCTTTAAAACAAGCATTTAAGCCAACTTTAAAGAATCTTAATCATTTATATTCTTGCAAAACCAAACATTTGTTCGTATACTGTGGTTAACAGTTAACGAGGAGGCCATCACATGCAAGTTAACCTTGAATTCCATTCAAATTATAATCGTTTCTTTAACCAAGGCAAGCAAGCCCTACACCGTTTGCAACAACACTTCGCTGTGGTGCCCTTAAAGCGACAACAATCAACTAATGAACTGATTAATAAACTAGAAGCAGCTATTAATTTAGCAGAGCCCGTTGCCGTTCAGATGAACTTTGGCTTCGATCAAGAAAACATCGCCGACTTTTACGGTGTGTTATCCCAAACACTAGACGGTCGGCTCTTATTGGAAGATGCTGATACGAAGCAACTCCACCAATTAATGCCTGCCTTGGTCCGTAACATTTCATTTACCAAATAAGAAAAATCCTGTTGTCTAGCTAAGATAACAGGATTTTTCTTTCAACAGTCGAGCACATTGGGAGCTCAACTGTTTCTTATTCTTCGGTTGCTAGAACTGCTTCAACATCCGCTTGGCTCAGTTGAGCTAATAAGTTGTTCAAAGCTGCAACATCGAGGTAATGATCAACGCCAACTAGGCCGCGTTCAATCTTCTTAAAGTTGTCAACGGCTTTCTTTGAAGCCAAGAATTCGAGGTAGCGGGTGATTTCACCACCCAAACCATCAAGAGAGTCCCAGACTGGGGCCCACTCGGCAAACAAGTCATTTTTGACAAAGGTCGCAATCAGGCTGGCGTTCCAGTCGCGGTGACCAGCATGGTACTTTTCTGCTAAGACCTTGTGCATGGCCTTCAACAAGGCCATTTCTTGGTCGGATACGACCCCGGCCGTTGATGTCTTCTGGAAAGTTTCAACCATTCTGTCACCAAAGGCAACTTCTTCGGCCACTTCGGCCTCAGTCAATTCCTTGTCCAATGGTTGGGCATCCGCATCCTTCAAGTCTGGCATCTTAACTGCAAGTCCTCGGTAGACTTCCGTAATCGTTGCCAAATCAAAGTCATCGGCATCCCCATTTTCTTGCAAAAACTTAAATTGCAAGTCATCAATCGCTGAGGATTCAGACATTAATTTGGCCACGTCTTGCCCTTGGAAGCGGAAATAGTTGACTGCCAAGACGGTCCGAACAATCATCTTCCAGAAGTTAGGATCAAACTTAGTGGTCTTCACCCCATAACGGGGTGAAACTTGCCCTTCTTTCGCCAAGAAGGCCTGAATGTCGTACAAGACCGGCGTCAATAAGACAAAATACCGCCAATCGCGGTCGTTTGACTGAACCAAAGCAGCCTGCATGGCCTCATTCAAATTAACAATCACGCGTTCGTCACTAGTAAAGGCCGAAAAGTTCTGTTGGACCATCGTCGCAATCAAATCATCCAAGAAAAACGAAGCGACTTCAAAGACCTTGGCATCATAGGCTTGGCGCTTTGTTAAAAAGAATCGGGCCCGTAAAAATCCCGCGAATTCATTGTAGTCAAAGGGTTCAAGCTTCTTACTCTCGCGGAACTTATGTTGTTCATTGCGGTGCTTGAGTGATTTAATTTGTGCTGCTTTACCTTGCTTCATTTGCTTTCCTCCTTAAACACTTAAATCAAGTTGGTAGCGGCCGTGGCCGAATTCCTTCAACTTGAACTGGAAGATCTGTTCTTCCCGGTCCAAGTCAGGGGTTTTCACCTTGGCTTGACGGTCACCTTCCAATTCAGCAATTTCAATTGCTTGGTTGACCGCTGATAAGACCGGCGCAAAGCTCTTAGGGTCTGCTGAGACATAAAAGAGGTCAGCGTTACCGTAAGTATTTGACCGACGGGCCAAGTTAACTGAAACCTTAAAACGATTAACTTCAAAAATTAGGTGATTGTAGTTAAAATCACGGGCATATAAAAATAGGGCTGAGAGAAATTCTCCTGCTGGGTACTTCGCTTCTGATTGTGACATAGTCTTCCTTATCTTGTTCTATCTAAATTAAACTTGACCTGTTGGCCAATTAAATGATTTCAAATTAACGCAGGGTCACGATTGTCGCTCCATCCCCACCAGCATTAGCTGAGGCGAAGTGGAACTCCTTAACCCGACGGTCTGACCGTAAGAAGTCGGTGACACCCTTGCGCAAGGCTCCGGTTCCCTTTCCATGAATGATTTCCACGGATGAGAGATTGGCCAGGGTCACAGTGTCCAAGTACCGGTCCAAATCAACGATGGCGGCCTCATAGCGAACACCACGTAGGTCCAGTTTAGCTTGGACCCGACCGGTTGCCGAAGTCTTATGAGCCGTCTTAGCAACCTTTTGCTTATGTTGCTTCTTCTTAGTTTCTTGGGCCTTGGCTGTTGCTTCCGTCTTAACCAGGTCGTCTTCGTCAACCAGCATCTTCAAGATACCCAGTTGGACTTCCCACTGGCCATTCTTATGCTTCTTAACCAAAGTTCCCTGCTGCTTATATGACTGGACCATCACTTCATCCCCAGCCGTTAAGACCTTAGCCTTCTTGGCCTTTTGGAGAATCTTATTCTTTTCCAAGTGATCAGTCTGGTGGAGCGAGGCAATCGCTTGCTTTTGCTTTTGCAATTCCTGCTCGGACAAACCACTCGCTTGGCCACCAGCTAACCGTTCTTTCCGGATTTCAGAAATTAACTGGTCGGCTTCCTTGCGAGTCTTAGAAACCAAATGGTTAGCTTCCTTTTTAGCCGCCATCATCACCTTGGCTTCGTCTTGTTCGAGCTTTAAAGTCTTCTCATCCAGGGTTGCGGCCTTTTGGTCAACTTCCTTGGTTTTATCCTCAAGGGACACTCGCTCACTCTTCACCAACTGGCGCTGGTCAACCAAGTCTTGAATCATCCGGTTCAAGTTCTGGTCTTCCGGATTAACCATCGATTTAGCATCGGCTAACAAGTCATCAGCGAACCCTAACCGCTTAGCAATGGCTAGGGCGTTTGACTGCCCTGGCACCCCAATCAACAATTGGTAGGTTGGCTTCAGCGTTTCAACATCAAAGACCATTGAGGCGTTTTCGGTCTCAGGTCGGTCATAACCGTACAACTTCAATTCCGGGTAGTGGGTCGTAGCAATCGTCTTGGCCTTTAACTCCCGGGTCTTATCCAAAATGGCCATTGCCAGAGCTGCCCCTTCTTGGGGATCCGTCCCAGCACCTAATTCATCATAAATCACCAGGGACCGGTCGTTAATTTGCGTGAGAATTTGGCGGATGTTAGCCATGTGAGAAGAAAAGGTGGATAAGTTCTGCTCAATTGACTGTTCATCCCCAATATCGGCAAAGACTTGCTCGAAAACTGCCACCGTTGATGGTCGGCCAGTGGTAATAAACAAGCCAGACTGGGCCAACAACTGCAAAAGACCGAGGGTCTTAATCGTAATGGTTTTACCACCGGTGTTAGGACCAGTGATAATCAGCGTCTGATAATCACCACCGAGGGCGATATCGTTCTTGACCGCCACCTTTTCGCTAATCAATGGGTGCCAAGCCTGTTGCAAATCAACACTTTGGTCCTTTGACAAAACGGGTGCCTGGGCATTTTGGCTCTTAGCCAGCCGGGCCTTAGCGTTAATAAAGTCCAACTGTCCCAAAATCAAAGCATTGGTCAAGAGGTCTTCACTATGGTCAGCCAGTTCAACAGACAATTCCGCTAAAATTCGGTCTTCTTCTGCCAATGCCTGCACATGGAGTTCCGACCAGGCATTAGCCATTTCGACAACGACCTGTGGTTCGATATAGTAGGTTTGTCCACTTTGACTCTGGTCGTGAACAACCCCCGGAATCTGGTGTCGGTATTCCGCCTTAACTGGCAAAACATAGCGGTCAGACCGCCTAGTAATAATTGGTTCAGATAGATATTGAGCGGACTTACCCCGGGTCAGTCCCTGGAGTTTTTGCCGAATTGAATTTTCATGGCCAGTCATTCGCCGTCGTAGACTTGCCAAGGTTGAGGAAGCCCCGTCCAAAACATGGCCGGTTTCATCCAAGGCCTTTTGAACCGTGGCGGTTAACTCAGGTAAAAGCGTTAAGTTATCCACTCGTTCCTGCAAAAGCGTCACCGATGAACCAAGGTCATCTTCTTGCAACTTTTCAAAGAAATTAGCAATGGCTGCTGTCGCAATCAAAACCTGGGCTAGACTGACAATTTCTGTTCCATTCAGACTGGCTTGGATCTCAAGCCGGCGGACCTGGTCTTTAATATCAACCAAAGAAGGCAACAACATCCCGCCCCTCATGCGGTCAATCAAAACCGCTTCATTGGTTTCCTGAAGCCAGGCAGAAACTTCAGCAAAATTGGCTGATGGATGGAGGTCAGCGACCAGCCGTTCACCCTGCTCAGTTTGGATAAAGGGATACAATTGGTCTTTAATTTTATCGTATTCAAGTGTCTGTAAGACTTTTTCATTCATGGTTAAAATTCCTCATTGATAATCACGGTTAGTTAAGCCACCATTGATAAATTTGATCAGCTAGGACTGGTGTTTTATTTAAGAAGCTATTTAAGAAAGAACTTTGACTGAACTGCATTTGCAACCACTCATTGGGGATTACTGAGAGAACTTGTAAAATTAAAAAGCTCAAAAAGACACCTAAAGCTAAATACAGTAAGCCACCCAGAATACCATCAAGGCTTCCCAGGATTGGTAAGCGGCGAACAAAACGAATTGGTCGCAATAAAAAGTGTCCAAGCATTGAGCCGACTGACATCACAACCGCAAAGGCTAAACCAGATGATAAGAATTGCGTACCTTGTCGAGAAACTTCTTGGGGCACACCTGGACGGGCAAACTGACCAGATACCCAGTTTTCAAAAACACCAGCCAAGGGTTTTGAGAGAATTGTTGCCATGTAAAAGACCAAAGCAAACAAGGCCAACCGAGCCAAGACATGAACAATCCCTTCCTGATAACCCGAATAAAACATCAATAAAATAAAAATAATCACAACGATTGAAAGAATCATTTTTTTGCTCCTATGCAGGCTGTTTTAACTGGTGAAAAATTAAAATTCAGCCCAATCTGAAAAAACTTAATATCGTCAATTATACCATTAAAACTGCTATAATTAAGACCGTTAGAACCTAGAATTAGACAAGGAGTCCTGGTATGCAAAGTGTCCTCACCCTAGATTCAGCGACAATTAGTAAATGTCGCACTTATTATGCTCGCGGGATGCGGCCCCAAGCACCTAACGGCGCTGTCTTCCAAGCCCAAAATCAAGGAACCACCATTACCGCCTACCGGTCTGGTAAAGTTTTATTTCAAGGACCAAACGCTGAAACAGAGGCACTCCGTTGGCAAGGTCAAAGCCAACCAAATTTGGCTGGTACTAGAACCACTTCCTCAGCTAAGCCATCTTACAAAAAGCCAAAGGAAAAACCAGGAGCTAACCTGCCGACTGACTTTGCAAAGTGGAGTGTGATTGGCTCTGATGAAGTTGGAGCCGGGGCCTACTTTGGTCCATTAACCACCGCGGCAGTTTACGTGCCCGAGAGTCAGCTCGCCTGGGTCAAATCATTAGGTATTGCCGATTCAAAGACATTAACTGACGATAAAATTAAAACTATCGCCCCACAGATTATTCAAAAGTTACCTCACCACGTGGTTAATTTGATGCCCGACAAGTATAACCAACTCCAAGAAAGTGGGCAAAATGTTGTCGCCATGAAGGCCCTATCTCATAACTTTGTCCTGAACACAGTTCGGGAAAAAATTGCCCCAACTGAACCAGCTGGTTACCTGGTTGACCAATTTGTCAGTCCAAATTCGTATTTCAAATACCTACAAACAAACCATCAGGACCCAATTGTCCGACAAAACGTTTATTTTACAACCAAGGGGGAAACCTTCCACCTGGCTGTGGCTGCCGCTTCGATTCTAGCCCGCTATGTCGAACTTCAATCAATGGCTGAACTCAGCCAAGCAGCCGGCTTGACCCTTCCGATTGGGGCGGGCAAGGAAGCTGACCGGATTGCTGCCAAACTTATCAACCAAGGAACTGACCTGAGGCATTACGCTAAGCTTCATTTTGCCAATACTCAAAAGGCTCAAAACCTGGCTCATCGTTAGGCTTAATGAAAGGGCCGAACCAAAGCAAAAGAAAACCACAAACTTTTTATTGATGACTAATTCCTCATCATTTAAAGTTCGTGGTTTTTTTATTTATTCTTTTGGTAATGACAAGTCATTTTCTTTCAGTTCAATGTCTTGATCATCTTGACTGGCAACTTGGTCTGCTAAGTCAGCCTTTTTTTCATCCAATGATGATTTAGCATGTTCGACATATGGTGCCAGCTTAGCTTTGGCTTGATCAGTCAATTCATTGGCTCGGTCGCGGAATGCATCCTTCTTTTCCTGAACCTTAGCCTTTTTATCTGCTGGTAAGAACTTGTACGCAGCTGCTGCTCCAGCAGCTAGGAAAAATCCTGCAACAACACCTGTAGCTTTTTTACCCATAATCGTTTCCCCCTAGTTTTCTTTCTTATTCTTCTTGTTCTTCTTAGAAAATACGTTGAAAACCCTTGTCAAAGCAAAGGAAGCCCCTGCCTTTGACAAAGTGCCTAAGCCAGAGAAATTACTTGCCGTTTTACGAGCCGAATCATTCAAGTCTGAAACCGTTTCGGAAAGGTCAGCAACAGCCTGGACAGTGACGTCCAACGTCGCCATCTTTTCATTAACATCATCCAATAAGATATTTGTATTTGCTAGAACTTCATTTGAAGATCGGGCAATCGTGTCAATATCAGTTGTCAAAATGCTAACTGAACGAGTTAACCGAAGCAAGAAAATGCTTAGGCACACCACTAAAAGCAAAAACGCTAAAGCAAAAATTAAAAGTGAAATTTCTCCAACTGTCATAAGTGTTGCAGCTCCTCTCATTTCGTCTGGTCTAATTAACTGTCGATTTGTCTTAATTGTAACAGACTTTTTTAATTAATACAGGTTCCAAGTAAAAATTTATTAATTTATCTTGAAAAATAAAAAAAGCCCGATTGGGCTTTCTCATCTTGCATAATCTGTTGCACGAGTTTCTCGGACAACTGTCACCTTCACATGGCCAGGATACTCGAGCTTTTCTTCAACTTCAGCCTTAATATCATGGGCCAAAACTGTTGCTTGGATATCTGTAATCTGAGAAGGTTCAACAACTACTCGAACTTCACGTCCAGCTTGGATAGCATAGGCCGACTTAACGCCGTGATAACCATCTGCAATGTTTTCCAAATCCGTCAAACGCTGAACGTAATTTTCTAATGATTCAGAGCGGGCTCCTGGTCGGGCAGCAGAAATTGCATCTGCAGCGGCGACAAGGTCCGCAAGGGGTGAAATTGCTTCAGTATCACCGTGGTGGGCGGCAATAGCATTCACAACCACTGGCTTTTCTTGATATTTTTCAGCCAAACGGACACCGAGTTCAACGTGGGAACCTTCAACTTCAGCATCAACGGCCTTTCCAATATCGTGTAAGAGACCAGCACGCTTTGCTTGAGCAACATCCATTTTAAATTCAGCAGCCATTAGGCCAGTAATCTTCGCCACTTCAATTGAGTGTTGTAAGACGTTCTGACCATATGACGTCCGGTAATTCATTCGACCAATCAACTTAATTAAGTCGGGGTGTAAACCACGGAGTCCTAATTCAAAGACTGCTTCTTCACCCTTTTGGCGAATATTTTCATCCATTTGCCGTCGTGCTTTTTCGACTGCTTCTTCGATTTTGGCAGGATTAATCCGGCCATCCGCGATCAAAGCATCCAAAGCATTCTTGGCAATTTGACGACGAAGAGGATCAAAGCCAGACAAAACAACTGACTCAGGAGTATCATCGATAATCAAATCAATTCCTGTCAGTGCTTCCAACGTCCGAATATTGCGACCTTCGCGACCAATAATCCGGCCCTTCATCTCTTCCCCGGGAAGGTTAACTACTGATACTGTCACATCAGAAACAGTATCCGCAGCTGAACGCTGGATTGCTTCAACAACCAAGTTGCGAGCCCGACGTTCCCCTTCACTTTTTGCATCAACTTCATATTCCTGAATTAAAGCAGCCCGCTCATGTTCCAATTGGGCCTTTGATTCATCCAAAATAATTTCTTTGGCTTGGTCTTTATTCAATTCAGCAATCTCTTGCAGCTTCAACTCTTGGTCAGCTAAGGCTTGCTTAGCAGCTTCGAGCTTCTGGTCTGCTTCGGTTAAATGCGTTTGAACTTGACTTTCCTTTTGAATCAACGCAGCGTCACGTTGGTTCAAAGTTGCATCTTTTTTGTCTAAAGTATCAGTTCGATCCTGCAACCGTTGCTCTTGGGCCTCAGCTTTCTTTCGACGTTCAGAAAGCGATTGGTCAACTTGGTTTCGGTACTTTTGTGCATCATCTTTCGCGTCGACTTCCGCCGCCCGCTTAATACTTTTAGCTTCTTCATTTGCTTGTTTTAAAATGTTTGCTGCAATCTGTTTAGCGCTATCTAAACGAACTTTATCCATCGTCCGTTTGACAAAATAGCCACCAGCTAAACCAACTACTAATGCAAAGAGTGCTGAAATAATAATCATACCCATAAGTATTCTTCCTTTCAGCGATGAACAATTTTTAGTTCACAAGTCTAGTATAGACAATTATGGGGCATGGGTCAATTGGAAAAGACAGGTCAATCCGGCAATTAACACAATTTGTCTGATAAAAGTCTAATCAAAAAAAGCCCCTCTTGCAGTTGCAAAAAGAACTTTTGATTAAAAATCATTTATTTTTTAAAGCGTCGATTCAAATCACGTTCTTGATCACGCTTTTTGATAGTTTGTCGTTTATCATATTGCTTCTTTCCTCGACCGACACCGAGCAGAACTTTAGCGAAGCCCCGTTTCATATAAACCTTCAGTGGAACAATGGTCACCCCCGGTTCCTTGGCAAAAAGGGCCAAGCGGGCAATTTGCTTCTTGTGCAAAAGTAAGACCCGGTTTCGTAATGGGTCAACGTTAAATTGATTACCATTTTCATAAGAAGCGATATTAACATTCGTCAAGATGGCTTGGCCATCATTAACTGTCACGAAACCATCACCGATTGTAATTTGGCCGGCCCGAACCGACTTAATTTCAGTTCCAGTCAACACAACCCCAGCTTCGACGGTCTCTTCAATTGCATAGTTAAAACGGGCTTTGCGATTCTGCGCCAAGGCTGGATCTTGGGCTGGTTTTTTCTTTGCCATCGAAATTCCTCCTCACCTGTTTACTTTTAAGGACGTTGACTTATTTTAAAGCTACGGCCACCACGCTTAGGCTGAGACTGGCTGTTTTGGCCTTGCGGCTTTGAACCATTCGCCTTCGGCCCCCGATTATTTTTGGCTGGGCCTTGGCTAGATTGAGAACGGCGATTACCGTTGCCATTGCCTTTGGCTGGGCCGGCAGATCCACGACGGTTATTTGAACTTCCCTGGTCTTTTCTAGGACCGCGAGAATTGTTGTTCCGGTTTCCACCGTTGCGTTGACCTGGTTTACGGTCACGACCGAACTTACCGTTATTTTGTTGTGGCACTCGAATATCAGTCGTTGGTGCTTCTTCAGGGTTTAATAAGATAAAATCAACAGTTGATTCCTCTTTGCTAGCCCGAATAACCTTAATTTTAACCTTTTGACCGATTTGGAAAATATGGTGCTTGCTGCGACCAATCAAGGCCGCATGCTTTTCATCATATTCATAATGGTCATCAGTCAAGTTAGAAATATGAACCAAACCTTCGACGGTGTTTTCCAAGGAAATAAAGAGTCCGAACTTCAAAGCGGCACTAACTACCCCTTCAAATTCTTGGCCGACCTTATCTTCCATGTATTCGGCCTTCTTCATCGAATCAACTAAACGTTCAGTATCAATTGACCGACGTTCGCGGGTTGAAGTATCTTCCCCGATTTGACCAAGGTGACTAGCATACTTTTCTTGGGCTTCAACACCGGTACCATGAGTTTCGTACCACTTAATCAAACGGTGAACCGTCAAATCAGGGTAACGACGAATTGGTGAGGTAAAGTGGGTATAGAATTCAGCCCCCAAACCAAAGTGACCCAATGGATCTGGTGAGTACTTCGCCTGCTTCATTGCCCGCAACATCATCGTTGAAATCATTTGTTCGGCTGGATCGTCCTTGACCTGAGCCATCAAACCTTGCAACATCATTGGGCTAACCTTAGCGGGATCTCCCTTAACTGGGTAGCCCAGAGACTTGGCAAACTCAAAGAAGGATTGAGCACGTTCTTCGTCTGGAACTTCGTGAATTCGATACAAGAATGGCACTTGCAACCGATCGAAGTGCTCCGCAATGGTTTCGTTAGCGGCCAACATAAATGATTCAATCATTCGTTCAGAGGTTCCGCGTTCGCGGACAACCACATCGATGGCCTTCCCATTTTCATCCACAACAATTGAAGCTTCCGGCGTATCGAATTCAATGGCGCCACGACGTGATCGCTTCTTATACAAGATTTGGTGCAATTCGCCCATCTCTTCAAACATCGGTACCAATGCTTCGTATTCGTTGCGAGTCGCTTCTTCTCCAGCTAAAATTTCATTGACGGCCTTATAAGTCATCCGCGCATGAGATTTAATAACAGACTGGTGAATATCATGGGAAACAATCCGACCTTGGTCATCAATTTCCATTTCAACAGACATGGCCAAACGAATCACATCTGGATTCAATGAAGCAATCCCGTTTGAAAGCTTTTGTGGCAACATTGGAATAACCCGGTCCGTCAAATAAACAGAAGTACTGCGGTTATAGGCTTCCTTGTCAATCGCCGTTCCCGGACGCACATAGTGGGAAACATCGGCAATGTGAACACCCAAGTGGTAGTTCCCATTGTCCTTTTTCCAAACGACAACGGCATCATCGATATCCTTAGTGTCGGCACCATCAATTGTCACCAGTGGTTGGTCAGTGATATCAGCACGACCGGCCCATTCTTCCTTTTGCACTTCACTCGGAATGGCATCGGCTTCCGCCATCACTTCGTCAGGGAAGTGGTTGGGTACCTTCTTATTTTCGACGATTTGCATGATATCCATGCCGGGTTCATTTTCATAACCTAAGACCTGGGTCACCGTCACCAAAAGTTGCTTAGGGTGAATTTTATCGGCGAAGCGGCTCACATCAGCCACGACAACTTGGCCGTCGTGCAATGACAATTCGTCTTTCACACCAGTGACAAGAACCTGGTAAGAACCGGCCTTCTTGTCGTTCAAGCGAATTTGACCCAAAGCACCCTTTTGTTGAGAACCAGCAGTAAAGATTCCAACCAAGCGTTGGTATGAATGCTCAACAATCTCTTCAACCTTACCTTCAGGACCGCGGTCTTCCGACTGGGCTGGCTTGACCATTGAAACGCGGACAGTATCTCCCTGCATGGCCTGGCCAGTGTTATCAGGGGCAATAAAGTAGTCTGGTAAGTTTTCATCATAGCGAACAAAACCAAAGCCCTTATCGTTGGCCTTGAATTCACCAATCACGTCACCATTTTGAGCCTGGAATTGATAAGCCTCACCGTCTTTACGAGCTGACTTAGCATCTACCATACCTTCTAAAACACTAACAACTTGGCGGTAGCCGGTTGCGTCTTCTAGTCTTAATCCATCCGCCAAATTTTGCGCTGTGAAACTTTGGCCGGAATTGGCCTTTAAAAAGCCAGCTATTTGTTCTTTAATTTGTTTAATTTCCATTGATATTTTTTCATTCTCCTAAAAAAGGTAAATAAAAAATCAGTCTACAAAAAAGTAAACTGACCTTTTAAATTAATGAGCAGCAAGATACATCAACGCAAGCGCAATGATAAACCATACGGTTCCCAAAACCACTGTTGTTCGACGTAGGACCGCTTCAAAACCGCGCGACTTGCGTTCGGTAAATAAGTCGGCTGCTCCACCAGACAAAGCTGACAAAGCATCCTGTTGTTTGCTGGGCTGCATCATAACTGTCACGATTAGCAGAAAACCAACAACCAGCAATAAGATGGTTAGTACATTAGTCACAATGACTGCCTCCACTCGTTATTCATAAACCCTAGTATAGCAGAAAGTTGCTTAATTTCCAAGGCTCAAACGGAACATCAAAATTCCACCGGCAACGGCGACATTCAATGATTCGGCTGATCCCAAGATTGGGATGTATAAGTTTGCAGTTGTCTTGGCTGCCAATTCAGGGTTCAATCCCTGTCCTTCGTTTCCAACAATCAAAGCACCCGCTGATAATCCTTGGATTTCTTGGTATGGCTTGGCTTCTTCGTTCAATTCTGAACCATAAACTGGCAAGCTGTTTTCAGCAAAGGCATCAATCCATTGGTTCAAGTCGCCTTGCAAAACTTCCAAATGGAAGTTTGATCCTTGCATTGCGCGCAAAGTCTTTGGTGCGTATGCATCAGCAGTGTCTTGACCAAGAACGACTCCCTTGAAACCAGCAGCATCGGCTGTTCGAATCAATGTTCCAACATTACCTGGATCTTGGATAGCATCCAAGAAGAGCCAAAGACCATCATGAACATATGATGGGTCAAAAGTCTTTTCAGGCAAAGTTACTTCAGCAAAGATTCCTTGAGGAGCCTTAGTGCCGGCAATATGCACAGCAACTTCCTTTGAAATTTCAAAAGCTGGGACACCATGAGGGACATCTGGCAAATGGGCTTCCATTTGTTCAGCAGTGGCCATCACAGCATGAAACTTAGCACCAGCCTTAACGGCTTCTTGAACCAAGTGCCAGCCATCAAGCAAATAAGTCTTTTGTTCTGTCCGGCCTTTTTTTGTAGCTAATTTCGCCCAGGCTTTCACCTTAGCATTTTGTTTTGATAAAATTCGTTCCATTTGGATTCCTTTATTCTTTGTTTAACTGTCGGTTTTGTTTACCGGCATTCCGTTGACCAGTCGGTTGGTCGTTAGTTTCTGTTGGAGTGACATCACGAGGTCGTAAGTCTTCAGGACGAACACGTTGTGCCCCTTGATTAAAATTAGACCCAGCAGTCGCTTCTTTCAATAATTCATCGGCCCCACGCTTCAGAGAAAATGTTTCTTCAACATGCTTAGTCAAACCACTGTGCATGAAGTGAATGACCAATGTCTGGATGGCCACAGAGATTCCACCAACGATGAAGTACAGACCAATGGCTCCAGAAGAAGCAAAGGTAAAGAAGGCAATCATGACTGGCATGAAGTAGGCAATCTTTCCTGCGGTCTTCTTTTGGTCTTCAGGCATATGGAGTTGGCTCAGGTAAGCCTGGAAAACATAAATCAAGAAAACGATAATCGTTAAAATGATTTGTGGCTTTGACAAAGCCATTCCATAAAATGTGGCACTCTTCAAACCGTCAGCGTGCTTAATTGCCAGATACAAACCAGAAAAGATTGGCAACTGAACGGCCATCGTCAACCAAGAAACCCCACCCGTCATTGAGACGTTATTTTCTCGGTACAAATTCATGGATTGCATTGAAATGGCTTGTTGTTCAGTTGGTGTCTGAGCCGCTTTAGCAGCTGCTTGAATTTTTTCCAATTCAGGACGCATTTTTTGCATCTTTAATCCTGAAATTGTTGTGTTCCGCTGTTGGTTAATAAAGATTGGTAACAAAATCAAACGGATAATGGCCGTCAAAATGATAATGGCCCAACCGATTCCGTCTGCCCCGCCGACCCAATTAGCAATGTCCGTCAAAATATGGGCAATGGGCGTTGATACGAGCCGGTACATCCGACCGTTGGTGCTATAACCGCCAGTCATCAAGTAAAGGTCGAAAAGGACAATCAAAATAGTTGCTGTCCGCTTTGCTGATTTCATGAAAAATATCCTCGTTTAAATTTAATCTCTGTATTTGTACTCAAAGAAAAAAACTTGCCAACTGACAAGTTTTATTAATTAACTCATGATGTGTTAGACCCTTAAATTATAGCAATAATTTAAGTTAAAGTAAAATCAAATCACTGAGTCTCGGTTTAATCAGAAAGCCTATTCTGTTTTTTCAGGACGGCAGATTGGAAAACGAAGTCGAAAAATTGATCCAGAACCCAAAGCAGACTCAACTTGGACCTGACCACCGTAAGCCGCAACCATCTTCTTCACAATGCTGAGGCCTAGGCCGTTCCCACCAGTTCGGTGGGCACGCGCTTTGTCAACCCGGTAAAAGCGATCAAAGACTCGGTCCAAATCTTCGGCGGCAATACCCTGACCAAAGTCTTGAACACCGATTTCAACCCAGGTGCCAGCCTTTGCCAGCGCCAGATGGATTTCCTTTCGATCCGTAGAATACTTAGAAGCATTATCAATCAAAATGATTAATAATTGTTCTAAATGGTCAGCCCGAACAGCGACTTCTACCGGTTGGTCTAAGTCATTATCAAAGGTCCAAGAAAAATCAGGATGGACCATCTGCAAGTCATGGTAGACCCGCTCGATAATTGGTAAGACCTCCGTAATTTCCGGCTGACTAGTAACATTCAAGTTTTCAGCTCTGGTCAAGACTAACATTTCATTAACCAGGGTTTCCATCCGTGAAATTTCAGCTAGTGACGACCGAATTGAATCCTCTAGGACTTCCGGATCATCCTTCCCCCAGCGGTTCAAAAGCTCTAAATGGCCCTTGACGATAGCTACGGGAGTCCGCAATTCATGGGAAACGTCAGAAACAAAGTCTTGTTGGGCATAAATCAATCCCTGAACCTTGTCCATCGTTTGATTTTGAACCTGGCCGAGGTCGTTAAGCTCTTTGTTATAGGCAACGGGTTTAACCCGATCATCTGTCAGAGGGTCATCTTCGAAGTTAAGCATTGTTTTTTGCAATTTTTTAACTGGTCGAACAAAGACTTGAGCCAGCAACCATGCTAAACAAAGAGTCCATAACAGAGCAACCAAGGTCAGCACAAACCACCAATGACTAATCTGGGCAAAGGTTTCACCACGGATATTAGCACCAATTAAAATATCTAAACAAACTAAAATCCCAGCCAAGAGTAGCAAAAAACCCACCGTTAAAACCAGGGTTAAGAGTGTCTGGATTGATAAAACCGGTGAGTCTTCTTGTTTTTTTTGCTTTGACTTTCTCATCTTAGCTCCGCATGACATAGCCCGTTCCACGAACAGTTTGGATGTATGAAGTCTTTGACTCCGGATCATCTAACTTGTTTCGCAAGTAACGGATATAAACATCCACAACGTTCGTTTCAATTTGCGTATCAAAGCCCCAAACTTCTTTCAAAAGCTTTTCACGAGATTGAACGACGTTGATATTTTCAACTAACAGCAATAACAAATCGTATTCGCGCTTCGTCAAATTAATGACTTGGTCATCACGACGGGCAATCCGATTTTCTTTTTCCAACTGTAAGTTCTTAAAACGAATGATTGATGGTGACTTATCGGCTGGATTTTGTTCAATATCAATCCGACGCAAAAGTGACCGAACACGGGCCAAAAGTTCTTCAATGGCAAATGGCTTAACCACGTAGTCATCAGCACCGTAGTCCAAACCAGAAACTCGGTCAATCACTGAATCACGAGCAGTCATCATGATGATTGGTGTTTTCTTAGTTTCGCGCAACCGGCGGGCAACTTCAAAGCCATTCAATTCAGGCAACATCAAATCCAACAAGATCAAATCAAAATCTTCATTGAGTGCTTTATCGAGGCCTTCACGACCGTTTAAAACAGTCTCCACGTCATAGCCTTCGTGTTTGAGCTCGAGGCTAACGAACTTGGCCAAATTTTCTTCATCTTCAACAATTAAAATACGACTCATATTTTCCCTCTCGACGTCCCTGCATGCCCAACAGCTCAGTGGCCGTCAAACAAATATGAATAAGTTCTAATCTTATTCTACCATAAACGTCGATTTTTCTCATTTATTTAAAAAAATCATCAAGTTTTGCTAGCCGCGGGTCTAACTGTTTTTCATCGGCTTGTGACTCTTTTTGTTCTTTTGCTTCTTGCTCCGCGAAATCTTCTTCAGAAATGACCTGCCAGTCTTTTCCGGTGGGCAAGGTTTGCTCGTTTTCTTCATCCTTAGTCAGAATCTGACTAGGTAAAGCCGCTACTAAGTTGTCTAAGACAACTTGATCTAAATCAATACTATTATTTTCTAAGACAAAAACTGCATCTTCATCTTCGAATGTCTTAAGCCGCTCTTCATCACTAATATAGGTTTCATGAATTGGCAATTCGATTGACCAATCCACTGGTGCTAATGACCGTGATGACGGTAGGGTTAAGTCCGCTACGACTGAAACAGCTAAAACAATATCTTCATTTTCGATGGAACGAATCGTTCCTTGCACTTGAACAGACCTTGCACTAATAATTAAATCAGAAAAACGCTCATCAATCAAATTTTGTAGCAATAATTTTTCATCAATCATTAATGGTGTCTGCTGATACTTAGCTAATTGCTGCTTAGCATACTTCATTTTTTAGTCTCCTTTGTTTGATAAATCGGCTTACGACTAAGGTCTTGCCCTAGTTTAACGCCCTGTTGTCCGGCAAGGACTTGCCAAATTTGGCCAGCCTTATAGTCTAACCGTAAATTGGCTTTGGCCAGCCCCATGTCAACTTTTGAAATAATTGGCAAGGTTGCTCGTCGTTTAACTTCACTAAGGTAGCCCTGGCCCAAATCATTAAAACCGAGCAAGCGAATGTAGGAATCAGCCATGGCTGCCTGCATTTGATCAACCTTAATATTTAATAAGGTGTACAACAGCGTCCGTTGAATTCGAGCAAAGGTATACCGCTTTGTCTTAACAGCTTTGATAAAAGATTGGTAAGACTGGGGCGCCTCAGGATTACCGGCCGTCGCTGCCAGACGGTGTTCTAAGCCCTCAGCCATTTGGTAGACCTGGCCAAGTTGGCCAACCGTATCAGTCAATAAACGGTACCGTAAGAGGTCGTAAAATGGCTTTTCAAAGTCCAATGTATTGGGCTTGTCCTTCAGTGCTGCTAGAGTCTCGGCCGGCACGACGTTTTCAACCTTATCAAACTTGCCTTTATGCAAGGCCAAGCGAATTGAAGAAGCGGATGCAATCGTTTGGTCCTCGGCAAAGGTTTGATCATGGTAACCAGCCTCAAGACGACCAATGGGCACCAAATTCATTGGCAAACCACTCTTTAAGACTGCCTTAGCGTAGGAAAAAGCCAAAATATCATTGGGATTTTCCAATTTAAAGCCCGTCGCTTCTTCTAACTGACCAGCATAAGCCGATGCATAGGTCTGACTTCGGTCTGTAAACTGCCCTTGGCTCTCAATTTCGGCAGCCTTTTTCGCCAAGTCCATAAAGTCGATTGTCGGATTTTCAGAACCAAAGACTAAGTCCTCGACACCAAGAGCCTGCAAAATTTTAACAGCTCCTTCAGCAAATAAATGCCCGGGTTGAACAGCATAAAAAACAGGCAGTTCAACAACTAGGTCAGCTCCAGAATTCATGGCTAACTGAGTTCTTTCCCACTTATCCAAAATGGCTGGCTCACCTCGTTGAACAAAGTTTCCTGACATCACGACGACCGCTAAATCAGCCCCCGTTAATTCTTTGGCTCTTTGAATATGGTAGGCATGGCCATTGTGAAAAGGATTGTATTCTGCAATTATTCCAACTGCTTTCATTTTACCCCTCCTTTTTGTGCTGAAAAGAACCAACGAGCATCTTGGTCATCGACGGCCTTTTGTCCAAAATTAGCACTAACTTGTACATTAACGAATCCCGCCTTCTTCAAGGCTTTTTGGTAATAGGACAGGTCGTATGTTTGCTCATGGTGAACTTCTCGAACTAAGTTAAACGCATCGAGGTCTTCATTGTACAAGAAGAACTTTAAATCATGATCAACAGAATTCTTCTCTTCACCCGGAAAACTTGTCCACATAAAAATCTGGTCCGGATCATCATCATTGTTATAACAGTAGTTATCATACAAAACGTTGACTTGGTAAGGAGTAATGACATCGAACAAAAACGTTCCCTGGTCTTCTAAGTGATCATAAACCTGCTTTAATCCCGCTTCAAAATCCTTTTTTCCTGGAAGATAGTTAAAAGTGTCTGCAAATGAAACAATCGCTGGATACTTTTCTTCCCAACCAGAAAAATCACGGATATCCGCTTCTAATAACCTCAAATCGACCTGAGCTTCATTAGCATGCGTTTGGGCTAAGCTTAGCATTGCTGGGGCCATATCTAATAAATCAACCTGATACCCAGCTTGTGCTAATAAGACCGCCAACCGGCCAGCTCCACCACCCAAGTCTAAAATTTTACCGGGTGTCAGTTGTTTTTTGACGAATTTAAACCAATCTGCATACAAATCCCCGTCAAAAAGCTGGTCGTATAGGCCAGCAAAAGTTTGATATGGTAATGTATTTTCTTCAGTCATTTAAAAACCCCCGTAGAACGACAGTGGCTGATGGACGGTCTATCCCTAGACCAACCACCAGCCAACTATTGTTATTAAGCTTCTTCAAGATATTCTGTGATGTTAACCTTATCGGCATCAAACCACAAACGATCGAGTTGATAAAAGTCACGTGATTCTTGGTCAAAAATATGAACAATCACATCACCAAGGTCAAGTGAAATCCACTCTGAACGATCGTAACCTTCCATGTTCAAAACTTCAGCACCAGCTAACTGGGCTTCATCTTTGACCTCACGGGCAATCGCTTGA
>NZ_DF968001.1:21238-37800 GCF_001047075.2 Fructobacillus ficulneus
GACGGTTTGAACTAGCTGAGGCGATTACAAAGTAATCGGCCAACAATGAAACTTTTTGCATGTCTAAGGCCGTAATCCGGTCTCCGTACTTGCTATCAATAGCTTGGACAACTGTTTGCAACAGGTCCTTTGAATTTGGCGTAGTCATAAAAACTCCTTAAATATTATGAAGAAAAATGTTTAGCCCAGTCATTATAACTGGTAAACGTTTTCGGATAAATTAGCTTGCCTTGGCTCGCTAAGAAAGATAGTGTTTCTTTTAATTGGTAAAAGACTCCCTGGTCCAAGGATTGGTCGGTGATTCGCCGCCCCTCTTCAACTCCAGGAAAATCACGGCCTAGTTCGAGGTAATCAGCCATAAAGACGATTTTCGCCAAAGTTGACATTGTCACGCCCTCACCTGTTGTATGGTTAACAACCGCGTCAAGGATGGTGGGGTCATCAATGCCTAGTTCATCTTTAATCATGTAAGCACCAACAACACCGTGCCAAATGGCTCGGCTCCAATTTTTCAAGTCGGGATCAAGGTGGTGGCGGTCAATCGCTGCCAAGAAGTCTTCCGTTGGCCGTTCCTTGGCGTAGTCATGGACTAAACCAGCTAAAGCTGCCTGGTCCGGATCAACGCCATTTTGTTGGGCTAGTCTAATGGCATAATCTTTCACACGCAAACAGTGCTGAAAACGGCCATCAGACAGTTGGCTCTGCACCTGTCCTTCAACTGCTTTAAGTTGTTGTGCATATGTTGCCATCTTAACCCTCCCTTACCTTGGTAAAAATAAAATTAACCTTAGGCCAATTTTGAGACTTCCAAAGAAACCTTAATGTACTTTGCGTCAGTAGCTGGTTGGAACAAGACCAAAGTCTTACCAATTACTTGTGCAACAGTGATTGTTGAATTTTCTTCGATGAACTTTGCTAAGTCCTTGGCAGACCATTCACTCCCCTGTTGCAAATTAACCTTGATTAATTCACGCTTGGCCAAAGCCTTTTGAACTTCTGCTAACCATTCAGCGTTAGCACCGGCCTTCCCAATTGAAAAAATTGGTGTCAAACCGTTTGCCTGTGACCGTAAATAGCGCTTTTGCTTTCCTGTTAAATCTTGCATTAAATCATTGCCTTTCGTAAGAACACACCCACTCCGGCTGGAGCAAATGCCTGAATATGGATTCCTGCTGGCAAGGTTACAAAACCAAGGCCGGCATATACCAAATCCATCTTTTCGTTAATTTTAAATTCGTATTTCGCCATCTTGACGTCAGCATCCTTAGGTGCTGGTGCCAGTAGTTCACCACGGTGCTTCTCGTAGAAGTCTGTGGCGCCCTCACGCTTTGTTCGATGAATCTTGAGGTTGTTTTCGAAGTAGGCCGTCACGGCCGCCTTAGACCCGTCATGAGGACCGGTTACCAAATCGAAGCGAGCCAAACCACCAAAGAAGAGTGTTTGGTCAGGGTTCAATTGATAAGTCCGGGCCTTGATTTCAGCCTTGGGCAAAACATACTTCAAATCCTTATCAGTTACCCAGTGGGCATACTGGTCCTTCTTGATGATTCCAGGTGTATCAATTAATGACTTTCCATCATCCAAAGGAATGGCGATTTGATCCAGGGTCGTCCCTGGGAACCGTGAAGTCGTGATCAATTCTTGGACACCGGTCTTAGACTTAATGATTTGGTTAATCAACGTTGACTTCCCAACGTTAGTTGTTCCAACCACATAAACGTCTCGGCCAGCACGCAAATCATCAATCTTTTCCAAGACATCATCAAGGTTTTGCGGATGGGCAGCCGAAATCAATTCAACCCCAACAGTGCTAATTCCTTGTTCCTTCAGTTGGCCATTAATCCACGCCCGCAACTTGTGGGTCTTCAACGACTTTGGCAACAAGTCAACCTTGTTCGCCACCACTAAGATGGGGTTATCTTTACCAACGAAACGAGGCAAACCAGGAATCGTTGACCCTGAAAAATCAAATAAGTCCAAAACGTAGACAATCAAGGCCTTTGTTTCAGAAACTTGATGCAAAAGTTCAGCAAAGTCGTCATCAGTTAATTCAACTGGTTGAATTTCGTTATAGTGACGCAGACGGAAACAGCGCTGGCACAATAATTCATCAGAGGCTAATTGCTTCTTCAGTGCTGATAATGGCAAGAAACCAGCCGCTTCTTTGTCGGTCACTTGCATCTTGGCGCCACAGCCAATACAAAAGAGACCTTCTTCTAAGGCAGCCTGAATTTCTTCATCGGTTGCCACTAATTGTTCTTGTTGTTCAAATTCTTTATCTGTCATTAATTTCCATTTATTTCTTTTGCTTTGACCGCATCAGCAAATGACTTGTGCCAAATCAAAGTTTCGTTCTTACGGTAAATAATCTTTTTAGCTAACTTTTCTAGCGACCGGTTCAGCCAAGTTTGCCACATATCCGATTCAATCAGTTGTTTCACTAAGACAGAAGGAACTCCCGCAAGGTGAGCTGCCCAAACATCCGTTAACATCTGGTCACCAACCATCAAAACTTCATCCTTTTGCCACTGGTTTTGCTTCAGGACCTTTAAAATTCCACGAGGAAGTGGCTTTAGTGACCAAGCAGTGTACTCGACATCCAAATCTGACACCGCTTTTTCGACCCGGTCCCAAGTATTGTTGGAAACAACCACAACTTCAATCCCAGCACTTTTTAGTTCACTTAACCATTGATGAAGTTCCGGGGTTCCATCAGGGTTGTTCCAAGCAAGTAAGGTATTATCTAAGTCTGTTAATACCGCTTTAATTCCTTGGGCTTTTAATTCTGCCACCGACAAATCGTAGACTGACTCGACTGAGTAGGTAGGCTTTAAAAAATTAAGGGCCATTCTGTATTTTCCTTTTCTATCCTTAGTTACTATTATACACGAAAACCCCAACGCTAAGAGCAAAAAAGGACCCCTTTCGGAGTCCTTTTCAATCCATTGTAAGTTTAGTACCAACCATTATTTTGAAAATGGCTAATTGCATTAGAAACTGATCCGTAACGAGCTGCGATGTAACCTTGCATTGCTTGTAATTGAACAGCGTAATTGCCTTGGTAGCTTTGTCCTGGAGCATAAGTAGCATATGCATCCGCTGACAATTGTCCGATTCCATAGAAAGAACCGTTTTGAGCGTTAACGTTTCCACCAGATTCACGTGAAATCAACCAGTTAATGTCACCAGAAGCAGTGGTAGTTGTAGCAGCAGTTGTCGTAGTAGCTGCTGCAGTCGTTGTCGTTGCGGCTGGTGTAGCAGTAGCAACTGGCGTAGCGGCTGCTTGCGTTGTTGTGTCCGCAGTCGTAGTGTCTTGACTAGCATCAGTCGTAGTATCAGCTGAACTTTGTGAGTCATCAGCAGTAGCCACAACTTGGCTAGCAGCTGAGTTTTCTAAGTCCTTAATTCCACCAACAGATTTTGAGACATCATTAGACATCTTTGTGGTGTTAACTGTACTTGCAACTTTCACTGCTTGATCAGTCGTTGACTTTCCTTTATTAAATTGTGTATTAGTGGCGGTCAGGGCTAAACCTGCGACGGCCATGCTCGTAAGCAAAATTTTATTAAACATCATGGTTATTATTCTGCCGAAGTTATGTTACATGAATATTAAAACTGGTAACAATACAGTAACCCTAATCGATTAAATATACTATTTACTATTATTTTGTATATTAAATAAGAAAATATCAAATACTTTTATAAAAGTTGTCGGTTATTTTTGTCGATTCAGCCACCAATAAATTGGTAGTCCTGCCAAAACAACAACCAAGGAAACGAGAATTCCTTCAAAATCATTCATGATTTCTGAGAGTTCAACATACAAAGAACCCAAAATTGCGACAATCGGAATTAATGGATAAAGTGGCATTGAGAAAATTCGGTTTGCACCCTGTGGATCTTGATGGCGCATTTTAAAGGCCCCAATGAAAACAAGGATATAAAACAAGAAGGTAATAAAAATTGCATAGTCTGAGAGCTTATCTGGCTTTAAAAGGACCATCATCACATAAGCAACGACAATCATGAACCAAATCGCGTTATTAGGTGTCTTTGACTTGTGGTTAATTTTGGCAAACGACTTTGCCATTGGAAAGTCGCCTTCCTTGGCCATCACATACAAAATTCGTGGGAATGAAACAACCTTCCCATTTAATGTGCCAATTAATGAAATCAAAACCGCTACTGAAAGTAAACGACCACCCCAATAGCCAAAGGCATTCGTCGCCATTTTTAATGTGGTATTTTCACCAAGATTAACAATTTCATTGGCTGTCAAACTCCGATAGGCACCAAATGAAATACCCAAATAGGCCACGATAACAATCACAATCCCAGTAATAATTGCTTTGGGCAAAACTTTTTGTGGATTTTTAATTTCCCCCGCGATATTAGCCAGGGTAACCCAACCATCATAGGCAAAGAGTGTTGCCAAAACAGCGACACCAAAACCACCAGAAGCCGAATGAGACATCGTTGTGACGGTTTGTCCCAAGGCATCGTGGTCGCCAAAGAAGAGGGCAAAAATGATTAGGGCAATGATAGGTAACATCTTAATAACAGTCGTGATGACCTGAAAACTAGCTGAAAAGTGGTTGGGGACAGAGTTAATCAAAGCAACAAAAGCCAAAGCTAGCATACCAGCGGGTAACTCAAAGTTAGTATTCAGATTGAATAACGCAACAAAGAGAACCCCAAAATAAGCTGAAATGGCGCCCATCATCGCTGGACCGTAAAAAATTACCTGCATCCATCCGGCAAGGTAACCAACTGTCTTTCCATATAAGTGAGTTAGATAGGAATAAATGCCACCTGTTTCAGTCATCTGTGATCCAACTTCAGCGACAGTCATGCCAGCTGTTAGGGTTAAGACCCCTCCAGCGAACCACGCCCAAAGGGCCGTATTTGTATCACCGGCGGTCTGAAGAACGGATCCCTGTTTAAAGAAGATTCCTGATCCAATGATAGTTCCAATCACCAAGGCCAATGATGACCAAAGGCCAAAACCTCGATTTAATTTTTCTTCTGCCATGCTGGCCTCCAATATCCGCTCTGGGCATTTGTTGCGAACTGAATTAATCAGTTAAACCCATACTTTTATTTTAAATTAGCTATCAAAAACATTTAAAAACGAACATAAAACATTTTAAAATGAAATAAGTTCCTGTTAATACTAAATTTAATTCAAAACTAACCTCACTAGTTTAACGAAAATAAACTTGAAAGGCAAGAAAAAACAGACTTAGGAAAAACCCAGTCTGTTTCTACTGATATTCTTATAATTCTTGTTTAAAGTCTTCTGGTTTATACAAATGAACTAGGCGAACTAAAACAAACTGAACGACTAACCCTGCTAACAAAGGAATCACAACCCAACCTAATAATGCTGGCAGCCAAGTAATTAGATGGGTAACTGTACCAGCAGGGACTGTGGTATCCCGTGCCATCGAAGCGATTGGTGCTGTCAGGCCACCATAACCAAATCCCGTTGAAACTGGCGTTCCCTGAATATTAAAGGCTACCACACCCAATGCCGAAAGGCCGGCAGTCAATGCAAAGGCAATCATCGTCACCGGTTTTTTCAAGACCGCAGGCATCATCCCTTTCATCGCTCCTAGCAAAATGGCCAACGTTGTTCCTTTTTTATTAACTATGGCTGAATTGATTAACAAGACGATTGTCGTCGCCACGACGCCCATAGCCCCCGCTCCTGCCGCTAAGCCGTGAATGTTAATGGCCAAGGCAACCCCAACTGTTGAAATTGGCGTCACTAAAATAACTGAAAAAGCCATTGCAATAAAGATTGCCATGGGCAATGGGGCTAATTTGGTTAAGCTTTCAACCCCGTCACCAATCCAAGTCGTAACCTGAACCAGGCTTGGCCGAATAACAGTTCCCAGCAAGCCAATACCACCGCCGACTAAAATTGGCGTTAAAATAATGGCCAAAGAGCCAAAGCCGGCAAAAAAATGACGAATGGCAAAGACCGCCAAGACAGCTAACAGAGCGACCACCATTGCCGTTAGAACATCGCCTGTCCCATTCAATAAGAAGACTCTTGCAGATTTAGCTAATGGTTGACCTGTAACTGGGTTATTAGCACCAGCTTTGGCGAGGCCCCAGGTGACTGAATTAGCGGCAACCATCGTCGCCATACTAACAACACCGGTTTCCAAAGCTGAAAAATTAAATTGAAGGGCGACAGCCATTCCAATCAATAGTGGGACAAAGGAAGACAAGAGAATCACAATCGCTAATAACTCACTGCCAAAATAATAATTGGTGGCGTGTGTATACGTTAGCAGATTTTTCATAATCGACATCGGCATCAAACCGAATAAAATTCCTTGGGCCGTTCCAGTCAAACCTTTTTGAAAAAAGGTGCTCATTTTACTTTTTACCTGTGGGGTTTCAATCATCATCTCTCCAGTCTAAACAACACTCTACAAAAGTTTTATAGACAAAATCATATACCTAAAATTTTGAAATAACAAGCTGCTGGAAAATAAAAAAGACCCAGCCAACGGCTGAGTCTAAAATTATTTTACAATTCTTGCTTAAAGTCTTCTGGTTGGTACCAGTTCAAAAGCTTTGAGAAGATGAATTGAGCTGCCAAACCAGCCAAAACTGGGATAACAACCCAAGCAATCAAGCCGGCGAACGGCGTGATGTAGTGGTCAAGAACTGAAGTAGGGATAGCAGAATCCTTGATCATTGATTGCAATGGTGAAACCAAACCAATATAACCGAAACCGGCAGTGGTTGGTGTTCCCTGGATGTTAAAGATTGAAACAGCAAATCCTGAGATTGCTGCGGCAAACATGAATGAGATGATGGTAACCGGCTTCTTAAAGATAGCTGGCATCATACCCTTCATGGCACCCAAGAAGATAGCAATTGTTGTGCCCTTTGAGTTGACCTTCCAAGAGTTGATCAACAAGACAACAGTGGTGGCAACAACACCCATAGCAGCCGCACCAGCAGTCATACCGTGTAAGTTAATAGCCAAGGCAATTCCAACCGTTGAGATCGGTGTGATGATAATGACGGCAAAGGCCATTCCAATCAAGATTGCCATTGGCAATGGAGCCAACTTAGTAAATGATTCAACCATATCACCGATAGCAGTTGTAACGTGACCAACTGTTGGAGCGATTGCGCGACCAAAGAGTCCAACGCCACCAGCAACTAAGATTGGTGTCAAGATAATGGCAACTGAACCAAAGCCACCAAGGTAACGGTCAATCAACCAGAGAACCAAAACTGCGATTCCAGCAATCAACATCGCGTTGATCACATCACCCGCACCATTGGTTGCGTACAAACGAGTTGGGGCAGCATAAATCTTACCAGTAGTAGGATTAGCTGTTCCCGCCTTCATCATTGTCCAAAGAATTGACTTTGAAGCCACTAAAGTTGCCAATCCAACAACCCCAGTATCCAATGCCTTCATCTTAAAGTTCATCGCCACAGCCATACCAATTAAGAATGGTACCATTGATGTGAACAACGTCAAAATTGCTGAATAGTCAGCACCAATTGATGTCTTACCAAAACCTGAGAACTGGATGATGTACTTCATCACAGCTGAGGGTAACACACCGATTAAGATTCCTTGAGCTGAACCAGATAGAACCTTAAAGAAGAAATCTTTAACGCCTAATGATTGCTTTCCAGAAAACTGTTCTGTATTTGTCATAGTATATATTTCCTTTTTCATGCCAAGCACTTATATGCCGAAAAATAGTATAACATGTTTTTGGACGTCTGTGAATAAAAATACAAAATATTTTAATTTTATTTGTTGAAATTATTCAAATTTCAGATTGTTTAAAACGAATATTATTATAATTTAAAATTAAAATCTTGATATTGTAAATTGAGAAACATAGTCGGAAATTTAATGACAAAAAAATAGTCCAAATCATTTTGATTTGAACTAAAAATTTTAAAATTTAATAGCGATTGTTGGTTCTTCACCTTTAGCAAAAGCAACTGCAGCATCAAACGATTGACGAATCATTTCGTTAATGGCGTTAGTTGTATAGAAAGCTGTATGTGGGGTTAGATAAACATTATCACGAGTAATTAGGTCTGCTAACCGATCATCAGAAAAGTCCTTATCCGTCCAATCCTTGTTGAAAATGCCAACCTCACCTTCATAAACATCCAGAGCTACGTCTGAAACCTTACCTGAATCAAGGGCTGCAATCAAATCATCCGTATTAACTAGGTTTCCACGAGAGACATTAACGATAACAACACCATCTTTCATCTTCGCAATGCTGTCTTTATTAATCATGTTGACGTTTTCGGGAACACCAGGCACGTGGAGAGTGATGGCATCTGCTTGGGCGTACAATTCATCCAATGAATCAACATATAATCCTTCAGCTTGAATGTCTTTATTTTGGAACTTATCGTAGGCAATCACTTTTGCTCCGAAGCCTTGCAAAATTTTAATGGCTTGGCGGCCAATATTGCCAGTACCGATTACCCCGAAAGTTTGCATCCGCATTTCGCGACCAATGGTTGGTGCCCAGCGCAAGTCATGCTTAGCAACCTTGGCATCCATTGGTTTTGTCCGCCGCAAAGCCCGTGAGAGCTGAATCATGGCATATTCTGCCACAGCGCTTGGTGAGTAGACTGGCACATTTGAAATATTAAAATCAAATTCTTTGGCTGCTTCAAAATCAATATTTTCGGTTCCAACATTACGAACTGATAAATTCTTAATACCTAAATCCGATAATGCAGCAAAGGCTTCTTTGGTAAATGGTGATTCTTGTAGGGCGACAATCGAGTCTGCCCCAGCTGCCAGTTTAGCAGTTTCAGCCGTTACTGGTCCTGTACTGTAGTCGACAGCGACTGTCGGATTTTCATTTTTCCATTCGGCCAAAGCTGGTAGCTCATCTTCACGAATTCCGTAAGCAAAAATTTTCATTGTATCCTCCAAATAGTTAATTTTCAATAATAGTACTTTACGCTTAATTATTAGGATGTGCAAACTCTATGTCAGCTTTTGTCTAAGATTTTTTCCAAATACTATTAAAAGAACGATTCCGCTCAACTAGTGGACAACAAAAAAACCTCAAGACTTTAAACTTGAGGTTTTAATCATTAAAACTTAACAGCGATTGAAGGTGTTTCACCCTTAGCAAATGATACAGCTGCATCAAATGATTGGTGAACCATTTCGTCAACGGCCTTAGTTGTGTAGAAGGCGATATGTGGCGTAACCAAAACGTTTTCACGTGAGATCAAGTCAGCAATCTTTGGATCAGGGAATTCCTTACCAGACCAGTCTTCGTTGAACAAGCCAACTTCGTTTTCATAAACATCCATAGCAAAGTCAGAAACCTTACCAGAGTTCAATCCTTCGATAACAGCGTCAACGTCAACCAAGTTACCACGAGAAACGTTAACCAAGACAACGCCGTCCTTCATCTTTGCGATGCTATCCTTGTTAATCAAGTGGTGGTTTTCAGGAACACCAGGAACGTACAATGAGATGGCGTCTGCTTGTGCAAACAATTCATCCAATGAATCAACGTACAATCCTTCTTCTTGCAATTCCTTGTTAGGGAACTTATCGAAAGCAATCACCTTAGCACCGAAGCCCTTCAAGATGTTAATTGCCTTGCGACCGATGTTACCAGTACCGATAACACCAACAGTTTGCATCCGCATTTCGCGGCCAATAGTTGGAGCCCAGCGCAAGTCATGCTTAGCAACCTTGGCATCCATTGGCTTTGTACGACGCAACAAACGTGACAACTGAATCATTGAGTGTTCAGCAATGGCGTTTGGTGAGTAAACGGGTACGTTTGAAACGTTGAAGCCCAATTCCTTGGCAGCTTCAAAGTCAATGTTGTCTGTTCCAACATTACGCAAAGAAAGGTTGGTTACCCCAACAGCAGCCAATGCTGCCAATGTTTCCTTAGTGTAATCAAGTTGTTGGTAAACAACAGCTGAGTCTGACCCTTCGGCCAACTTAGCAGTTTCGGGCGTCAACAATTCTTGCGTATATCCAACCGTCACTTCAGGATTGTGCTTTTCCCAATCTTCCAAAGCAGGTTTTTCATCGTCGCGAATGCCGTAAGCAAAAACTTTCATATTCGTCCTCCAAATTAAATATCTAACAATATTATACACTAAATTTTCTTCAAATGTCTCAACTTAGTGCTTATTTTTTCAAAGTTATCGGCTTTTCACCGGCTTTTTCCATGATTCCATCAATCAAACCATATTCCAAAGTTTCTTCAGCTGACATCCAGAAATCGCGCTCAGTATCATGGGCAATTTCTTCAATATCCTTGCCTGAACCATCGGCCAAAATTTTATTCAACTTATGACGAGTTTTCGTCAATTGGTCGGCGATAATCGCCATGTCGGTTTGTTGAGTTCCACCAGCTGCCCCACCCATTGGTTGGTGGATGAGGTATTCAGCGTTGGGCAACATAAAGCGATGTCCCTTTTCACCAGAAGCTGCAATGATGGTTCCCATTGAAGCAGCCAAGCCCATGACGATTGTTGTCACTGGGGCTTTAATGAAGTTCATCGTATCAGTAATTGACAAACCGGCAGTTACTGAACCACCTGGTGAGTTAACGTACATTGAAATTTCTTTTTCTGGATCTTGTGCTTCCAAAAATAAGAGTTGGGCAACAATCGATGTTGCCATGCTGTCTTCAACTTCTCCTTGAACCAAAATAATTCGGTCCTTTAACAAGCGAGAAGGCAAGTCATATGATTCACGCCCATTGGCGGTTTGTTCAATTACTCCAGGCCACATAGCAATACTCCTTTATTTCATTCCTTAAAACATAATTGTAACGCATAATCCAGAATAACAAAAACTTTCATGTCAGTTTTCTAAATTAAATTTTATCGAGGCTAAAATCGCCACCCTCTTCAATTGTTTTCGCCAAAGCTGCTAACTTCCGCATTCGGTGATTGGCCCCAGACTTTGAAATTTCTAAAACATCCCCAATTTCCGCCAAAGACCCATCCGGATGTTCTAAACGCGCCCGAGCAAAATCAGCAAGTTTGGGTGGCAATTCATCTAAATCGCCGATTTCTTTTTGAATCGTTAATATCGCTTGAACTTGACTATTGGCAGCCACCGCTACCCTTTGTAAATTAGCCATATCAGCATTATTTAACCGGTTAACAGAATTGCGCATGTCCCGCGAAATCCGAATATCGGCAAAGTGGAGCATCGTGTTTCCAGCACCAATTAATTTGAGAAAATCAACGATTTTTTCCGACCGTTTCAGATAGACAAAGTAACCCGAATGACGTTTGGCAACCTTAACTGGCATATCAAAGTCGACCATTAATTTAGTTAACTGCTCCGAAAATCCTTCATGACTGGTATAGATTTCAAGATGGTAATTAGCTTTTTCCGGCGAGTTGACTGAGCCAGCTGCTAAGAAGGCGCCACGTAAAAATGACCGCCGTTTTTCTTCTGTATTTAATAACCAAGCTGGAACCTCTTGGTTAATACCGAGAGGATCAACCCCCAAATCAGCCAGAATGTCTTCGACCTGACTCTGCAGGACAACAATCAAAGCCTTGCGCTCTGTCATGGCCACCCGCTGATTAACTTGCACATCAACTGAAGCAGCTGGATAAAGTTGCTTAATTAGGGTGTAAATTCGGCGGGCAATTGCTGGATTTTCAGTCTGTACCTTTATCTCTTGAGATAAGCCCCAAGTCGAAACCCCATTCATTTGCAATAGGGCGGCTAATTCAGATTTAGCCGAGTCGTCAGAAACAATTCGGCCAGTTAATTCTTTTTTGACTTCAGCTGCGTAAGACATTTGCTTCCTCTGCCAGGTTTAGTAAGACCTTGGCGACTTTCTGACCATCATGAAAGGCTCCTGCATCACGTAACTCCAAAAAATCTTGGGAGATACTTTGTGCTCCGGCCTGTTCAATCCCATGAGGGTCCTGAACAACTTGTTGGGCAATTTCGCCCCATTTCTGATAATCAACAAAATCAGCTGGAACCTCTTCATCATTCGTTAAGACATAGTCAATTAAGTCCGCACCGAGGTGCTGATTCAGCGTTCTCAAGTGCTCGGCATCTGTGTAAGCATCTGTCTCGCCTTTTTGCGTCATAATGTTGGCAATATAGACTTGTCGAGCCGCTGTCTGTTGTAAAGCTTCACGAATTCCAGGAACCACAACGTTAGGCAAAATTGAAGTAAAGAGTGATCCAGGACCATAAACAATTAAATCAGCCGAGTTAATCGCCTGAACAGCTTCGTGGCTGGCCTGCATAGTTAACTTCCCCTGGTTCGTTTCCACCCAGACATGGTCCAATGATTGGTGAGCAGCAGTAATGGCTGCTTCCCCAACTAAATTTTGACCCGCCTTAGTCTGGGCATGCAAAATTAACGGCTCTTTGGCAACTGGATAAACCTGCCCCTTGATTTTTAAATATCTGCCCAGCTGAGCGATTGCCTGGGAAATGTCACCAGTCATTTCAGTTAAGGCAGCAATCAACAAGTTGCCGACTGCATGCTGTGCCAAAAAGGCATCGTTTGTTTTAAAACGATACTGGAACAAGTCTAATAATTCTTGGTCTCCTTGAGACATTGCTACTAAAATATTACGAATATCCCCAGGTGGAATGATATTAACATAGTCTCTCAATAGGCCTGATGACCCACCGTCATCGGCCACCGTGACAATTGCTGTTAAATCAACATCTTGTTGGATTAGTGGTTTAATAATGACTGGCAGTCCTGATCCACCACCAATCATCACAATTTTTGCTGTCATTTAACAACTATCCTCTCACATTTAATACTACGATTATTTTACCATTTTTATATCTTTAAAATTACTTTGACAAATGATTTTAATCAAAATCCCCAGTAAACAATTGGCCGTTTTCTTGCATTGACCAGTATCCGTCTTTTGTCACAATAAAAGCGTCCAATAGTGGTAAATTCAAGGATTGTCCTAAAGCATACAATCGTTTTGTAAATTGCTTATCCTGCACAGATGGGTGCAAGTTTCCTGACGGATGGTTGTGAGCAATAATCATAGCGTATGCGTTAGCTTGCAAGGCCCGTTGGAAGATTTCCCGCGGTGAGGCAGCTACCTCCGTCAAAGTCCCCACAAAAACAACCTCCCAACCAATCACATCCAACTGTGTGTTTAAGAGAGCTAAAAATAATTGTTCTTGTTTCAGTGTCCCTAGCTTCTCCTTGGCAAAGGTACCAACTAGGCTCGAATGTCGCGCTGACAGCAATACTGGTCGACTCTGCTTTGAGAGCTGATAACCAATCGCTAGGGCAATTAAAAACGCCCGATTTGCTATTGGGTTTTCGGCGATAAAATCGGCCTTTGTCTCCTCATCCAATTCAGTTAAGAGGTAGCCAGCCGGAAAGTACAAATTAAATGTTTCTGCATTCTTTTCAGCATCTTGCCCCAAAGCATCGTAATAATCAAAAACCTGGTCTTTTATCATCTTTTACACTCCTTTGTGTAATTTGACGAAGACCAGGTTGTTTTATCATCGATTTAATTTTATTTATTTTAAATTCTAAAGAATTGAATGTTAGTCACTTTCATTTTGCGATTTTTTCATCAGTGACCATGACAGATAGACCGCCACAATAATCAGCAAAACATCAAGCCGGTAAGTCCATTGGATTCCGGTTAAAGTTTTGTGGGCTAATGTGCCTGATCCATTTTGGAACACAGTAACAACGGCAGCAGCAAAGGCAATTCCAACCGCTGCTGAATAGTTATTAACCGCGGCAAAGATTGAGTTTCCAGCGCTATGGAAGGTCCGGTCAAGCTTGGTAATCGCATTGGTCATGTTATTACCAAACCAGAATCCTCCACCCAATTGTGTAATCACAAACCCTAAGGTCATTGACCAAACGGCAAAGGGTGCTAACACCATAAAGACCATTCCAACACTAATCAAAGTCAGGCCAATCACGTTTGGTACTTTAGCCCCGTAGCGATCATAGATATTACCCGAAATGACAGCCATAATGGCATAGCCGACTGCTCCTGGGAAGAGGGACAAGCCAGCAATACTTGATCCTTCTTTCAAAACCAACTGTAAGCCCATCGGAATAGCATAATTAAAAGTCAAATTAACAATTTGAATCAAAACGGCTGCAAAAACCGCTTGTCGAAAAATTGGTAAGGAAAACATTTTTGGTGAAAGTAATGGCTTTTCTTCCTGGCGAGCATAGAAGTAATAGCCAATAATGCCGGCCAACATAGCAAAGAGTGCTAACAAACTAGCAACGTTCACTAATCCATGGGTAGCAAGACGATCAATGGTAATCAACCCACCAACAAAGAATGCTGACAGCAAGAGCCAACCAATCAAATCAAACTTAGCTTTTTCAAGCGGATCGATTTGTTGAATTGTAAACCAACCTAGTATCAAAGCAAAAAGTTGAATTGGCAAGACAACTAAGAAAATCATGTGCCAACCATATGCTGCTGTCAAAAAGCCACCAAAGGCCGGTCCTAAGGCTGGTGAAAAGGAAACAATCAGGGATGCTAAACCAATCATCGTTCCTCTTTTATTCATTGGTACTTGTTCGAAAACCACATTATTCATCAATGGCAAACCAACTCCAGCCCCAACACCTTGCAAAAGCCGACCAAAAAGGATGATTCCAAATTGATTTGATGTTGCATCAATGAAAATTCCAATCAAAGAAATGACACCAGCAACCATAAATTGTGAACGGTTGCTGAAACGAACTTTCAGCCATGGTGACATGATAATTACCATCGACGTCAACAAAATGACCCCTGATGTTAACCACTGAACCGTGGCTGAATCAACATTTAAGTGGTCCATTAAGGTTGGGAAGGAGACATTTAAAGCTGTTTCCAACATGATATCTGTAAATCCCAATAGGGCAATCGCTAAAATACTTAAGATTAACCGTGGACTTAAGACTTTTTCTTGCATAACTTTCTCCTCACATCGCTAATAAAATAAAGTGAACCAGTAACCACTACTGTTTCATTTTCTGTTATTGCTGACTCGGCTTGGTCAAATGAATCAAACCAAGTATATTCATGGCTTGGTAATTCAACTTGGTCATTTTGTAAGCTAATTCGTCCATTCGGGCCGACAAAGGGCACCAACACCAAACGAATTTGCCAGTCATTCGCTAACTCTCTTAATGCTTGATTAACATTTTTTTCTGCCAAGGTTCCAATAATGACCGTCACAGGTCCCTTTAAATCATTTTGTATCGTTTGGTGCAGGGCTTTAATACCAGCCGCATTATGAGCCCCATCCAAATAAAAGCCGGGTTTAATTTTTTCAAACCGACCCGGCAAAAATGCTTGGTCCAACCCCTTTTGAAGGTCTTCTACCGCTAAATCAGGATGCCAAGCACGAATTACTGACACGGCAGTCGCGGTATTATCAACTTGATAAGTACCAGTCATTCGACTGTGCAACTTGGTAGATTGACTGATAATTAATGGACTTTGCACGCGTTGTGCTCGCTCTTGAATAACCTGAAAAGCTGATTTTGGTAAATTTGGTCCAACAACTGTAACTGCTCCAGCTTTGATAATTCCGGCCTTTTGTTTAGCAATGGCCTCAATCGTCCCCCCAAGCATGGCTTGATGATCAAGAGCAACTGTTGTGACGACTGCTACCTTCGTTGTCGTTAAAACGTTCGTTGAGTCGTATTGCCCACCAATCCCAACTTCAATTACTGCCAAGTCTAAGTCGGCGTGAGCAAAAAAAGCTAACATAATCGCCGTCACGACTTCAAATTCGGTTGGCTGTAACTGATTAGCAGATTGGCCTTCAACTTCAGATACAGCGGTGGCAACTAAATTTGTGTAAGCAATGAGCGACTGATCATCAATATTTTGTCTGTTAATTTTAAATCGTTCGGCAAAATCAATCATGTAGGGTGATGTAAATGAACCCACTTTCAATCCAGATGCTACAGCCATCGCTGTCACCATTGTAGCGACCGATCCTTTACCATTAGTCCCAGTGATATGAATCGCATCAGGTATTTGGTTTTCTGGATGGCCTAAGGCAGCTAAGAGAGCTTGCATCCGCTCAAAGCTATCTTTCTTACCAGCTTTGGGACGCTGGTGGATATAAGTTATGGCCTCATCACGATTGCTAAACATTTTTCACCTTTTTCATTTTGTTACTAACGTTTCTCATTATAAACAAAAACCGTCATAAATGATATAAACTTCAACGAATGAAGCTAAATCCTTTAGACGGTTTGTCTGCTTTTACAAGCTAAAATTAATATTTACGAACTAAAAGCTTTTAGTCCTTTTCGCGAACAGTAAATTCGCGACGGCGGTTTGATTGTCCACCACGGTTGTCACGGCCTTCGCCGTTTGAACGTGAACGGTTATCGCGTCCTTCACCGTATGAGCGACGGTTATCACGGCCTTCGCCATTTGAGCGACGTCCGCCACCGTTACCACGGTATCCACCGCGTTCAGAATTTGAACGGTTGCCGCGATCTCCACGGCCTTCACCGTTTGAGCGACGTCCGCCACCGTTACCACGG
>NZ_DF968001.1:37850-38187 GCF_001047075.2 Fructobacillus ficulneus
TTGAACGACGGTTACCACCACGGTAACCACCACGTTGTGATGAACCACCCTTACGACGTGGCAATGGACGTTCACGTGACAAAGTCACAGGGGCGTTTTGCTTGTCCAAGCCAGCAACGCTAGCCAACAAACCTGCTGCCAATTCTTCAGCTGAGAATTGAGCAGTCATTTGGTTCACTTGGTCTTGCAATTCGGCTGGGTTCAAGTCCTTGATTGTTTCGGCAGCAGTGTCGATGGCACCGTTAATCCGACCAATCCGAGCTTCCTTCAAAGTTGCTGGTTGCAAAGGCGTCATGCGCTTCTTTGTCAATTCTTCAACAGCCTTCAAGTAGTCCAT
>NZ_DF968001.1:38222-42703 GCF_001047075.2 Fructobacillus ficulneus
CGTTTGGCGCAACCAAAGTCACTGAAGTTCCTTCGGCTCCGGCACGACCTGTACGGCCGATACGGTGAACGTATGATTCTGGGTCTTGTGGAATATCGAAGTTATAAACGTGACTAACGTCCTTAACATCAAGTCCACGGGCAGCAACATCGGTTGCAACCAACAAGTTGATTTCATGAGCCTTGAATTGGTCCAAGACACGTGAACGCATTTGTTGAGTCAAGTCACCGTGCAAACCAGCGGCACGGTAACCACGAGCTTCCAAACCACGAGCCAATTCTTCAACTCGACGCTTTGTCCGGCCGAAGACGATTCCCAAGAATGGTTCTTGGATATCGATTGTCCGTGTCAAAGCATCAAACTTTTCTTCGTTACGAACACGAATAAAGAATTGGTCAACTAAATCAGTCGTTAATTGCTTGGCCTTGATTTGTACGTATTCGGGATTAGTCATGAACTTCATTCCGATACGCTTGATTGATTCTGGCATTGTTGCAGAGAACAACAATGTTTGACGGCTGTCAGGAACTTGGGCAATGATGGCTTCGATGTCATCCAAGAATCCCATGTTCAACATTTCGTCGGCTTCATCCAAGACCAAAGTCTTAACACCGTTCAACTTAGCAGTCTTACGGTTGATGTGGTCTAACAAACGTCCTGGTGTTCCCACCAAGATTTGTGGACGTGACTTCAAGCCCTTGATTTGGGCACGGATGTCTGATCCACCAAAGACAACTTGAACGTTGACTGACTTGTCTTGTCCCAACTTCTTCAATTCTTCAGCCGTTTGGATGGCCAATTCACGAGTTGGTGAGATAATTACTGCTTGGATATTAGGGTTATCTAAATCGATATGTTCCAAGATTGGCAAACCAAAGGCAGCTGTCTTACCAGTTCCTGTTTGCGCTTGTCCGATAACGTCCTTACCTGCTAAGGTCAATGGAATCGTCTTTTCTTGAATGGGTGTTGCTTCAACATAGCCGTGTGTAGTGATGGCCTGTAAAATGGCTTGTGACAAACCGAGTTCGCTAAACTTCAAAATTAATCTCCTTTTTGCGCACTGGATAAGCGCGCATTGACCCCTGTGGGTCGTGCATAACTAACGTGCTACCAGCACGTCAAAAAATCGCCAAGCAGTTTATAGTCTAGCTGGGCTGACTGTTTCTTAACTAGGTACAATCGTACCAGTTAAGACTTGGTAAAGTTCATGGGATAAGCCCTCAAAGGTGTGCCCATGGTAATACTGATTAGCCAAAAGAATCACAGCATCTTGTCCATTCTTTCCAAGAACAATTGATGGTTCATAACCATTAAAAATTCCATGGGAAGTGTAAACATTATTATACCGATACAAACCGCCGGTATAATGTGCAGGTAAATGTTGGCTCAGCAAGGTCAAGTGCTTCTTATCCATCTCGTCATGGAAAAAGAGCCAATATAACCGATAAAGCATTCCAGCCGACATGGCATAGTTACCAGTCCCGGTTTCTCGTTGGTATTCTTCTTCTGTTGCACCAGTTGGCATCGACAGGTCCTCTTGGTAGCCCAGAGCTGCCTTAGGGTCCTTAACGAACTGGCTACGGTTTTCAACATTGAGGTGGTACTTTTTATTAAAGTAATTATTTGTCAACGTCTCATAAGACTGGCCAGTGATTTTCATTAAAATCCCCGCCAGCAACCGATAATTAATCGGTTGGTACGACCAACCCGAACCGCTTCCAACAGCTGTTCCGGTTAAGACAGCATGGTCAGCAGAAAACTGAGCGTTGTCTTCGTCAGAAGTAAATGTCGTTGGTTGTTCTTTTTGTTGCAATCCCGAAGTCATGGTTAACAGGTCACGAATTGTGATTTCACCTGCATTAGGCACATTCGGATAAAACTTGTCCAAGTGGTCATCATAGGATAGCTGCTTATTGTCCACAGCCTGTCCAACTAAAATCGCCGTCAGTAATTTGGCTGACGATGCAATTTGATAAACTGTCTGAGAACTATTGTGCCACTCTTTGCCAGAATTAGCAAAGCTATATCCTTGATTTAAGACAATTTTCCCATTTTTGACCACTAAAGCTGTTCCAGTAAAGTTGTTAGCTTTCAATTTCTGGTCAATCTCTTGAGCTTTTTTTGTCTGTGGTTGCACATCTAACTTTAAATTATTAACCGCCGTTACTTCAAAAACTTTTTTCTTAGCCACCGGCACTGGTTTTGGGCCAACGTTTATCCGTGATAAAGCAAGTGTTCCCAAGAAGCAAATTAAAATTAAAATCGTCGTTGTCAGTGCGAGCCAGTGATCCTTGACCCAAAGTGATTTGACTTTCTCGGGAAAAATATCAACCCGTTTGCGCATACTTCCCCCTATTTAATTCTGATTGGCAATGATTTTATCTAAAACTTTTTCCAAATGAATCCCGTGACTTGCCTTCAAAAAGAGGCAATCATTGGCCTGCAACCGCTGATTAAGGTCATCAGTCAATTGGTCAATTTCGTTTTTTTGATAATTATAAATCTTTGTCTGACTTAAATCAGATTTTAATAGGGCTGGACCTAAGTTGTTAACCATCAAGTCACCAACTAAGTAAACTGCCTTTGGTTGAGCAGCTAAAACCGCATCTTTTAGGCCGGCATGCAACGCCGGACCTTGGTCACCCAATTCCAGCATATCACCCAAAACAACAACTAAGTCTTGAGTTTCTTCTTGTGCTAGAGCCTGTAAAACTTCTTTTGTTGCTGTTGGATTAGCGTTATACACATCGGAAATAACCAGAGCTCCATTTTGAGCAGTAAGCATTTGAGTACGATTCTTTGTTAACGCAAAATTTTTCAAGGCCGTTGCAATCGTCTCCAAATTTAAGCCGAAAGCTTGGCCGACACGAATTGCTGATAGGGCATTCCTAACATTATACCGACCTAGCAGAGGAATTGCAAATTTTTGACCTTGATCAACAAATTTAGTCTCTTTTAAAGTCTCTTGACAGTTGGTTGGTTCAGGACCAAATGTTTTCGTCTCTGCCGGCAATTCACTAGCCTCAGTTAGCAGTGGTTCATCTGCAGGAATTAACAGCAAACCACCCGATTTTAGGCCAGCTGTAATTTCCAACTTGGCTTTGGCAATATTAGCTCGAGTGTGGAAAAACTCCAAATGGGCCTCACCAATCATGGTGATTATCGCCACATCTGGTCGGGCTAATTGAGAAAGAAAGGTTAATTGACCAGGACGATCCATTCCCATTTCTAAGACCAGAACCTCAGTATTTTCTGGCATTGATAAGATTGTGACCGGTAAGCCAATTTCATTATTAAAATTTTCTGGCGTTTTAAAGGTTTGATACTTTTGTGCTAGAATTGCCGCCACCATATCTTTCGTAGTGGTTTTACCGTTAGAACCAGTAATAGCAACAACCTTTGGACTAACCTCAGCAAGATAAGCCTTGGCAAGGTCCTGCAACCCAACCAAGGTATCAGCAACACTGACCGCTGGCAATACCGCACCAACCTGGTGGTCATCTTGAACGAGGGCGGCAACCGCCCCGGCTTTCTTGGCCTGGTCAAGGTAGGCGTGGCCATCATTTTCGCCAACTAGGGCGACAAATAAATCACCAGGTTGAACTTGGCGTGAATCAAAGGCCACCCCAGTAATCACGGGGTTTTCAAATCCTTGGATTTTCCCCTGGGTTGCCTGAGCAACTGTTTTTAAAGAAAGATTCATCAGCTTGTCTCCCTAAGCTTTTATTTGGCTGAGTTCATTTTTTGTAAAACGGTAATCGTTTCAATATGGGCCGTCTGTGGAAACTGATCGACAGGAACGACAGGTCCCTTAACTTTATAACCCTGGTCTAAGAACAAGGCAACATCTCGTGCCGCAGTTACGGGGTTACATGAGACATAGACAACTCGGTCAGGACCCATTTGAGCCGTCTTTTCAATTAACTGTGGTGTCAGACCTCGGCGCGGTGGATCAACGAAAACAACATCCGGTCGGATGCCTTCAGCTTGCCATTCGGCAAACTGGTCAGGGGCATCTCGTTCAATATAGGTCGCATTTTCAATACCATTCAATGCCAAGTTTTGCTTAGCATCAACCACAGCACCGGGGACAACTTCAACCCCGATGACCTCTTTTACCCGGTCGGCAACCGAAATTCCAATTGTTCCAATGCCGGCATAGGCATCAACGACCGTATCCGTTGATTTTAGGTCAGCTAAATCGGCGGCCTTTTGGTATAACTTTTCCGTCATAACTGGATTCACCTGGTAGAAAGAATTTGGCCCAATTAAGAACTTCTTACCTAACAAAGTATCTTCGATGGCGGGTTGCCCGGCCAAAACCCGGTTATTCGCACTCAGCAAAACATAGTCCTTTTTAGGAGCATAATTTAAAATTAACGATGTCAAATCTGGTAAAGCCGCCTGAATTTCTGCCACTAACCCAGGTTCATCAACTAATTCCGCCTCATTGGTTACCAAGACCACCATCAATTGATGGC
>NZ_DF968001.1:42758-46348 GCF_001047075.2 Fructobacillus ficulneus
TAGCCCCGGCGAACCATCACGTAGCGGATGGCCCCTTGTTGGCTATCAGGATCAAAGGCTGTTAACCGGCGCTGAGCAACGATATCACGGACCGTCACAATGACCTGGTCTAATCGCTGATCATTAACATAATAGTCAGTCATTGAGACCAAACGGTGAGTTCCGCGTTGGTAAAAACCAGAGAGGAGTTCGCCATCTTGCCACTTCAACGGGACGACCGTCTTATTGCGGTAATAAGTTGGCTCCGTATCCATTGTGATTGGGTCAGCAACCGTCACACTAACGCCAGCATCCGCAAAGTTTTTGGCAACAATCCCTTTTTTAAAGGCTACCTGGTCTGGATAGTCCCAGTTAACGAAGGGAGCCGTTCCGGCTTCTATGAGGTACTGACGGTCTTTGTTTACTCGACCATTAGCTGGTTCAAGCCAAGTCAAAATTTTTCCATAGGCAGAGTGCTTATCGACCTGGATAATTTCAACTTCGACAACTTCCCCCACCATGGCATCTGCTAGATAAACCGGATAATCTTGGGCCTCATTAACATAGGCAACACCCATCCCATTTTGTCGAATATGGTCGATTGTGAGGGCTAAATGCTGATTTAATTTTACGGGAACTTGTGTTTTCGCCATCGTTACTTTGCCACTTTACCTTTACTCTTTTGTCGAGGAGATTTTATATGCTTAAAAGAAAAAACACCCACCGAAGTGAGCGCTTTTTGTAAACAACTTAATCGTTGTTCTTGAAACCGAAGTTAGCAAACTTCTTGTTAAACTTGTCAACGGCCCCATCAGCTTGAGTAAACTTCTGCTTACCAGTGTAGAAAGGATGTGAATCTGAAGTGATTTCCATACGAATTGCTGGATATTCTTGACCTTCGAATTCAGTCGTTGTTGAAGTTTCAGCAACAGATGCTGACAAGAACTTCTTACCAGTCAAAGCGTCAACGAAGACAACTGGACGGTAATCTGGATGGATTTCTTTTTTCATGATATAAATCTCCTTAGCGCCCTGATTTTACTAAACCAGAGTCAGTTATTAACTTTATTATTCTATCATAGCGCCCTTGCAGGCGCAAGGATTAAGGCATTAAGTTGATCAAATCAACGCCTTCAATTTTCAAATCGACGCCCAAACCGGTTAACTTCTCAGCAATTCGATCATAGCCACGTAAAATGTGGCTGGCATTATCAACAACCGTTTGACCATCCGCCATAATTCCAGCAATGACCAGTGCTGCACCGGCACGAATTTCCGCTGCTTCAACAGTCGTTCCAACCAAGCGGCTCGACGTGTTGACCTTGATTTCCCCAGGGTTCAATGAAGACAAATCGGCACCCATTCGGCGTAATTCAGCGATATGCTTGACCCGCTTGGGATAAATCGTTTCAGTAATCGTACTTTCCCCCTGAGCTAAAAAGAGCAAAGGTGTGATTGGCTGTTGCAGGTCAGTGGCAAAACCAGGGTACGGCATCGTTTTGATTGAAACGGGCTTCAAGTCATGGCTCGGACCAATGTAAATTGAATCTTCCCCAATTTGCATATCAACGCCCATTTCCAAGAGCTTTGATGTGTAGGACTCCAAGTGCTCTGGAATAACGTTTTGGATCATCACCCCATCGCCATAAGCTGCTGCCATTGACATGTAGGTTCCTGCTTCAATTCGGTCAGGAATGACAGAGTGGGTAGCATGAGCTTCCAAACGGTCAACTCCGGTAATCCGAATGGTGTCGGTACCAGCTCCACGAATATTGGCGCCCATGTTGTTCAAGAAAGTCGCAATATCGATAATTTCTGGTTCTTTGGCAACGTTTTCAATAATCGTTTGGCCTTCAGCTCGCACTGCAGCCAGGATGATATTAATCGTCGCACCAACGGAAACCGTATCCAAGGTAACCCGAGCACCCTTTAAACCATTTTCAGTGGCATCAATCGTGATAATGTCATCTTTTTCCGTCACAGTTGCACCCAAGGCTTCAAAGCCCTTGATGTGTTGGTCAATTGGCCGTGAACCCAAGTTATCCCCACCGGGGAATGTCACCGTTGCCCGACCAAAACGGCCAAGCAAGGCTCCCATAAAGTAGTAAGAGGCTCTTAATGATTTAATTGCTGATGATGGTAACTCTGATTCTTCAATCGTAGTTGGATCAATCGATAAATTACCTGCCAAAAAGTCTGAATGGACGTTCATGGCAGCTAGAATATATTGCAAGTTTTTAACATCTAAAATTTGAGGAACATTGTCAAATTTGACTGCGGTGTCGGCCAAAATTGCAGCTGGAATTAATGCAACTGTCGAATTCTTGGCCCCGCCAATCGTTACTGTACCAGTAATTTTGCGGCCACCGTTAATAATAATTTTTGCCATAAGGGCTAATCCTACTTGTTTGTGATTTTAACCCCATTATATCGTTTTTGTTACAACAAGACAATTAAAATCAACGAATTTCTGCACCTAATTCTGCTTCCAACGCTTCCGTCATCGCAGTGAAGGCACCAGTTACGACTGGTTCTACTAATGTGTCAGTTTTATCCTGGTACACCAGTTGATAAGCTAATGATTTCTTACCCTCAGGTGTCCCCTGACCGGTATACAAATCAAAGAATGTCACGGACTGCAAGAATTCACCACCGTGGTCCTTAATCACATCCGCCACTGCTTGTTGGCTAATCGTTTCATCGACCAACAAGGCCAAGTCACGAGTGATTTGTGGGTACTTTGAAACTGGCTGGTAAGCCACAACTGATTGACTGTGGGTAATCACTTCTTCTAAGTCAATTTCAAAGGCAAAGACTGCTGGTAACTTAGCATCAGCCACAATTTGTGGATGAACTTGGCCAACAAAACCGAGGTAAATAGATCCAGAAAAGACATCAGCAGTTTGGCCTGGGTGCATGGCTTCATGTTGACCACTCTTTTCAAAACGGACTTCCTTGACCCCGATGGCTTGAAGGTAAGCTTCTACCCGACCCTTGACGTCATAGAAATCAACCAACTCGTCCTTTTCGCCAGTTTGCCAAGTTGATTCTGCCAAGTTTCCAACCATCACACCGGCAAGGTGTTCACGTTCTTCTGGCTGCAAACCTGGCGTAGTTGCCAAGAAGACCCGGCCTTGTTCGTACAGGAAGATGTTCTTAACTGATCGAGCAACGTTATAGGCCACGTCGTCCAACAAGCCTGACAAAAGGTTTTGACGGATGGTGGTCCGGTCTGATGACATTGGGTAATCCAAGGCCACCAGGTCCCGGTCGGTCGTCAAATTAAAGCGGCTGGCCTTTTCTGGCGTGGTTAAGGCATATGAAATCGCTTGATCAAAGCCCAGGCTTTCCATCACTTCGCGACTAGCACGAATTTTCTTTTGCCGGGGAGTCAAATCACCAGGGGTACTTTCACCGGCAATCATCGCCGTTGGCAAGTTGTCATAGCCGTACAAACGTCCAACTTCTTCAATCAAATCTGCCGGGATGTTCAAATCAGTCCGACGACCAGGAACAGTTACGGTGTAGTGACCTTCCTTTTCATCAATTGGCAAGGCTAACCGTGTGAAAATACCGCTAATGGTTGCCACAGACAAGTCCGTTCCCAAGAT
>NZ_DF968001.1:46391-48871 GCF_001047075.2 Fructobacillus ficulneus
GGTTAATCCGATCAGCAGTGATCTCGATTGTCTTCGGTGCTCGGTAGTCAAAGCCAAACCTGCTTACTCCAGCAACAATCTTAGCTTGGGCCAAGTATGAAACTTGGGCCGTAACCTGGTCCAAAACTTCCAAAGTTTGGTCCAAGTCAATGCCGCGTTCGAAGCGGAATGATGATTCTGACCGCAAGGTATGACGGCGGGTAGCTTGACGGATCATGCTTGGGTTAAACTGGCCTGCTTCTACCACCACTCGTTCAGTGGTAGTCGTCACAGCGACTTCAGGGTTAATTTCAATTCCAGCCAAAGAAAGGATTTGTTGACCAGCGGCCACGACGATATCTTGACCAGCTCGGAGGGCAATTGGGTCCCCTTCGACTTGTGGCAAGACTTCACCTTCTTGGGCCAAACGAACTTCAATCTTGGTTCCTTGGACCTTGTCCAAGTCATAGGCTTGCAAAGGTTGTCCCGTCAACAAAATCCAGTAGTTAATCGAATCAACAATAGTGTTGACCGGCTTAAAACCAGCATTCCACAACCGAGCTTGAAGCCAGAGTGGTGATTGACCGGCTGTCCCTTGTTCAAGAACACGGACACCGTAACCAGTTGCCAACTTGTCATCCCCAACAACCGTGACTACAGCATTCGACTTAGCTTGGTCACTCAAAACCGCTGTCTTTGGCCCAACAACACTTTGTTCCGTCATAGCGGCCAATTCATAGGCCATCCCCATCATCGACAACAAGTCGGCCCGGTTCGGCGTCAAATCCGTATCAATCACTGGATCAGACAAACCGAGGACGGCCATGGCATCATCCCCAGGCTTAACACCATCATCGGCACCAAAGACGTGGATTCCGACTTCAAATTCTTGTGGCGCCACCGCATCTGGCAAACCGATTTCTTGCAAGGCTACCAACATTCCGTAAGAAATTTCCCCACGCAAGTTGGCTTCGTTAATCGTTACTAAGTCGCCGGACTGGCGGTCAACGATTTGGGCACCAACCCGAGCTAAGATAACTAATTGGCCTTCGGCCACGTTAGGCGCTCCGGTCACGATTTGAATTTTTTCTTGACCGTCGAAGACTTCGGTGATGACCATGTGGTCTGAATCGGGGTGAACCTTGACTGAGTCAACTCGGACAACCACTAACCCGCTTTGCTTTTGCACCAAGCGGTCGGCGTCTTCCAATTCAACACTGGTCTTTTCGATTTGTTGGGCTAACTTTGAGACTGCTGCCGGTGACAAATCAAGACCCGGTTGTAAGTAGTGGTTAAGCCACTTTAAGTTTGTTTTCATGGTTAATTTCCCCGCTTGTTAAATTGTTCTAAGAACCGGACATCGTTTAAATAGAACTGACGAATGTCTTCAACGCCATACTTGAGCATGGCAAACCGATCTGGTCCCAAGCCGAAGGCAAAGGCTGAGTATTCTTCCGGGTCAACCCCGTCCATCTTCAAGACGTTCGGGTGGGTCATCCCCGCTCCCAGAACTTCAATCCAACGGATATCTTCCGGCTTGGTATCTTCCGTCACCTCATCCCAGGAAACATCGACTTCAACTGATGGTTCCGTAAATGGGAAATATGAGGGACGCAAGCGGATTTGGTGCTTTTCACCAAAGAGTTCTTGCATGATTGATAGCAAGGTTCCCTTCAAGTCCGCCATGGTAATGTTCTTTCCAACTACCAAACCTTCGACTTGGTGGAATTGGTGCGAATGAGTGGCATCATCGGTATCGCGACGGTAAACCTTTCCCGGAGCAATCATCTTCAAAGGTCCCTTTGAAAAGTCGTGCTTCTCCAAGGCCCGTGATTGCACGGGTGATGTCTGCGTACGCAACAAAATTTCCGGCGTGATATAGAAAGTATCCTGCATATCGCGGGCCGGGTGGTCCTTAGGTAAGTTTTCCCGTTCAAAGTTATATTCATCGGTTTCAACTTCGGGTGAATCGGTTGGGTCATCAATCACTTGGTAACCTAAGCCCAAAAAATGCCCTTCAATTTCATCCATGATTTGTTGCAAGACATGACGGGTTCCTATGGCTGGCTTGTTCCCTGGTAAGGTGACATCCAAGGTTTCGGCTGCCAGCAAGGCGTCCATTTCGGCCTTGGCTTGGGCTGCCTTCTTTTCATCCAAACTGGCTTGGATGGCTTGACGGACCTGGTTTCCGACCTGACCAACGGCCTTCTTTTCGTCAACCGACAAGTCCTTCATCGACTTCAAGGCAGTCGTCACTTGCCCCTTTTTCCCTAAGTACGCCAGGCGCACTTTTTCCAAATCAACATCTGGTTGGTCCAAGTCAGCTTGCGCTTGCTTGGCCAATGCTTGTAAATCATCAACTAATGTCATCTATCTTCCTCTTTTTCCCAATAAAAAAGCCCCTCGTGTTGTTATCAACACAAGGGACGTAAGAGAACTTCCGCGGTACCACCCAGGTTCTAGCAATTGCTAGCACTTAAAGCCGGTATCGGCGGCTGCCG
>NZ_DF968001.1:48923-49049 GCF_001047075.2 Fructobacillus ficulneus
GACTGAAATTCAAGGTACCAACAAACGGTCTTGCACTATTTACCGCTCGCTTAGTTGCTGGTGAACCCTTACTAGGTCTTTCATCGTACTTCTAGTATAACAAAATAAAAGAAAACCGCCTAGCCC
>NZ_DF968001.1:49100-57108 GCF_001047075.2 Fructobacillus ficulneus
AAATTAATTTAGTTAACCTGGTGGTCCGTGCCTTTACCAGCCAAAACCGACAAAACATCCCCGACAGCCATCTTACCAACTTCATGCAATGCTTCCTTTGACTTAGCCGCCACGTGAGGCAAAACAAAGGCGTTTGGCAAGTGCATTAACTCGTTATCAACGCTAACGGGTTCTTCATTCACAACATCCAAACCGGCCGCCGCAATCTTGCCGGCCTTTAAGCTAGCAATCAAGGCCGGTTCATCAATGACCGGTCCGCGACCAACGTTAACAACAACAGCTGAGTCTTTCATTTTATCAAAGGCTGCCTGGTCAATCATGCCAGTCGTACTTTCAGTGGCAGGCAAGGTTGAAACCACGAAATCAGCCTGTTCAAAGATTTCATCTAGAGAAGCCATCCGACCATTAGGAACATCACGGTCATGACGGGCATAAGCCAAAACATGAACGCCAAAGCCAGTCAATAACTTAGCTAAAGCCTGACCAATATTTCCAAAACCAAGGATTCCAACAATCTTACCAGAGACTTGTTGGCCATTCTTACCAGAAACATATTCCTTAGCAGCTGGGTCAGACAAAGCATCACGAGTTGCTTCAAACAAACGACCAGCCATCAACATCAAAGTCACTGCAGTTTCAGCAACAGCCACAGCGTTGGCTCCTGGTGTGTTGGTAACAACGACACCATGGTCAGCAGCTGCTTGTAAGTCAACATTGTCGTAACCAACCCCGTAGCGGGCAATTACTTTCAAGTTAGGGTAACGATCAAGCAAAGCACCATCAATTGGATACATCATCAAGACAATTCCAACCACGTCCGGGTCACCGGGAAAGTCTGCTGCCGTTTGTTGTGGATTAGAAATCACTTCATACCCCGCCTTAGTGAAAGCAGGCAAAACGCTTTGGTCAATTCCATCAAATACTAAAACTTTTTTCATGAGCTATTAATTCCCTTTCTTACTTGCTTTGTCCAAGCAAAGCTTCCAATTGGTTCAACCGGTCTTCAAAGACGGCAAAGGCCTGGTCTAGGTACTCACCTTCGGCCATGTTAACTCCGGCCTTCTTGATAACATCGAGCGGGCTAGCAGAGTTACCAGCCTTCAAATAGTCCTTATAGCGGTCTGCTTCGCCCTTGGTCAAAATGTTTTGTGCCAAAGTTGTTGCGGCTGCTTCACCAGTTGAGTACTGGTAAACATAGAAATTGTAGTAGAAGTGCGGAATCCGAGTCCATTCGTAGGCGATTTCTTGGTCTGTCTCAAGGTCAGGACCGTAGTACTTGGCATTCAAGTCACCATAGTAATCGGCCATCACTTCTGCAGTCAATGGTTGACCAGCGGCGTCTTGGTCGTGAATCCAGGCTTCAAATTCAGCAAACTGAGTTTGACGGAAAACCGTCCCCTTAAAACCATCGAGGTATTGGTTCAAGACGTAAGCTTGGACTTGTTGATCATCTGGATAGGCCTTCAGCAAGTAATCCGTCAACAAGGATTCATTGGTCGTTGAGGCAATTTCAGCCAAGAAGATTGGATAATCGCCGTAGTGGTATGGCTGATTGTGACGGGTCAAGTATGAGTGAACCGTGTGACCCATTTCATGAACCAAGGTATAGACATTGTCCAAGGTATCTTGCCAATTTAACAAGATATAAGGGTTGGTGTCATAGGCCCCACCTGAGTAGGCTCCTGACCGCTTACCCTTGTTTTCAACAACGTCAATCCAGCGCTCGTCAAAAGCCTTTTGAACAACCGCTAAGTAGTCCTCACCTAATGGAGCCAAGGCTTTCAAAGCAATCTTTTGAGCATCGGCATAAGTCACTGGCAAATCAACTTCGTCGACCAAAGCAACATACAAATCAGAAGAGTGTAATTCACTCAACCCCAAGACATGCTTACGTAAAGCCACATAGCGATGTAACAATGGTAGGTTCTTATTAACACGGTCAGTCAAAGTGTCATAAACGGCCGTCGGAATCTGGTTGGAAAGCACGGCAGCTTCCTTGGCTGAATTGTAGTGGCGAGTCTTAGCCAGGAAGTTATGCTTTTTGACCGTCGCTGACAAAGTTGAAGCGAAGGTGTTTTTCAAAGACATATAAGCATCGTACAAAGTCTCAAAGGCTTCTCGACGAGTCTGAGGATTTTTTGACCGCAACATCATCGCATAGAGGCCGTTGGTTAATTCTTGAACATTACCATCTTCATCCATCACATCGCCAAAATCGATATCGGCATTATCCAAAACAGAAAAAGTCTGCTCAGCCGATGACATGACTGTTGATGCTCCAGCTAGCAAGGCCTCTTGGTCAGCTGGTAAGGTGTGGGCCTTTTCGGCCAATAAGACGTCGAAGAAGTGTTGGTAAGGCTTCAATCCAGGCTCTTGCAAGTAACCTTTTAGGGTTTCCTGGTCAACCGCCAAAACTTCCGGTTGGAAAAAGGCAGTTGCCTGACTAACCTTGGCTAATAGGTCTTGAACCTGGGCGTTCATGCCCGCGTAAGTACTGTTTGAAGTATCTTGATCAAATTTTTGGTGGGCGTAAACATATAGCTTTTCAAAAGCTCGTTCGATTGCCAAATCGGCTTCTAAACCAGCTTGTAATGTCTGTGCTGAATCACCCAGATGACCAACGTATTGGTCCAACGTAGGTAGCTTCGCCTCCAAGTCAGCAAAGGCTTCCTGATAGGCCTGGTCGTCTGCAAAGATCGCGCCTAAGTCCCAAGTCAACTCGGCTGGAACTTCTTCTCGTGTAATTTGTGCCATACAATTATTGCCTTTATTTATGTGCTAAAGGCGCCCCCTTGTCGTTTTCATTCATTTTAACATAGCCATTTTATTCTGATACAAAACTAGGTAGTTTTTTAACAATAATTTGCCCATCAATTACCTTAATTCCACCAACTTTCTCAAGTTCTTGATACAAATTAACTAAAGCAACCTGCCTGCAGTCCTTCTGATAATTCGGATGAAAGTATCGTTCTAAGCGCTGGTTTAAAGCCGATATGGCAAGACATTTCTTTGCAGAATTCATCAGCAACAAAATCAAAACTAACCGTAAATGCCAGTTCGGAACCACCAGGCCAAATTGTCGTCCTAAAAGACACCAAGTAGGAATTTGATCTAACCGCCAGCCTTTTTGATAAAGATAAGCCACTAGGTCTACATCAACTCGTTTTTGTGCTAGTAGCAAAGTCAGCTTTGCACGCTGACGAACAAAATCTGGCGTTCCTTCGTCTATCGGCCCACTCACCATAGTTGGTATCAGCTGTTCAAAGGCTGGATTTGCGAAAATTTGGCGGTGAAACCGTACCCTTTGAAAATCAATTTTATAGAAATTACTGAAAACTACAAAATGCTTCTCTTTCGGCAAATAAAAACAGATTTGGCCATTCCGCCAATACCGGCAAATTAAGGCTGTCGATAAATGACGGTGATAGTATTCTGGGCCCAGTACCCACAAGACATCATAGCCCAGGCTCTGATAACCAAAATTCCGCTCAGCCAACCGCTGGGCACCCAATGGCGAACATTGGTATTCAATCGCCAAGGGTGAGTTATCCAAACGCCTTAACACCAAATCAGGCCGCTGCTGAATCTTCCCAAGTATTGGTTCAATCTGAACCTTACCATATTTTTGATAGTACTCTGCCAAGGCAATTTTGCCAAGTAAGTGATTGAGGCTCTCCCCCTCAGCCAAACCACCAGTGCAGGTTACTTTGCTTTGATGGGCAAAATGGTCAACGTTATGGCCTCCCCGCCGTAGCACAACACCTTGTCGGCAAGCTGGACAAAAATATTTTTCTTTCTTGCTAGCCCGACTAGCTGGATAATATTCATTTGTTTGACTAACTGCAATCAACATAAAAAGGCTCCTATTTCATTTAACGAAATAGGAGCCTTAAATACTCAATAAAATAAATTAGTTTAACCGCTTTTCAAGCCAGTTCGATAACCAAGTCAAAAGCGTAATCAGAATCAAGTAAATGACACCAACGATGGCCCAAACTCTAAATCCTTGTGAGTTACGAGCAACAATCAAGGTACCGGTTTGCGTCAATTCCAAAATACCAATGGCTGAAAGAATGGAAGTATCCTTCAAGGTAATGATGAATTGGTTAACAAATGATGGCACCATAATCTTCAAACCTTGCGGTACGATGACCTTAGCCATGGCCTTACCATAAGGCAAGCCAAGTGACCGGGCTGCTTCCATTTGACCAACGTTGACGGCTTCAAAGCCACCGCGAACAAAGGCACCCGTATAGGCTCCTTCATTCAAAATCAACGTCAACAAACCGGCCGTAAATGCTGGCACCTTCGTATGCAGAACACCGGGCAAGCCGATGTAGATAAAGAAGGCCAAAACCATCAATGGCAAACCACGGAAGGTATAGATAATTGTTGTTGATAAGCCTCGCAAGAACTTCGATTGTGAAACGCCCATGACTCCAAGAATCAAGCCCCACAATGATGCCAAGATAATGGCAAAAATCGTCAACTTAATTGTTTCAACTAAACCGTTCCAAATTGACTTTTTGTTTGACTTCAGGATTCCCCACGTTGAGTCGTTATCAGAAGCACTTCCAGTGAAAGTCTTTTGATCTGACTTCAAATACTTATTAACAATCTTTTGGTAAGAACCGTCAGCCTTCATTTCCTTCAAGGTTGAGTTAAAGGCCTTAATCAACTGTGGATTCTGGCCCTTCTTAACGAAGAAACCATAGGCACCAGCATTACCCAAGTCATTTGCATTCTGGACTTGGAGCTTCAAGCCGTTCTTGATGGCGTACTGGATAACAGGCATATCTTCAAAGGTCGCGGCACTGTTACCGTTGACCACGTCGTTATACATCGTATCTGTATCGTTAAAGTACTTAACCTTGAAACCATACTTACTTTGCAATGAAAGACCATAATTAGCAGCAGCTGTTCCAGACTTCAAAGCAACAGTCTTGCCCTTCAAGTCGGAAAGTGATGTTAATTTGGAACCCTTTTTAGTAATCCAAGCAACCCCAGTGTTGTAGTAAGGGTCAGAAACATCGTAGACTTGCTTTCGCTCGTCAGTGATGGCCATTCCAGCAATAATTCCGTCCGCTTGACCGTTGGCAACCATTTGGGCGGCCGAGTTAAAGGCCATTGGCTTTAACGTATAGGTAAAGTGGTTACGCTTGGCAACTTCCTTGAGGATATCTTGGTCAATTCCGATATACTGATTATTTTTGTCCTGAAAATCAAAGGGTGCATAAGTTGCATCAGTTGAAATTACATAATTGGGCTCTGCGGCGCTGGCACGATTTCCAAAGGCAATTAAGCCCAAGAAAAAGGCCATCACCAACAAAATCGGTTTCATTCGTCTGTTGACCATGGTATTTTTTCTTCCTACTCTTTGTAAAAATTAAATTTAGGCTTGCATAACCTTTGACAAGAATGATTGCAAGCGTTCATTCTTTGGTGCGTTGAAGACTTCTTCAGGGGCACCAGATTCTTGAATCTTACCAGATTCGAAGAAGACAACACGGTCAGCAACTTGCTTAGCAAAGCCCATTTCGTGTGTCACGATAATCATTGTCATTCCAGACTTAGCCAAGTCCTTCATAACGTCCAAAACATCCCCAACCATTTCAGGGTCCAAGGCAGATGTTGGTTCATCAAATAACATAATATCAGGGTCCATCGCCAAGGCACGGGCAATAGCAACACGTTGCTTTTGTCCACCTGACAATGAATTAACAGACTTGTCGGCCTTATCAGACAAACCAACTGTTTCTAGTAATTCCTTACCACGGGTAATGGCTTCTTCTTTGGTCATCTTGCCTAATTGCACAGGTGCCAAAGTGATGTTTTCCAAAACAGTATAGTTATTAAAGAGGTTAAAGTTCTGGAACACCATTCCGATGTTTTCGCGAACCTTGTTGATATCTGTCTTTGAATCTGAGATGTCAAAACCGTCAACTTGAATCAACCCTGAATTAGGTGTTTCCAATTGGTTTAACATCCGCAAAAATGTTGACTTTCCCGAACCGGAAGGGCCAATCATTACGACAACTTCGTTGTCTGCTACGTCTAATGAAATGTCACGCAAAACATGGTTATCGCCATATGACTTATTAACCTTATCGACGTGTACTTTCACTTTCTTTTCTTCACTCATGATCGTGTCCTTTTTTCAACCCAGTTACTCAACCAAGTAAGTAACGTAATTACAATTAAGTATATCACAGCAATGATTGCCCACACACGGAATCCCTGTGAGTTTCGGGTAACAATCAATGTTCCTGTTTGTGTTAATTCTAAGATACCAATTGCTGAAAGCAAAGACGTATCCTTCAAAGTAATGATGAATTGGTTAATGAATGATGGCACCATCAACTTCAAACCTTGCGGAATGATAACCTTACGCATTGCCTTAGCATGTGACAAGCCCAATGAACGAGCCGCTTCCATTTGACCATCATCAACGGAATTAAATCCTCCACGGACAAAGGCTCCAGTATAGGCTCCTTCGTTTAAGACCAAAGTCAAAATTCCGGCTGAGAAAGCAGAAATCTTAGTTCCCGAAACTGCCGGCAAACCAATATAGATAAAGAAGGCCAAAACTAGCATTGGCATTCCACGGAAGAGGTAAATGATGGTTGTTGACAAGCCACGCAAGAACTTTGACTTTGCCACACCCATTACACCAAGCAACATTCCCCAAAGTGAGGCCAAAACGATCCCGACAACCGTTAAGTACAATGTTTCCTTCAAACCAGACCAGAAAGCGGAATGGTTAGAAGTCAAGATACCCCAGACGGAATTGTTTGATGCGGCACTACCCGTGAAGGTTGAGGCCTTAGCATCCAAATACTTATTAACAATCTTGTCATAAGTTCCATCTTTTTTGATGGCGGCATAACCCTTATTAAAAGCAGCAAGCAAAGCAGCACTGTCGCCCTTCTTAACGGCAAAGCCATAATCACCGGCGTTGAATGGGTCCTTTGGATTTTGAACAGTCAGCTTGGTACCATTCTTAACAGCATATTGCAAAACTGGCAAGTCACCGAAGGTTGCTGCTGAGTTGCCATTGATCACATCTCGGTATGATGTATCTGAATCAGAGAAATAAGTAATCTTGAAACCATATTGGTCCTTGATTGATTCAGCGTATTGGGCTCCGGCAGTACCAGTCTTCAATGCAACCGTCTTACCCTTCAAGTCTGACAATGACTTAATTTTTGAGTTCTTGGCTGTTGCCCAGCCAATTCCACTCCGATAATAAGGCGTTGAGAAATCAAAGACCTGACGACGGGCGTCCGTGATTGACATTCCAGCGATAACCCCATCAGCCTGTGATGAAGCAACCGCTTGAGTCGCTGCATTGAAAGACATTGGCTTTAATGTATAAGTAAAGCCTTCCCGCTTAGCGATTGTAGCTAAGATGTCTTGGTCAATTCCAACGTACTCATTATTTTTATCTTGGAAATCAAAGGGTGCATAAGTAGCATCCGTGGCGATAATATAGTGGGGTTCACTCGCATTGGCGGACTTGGCAAGACCGGTTCCCAATGCTAAGATTGCGACCACAGTTGTCACCAAAGTCATTAGTCTATTTTTCATAATAACCTCTTTATTCAATATTAGTCCTATTGTAGCAAAAATTAACTTTGATTTAATAACATATGTCAGTTTTCATTACATCACTGGTCTAGTCCGGAGCAGCTTTTTCTCTCTGGTATAATAGGCCTTATGACAAATTGGATTAGCCACACAATCGAACCTTGGATGCCGGCCGGTGCTTTAAAAGCCAAGGCCGACTATGCTGAGATCGCCTGCCAGTCAGGGTTTTCACGTCTAGCCATTGCCCGATACAATGACCAACGGTTCTCTGCCGCTGACCGAACAGCTAAGATTAACGACTGGCTGTTCGATATCAAAACCGGTGACCTAGTTGTCCACCAATTTCCGACCTATATGAGTGCCGACTTCGAGGCCGAGTGGCAGGCCAGCATTCAAGCCCGCGGTGCTAAATACATCTTAT
>NZ_DF968001.1:57153-57808 GCF_001047075.2 Fructobacillus ficulneus
AGTTCATGATTTTGAACCATTCCGAGTTAATAAAACTAACCCGACTGAATTTACTTTAGCTGACAATGCGGATTTAATTGTGAGTCATTCTAACAAAATGACCCAAGCCTTTGTTAACCGTGGTATTCAAACACCGACTGTTGTTCAACCACTCTTTGATTACCTTGGGCCAAACCCACCGTTAGCTAATTATTCTCAGCAAATCAACTTTGCTGGGACCTTTCAAAAGTCGCCCTGGTTGCACGACTACCAAGGGCCAGCCCTGACCCTCTTTGGTGCCCGGCCAAAAAAATGGCAAGAATGGGTTGTACCACCAACTATCAATTGGCAGGGCAACCTCGACCCTGACGAAATCACAGCAGTCTTCAAAACCGGTTTCGGTTTAATTTGGGATAGTGACTTTGATGACAAGTCTTACCAATCCTATACCAAGCTTAACGCTCCCCATAAGGCTAGCCTCTATTTGAAAGCAGGTCTGCCACTAATTGCCTGGGACCAGAGTCACATTGGTCGGTTAATTCAAGCTCACAATCTCGGCTTCACCATCTCTTCCTTGGCCGACCTGGATTCAATTCTGAGCCAAGTCACAGTTGACCAATATCAAGACTGGCAAAAAAACCTCGTCCCTTGGCGGGACAAGGTTGCCACTGGCGGG
>NZ_DF968001.1:57834-57945 GCF_001047075.2 Fructobacillus ficulneus
CGAGGAAACGCTACAAGCCGTCTTAGAATATTTCAAATCATAAAAGTTTCAAATTATTCAATCTAGCTAAAAGGGGACAACCAACAGATTTATCGTTGGTTGTCCCCTTTT
>NZ_DF968001.1:57979-62451 GCF_001047075.2 Fructobacillus ficulneus
TCAAATTATTTTGCTTGTTTTGGTGGCAATAAATCTTGGATTGAAGACTGTTTTAAAACATCCTTAAAGCGATTTTCCGCCGTATGGATACTCGACAAAACTTCCCGCGACCCTGCCTCAATCATTTCTGGTGAATCAAAGACTCGACCGGCTAATTTGGTCGATTGGATAAAACTATCCGTTCCCTCGATAGCTTCGTAGACATCCAAAAGCGTAATATCTTTTGGTTGGCGGGCCAAAGTGTAGCCACCATCTTTGCTGGCAATTGCTTCGACAATTTCGGCCACGACAAGTTTTCTCATGGTTTTCTTTAAGTAGGAATCCGATACATCTAATTTCTGACTCAAAGCCCGACTCTTGATGGGTTGGTTATCGTTGATACTTAGTAAAACTAAGATAACCAAACTCTGCTCGACACCAATCGACATTTTCATCGCATAATTCTCCAAAGTTAAATACTATTATAACTTATTCTTTAGCAGAATTTGGAAATAAAACAGTATCATTCTCTAACTTGCGATGGTACATCAACCAAGTCAACACCATCGATACCAATCCGAGAACCAACAAAACCAGTAAGTCAGTGGTAGCCGAACCGCCAATTGAAATCACTTGACGCAAGGCGTCAACGGAATAGGTCATTGGCATGAAAGGATGGATGGCCTGGAAGAAGTGGTTCGAAAGCTCGATTGGATAAGTTCCCGCACTAGCACTCAGCTGCAAAACCATGAAGACCAGCAACAAAGCCGACCCCCGCTTTCCCAAGGCAACAATCACCATGGTCACAAACTGGTTGAAAGCAAAGGCCGTCACCAAGGCCACGACGAAGGTCATCAAAATATGCTTAGGAGCCATCTGATCAACGAGGACTAACAAGCCCGTCATGATGACCGCCTGGGCAACCCAAACCGTGGCTGTCACGGTTTGCTTTTCAGCCCACCAATGTAGACCACTCTTAGGCTTTTTGCCTAGAGTAATAAAATCAAAGGCCGTACTGAAAGAAATCATGCCGACAAAGAGACCAACCGACATCATATAAGGTGCCATCCCAGTTCCATTGTTAGCAATGTTTGAAAGTGACGTGCTCTTATTTTTGACCGGACTCGTCAAAGCCTGGACATTCTTCTTATCCGTATGAACAACTGATAACTTGACCGCTCCGTTTGCCAAGCTTTGGGCCAGTTGTTCACTACCACTCTGGGCCGTTTGTAAGGCCGTTGTGACCTGGTTTTCAGCCGCAACAAGTTGGCTTGCTCCAGCACTCAAGGCAGTTGCCCCACCATTTAGCGTTTGGCTTTGCCCATTTACTTGACCTAAGCTATTTTCTAAGGTTGTTGCCCCTTGAGCCAGGTTTGTTGCTCCCGGTGCTGCTTGAGTGGTTAACACATTGGCGAGTTGGCTGAGACTGGCATTCAACTGTTGGATGGCTGCCTTGGCACCATTGTTAAGCGTTGTCGCTTGTGTCGTTAATGTAGTTAACTGCGTCTTCAAACCAGTAATTTGCTGCGTAACCGCTGTGGTCAGAGCCGCAGAAGACGTTTTCAAATCCTGGGAAGACTTCTCTGTCGCCGTTAGGTTTGATCTAAGGTCGTTAACTTGTTGGGCGAAGGCCGGGTCAGTTTTCACCTTATCTTGCACCGTTGGGTCTGCTAGGACCGCATTAACATTCTGATCAACATTTGATAAGCCAGAATTGACGGCCGTTACATCGCTATCCAACTGACTGTGGTCAATCGCTACCTGCAATTGAGAAAGTTGTTGTAAGCCTTGGTTCACTTTATCAAAGCCGACATTAAGTTGACTGATATTAGCGGCATTAGCCGTTTGTCCCTGGTTAATCCCAGTCCCAATCTTTTGTAAACTAGTAGCCAACTGGTTATTACCTGTAACTAGAGTCGCAGAACCAGTAGTTAATTTACCGACGGCCCCAGTATACTGGGCAAGACCATTACTTAAGGTCGCTGACCCAGTTTGCAGGGTCGTCGTTCCAGCCTGCAACTGGCTGGCTCCGTTTTTAATTTTACCGAGGGCTGCCCCCAGTTGATTGACACCAGTAGCAGCCTTCGAAAAGCCATCTTGAGAAGTTTTAGTTCCCTTCAATAAGTTTTGCAAATAAACCCTTTGCAGTGACTGGCTTACCTTATTTTTTAATTTTTCAGCGGCCGAATCGGTAATCTTTTGCGCGAAGAAACTTCGACCCCCATTTTGCTGAATGTCAATTGTCGGCGTCTTGGGGGTCTTTCCCAATAGGGTCCCAGAAGATTTGGTAAAGTCAGCTGGAATCGTGACCGTCATATAGTACTTGCCACTCTTCAAACCTGACTTGGCGGTCTTTTCACTGACCTGGGTGAACTTTAAATCTTGGCCATTGACCAAAGACGTCGTTAGGTCTTGACCCAAGTTTTCTGTCTTACCATTGACCGTTGTAGTTTGGTCCTGGTTGACAACCGCGACCGGTAAATGGCTGACATGGCCATAGGTATCCCAGAGGGATGATAAAAAGATAACAGCATAAAGACTGGGGATTAGGGCAATGACGCCTAGGGCAATCACCATCCCCCTAATCCCCCTAACCCGCTGCCATTCGTTTGATTTAAATAATTTCATCGTTTCATAATCCATATCCTTTTAATATCTATGGATAGATTATATACCCGGATAACTAACAAAGCAACTGGCAATGGCTTCCCGATAAAATTAAATTCCCAAATGGTTTGAGGGGGAGAATTCGAACCCTCTCCCAACTTGAATCGCCCTCCTCTTTAATATTCCACAGCATAAAAAAAGCACCACCGCTCCTGATCGACTTTTCGTCATGTCAGTACGGTAGTGCTTTTAATTAATGATTAAACACCAAAGATTTTAGCAACTTGGGCTTGAACCTTGTTCAAGTAAGTTTCTTGGTCCTTTTCTGATTGAGCAAACTTAGCTTCATCAATGCTTTGACCATCAAGGATAACAGCGTCAGCCATCATTTGAGTGGCATCAGCGTAGTCTTGGTAGGCCTTTGCTAAGGTCTTGTGAGCGCCCATGAAACGAACAGGAATTGTCAAACCGGCCAATGTCTTGGCACCGTCTTGGTAGACGGCAACGGCGTCATCGAATTCAGCCTTGATTTCAGAAAAGTCAGCCTTTGGCATATCGGCCAAAGCGTCCTTTTGCTTAGCTTCATCAAGCTTCACGAAAAATGGTGAAACGTGGTCAGCTGTTTCTTGGGTCTTAGTCAAAACTTCTTGCAAAGCTTGTAAGTAGTATTGGAGTTGCTTGGGATTAAATTTTGCCAATGTTCATTATCCTTTATTGTAAAAATGTCGTTGGACCCATTTTACCAGTTCAACCACCACAATGATAGAGAAAGCTGCTGCGGCAACAATCAACCATTGGTAAGTATCTAAGTAAGTCACGTGGAAGATTGGGTTCAATGGCTTGATGAAGACAACGGCCATCATAGCCAAAAGTGAGAACAACAAGGCCCAGTTAAAGAACTTGTTGGCCACGGCCTGTGGACCTAATTCTGATTGGTAAACGCTCTTAACGTTAAAGGCGTTAAACATTTGCATCAATCCTAAGGTCATAAAGGCCATCGTTAAGGCATCCCCATGAATCAATTCTGATCCCTGGTGTTCTGGGAAGGCCAAGGCAATTCCATAAACGGATAAGACAATCACGGCTTGCAAGATTCCCTGCCAGATAATGGCTGGACCAACACCACCGGATAAGAAGTTTGCCGTCTTACCACGCGGCTTTTGCGACATCGATCCTGGTTGTGATGGTTCCAAGCCTAAGGCAATCGCTGGTAAGGTATCGGTGACCAAATTAATCCAAAGAATCATGACCGGAGCCAGAACTTCCCAACCGAGGAGGGTCATCATGAAGATGGCAACCACTTCGGCCAAGTTCGAGGCCAGCAAGTACTGCAAGGCCTTTTGAATGTTAGCGAAGACCTTCCGGCCTTCCTTCACGGCCGAAACAATCGTGGCGAAGTTATCATCAGCCAAGACCATATCGGCGGCTTCCTTAGAAACTTCCGTTCCGGTAATTCCCATGGCAATTCCGATATCGGCGGTCTTTAAGGCAGGCGCATCGTTAACACCGTCACCGGTCATTGCGACAACCTTGCCCTTGTCTTGCCAAGCTTGGACAATCTTCACCTTATGGGCTGGGGCAACTCGAGCATAGACTCGGACATCTTTCACCCGATCTTCGAAGGCCTCATCGGACATTTCATCCAATTCGGCTCCCGTCATGACGGCCTTAGTCCGGTCGTCTTCGTCCGTTAAAATACCCAATCGACCGGCAATCGCTGCCGCGGTCTTAGGGTGGTCACCCGTAATCATAATTGGTTGGATACCGGCCTTCTTCGCCTGAGCAACGGCATCCTTGACCTCTGGTCGTTCGGGATCAATCATGGCAATCATTCCCACCAAGGTCAAATCTTTTTCTATTTCATCGGCTTGGGGGTCCGCTGGAAC
>NZ_DF968001.1:62502-73609 GCF_001047075.2 Fructobacillus ficulneus
GTAGGCAAAGGCCAAGACCCGGAGGGCTTGGTCGGCCAAGTCGGCGTTAATTTGTTGGTATTGAGCCAAGTCATCGGCCGTAAAGGGCCGGACTTGTCCTTGGTCAACCACCTGGCTAACACGGGCCAAGATTGAATCGGGCGCCCCCTTAACAGTCGCTTCGAAACCTTCACCCTCAGGGTGGATTGTGGTCATTAACTTTCGTTCGGAATCGAACGGAATTTCACTCACACGGGGCTTTGAAGCCAAAGTTTCGGTATAAGCTGGACGGTACTTCTTATTAAAGGTAATCAAAGCGGTTTCGGTTGGATCACCAATCAAACCAGAATCAACTTCCTTAGTATCGTTATTCAAGGCTAAGAGGTCGGCCAACTTTTCTAAGTCAGCGTTGGCTTGGTCAAAGGGATTTTCATTTTCCAAATCAATCACTTCGCCGGCCAAGACAACCTTTTCAACCGTCATCTTGTTCTGCGTTAAGGTTCCGGTCTTATCGGAACCAATAATATCGGTTGAGCCCAAGGTTTCAACGGCTGGCAACTTCCGGACCAGAGCGGCCTTCTTGGCCATCCGTGAAGTTCCCAAGGCCAAAGTAACCGTAACGATGGCTGGTAATCCTTCTGGAATGGCAGCGACGGCTAATGAAATTGAAGTCAAAATCAAGTCTAAGACCTTAGCGTCTTGGGTAAAGTAACCAACCACGAAGGTCAATGTCGCAATTCCCAAAATTAGGTAAGTCAAAATCTTACCCAATTGCTTCAAGTTTTCCTGCAATGGTGTCTTGGTTTCATCCGTTGACTGCAACGATTCGGCGATCAAACCAACCTGGGTCTGCATTCCAGTCGCCACAACCATTCCGGTCGCCTTACCATAAGTCACGTTGGCATTCATAAAGGCCAAGTTGGCTTGGTCGCCCAGGGGTAAGTTATCCCCTTCCAAGACCTGGTCTGTCTTTTCAACCGGAACCGATTCACCGGTTAAGGTTGCTTCTTCAACCCGGAGGTTGGCAACTGAAATCAACCGTAAGTCGGCGGGAACGACATCCCCAGCTTCCAAATAAACCAAGTCACCGGGAACCAAATCGGTCGCTGAGACCTCTTGGTCGCGACCATCACGGATCACCCGAGCTTGGGGAGTGGCCAAAGCCTTCAAGGCTTCAATCGCCCCCTCGGCCTTGCTTTCCTGGAAAACACCGAAAACGGCGTTAATAATCACGATGGCGATAATGAAAATCGCATCGGTGATTTCACCAGTAAAGGCGGCCACAACCGCAGCTAAAACCAAGATTCCAATCATCAAGTCCTTGAACTGGTCAACGAACTTAGCAAAGAGGCTCTTCTTCTTTTTGGCCACCAAGGAATTGGGACCGTCTTTTTCTAACCGGTCTTGAACCTCAGTGGTCGTTAGTCCGGTCGTCAGGTTAGTCTTGAATTGACTGGCTAAATCAGCCATGTCAATTTGATAAGGTTTTTTCGACAATGTTCTCTCCTTTATTGTTTCCTGGGCTTCTGCGGGCACTTAGGTCAAATAAAAAGACCCATACTCCACGCAAAAAAGCGTGTTAGTATGAGTCTCACTGTTTAAGGCTGAGCCGGTGCAATCATGCACGATATAAAACATTGCTGTTTTGCTTTGACGGTTATCAGCCACGAACGAACGTTTCGTCAGTTACTCCCTCAGAAATCTAATATGTCTATATTATAACGAACTTTTCAGTCCTTGTATAGTCATTTTAGCGATATTCTCAATCCGTTGAAAAATTAACAATATCTTGGTTTTTCTTAGGTAGTTTCTCTGAACCGACGTTACGACTGTAAATCGTCAACATCCCCAAAATACCTAAGATAACTGCCATAATAAAGTAAATAACAAAAAGCAGGTCCCATGAATGGAAGATTTCGATTAAGTACCCTGAGGCAATTGGGCCGACTGCCGCAAACAAGTAGCCAATTGATTGAGCTGTTCCAGATAGTTCAGCGGTCTGTTCATAGCGGGTTGTTTTGCGTTGGAAGAAGACAATACTCAGGGTAAAGGCAGCAGCCGTTCCCATCCCGGCCAAAGCTGACCATAAGGCATTCACAGCAAAGCTATCTGAGCCAAACATTAGGCCAGCGGTTGCCAAAATAATGGTACTAGCGCCAAAGATAACCATGCCAATCATTCCTGACTTTTTCTTGGCAATTGTTGGCGTGAAAAAGGCCAAAGGAATCCCAAAGAGCTGGAAGAACGTTGCCAATAACCCGGCGGTTGTTGACGTAAAGCCATGGTCGACCCAATACTTTGGCAACCAAGTCATCAATGAATAAGCCAATAATGATTGTGTTCCAAAATAAAAAGTAATTAACCAAGTGACTTTGTAACTCTTAACCGAGAAATCACCCTCTTTATCTTCTTCGGTCTCAACTTTACGATCTGTTTTAGGCAGCATTGCCATTGTGGCTCCCCAGACAATCACCGTCAAGACTGTCACGACGGCAAAAATTGCCAAAGTAGCTGACAAATTGGTGGCCTTCAAAAGCGGTGCCACCGTGGCCGTTCCAATTCCAGATGAAAGGGTCATCATGGCTGGATAAATTCCCGTTAACAGGGCACTTTGCTTGGGGAAGTACTCTTGAATAATACTTGGGAGCAAGACGTTTCCACCAGATATTCCAATTCCAATCAAAATTGTTCCAGTGAACAGCAAAATCGGCGTCGTGATGATACGTAAGGCCAACCCAACCGTCAAAATCAACAGTGAATAGAATAAGGCCTCGGAATTACCAGCCCGAACGCCCCACTTCCCCATCAATGGTGAAACAAAGGCAAACATCAAGATTGGAATTGTCGTCAACCAGCCACTAACACTGGTTGGGATGCCCATGATTGTATGTAGTTGTGGCAAAATTGGTGGCATCATTGTAATTGGTAACCGCATGTTGGCCCCAATCAAGATAATACCTAAGCCACCAATCAGATAAACTCGTTTTTTCAAAGATTTTTCCCCCACATTCAATTAATAGCAACAAAAAAGTCGCTGATGCGACTACTGACTTCTCTGTGCTTTTCGTATAATTCTATCTTACTGCTAAAGCACCCATACGTATAATACTTATTAAGCTTCTTTACCTGCCTTTGAGGCATGGGTGGCTAATTGGACAAATTCTTGGGCAGTTGGGTTCAAAATGCGATCTTTTTTCCAAGCCAGAACCCGCTCTGATTCCAAAATTGGGTTTAAAGGAATAAACTTAGTGCCGATTGCATCGCTGCTGCTGCCACCCTTGATGGCGAAGGCTACACCGACGCCCTCACGGACCATCGGTAGAACATTGAAGAGCATGTTATAGGTCCCAATCAAATTAATATCTGCCGGATCAAAATTCCCCCATTGATAGAGTTGTTCTTGAACCTCAGGTCGAATTGCTCCGATAATTGGTAGTGGTAAAACATCAGTCGCCGTTACCATTGAGTTCTGGGACAGAGGACTTTCTTCGGCAACAATAATTCCGAGAGTTTCTTTTCCGGGTAGTTCCACCATCTGGAAGGCAGACATATCAGGTTTAAAGGGACCAACCATAAAGGCCAAATCGACCAGGCCGTCCTCTAGCTTTTCAAGAATATCGATTCCATTACCACTGTAAATTTCAAAGGTCACCTGATTGTGCTTTTCCCGCATCTTTTTCATAATTTGGGCCAAAAAAGTTGAATTTTCAGACTCAATACAACCAATCGTGATTTTACCAGTCAGTTCCTGATCTTGGTAAGTCGCAAATTCCTGTTCTGTTTTCTGGTCCAAGGCGACTAGCTCTTCCGCCTTGGCCTTCAAGAACCGGCCCGAATCGGTTAAGGTTAACTTCTTGTTATCACGGATAAAGAGATTGGTCTGCAGCCGCTCTTCGAAGGCGTGAATTTGCCGACTCAATGTTGGTTGGGTAATATGGAGGTCGGCCGCCGCCTGGGTCATATTTTGTTTTTCTGCCACTTTCAAAAAATACTGCAATAACCGAATTTCCATTTCAACCCTCCGAAGAATATTACTGTCACTTGTTCATTGAAGCTTTTGTCAATCGTCATCAGCTTCTTGTCTCAGCTTAGTTTAAAAGAAGACTAAACTGGAAGCAACAGCAAACTCCCTGCTGACAAATTTACATTTAAACGCGATCAGTTTCTATTATATGAAAGAACATGGTCCCATTTTTCCAGAACCCGAACTTTTACGTCCGTTTATGAAATTAATTTTAATAATTGCTTGACAACTTTCCTGACAGACGGTATCATAGTCTCAACATATCAAACAAGTTGATCAGGAAAGTAAAAAGTACGCTTAGCCAAGAGACTTACCGGTTGGTGCAAGGTAAGGTAAGCAAGCTTTTGAAAATGACCTGTGATTGGCAACTACGACTCGGTTTACCGTTAGTAGTTGACGGATTGGCCCTCGTTACCTGGGCACACCATTCGGCTAGGATCATTCCCCGTGGCCCGATGGTTAGTGAGCTGCCCAGGGGTAACCCGAGGCAAAAAACTCAGAATGGTAACGCGTAAAGTCGCTTCTGTCTTAATCTTATAAGATAGAAGTGGCTTTTTTTGTTACCTGAAGCACACAAGGGAGAATTTAGCATATGAACCAACCACCTGCTTAGTTTTACCGGACGCTTAAAAGTCCAATTAACAATATCAACACCAAAACAAACTTTTACAAATAGAAAGAGAGAAAAATTATGAGTGCAAAAAAGACGATTATTGGAATTGTAGCAGTTGCTGCTATCGCTGGAATTGGTTACTTGAGCTTCTTCAACCACGGATCAAAGGACGACACAGTCGTCAAGGTTGGGGTCATGAACGGTGACAAGGCCGAAGACCAAATTTGGGCTTCCGTTGCTAAGACTGCCAAGGATAAGTACGGTATCACAGTTAAAACCGTTAAGTTCTCTGACTATTCACAACCTAACAAGGCTTTGTCAGACCACGACGTTGATTTGAACGCCTTCCAAAACTACCCATTCTTGGAAAACTGGAACAAGGCTCACAAGTCAAACATCGTTTCAATCGGTGACACTTGGACAACACCTTTGCGTTTGTACTCAAACAAGTACAAGAGCTTGAAGGACATCCCTGATGGTAGCCAAATTGCCGTTCCTAACGATGTAACTAACGAAAACCGTGGTATCCACTTGCTTGCCGAAGCTGGTTTGATCAAGGTTAAGGATACAAGCACAGCCACGACACAAGATATCACTTCAAACCCTAAGAACTTGAAGATTGTTGCTGTTGATGCTTCACAAACTGCTACTTCATTGAAGGATCCTAAGTTTGCCGGTGCTGTTATCAACACCAACTTTGCTAAGTCAGCCGGAATCGACTTCAACTCAGCCATCTACGTTGAAGGTTTGAACAAGAACACGACACAATTCTTCAACTTCGTTGCTGCTAACAAGTCTGATAAGGACAAGAAGGCTTACAAGGATGTTGTCAAGGCTCTTCAAACTGAAAAGACCAAGGAATTGGTTAAGAAGAACTACAACGGTGCTGAAATCACTGTTTGGGATTACAAGAAGTAAGACCATTTGGCGGGGACTTTCCCCGCAATACATATAAAATTAACACTAATCTTGAAAGGAAATTTCTTACCCATGGCTAATCGAAAAGCAGAGTATTTAACTCTTTTAAAGGAACTAATTGCCCTTCCCAGTGTTTCTGCTAAGCGGGAATCTTTACCAGAAACAGCTCACCTACTTGGCTCGGCCTTAGAAAAGTTGGGTGGACAAGTTGAAATTGACGAATCTTACTTTGCACCACTCGTGATTGGTCAATTTAAAAGTCAAAAAGCTGATGCTAAGACCTTAATCATCTATAACCACTATGATGTTCAACCAGCTGAACCCTTTAACCTTTGGGACAGTGACCCCTGGACCTTAACCGAAAAGGATGGTCACCTGATTGGTCGTGGTGTCGACGATGACAAGGGCAATATTACCGCCCGCTTAACCGCCCTGGCCGAATACCTCGATGACCATGATGGCCAATTACCAGTTAACATTACCTTCCTATTTGAAGGTTCTGAGGAAACGGCCTCGCAACACCTTGATGATTACCTGGCCCAACACCCAGAACTCAAAGCTGATTTGATCATCTGGGAATCCGGTAATAAGGATGCCCAAGGCCAAATCGAACTTGGTGGCGGGAACAAGGGTATCGTGACTTTCGATATCACTGCCCAAACGGCCGGCATTGATTTGCATTCTTCACTGGCAACCATCGTCGACTCTGCCGCTTGGCGGTTAACCCAGGGTCTGGCGACCCTCTTTGATCCGAAGACTGGTGAAATCAAAGTTCCTGGTTTCTATGATGACGTTCAAACACCAAACGGCCGCGAACAAGCCCTAATTGCTGCTCTTCCTGGTACTAAGGAAGATTTCATCAAGGACTATCAAATTCAAGCACCACTCTTGTCAGACAAGCGTCAAACCGATTGGAAGAATGCTTTGTACTTCGAACCAAGTTTGAACATCGAAGGCTTGTCTAGCGGTTATGAAGAAGCCGGTGTCAAAACCGTCCTTCCCGCCCAAGCCACAGCCAAAGCAGAAGCCCGCTTGGTTCCTGGCATGGACCCGGATAAGACCCTTGGTCAAATTCGTGACTACCTCGCCGACCAAGGCTTTGCTGACTTGACTGTCACGAAGACCCTCGGCCAGCCTGGTTACCGGTCTGATATGTCCGATTCAGAAATCTTAAAGGTTATTGATTTAGCTAAAAATCTTTACCCTGGAGAACCGGTTGTTTCACCAACCTCACCCGGGACAGGACCAATGGCCTACGTTAATAACGCCATCCCTGCACCAATTATTAGTTTAGGCGTTGGTTACCAAGGTGCCTTGGATCACGCCCCCAACGAAAATATCCGTATCGCTGACTATGATGACAACATTAATTTCGTTAAGTTGATTATCGACAGTTATACTCACTAAAAGTAGCCATTCAGAAAGGAAAGTGCTTAGCACAATATCTATCTATGACGAATCCGATTATTTCCCTTAAAAATATCGACGTAACCTTCACTCAAAAGAAGCGGACCATCGAAGCCGTTAAAAATGTTTCCATCGACGTTAACCGCGGTGACGTGTTCGGAATTGTTGGTTATTCCGGAGCCGGAAAATCAACTCTTGTCCGAGCTATTAACCTCTTGCAGGTACCAACTGCTGGCCAAGTCGTGGTTAACGGTGAAACCTTCTTCGATGGTCAAAGTTCAAAGGGTGTGCAAATCAAACCCAAGGATCTCCGCGACCGTCGTCGTAAGATTGGGATGATTTTCCAGCACTTCAACCTTTTAAATGAACGAACTGTCGCTGAAAACGTGGCCTTTGCCTTGCAACACTCACCTCTTTCAGCCAATGAAAAGAAAGCTAAAGTGTCTGAATTGTTGGAATTGGTTGAATTATCTGACCGTTCCGAACAATTCCCTTCACAGCTTTCTGGTGGACAAAAGCAACGTGTGGCCATTGCCCGTGCCTTGGCCAATGACCCCGAAATTCTGATTTCGGATGAAGCGACTTCAGCCTTGGATCCCAAGACGACCAACCAAATTTTGGCCTTATTAAAGAAGCTTAATGCAGAATTTAATTTGACGATTTTGTTGATAACCCATGAAATGGAAGCCGTCAAAGAAATCGCGAACAAGGTTGCCGTGATGCAAAACGGAGCCGTCCTCGAACAGGGCTCAACATTGGATATCTTCACCAAGCCGCAAGCACCGTTGACTAAGGAATTTATCGAAACGGCAACGAACCAGGACAAAGCTTTGGCTGCCATCTCTGCCACAGATGTCGTCGAAAACTTGCCTGCCGGTCAACTCTTTGCCCGGTTGACTTATTCTGGTAACTCAACTAACGAACCATTAATTACTGGTTTGTACCAAAACTTCCAAGTCGTTGCCAGCATCTTGTATGGTAACGTCGAAATCTTACAAGGAACCGAAGTCGGTTCACTCTTGGTTGTGCTCTCAGGAACTGAAGCCGGCTTAGCCGCTGGTTTGGATTCATTGACCGACCAAGGTGTCACTGTTGAAATTTTGAAAGGAACTAAAGCATGAGTAATTGGTTTTCACAAAACTTCCCAAACGTCGTCTACCAAGGTTGGTCAGGTGACACCGGCTGGCTGACAGCCATCAACCAAACCCTCTTTATGACCTTCTGGTCAGCCATCTTCGGTGGCCTATTGGGACTAATCTTTGGTTTTGGCTTGGTTGTCACTGGACCAAAGGGGATTACCCCCAACCGAATTCTTTTCTGGATTTTTGATAAGATTGTTTCCGTTTTCCGAGCAATTCCCTTCATTATCTTGTTAGCTTTCATTGCTCCTGTTACTAAGACCCTGGTCGGAACCCAAATTGGTTCTACAGCTGCCTTGGTTCCCCTCTCATTGGGTGTCTTCCCCTTCTTCGCCCGTCAAGTCCAAGTGGCTTTGAGTGAAGTTGATTCAGGAATTGTTGAAGCGGCTCAGGCTGTTGGCGCATCATTTACTGAAATCGTCTTCGGTGTTTATTTGCGCGAAGGTCGGTCAGAATTGATTCGTGTCTCAACTGTGACGCTGATTTCATTGATTGGTTTGACTGCCATGGCCGGTGCCATCGGAGCCGGTGGTCTTGGAAACATGGCCATTGCTTACGGTTATAACCGTTTTGCTAATGACACGACCTTGGTTGCGACCCTCTTAGTTTTGATTCTTGTCTTAGTTGTCCAAGTCGTTGGTGACTTCTTAGCTAAGCACTATAACCACAAGTAAATATTAGTTGCAGATATCGACTGATAATTACTGTTATTCACAACATATTAAATAAATAAACAAGTTGATCAGGAAAGTAAAAAGTACGCTTAGCCTAGAGACTTACCGGTTGGTGCAAGGTAAGGTAAGCAAGCTTTTGAAAATGACCTGTGATTGGCAACTACGACTCGGTTTACCGTTAGTAGTTGACGGATTGGCCCTCGTTACCTGGGCACACCATTCGGCTAGGATCATTCCCCGCGGCCCGATGGTTAATGAGCTGTCTTGGGGTGATCCAAGACAATTATCAGAATGGTAACGCGAAAAGTCGCTTCTGTCTTAATTTATAAGAACAGAAGCGACTTTTTTATTATCAATAGTATTTTTACACAAAGGGAGAAAGATTCATGTCTAAAAAGAATTGGTTTATCACAGGATTTGTCATCATCATTATTGCTATTATTGGCTTCTTCAGCTTTGGAAATCATAGTTCAAACACAAAGAAGACTGTTACTATCGGTATCATGTCTGGTAACAAGAATGATGATGCCATCTGGAAAAGCATCGCTGAAACTGCCAAAGATAAGTATGGCATCACATTGAAGTTCAAAGAGTTCTCAGATTATTCCCAACCTAACAAGGCTTTGCAAAACGGTGACATTGATTTGAATGCCTTCCAGCACTATGCCTTCTTAGATGCTTATAACGCAAAGAACGGTAACAAGTTAATCCCAATTGGTGAAACCATCATCGGACCTGGTCGTTTCTATTCAGATACCTATAAGAATGTTAAGCAATTTAAGGATGGCGACACGATTGTCATTCCAAACGATCCTTCAAATGAAAGCCGGGCCCTTTATATCTTACAAAGTGCTGGACTGATTGGTTTGAAGTCAGGTTTGACACTGGCCACGACCAAAGACATCAATTCAAACCCTAAGAACCTAAACGTCAAGGAAGTTTCAGCCGACCAAACCGCTCGCTCATTGAGCAGTGTTCAAGGAGCCATCGTTAACGGTAACTATGCCCAACAAGCTGGATTGAAGTATAGTGATGCTATCTTCGTTGAACCATTGAACCAAAACTCACACAAGTGGGTTAACTTGATTGCGGCTCGTAAATCAGACAAGAACAATAAGATTTACAAGGAAGTCGTTAAGGCTTACCAAACAAAGAAGACAGAACAATTAGTTGCAAAGTATTATGGTGATGCTGAGACAACTGCTTGGGATAAGAACTTCAAGTAAGTTCACCACAAGTAAATTCAACAAAAAAAGTTTGGAACAAATGTTCCAAACTTTTTTATTTGCCAACCCTAGCGGGTTAACTTAAATTCAAAGCGGTCCCCAACATAGTATGACCGCACATATTCAAAGGGCTTGTCATCTTGGTCAAAGGAAACCTGGCGTACTGACAAAATTGGATCCCCACGCTTGATTTGCAAGAAATCAGCTTGACGTTCCGTTGCCAAGGCCGCTGTGACCGTTTGATCGGCTCGCCCTGGTTGAACCCCAGCTGCGATTAAAGTCGCGTAGAGGGACTCTGTCAGGCTTGAACGAGTAAAATTATTGACCAACTTCACAGGCAGTGTTGTTTGTTCCAATAAAATTGGCTCGTCATCCCCTAACCGTAGCCGTTCCATCACCAAGACTTCGTCTTCGGCATTCAGCTGCAGATGTTCCATTTCTGAGACAGATGGTGTGGTCACCTTATATGAAACAGTAACCGTCTGGGCTTCTTTGCCAGAATCTTTCATCAACTCAGTAAATGACGTCATGCCTAAGGCACGTTCAGAAACCTTCTTTTCGGCAACATAAGTTCCAGAACCTACCCGTCGCTCCAAAATGCCCTCATCGACTAAGGTTTGAATGGCCTGTCGCAAGGTCATTCGAGAAACACTAAACGATTCGGCTAAATCACGTTCAGCTGGTAGGCGCTTATTGGTGCCCCATTCTCCTGCCGCAATCCGTTGTCGGATTTCGTTATGAATTTCAATGTAGCGTGGTATCGCCATAATCACTGTTACCCCTGTTTCTTTCGATTGATTGAAAGCCTGTCTTCAATCCAGGACTATCTTTTTTCATTATAATTGGTCTAGGTCAATAATTCAAATCAGCTAACGAATTCACAAATTTGGTCTTAATTATTAAGAAATGAATCCTTTCACTCAAGTAAACAAAATTTTCTAAACTAAATCATGGAAAGCCCTTGCAAAAAAAATAAAAAACGGGTAATATATATCAAGTAATTGCCCCTTAGCCAAGCGGTAAGGCGGTGGCTTCTGGTGCCATTATGCGCTGGTTCGAATCCAGCAGGGGCAATCTAATTAAATTTAAGATAAAAAGCGGTCTTACTAGTGTAAGACCGCTTTTTA
>NZ_DF968001.1:73674-84850 GCF_001047075.2 Fructobacillus ficulneus
GGTTTTTACCAACACTTGTCCGAATGGACACACAGAAAAATTGGAGACAAACAATGAATATCCGTCCCCTCGAAAAGCAAGACTTACCCCATATATACCAGCAGAAAAACTCTCGGTCAGTCATGGCCCTCTGGTTTGAAGAGCCCTTTAATTCCCTCGATGAATTGAATCTCTTATATGACCGTCACATCCTAGACCAAAGTGAACGACGCTTTGTCATCGAAGACGATAATGAATTTGCCGGTGTCGTTGAATTGATCGATATCAATACGATTCACCGTCATTGCGAAATTCAAATCATCATTGATACCCGCTACCAAGGTCGTGGATTGGCTCAAGAAGGTCTCCAAGCCGGGATTGAATATGGTTTTTCGGTTTTGAACCTACATAAAATTTATCTTTATGTCGATGTTGAAAATCCTGCCGCCATTCACATTTACGAAAAATTTGGCTTTCAAAATGAAGGTCGACTCCGCCAACACTTCTTTGCCGAAGGTTGCTACCATGACTCATACATGATGGGCCTCTTCGCAAATAATTTTTATCAAAAAAAGTAAATTAATATTATGAAAACTGATGCACGCTACACAAAGTCGGATGCAGCCATCCGCCAGACCTTTCTTGAAATCCTTGCTCACAAAGATTTCCATAAAATTTCTGTCCAAGAAATCATTCAAACGGCCGATATCAATCGATCGACTTTTTATGCCCACTTTTTGGATAAAGACGATTTAATGGAAACTATTCAGCGTGATTTATTGGATGACACTATCGGTACTTTACCAGATGCTGCTATCGATGCATTGACCGAGTCGGCCATCTTTGAACACCGGGTTTCTTATTTAATTGAACGACTCTACAAAAATCGCGAGCTAACTTCTCTCCTTTTGTCACCCCACGCTGAGCACTCCTTTGAAAACCGCTTGGTTGAGCGAGCTAAGGAAGAATTTTTCAATACCACTGAAGGCCGCCCTCTGGCTATTCCAGCCAAGTATGCGCTGACTATCTTAACCGGAACGGTAACCAACATGATCATTACTTGGATTCGCTCTGATTATGAAGAATCAACCGCTGAATTTACCCATATTTTAATTCAAGTTGTTCCTCCGCTATTGAATAAGGTTCTTCGGGCAGCCAATTAATTCAGAATTATTTTCATTACAAATACAACAAAAATAACCGTCAATCTTTTACGATTTGGTGGATAAAGTCTTTAATATCAAGGTTTTAAGACTTATCCAACTTTTATCCAACGATTGTCGGTTGTTTTATTTATGTCGCTATAATTATAATAAGATAACAACGAAAGAGGAGTCCTCACATGAAATCATCGTACAAGTTTATTTTAGGCTTGGCTCTTGGTTTGACAGTCGTTCTTGGTATCATGATGACTGCATTCTCACTGCCTGCCGTTAAATCTGGCATTAACAATGTCCCAATTGGTCTTGTGGCACCAAACGAAGCTACCTACGACAAGTTGGCCAAGCCGCTTTCAGATAAAGGCTTCAAGGTTAAGCACTATGACAGCACCGCTGATGTCAAAGATGCCGTTAACCATCGTAAGATTTACGGTGCCTTTGAAATGTCAGCAACCGGTGATTTGAGTCTTTACCAAGCAACAGCAGCATCAGCAGCCGTTGCCCAAGGCTTGAATCAAATCGGTCAAGGTGTGGTTACCCAACAAAAGGCTGCTGCTAAGGCCCAACTAGCACCAATGATGGCCCAAACGACTGACCTAAATACTCTTAAGGCTTTGAATGCTAAGTCAGCAGCCGTTGATACAAAGACATTGAAGGTTGTTGAATTGAAGTCATTCCCTAAGGCTGATCCGAAGGGAACTGGTCTAGCTGCTGGTGCTTTGCCAATCGCCCTTGGTGGTTGGATTGGAGCCGTTGCGATTGCCAACATGATTAAGGGTAAGAAGCAAAAGTTCTATGCCGCTTTGGCCTTTGCCTTCATTGGTGGTCTTGGCCTTGTTGGTGTCATCCAATTCGGTGTTGGTACCTTTGATGGAAACTACTTCTTAACTTCACTAGGAGCCATGGTCGGAATCGCCGCAACTGCCTTCTTCGTCCTTGGTCTCTTAGAGGTCATGGGTAACGGTGGTTTAGGAATCGCCGCCGTCATGTTAATTTTGCTTGGAAACCCACTCTCAGGGCTTTCATCAGCACCTGAAATGTTACCAAAGTTCTGGGGAGCCTTGGGTCAATTGTTGCCACCTGGTGCAACTGGAACCTTACTCCGCGACATCGCCTTCTTCAATGGTAACGGGATTGCCAAGTCATTAACTGTCTTGCTTACCTACGTTGTTGTTGGTTGGATTCTCTTCACTATCGGTAAGAAATCAGTGATTGACGCATCAACAAGTGAAACAAACGCTTAATTTATAGTATACACATCGCATTCTCTCTCAAAAATAAAATCACCTACCTTGAAGACTTCGGACTTCAAGGTAGGTGATTTTTTATTTTTAGTAGACCATCAGATTTTCTTTTTGATTAGCCGCAAAGCTCGACTTAGTAGCCTGCCAAATTCTTTCGGCAACATCGGGTTGGTTCATCGTGTATAAATGAATACCATCAACACCTTGAGCTACCAAATCAATGATTTGATCGATGGCATAGGCAATCCCAGCATCCTTCAAAGCCGCCGGATTGTTTGCATACCGGTCCAGCATCTTGCGATACTTCGTTGGGACTGGAACACCAGAAATCGCTGTAATGCGCTCAATCTGTTTTTTACTGGTACAAGGCATGATGCCAGCTTCAACCGGCACCTGAATATCAGCCAAGGCTAATCGTTCCTGAAAATCATAAAAGTGCTGGTTATCAAAAAACAATTGCGAAATTAAGTGCTGGCTCCCAGCCGCTACTTTCGCCCGTAAGGCATTAATATCCTCAACAACCGACTTCGATTCGCTATGCACCTCTGGGTAGCAGGCACTGGCGATTTCAACTTGAGGATACTTGTCCTGAATATAGGCAATTAAGTCCACCGCATGATCAAAGGTACCATTGGGTGCTAAGCCAGCAACAGGGTCGCCACGTAGAGCTAGGACATGGTTAATTTGGTTATCTAAGAGCTCTTCAATTAACCGATCAACATCTTCCGTTCCCCGGTACAAACCAGGTATGTGGGCCACAGCCGGAACGTGTAACTCATTTTGAATTAATTTAGCCACTTCAACTGTTTCTTGACTTTGGGCACTCCCACCCGCTCCCAAGGTTACCGAAATAAAGTCCGGGCTAACACCATTCAAAGCCTCCAGGGTAGAAATAATTTTTTTGGACCCACTATTGCTTTTGGGAGGGAAAACTTCCAATGAAAAGACCGTTTTTTTCTTAAATTGTTCAACTAAGCTCATAGGCATCCTCCCGAATCGATTGAATGGCTTCAATCATATTCTTCAGGCTGGCCCATGATTCACTTTCTGACCGGGTCTTCAAACCACAATCGGGGTTGATCCAAACTTTGCGGCTCGGAATCTTTTCGATGACTTCTTCAATTAAGTTTTTGATTTCGCTTGGTGCTGGAACTCGTGGTGAATGAATATCATACACACCAGGACCAACCTGAGTTTGGAAATGGTTAGCAACTAAGTCGTCAATCAAGGTGAAGTCTGCCCGTGAGGCTTCAAATGAAATCACGTCGGCGTCCAAGTCATCGATAGCCGTCAAGATATTACTAAATTCGCTATAACACATATGGGTGTGGATTTGCGTATCGGCCGCCACGCCACTGTGAACCAAGCGAAAGGCTGGGACAGCCCAATCTAAGTACTTTTCGTTCCAATCGGATTGACGGAGGGGTAATTTTTCACGCAAAGCCGGTTCATCAATTTGGATAATTTTGATGCCATTCTTTTCCAAATCAAGGACTTCATCGCGCAAGGCCAAAGCAATCTGCGTTACGACCCCTTCACGCTTAATATCTTCACGGGGGAATGACCAGTTAAAGATGGTTACTGGACCAGTCAACATTCCCTTAACTAACTTATCCGTCAAGCCATTGGCAAAGACTGATTCTGCTACGGTGATTGGGGCCACTCGGCTGACATCCCCCCAGATGATTGGGGGCTTCACTGCCCGACTACCGTATGATTGAACCCAACCATTTTGAGTAAAGACAAAGCCATCCAACTTTTCACCAAAGTATTCGACCATGTCATTGCGTTCGTATTCCCCATGAACTAGGACATCCAAGCCCAATTCTTCTTGCTTCTTGATGGCTTCCGCAATCTTTTCTTGGTTGAATTGGTCATACTGGTCCTTGGTAATTTCATGGTGCTTGTAATGACGACGGTTGGCCCGGACTTCAGCTGTCTGTGGGAATGAACCAATCGTTGTCGTTGGGAAGAGGGGCAAGTTCAAGGCCTCTTGCTGAATCTTTTCCCGTTCTTGGCGGTCTGGCAAACGATGGTAGTCAGCTTCCGTCAACCCGGAAATTCGGTCTTGAACGGCCACATTAACCGGGTGTTTGGTTGTCGCAAAGAGCACCTTGTTATTGGTCAACAAATCATCAGCATGTCCCTGGCGAATGTGGTCTAAGTCTGACAATTCACCTAACTTTTCCACAGCAAAGGCCAAATGGCGGTATACATCCTTTGGTAGTTGGCTTTCATTTTTAGCTGAATAAGGAACATGCAAGAGTGAACATGAAGTGTTCAAGACAACTTCACCATCGATTGGCAAATTGTTCAACAAATCAAGGGTTTCGGTATAGTCATTACGCCATACGTTCTTCCCGTTGACCACTCCGGCAAATAAAATCTTGTCCTGTGGGAAACCGTATTCTTGAATTAACTTGATGTTTTCAGACCCCTCGAGCAAGTCTAGTCCAATACCAGCAAAGGGCTTTTGAATTACATCTTGGTAAACATCGCGGATATCACCAAAGTAGGTTTGCAAGATAACCTTGGTTGAACCCGACTGAGCTACGATTTGATCATATAACTGATCAAAAAGGGCTTGATCGGTCTCACTCACATCAAATGTTAGGGCTGGTTCGTCAATTTGCACGAATTCCACGCCCGTTTGACCGACTTGAGTTAACAAATCAACGTAGGCCGCAACCAAATCATCAACGAAGTCTGCTGGTTGTGCACCGTCCAGGAACCGTGACAGCTTCAACAAAGTATAGGGACCAATCACAACGGCCTTAGCATTCACCCCAACCTCTTGGGCTTCCTCAATTTCTTTGACCAATCGGTCACTTACCAAGCGCACTTCAGTCGTTGGTGTAAATTCCGGCACGATGTAGTGGTAGTTAGTATTGAACCACTTCTTCATTGGCAAGGCTTTAACAGTCTTGCCATCCTTTTGGTACCCCCGGGCTTGGGCAAAGTATTCATCCAAAGCAGACAAATTAAGTTGGCGGTACCGGTCAGCAACGATGTTAAAGCCAGTTGCGACATCCAAAAAGTTATCGAAGAATGAAAAGTCGCCGACGGGGATCAAATCAATACCCGCTTCTTTTTGGACTTGCCAGTGGTCATTTTTGATTACTTTGGCTTGCGCCAACAATTCTTCGGCATCAATCTTGCCTTTCCAATAATGTTCCGTTGCGAACTTCAATTCGCGTTCTGCACCAATTCGTGGAAATCCTACAATCGTCTTTGTCATCTTCATTTCTCCCTTTATTTTTCTACTAAAAAGCGCCCCTAGACTAACATCTCTGTCACTCTAGGGGCGCTTTTTGCGCGGTACCACCCTAATTTTTTTGCCATTGGCAAAAATCTCATTTAGCTAGCACGATTGCTAACTAAAACAGGATAACGGTTGTTAACCGTAGTCGCCTTGTCACGAATGTGATTCAGTGGCTAAACACTCCAAGACCATCTTCACTAAGCATTTTCATACCAGGTCTCACCCTCCTGGCTCTCTGTCATGAATTTCCTTAGGTACTCATCTCTTCATCGTTATTGTTGATTGTTAATTTTGTCAAAGGCTTGGCTTAAGTCAGCCTTCAAGTCTTCAATGTCTTCCAAACCAACGGAATATCGGACCAAACCATCCGTGATTCCACGGGCATGGCGTTCTTCGGTGTTCATTTCTGCGTGGGACATCTTTGGTGGGTAAGAAATAATTGATTCTACCGCACCCAGTGAAACGGAAAAGATTGGAATTTCCAAGTGTTCGACTAACTGGCGGACGTTGTCCTCGCTACCAATGTCAAAGGACAAGACCGCCCCACCAGACTGGGCCTGGCTACTTTGGACTGCAAAGCCGGCATCACTAGCTAAACCAGGATAGTTAACCTTAGTGACCAGGTCCTGACTCTCTAGCCAAGTAGCTAATTCAAGGGTGTTGGCTGATTCCTTTTCCATCCGGACGGCCACAGTTTTAATTCCCCGCAACAAGAGCCAAGAATCTGAAACACCGAGCGTGGCCCCCATGGCATTTTGTAGGAAGTAAACCTGGTTGCCCAAGTCTTCGTCCTTAGTGACAATCAAGCCGGCCAAAAGGTCACTATGACCTGCCAAGAACTTCGTGGCACTATGGATGACCAAGTCGGCCCCCAAGTCCAAAGGCTTTTGCAAGACGGGCGTCATGAAAGTGTTATCGGCAAAGACCAAAGCCCCGTGGTCATGCGCCAAGGCACTCACCTGACGAATGTCTGTCACCTGCAAGGTCGGGTTGGAGGGGGTTTCCACGTAAACAACCTTGGTATTATCTTGGAAGGCCGCCTTTAACTCGGCTTCATCCCCCAAATCAACAAAGGTGTAGTCAATCCCATACTTAACCAAAACTTCGGTTACCAGGCGGAAGGTTCCACCGTAGACGTTTTTGGTTAAGATGACGTGGTCACCCTGGTTCAAAGTCAACAAGGCCGTTGAAATGGCAGCCATCCCCGTGGCAAAGGCAAAGCCTCGCGTCCCGTGTTCCAAACTGGCAATTGAATCCTCTAAGACATCCCGGGTTGGGTTCCCTGACCGGGCATAGTCCCACTTACCAAAGTGGTCAAAGTCCCGTTGTTCAAAGGTCGATGACATTTGAATTGGTGGGTTAATGGCCCCACTTTCCTTATCGGGCTTGGTTGTTGTCTTAATGACTTTCGTCCAGTCGGAAAAGTTTTCCTTAGTCATGGATTAACTCCTTTGTTGGTTGGCTCGCAGCGGCTAAGGCTTGGTTCAAATCACGGATCAAATCGCTGGCGTCTTCAATTCCACATGAAATTCGTAACAAGTTAGCAGTGATTCCGGTCTTAGCACGTTCCTCTTCTGACATGTCAGCGTGGGTCTGGACGGCTGGTACAGTGACCAGGCTTTCCGTCCCACCCAGACTTTCTGCAAAGGAAATCACTTCTAGGTGTTGTAAGAACAAATCAACGCTGACGTCGTCTTGGACATAGACACTAATCATGCCACCCCGACCAGGATACAAAACTTTTTCAATCGCTGGTGACTTAGTCAGTTCGGCTACTAAACGTTGGGCGTTTTCTTCTTGTCGGGCCAGGCGTAACGGTAAGGTCTTCAAGCTCCGTAAGAGCAACCAGGAATCGAAAGGACCAAGGTTTGGTCCTGTGGTAATCAAGTTCTTGCCCAAGACTTCTGCTGTTTCTTCTGTCTTGCAGATAACCACCCCGGCCAAGATATCATTATGACCAGACAGATACTTAGTGGCCGAATGCACGACGATATCCGCCCCTAAGTTCAAGGGCTGTTGGATTAATGGCGTATAGAAGGTGTTGTCGACCAAGACCTGGGCATCATACTGGTGGGCATGGTCGGCCGTTTTTTCAATATCAATGACCTTCATCGTCGGATTCGAAGGAGTTTCCAACCAGACCGCTTGACCATCATCGGCCAACAAGGCATCCAAGGCATCATAGTCTTGACCATCCCATTTACTGAACCGTAAGTGGTACTGGTCGGCTAACAAATCAAAATAACGAAAGGAACCGCCGTAGAGGTCATCGGAAATAATGATGTGATCTCCACTCTTAAATTGGGAAAAAGCCAATTGGATGGCAGCCATCCCTGATGAGACGGCGAAGGCCTTGACCCCGTTTTCCATTTGAGCTAGAACATCCTCTAAGACGGCCCGGGTTGGTTCGGTCATCCGCGAGTAGTCATACCCGGTTGATTGGCCTAACCCTTCGTGGCGGTAAGCCGTCGAAAAGTACAGGGGCATTGAGATTGACCCAGTCACCTGGTCTACCCGGTTCCCCGCCTGTGCTAAAATCGTTTCAATTTTTCGTTGCCATGAACACTCACTTGCCATTGATTTATCTTCCTTCTCTTTTTAAAATTAATTTTCTATAATTTTTTCTACAATTGATGATTTTCACAATGGTAGACCCTTTACCTACCATTTCCCTGTTAGGTTTCAAAATGAAAAGCATTGGTTTTTGTCATCGCTGTTCTCCTTGTTTTCGATTAAATTTAACCAGTTTTGGTAAAGTTGGATACTGCTATCTTGCCAGGTGTTAATGATTTTAGCGCCGCAATCGTAGTAGTCATCTGGGTAATAGTTGGCAGGTTCTTGAATCAAACAGCCCTTCTTCAGGTCCCGGCGATATTCTTGGTCTAAAGTTTCGGTTTGGTATTCTGAATGCCCGGTCACATAGGTTTGGTGGTGACTAGCCGAGAATAAGACCAACGGTCCAGCCTCAGCGTTATCAACGACAATTTCTAAATCTTCTGGTAAGTCTTGACGGTCAATCACTGAACCGGCATGGCGGGACTGGGGAGTTGTGAAGTCTTCCAATCCTTGAGCTAAGACTGACTGGTCATTGATTTGTTCTTCTTGATAAATACCAAAGAGCTTTTGATCTAATTGTTGGGTTGGAATTTGAAAGTCATGATAGAGCGCCGCCTGAGCCGACCAACAGGCATTAATCGTTTGCCCCACATGGTCTTGAGCCCAAGCCTTGATGGTTTGAAATTCTTGCCAGTAGTCAACGTCTTCAAAGTCCAGTTGTTCAACCGGTGCTCCGGTGATAATCAAACCATCGAAGTTTTGATCTTGGATGTCGTGCCAACAGGCATAACAGCTTTCAACATCTTCTTGCCGAACTGTCTTGAAGTGGTGACTACAAGCATAGAGAAAAGTAACTTCTACGTCTTGGTCAAGTTGGTCTAACAAAGACAAAAATTGAAATTCAGTATTTTGTTTGTTGGGCATCAAATTCCAAACCAAAATTTTTCGTGGTGCTTCAATGGTTTGATTAACCCATTCTCGATTTTGTTGTAAAAATCCATTTACTGCATTTGCCGTCATTGTCGACCTCCTTCTTGTCCAAATAAAAAACGCCCCTAGAATCACAAAAAATGTAATTCTAGGGGCGCCAAACATGGCACGGTACCACCCTACTGTTGGTTTATTGACCAACACTTAAGACACTCATCGTAGCTATCTCTTAACACAATAACGAGTGTCAATCCGTAGGGAGCTCATCATCTGACTCACCACCTATACCGTAACCAAAGACCATCTTCAATATCTTCTGAAATGCCCTTTTGCACCAAACCAGGCTCTCTAATAAATCGATTAGATATTTACTCATCTTTTCTCAGTAATTTATAATTTATATGTTGTGCTTATCATAAACACCTTTGTTGGTTTTGTCAAATAAAAATTAACAAAATTTCAGCAGTGTCAAAGATTTTTATTTCAACAAATCCATGATACTAAAAGTTGTCCGGTGATAAACCTTGTTGTAAAGCTTTTTTTTTGGATGAGCCCAACCACGTGCTCGGGTTCCATAGCCAGGAATCAAAGCTCGTTTAACTGAACGCTTCATCTTTCCAGTTGTTCTAGCTGCCATTGATTTTTTAAAACTTGGTGTACGCATTCCGTATTTCATCTGTTCTTCCTCCATAACCTTATACTATGGACGAGTATAGCACTTTACATTTGAATTATTCTAATTATTTTTAGGAATATTTGAATAGATCCGCGTTATACTAAAACTAATTCAAAGACCGTCTTTGTCAGTTACTGTTAAATATATTTATACCTATCCAGGTAAATTAAAATTTTGAAAATCAGACTGATAAAAAAGACATACTATTGTTCTCGTTTTCGGGGGACAATTTACAGTACAATAGTAGTTTCGAATGGAGGTTGTACTTTTGTCTAATAACACTTACCCATCCCATGAAAGGTTACTTTTTGCTAGCTTTCTAACCATGACCGCTGGATCATTGGATGCTTACTCTTACCTAATTCATGGCCACGTTTTTGCCGGTTTACAAACCGGTAATATCATTTTACTGGGCATGCATATCGGTAACTTACAATTTTTTACATCAGCTCGCTACCTAATTTCTATTTTGGCCTTTGGCTTTGGTACTGTTCTCACTAAAATAATGGAACACTACCTTGAAGTTCGTGGCTACAGTAAAAATTTTGAGCGCCGTGCGGTTCTTTGGTACATGGCTGGAATTTTGATTATTTCTGCTTTAATTGAAAATGACGTTCCCAGTCTTGTTGGTACATCAATTCTTTCCTTTGTAGCAGCAGCTGAACTACAAGAATTTCGTCGCTTAAAGGGTGGCCCTTTCGTTCCACTCATGATGACTGGGAATATTCGGACATTTTGTGCTAATTTCTACGAAGGTATTTTCCGTCGTAATCGTGAATCACTCGGTAAAGCCATTGATATGGGAACCGTCCTCTTATCCTTTTTCCTGGGGGTCATCATCATTACAGTCTCAGTACCATTCATTGATGGCTACTCAATCTTCATTCCTGCGGTTATTGCCTTGATTATGAGCTATTTAATCGGTAAATAATTGAAAAAATATAGAAATACTATTGTATAAATTCAAATAAAGTTGTAACATAGCCTACATAATATAATTTACAGAGCGTTGTGTAGAAAGAAGACTTCTATGTTTGTTAATTTATTCAATCCTTATACCCATCAACGAAAGCAAGCTAAGCTCGGTTATTCGTGGACAACTTTCTTTTTTGGTTGTCTACCTGCCCTTTTCCGTGGACACTTTTTGTGGTTCTTCATCGGTTTATTAGTCCTTCTTATTTTTGGACTAGAGACGATTGGAATTGTGCCTGGCCTATACGGTATTGTTATGGGCTTCTTCTACAACAAAATCTACGTCAAGCACTTGATTAAAAAGGGTTTTCAACCAGCTACTCAAGAAGATGAAAATCTTTTACTATCAAAAAACATCTTCTTCTAAAACCAGTAAAAAGCGGGCAAACATTGTTTG
>NZ_DF968001.1:84938-133217 GCF_001047075.2 Fructobacillus ficulneus
GAAAATTCATCACCTGGATAATCACGAATCATGTCCTGCCAGACCTCAGCTTCGATTTGTTGGGTATCATACTTTTCCTGCATCATATAAAGGTTTTGTAACCAGTACCGTCGATCATGAAAACCAGCAAATAAATTCTGTCCATCAGGTAAGGTCACGACACCGTCTTGATTCTGAGTGTAAGAAACCGGTTGGTCCCAATCGAAGGCAATATCATTGATTAGCTTTTGATGGGACTTTTCTGTCACTCGATAGCCACGCCGCCCCATCTCGTCTTTAACAAGTTGAATATAGACCTGTAAATGCTCAATCGGATAATCATTCAACCGATTAACAGTTGCATGGTTAACTTGACCATGTTTCGCAATTGCGCCCGTAATGGCCAAGCACTCACGCCACTGACCAAGAATATGGTTGCGCGATAAATCTTTGATCAACTGATAGTGCCATAACCGCATTTGTTTCCCTCATTTGCAACTTGAATTCAAGTTAGCGCTTAATGGTTGCAGGACATCAAGGCACTCGTTAATTTGATAGGATTTTATCCTAACTAGTCTTACTTACCAATCGTAAAGTAGTGGACCAACTTGAAGATTCCCACGATTAGCAACATAACTCCTAAGAACATCCAAACTAAGAGTCCACCAACAAAGGGACTAAAAATCAAAGACATTCCGGCTAAGGCACTGATTAAGGCTGAAATAAAGTGCCAGACGTGGTTGCCGCCCAAGCGGTTAACAACAACGATTTGAATAATTCCTTCAACTAACCAGGTAATTCCGGTCAAAACGCCGACAACCAACAATAATGAGAATGATGCAGCTTCCATGTCGATGAAAACAAATAATCCAGCGACCAAATAAAGAATTGCAACCAAAACATCATAAAGCTTAGTACTCTTCTTTGTTTCACTACCATTCAAGGCAAAGAGTAACTTAACTCCTCCAAGAATCAATAACGCTACTCCGATTATGCTGGCCAAAAGTTTAACGCTGGCCCCTGGCCAGAATACGATAAAGGCCCCAATCAATGTTGAAATCAGTCCATCAAAACCAACTGTTCGCTTCATCTTCATTGCAAAATCATCTTGCATTTCACTCTCTCCTTTTGTTTCGTTTATTTATCAATTATAACCTAAATGTGAAATAAATGACAAGTAATTTGTAATGAGAATAAAGATGACTCTACTTAGGTATGGAAAAAAGCCATAGAATGATCAAAAAAGCACTCAAAATTTGAGTGCTTGCTATGAATCCCGAATTTGGTTATCCAAATTCCGAGGTTCAAGTCAAAAATTTAATTGGTCTTTAAAAATAATTACTTTATTCGACATCGGTTATATTTTCAATATTAGGATTTATATCATTGATGATAATAGGTATATTACCACCAATTTCTGAAATAGATTTAATTAGTGCTTGAATATTGCTCATAATCGTACCGTAACCTTGATCCATCACAAATTTTTCAGTAACATTTTCAATATCGCCTTTAATTTTAAAGAAGAATCTCACTGAAAAAGATAAAGTACGAAACATTTCTTCGTTTACTTTAGTTTCTACACCAACATCAATATTGATTATAGCTTCATCCCATGGCCCCTTATCTGGAAACCCAACTTTAGCATTAATCAAAGAAATTTTGACTTTCTCGTGGTTTTCAAAACTTTTATCAGGATTGAAATTATAATTAATGTTATAAACCCTATTTTTAGAATACAAAAGTCTTGTCATCTACTTTCCCTTCTTCAAAATTCCAAACCTCTTGATTGCTTTCGAATCTAAAATTAATAGGCCGTAAAATAAGATTTTTTATATTCAGAAAATTATAACTATTTTCAAAAAAATAATCATAGTTATTAATTTCTATCTTTTCTTGTGTATAAAAAGTATTTTTTGATAATAAAAACTTGGTCTTATTATTCAATTGTCCTGATAACATTGATATATTTGAATCTCTGGGAAAATACAAAGTGAATCTTGACTCAGAATCATTATCTTCGTCAATTTTACGTATTTCTTCGTCTAATTGATTTAAAATGTTATCCAAATCGGCTTGGTTCAATTTTGCTATTGAGTGTTCAAACTCTTTTAATGTTGGTAATTTCATATTTCCTCCTAACTACTTTGTTGATATATCTATTTTTTTCTTTGTCCCTTTAACAGCAAAGTCATCATGTTTAAACAGATAAATTGTTTTCACTTGTGCTGTCAAATGGGGAAATGTTGTTAATTTTTCGTCAATCAGCTGTTTTTCATTATTCCTGATTTTAGTTTTACCATACATTCCACTACCCCGAATCACAGAAAACGAAAAATCAAATAATTCAGGCTTCAATTCTATCATTTTATACAGGGCGTTTAACAGCGCCCCGAAATGTTTTTCAATATCAGCAGTACTTGATCGCATTTTACCGATAAAATCAACGTAGCCAAGAATCTTTGATAAAGTTTCAGTATCTGTTAAATCCAGCAATTCTTCCTCTAAAAAATTTTGTTGAACTTGAACACCGGCAAAATTTTTTGATGGAAATTTCTTTGCTTTAATTCGATACCAGTAATTCATATTAGCCCTATTATCCCAAAAATACATACCGGATCCAAGCCAATCACCATCTTCAAGAGATTTCAAAAAAATTTCGTCTTTGATATATTTATCAATCCTATCGTTAGTATCAATATGATATACCGGAATGGAATACGTCATTTTCATTCCCTCTTAATTTAACTTAACAATTAATTTTGTAAATGCAATCTTAACCAGTCGTATATTCATCTACCTATGATTTTAATATTTTTCAATATATTGTCAATATATTAAATTGTTTTTACACTATTGAGACCGAAATCATTGATTTAACTAAAATATCCATTAACTTAAAATTAACTACAATTATGACGTTTATCGACCTTCTGATATGCTTTAATTATTTAGAATATGGAGAATATCGTGCTTACCAAAAATGCTGAACTACTTCTTAAAAGTTTTATAAATAATAACTTTGACCCCATTAACCCCCATGTTTCTTATTTTTCTGAAGGTGAAATATTTAGTAAATCTCCTATCAAAGGAGAAAAGAGAACAGAAATTGCATTATCAGAACTGACAGACGCAAAATACATAGAAAAAATGACGGCTGTATACTGTATAACCACTTCTGGATCAACATATTTTGATTTAAAAAAAGATCAATTTTAACAATAAAATCGTCTGGAATATTGTCGTTCCATCAGTCCTTGGTCTTATAGGAGGCATGTTACCCACACTAATTATGTGGCTAATAAAATAGAAATAGATTCATCAAAAATCAAATGGAATAATGCTACAAAATATCAACACTTTGCATGATATGTTATTTCTTCAATATCACTTTTTTCAATTTCTTCGTAACCAGTCGGTTCATCGCCAAGATTATTATCAGCCACAAATTCAGCAAGATAAAAACCATTACTAAGAACATTTGCGATTACTGTTGTTCGCCCATCTTTTAAGCGAACAACATCATTTTCATGGATTATCATTAACTTCGTCCTTTCATATCAATATAGATACTAGTCAACCTAAAATCCTACGGCCCAAGAATCCAACCTGTCTTTATAGGTTGATGCGGTGGCTGAGAACGTCATTTTTTCGATTTCCGATAGAACAAGCACTCACAAACGTGAGTGCTTGTTAGTTATTAAGAAATAACTCGGATAACATCTCTAATAGCAACAATCGCTAAATCTAGTGTATTACCATCATTATCCATGACTTCTCCAACATAGTGATCTTTGTCAGCCAAAGGTTCAACTATCACCATCTTACGGCCATCATTTAATTCAACATAATCATATTGTTTAAAAATCATACTAACCATCCTTTTTGGTATTAATATATGCACTAGTAAGTCTCAGTCCATCATCGTCTAATATCCAGCCAGTTGTTACAATCCTTTGTTCACCATTTATTCCTTTGATGAAAATTCGTTGTTCATAGCTTGCACCCGAAAGTTGTATATCTCACGGAATATGAGTCCATTTCACGTAGCAAGAACGCTGCAAAAAATATCAAATAAAAAAAGATAACCCCGGGAGCAAAGGAATTCTTAGTTAGCAACGCCAACCTACTCGCATCCGCGAACCCAGCTTTATCCCTCTCAAGTTATCTGACGCCTAAAGTATAAAATATTATTATTTTTATTGCAACTAGTGTGGAGGATGTCTAAAAAAACAATTCAATAAACCACAGAAAAACCGCTCTACACCAGGCCTTCACCCGGTATAAAGCGGTTTTACTTGTATTAACGTTTTTATGCAAAATGCCGACTAGCGGTATTGAAAATGTACATTTATCAGTGTTTTAACAAAAATACGTGTAAATACCGTGCATTATAATTCATCAATCATTTGTTGACTTGGTTCAACCATATTGTTGACCAAATCACCGATTTCATAAATGGTTTGATTATCGTGCATCACTTTATCAAATTCATGATACAAATAATTGAACATCAACTTGTCGTCAGTGTTTGGTGATTCCTTGTATAAGTCCAATTGACTTTCAAGAATTTCTTTAAATTCCAATCGGAACACTTTCTTGATGACATCGTAATTTGCTGGCAGTTCAACATCGTTGATTCTTTTGTCGTATAGGTCAGATAGTTTTTGAGCCGTTTCAAGTGTCATATTTTCAATTGGACGTGTGCCATTCATAAATTTACTAATTGAAGACTGGTTGACACCTGTTTCCTTAGCGATAGCATATCCACTTAATCCGCTATTGAATAGTATTTCAATTTTTTGTTTAATTTCCATAGTAATCCCCAAATAAAAAAGCCCTAAGGCTTTAGACCATGCTACATACCATCATGTCTAGTGTATGAAACAATTCATCGTCTGATACTTGACGGCGACCACAGTCGCGCCAAATCTTCATTTCACATCCATCAAGCATCATCAATTCTTCACCTTCATAAGTGGCACGAATTAAATCCTTAATTCTTTCAGGTGTAACTGTCTTCAACACGTATCGTTCGTTCATAATATTTTCCTCTTTCTTTCTGTTCTTGACTATATGTATAGTATAGTACATAAGTACTATAATGTAAACACCTTTTGCGAAAGTTTTTTTATTTATTTTTAGGCAACAAAAAAAGACCCGCACAATTGCAGGCCTCATAGTCAAGAACTCTCGAAAAGAGTTATCTAAATTGTATCATATTTACGGGGCAATGCCCCATTGATTACGCATGTTCCCAGAACTTCTTGGCATCGAACCAAATGATTCCATTACCGTCTAAGAAATCAATTCCGACTGCCCCGTTGTCACCAACATTTGGCAAATATTTGTCAATTGTTCCACGTTGATATTCAGCCTTGAAACGAACCGTTGCACCATCGTTGAACGACCGACCAGCGGGATCAGATAAATCATCCAACAATTTAGTTGGAATACCGTTATCTGTCCAGTCAAACGGGTCGGCAGTCAATTCATCAATTTCTGATTGGTAGATTCCGTTTTGCAATTCCGTGTGGTTGTTGACCATCGTGCCTTGCAAGACGAAACGGTCACCACCGTTCTTGAAGTTGTCGATGTAAGTCTTACCAGTTGAACTAGATGCCGTTGGCTGTGAAGTTGATGTTGGTGCTGATTGTGATGGCACATAGTTACCGCCTGCATTGATGGCGTTTGCTCGGTCGGCAATTTCTTGCAACTTACCACGCAATTGTCCAGGACATGCAGTTGAAGTGAAGTCAGAGTGTGGGAACAAGTTCTTGCCAGGTACAACTAGACCCAAACCGTAACGGTTAGCAATGTCTGCTACCAATTTAGCCGATGCTTCCACCGTTGCTTGTGCAATGTCATAAGTTGGTGCGCCGTTGATGTTACAATGTTCAATTCCAATTGATGTCAAGTTAGCATTCCAGTCACCAGCATGCCAAGCTGTATTATCTTCATCAACATATGCTCGAATTTCACCGTTCTTACCGATACCATAATGTGCTGAAGCCTGGCGACTGTTCCAAATACCGGGAACTGAATCATAATCAGTAGTCGCCATGTGGTGGATTACAATTTTATTAATTGAGTTTCCCTGACGACCTGCCGTGTAATTAGGAAACGACTGAAATCCGTAAGGCGTTGCCAATCCTGATACTGTCATGTGTTTTTTCCTCCTATATAAAAAAGACATCCAATAAATGGATGTCCTAGTGTTCAATTATTTAGTTGTGCCGATGGCGTTCAAACGAATAACCGCTTGTTCTACCACAGCGCCGATTTGTTCTTGTGAGAACTTGCCAGTCAACTTATTAGCCACTAGGCGACTAGTGACCAATTGCATGGCCTGTGCCTTCTTATCAGGGCCAGCCAATGTAGTTGATTCTGCCATCGAGACAGCTTGATCCGCCCAAGTAAGAAGCATTTGCAAATTGCCATTCTTAGTTTTTGTCTTCAAAAACTGAACAGCGCTGTGTGATACGTATGCCAAGAATGGCGTTAAGATTGTAGCCAATGCAGTAAGCAAATTTGTGTCCATTATTATTCCTCCGTTTTTCCTATTAATACCTGTAACCGTCCAATTTGAACTTCATGAGTGTTTACACGGTCTTCCAGTTCATCAGAATGTGAACGGATTTCCCGTAACGTGTCATTTAAACCCTTGAATTGGTCGGTTAGGTATTTGATTTCACGTAAAAGGGGATTCAAGACAATTGCCTTAAATCCCCATCCCAAGCCGGCAAGGATTGCACCACAGATAGTCACCAGTGATGAAACATCCCCTATATTTTGAACAGATAACATCTTATATCTGTCCTCCTTCCCCCACGTTTTCTGATTCTACTGGTAAACAACACCAGTAATTTGTTGGAACTGGTCAGCAGTAATTGCTTGAACGATAACCCAATCTTTCAAACTATCGTTAGTCTGTAGGCCCATTTCATACCACGACTTTAAAATATCAAACATTACTTAGCCTCCTTCTCCAGTACAGCTACCCGTTGTGATAAGGTAATGTTTTGCTTCAACAATTGGTTAGCAACCGTGCTTATCTGTTGCTGATAAGGGTCTGGTGTTGATTGTTGTTGTGCTTGTTGCTGTTGCACCCATTGTTCACGTGTCACAGTACCAGTCCATGCTGAACCGTTCCATGTCGGTTCAATATAACCAGACGTTGCTGGGTCAACCGTTGTTGAATTATCTGGCTGTTCTTCTGTGAAAACAGCACCAGGAATAAATTCTTTGGTTGCTGGGTCAAATTTAAAATACCATTGTTTTTCTGCCATGTTTTATTCCTTTCTATCAAGATGGGAAGCTATCTTTTGTTTGATAGATAACTGAACCTTCAACACCGTGGGTGTTGTCGTCTTCAGCAAGTGATGTTGTCATAATTGTTCCATCGGTCTTGATAACAAACATCATAAATTTAGACCAAACTGAAATAACTGGGAATCTTGTTTCAACAGATGGACGATATCCGATCGGCATTGTTCCCATCAAATTATTTGCACTAAGACCCTGGACGTACCCGTTAAATTTAACAGAAACAGTATTATTCATCCGATGCGCTTCAACCATTAGCTTTGATGAATTGTCCATGAATTTAGCTATTTTTTCTGTTTGGTTAGGGTTTACTACTAATTGACCATTTACAGTCAAGTCTTGAACCGTTGGACTATAACTGGTACTTGTAAGCTCTTTGAAATTGGCATCAATAGTGGATGCACCATTATCCATACCTTTAAAAATCTGTTGCATGTTTTACCTCCTTAAGATAAGACAAATTTTAATGTCTTGATTCCGTCAATTAAGTACCAAACGCCGTTGTGATGTTCTAGTGTTCCGCCTTGCTGATAGTCAGCGGGCAAAATCACCTTGACGTTGTTCACGTCAGAATAGACAACTTGATTTGATACTGATACCGGTTGCGAACCTCCAAATAGTCCACTAGGTGCAGTATCAAGACCGTTTGTTTCCGTTCCGATTGCCCAATCGTAAGTGAATACACTTACCTGTGGCATGCGGTTTAAGTTGTGGTTGATAGCGACTTCAAACCCTTGTGGCACGTATTTAGTAATTAGTGCTTCAATATTTTCAAAGCGCGCATCTATCGTGCCAAACTTTCCGAAATTGGCACTGTCACGGGCATCAATCACTTCACTATCACTTGTTGCCGAACTGATGACGTTGGTGAACTTACCTTCCAAATCAGTCTGGCGTTGTTCAACGGCCGTTTGTCGACTGACGTTATCGTCAATCATGGCTTTGTTGCTGGCCCACTTGGTGGAGAGCCATTCCACGAACAGCGCCATTGCTTCACGAACATCAATGCCCCACTGCTTTTGTCGCAACCAAGTTGCCAATGTCCGGCTTTTTGCATCGACAATACCGTTTTGAATGTCGCCAGTAAATCCATTTTGGTCAGGAATATGTGACGGGTCACGATATTCATCACCATTACCAGCTGTTGGTGTTGTGTCAACAAATGTGTTATTGTCAGCCATTCAATTACTCCTTTCTCAAATATTGGTTCTTAAACCTATCTGAATAATTCTTACTCATATCAACGTTGCCAGTAATACCACTGACTGAACCTGTGCTTGTGTACTGCCACAAATCATAATCGTGGTCAGGTGGTGTGTCACGGTATGCCGGAACAATTACAGACCCCGCACGACTAACATTCAGGTTCAATTGTGTGTATAGCTGGTTAGCAACATACAAGACTATCTTGTTATCTGGCACACCCAGGCTGTTCAATTGGTTCATATAGGATTCTACAGCACCTCTCATATCTGAACCATTGGCAGCCTCCACATCTATCATGTAGAACCGCGGTTGTTTACCAGTACCAACAACCGCTTGTGTACGGTTATATAAATTAGTAGCCTCTGTCACGGCCTCAGTCGCTGTCCCTGCTGTCATATAAGAATACACAGCATAGTTAGCCGATAACTGCATCAGCCCCTTAATGTTGTCCTTATACGTCAGGTCTTCATGCCCTGAACCGTACTGAACTCGAACAATGGCCAACCCTAACCCAGCGCCAACAACTGCTTGCCAGTCTATCGTTTTCTGCCATTCCGATACATCAATGATGTTGCCATCGTAATATTGAACAGTATTATTCTGCATTGACTGCTTAATCTGTTCTTGCATGTAGTTGATAGATGCTTGGTAGTCTAATTGGTACTGTGAAAATGTCCGATTCTGTGTACCAATTTTCAACGACAAGGCGTGTGGCCGTGTGATGTCAATTTTCTTTTCCACTACCTGTAGTTCTTCAGTCACATTGATAAAATCGTCACGAATTGGATAATAATTACCCAAGTCAAAGGTCTTATAACTATCATCAAGTAGTGAAATATCCACCACATCGACTGTCCATGTCAGCAATCCAACACGTTGGTTTGTTAAATAGTCCTGACCTTTCGACATCAAGATACTTGGCACATTGACATTATTCCAGCTGACCGCCTTTTGGATAATCCCAAACCGATTTTCTAAGGCGCTATCAGACAAATACCGAACACCGCTATTCACTGACTCAATCGTCACGTGCGGCTGTGCAGAATCACCTGATAAACTATTATCTGATGTTTCTTGAATAGTTGCACCGACTGGCACTAATCTTGTGATGATGTCACGCACATCATATTCACGTTTCGCACTTTTCAAGTTCTTACCTAATTTAATGGGTGTGTCGATATGTTCACCAACTGAACTTAGATAGTCCAACACTAACTGGCCACTATCATCACGATGCCAAATTAAAAAGCCACCTAAGCGACTTATCAGTTTGTCTTTAATTGTGTCAAAAGTGTCCGTTGCATCATCAGTGAACCGATACACATTATCAGTTGAATTAGTCACAGTCACACTGCCTAGTTTGAACTGTTTCCAACTTTCAACTTGGCTGTTGTGTGTGTCGATAATCATTTGCAAGAAGTCACGAATGCTCGTGTTTTGCACCTTGCGATATACTTGCGTGCTGTCATGCAAATACGCCAAACAGTCTTCCGCTTGGATAACTTGTGTGTGTGTATTGCTAAATGAACCGTCTATCTTGACGATACGGCCATCAAACACCGCTTTACCTGTGCCAGTATCAACCACCTTAACCAGGTTCGCAATGGCCTCTGATTGCCGATACAGGCTGTTATCCATGGCGATAGTGAATGAAGCAGTCGATACACCGTTGAACAGCAAATCGACTGAACCATCTAACACCTTGTTCCCAAAGTTCTTTGGTTCGTGTAAAACCTGTCCAGTCGTGTCGTTAGCATTCTTATATACAATTACTCGATACATTTATAGCAACACCTCACTTTGAATGACAAAACGAACTGTAGCCGTTCCATGCACCGTAATGTGATTATTGCCTGACTCTAAACTAAACAAATAATCCTTGCTTTTTGTTGCATCAAACGTGTATGATTGACCGTTTTTGACGATAGTAATTGGCCCACTAGTAACAACTGATGGACTTAATGAGTTTTCGCCGATGTTCATCAAATCAATATCCATGGTGTTTTGAACACTGTACGAAAATGGTTGCATGAAGTCGTTTATCAGGTCGAAATTATCCCAATCATCAAACGTATCAACATCAGTATTGTTCTTTATAGCAAATGGATATAATGAAAAATCAACTGTCAGTGACAATGTTCTACCGCCGGCATCATCGTCAGCTTTCACGGACTGCACCTTACCAACCCAGTAATATCCTCGGTCATGGCTATCGTATAATCGTGTATCGACTGGTTGCATCAACAACCGCTTGCACTTGTTTTCAATTGCTTTTCGTGTGTCGTAATCGACATTGAAGATTGAAAATTTATAAGTGATAGTCCGTTGATTATAAAACCGCTCGCCCGTGATATTTGAAAAATCCAAGACACCATTTGAGTAGTTCAGATTTTCTGTCACCGTCTTTTCAGATGGCGTATCAGCTGACCGGTCGATAAGATAAAAGCCTTCATCTTTTGAGTTGAATTGACCAAATTCAATATATTCAGTGATTTCAATCATAGTTGATTCCGACTCCTGTCTGTCATAATGTTACCCAACGCACCATCATAGCCATTAGCTGTTGCGCCGATGAGCTTTTGACTGTCAATTGCGATAACATGACCATTTTTCACTGCTTGAACTAATTCTTGCAATAGTCCATTTGTTGAACCATTTGCATTTAGTTCAACCGAACTATAGTTACTACTTGTTGCTGTTGTGTTAGCGCTTAGCTGTCCACTGAAGTTAGTCTGCAAATCGTCCGCCATACCAGCTACATTTGACTGAACATCCTTGAAGGAGTCATTCAATCCTTGGTTCAGTCCGTCCATGATGGCATTACCTGCCGGAATCAAAAGACGGGCATCATAACTGATCGGCCCTTTATGTTCTTTAATCCAATCAGCGATACCAGACACAAACTTCTTACCAGCATCCCATGCTGATGTAAGTCCCTTAATGAAGCCATCAATAATTGCTTTACCAGCTCCAAGCAAATCAATATGTGACAATGAACTAAATGTGTTTTTGACACCATTGACAATCGAATTAACAATTGCGCCCATTCCACTGATTGCATTTGAAAACTGGCTAGAAATCCAACCGCCGATTGCGCCGACAATCTGAACAATACCGTTCAAACTATTTGTAAAGATACCCTTGATGGCGTTCCAAATAGCTGTGGCGATATTAGCCAGTGAGTTCATTGCACCTGACCAATTTCCAGTCAGAAGATTAGTGATGAAACTGATGATGTTAGCAATGATATTGATTGCAGTAGAGATGATAATAACAATGTTATTCCATACGACTGAAATAACGGTTGCAATGATATTGAATACCGTTGTAAATGTGATCATGATTGAATTTAATACTGTTGAAATGATATTAAACGCAACACTTAACCACATTCCAATTCCATTTACAATTGCTCCAAGGATTGGAACAATTACCATCTGAATGGCCTGCCATACTCCTTGTAAGAATGGAACTAAGAAATTAAATGCAAGAGTTATATAACCCACCAAAGCTGTAATCGACACGATAATTGGTGCAAAAGCAATTGCTATTCCAGCTAAAATGACCGGGAAAGCTTGCTTAATAGCTGACCAGATATTCATAAATGAATCGGCCAGTGGCTTAACGCTTTCTACAAATGATTTCCATGTGTTAACGGCTACCGATACAATACCGTTCCACAATTTTCCAAAAAATTCAGCAACCGGTTGCCATACTGGTTGAATAAATTTAACTGCTGAAGTGAATACATCAGTAATAGCATTCCAAACCGTCGTTGCAACGTTTACCAATCCTTTCCAAGCGCCTGACAGCCAATTTACAAATCCGGACCACATTTGTTGCCCGGTTTTTGTTGAAGTGAAGAACCATGTTAATGCACCGATAACTGCCACAATTGCCATACCAATTGCCACAAATGGGTTTGCACCAGTAGCAACATTAAAAGCAACCATGGCCGCCTTGGCTGCACCTATTTCTTGCTTTACATTCTTAAAAGCAAAAACAACTAATTGGATTTCTTTAGAAACGCTACTAATAACAGCAATTGTTTTTGTGACAGCAACAAATCCCTTAAATGCAAGTGTTGCCGAAACTACTCCAGCGATTAGTGGTGTTATCCAATCTTTGTTGCTTTTAACAAAGCTAACTAATCCAGCTATAACATCAGCTATTTGCTTAAACGCTTGAACAATTGTCGGCATAGCACCTTGAATTGAAGCGTTGATAGTTTTGAAACTATCATTGATAGCAACTTTTGCTTGGTTGAAAATACCAGCAATACCACCATTTACACCAGCTGACTTAATACCGTTATCAATAGCTGTGATAGTGTTAGCCATTCCATTGACAACTGCATTACGCATGTTGGTGAATGAAGTACCGATACCACCTGTTGCTGTTCGTGCCGTACTTGCAAAACCATTGACACCACCATCTAATTCAATGAACTTTTGGTTCATCTGATCAGTTGTAATCGTTCCTTTTTGAAGAGCGTTATACAAATCTTTCTGTGCCGATTTTCCAGTAAAGCCAAATGACTTAGCAACCTCATTCAAAGCGTATGGCATTGTTTCAGTCAATGTCCGCCAAGACTGCATATCAACTTTTCCGGCCGCCAGCATTTGACTATACTGTTCAACCCCACGACTGGCATCAGCTGAACTTGCTCCAGATGCCAAAAAAGCATCATTCAAAGCATTGGCAGTTTCAGCACCAGCTTTTGCTGAACCAGTTAAGATTGAAAAGCTTTGTGCATTCTTAGTGATATCTTGCAATGTAGTTGGCAAACCATCAATTCCAGCTTTTAACAGTTTGACAGCTTCTTGTGTGTCATTGGTGGTATATCCCATCTGTTTCATGACTTTTGGATATTGGTTCAATGTATCGAATCGACCAACGGCACTTGAAACGCTGTCTTTAACAACGTCTAAACCTTTTTGAACAACAGTGAAAACACCAGCTCCTTTAGCCATGTCCATTAGACTAGCTGTTATTTTCTTGGGTTGTTCTGATACATCTTGCATGCTCCGATTGATTTTATCGAGCGGACCAGAAAACATATCTTTCAGCGAGAATGTCGCTGAAATACCATAACTTTCAGCCATTTATCATCCCCCTTTCTTTAATTCTTTAATTGCTTCCTCTCGTGCTCGTTTTGCACGATCAGATAATTTTTTATACTTATTTACCTTTTTTGAATCGTCATTCTTGTGTTCGCCAGTGATTTGATTTCTCAATTTATCGTAATCAGCTATATCAGTTGGCTTTTTAACAAGTGGATTACCATTCTTATCTGAACCATTAACAGTGGCATTAATAAAGGCAAAATTAGTCATTAGCTCTTGCTTATCAATTTCATGTAAAGCATTAGCTTTCTCACGAATTAGCAATTCATCAACGGTCATCATTTCGACCTGCTCGAGCGTAAAAGTTGGGCAAACAAAAAAAGCCCTACGCAATAACGTAGAGTAATTTATTTTGCTTCTTGAACGGCTTTCATCATTTTCTCTTCCGCTTGCTTGAACCCATCCTTGATTGGTTCGTAAACCATCTTGACTGTCTTCTTTGTTAGTGGACTTTCCAGTAATAAATTTTCAACCGCACCAAATGCATCATCTAAATTGTCAGCGTTTTCCAAATCTTCTTGGACCGTGTTTGATGAATTGCCTGTCATGGCTACCAAAGCAGATTTCAAAGCGAACACATCACCACCTACAATGCCCATGACAATGTTTCCAATCTTTTCCGTATTTTTTTGAAAATCATCATTGACGATATCAAAAGCCTTTAGTGCCTTAAACGTCATCTTCAATTCGTAATCGTGTCCGTTAATTTCAAGAGTCATAAATAAATCCTTTCGATCAAAACCGCCCCGGTTAGGAATTGTGTATTTCAATGGCGATTAAATTTTCAGTTACTTAGATGGTGTAACAGTTGACGTTGATGAACTGTTTGATGTGTAAACAGGTGTTTCATCAATTGGTGCAACTTCAACAGCACCCTTAACCGTGTCACGGTAGTAGTTCTTCACAGTGGCAACATCGACTGCCGAAACAGTAGCAAGTCCCTTGACCAATTCACCATTGATAGTCAATGTAGTCTTGATAGTCGTGTTAGATTCAACATCAGCTGGTGTTTCCCAATCTGACAAATATCCAACACCATACTGTGCTACATACTTGCCATTTTGTGGTGCTTGAGAAAAGTCGATTTCCCATGCTTCCAAAGCCAAGCCCTTCTTCTGTGCATAGGCCAACACTTGGTTGGTCAAGTCATCAGAAGCAATGGCTTCAATGTCGATGGTCGTTTCAAGTGAACCAACTGAAACAACTGAACCATCTTTCGTGGCCGTTGTATCATTCTTACGACTGTTCTTAATTGAATGAGTCGTTTGCAATGCTAAACGTGTTGCATCTGCCTTATCTTTGTCTTGAAAGAGGCGGAACATCAACACTTTGTCTTTACCTTGAACAGGTGTATTCATGCTTTAATCTCCTTTATAGATAACGAACATCCATTTCCAGAATTCCGTGCCACAAAGCAATTTCAGTTGTCCTATCAGGAATCATCTGACTACTTGTGTCCGTCACTCGGTATTTGAAATGTTCGGTTGTGTCATTACTAGCAATGGCTGTCTGCAAATCATCAATAATGTCCGCAACTTCTGACCGATAATTGAACTCTGCATACACATCAATTTGGATGTGTGTCGTTCCAAGTGTCCTGTCTTTGGTTGGAATATCTGTGTTTTGCTGATTTCCGACAAAAACAAAAGGATATGACTGATTTTCATCTGGCAAATAGTCAAATGTGTCATATCCTTGTTTCTGAGACAGCTCTATTATTGTCTGAAATATTTCGTTGTACGGGTTATTGCTCATTGCGCCAACCTCTTTAGTTTCGCTATGAAACTAGTTCTTTCTTTGATAAACGGTGTTCCAAGAAACTTCCTAGCCGGCATAAAACGTGTCCCGTATTCTTGGTATTGAGCGTAATCAGTTCCAAACTTAATTTCACCGGTCAAACCGGTATAACTAATTACTTGCGAACGTTTCAATGTACCACCAACGTAGCCCTTTGGCTTTTTGGTCTTAACCTCATAACGTTCACCCCATCCAACTGGAACAAGTTCAGCACTTTTTCTGGCAACATTGACAGTCGATTCTTTCACGATTTTTCGTGCAGTGTTCATCTTGCCAATCTCTTCGATGTGCTTGATTAAGTCGTCCATTCCTTGAAACTTCACACTATAATCTGCCATGATATTCCACCCCATAAATGGTCGATGACCGGTCAGTATAGTTACTATTCTTGATTTCATAGTTCTTACCAGCAACTGTAAAGAAACCAGACCGAACATCAACTTTATTTTGGAATCGAACAGCAACGCTACCTCGTTGTGCGGATCCAAACACCAAATTCTGTGCTTGAAAACCTAAACTAGTCACGTTGACTGGGTATATTTGTGGCTGATGAACTAACGAACCTTTTTCTTGCCTGACAAATGTCAATCGTTGGTTATATCTCATAGTTAGTCACCACATGATAATCTTTCCACGATTTCGTTCAGACATGTATCGGGCAATGGTCGTTGCGTATTCATCAAAGTCGCTATTAGGATAGCTAATTGATTCCCCTTCTTGTGAAAATGAAGAATAACCCTCATTTCCAAGACGGTTGTAACGTGCCAAAACAACATGCTGAATGATTGGTTCTAATTTGTCAGGAACGGTCGTTTCATCAACCAACATAGCTAGTTGGCTTCTTGTCATCGTTTCTAGTGTCGTGATGACATTGTCTTGAACGTTGTCTGTGATACCAGCTAACGTCTTGACAGTATCAAGAACACTTGGTGTATCACCCATTCAAGGCCTCCTTACTTTGAAGGTGTTGCTGATGCATCGGTTGATGCTGAAGCTGAAGCCTTCTTAGTGTTCTTCTTTGCGTTCTTGTCAGTAGAATCTACACCATCACCTGGTACTGTTCCCAATACATCGTCAGGTGATTGTGCCACGTTGATAGTGGCAAAGGCATCAGGACGTACAGGCAAAACGGCGATTGACATAGTAGCCTTCAATGCCACCATATCTTGTTCAAACAAGTTGACAGGTGAACCATCAGCATTTGTCAAAGTTGACAATTGTGCATCAGTTGACACCTCGACTTCCAAATCTCCAGGGATTCCATAGTACAGGTAGTCAAAGTTTCCATAGACCAATTCACCACGGTTCAAGATACCTGATTGAGTGTTAACAATAGGGCGACCGTCCAACTGTCCAGTTGCTGTGTTATACAAGTGGTCTGCATATTGTCCGCCGTTTGGTTGAACAGCAGTACGCAAGGCTGGTTGGTTCATCAAAGTAGAGATGAATGCATTACCTTCAATGTTTTTAGCATAAAGCTTGTCTTCAAGTGACAAGATGTTGTCATAGTTGATGTCACCAGTTACAGTCAGGCTGTTCTTAGTGGCGTTGTCAGCCAACGATTGACCATAAGGCGAATTTACACCCTTGATAACCGCCAAATCAATTGCCTTGTCAAATTGTTCAACAATGAGTGGCGTAACAGCATTGAAGAAGTCAGGTTCTGAATACTTCAAATATTCCTTAGAAACTGGCACGATAACGGCCAACTTTTGAGCCGTCAACTTAGCAGGAAGCAATGATGGCTTACCTGTTGCAATACGTTGCGTTTCACCGTTCCAGTAAGCACCAGAAACGCCGGTCATAAATGAAAATGACTTTTCCTTTTGTCCTGCCATGTCGATCGGCTTTGCCAGTTGCAATACGGCTGATTGTCCCATCAAACGTTCCAAAACAGTTGTCTGAACGTTTGCAGGTACTTGTGATGTAGTTGTTACATTTGCTGGGTTAAATGATTGAACCATGTGTATTTCTCCTTATTTGATTACACGATTTTTTTCTGCCAATTCCATAAATGATCGGCCAGTAACTGAACCAAAAGAACCCGTGTCTTTTGGTGTTGATTGCTTAGAGAGTTCATCGACCTTTGATTTCACAGCATCAGCGATGACGGCCTTTAGATAATTGATATTGTTGTTTGTCTTTTCCACATCTTCTGACAACACCAAATCTGTTAGTTCGTCAGTGTTTGGAAGACCTGCTTCAGCCAATGTTGACTTGGCCTGAATGGAATATTCACGCATTTGCAATGACTTTTCACGTTCGGTCAACGTCTTTTCACGTTCGGCTTGTTCGGCCTTTGTCCGTTCCGCTTCTGTCATCTTTGCTAATTGCTTAGCCTTGTCTTCACGTGCTTTGGCTTCTTCTTCCCACTTGCCTCGAGCTGTTTCAATTGCCTTTGAAACTCGCTTGTCCATGAAACTATCTAGTTCAGATTGACTTTCAAAATTGATTCCGTCTTGCTTGACTTCTTCAGCATTGTCGTCAACTTGTCCTTCAACAGCTTCACTTTGTGTTGCATCGTTTTCCATTTTTTTACTCCTCCCACAAACGCTTAATTGACAGCAAAACAAAAAGACCCATACACGGCTTTTCAGCCCCATACACGTCTTTTTGTTCACACAGCTATCAAATACTAGCCCATGCACGATAATTGTTTTACAAGCCTTTTATGGCGACTTGCTTAGGTCGCATGATTAGTTATCTAGTGCCGGCACAATTGAACACATACAATTTGGATGGAACGGGTACATGTTTGTACCAATTTCAGCATCTGACATCTTATATGGCCCGTCTTTTGCAATGCTGATACATACCTGGCACGCCTTGCGTTCATAAATAATGTCATACATATCAATGCCAGTCTGTTTGTAACTGTCTTGCTGTACTTCACCCTGCACACGGGCCGTTTCCGTAATTAAAAGCCTTCCAACTTGCGCTGGTTGTGCTTGAAACACGTCTCTGAAGTCCTTGTTGAACTGATTAGGGTTTTTACCTTGTAAAATCACTCGGTTCAGCGTTTCAGATAACTTATTCTTAAGTTGTTCTTGGTTATTCCAGATATTATCACTAAATGAGTAAGAACCCTTACCAGCTAGTGAATAATTAGCGTTTACCATTGACTTAATAGCCGTTTCTGTAGCGCCAACACTTGAACCAAGGATAGTTGACTGCCGTTTGTACTCTTCCATGGCCTGACTCATCAAAAAGTCTTCCGTTTGGCTTGTTACTTTGCCGTTTAGCCGGTCAACTTCTAATTGCATTTCCAATTCCAACAATTTCAACCGGCTTACCCTAATTTTCAGGTTGTACAGCTTCAAATCCTTGTTTGCCTGTTCAGAAAAGTCTTTTTCAGCAACATATTGCTTCACTTTCTTCTCAAAACGTGTCACATCTGTCTTATCAGCCAATTTCATGGCATCTGCCATCGTCATTCCTTGTCCGCTTGCATAACGGGCATAATTCCTGACAATATCGTCTTGGATGTCTTGCAAAGCCTGTTCATATGAGCCATTAGTCACTTTTAATTCGTCATTGACTGCTTTCTTGATATCTTCAGCGTGGTCTAACTCACGTTGCACCCAATATGACTTACTCTTGTCCACCATCTACTTCATCCCCTTTGTCACTGTCAAACTTGACGTTATTCATGGGTTCAGACTGGTCAAGACCTTCTTCTTGTTCTTTAGCAAGATTGTTCTCTTCATTGGTGGCATCCGTGAAGTGTGTCTGGTCATACATCGTCTGGCGTGACAATGGAATACCAGCATTTGTCAGCATTTGCACTTCTTCAGAAACGGCATAAGGCAAGTTAGGTGTGAATGTTGCTGTTACTTGACCAACGGTTGCTAATCCATTAGATAGGTTTGAACTCAGACTGCCAAGCAACTGATAACGCTTAGACAAAGACCGCTTGAATGAGTTGATAGTCTGTGCAATGGCCTGCTCAAAACCAAAAATCTTGTACCGCATTGACACGCCACTTGCGTTTCCACTGAAGCTTTCATCTGAAAGATTAGGAACGTTTGAGAGCGTGAAGATGTCTTTATACAGTCTTTGTTGATAGTTTTCTGAAGCTTCTGAATTAAATTCAGTGTTGATATACTTGGCATCAACACTGGTTGTGTTTCCGTTACGGTCTGAACCTGATTGCAAGGCCAACACACCATATTTCTTGATGTTCTTAATCAATTGATTGACACCATCACCATCTGGTGCTTGAAAATCACCACTGATAACCAATAATGAGTTGACCACATCAGTCATGTAGTTTGATGTGTCTGAATTGACAGCATCGTAAGCATCAATCAAAGAAATCACATCTTCATACCAACCTGTCCGATAACGATTGCTGTTGTATTCCACAATTGGCAATGAATTATAGAAGTGTGGTGTTTCATCGACAACCGTCATTGAACCGCCGACTTGTTCAGTAATATTTTTGAAAGTGATAATGCTGTTAGTCGTGTACAAACTAACCGTGTACTGTGGCACACCTGAATTCTGCAAATCTTGCAACTGCACCAAGCGAACACCAGCGACCGGATTTTTCTCAATGGTATTGTCATAAACAACAAACGTTTCAAAAGCATTTGATAGTTTCACATTGTTTTGTGAATTTCCATCACGATATTGCAACTCATAAGCCCGGCCAAATTTAGCCACGTCATACATTAATTCATTATCAAGCGTTGCCACGTCATTATCATTATTGAATTCATCAACTGCTTCTTGTTGCTTATCATCAGGTACTGAATATTTGACCGGCACTGATGTTGAATAACCAGCAACGAACTGTGCAATAATCTTTCCGAAATTGTGTGCCCGGCGATAATCAGCTTTGCTGTCTTCATTGCGACTAGGTCGACTATAAATGTCAGTATTTAGACCTTTAGAATACTGATCTAAAACTTGCAATCGTGGAACTTGTTTGGCAAAGAAGTGACTAATCATCTTAGCCAACAATTCATAGTTGTTAGCCGTCAAATCGTCAATCGAGTTCACACGATAGTTGATATTTGATTCCGTTGAAAAAGGGAACTGACTCTGATTAAACAGGCCAATTCCCTTTTCAAAATTATTTACTTGCGCCATTTAGATATATCCTTTCAGCTTTGATAAGTCGTCAATTGACATGGTTGACTTTCCCTTTTCGATTGCTAACTTGTCGTTATAAATGACATAACGAATTGCATCCATTAAGTGATCGTTTTCCTTGACAACGTCACCATTCTTGCCCCAAACGTAACGATAGATTTCGCTCCTGAATGTCGGGCAGTCATCATAGACAACATTGAATTTATTGTTGTGTATCTTTTCAGCGACTGCTTCAATTCCATTTGAAACGTTCTTGTCAGCAAACACTGCTCGGATTCCGCTTTGTTTCAAGTCGTGAATGTGTTCAGGGTTTGCCGTATCACAGTAGAATATAATGTTGCCGAATCGTGATTGAATATCTTTCGCCACATTAATCCAGTGGTCGATAGGCTTTTTGTTGGCAACGTGTTCTTCCATCAATGTATACTTACCATTCTTGTAACCCATCACAGCAAAAGCGGTCGGGTGGTTGAACCCCCAGTCGACTCCAACAATAAAACGTTCATACGTATCATCAAAGGCCTGTTGCTTGCTAATCGTCATAGTGTCTTTGTCAAACTCTCCATACACAGCACCTTCACCAGATACCCACAATCCTAGGATGTCCCGGTCATAAAACACACCCTTTGGCACAGTTGCCTTGAAGTTCTTTTTATACCCTTCATCCAACATTTCATTATCGTCAAAGGTAAAATGATATGCCTGAATACCGTCATGTCCTGACTTTTCAATATAGTCTTTTAGCAACCAGTGTTCAGGGTTGTCAGGGTTGGTGTCACAAATTACTACCGCACCTTTACCTGAACAACGTGATCTAATTTCGTTGAACGCTTCTTGATTACAAAGACTCGCTTCATTGATGTACGCACCGAAGGCCGTCATTCCACGAATTCTTCCGATACCACCTACTGAACCGGTCGATGTCTGCACCACGTGAACACCCATTAAATCAAAGCCGTTGTATCTATCAGTCTTGATTTTGATACCCATGTTGTTTAGTTCAGCAATGATATTTCGCTGGATGTTAGATAATGTATAACCAGCCAAGATGTATTGCGGATTTTCAACACCAACTTCATTTGCGTTACGCTTAGCATTGGCAATCATCATGATGAAAAGTAAGTTGTTCAGGAATGTTTTTCCCGAACGTTTAGCCCCGTAAATAATCAGCAACTTCAAGTCGTCCATAATCCGGTTGACATCAGACACCACGTACTTTTGCTTAGCCGTCAGTTTCATTGATTTCACCTAAGCTTTCTGCGATGCTGCCAAGCAAATTGTCTTGCTGATTTCCGCCACCTTGTAACTCCTTAGCCTTAGCTGACAAGATGTCTGCTTCAGCGGTCACCTTGCGCAACTGCTGCTCGGCCATTTTGTCTGAACCAGGATAACGTTTAAGGATTTCTTTGGTAGCACTGATTCGTGTCTTTAAATCTGCTTCTTTCTCGGTTTCTTCAATACCAAATGGCGTGGACATGACGACCGTTTCCTTTATCTCACCTCTAGCTATACTAGTCAATAGTTGAACGGCTTCCTTGGCGCTCATAATGCGCTTAGAATCAATTTCAGCCATGCGCTTGTCTATGTATTCTTTGATGACAAGCTTTGACAAGTTTTGCTGTCCAATTTGTCTAGCCGTTTTCTTGCTGTAACCCGCTTTAATAGCGGACTGAGTAGCATTGCCTGACTCAATGTATTCATCTGCCCATTTAAGTTGCTTTGGTGTCAGTTTCATGTCATTGTCGCTCCTCCTTTCATGTTGATTTTTTATGTATTAAAAAAGGCAGCTACATGCCGTCTAAATGATTTCGTAATTCTTCTTGAAGTCATCAGGATTCAATGGATAACGGTTACCGTCTGCTTCCGTAATGATGTAATCGCCCTTGCTTGGTCATGAATCTTACCTTCTGGGTTCTGAATCTTTCTTTTAAAAATTACCATTGTTTATCTCCTATTCAAAATAACTAGCGAAAGGATAAAGCAGTTCATCGTTTTCTCTAGTATCATCAACGGTCATTGCTGTAACAGAAAATTCCATTGGCTTATCTTTATTTTGATTAATGTACTCGGAAGCATTATCAGGACTTGAAAATACACCTTCAACCCAAAGGCTATCTCCCCAATCATCCCCTGTTTCCTCACCAGTAACTAAGTATACTTTTTTCATTTATCTATCCACTTCATATGCTTTCCGTAATTGATCGCACCAAATCGAAAACCTGCCCGCATATTCGCATGGCGGTAATTGTGCTTTTCAGGGTGTTCATCTGTACGACTAGCAAAATGTTCGTTCACTTCGGTCGCCTGTTGCTTGTGGCGTTTGATACGCTCATTTTTTGATTCCATAAGCACCTCACAACGCTAGAGCACTCATCAAGAACTTAAATCCCGTGACTAAGATAGCGAACCCAGCAAATGTACCACCGGCAATCAAAGCAATTAACGCTACCCCTGATAGTGTCATAAACGTTGTACCGATAACCCAACCAACAACTTCTCCAATTTTTTCAAGCATTACTATCCTCCCAAATAAAAATGGTCAGTGCATTATTTGCACTAACCACTAAATAAAAAGAACCATTTCCAAAATGGAAACAGTTCGATATGTACGTAGTTGCTTTCCGCCAGGAAGCAACCACAGGCTCGCTAACAAGGTATCTAATCTTGGTCACGGCAAGCTATGATTCTGGATGGAGTCGAACCATCATCTGCAGATTAACCGTCCGCTGCTCTAACCATTGAGCTATAGAATCATCTGCCAACCATTCCAGGCCGGCTATTTCAAAGGAGCGTAGGTGTTTCCGCACCCCGCAGAAATTCTTTTGCAAAATTTCTATACTACAAATATAACACGTTTTTTAGGGTAAAAAGTCGCATGATAGTCGCATGTTTTCAGAGGGTCAAGTTTTCCACAGGTCTTGACCAATGAGAATTGTAATACTTTTCTTTAGCATGTTGCACATCACGAATGCACTGACTCTTAGATTTATAGACCATCTCGGCAATCTTGGGCCACACATAATTCTTTTGTTCGTCATAATGATAATCCAACATCGTGACGAGCTGTCGGTCAATTGTTTGCATAAACTGCTTAACCGATTCATAGCGAATGGTAAGCTGAATCATTTCGGGATCAGACTCTTCCCTAATAATCTGATTATCAAGAGCTCGATTGACTTCATTTTGTTTTTTCCCGCCACCAACATTTTCATCACGAACAGGATTATCAAACCGCAATTCAAAGCGGCGCCAATCAATCTGCTTTTTGATTGTTCCAGAGAAATAATCAGTAAATAACTGATCCACCGTATATCCCAAATCTATCACCACCTTTTAACAAAATCCTAAAAGAATAATATTCATCACTAACCTGCTCAATACCAACTAACCGTCCAACAGCGTACTGGTCATTGGATTTATCGGTAACATCAATAATCAAAATTTCGATTTCAGTGTCTTCAAATAAAGTATTATTTATTTTTTTAAATATCTTAGTGTTTTGATGATTTGCAGTAAATCTAAAAAAATTCTTATCGGGCTTGTCAATACTTTTAACAACACCTGATAGTAAAGTGGCGTTCTCTGATGTTGCTCTATTCAGAGGTCTAAAAAATATCTCAATCATCTTACATTTCCTAACTTCTAATACTGATTATCGTTAATCTTTGAAACCTCAACGACAATCTTCTCTTCGTCACTAAATCGCTTCTTGGCGTTGATGTCGCATATCATGGCATCATCCTTCCACAGAATGCCGTTTAAGGCGTCCTCGGTACTCTTAATGTAATTGCTCAGGTCTGGCTTCTTATTGGGCAACAGTTCCCCTGAAACGGCCATATCACGCTTCTTATTGCTTAGTGACTTAGGCGGAAGAATGTAGAAAGTCACGTTCAACTCTAGAGCACCGCTCAATGGCTCAAAATAGTTCACACTCTTTTCAAGGTTGGCTAAATATGCCAGCTTCTTTTTGTATTCAACAGTATTTTTTGGATCGTACAGGAAAGGTTTCCGCTTAGTATATGTTTTTGAACGGTTATACTCGCTCTTCATGCCTATACGTGGTCGTTCTTGTTGCTGTGGTTTAATATCAAACTCAATTCTCATTTTATGTCACCATTATCGGACTTAAACTCGTGAACCGCCACCTTTGGTCGTTGCCTTTCAAGTTCAGCAACTAACTCAATAGCCCACTCAATGCCCTTATAAATGAGATAGGCCACTACTGTGAGCAGATACATAGTCACAATGATTACTAGAGCGATTGCGGTAATTGGTAATGCCATCACTTCTCCTCCAATTGTTCAGGATTCTCGTGAATGTTGCCAATCACTTCAATGGTGTGATTATCGTTAGCGGCCCAATATTCTTGCCGAGCAACTTTGCCGGCAAAGTTAATGCAGTACCCATACTTTGGAATGTATTCAACAATTCCAATTTTGTCATCAGGCGATAAGATAACAACGTGCAACTTTACAATATCGCCCTCATAGATTCCCTTACCGTTCTTGTCATGCAGTCCTGTGAATTGTTCAAGTACAGCATTATGATCAACTGCTAATATTTCATAACCTGACAATTCGCCAACTTCGCCGTTGTACGGGTCAATTACATATTCAGCGCTACCAATGTATTTTTCGAATTCTATGTTCCACGCCCTAAACTTAATCTCTCTCATCACTCCACCTCTTCCGTATTTAGCCTTATGCTAGGTCGTTTACTAAATCGTTCCACTCGCCTAATTTATTGGCTGGGATATCATATTCAAATTCATATCCCATCATTTCGGCCGCTATTTGTCTCGCTGCATACTCGCCCATTTATTCGACCTCCAACATCTTCAAATTCATATTCCACTTTTTGTATTGTTCGTCTGTTAGATCAATTATTTTAGGTTCAAAATTTTCTAACAATTTTGTCGTAAATCTATAAGCAATTCCTTGCTCTTTCATCCGATTATCAAGACCCGTATAAGAATCAAGAAGTAGCTTTTCATCCTGGTACATTTCTCCAAGCGCTTCGGTAATATCAGTTACGCATCCAGTTTCATTAGCAGACGTATTAATTTCTGGAGACAATGGAAAATATCCATCTCCGTTCTTGTTTACCCAAAATGTAGCCTTAGTCATTTTCTTCCCTCTCATGTCGCTCATCTCTTTTTTTATCACTGTAACCAGTTGCTGATGGATAAAGCTTTTCAATTTCTTCAGTTATCCTGATACCTTGCAAATGATACATACCTAGGAACTTCTTATCGCCCCAATTATGCTGCTGCGTATGATGTTCACGACATAATGCCATGGCCCGCAACCCAACATGGTCCATCTGTTTTCGGCTGTTGGTAAATCCAACTGTGTCGATATGGGCCAACTCGGCTTGCCTACCGCAGATAACGCACATCTTTTTCATCATGCAGGCATACTCGAATTTGGCAATGTATGGATCATCTAGCCATTCAAGCGGTCGATAACTTAACGTCACATCGTGCTTGAAACAGAAATCCAGTAGCATGTCGATAAATGAATTGGCATCCGACATGTTTCCCTTTGATTTCGATAGGCTAAAGTTCTCAACTCCATAGAACTTGTCCATGGCGAAGTAGAACGCCCGCTTAATCAATTCAGGCTCTCCAGCGTATTTACCACCTATCTCAGACTTAGCAATATCGCCAATCAGTGCATAGGCAAAATTACGCTGTTTCAGGCTCACAGAGCGACCGTCTGTGAAAAGCAGGCTAACTACACTCGAACCAAATTTATCGAGTTCTATGAGCTTATCTGGCTCTGATAATTCAATTGTGACCACGTTGCCTCGTTTGCTAAGCAACTTGCCTGCAACTTCCATTCTTACCTCTTACGCCTCAGCTACTGCGTTAGTGCAATACCTTTTCAAAAAGTAATCCATACCCTTTTGGGTAACTTTAGTGGTCCGATTGACTCGAACCTGTCCGTTTTCCATGATTGTTTCGGTCGTGTTGACCTCGAACAATCCTTGCTTCACAAATTGATGATTGGGCAAATTGAACGACTCGCCCTTTCGTCTGCACAGATAACCTTCATCTCGCAACAACTGGAATAGCGTGTTTTGTCCAATTCGGAAGCCGTTCTGAGTTAAGAACTCAGCCAGTGTTTTAATGCTGCTTGTGTCCTTACTCGATTTGATACGCTTTCCAAAGTTGGCATCATCCATGACTAACTTCATCTGGTTTTGCGCAAAGATAACCATCTGGCTCATCTTGTACATTGGATCATTGAAGCGCTCTTCAATGTCGATAAAGTAGTTACGAATCTGATGGCCAACATCTGTTTGACTCATCATGGCAATATGCTTAGCTGACCGAACGTCAAGTTGGTAGTCTTGAATTACCCTCTTACCGCCATTTCCAACATATGTAGGTACACCTACACATGTATAATCTTGGTTTTCAACTAGTGTTCGACTAGCTGATTTCCACCATTCTTGGAAACGCCAATTAACTTGCAGCGCTTTGTAGAGTTCTCGTGCAGATACAGTTGGTTCTTTACCTGCCGATTCGTTTAAATTAACTAGATTAAATCCGCTCATCCTCTTCGTCATCTAGTGATTCCTTTTCGTTTTTCAAGATATAATCGACAGAAACGCCATATAACTCTGCTAGTAACACCAGATGTACGTCTCTCACGCTCGTCACGCCCGTTTCCATGTTGGACAGGCTAGATGTACTCATCTTCAACCCCTTTGAGGTTGCATAGCGACTAACGTTTGCAAGTGAGTAATGATTCTCCTGTCGCAGTTCTCTTAGTCGATTCATCATAGGTGTGTCTTCCTGAAAATCAACTTAGCCATCAGTTCTTCTTGGCTATCGTGTGGCTGTTTTTCTGCCATCTCCTGCAATTCAGAATTTTTGGCAAATTTTGGTTCTTTCATTCCCTCAAGTCCTCCATGCCGCCAAAGATAAGTTGATTGGCTTCTTTCTTCGCAATTAAGCGGCTGATAATTTTTTCGTGGTAAGAATGTTCCAGGCTGTTGTTACCGCCTGTAATCTTCTGGTTTGTCGTGACAATGTTGGTCTTGATCCGCTTACCAAATTCATCTTTGGCCTGACGAGCGTCAGCAACCTCGAAGAAAAACTTCTGCAGCGGTTCACTAGCTGTCTTATCACTGTTGCCCATTCCGCCAGCTTCTGAACCGAAATCATCAAGCACCAAGACATCAACCTCTTTCATCAATTTCTTGGTGTAATTAACCATTTCCTGTACTTGATTGTCGTAAAAGTTATGGATCTTATCTGATAGCGCAATCGTGCTGACAAACATCACTGTTTTATCTGAGTGAACCCGTAGCGCTTCAACCATCGCCAGAGCCATTGCGGTCTTCCCTGTGCCAGCTTTACCCGCCAGGAGTACGTTGATACCAGAACCATCAATAATTCGCTTAGAGAGCTTCCTAGCGCGTAATTTCAACTCTTCAGCTTTGGCTCGGTTTACCTGTTGGCTTGGGTCCCACAAATCTAAGCTGAACTTTTGTCGGCCAGAGCCACCCCAAACGCTCCAAGTATCAAATGTCTTGCGCTTAGCATCCATCATTTTTTGATAAGCCTCTTGATCAACCTTCATTTCACGCATTTTTATATAAGTCTGCATTTCTTCTGGAGTTAGACCGCTCAGATGTTCCTTAGCTTTTTTGTAAGCTTCAACGCTACTAAGGTCCTCATCCATTTTTTTAACTGCTGTTGATAGGCTGTCCATCTGTTACCTCCAATCAGAAGTCCCAATCACCATAAGCACTCTTCAAACGTTCCTGGTCTTCTCCACCAGCAACACTGTAGTCATCATCCCAAGACCGTTTGCTGAAGAATGTTTCTCCTTGCTTGATATAAGACTTTTCTGTGTTCGCCACTGTTTTGCTATAAGCAATGATTCCATCTTGAATCTGATTATTAGTAACTCCATCTTTAATCGCTTTTTGATAGTGCTTGAATGCTGGCTTTTTACCTTCTTTTCGAGGGTATAACTTCCAAAGCGCTTCAAAGTCAGCTTTCTCTTGTTCCAAATCTTTTGATAATTTCTTACTGGCTGGTTTCTTGGGAGGAATATCATTTCCCTTCAGGGGAATGGTGGTATTACTATTACCTAACCTATCCTTACCTAACCTATCCTTACCTAACCTAACCTGTGTCTCCATTCCGTCTACAACTTGTATACATTTTGTATACGAACCATTTTCATCGATGGCCAATTGCTCTCGCTCACTGGTGTAGATGGTTTTGTTGTACCTATCCTTTTGGATATAGTTGTGAATTCTCCAATCTTTGATGACAACAACTCCGCTATCAAAAGGGAGTATGAATTGTTTTGCTTCCAGCAATTTTCGGTCATCTTCGCTAGATCCAACCATCCGCTGAATTGTCTTAACGTTTGATATGAATCCATCATCATCGGCGTGCATATTCAAGTGAAAATATAGTGCTTGTGCTGACAAAGGCATTTCCAAAAATATATCTGTATCAGTCACTTTTTTACTTAACATTCGTCTCTGTGCCATTTGTTACTCCTTAAAATGGCAGATCATCATCTGAGATGTCGATTTCAGTATTATTTACTGCCGTTTGTTGGGTATGCTGTGATGATTCATTTTCTGCTCGTCGCTTTTCCGCTTCCGCTTTGTTTTCAAGCAATGAAAAGTTGTCAACGACGACTTCTGTGACATAAACACGTTGGCCGGAATTGTTTTCATAATTACGTGTTTGCAACCGACCTTCGATTGCTACCATTGCACCTTTACCAGTAAAGTTAGCCAGGTTCTCGGCCGACTTTCGCCAGATAACAGCGTTGATGAAGTCTGCTTCACGTTCGCCATCATTGTTCTTAAATGCCCGATTGACGGCCAATGAGAACGAACCAACAGCTACCCCTGATTGGGTGTAGCGAAGTTCTACATCACGGGTCATTCGTCCAATCAATACCACTCGATTAATCATGCTGTTCCCTCCTCTTTATCTGTTCTTTCTGCCTTTGCTTTAGCTCGTTCTAATAAGTCGTTCACCAACGCTTCTGCCCGTGGATAGTCATTGACTGTTAGGTTATTTAAGTTGCTAACATTTAGATGATCATTGACGTACTTGGTGAGTGTTGTCCCTGTCAATTTTTCGGCATTACTAATCGTAATTTTTAAGATGTTGACCTGTTCTTCTGAAACCTTCTCAGGTTCAACGTCTGGCAAGTCTTCTCCTGCATAGATGTAAAGGCCTAGACCAAACATAGCCAAATTCTTTACAAGACACCGCATAACAGCCTTATTCTCGTCTGTTGAAGTCGGCTTCATTAGTGACTTGTTACGCATGTCCATCACAGGCAACCACATACCAAGCGTCCGCCCTTGAATTGTGACAGACGTCTTAACCGAGTATCCCCGTTGAGGATTTCCGAATAAATATCCGCCATCTTCGGCTTCTTTAACCTCATAAGTTGTGTCAGGGTAATTCTTCATAACTTCTGAGATAGCCCATGGCCATGACAAGTAATTAAAGTTTCCTTTTTTTTCGATATGGTCTTTGACATCAATTTCACTCAGTGTCTTAAATACTGATTTTGTTTCAGTCATGATACCTCCTAACCTTCACTAGTTCCTTGAAATTGGATACCCTTTCCATTCAAGAAGTCAGCAATTTCTTGCAACTCATCACGAGTACATGCAAACACCTTAAACGAACGATCATAGCGTTCTTCAACCGGTTTGATTACTTCGCCTGTTTCTTCGTCAACTTGCTTTGTTTGCGCTTGTGAGATGGCTTTTTCACGCTCTGCACGTTGCGCTGCTTCCTGTGCTTCTCGTTGTTGGTTAGCCCTCCGCACATCGAACTTCATGCCTTCAATCACATCAGGCATCGAATGATTATCCAACTGTTTGATGTAAGGGGCTGGGTTGACATTTAATTGACTAGCAAACTCCTTAACCATCTTGATTTCATTTTGTTCAGTCTTCTGGTTTGCTTTGTCAGTCATGATGGATAGTGTTAATTCGTTATCAATGAAACTGTCCTTTGGTTCAGTTCCGTTGAAGTTCTTCTTGTATAGCCACTTTTCATCAATGGGAATCCGTGGTTCATATGGCGTATCTTGATACTGACTGTCAATGTACAGCTTGATTTTGGCACGCCACTTTTCTTTCCACTCTTCTGTATACTTATCAAGTTGAACCTTGATGTTGTCCGAAGCCGACTTCAACTGCTTTTCGGCATTCATCATCTTTTCTTTGACTGGCAGCCAAGGAGCGAGCATGTTATTTTCAATATCAGAACGCCTGGAAGCCGATTCCTTAACCATCTTGTTAATCAGCGCTTTTTCGTCCTTAGCACCCTTCATGGTTTCTTCTGTCACGACAAAGTTGTTGCCATATTCAACATACTTATCGACCATGGATAGGTACTGATCTAAGTTTTTAAACTCAATCTTGCCGTCTTGGATTAATTCAGACGGAAGTGTAATTGCTTCTGTCATAGTTCTGCCACCTCTTCACGTTCTTGTTCACGTTCCCATTTCGCTTCGTCAGCTAGATGTTGCTCTAAACCATCTGCAACCCTATTTCCTGTTGTTGCCATATTTAGTCCTCCCATCCGATTAGATATGCTGGTCTGACTCCGTAAAACTTAGCTAATTTTTCCCATGTTGATTTTTTTGGTTCAATTTTATTGTTTTCATATCTAGATAAATTCACATCACTAATTCCAGTTTTTTCTGAAATTTCTTTGAGCGTTTTACTTTGTTTCTTGCGCATTTCTTTCAATCTGTTTTTACTCATACGTCCTCCGTGGTACAATAGAGGCATAAAATTATTTCCCGATAATTTATGCCTAAGCTCGCTCTGCTAAGCGGGCTTTTATTTTGCTTTCTTTTTGTCATCACATCCTAGTGAGTAGCCAATTTCAAACGCAGTTACTGTGATGACTACCAGTGTGACCAACGTGGCTACAATCGACCATAATTGGTTAAATTCGCTCATTATTTCTCCTCTACATTTTTGGATTGTAATTAGTAATGCTGTCCAAGAACTCCGCAATTTTAAACTCTACGTAGAATGGTTTTTCTCGACCAGGAACTGTCGTGTATGGACAACCAGGCATGTTAATCAATATCTGAACGTTGTCTCTCGTTGTTTCCATTGCTTCTGCTAAATCTCCAATACTGTTAAACCATCTCGCTCCGTTACGTGACAGTGGTTCGATTTCTTTCTTCATGTGAGTCACCCCCTCTTTTTTATTTTTTTGCTATCCTTTAGTTACTGGCAGTGACGTGCCTAGTAAATTAGAAAGGATAAAATATGTTTATTTTTTTAAATAAAACAAATAATGAAAACAAATTTGTAGATGGCGTTTCCAAAGCAGAAATTTTGTTTAAAGACCAACAAAATATTATTTTTGAAGACATGCAAGATGCTTCCCAAGCTTTGTTTAAAGATAATTGGATCAGTGTAAAATTTGATGATAAATTATCTTTATCTGGACGTTCATACCTACTCACTGATTTCAGTTCGTGACATTGAAAGAATATAGTCAACCTTATTGGTTGGCTTATTTTTTTCATCAAAAACTCGTTTGACGTTTATTTGATCTAAATTCCAATCCTCAAAATAACTGCCAATTGATTTCAACGTGTTTTCCTTGAATTCTTTTTGCTGTTTCAAATCAAACCTCCTTTCTGTTTTCTGTTATCCTTTTATTACTGGTAGTGATGTGCCTAGTAAATTGAAAGGAGTTAGATTATGAAATTAAACCTTAACCAAATTAAGATTGCCCAGATTGCTTTGAACACAATTTCTGAATTGACTGAAAACGCAAAAATTAATTTTAAGTATGAAAACAGCTCAATTATTGTTGCTTATAATAATCAATTTGTTCAAGCAGACTGGATAGAAAATGATCACTTGAATAATTTCTATAGCAAAGCCCGAAGTGACATTTTTAACAGTCATCTTGAAAAATTTACACACCCGTTTTCAGAAGATAAACTTAAATATTTAATTGGCAATTTCGAAGATTTAATCAATTTAATTATTGAAATTGCAACTGATGTTGATATTGATTTATCAGAAATGTCAGTTGGAAATGTTCAATTTTTGAGCAATAGTTCAACTTTTGATGACTATCATTTTTCTTCTGATTCTGAATTTGAAGTCGTTTCATTATCTGGTTCAATTACAGATAATTCAGGAATAAATTGATTGATTTCATCAATTGCTTCGCGAAGCACAGTCGCTGCAGATTGTGCTTTTTTTAATGACTTTTCTAATTCGCTATAATTACTGATTGTTGCGTTCATAATGAATTCTTTGTTGAATTCTTTTTTAGACATATTGTTTTCCTTTCTTACAAATCAATTCCCAAAATCTTGGCAGCTTGCTTCTGAATCTCAATATCACGTGGTGTTGTGTTGCCCTTCAACGCTCGGCTTAATTGAGCAGGTGACGTGTGCAACATTTCAGCCAATTCAACTTGCTTAATGTTGCGTTCCCACAAGGCATCCTTGAATTTCTTTTCAACATTACGTGATAGACTTTCCAATTCCGTCATTTTTATTCTCCTTTCAGTAATTTTTTCATCAAGTTGTTGACTGATTTTACTGTTTACAGTACAATCAGGGTATAATAAATAAACAAGAAAAACATATACGACTACTGCATGACCGCCAAATCATTTATTTAATCGCTTGTTTTTTGCTTGGTTATTTATTGCTTAATTACTTGATGAATTAATAATAACGGTAAACAGTAATTATGTCAACACTATTTTTCTGTTTTCAGTAATTTTATTTCGTCAAAAATGGGAGAACCGTTGATATGACTATATTTGACAACATAAAAATAATTGCTAAAAAAAGGGGAATGAATCTAAAAACAGTTGCTCAAAAGTCTGGTTTAGGAGAAAACGCAATCTACAGGTGGAAAAATGAAACGCCTAGAATTGACTCTTTGAACAAGGTTGCCAAGACTTTAAATGTAAAAGTATCAGAAATAACTGGTGAAGATGAAACAAAAAATAAACCTTCTAAAGTTGACATCTTAGACGATGAAGTTATCCTTGCTTTTGACGGTATGGAGATACCTGAAGAAGATAAGGAAAAGTTACTTGATTATGCTCGCTATGTTATGGAACAACGGAAGCAAGGAAAGCGTGGAAGAATTAGATGAATGAATTTGTTGATCAGTTAGAAAACATTGCATACAAGAATGACATCACTATTCTTGATGTGTATGATTTAGACAAATCAACATCCGACTGTGCCATCATGTCGGTCAGAACAATATTTATGAACTATTCATATGATAAGGTTTCATATGCTTTCAGATTGGCCCATGAGATTAGCCACATTTTATTTGGTAATCCAGAATCACAAAACGTCTACTATTTCAGCGAGTGTGGCAAACGTGGTGAAGAACTATGTGCACATCGACATGCCATTGAATTATTGATGGGCATCGAAAGGCCAACTACCCCACTAACATTCATGGACTATTTCAAAGTTCCTAGTTGGTTATCAGATGAAGTGACGATTAGCTATAATAAAGTTAAAATTTAAATACGGGAGGTATTATTATGAACTGTGCAATATGTGGTAATAAGTTAAAGTCTTTTCAGGGTTTTAAAGTAAATAAAGTTAAGCAAGATTTTGTTAGAAAAATATGCGGTAATTGTGTAGCAAATCTTGGTATTACTAAAATTGATTCTGAAACTAAAAACGCACTACTACTTTCTCATATTGAAGATTTAAAAAATCTAATTGAAAATAATGAAAAATTTAGCGCAAGCGTTCAATTAGAAAAATCTTCTACAGAAAAAGAAGAAGAGCTAAAAAACGAAATCGAACAGCAAGAAAAATTTAATGATGTAAAAAATGATTTTATTATCAATGGATCAATTTATTCAGATGTTTTAATGCGTGATGATACTAAAGAAATTCTTTTAACGAAAAATAATTCTTCATGGTATAGAGTATTTCAATATTCTGATATTGAAACGTTTGATCGTAAAATTGATGAAGATGTATCTTATAACACAAAGAAAAAGAACGGAATTACAAGAGCAATTGTAGGTGATATTATTGCTGGTCCAGTAGGGGCAATTGTTGGTTCTGGAACTGCAAAAAGCAGTTCTACTGAAAATCGTGAAATAAAATCAATTGATTTTTCTATTAGATTTAATTCTGGTTATGTTTATTCAATTAGTTTTTCTGGTTCAAATAGTGATATTAAAAAAGCCGATTCTTTATATGTACATTTAAACGGAATTATCAATTCAAACCAAAGCACCATTCAATCATCTGATAGCAGTTCAAATAACATAGATGATCTAACAAAACTAAAAGAATTAGTTGATGCTGGTGTGCTTACTGAAGAAGAGTTCACAGCTAAGAAGAAACAAATATTAGGTATTTAATCAATGCCCCCTTGTGGGCATACATAACAAATTAGGGCGCAAGCCTTTTTATTTGTACCAAAAAGGAGATATTATGGCTAGTTTTGTAAAATTAAGCCCAAATAATTGGAGAGCATTCACATCAATCACGGTAAATGGAAAGAAAAAGCGCCCAAGCAAACAAGGTTTTAAGACAAAAAAAGAAGCCCAATTATGGGCATCATCAATTGAATCTGGTGTTGCTGAATCATCAAAAAGTAAATATGAAGATATGCTATTATCTGATTATTTTGAAAACTGGGTTGATACTTATAAAAACGATTTGGAAAGCGCCACTATCTATCAGTATCAAAACACACTGGATAACATCAAAAAATATTTACCACATACTATATTGACCGATTTTACACGTTCTGATTTCCAAAACTTTATCAATGATTTCGGTTCAGACCATTCCAAAGAAACTGTTGCTAAACGAAAAAACCATATCAGCCAATCGCTAAAAGATGCCTATGCTGATGGAATAATCGACAAAGACCCTACTATCAGAATTAAGCTAGTCGGATTAAATGGTAAATCAGCTGATGATAAATTTCTTGAAACAGATGAACTGATTAAATTGAATAATTATGTATTAACTAAATTAGCTGAATATCCACATGCTAGTTCTTATCTTGCTATTTATATATCAATCCATACTGGTATGAGAATTGGCGAAATCATGGCACTCGATTCATCTGATATTCATTTCAAAAACAAAGTGATTTCAGTCAATAAAGCATTAGATCAGTATGGACATGTTAAATCAACAAAAACAGAATATAGTAATCGTGTGATTACAGTTGATGATGACCTATTAGCACAACTAAAAGGCATCGATGGAAGAGTGGCCAACATCAGTAATTATGGCGCTGGTAAGACACTTAAAAAAGCAATTAAAGAATTAGGAATAAAAGAAGTCACTTTTCATGCCTTACGCCACTCTCATGGCAGTCTTCTTCTATCACAGGGTGTTGATATTAAATACGTTTCAAAGCGCTTAGGTCACAAGAATATATCGACTACAATTGATACCTATACACATCTTTTAGATGCTCAAAAGGTGACTGAAGATGAAAGGACATACAACATCATGTCTTCTATTTTTTAACGTGAAAACCGTGCAAAAAACGTGTAAAAAAATAATAAAAACTACTTAAAACGTCTTAAAACGTCTGAAAAATAGATATTCAAAAACAAAGAAAAACCGCTCTACACCAACCATTAAGGCTGATATAAAGCGGTTTTTAAATTGTGCTGTATTTTAGCAAAGATGCCGACTAGCGGACTCAAACCGCTGACCCCCTCATTACTAGTGAGGTGCTCTATCAACTGAGCTAAGTCGGCAAAACCAATACCATACTATATTATCATATAGAAGCTGATATATCAACAACATTTTCAACAAATGTTGCGATACGGATGACAGGAATCGAACCTGCACGGATTACTCCACTGGAACCTAAATCCAGCGCGTCTGCCAATTCCGCCACATCCGCAAAGCTTTGTTTTCGCCACTTATTAAGACTTTCAAACAATCCTAAGTCGCTTTGACAACCATTTAATAATACTGGATTTTGGTTCATTCGTCAAGAAAAACTTCAGCAAATTTCTAAGTTTTTTCACTACCCTAGAATAAAAGCCAGGACTTATTATGTCCTGGCTTTAAAAACTCTTATTCCACTGTTTCTTCTTTAATTTCAATTTCTGTTTTTGTCTCGTTTTCACTCTCTTTTTGCCGCATATGCAACTTATATACATAGAGAATGATTGTCCGAGCAATCGCATAGAATGGGACAACAATAATCATCCCAACAATCCCCCAGAGGTTTCCTGCTCCCAGTAACAACAGCATCACTGTTAGCGGGTGAATCTGCAAGCTCTTTCCAATTACCGCTGGATAAAGGATTGAACCGTTAACCTGTTGAACAATGGCCATGGCAATCCCAATCCCAATTAGCATCTTCCATGAAATTGATAAGGCAACAATCACGGCTGGGATGACCCCAATAAATGGACCCACATAAGGTACAATGTTGGCCACACCAGCAATGAAGCCGAGTAACCAAATATATGGCAACCCCGTTAAGAGATAGCCAATACTCATAGCAAAGCCAACAAAGACCATTTGAATGGCCTGACCAGAAATGTACCGTTCAATCGTTCGATCAAGTTGTCGACCTAATTCATAGACATCCTTCACTTTATTTTTAGGGAAGAAATTCTTCACGGCCGGCAAAAAATGGTTGGAATCATTGAGCATATAAAAGAGAATAATTGGGACCATCAAAGCATTGATAGTGAAGGAAGTTGCGCCCGTAATCACTGACTGCAAAGTTCCGGCGGTCATCGACAGAACGGACGTCCCATACTTGCTGACGGAGTTCTTGATGTCCTTATCCGAAACAGAAATGTGCAGACGCTTGAACCATGGTTCCTTAACAATATCATTAGCAAAATTCTGTCCGTGCTGGATAAAGTCTGGGATTGAGTTCACCAAATTGGTAATTTCACCAAGAATCAGTGGTACGAAAATAATGATTGATCCCACAAAAACAATCATAAACAAAGAAAAAGTTATCCAGACCGCTAATGTTCGTGACATCTGCCAGCCCTTGATATTAATTTTTTCGATTAATTTCATGATTGGTTTCAAAACATAGTAAAAGAAGCCGGCAACCAACAATGGCATAAAGACAGTGTTCAAAAAAACCGCAATTGGGTGCATCAAAAATTCAAAATTAAAAATCAAAAAGATTAAGCAAGCTAAGGCCAAGGCCTCTATTGTCCAAAAAAAGACATTTTTTAATTTATCATTGGGAAACATCATCCATCTCCTTTAACCGTGCCAATAACTTATGTTGAACTTTGGGTAAAGCTAAGGCCTCTTGGTCAGCAACACTCAACCAAGCCTGGTTAGCCGCTAAGTCAGCCGTTTTGTCATTATCTAAAGCAACTAACCAAATCTCCCACCGACGATGGGAGAAAATATGGACAACTGGCTTAATGGTTAATTGTTGCCCCTCTAAATTTTCAATTGAATCCACTTGTTTGAGTGGTAAAGTCCAAAAACCGGCTAGTAAGCCCGTCTCTGGCCGCTGTTCGTACAATAGCCGGCCCTGATCATCATAAGTCACTTGGGCTTGGTAAACCTGGCGGACCGGCTTCTTCTTTTTGGTCTTAACCGGGTACTGGTCTTCAACCCCATCTCGAAAGGCCGCATTATAAGCCTTAACCGGTGAATTAAGAGTGTCTGGGTTCTTTGCCTTCATATAAGTAGTACCCAAATCCATGATGGCCTGGTTAAAGTCACCAGGACGGTCAGGGTCAACAATCGGAGCAATCGCTTCATAGAAGACTTTGCGAGTCTTTGGTTGAGCAATATCATCGTTAATTTTTAAAAGACGGCTAAAGACTCGGAAGAAGTTACCATCGACTGCTGGAACAACTTGGTTGAAGGCGATGGAGGCAATTGCTGCAGCCGTATAAGGCCCAACGCCAGGCAAGTCTTGCAGACCCTCATAGGTTTGTGGCCACACGCCGTCTAAGTCATTGACCACATACTTGGCTGCCCTCTGTAAATTCTTGGCCCGAGAATAGTAGCCCAGCCCTTCCCAGAGTTTCAAGACCTGGTCTTCGGGTGCCGCTGCCAAATCATCTACAGTTGGCAAGGCAGCCATAAAGCGGTTAAAATAGGTAATAACGGTATCGACCCGAGTTTGTTGGAGCATTAATTCAGAGACTAAGACCCGGTACGGATCAGTGTCCTGTCGCCAAGGTAAAGTTGACCGACCCTCTTGGTCATACCAAGCTAGTAGGTCTCGACGAAATGCTGCAATTGTTTTTGAATTCCAATTCTCCATAAGTAATATTATAACACTTGAAAACCACGTTCTTATCAGGTATAATTTACTTCTGTACGAAACATTTAAATCAACTAATATAAGGAGTTACTATTATGGCAGTTAAGACGCCCTTGAATTCATTCGCCCGCGGACGCAAGGTTGGACATGATTCAGCTAAGAAAAAGCGCCAAGCCGCTGTTGCTCAATTGCAACAATGGGCTAAGGGAAAGACAACAGAAATCCCTAACACTAAGTAAGAAAACTAGCCCTGTGCTAGTTTTTTCTTTATTTTCTCTTAAATTTAATAGAGTTATTGTCAGAATAACTTTTAATCGTTTATAATATTGGTAGCATTCTAATGCTCTTGGAGATTAATACATGATTATTAACGTTGAAAATAAGCAAGGTCGCCGAGCTGTTTTTGCGACCTTGCTCCTTATTATCTTAGCTGTTTTAATTGGGACTAATGCTTCTTTCCCCGGTCAAATGGATGAATCGATTCGCTCATTTATGGCTGACATTCAGACGAATTATGGTGATGCCATCATGTCAGCGGCAACCTTCTTGGGTTCACCCCTTATGAGCTTGCTCTATGCCATCATCTTAGCCATTGTCTTACTCTTGGCTAACTTGCGTTTGCCAGCCCTCTGGGTTATCCTAACTGCCTTTGGCGGTGTCGTGGTCACACAAATCGTCAAGGTTATCGTCCACCGCGAGCGTCCAATTGGTCACTTGCTTTCAGATACGGGATCATCATTTCCCTCACAACACGTTGCAGCTATTTGGGTCACGATTTTCATCATGTTCCTGTTAGTTACACCAAATATTAATTCTGCTGTTCTGCGAATTGTTGCAAAATGGTTGATGATTACCTTGGCCTTGATGACAATGCTTTCACGGATGTATTTCTCAGCCCACTTTTTCTCAGACACTATTGCCGGTTTCTTACTTGCCTACGCCTGGGTTATCTTGTGTGCTAGCCTTTATCCAGCCATTGCAACTTACTTAAAGAACCATTTCTGGATTTTTAAAGACCAAGAAGCTTAATTCATTTTAAAGACTAACCGCCTCTTTCCATTGCGAAGGGGGCGGTTTTAATTTGCCCTTGATAGCAACCGGCCATGTTGTAGGTCACCCAACATCGCCTTTTCTAATGGCAAATTAAAAAGCAGCAACTCGTCATGAGTTACTGCCAGTTAAATTAATTCTTGTAATCGTCATCATCCATGGCTTCCACTTGTCCTAAGAGGTAACCGTTTCCAACTCCTGAGAAGAAATCGTGGTTTGATGTTGATGTTGAAATTCCGTTCATGACAACCGGGTTAACCTGGTCAGCATTATCTGGGAACAATGGTTCTTGACCCAAGTTCATCAAGGCCTTGTTGGCGTTGTAGCGCAAGAATGTCAAAACATCTTCCGTCCAACCAATTTGGTCATAAATTTCATGAGTGAACTTTTCTTCATTGTCGTACAAATCGTACAACAAGTCGTACATCCAGGCCTTCATTTCTTCTTGTTCGTTTTCGGGCAACTTATTGAAGCCGATTTGGAACTTGTAGCCAATGTAAGTACCGTGAACTGATTCATCACGCAAAATCAACTTGATGATTTCGGCAACGTTCAACATCCGGTTGTGGCCAAGGTAGTACAATGGCGTGTAGAAACCAGAATAGAACAAGAAAGTTTCCAAGAAGACTGAGGCAACCTTCTTTTGCAATGGTGTTCCCGTTTGGTAAACATCATTAATCTTATTGGCCTTGTATTGAAGGAATTCATCGTGGTCGGCCCAGTCAAAAGTCGCATCGATTTCTGACTTGTCGTTCAACGTTTCAAAAATTGATGAATAAGACTTGGCGTGAACAGATTCCATGAATTGGATGTTGTTCAAGACCGCTTCTTCCTTTTGGTTAACCGCATCACGGCGCAATGAAGCCATTCCGTCTTGTGATTGCAAGGTATCCAAAGTAGTCAACCCACCAAAGACCAAGTTATAAACTCGGCGTTCTGTATCGTTCAAATCACCACGCCAGTTGCGCAAGTCATTTGAAATTGGAACTCGAGTATCCAACCAGAATTGTTGAGTCAACTTTTCCCAAGTGGCCTTATCCAAAGCATCTTCGATGTCATTCCAGTTAATGGCTGTATATGAGCCGTTATTAACGTGTTCTACCATTTGTCTTATTCTCCTAATGTTTCCTGAAGCTTACGATAAATCTTTTCCGCATCGTAAACACTGCCCCGTAGTTCGTAATCCCCCAAAACTGGGACCTGGTACTTTTCGGCATAGCGCTTAGCTGTCAAAATGTACTGGTCATTAAAGTTCCGGTTTCCTGAACCAACCACGCCGACTAATGACTTAGCATTATCTTCAAAATCAATATAGTCCGCGAGGGCATTGGTAAATATTTCAACTACTTCTGGCCCGGTTCCCGTCCCACCAGTCAGATAGGTCGGCACAACGGCAACGAAGGGGCCTTGCTCAGTTTGATAATCACTTTCGTCACCAATTACTTGGGCATCAATTTGATCCCCGTTTTCTTCAGCGACAGCTGTAATTTTTTTGATAAAAGACTGAGTGTTCCCTTCAATACTGGCGAATAAAAGCCGATATCTTGCCATTGACCGTTCCTTTCTTGGCAGGTCGTCCTGCCTCTACCTTAACAAAATCGTTAAGTTGGGCCTGTAATTAATAAAATAACAGGATGGTTGACAACAGTCAACCGCACAATATGTATGGCCGAGGATAACTCGACCGATTGTGAAGCCCTATCCCCAGACACCTGGGCATCCAGAATGTTTTTCACAAATTGAAAATAATTTTAAATTTTCTAATAAAAATCCGATAAACCCTGGTAAATTAGACTTTATCTAAGAATCAAATTGAACAAGATTCACATTCGTTAATACCAGCTTCTTGGTTGTCATCCGTATAAGTTCGAACATAATACAATGACTTGATTCCTTGCTTGAAGGCGTAGTTTCGCAACTTTGATAAGTCACGAGTGGTCATCTTTTCTGTCCGACCATCCTTCCAGTCGTACAAACCGGCTGGAATCGTTGACCGCAAGAAGAATGTTAATGACATTCCCTGGTCAACGTGTGGTTGAGCAGCAGCATAGATATCAACAACCTTTTTCATATTCGTATCATAGGCTGAGACATAATATGGCAAGGTTTCATTGGAAAGACCCGGAGCTGGGTAATAAACCTTCCCAATCATCCCTTCTTGACGTTCTTCAATCCGGTTAACGATTGGCAACAATGAGGCTGTTGTGTTGTTAACGTATGAAATCGATCCCGTTGGGGCCACGGCATGACGGTAAGCATTATACAAACCATGTTCCATGACTTGGGCCTTCAATTCTGCCCATTCGGCAGGACCAGGTACTGGCAAACCCTTAAACAATTCTTGAACCTTGGCAGTCGTTGGACCCCAATCTTGGTCCAAGTACTTTTCAAAGTAAGTACCATCAGCATAGGCTGACTTGTCAAAGTCCTTGAAAGTTTCTTTGCGGTCCATGGCGATGTGCATTGAAGCCATCAATGAGTAGTAGTTCAAAGTCATGAAGAATGTCTTGGTAAAGTCCAGTGATTCTTCGTCCCCATACATCATTTGGTTTTGAGCGAAGAAGGCCGCCAGACCCATGGCACCCAAACCAACGGCATGGTTCTTTTGGTTCCCGTTTTCAATAGAAGGAACCACGTTCAAATTTGATTGGTCCGAAACAAATGACAGAGCACGAATCATCGCTTCAACTGAACCAGCAAAGTCAGGCGTCTTCATCATGTTAACGATGTTGATTGAGCCCAAGTTACATGAAATGTCTTCCCCAAGGGTTGAATATTCTTGTTCATCATCAATAGTTGATGGTGTTTGAACCTGCAAGATTTCTGAACAAAGGTTTGATGAGACAACCTTTCCAGCAACTGGGTTGGCCCGGTTAACCGTATCGATGTTAACTACGTATGGGTACCCTGATTCTTGTTGGAGCTTTGAAATTTCCTCTTCAACTGCGCGGGCTGAAACCATCTTCTTGGTAATCTTGTCGTTCTTCAACATGTTGTCATACTCGGCAGTAATATCAACATAGTTAAATGGTACGCCGTATTCGCGTTCGACATCGACCGGTGAGAACAAGGCCATTGGCTCGTTCTTTTCAATCAAGTCGTAGTATTTGTCAGGAACAATCAAGCCTAATGACAAGGTCTTAACACGAACCTTTTCATCGGCGTTTTCCTTCTTAGTGGCCATAAAGGTCATCAAGTCAGGATGGAAGATGTTCAAATAAACAACTCCGGCCCCTTGACGCGCTCCGACCTGTGATGAAAAGGTGAAAGAATCTTCCAACAACTTCATGACAGGAACAATTCCACCGGCAGAGTTGGCAATGCCCATGACGGGTGCACCGGCTTCACGCAAGTTTGAGAGATTGATTCCAACTCCCCCACCCAACTTTGACAATTGAAGTGCCGAGTTAATAATCCGGCCGATTGAGTTCATGTCATCGCTTGACTGCAAGACGAAACATGAAACCAATTCACCACGACGGGCCCGACCAGCATTCAAGAATGAAGGTGTGGCTGGTTGGTAGCGTTGGTGAATCATTTCGTTGGCCAAGTCCATGGCCAACTTTTCATCACCATTAGCATAAAAGAGGGCGTTGAAGGCCACCCGATCAGTATATGATTCGACATAGTAAGCCTTATCATTTGTCTTTTGAGCGTACTGGTTATAAAACTTGAATGCCGCCATGAACGATTGAAACTGGAAGTCTTGTTCATCCAAAAAGTCATAGAGCTTTTCAATGAAAGCCATGTCGTACTTATGAACAACGGTTGCATCCAAAAAAGCATTGTCAATCAACCATTGATATTTGTCTGCCACTGAATCGAACTTTTTCAAGTTTGGTTCAACGTTTTCCTTCATGAAAGCAGCGAGGGCCTCTTGGTCCTTTTGCAGCTGAATTTGGCCATCCTTTGGGATGTTGATTTCATTATTCAAATCAAAATATGTGACCTTTGTCAGGTCGAGGTCAAGTAATGACATAGAAGATTCTCCAGCTTCCAATTTATTTGGTAAAGATTATGTAAGAAAAAATTCCGCCTAGACCAATCATGACCTAGTGCGGAATAAGATACTCTCAGCAGGTTATGCTGTTAATGATTGCAAGACTGCTGGTTGGAAACCAGAAAAGGCTTCTTGCCCTTCGATTTGAACAACCGGTGTTTGCTTAAATCCGGCATCTTTTAGTTGAGCTAGGTATTCGGGTTGTTCTTCAATGTTAATCTCTTGGTAAGCAACATTGATCCCGTCTAGGTAGCGTTTTGTCATTTTGCACTGAATGCAGTTATTTTTGGTAAAGACCGTTACTTGTTTCATAATTAGGTCCCACTTTCTATCGATATTTTCCAGTCAACTACTCGTATAGACGGCTTTTCCGACCACCGAAATAATTGGGCTAATTACTAGTTTAGCTGATTTCTTAGATAGTTCAAGGCCTAAAACTGTCCGCACAAACATTTGTTCGCCTAAACGCCATTCTAATAGGCTTTTTAAATCACAAATTTTTATCTTCACAAATTAATTTTATTTTTCTAAAGTGGAGTCCCAGGCCAATCTCAGTTTTTTAACGCTCATAAAAGTCCTCTAACCTGCGATCAAAGATAATAATCAATAATTTTTCTTTGTGAATACAAAACTCCCCATTCGCCAATAGACCAATTCTAAAATTAATAAATCTGTATGTTATGCCAGACAATTTGTTATAATAGAAATAATATCTATTAAAAAAAGAGAGGTAATAACTTTGGATTCTGGTCCCTCGTTCTTATTGAATGCGTTTATCATTATCTTCATCCTATTGTTGGCGGTGCTGTTTACTTTAACGGAGTATTCTCTGGTTAAGGTTCGTTTATCAGCCTTGGAGGCTCTCCAAGAAGACCGCGACAAGCCATCTAAGAATATTAATCATGCCATCCACATGGTTTCCCACCTGACTGAGTTTCTTTCAACCGCTCAGGTGGGAATCACCCTGACTTCTTTGATTTTAGGGTGGATTGGTGAAGAAACTGTGGCCGATTTAATTATCGCAACCCACGTTCTTCCTAGTGACATGGCACGACCAGTCTCATCAGTTGCGGCAATTGTGATCTTTACGATTGTCCATGCCGTCTTTACCGACTTGGTCCCTAAAAACATCGCCATCCAAGAACCGATTAAGGTCTTACTCTTAATTGTTCGCCCTGTGCGGTTCTTTCATATTGTGCTCTTCCCCTTCATTTGGATTCTTGACCACCTCTCAAATGCTTTGACGCAGTTGCTTGGTTTCAAGGTTACCAATGATGACGACATCTACTCACAGACCGAAATTTTGTCACTCTCAAAAAGTGCTGCCGAAGCCGGTGAGTTGGATACTGAAGATTTGACCTTCATGCAACGAGCCTTTGAAATGAACGACAAGGTTGCTGTTGACGTCATGATTGACCGAACATCAATGGATGTCGTCGATGTCCATGACACCATTTCAACTGGTCTCGATGAGTACCTACAAAAGCGTCACTCGCGCTTCCCAGTTGTCGCTGACAATGATAAGGATAAGGTCTTGGGTTATGTCTTTAACTACGACCTTGTCCGTCAAAACCGAATTTCTGGTCAACAACCCGTTGCTCGGATTATGCGTGACATCCCTGCTGTTCCTGAAAACATGGACTTGCACGATGTCATGGACGAAATGATCATCAAACGATCACCAATCGCAGTTGTTGTCGACGAATATGGTGGAACTGCCGGTATTATTACCGACAAGGATATCTATGAAGAACTCTTTGGTTCCGTCCGTGATGAAATGGATGATGAGTCCGACGAATACATCGAAAAGCTCGGTGACCGCCGTTACAAGGTTTCTGGTAAGACAACCTTGTATGACTTCCAACGCTACTTCCATACCAACGTCAAGGAACTAGACGAGGATGAAGCCGTAACCTTAACGGGTTATGTCTTAAAACGTGACCCTGACTTCCGTACCGGTGATTCATTACGGATTGCTGATTACCAGGTCACAGCCTTAGACTACGAAAATGCCTTTATCCCTGAATTTGCTGTTAAAGAACTCGACCCTGAACCAGAAGTTGAAGCACCTGAAGAAGACAGTGACCATACCGTCACTGAGCACAAGACTTCAATGACTGATAAGGACCGTGACCGACTAAAGTTCCAGCTCAAAGGCAAAGATGCCGATAACGATTAATAATTCTTAAACCCGCCCTAAGTCAGACTTAAGGCGGGTTTTTATTTTTCCAAATTAACTAGGACCTTATTTAGACTCAGCATTTTTCGTGGTACACTAGAGCTGAACATTCTTAATAAATGAAGAGTCATAATTGCAACTTAAAAGGAGTTATTTTTCGTATGTCAGGTATTGATATTTACATGGTTCGTCATGGCCAAACTTATTTCAATCTTTTGCGCCGATTCCAAGGATTTTCCGATGCTCCTTTAACGGAATCTGGTATTCAAGATGGTCACAAGGCTGGACAGAGACTTGCCAAGATTCATTTTGATGGTGCCTATTCATCTGATTTAACCCGAGCAATTCACACCGCTCGCTATGCTTTAAGTGAAAACCAAGCCGGTTCACCCGTTGAACCAACTACTTTGCCAAACTTCCGCGAAGAAAACTTTGGTTCATTTGAAGGGCGCGACTCACAGGTCACTTTGACCGACCTCAACGCTTCTTTACCAGCAACCTATAGCACTTACGCCGACATGGTAAAAGACTTAGGTATGCCAGCTGTGATGGACCATTTTGCTGCCCATGACCCCTACCACTTGGCCGAATCATACCAAGACTTCTTGACTCGAGTTCAAAACGGTTTTAACCAGCTACGCGATCTACACCAAGATGGTGACAAGGTCTTATTGGTCTCTCACGGCACAACCATTCGGGCAATTGCTGACTACTTGGGTCACCCTGAAATGGCTGCTCAGCCGGTTCATAACGGTGGTATTATGCATCTCAAATTAACAGCCGACGGTGCCGACATTCTTGCCTTTAACGATATCACCACTAACTTTGAATAAGTACCAGCATGCACCACTTTTATCCCCAGCCCAAGTTTTTCAATTATTCTTGCGCTTAGACACAGAAAGGCGTAACTATGGCAAACAATTACACAGATACCACCCTTGATCAGGTCCGACCGGTCCTCTTGGCTGGTCTTAAAACCGATCAAAAACAAAACTTGGATTACGAACTAACTGAGCTTAAAAACCTAGCCTTGGCTAATAACTTGCAGCCGGTTGAAACATTTTTGCAGGCTCTCGACCGTCCCAACCCCGCTACTTACTTTGGTAAGGGTAAGGTTGAGGAATTAAAGGTTGCTGTTCAGACCTACGATGCCGATTTGATTGTAACGAACGACGAACTATCGCCCTCACAAATCCGTAATCTGGAAAATGAAACCGGGGCAACGGTTGTTGACCGAACTGGTTTGATTTTAGATATCTTTGCCCAACGGGCCCAGACTAAGGTCGCCAAGTTGCAAGTTCAACTTGCCCGTCTGCAATACCAACTTCCCCGTTTGCGGACATCAATGTCTGTTTCTTTGGACCAGCAGACCGGTGCCGGTGGCGCTGGCTTTACAAGTCGTGGTTCTGGTGAAACTAAGTTGGAACAATCACGTCGTCGTTTAACCAACGAAATGGTCGCAATTAAGCGCGATCTTGGCGAACTGCAAAAGGATGCAACTATCCAATCTAAAAAGCGCCAGGCATCTGAATTGCCAACTGTCGCCCTCGTTGGTTATACCAACGCCGGAAAATCAACTTTAATGAACCAGTTCTTGGCTCGCTTTGGCCAAGGTGCCGAAAGTGACCAAAGCAAGCAAGTCTTTGAAAAAGACATGCTCTTTGCCACCTTGAACACAACCATCCGTCAATTGACTTTGCCAGATAAGACCAAGTTCCTCTTATCCGATACGGTTGGTTTTGTTTCCAAGCTACCTCACCACTTAGTGGCCGCCTTTGAATCAACCTTGCAAGAAGCTGCTCAAGCCGACCTACTCCTTCAAGTTGTCGATATCTCAGATGACCATTATCACGACATGATGAAGACAACAGAGGAAACTTTGATTCGCCTAGGAATCAAGGACAAGCCAATGATTACCCTCTATAACAAGGCTGACAAGGCCGAATGGGCCTTTCCAATTGTGGACGGTGATCACATCACCATTTCCGCCCAAGACCGTGAATCTCAAGATGTTGTCTTAGACCATATCAAAAAAGAACTCTTTGCAAACATGAGTGAAGTTACTCTTCACATTCCATTTGCTGATTCACGGGTTGTAGCAAGCATCTTAGCTAACCACGTCTTGCTCGACCAAGACTATGACGAAACAGGAACAACCATTAGAGTGGCCTTAAACCCTCAAGAAATCGAACAGCATAAACAATACTTAGCATAGGAGAAAAGGCCCGACA
>NZ_DF968001.1:133292-134241 GCF_001047075.2 Fructobacillus ficulneus
TGCTAGCGTTCTATCAGCTAAATTCATCATCCAAAAATGACAAAAAAAAGAGATCTAGAATTTCTTCTAAGTCTCTTTTGACGATTGCCCCTGCTGGGATCGAACCAGCGCATGGAGGTACCAAAAACCTCTGCCTTACCACTTGGCCAAGGGGCAGTCGTAAATTACCAGCTACTTTACAGTAGTATGGGAGCGGTAGGATTCGAACCTACGAACCCGAAGGAACGGAGTTACAGTCCGTCGCGTTTAGCCAGACTTCGCTACACTCCCAAATCAAATCTTTACGACTAAAATAGTATACCAAGATACACCAGTTTACGCAAGTCTTTTTTCTAAATTAATACCCGGAACGGCCAATATTTTTCTAACTCTTTCAGCAATAACAAATCTAAAGTACAAAACAAAACAAGAAAAATAGTATTGTAATATTGCAATGTTAAAGACGTTGTTGTATTATTATAGACAATAAAGTAATTATTAGAAAGAGGGTAATCATTTTGGGAAGTTTAATTAGTTTACTTGTTTTAATCGGATTAGGATACCTGATTTACAAGTTTTTCAAGCCAACACCAAAGTACCGGGTTGTCATGACTGATCCTGTTACTGGATACATCAAGTACCTCATGTCAGTAGATGGTATTAATAATTCATTTCAGTATACTAGCGCCCCTGACAGTGCTCTGATTTTCTCTGATGGCTCGCGCGCGGAACGTTTTATGTCGATGGTTTCTTCTGAAACTAATCCCCGTGTCGAAGTTAAGGGATTCATGTCATGGAGTCCTTTACGTCAAGGATAAGTAAAATATCAACAATTAGAAAGCGGACAGCCGATAACAGCTGTCCGCTTTTTATATGTCCTAATTATCAAATACTTAATTGAGAAAGCAAATCTCATTTAAAATCGACCTTCTCCTAATTACAAAAAAACAACAGAAGAACTGACATTCAT
>NZ_DF968002.1 GCF_001047075.2 Fructobacillus ficulneus
TTTTTATGGTTAATTTGGCTGTACTTACTTGTCTTTCGTAGCATGGCCCAAATACGTCGAACGCCATAATAGGCATATTCTGACGATATCGAAAGAATCATATCCCATAATCCTTGATCAGGGTCGCCTGCACGAAAGCGTCGTTTCCAATAGTGGTAGGTTGTTGGGCTTAACTCCAAGGCCTTTAGAATCGCTACTTGTCTGAATTGCGCCTCGAG
>NZ_DF968003.1:0-1042 GCF_001047075.2 Fructobacillus ficulneus
AAAAAATCCCCGTAAGTTTATACAACTTACGGGGTACAGGTCAGCACCGGATGGAGATGATTTATAAGAACCACTCCAACTATAATCAAATGCCCCAACATCAAAATATTTTGGCGCATTAACAGTCATGGTTGTTCCAGCGCCTAAAGCGATGACCTTAGCACCATTAATCTGGTTTATTTTAAAATTTAAACCAGGATAAAAGTAAATATTGGCATTCGATCCATCATTAGTCGTGATAAAGTTTTGACCTGGATTTTGATATGGAGCATTAGGGTCCGGTTGTCCACCAGAGTAGGTATTATCAATGTTCCCATAAGCATTCATAGTAAAGTTGCGACCAAAAATGTAGTTACGGTTATTAGGAAAGGATCCATTATACATTCCCTGATTCAAAAAGGTTGTGTAACCAATCAAATTCCATGTTACGTTATCACCAGTCGTGATTCCTTGGTATGATCCAAAAACTAAAGGATAGCTATTATTTCTTGCCGTCTGTGCTATCGGACTAACTCCAGTAATTGTGGCACCATTTCCCATAGTAAATTGGTGGTCCGCCCCGGTAGAATTAGCCTTCTGGGATTGGTTAGGTGACCAGTTCGAGAAGAAAATCATTGAATAACCCGAACTACTAGTACCGTTTACCAAAGTTCCCGTTACATTGGCCCCGTTGGCAATATCAACCTTACTTGCTTGAACCATTTCAGTTCGAACACCAGCCGTCACAGTACCAGAAAGAATAACATATGAGCCTTCAACATTCAGTAAGTGAAGAGGCTGTTGACTTGCCGACCCATTGACTCCTTGAGGTCCTGTCAAATTAACGTTATCAACGTTGTAAGTCCAGCCACCTTCGGAGTTATCCTGCGCATAGGATTCAATGGCCGAGTTCGGTGTATCACCCTTATTAACAGGGTTACCACCTGGGTTCGAACTATTAGCATAGTACTGGGTAATATTCAAACCACTAACGGTGAAGACCGATCCGCCCTTCCCGTTAGCATTAACAGCATAAGGTGAAACCCCAGTCCACATTGCTGAT
>NZ_DF968003.1:1090-3318 GCF_001047075.2 Fructobacillus ficulneus
TGACCTAGATTTAAGGTGTAATTGTTTCCTTGAATAATGATGCTCTTGGTACGTTCACCCAAAGATTGAGGGTTATCAGGAGTTGGTGAGGAAACGTTCCCCGTAAATTCAATAAAGCTGATGTTGTCATTTGTATAGGCAGCCTGAAAAGCAGCCCAGTTGTTCACAGCAGCATAAGAGTTGTTAGCCTGAGCTTGAGCCTTATAGGTCGCGATATTCTTAACTTGGTCAGGAGTTGGCACATTGACACTCGAGCTACCAGTCTGTGATGGACTGTTGCTCGTGCTAACGGTCGATGGGTTAACACCAGTCGACTGAGAAGTTGAAGTTGATTGTGATGATGCAGCTGTTGATGTTGATGTTGAAGCAACTGACTGTGAGTTAGACGCTGCCGACTGTGAAGCAATCGCAGCCGAAACCGACTGGTTAAAAGCTGCCCGGGCAGTTGAGTCATCAGTTTGTGACTGGACAGAACCTGGCAATGGCGTGGTACTTGTGGCCGTTACAGCAGAAGCACCAAGTTGGCTTTGATCAACTGTGCTGGCGGCACTTGGGTCAACTGCTAAGGTCGTGAAATCATCTGTTCCAAGATCCTGGGTAGCAGTCTGGTCAGTTTGTGCCTGGTCATCACTACCATCTGCAGTTTGGCTCGCCGTACTGCTGGCACTCGTTGACGCACTTTGGCTAGCCACAGTGCTTGCACTAACACTTGTACTGGTACTTGTAGAAGTGCTCTGGCTAGCTACCGTGCTGGCGCTGACCGAAGTACTTTGAGACACACTGGTGCTCGTTGATGTACTTGGGCTGGCAGCCGAACTTGTTTGATTAGTAGTTGCACTCGTCTGGTTGGTAGCACCCGAGTTAGTAGCGCCCGCCGAATTTGTATTATTAGACCCACTGGTCCCAGTGTCCACAACTGTGGTTGCTTGGGCATTGCCTGTATCGGCTTGAGCTTTGTCAGTGGATGCCGCACCGAGAGACAAAAAACCAAGCGCAATTCCAGCAACTAGCCACAACTTTCCAGCTTTATACAGCTTAAAGTGCTTCTTGGTCTCTGTTTTTAATACATTCATCTTTTCCATGACTCTTACCCCCCACTGGGATTCAATCGATTATTATTCTAATCTAAATTATTCAAAAATTCTTACTGGTCGATTTCACAAGGTCAGTATCCTCTCAAGTGTATAGTTATTCTAATTCTATTGTAACTCTTCATTTTCATTTTTTGTATTTTATTTGCAATAATGTATATTGTTTTTTAATAATTACATTTTCGTTATTTTCATTTTTCTTCCTTAAAAGCCGGCAATCGTTCGTTTTTATTCAAATTAAAATCCATTTAATTGCCGAAACACATTCAACCTGCTATACTTGTTAATACCGTATTGGAGTTATATCCGGCTTTTAACGCTAGCCGAGTCTCTACCGCCCAGCAGAACGGGCGACTATCCCCAAGGTTTTTAGGCACACTTGGGCACTTTTGTGTCTTTTTTTGTTGGCTACGGTAGGGACCAGTACGTTTTCTCTCATTTTTTGATTAGAACATACTACTTTGCTACAGGAGACATCATGCAAAATCCCACCAAGCCCCTTCCTAAATTCCAAGCCATCCTTTTGGGCTTGCAGCACGTCCTGGCTATGTACGCCGGCGCTGTCCTAGTTCCACTTCTTATCGGAACGGCCCTGCACTTCTCCAGTCAACAACTGGCCTACTTAATTTCAGTTGATATCTTCTGTACTGGTCTGGCAACTCTCTTCCAACTCAAACGAACACCCATTACCGGAATTGCCCTCCCAGTCGTTCTGGGTTCATCTATCCAAGCCGTTTCACCATTGATCAATATCGGGTCAACCCTCGGTTGGGGGGCTATGTACGGGGCAACCATCATCGCCGGCCTCTTCGTCTTCCTGATTGCCGGCACCTTTGCTCGCTTACGCAACTTTTTTCCACAAGTAGTAACCGGCTCATTGATCACGGTCATCGGTCTCAGCCTCATCCCCATCGCCCTCCAAAACTGGGGTGGTGGCAACCTCAAAGCCGCTAACTTCGGTTCATGGCAAAACCTCTTGATTGGTTTCGTGACCATCTTGATTACCCTCGTCTTGATGCGCCTGGCCACTGGTTTCTTGAAGGCCATCGCCGTCCTTTCCGGTATTATTCTTGGCTCGCTCTTCGCCGCCTGCCTCGGTCAAGTTACTCTCAAGCCGGTCGCCGATGCCGCCTGGTT
>NZ_DF968003.1:3354-3762 GCF_001047075.2 Fructobacillus ficulneus
CTTGCCCCAACCGTTCTTCTTGGCAACGCCAACTTTTTCATGGTCAGCCAGCTTGACGATGATCATCATTGTCTTGACCGCCATGGTCGAAGCGACCGGGGTGTATTTTGCCCTCGCCGATTTAACTGGTGAAAAATTAAAGCAAAAGGACTTGGCCCGCGGTTACCGCGCCGAAGGTTTGGCAGTTGTCCTCTCTGGAATTTTTAATACCTTCCCTTATTCAACCTTCTCGCAAAACGTGGCCGTCGTCCGCCTCTCTGGCGTTAAGACCAAGCAGCCCATCTACTATGCGGCCAGCTTGCTCATCATCTTGGGTCTCTTGCCAAAGTTCGGCGCCCTCGCCACGATTATTCCATCTGCAGTTTTGGGTGGTGCGATGATGATTATGTTCTCAACAATTGCCGTCCA
>NZ_DF968003.1:3800-20638 GCF_001047075.2 Fructobacillus ficulneus
GTTTGCAAATCTTGGGCAAGATTGACCTTAACAAGGAAGGTAACCTCCTGACTGCCGGTCTTTCTATCGGAGCCGGACTGGGTATCAGCTCTGTTCCATCTCTCTTTGCCCACTTCCCCGAACAAGTTCAGTTGATTTTCACCAACGGTGTTGTCATGACAACAGTTGTCGGGGTAATCCTAAACCTGGTCTTGAATGGTTGGCCGAAGACGGATAGTGCCGAGGGCTAAAATTTCTGTTGTGACCATCAGCTACCGCAGTCCCCTTCACTTACGGCGCCAATTCAGCACCACAACTCACGGCACACAAAAAAGCGTTGCTGATCATTCAGCAACGCTTTCTTCATATAAATATAAATATTTAGTGAATCATCATTAACAATGACAGCACCTGAATCCAGCCGTTGTGGAAGATGTGCATGATAATCGATGATGATAACTTGTCGGTCTTATAGCGGACATAAGCCAAGGCAAAACCAATAATCGCATATGGGGGCAAATCCAACAAGGAAATCCAAGTATACGATGAGAGGTGATAGATTCCAAAAATCAAGCCTGACAAAACCACCACTAACCAGGGGAACTTCTCGCTCTTAAAGTAGCGGAAGAACAAACCGCGGAACAAGATTTCTTCCATGACCGGTCCCAGGAAGACAATCAGCAGAGAGAACATCACTAATGAATAAGTCCCACCCGTGTGAAGCAAGGAATCAATCGCGTTTTGGTTCTCCGTCGTGCCCTTGTTTAATTTGTAAAAGAAAATGATATCAATCTGGTTCCAGATGACCATCCCCGACCAGCCAATGATATAAGCACCAATAATGGTCTTAAATTGGCTAGCAACCGGCCAATTGACTTTTTCAACGGACCCGACTATCTTTCGCCAAGTAAATTTCACCCCAACTCGGCGGCGGAACTTCTTACCGGAAATGGCTTGGAGGCCATAACGGACAAAGCAATAAGCCAAAATCAGGCCGATGCCCAACATTTCATACCGTTGCCGGCCAGTAAAGAGGATTGACCCCTGGATAAAGACCATCGTAATATATTCAAAGGCAAAGAAGCCAATAAAGGCGGCTAAATTTAAAATGAAAGTGCGAGTCAGCTGCAAACGCTGAATAGTTTCTGAGTGTTCGTCACGCATTTTTTAAAGTCCTCGTTTCATTAGAAGTTAGCGTAACATATCTCTTTCAGATTGCCAACAGATGACCTTGTTCATGCCAATTTTGATTGATAAAATACAAGTACCAACTGTTTACTGGTGCTTACCACCAAAGGAGTTCCCATGAAGGAATTAGAAGAACGTATTCAAGCCGACGGCCGCGTCCTCGGTGCCGATATCTTAAAAGTTGATTCATTTTTAAACCACCAAATCGACCCTGCCTTGATGCAACGGATGGGCCAAGAATTCGCAGACCTCTTTGCTGACCAAACCATCACCAAGGTTGTCACCGTCGAAGCCTCCGGGATCGCCCCAGCCGTTATGGCCGGTCTGGCCCTCAACGTTCCCGTGGTTTTCGCCCGCAAGTCGAAGTCCCGCATCCTCTCGGACGAAGCCTTTGCCGCCGACGTCTATTCATACACCAAGCAAACGACCAACCAGATTCGCATCGATAAGCGGTTTTTGGCCGCCACAGACCAGGTCCTCCTAATCGATGACTTCCTAGCTAATGGTCAGGCCCTCCTCGGCATGAAAGACATTGTCGACCAAGCCGGTGCCACAATCGTTGGGGCCGGAATCGTGATTGAGAAGTCCTTCCAACCTGGCCGCGACAACGCTAACCAGGCTGGTCTAACCCGAATCGAATCCCTGGCGAAAATCGCCGCATTCGAAGACGGCCAAGTCGTTTTTGATCAAGCTTAATTTTAAATCTTAGCAAGTGCCCAGGCACTTGCTTTTTTAGTCAAATTAAAAACTACCCGGACCGACATTTCCAGTCCTGAATGCAGGAACCTGAGTGTTAGCGGGGTAGTTAATTTGAGTGTATTATTTACGATCAAAGGTATCGGTCGGCATAATCTTAATCAAAAAGTCAGCGAGGACCAAGAGTAAGAAAACCGGGACCAACCAGATTGGCATAGGCGCATCCGTGTCATAGATTCGCAGGTGGGCATAAAAAATCATGCATCCGACGATGAAAATCAGGGGCTCAATGACGAAAACCCAGGATGGCAAGCCGGTGTCGATGTAGCGCCGGTATGAAATGGCAATATCAGGAATGACCGTTATCAGGCGATAGACTAGGAAGACAAACGTAAAAGCCGCCAAGATAATCGTCAAGACGATGTAGGCCTTGGAATCGGGACTCGTTGCGGCCACAGTATCAATGACCACATTCAATAAGAAGGAAAAGAGGTAAAAGGAAGCGACTGTAATGGCCGAATTAATGAGCATGACCCACCAATAGTCGGTCCGTGATGTTTGACCACGAAATTGAAAATAATTCTTCCAGTACTGTTTATATGCGCGGACCATTAGTCTACCCCCTCTCCCCTATATTTAACCTCGAATATTATAACATTCTGACTTATTCTAAACAATATAAAGTTTTAAAATCCCAGAAGGAAGACAATTCCCCCGGTCTTTGTTCCAAAAATCCAATGTCATTCCTGATTTGTTTAGAATATATTCGGGTTACTTAGTATGGTGACTCTTATTTGTGCTTAGTGTTCAGCAATCACCAAAGTACAAAGCTCATGAACGACCACCGGCATCTTCTCCTCATGCTGGTAGAATCCCTGTCCTTAAGCCAATCGTCCCCGTCTCTCTCCGGGGAACGGCAAAGCCATCCTTAGTAAAGACAATTAAAATCATACATACATTGTAACACTTTACACATAAATTAAACAAAAGAAAAAGCCCCAACATGGTTAGTTGGAACCTTCCCGGCTTTGCCCGCCAAATGTATTATTAGCAGTTAGAAAAATCAATGATTAATGGTCAATCACAAATTAATAATGAGCACTGCGACGGCCAATACTCTTACGATGATTGACTGTTTGTAATTTTAGTTCGATATTGATGTGTATACATTTAATTGGACAAAGCCGGTGAACATCGAGGTCGGCATTAGAAATCCGTTCAGTCTTATCCCATTGCCGGGAACATTTGTCCATCCCCTCGCGGTATTCCTGACTCTCAGGACCCAAGTGTTCAAATAATAGTTTTTCAATCGTTATGTGGATATCTTCCATGGCACTATCAACAATCTTTTTCACCTGCTTGTCATCAATCAGGATAAAATCGTAATTAATATTACCAACTTGATAGTTATGACTATGCTCGCCACTACTTTGACGCTGGTCCTTGATAGGTTGTGATACTACCGCATTGTGCTTGGCGTACATATGAACCTCCAATCTGCTTTTGACGTGTTGTTTGAGAAATTGTGCGATTGCGACTAGGTAATCTTGGTTTCGTAGGACCAATCCCTATTTTGCTAAATAGTTCCTTAGCAAGCCATGTTGAGAATGTGGACAAATGCATCAGTATGCCTCCTTTTCTTAAGTTAGCTAAGAGTATAGATATACTCTCGATAAATTTGACGGACTACCTGGCAATAAATCCAAAATGTTTTTAAAAATTTATTTTGTCCACTCACGTTTCTTCAAGTCTATTAGAACCCATATTCAAAATCTTTGCATGGAAATTCGCCAAAAACGGCCAAATTTCGTATTTTCTTGGCATAATCAACATTTATAAAACTTTTCCAACTAAAAAGTACCCTAATCCATTTAGGATATGGGTACTCTTGGAGGATAAAAGTCTAATAAATCAACGCTGACCATCAATTGATTGGCACTAATATGGCAGTCAATTTACTAATCTGTTTAAAAATTATCTTTCTTCTGTTTGGCTTCAATCTCAGCCACCTTATCATCATACTTTGCTTGAAGGTTGAGCCAAGTCTGCAAGGAGATTCCAGAGAAGTCAGCTAGTCTCCGCGCCAAGTCTTGATTAATTGGTTCATCTCCATCAATCAATCGACTGATCGTTTGCTCGGTGATTCCTAACCGCTGGGCTAATTCTGCCTGGGAAAGATTGGTTTCTTCGATCAATTCTTCAACGTAAATTCCCGGATGAAAGGCAATTAAATTTTGATATTCATTTCTTCTCCCCATAGTGTTTACTGACCTCCACTATTTGAATAACCGTGATTGAACTTGCCTGCTTAAAAATCCGATTAAAATCGCGGTCATTAAACTCCAAAATTAATCGATAGGATGATTTCTGGCCATTAATAGTAATTGCGAACTGGCCAGCCCGCGCTTTCAATTTATGAAACCGTAAGGCGGGCCGGGCTTTAATATCCTGCAGTGATTCAGCCGCTTCAATAAAATTAATCAGCTGAACCAACTTTTGGGCAACAGGAGCAGGCAATACCTTTTTAGCATAACTGATATCAGTAGAAAGCTTCTGAGTTTTCTTGTCATGGTAGATAATTTTCATATTGATTTTCCATCTCAAAATTACTAGTGTCATTAACGTCGGTCTATCATGTTTGCCTCTAAAATAAATGATAAACCCCAGTCCGTCAATAGTTTTGGCATACTTAACCTTAAAGCAAACATTTCCCGCCAAAAAATATAAAAGCCCAAACTCCAAGGAATGGAATTTGGGCTGAGGGTGGGTTATTCGTAGTAGAAATCACCTAAGGCATAGGTTTCAACCTTTTTAACAAAGAGTTGGTATTTCTCGACCAAATCAACAACATCATCAATATCTAATAACGTAATTGGCGTAGACTTGGCTGGGTCTTTGGCTTCTTTAACAGCAGCTGAAGAGAAATAATCTGTGGTGATCAAAATCCCATAATCGGTTCCGTTTTGAATTGAGCCACGAAAATCACGGATATACTTATCACCAACTTGATTGTTATAACGCTTGGCTTGAATGGCTACACGAGTTGTTCGGAATTGATCATTAACCATATAGGCATACCCGTCGATTCCATGATCTTGAGAAAGTTGCAGACCGATTTCATCATCAATTTTAGCCCCCATTTTCCTAACCAATTCTCGACAGAAAATTTCGAATTTAGATGGGGCCATTTGCCGAAGCTGAAATTTAAGCTGTTCCCTCCAACTTTCAGTTGTTTCATCAAAATCTGACGATTCAGATTCATCTTCTTCAATAACTGGTTTGACATCTGGAGTTGATTCAACTACTACTTGAGCCTGTTTTTTCTTTTTATTGGCAATTGAAATTTCTTTAATTGCACCTTCAGTAGCAGCCCGAATTTCATCTGCAGTAATGGCATTTAAATCCAAAGATAATCCTTTTTCAGTTAGAACAAAGAACTTTCCACGGCTACTTTCCAAGCAATCAAAAAGTCGTAACCTTTGAGCTGTGTAATTAATTGTGAAGTCAAAAGGGCGATAGCTATCCCCTGTTTTTTTAGAGATTCTCTCCCGCCATAAAACATCTGGCGTAATTAGTTCATCTCCTTGTGGTAACAAGTTTCGAGCAGCCTTTTTTTCTACCTTACCTCCCTCTTCTTGCAGTACACGCAATAAAGCCATCATCACAATATTTTCACGTTCAATACTGGTTACAGTATCGTACGAAACTACACCCGCATTACTTTTCATAAATCCCCTCACCTAGCTATATCTTCTCTTTTGATATAACTATGATACCTGGTTATTCTAAATAATGCACTGAAATTATTGTATTGCTTGGGAACAGCGTAAGTTGGGTGAAGTTAGTTCTTCCTTTTCGGGCGGAACCCCTTCGGCCAGTAAAAAGGAATACTATGGTGGGAATATTCCCTTTATTAGATCTGCTGAAATTAATAGTGATAGCACTCAGCTTTTTATTACACAATCTGGGTTAGACAATTCTTCAGCAAAGCTTGTTAAATTTGGTGATATTTTATATGCCATGTACGGTGCAACTAGTGGTGAAGTTGGCATATCAAGGATTAATGGTGCCATTAATCAAGCTATTCTATCAATCCGAGTAAAGGGAAATTATAGTTCACTCTTTTTGCATCAATGGTTAAAAAGCAATAAAGATAAAATTATTGATAAATATTTACAAGGTGGCCAAGGAAATTTATCAGGATCTATTGTCAAAAATCTAGAGATATTATTTCCCAAAAAAGATGAACAAGAAAAAATCGGGAACCTTTTCAGAGGATTAGATAATCTCATCACCCTTCATCAGCGTAATAAATACATCAATATTTGTTCTAACTTAACCCCGAAAGTGACCGCATCACTAAATCCACATCCTGATTTTCTAATTCTTGGATAATATGCAAATAAGTTTTTTGTGTTGTTGTCATACTAGCATGTCCTAATCTTCGAGCCACACTAGCAATTGATACCCCTGCAAATAATAATAGCGAGGCATGAGTATGACGTAATCCATGAATCGAAATAGTGGGAATTTCTGACTTAGCACACAGTTTTGCTAATCTTGCATTGACTGTTGAATTATATATTTTCTGATTGATATTAACGAAGATGGGTTGTTCTTCAGGAACTCCTTTCACCAATTCTGAAAACTGAATAACTGTCTGCCAGTCCATCTGAATTTTTCTTACTGAAGACTTATTTTTCGTCGGCAAAAATCCACCTTTACCCTTATAGTCCCAAGTTTTGTTGACGGATAACATTTGATGAGAAAAATCAAAATCATCTGGAGTCAATGCTAATGCTTCGGAAAAACGCATACCCGTTTTAGCAACTAGAAGTATGAACCAATCCCAATTAATGTCCTCAGATAAATCTAATTGTGTAATCAAAGTATGCAGTTCAAATTGATTTAGATATTTTGGCTTTTTTACTCGAGGTGTTTTTCCTTTGATAATTGCTTTTCGTGTCGGATCACGTTCTACTAACCCCTCATCAACTGCATCTAAAATTGCTCCTTTCAACTGATGATGAAAATCCATTGTCGTTTGCCGTTCATGATCAATTGCATACTCATTCAATAACTGTTGATAAGTTAATCTATTCAAAGCACCAAGTGTTAACTTGGGCGCGATTTTAATCAACCATTTATGAGTCATCCAATATTTTGACATAGTCACTGAACGAATAGCACCCTCTTTGTATAGATTAATCCACCGTTTGTAGTAAACATGGAACAATTCATCTGATTCTAAATTATTTAACATAAGAAATCCTCCTTTTTTAAAATATTTTAACCCACGCTGATGAAGGGTGATGAGATTATCTAAGTGTCTCAATAATGCCCCAACTTTTCTTTGTTCTTCAATTATTGGAATAGGTACTTCAATTTCCATTGCTTTTTTCTTTGAGATATTATAACGAGATATACCTTGTGCTAATAAAATAAATTTACCTCTCACAATAGGTGAACGAAACATAAATGCCAAATAATATAAATCAAATTTCTCCGTTGGCCGATATCCAAAACAAAAACTATTTAAATATATATTTGCACTATTACCAAGCCAAACCGATGACATTCCAACTTCAGATGGGGTTTCTGATGAGGTTGTAAAGAAAACATCTCCGTACTTAACTTCATTTTGTTTTGGATCAATTTCTATATTGTCCAGTTTGTTTATATCAGTAATGGGATTACTGTAAACATTAATATAAGGAATAAACTTGGCATCTCCATGTCCAAAGTCTTCCTTACTTTTTCCACTCAAACTTGTAAATGTTTCACCAACCTCCCCCAACTTACGCTGTTCCCAAGAATAAAATTATATCTATAAATATAATTTTATTAATTTTTGGATGTTTTTATAAACAAAAAGACAGATTAGATATAATATCTAATCTGTCTTAACCACTTTTCTGCAAAATATGTAAATATAAATTAACACGGTATTGCTAAAAATATAAATAATTTAATTTTTTAAATATCACATCAGCAATTTTTACACGAACATATTTTGTAAAAATCCTTTTTTCTGAATTTCTAACAAATTCAACTTACGCTGATGAAGGGTGATGAGATTATCTAATCGTTCAAAAAGTATAATTATTTTTCTTTGTTCTTCATCATTTGGAATAGTGAGCCGCAAATTTAAAAAATCATACTCATGTATTCTCCACTGCCCGTAGGTTACTCCTTGTCTATAACGAATCATTTGATTTAAAAATTCTTTACGCTTAGATTCTAAACCAATAAAAACAGACGAATTTCCAAATTTAGAAGAAAAGACACTATAGACAGGCGAAATCAAAGCCTTTCCTGTTTTATTAATACCAATAGAACCTGATTCCAGATTATTAGAACTATAAATAAAGTCCCCTAGCTCTGTGATTTTGTACTTCTTTTTCTCATCTTTAACCAAAAAGCTGCGATCATATCGTTCATTTTTTGGAACAACACCAACATCTTTAACAAAAGACATCAGTCTATATTCATCATTCTCAGCAATTTTGGACGTTCGTTGTACTAGTACTTCTCCCAACTTACGCTGTTCCCAAGCGTCATTAAAATTATTAAAACGTACATCAGCCACTTGTTCACCATTTTGAGGGAACATTTTTTGTAACATTCCTTTTTTCTGTTGAATTAGTAAATTTAGCTTACGCTGATGAAGGGTGATGAGATTATCTAAACGTTTAAATAATGTTCCGATTTTCTTCTGTTCTGTATATTCAGGTACCACAGATAAAACACTATTTATCGTTAGTTTAGATAAACTAGGTACTCCTGTAGATTCATCTAATTTTTTCCAATTAATTGACTGAAAAACATCATACAAAAAATTCAAGTCATTATTGAGACGTGGAACAACATAAAATAGCGTATCCACTGTCCAAAATGGTGCTTTTAATATATATGGCTTATTGATTGTTCCCTTTCTTCCGATACCTATTGCATCTTCATCATAAGAAAGAGCTTCATCAACACTGGTCATATATCCACCAGTACCGAAAACAGGAATATCACCAATATTTAAGTGCTTGTAGTCACGTCCTGAATTAACTTTGATAAGTTCTTCCAACTTACGCTGTTCCCAAGCATCATCAAATCCAGCAAAACGAATATTAGGAACCATCTTATTCATGAGAGGCCCCTTGCAATAATTTCTTAGTTGTCTCAATGATGTCTTTGCTTTCATCAGTAATGGCTAATTCATTAATCAAAGCTAGCAATTCAGCTTCTTCTTTTTCAATATCAGCTTGAACTTCTTCGATATCTTGGCTAACTTTAACGAGATCAACCGGTTCTTCTTCCTCAAAAGTATCAACGTAACGTGGGATATTTAAGTTGAAGTCGTTTTCACGAATTTCATCCATTGAAGCAACATGAGCATACTTTTCAACATCTTGTCGATCCAAAAATGTTTTAACAATTAAATCAATGTCTTCTTGGCGGAGTTGGTTACTGTTTTTCTGCTTTTCAAAGCCCTTTGAAGCGTCAATAAACAGCACATCGTCATTAGTTCGGTTCTTTTCCAATACCATGATGATAGTTGGAATACTTGTATTAGTAAAAATGTTTGATGGTAATCCAATGACAGCACTAATGTTTTGATTTTCTAATAATGCCTGACGAATACGGCCTTCTGCAGCACCACGGAACAAAACTCCGTGAGGCAACACAATCGCCATCCGGCCATCAGACTTCAAGTGATACAAACAGTGTAGTAAGAAGGCAAAATCAGCCTTCCCCTTTGGCGCTACACCATACTTAAAACGCGGATCATCTGTCCGATTTTCAGCATCCCATTTTTGTGAATATGGTGGGTTAGCCATTACGGCATCAAACATTCGTGGGTTATCGATTCCATCGACAGCACCATCTGGCCAATCACTAGCCAAGGTGTCACTGTTGCGCAAATTAATGTCGTTAAAGGCTACGCCGTGCATCATCAAATTCATTCGAGCCAAGTTGAAAGTCGTAGTAATCAATTCTTGGCCGTAATACTTAATCGCTCCACGAACACCATCATTTTTCATGTGAGAAGCTGTTGTAAGCAAAAGTGAACCTGATCCCATCGCTGGATCGTACAAAGTATATGACTCTTTTTCTTCTCGACCAGCAGTTAAAATCCGAGCCATGATATCTGAAACTTGGTGCGGTGTATAAAATTCTCCAGCCTTGGCTCCGGAATTTGTAGCAAACATCCCAATCAAATATTCGTAAAGGTCTCCCAACACATCAGCGTCGGCATCTAACTCGATTTCGTCCATCAAGTTGATCCAATCCATCATTGTTGCTGTACGTGTTTGCGTGTTAGCACCCAATCGAGTAGAACCTAAATCAATATCTGAAAAGATTCCAGCAAAATCAGGTTTTGCATCAGCACTAACACCCTGGTCAAAACGAACTAATGCGTCTGAGACCATCATAATGTTGAACTTATCGGCACTGATTGCTTGTTTCCAGTCAGAAAACATATCCCCTGGTTGAATAACATAACCAAGGTTCTCCTGCATGTATTCTGCTGCACCCGCGGCATCTTCTTGCCAAACACTTTCCCAGGTTTCATCCCCCAAAATTCCATTCAACCAATTTTGGGCCTTTTCGGAAAGATACTTGTAAAACATGATTCCGAAAATATAGTTTTTATATTCAGATGGTTCAATCTTTCCACGTGTTTCGTTCAGTGTCTTCCAAATTAATGCTTCTTTGTCTGCTGTTAATGCCATTTTATTTTTCCATTATCTTAATTATTATTTTTGTGCTGCTTATAAAGTCTTAAAGAATTCCTGTAATTTATTTTCAAAACTACGTCGCTTTAATAATGTCATCTTGTTACTATCTTCAATTTTATTCATTTCTTGTTTGAACTTAGGATTATCAACTGCACTGACATTGGGTAAAAAAAGTTCGAAAGCAGCTACGATTGCATTACTGTTAACATCGTTATCAGCTGCCCATCTTCTTAACTTCAATTCTTGTTGGCCAGAACGAATCTCATCACGGGCCTTATTCAATGACTCCGTATCAAATGGTTTAGTATATTCACCACTTTCAATTTTGGCCAAAATTTCTTCAATTTCGGACTTATTACCGGCATCCATTTTATTAATATGATTTTCAATTTCTTTACGACCTGCTTCAGAAATTTCTTTCATATACGCATTCAGAAGTTCGACTAGCTTGTCGTAGTCAATAATTTCATGACCATATTTATCAATGGCAATTTTAATTTCAGTTAAATCTATTTGTTCTTCACGTGGAAGAAAGTCGTTAATATCATTCATACGAGCCTGAAGTGCACTAAACTCATCTTTATCCATCAAATTAAGTCGAACTTTTTCACCTGTTTCATTTCCGCTTTTGTCTATAATAGGTAATTCTTCTCCGAAATTATATCCTCTTTGAATAAGTTGTTGTACTGATCGGTTAACCTTTGCTGCAAGGCTTACGAACTCCACTTGTTCTTTTTCTGATTTCGGTATTTCACTAAAATCTTCACCTGCAAGATTTTTCAAATGATTTATTTCAGGAATTAATTCTTGAATCTGTGTCGATTTTTTTTGAGCTAAAATGTCATCATTTTCTAATTCGTCTGTTTCATCTGTATCTGGTTTATTTTTAATATCTTCTAAAGTGTCATTTCCACCCTTAGTGTAAATCACTAAGGCATTACGAACGTTTTCTTCCATCTGCTCACCCTTACGGAAGAAACGAACCTTACCATGAGGCTTGGCGACTCGGTCAATCGTACGATTGGTTCGCGACATTGCTTGAATTAAAAGACCTTCTTTTAGGATTTTATCCATGTAAATGGTGTTAACATACTTTGAGTCAAAGCCGGTTAACAATTGATCAGAAACAATAATTAAATCTAAGCGTTGTGGGTTTTCAAGTTCTTGTTCGGGTGTTAATTTCTTGTTATACGGCTTTTTGTGAGCGATTCGCTTCGTTATATCATTTAAATAAGCACGTTCTGTATCTTTATCGTCGAAAAAGTTATGTGTATCAAATAAGTTAACATAATCAGTAATGGCTGCTTTCAAGTCTTCTTGTAAGTCAGAAGTTCCTTCACCATTATCTTCATCACGTGAATAGCTCATAGCTACTCGCAGGTCTGGTGCCATTCTTTTAAATAACTTGTAATAAGCTACTACCGCCTGCTTACCAGATACTGCAAACATACCGTGGAACATATTGGGCTGCCGAATTCCCATCTCGATTGGACCGGAGTGATTGTTTCGCCAATTATCGATGATATCTTGGACAACTGCTTCTCGGAATGGCAAAGATGAATAGACTGCCTTTTCAAGTTCTTTTTCGTTTAACTTTTTATCAGCCGATTGTTCGACGTCGGGCGTGTAATAAGTAACATCAAATCCCAAAACGTTTTGATCACCAATAGCATCTTTAATCGTATACCGGTGAAGTCGGTCACCAAAGACATCATGAGTTGAAATGTCTCGCGTTGTCTTAACATCCAAGTCTTCATTACTATAGAAGTTAGGAGTTCCTGTAAAGCCAAACCATGTTGTCTTCGAGAAAGCTTTTTTAATTTTTTCAACTGCGTCACCACTCGCAGACCGATGGGCTTCGTCCATTAAAATAACCATTCGTTCGTCGGAAACTAGACCGGCCTTAACCGCCTTAGCTAATCCCTGAACAGTAATCAAAAAGATGTTGGATGCTGTATCAGATTTTTGCTTTAGTGCTTTCTTTAGTTCATGACCTTTAACAACCTTAATACGGTTTTCAAATGTTTTGTAGGCAAAAGACTTAAAGTTTTCAGCAGTCTGTGTCACCAAGTCGACTCGGTCAACAATAAACAAAACATGCCGAACTCGTGGTAATGAGGCCAAAAGTTGGGCAACTTTAAATGAAGTAACGGTTTTTCCACTTCCAGTTGTGTGCCAAACATAACCACCTTCTTTTTCGATTAAGTGGTTATTTTCCATCACTCGCATACGATCTAAAATTGCTCGAGTTGCTTGAATTTGATATGACCGCATCACCATCAAGTTATCATTATCAGCATCAGGAATCATATTCACCGTCACCAAACGATGCAAGGCTGGAATACCCATGACTTGGTGAATAAAGGTCATAGCATTCGTAACGTCTTTTCCGTCATCATCTCGCCAACCAAAAATGAATTCTTTATTGTATTCTGTGGCATTTTTAGGTCTGGCAAAATAGTGGGAAGAATTTTGTGTCAGCATAAACATTACTTGCACAAATGAAAAGAGACCAGTGTACATGCCATCAGAATCATATTTTTGGAATTGCTGAAAGGCACTATATTGATTTGAACGAGATTCGTCCTTTTCTTCAATATGAGCCACCGGCAAACCATTAATCAGAAGCATGATATCGATACGTCGATTATTACCCAACGTCCGTGGTAAGTTCGGGAAAGTAATTTGGTTGACCACTTCATAGCGAGAATGGCCACCGGCAATTTCATCGCCATAAAAAATTTCGATTTCCAACTGAGTCCCGTCGTCACGGGTCAAGGGCAGTGTTCCAATTCCACCTGCTCCAGCCAGCATCAATTGCGCATCATAGGGTGTCTTATTATGTAGTAATTCGAGCTTTAAATTATCAAATTCGGTGTCAGATAAAGGAGTCCCGGCTAACTTAACACGGTTATTGTCATTTAAAATTGACCGCCAATTATCTTCAATTACGTCATCAGTATGATTTGATAAATCTTCGCGATATTCCCAACCTTCTGATTTTAATTTTGTTAGTACTGCTCTCTCAAATTGTTCTTCAGACATTCTTCTCTCCAGTTGATGGCTTTTTGACGGACAAGTTCGTACAATTACGTGGTTATATTTTCTTTAATCTACTTAGCTAATATTTTAACAAGAATAGAGTCATTAATGGGTATTATAAAAAAATTGCCTATTAGCTTTTCAATATGCTTTCTATAATTTTTCAATTTGAAAATTATATAATAATTCGAATAACATTAAAAAGCCCCGAGATTTTTTTACAAAGGTTATTGCTAGGCAAACGATGTATAAAAAATTCTCTGAGCTATTTATTTTTTAAATTTTAACGTTACTGGTACCATCGAACGAAAATTTGAATAATATGATTTTCTTGCAACAATTGTCAATGAAATTACATTCTTAGTGAGCACCGTCAAAATCCTCTTCGAATTCATTCGAAGAGAATTTATAATTTTGTTTGCCAAAAATTAAGTTCAACTTATCCATAATATTACTTGGCAAACCCCCAAGTATTCTTCTAGTTCGTGAATCAGAAAGTGGTAAGAATTCTTTTTCTAATAATTGTAAATATGATTCAAGCAATTCACGGAAAATTACTATTTCTTGCGATGGTAAAAAAATCCCTAAAATTAAAAGTAGCCCATATATATCTTTCCGACCTAAACCATTATTGTATTCACTATCACTTATAACATTCGGACCGTAAAATTTATTTAAATGATTAATATTGTTATCAACTCTTGGATATATTTTGTTAATTATATCCCCATGTGCTAATCCATTCCTAAAATCAAGTAAATACTTCATAGATATAGAAAAAAATTCAATTTCTTGATAAAATTCGTTTTCTTTCGATGACTTAGTCATATTAATGTTTAATTCTTCCATTAATCCTTTTTTTACTTCAAAGGGACTTATAGCATACCATTCTCTAAATCTTCCAAAAGTAATGTCATTCACTAAAATCCAAGGTGGAACATTCCCCTCTTTTCTATATTTTTTTAGTGAAGAAGATACACGCTTATCAGAGTTCACTGTTAGTTTTAATTTTTTGATTATATTTAATCTGTCTTCTTTAGCCGTTGTACTATATTTTCTTGGATTCAAATACTCATTATGTTTTTCACCAAATGCCAATGTTATTTGATACTGAAACAATGTTTTAAAATACTTTTCAACAACGATAATTTGATGGAGGAGCAGTGCAGAAATGTTAGATTCAATGGACTGAATGCGTCCTAATTGTTCAATCGTAATTCCTTCAATAAATATTTCACTATTCGGATACGTTTCCAGGACCATCTGATAACCATTAACTAACGTATAGTATGAATAAGATTTCAATGTACGTATAGCAGTATCATAGGACTCTATTGAAATATTATGTTTGGTTTGTATAATTTCAATTTGTTCCATCCAAGTGGATTTTGGATGAGGAAATAATATATTATTTAGAATATAGGTGAAATTATAATTAATAAAAACTGGTGACAATAAGGTGCGGCCGTCTATATTACTATTCATAATTTACTCCAAAGAAAAAAGGACCAGCTGATAAATCAGCGGTCCTCTTCCCTAGCCCCAGTCTCTTTTGACATACAGGGGCCGATCTCTGATTTAATGTTAGCATGCTTAATCATTTAAAACAATATATATTAATCAAATATCTTAATTGCTACATCTCCTATATGAATAATTTCATCAAATCCTTCAACAGCAATATAATTTATTTCTTTTTCATCTACAGGTAATTCTACTGCTTGACTACTCATAAATGTATTCATTGAAAATGCATTAATTGGCAATGTAGGTCGAAGCAATGATTTTCGAACAATATGTTTAACAATACAAAATCTTTCAAAAACACTAACAACTTCTACTCGTGATTTTTGACGATTAAAATTACCTAATGTTTTATTTGTGCTCTCATCAATAATTTCAATTCCCGGTTGAATGATATCAAACTCATCACCTACATCAATACCGTCCTTAATTCCTGCGGCTAGTATCAAGGAATTTTTTGTTGGAATTTTAGCTACATGTGTTTTAAATGCCATGGTGTCTCCTATTTTTGTTAGTGTGGCAACTTCTATTGGAATCGCAAGTGCTAAATGGACGTTACAACGACTATATTGAACGTTTTAAATCATTATAGAGATACATCCCTAATTTACTGTTCAAACATATCCTATTTCCAGTACATAATTTTATGATTTTTAAATATACTGGTAAACTCAAATTCCATCTTCTCAAACTTATCATTACTTTAGTTATCTTAATTATATCAACTTCTATCATTCAATAATTAAAATATATTCTATTCAGAATATAAATCTATATTTATAAAATAATTACTAACGAATAAATCGATCATTTATTCTACTGGAAAAATCTACTTATCTATAATTTTTTAGACATACAAAAAGCCATCCCAACTCCTCCGCACCTGTCACTTGCGAAGAACCGGGATGGCTTTTCAGTTTTACTATTAATAATTCACGGAAACTTATTTTGAAGCTCATGCGGCATGAAAGACTCTTAAAAATATACCTCTTCCTACTCTTCAAAAAAGTCTTTGGCCGTTTGCTCATAGATTTGACAGAAGGCCTTGAAGTTGTCGAGGTCGAGGTATTCGTCGACTTGGTGGGCAGTCATGTTGCCGGGTCCAAAGATGGCGACAGCCAGCTTTGGATTGCGGCGGAAGTATTCCGCTGCATCTGTGCCACCCTTCATCCCCCCAGTTGGAATTGTTTGCTGGAGGTCCTGCTCCCCATACTTTTGCAATAACCTGACTACCTTGCTGTCTGGATCACTGGCCACCGGGAACTTGTTCCCTAAGATGTTAAGGCTGAGGCGGGCAGGGCTCTCCTCGTTGATTTCAGCAATGATATCGCCAATTTTGGCGGCGATGTCATCGTTGTTTTCGGCCGGGATAGTCCGGATTTTGCCAAAGAGGGAGGCCTCGGCTGGGACCGAATTGAGCTGGTTTCCACCGGTAATCTTGGTGAAGACCGGCACGGTCTTCCCTAAGACGGGGTCGGCCGCGGTCAGGGTCTTGAAGTACTTTTCCTGGTCGTTGTAGGCTTGGACAAGCGGGTCGATGGCGTTGATGCCCAACTCCGGGGTTGAGCTGTGAGCTGCCTTCCCCTCGGCCTTGATTTCATAAGTTAACGAACCTTTGTGGGCAAAGCATAAAAGGTACTGCTCACTTCCCCGGTTCTTGGCTAAGACCGCCTC
>NZ_DF968003.1:20687-24446 GCF_001047075.2 Fructobacillus ficulneus
GCCGGCCCCAATTCGAAGGGGTCGAGCCCGTCGGGTCCCTGGAGCCAAGCCACCGGGGCACTAGCCGGTTCGGCCACAATCATGGCGTCGACGTCATCGACATAGCCGTTTTCCGCAAAGTATTGGGCCCCCTGCATGTGGTCATGTTGGCTCGATTCTTCACCAATCGTGACCAGGAAGCGGATGGTTCCATTGATGGGCTGGCCACTTTCTTTCAAATTAACCATGGCCGTCACTTCGGCGGCAAGGCCACCCTTCATGTCACTGGTTCCCCGGCCATACATCCGGTTGTCCTCGATTTCACCACCAAAGGGTTGGTGTTCCCATAAGGACCGGTCGACTAAGCCAACAACATCCTGGTGCCCTTCGAAGGCCAGAACCGGACTGGGTTGGTCACCAAATTCAGCGACCAAATTGTACCGGCCATCCTCGATTTTAATTTTCTCGGCTTGGATGCCCTGACGGGCGAGGAAGTCGGCTAGGTAGTCGGCCGTCTTGCCCTCGTTACCACCAATCGTATCAATCTTGATTAAGTCCTTTAACAGGGCTGTACTTTCTGCAAAATCCATCGAATGCACTCCCTCTCTTTAGCCCAAACTACCGGCGTTGTTAACTGCGGCTGGTCCTTGGTCACTTTCTACTATACCCGTTGGTGCAAAGAAGTCGCGGGCTGCTTCTTCATAAATCTGGATGAAGGCCGCAAAATTGTCTAAGTCCAGGTATTCATCGATTTGGTGGGCAGTCATATTGCCGGGGCCAAAGACCGCAATGGCCAGGTCAGGATTCCGTTTGAAGTATTCCGACCCGTCCGTTTCGGCCTTCATTCCCCCGAGTGGAACTGTCTGGTGAAGGTATTCTTCACCTAAGCGTTGCAGGTTTTGCATCAAGGGATTATCAGCCGACCCACTGACGGGCATCTTACTGCCAATCAAATGAAAAGCCAGGTCCGCTTCTGTTTCCTGGTTGACCCTATCGACCAAGGCCCGAAGGTCCGCTTCGATATCCTGGTTGCTTTCCGCCGGGATGGTCCGAATCTTACCAAAGACCGAAGCCGTGGCTGGCACCGAGTTCAACTGGTTGCCGCCAGTAATCTTAGTAACGACCGGAGTTGTTGGCCCCAAGACCGGGTCAACGGCTGAAAAGGTTTGGAAGTACTCTTCCTGGGCGTTATAGAATTGCATGAGGGAATCAATGGCGTTAATACCTAGCTCTGGTGTTGAACTATGCGCCGCTTTTCCTGTTGCTCGGACCTCATAGGTCACCGAACCCCGATGAGAAAAGTTGACCATAAATTGTTCACTATTATGGTTGGCCGCCATCAGACTTGCCCGTTCGAAGGCCGTCAAAGAAAATGGCTTCGACTTGGCCTCGCTATTGAGCCAATCCAGTGGCAGACTACTGGGTTCGCCGACAATCATAGCGGTAACATCGTCCAAGTACCCATTGTCCGCAAAGTACTGAGCTCCCTGCATGTGGTCGTAGCGGCTCGACTCTTCGCCAACGGTTACCAGCAAGCGGATGGTTCCATTGATGGGTTGACCACTTTCTTTCAAATTAACGATGGCCGTGATTTCAGCAGCCAGGCCACCCTTCATGTCACTGCTACCCCGTCCGTAAAGCTTTTTACCAACAATCTCAGACCCAAAGGGAGCGTGAGTCCACTGGTCCGGGTCGACCAGACTAACAACATCCTGGTGACCTTCGAACACGAGGACGGGACTGGGTTGGTCACCAATTTCGGCAACCAAGTTATACCGCCCGGGCTTAAGCTCAAAGATTTGATTTTTAATTCCGTTGGCAGTCAGGAACTCGGCCAAATAGCTGGCCATTTCGCCCTCATTGCCACCGACAGTTTCAATGGCGATGAGGTCCTTTAGTAAGTCCTTGCTTTGATCAAAGTCCATATATTTTCTCCTTCTAAGTACCGACCACCTGGTTCTTTCTTAGTCAGAATAACAGTCGGAAACCACAGAGCAGACCAGCACACCAGCAATCGGGTTTAACAGTAAATCCCGTAGAGTTGGACCGCTAGGCGGAGCTTCTCGTTATCACTTTCAGTCCCAACTTCCATGTCCAAGGTTTTCTCAATTTTCTTCAGCCGGTAAAAGGCCGTGTTGCGGTGAATGAACAGGTCGTCGGCTGCCCGCGAGATGGATTCATTCAAGGCAAAAAACTTGGCTAAGAGGGTCAGACATTGCTCCTTCTCGCTCGTTTTTAATTTTAAAATTGGGTCTAAAACGGCATGAACAAAGATTAAGGCTTCGTTTTTGGGAATTAGGTGCAAGACGTCGACCACTTGCTGCGGGCTAAATTTGTGGGGCGTCTTTTGCTTCCGTGCTTTGGCCGTATCGAGGGCCTTATCCGACTCTTCTAACAATTGCTTGAAATTGATCAGGGTCTTTTCATATTCGGTATAACCGATTAAGTGATGCTCTTGGGGAAACTGGTCGAGTAAAAATTGATTGAGGTCTTTTAGTAACGAAGGCAGGTTCGGCACGGTCGGAATCAAACCAAATAATTTAAAATTAACCGTGAACAAGATGACCGGTTGGTCACTCTTATTGAAGTGCCAGTAAATATATTCAGCGACCCGGTGCATCACGTATTGGTGGTTCCCGGTATTAAGTGAATTTGCCTCATCAATGGCAAAACATTGATATTTATCGGTCGTATTGAGGCCATTAAGCTTCAAAATACTGGCAAATGACTCAGACGGAATCTGATGAGAAATAATCGTCTCGAAAATTTCACTCTTCCGCTGGCGGCTATTATTCAAATTAATGTGGACCTGCATACTTTCCAGGCTTAGCAAGTTGACCATATTCGAAATCAACAAGTTTTGGGCTGAATTTTTTGCTGGCAAGGCCTCAAAAATCACAAACCGCCGGGTTAACTTATCAATCGTTTTCAACGGGTAAATCGTATAGCGGTCGCAGATTACCTGAGATTCTTCCATGTTAATCAAGTCCAAGTGCTTGGTGGTGTAATCAATCAACTGATCGCTAACCACGGCGGACTGGTTATGGGCTTTGACGCGGCCAAAGGAATCAATAATCAAGACGTTAATTTGAAGTAACTTGGCGATTTCATTCAAGATTTCATCATCCGGCTGCTTAGCCAAGATGTACTTAGAAATCGATAAATTATTATTCATGATTTCTGATAATTGGTCGTTTTGCTGCTCTAAAATAGAATCCTCAATATTGTGAATCATAGACACGCACGGGCTGAATATCTCCTGTTACGAAACAAGAATACTAATCAATTTTCACTTTCAGCCACTCTCCCCTCAGCTTATTTCTCCATATACTATGCTTCTGCTGATGGTTCTGCAACATCTTGTGTCAGCAAAAATTGAAAAATTCTATCCATAGCTGTTTCTAGATTAGCCGTGCTGGTGGCATAAGAGATTCTAAAGTAGCCTTCACCACCCGGACCAAAACTATCACCGGGTACTACGCCGACCTGGGCATTTTCGGCCAAGGCCAAGCAGAATTCATAGCTATCTGTGTAGGGTGCTGGCACCTTGGCAAAGATGTAGAAAGCCCCTTCCGGTGCGATTGCTTCAATCCCGGCCTTCTCCAATCCAGCTAAGACTAGGTCTCGACGTTCCTGGTAAATTTGGCGCATTGGCAAGACATCATCAATCCCAACCGTCAAAGCCTCAATCGCCGCTTCCTGGACAATTGGTGACACGTCATAGGTGTTGAAAACGTGGACTTTAGCGATGCCAGCCATAATGGCTGCCGGGGCAAAAAT
>NZ_DF968003.1:24490-25427 GCF_001047075.2 Fructobacillus ficulneus
AAGCCAAACCGCCACCCGGTCATGGCGTGCGACTTCGACAAACCGTTGAAAACAATCGTTTGGTCGGGCAAGTACTTGGCAATCGAATCATGGACGCCGTCATAGGTAATTTCGCTATAAATTTCATCACTAATGACCGTCAAATCAAATTCTCGGGCTACCTCAGCCAAGGCCTGCAGCTCATCAGCTTGGTAACTTCTTCCGGTTGGATTGCTGGGTGTCGTCAGTAATAATGTCTTAGCCCTGGGGTGGGCCTGGACTTCTTGGCGGAGCCGGTCAGGCGTTAATTTGAAGCCATTTGGTTCGACATTAATAAAATCAACTTTCCCGCCGGCCATCTGGACCGCCCCTTCATAAACTGGGAAAACTGGTGAGGGTAAGAAGACCTCATCACCCGGTTCCAACAGTGCGAGGAAGACGTTTAAGATGGCCTCGCTGACCCCGATTGTCGTGACAACCTCGGTTTCTGGATCATAATTCAGACCGTACTTTTTGGCAACGAAGTCTGTTGCCGCCTGCCGGACTGCCAGAGTCCCAAGAGGGTCTGTGTAGTGGGTGTTATTCGCTTCAATTGCCTTGATGCCGGCCTGTTTGATGTGGTCGGGTGTATCAAAGTCGGGTTCCCCAACGGTTAACTTGATCATGCCGGGAATTTTTTCAATCTGCTTACTGAAGGCTGAGATGCCCTCTTCTTTCATCTCCGTAATTGACTTACGAATCACACTTTTTTTCGTCATAAACTCACCTCATTTTTAAATTGAATCTAATCTTATAGCAAAATTTAACTGGCCTCTATGTGGACTTCACCAAAAATCACCGACCTATTTTGTGCTATTGTTCAAAATTTTATGTCACTTTGCACGGTTTGCGACTGTTTAGTCTGGCCTCGCCACCAATTGGTCACTGACTCGACCACCACCATTGGGTGGTGGCCTTT
>NZ_DF968003.1:25497-30393 GCF_001047075.2 Fructobacillus ficulneus
TTTCTCAGGGGCCTTTCCTCTAATGAAATCACTCTCGCTTAGTAAAAAACTGCCTCCTGCATTGAACAGGTGGCAGTTTCAAACCGATATTAACCCATTAAAACTTGCGAATACCACCTTGGTAAACCTGCTTATCTTTTTGTTGGACGGCCTTGACGTCGGCCAAGGGGTTTTCTTTCAAAACCAAGAAGTCGGCATACTTGCCGGCATTCAACTCACCATATTCAGTCAATTTCATTAATTCACCGGAGTGGTGACTGGTTGACAGGGCATCAAAGTTGGTCATCCCCAACTTTTCCACCATCAACTCAAATTCACGGGGGGTCTCGTCAAAGTAAGTAAAGGGACAACCGGCATCGGTTCCCAGCGTTAATTTGACCCCAGCCTCATAGGCCTTCTTAAAGTTGCGGAACCCGGCCTCCATAACTTCCAAGTTTTTATCGGCTTCCCAGGCGGGCAGCTCGTCACTATGGTCGACCATGCTCTGAACAACCAACATCGTTGGCGTCAGGAAGGTCCCTTGTTCAACCATGATTTGGATTTGTTCATCGGTGACATAGTCACCGTGTTCGATTGAATCAACATGGGCATCCAAGGCGTTCATGATTCCTGGGTTGGCCTCGGCGTGGGCGGCAACGATGCTACCGCGGCTATGGGTCTCTTCGACGGCGACCGCTAATTCGGGTACCTTCAACTGGGGTTGGACCATATTGTCGTTAATCGACATGACTCCCCCGGTCGCCATAACCTTGGTACACTGGGCCCCTTCCGCGAAGTTCTGCCGCACCTTTTTCCGCATTTCATCGGCTGAATCGGTCACGTTCCCACCGTGGAAGAGGACTCCGTGGCCCCCCGACATGGTCATTGGTTCCCCGGATGGCATAATTTTCGGAATTTGTGGCAATTTACCGGTCCTTTGCAAGTCGGCTAAGGTCCGGTCAACCCCATAGCTACTTCCGCAACCACGAATGTAGGTCACGCCTGATTCCAACAATTCCTGGAGGTGCTGGACCGAACGGACGGTGACCGTGACGATATCGGCAAAGCCATCCCCATCATGACTATAAGGGTCGAGTGAGACGTGGGTATGGGCGTTGATTAATCCGGGCATGACGTATTGGTGATCCAAATCAATGCTCTCGTCGGCACTCGGTGCTTCCCCCGTACCAACCTCGGTAATTTTGCCTAGGTCATCGACTAAAAACCAGCTATTTTCATTAATTTCGTCGGTGACTCCGTCAAAAAGATTGGCATTCGTAAAAACTGTTGTCATAGTAATTTTCCTTTCTGCACATTAAGTGTTCAAAACAATCTTGCTTACAATAACTTCAAGAAAACCGAAGCGATGATAACCGAGGCAACTGAAACGGTGGCAAAGCCTCCAACCAACATCTTGGGCAAGGTATTTGCCAAAATGTAGGCCTCTTCCTCTGGCGTTTCGGCCAAGTTCCGGGCTGATTCGTGGGTCACAATGTAGTCGGCGGGGAAACCAAAGAGGGCCGTCAAGGCACTGGCGAAGGCCATTGGCCGTGAAAGACCAAGGGGCTTTGCTAACAAGGAAGAGGTCAAGAACATTCCAAAGATTCCCAAGAAAATCATGGTCAAAATTGGAATCAAGATGCTAACCAAGTTATTTGGTGTCACAGTTGAGAGGAAGGAGAAGATGTAGATCAAAAGACCATACATGAACCAGTTGAAGACACCGGCCTTTTCCAAAACGTGACTTTCCAACAAACCAAGTTGGTGACCAATTACCCCAAAGACCAAGCAGATGATGGATGAGTTAACGGCGTTGTGGAGCAATAATCCAGTTTCCAGAGCCAAGCCGGCCATGACCATCACGATAAAGATTTGGAAGGCCGATGTTTTGTAGGCTTCCGGTAGGCGTTGCAAGAGCTTTGGCTTAGTTTCCTCTTCTTCAGCACCAGCCCCAGTAATTGCAGCTGCATCCCCTGACCGGTAATCTTTCAAAAGCCGCTTTCCTTCTTTTTTGAGCAAAAAAGCTGTTAAGGGATAACCGATGATACTGTGCATAACAAACATCGAAACTGGGAATGAAACCAGCGATGTAATGTGGGCGGCCTTCAAACCATTACTCATTAAGAAGGCTGCCACGATTCCACCGGTTAGTGGTGGAACACTGGCAATCACGGTTTTCCAGTCGAAGAGTAAGAGCCCGCCACCCATGGCTAGGATGGCTGTTCCGGCCACCCCACAAAGGGCAACGACAACCGATTTCCATTGACGGAAGAGCGTCTTCAAGTCCATCAAAGTTCCCATGTGAACTAAGAGGGCGGCTTGAACCAAGCTAATAAAGGCCGGTGTGAATGTGGCTGTTTGCGTAATTGTTTTTGATGCAAAGGTCCAGTAAGCGATCAAGAACAAAACCGCCGTAACAAAGACCGACGGGATGTAGGCCCGACTAATGGTCGAAACCCATTCCCCAATAAACAGGAATAGCATAATAATTCCTAAAGCGATGACAGTTTGCATTTTTATTCCTCCTCGCCGTCTGGCTAGTTGTTGATAATGGGTCTAGTATAGGCAGGAGAATTTTTGAATACTTTGGCAAATTTGACAAAAAGTCGTACCCCCTTTCGGGTAAAATGACTAAAATGAAAACCCACAATCTCCCCGCAAGTCCTGAACCAGCGGTCTTTTCGAGGATTTTTTTGATTTTGAACAAACAAAAAGCACAAAATCTATCTCGATTTTGTGCGTATTGTCAAATCAACAACTTTCAAGTCTCAAACAACCGGATTTACCAGCCAGCGGTTTGGACCAGTATTTTTTGTCAGACTCTCAAAGGTCTGTATATCTTGTGGTCGACAAAGAAAAAGCGCAAAGCTTCACGGCTTTGTGCTGGCTAGAGTTAATCAATTTTATCCTAAGCCAACCTGGGCTTTGACGTAAAGCAAAAACTTAGTGGCATCCTCCTTGGACAGGTAAGCGGCATCATAACACTTGACCTTCCATGGTGTCGCCGGCTTTTCTTCTTGGGCATACCACCGGTCAATTTCTGGGGCCAAAAATTCCTTCAAGCCCATGAGACCGAACTTATTATCCGTTTCGCGGGCAATCAAGGTGTGTAAAATGGCGTGCTCGACCAAGTTACAGTAAACCAAGCGGTTCTTTTTCTGAGATTCATAGGGGTACTTATAGGCCCCGATGAAGACGGCATTGGAGAGATTTTGGTACTTGTTTTCTTCGATGTGGTGGCAATACAGACCTTCGTCCGTCCGGGTCGTTTTCCCGCGGACCAAGTCAGTGCGACGGTGGTTCATATAATCATTGTAGGATTCTTCGGTATAATAGTTATCCTTGGCGGGACCATACTTGGTCAGCAAATCAGCCACGGCATCTGAATACGATTTGTCCAAAAGCTTAAAATAATCACGAAGCTTGTCTGTCATTTTTATTCCTCCCAGTCCTGAATTACTCAACAATGTTTGAATTACTTTTATTGTAGCCTATTCCACCAAATTATGATAATAATCTCATCATTTTTGTGAGTTTTTCTTAGATTACTAGGGTGATTTGTCAATTTTCGGTCGAAATACCAAGGCACAATCCTAACAAATTCAATATTTTTTTCTAAATCAAATTAAAAATCTGAACATTCCCATCGAATGCCACGATAACAACCTTTATCGACCATTTAAATAATATAAAAATGAGATTTTACTCGAATTAAACCAATCTTTTTCTAAGATTTCCTTGACAGCGTTCACTTTATTGTTTATATTTATGCCAACAACTTGGCGCAAGCCAATTCAAAACAAAAACGATGATCGGAAATTTTAGTTAACTTTGTTTTCACAGAAAAGCTGGATGTTAATTCGTGAGAACCGGCCAAACAAACTAACTAGATCGTGCCCGTGAGTTATCTTTCGAAATGAGTAGAAAGATTCGGTTCTTAGCCCGTTACCGCTACAGGTCTTTTTGACTTGGCAAGCTAGGAGTGTGCGAACCTCCTAGAAATTGAGGTGGTACCGCGTAATAACGTCCTCTTGTATCTTCGGATGCAAGAGGACGTTTTTTTATTTTAATTTGAAATCCAACTATCAAGGAGTTTTACCATGACTAAGCAAACAACATTTTTCCAAAACCAATTTTACGGCAAGAGCATTTTGAAAGAGACCGACCTTTCCACGAATGAGCTGTCCTACCTCGTCGACTACGGCTTGCACCTCAAGGGCTTGGCGAAGCAAAACATTCATACCAAGCTTTTAGCCGACCAGAATATTGCCTTGATTTTTGAAAAGAACTCAACGCGAACTCGATCAGCCTTTACCACTGCAGCCTTGGAATTGGGGGCCCACCCCGTCTTCCTCGGTAAAGACGACATCCACCTCTTCCACAAGGAATCAGTCGAAGATACCGCCAAGGTTTTGGGGTCAATGTACGACGGCATCGAATTCCGGGGCTTCAAGCAAAGCACGGTCGATGACCTAGCCGAATATTCCGGCGTCCCAGTTTGGAACGGCTTAACCGATGACTGGCACCCCACCCAAACCATCCCCGACCTCATGACCATCAAAGAAAACTTCGGCACGCTGGCCGGTTTAAAGGTCGCTTACCTCGGCGACGGTCGTAACAACGTCGCCCACTCCCTCTTGGTCGGATGCGCCATGGCCGGTGTCAATGTTGCCATCGTCGCCCCCGTTAGTCTCCAACCAGACCCAGCGGTCTTAGCCACGGCCCACGCCTACGCCAAGGAAACCGGAGCCACGATTACCATCACCGATGATTTAGCCAGCGGACTAAACGGAGCCAACGTCGTCACCACCGATGTTTGGGTTTCAATGGGCGAAGACAACTGGGAAGATCGAATCAACTTGTTGTTGCCTTACCAAGTCAACATGGCCGCCTTGTCCATGACCGGTCACCTCGATG
>NZ_DF968003.1:30445-33652 GCF_001047075.2 Fructobacillus ficulneus
AATTGATTGTCTTACACTGCCTCCCCGCCTTCCACGATTTGAAGACGGAAGTTGGCCAAGAAGTTTATGAAAAGTACGGCCTCCCAGCCATGGAAATCACCGACGAGGTTTTCCAAAGCCAATACGGTCGCCAGTTCGATGAAGCCGAAAACCGTAAACACGGCATCAAGGCCATGATGGCCGCTACCCTTGGTACCCACTTCATCACGTCAATTTAATTGTTAATTTGCCATAATCCCAGAAAGGAAGTCATCCTATGAATGTAGCCATCACAGGCGTGACCGGTTATGCCGGCATGCAGCTTTACTCGCTTCTCCAAGAACACATCGAAGTTGACGTTATTACCGTTTACCAACACGACTTAACCGAACCAGTTAGTCTCGCCGAGCTGAACCCACGCTTGAACTTAGCCGCTGACGACTGGGCCTATCCCTACGACAGCGATGCTGTCATGGCTGACAATGATATTATCTTCTTCGCCACCCCAGCCGGTATTACTAGTCAATTAGCCCAGCCCTACCTGGAACACAACTTTCCGGTCATCGACCTGTCTGGTGACTTCCGCTTGAAGGACCCGGCCGAATACCAGAAATGGTACCACCAGGACCCGGCTAAGGCCGCGGACCTGGCTTCGGCCTATTACGGTTTGACCGATATTTACGAAAATCCCGGCATGACCTACATCGCTAATCCTGGTTGCTATGCGACCGCCACTCTTTTGGGCCTCGCCCCAGCGGTAATGTGTGACCTCATCGAACCCGACTCAATTGTCGTCGATGCTAAGTCGGGTTTGTCTGGGGCCGGTAAGGGTCTATCGACGGCTTCTCACTTTAGCCAGGCCAACGAAAACCTCCAGGTTTACAAGGCCAACGAGCACAAGCACATCCCCGAAATCCTGGCCGAACTCAAGAAGTGGAACCCAAAGGTTCAACAATTACAGTTCATGACCACCCTGGTTCCCATCGACCGTGGCATTATGGCCACAATCTACGCTAAGGTCAAGCCCGGTGTCAGCGAGGAAACTATCCTGGCCCATTACCACAGCCTGTACGATGAAAATCCATTCATCCAGGTTTACGACCAAACCCTCCCCGACATCAAGTCGGTCCTCGCTACCAACAACTGTAAGATTGGCTTGGTTTACAACGAAACCACCGGTTACCTGATGGTCGTCTCCGTCATCGACAACATGATCAAGGGTGCTGCTGGTCAAGCCATTCAGAACATGAACCAGTTCTTTAATTTTCCAGTGACGACCGGGTTGGAACTCAGCCAAATCGCCTTTTAACTGGTCTTGACGGCCGAACCGGGAATCCCTGAACCAGGTCGGCCCTTTTATATAGAAGAAAGATACCTTTTTCCCTTGCAAATGAAACCCCGAAAGTAGGAATTATTATGAATGAAATTGACTTTACCTGGCCGCAAGGCTTCTTAACCGGAACCGCCCATGCTGGCTTTAAAGATGGCGAAAAAGATGACATGGCCTGGATTGTTTCCGACGTGCCGGCAACCGCTGCCGGGGTCTATACCAAGAACCAGTTCCAAGCAGCTCCGGTCCAATTTACCAAGGTCTTGATTAACCAGAACCATGCCCTCCAAGCCATCATCATCAACTCCGGTAATGCCAATTCCTTTACCGGCCAGGAGGGCCTCGATAACACCGCCCTCGCTAACAAGCTGACTGCTGAAAAGTTAGGCATTGACCCTGCCCTAGTTGGTGTCGCTTCAACCGGTGTGATTGGTAAGCAACTCGAAATGGACAAGTATGCTAATGGATTGACCAGCCTTGACCTCGCCGCCGAATCCAACATCCCCGAGGCCATTCTCACGACCGACTCCTGTGCCAAGCAGGCCACCGTCACCGTCCAAATTGACGGGCAAGCGGTAACCATGACTGGAATTGCCAAGGGGTCAGGAATGATTCACCCCAACATGGGGACAACGCTCGGTTTTATCACAACCGATGCCCAAATTGACGGCGAAACCCTCCAGGGTCTCTTGTCCGAGTTGATTCAATCATCCTTCAACCAAATTACGGTCGATGGCTGCATGTCAACCAACGATATGGTCCTCGTGATGGCCAACGGCCAGGCCCAAAATGCCATGATTACAGCCAACCACCCCGACTTAGCCCACTTTAAACAGGGGCTCCACTACATCTTAGTTGCCTTAGCAAAGATGGTCGCCAAGGATGGCGAAGGATCAAACAAGTTCGTCCAAGCTCAAGTAAAAAACGCCGCCTCCACAATCGAAGCCAACCAGGTCGCTCGGGCCATTGTCGGTTCCAATCTGATCAAGGCCATGCTCTTCGGTGAAGAAAACAACTGGGGTCGGATTGTCCAAGCCATTGGCCAGACCCAAGCGCAAATTAACCCCAACCACCTCGATATCTTTCTCGGCGACCTAATCCTCGTTAAGGATAGTCAGAAAATGGACGTCGACCAAGTTGCCCTGCAAGGACTCTTGGCCGCTGACCAAATTGATTTGACCGTCGATTTAAACATTGGGACTGAATCAGGTGTCGCCTGGGGCTGTGACCTGACCTATAAGTACGTTGAAATCAACGCTGCTTATGAGGGCTAAGCCATGATTGTGATTAAAGTCGGTGGCAATGCCATCCATTCCCTCAGTGCCAACTTTTACGACAAAGTCCAGGACTGGGTTGCTGAAGGCGAGCAAGTCATCGTTATCCACGGTGGTGGTCAACTGATAACTGCCGCCTGCGATTTCTTTGCCTTACCAACAGTCAAGGACCAGGGTATCCGGGTCACTCCAAAACCCGTCATGGCCCTCACCAACCAAGTTTTAACCCAGGTGGTGCAAGCTCAATTCGCTAGTTTATTTAGTGCGCACAAAATTCCGGTTTACCCGGTCAACCAGGAGGTTGGCCCCCTCTTCATTGGTGATTATTTAGACCAAGAGCAGTATGGCCAGGTGGGTGCAGTCATGGCCTTGAATCCCGCAGTCGTCAGTTCCCTGCCAAGCGGAAAGGTTTGGCTGGTGAACTCCGTCGCCCAAACGGTAACGGGCGACTTGCTCAACGTTAATGCTGATGCCGCCGCCCAAGCACTGGCGTCCTTAGTCGGGGCCGACGAGTTAATTTTATTAACTGATGTTCCAGGTGTCTTAGTGAACGGTCAGGTCCTCAACCAACTTGATGCCGGACAAATTGCCGACCTGGTGGCCCACGAACAAATCACCGGCGGG
>NZ_DF968003.1:33725-52198 GCF_001047075.2 Fructobacillus ficulneus
TTTGCGGCCATTGACCAGGGCATCCCCAAGATTACCATCACCAATGACCTAACCCAGGCCGGTACCCAATTGGTCCCAAGCTAACCTGGCTGACCAGCCAGCCTGCCGTCCAAGTACTTTCATTCCTCGCAGTGCAGTCATCTTCGCCAGCACTGCTTTTATTTTCTAACTGAAGGAGAAAATTCGATGACAACTATGATGCACACCTATGACCAATTTCCAATTGATATCGTTGACGGACATGATTTTTATTTGACCGATGCCAAGGGACAGGACTACTTGGACCTAACTGCCGGGATTGGTGTTTGTAACCTCGGCTACAGCAACGCCGCCGTCAAAGCAGCCGTAACCGACCAGGTGGATAAGGTCTGGCATATCTCCAACTTATACCCCAATGACTTAGCTCAAGCCGTCGCCGATAAGCTGTGCCCAAGTGGCTACCAAGCCTTCTTCTGTAATTCTGGGACCGAAGCCAATGAGGCCGCCATCAAGCTTGCCCATAAGGCCACAGGTCTCGACGAAATCATCGCCTTTGACTACGGCTTTCACGGGCGGACGGCCGGGTCCCTCGCCATTACCGGTTATCCCCATATCCAAGAAGGTTTTGACCCGCTAATGCCCGCTACCAAATTAATCCCCTTCAACGACGAGGCCGCACTCTCTGCCATTACTGAAAAAACAGCCGCCGTCTTTCTGGAAGTTATCCAAGGCGAAGGTGGCATTAACGTCGGCAGCAAGTCTTGGCTCCAAGCCCTCCAAAGCCAGTGCCAAAAAACTGGCACCCTCTTAATTATCGATGAAGTCCAAAGTGGGATGGGTCGAACTGGCTATAAATTTGCCTTCGAGCAATTTGGCCTCAAACCCGATATGATTACCGTCGCTAAGGGTCTGGCCAATGGCCTCCCAGTCGGTGCCTTGTTGGCCAAAACGGAAGTGGCCCAGTCCTTCCAGCCTGGTGATCACGGGACCACCTTCGGGGGTAACAAGGTCGTCATGGCAGCAGCCAATGCTGTCTTAGATCAACTAACCCCCGAATTCTTAGCTGAAGTTCAAGACAAAGGTGCCACGTTTTTAGCTGACCTAAAAGAAGTCCTTGCCGACTTACCGACCGTCACAGCTGTAACCGGAACGGGTTTGATGGTCGGTATTCATTTGACCGATGCTGTCCCCGTTGATCATGTCATTAGCCTCCTCCACCAACAAAAGATTTTGACCCTCTCGGCCCGAGGTAATACCCTTCGTCTCTTGCCACCATTGGTGATTGACCAAGGCGGTCTGATTAAAGCCGTGCAGGCTATCCACCAGGTGATTGCTGACCTCAGTTAATCGCTTTGATCGTTCTGTGAATTTATAAACTTGTCATTTTTAGTGAAAAAATTAACATTTAGTTACTAATTATTTAGTTAAACCGAAAATCTAGTCAATTTTTTTCCAAATCTACCCAAATTTAAGTTTTGTCCCGTCGATTTTTGTGCAAATATTCAAAATTTTTCGTCCCAGAATTTTTTTCATAAAAAGTCTAAAAGTGCCAAATTTCCGCCTTTTTTCGTAACACTTCTGCTTTTTCTGTGCAGGAACGCGTGTTAGCATTCCTAACAAAAAATTATTTCTCTTAAAATTATCATTCTATGATAGACAGAACAATAATAAATAGCAGACATTAATTAGATGTTTATTAAAAATATTCGTGTTAATGAGCTGTTTATGAAGAAAAGGAGATCCATTATGACACAACCCTCAATTGATTCAGAAATCAACCTTGATGGGACAAAACGAACGTTGTCAAACCGCCACGTCCAAATGATTGCTATTGGTGGCACGATTGGAACTGGGCTCTTCTTGGGGGCCGGTTCCACGATTTCCAAATCAGGTCCAACGATTATTTTGCTCTACGCCGTTATCGGCTTGCTTTTCTTCTTCATGATGCGGTCGATTGGTGAGATGCTCTACTCTCAACCTGACCAACACACCTTCGTTGGTTTTATTACCAAATACCTTGGTAAAGGTACCGGTGTCTTCGCCGGGCTAACCTACTGGTTAGCTTTGATTTTCGCCGGGATGTCAGAACTAACTGCCATCGCCAACTACGTTAAGTACTGGTTCCCAGATTGGAACTCAGCCCTGATTGAAATTGGTTTCTTGATTATCTTGGCTTTGTTGAACATCTTGGCCGCCAAAGCCTTCGGTGAAACCGAATTCTGGTTTGCCCTAATTAAGATTATCGCTATCGTGGCTTTGATTGTGACCGGGGTCTTCATGGCCTTGACGGGGTTCAAAACTCCTAAGGGTACATCGAGTTTCGGCAACGTCTTTACCAACTTTAGCCTCTTCCCTAATGGTTTCCATAACTTCCTCGGTTCCATCCCAATGGTCTTCTTCGCCATGGCTGGGATGGAATTCGTTGGAATTACGATTGGTGAAACGAAGAACCCTCGTCAAGTTTTGAAGAAGGCGATTAACGAAACGGTTTACCGAATCTTGCTCTTCTATATCGGGGCCCTCTTCGTGATTATGTCAATCATCCCTTGGACCAGTATCACGCCTGACCGCAGTCCCTTCGTTCAAGTCTTCCAAATCGTTGGCTTCCCAGCTGCCGCAGCCGTCATCAACTTTGTTGTTTTGACATCAGCCGCCTCAGCTTTGAACAGTGTTCTTTTCTCAAGTGGCCGTCACCTTTTCCAGCTTTCCCAAGAACTTGGATTCAAGCCTTTGGATAAGATTACTAAGTCTGGAATTCCATCCCGTGCGGTTTTGACTTCAGCAACGCTCTTGCTCTTCGCGCCAGTGATTGTTTCCATCCCCGCCATCAGTAACGCCTTCCAATTCGTTACCAGTGGTGCCAGTGACTTGTACATCGTGGTTTACATTTTGACCATGGTTGCTCACCGCCAGTACCGCAAGTCAGCTGACTTCATGCCAGATGGTTTCAAGATGCCATTCTATGAAGTTACTAGCCCCGTGACCATCGCCGCCTTTTCACTGATTTTCTTCTCTCTCTTCAGTAATTCCGACGATGTTATCCCAGCTAGTGGTGCGATTGCTTGGGTCATTCTCTTCGGTGGCTTCTGCTTCTTCAAGTACCGTGGTCAAAAGATCGCTGCTTAACAGCAAGTCGAACATCATAAAATTTCTGACAAATGTCTGTCGGGAACATCAACTCCATCCAGATCTCTTTCAGGCTCAGCGCTCTCTCCGCTGGGCCTTTTTTATTGGCTAGCTAACCACAGACCCTACCGAAAAATCCATGAATTTCTTCATTCATAAAAAAGCCCCTGCATTCTCATGCTGGGGTTTTATTTGACAGTGAAAATCATAAGAGTTATTCTAAACTTTTATGATTTGGATTGATTTTGTTGTTCTTTGGGGGTCGCTATGGTTAAAAAAGTAATTCTTATTATCACCAGTATTTTGGCTGTCGGTCTTTTGTTAGATGCTGCCTATTCCCTTGGTAAAAATCACCACTCACATCCGAACAAAGAGGCTAACCAAAACACCCTTAGCAGTCAATTCAGTCATACCAACGATAATAGCCAAACGAGCTCGTCAAATTCAGATGCCTCTGCCACTACCTTTAATGCTTTACCGCAAAAAATACAACTAGCCCTGCTTGCTTATCAAGAGCTACCAAGTGATTATGGTACTGGTCGTAAATCTACCTACAACGTCTATATGGGTGACAAGGATAAAATTGTTATTAACAATACTAGTGCCTCTCCAGGTGCTGGCGATGCCGTGGCTCATTCGGTGCTGTTCACTGATAACCACAACGGCACGTTCACGGTTTCCGGTATCCAATCGACTGGTGAAAGTGCTGCGGCAGAAACTGCGGCTAACTCATATTGGAGCGCCTACAAAACGAAAACTGCCCAACAAATGCTTGATGACTACCAACAACACAAAGTTGAAATAAATTTTGTTAGCGGCGAAATGGACCTCTCGAAATCAAACCAAGCCTATCCCTACTTACCAACTAGTCAAACTTCCATGCCTAATTAAGGTAGCCAACAGATTTCATTCAATTAAAGCGTCTGAAGCCCCCGTTCTATGCTCCATTAAAACCCAGCACCCTCGTGCTGGGTTTTAATTTGCACGAAAAAGAGCCTCCCAACCGACGCCCAACATCGGTTTTGAGGCTCTTGATTTATTTTACTAAGTTAACTTAATCAACTTACTTTGACTTAACTTGGGTTTCGCCATCGTGCAAGAGGATGTAGGCCAAGACAGCCGCAACCACAATAATGATAACAGAAACATAGGTCAAGCTCCGCATTCCATTATAGAAGGCATGGGCCACAACGTTTTGCAAATCAGACAAGTTCGGCAACTTGTCGGCGGCCTTGGAGAAAATCATTGAGTGACCAGAGAATGGTCCACCATCGATCAAAGCTTCCTTGAAGCCGTGCGTTCCCTGGCCGGTAAAGTGACCATTCAAGTACTTCGTGTAATCATTTGTTTGGGCCAATCCAAGGATAACCACCCCAAACGAAATTCCCAATTGCATGAAGACGTTGATCAAGCCAGAAACCATTCCAACTTCTTCCTGAGCAGCACCGGCCAAACCGGCACTGTTCAACAATGGGTTAACCAAACCGTTTGAAACCCCCAACAAAATCAAAGGCAAGATCAATTGGTCGTATGACAACTTCGTTGTCATGGCGTTGGCGAAGATGATGAAGCCAACGGCCCCAATCAATAATCCACCAGCGATTAATTTTTTGGTTGAATACTTGTTCCCAAGGTAACCCGTTACCGGACCAAGAATCAAACTCCACATCGTCATTGGCACTTGGCGCAAACCAGTTTCAAAGGCTGAGTAGCCCATGAAGTCTTGCATCAATGATGTTAGGAAGATGTTGTTGGCGTAGATGGCTGCTCCCAAAGTGAAAGCAACAATCACGGCCCCAACGAAGTTCTTGTTCTTGAACAAAGTCAAGTTCATCATTGGCTTCTTAACCTTTGATTCAACAAAGATAAAGATGGCCAACAAGACGACGGCCAAGATTAACCAACCGGCAACCTTGGGGTTCGTCCAGGCCATTTGTGGGTCGTTTTCCTTTTGGATCAACCCATAAACAGCGGCGAAAATTGATGTGGCTGAGAAAAGCATCCCCAGAAAATCAATCTTCTGACCTTCGCCATAACTTGGTGTTTCTTTGGTCGTGATGTAAACCAAGATGGCCGCAAAAATTCCAATTGGAATGTTCACGTAGAAAATTGATGGCCAGCCAAAGGTTTCAGACAAGATTCCACCAATCAATGGACCAGAAAGCGTTGAAAGACCCATGACAGATCCCAAGATTCCCAAGGCCACGCCTCGTTCAGCCCCTTCAAAACTTGAAGCGACCAAGGCCAATGACAAGGTCATCAACCCAGCCCCACCAAAGGCCTGGACTACTCGACCGATGTCTAAGACCAAGAGGTTCGGTGCGAGACCGTTGACCGCTGATGAAATCACGAAGACCACCATACTAATCAAAAACATCTTTTTCCGACCATACATGTCGCCTAACTTGGCCAAGACCAAGATCACGACGGCATATGAAATCGTGTAAGCACTAATGACCCATTGGACATCGTTAAACGTTGTCCCGAAACTTTGGGCCATAATTGGCATCGCCACGTTGACGATGTTGACGTCCAAGAGGCTCATGAAGACCCCCAGTGATAGGGCTAAGAGGGCCCACCACTTTTTTGAACTTGGTTCTGTTGCGTTACTCATTACTTCTTCCCTTCTACTTCCACAGCGTCAAGACCGGTCCATTTATTTGACCAGTCTCGACTTGAGACTCAGAATCGGCTGCTTGGAGGACGTTGATTTGTCAATTCGACGGGCACCATCATTTTTCAAGGCAAATTAAAAGCCTTAGCGCATTTCCGCCAAGGCTTCCCCTGGCTCATAAACTTCGCATGATTATCATCACTGGTCCTTGTAAGGTGGACCAGCAACTAGTGATACGCGACGATAAATAAACGTGCGCCGAACTAAGTGTTCGACAGCACATTTTCATCGTTGTTATCCTGCATTAGCAGGATAAACGAATCAACAAATCATACGTAAGCTCAAGAGCCTTTTTCTGATTTTGCCCGCAACTAAAACAGTTGCGTGGCTAGATTTCTAATGATACTGGAAAGGTTGGGGAAAAGCAAGCATTGTCTCGATAATTGTCCCCCTTTGATTGACCACGGAGGAGTTTTGTTTAATCCGACACCTTGAATATTATTTCGTTTTTGTCCTCAAACCAAGTTAAACCGGATAATGCTAGACAAGATATTAAGTCTTGTTTAACATCGCACATAACACTTGAATTAAATTTCATTCTAATGATATACTCTTTTTGGAAGCAAGTTGATCGATTACAATCCCCTCTGCTTCCATTAATTTATAGGTAATGGTTTAAATCATTTGCTTGTAAAAAACAGCCATTCCTGTTGGAATGGCTGTTTTTAGTAAATGTTGTCTCACAATGATCGTCATTTTATTTAACGATTTCACTTAGCTTTTTCTAGTAAAGGTGAGGAGTCCACCATGAAAAATATTTTAATTACCGGAGGCACCTCAGGCGTTGGCTTCGCCATTGCCCAGAGTCTGGCCGGACCAAGAACTCATCTTATTATTGTTGGTCGCAATCAAAGCAAGGGACTATCAGCTATCGATGCCCTAGGGCCCAATACCGCTTTTGTCTCCGCGGATTTATCCACAGCTGCCGGTCTCACGATTTTAACCGACTTTGTCAAAAGCAACGTTGACCACCTAGATGCTCTGGTTCTTAGCGCCGGCGTGATGCCAATCGACCAAGACCAAAACATCCAAACCAACCTGGTTAGTCACTTCAACGTTGTTACGGGCCTCAAGCCCTTACTAACCGGTGGCAAAATTTTACTCGTAACCGGTAACCCACAGGCTGTGCAACGGATGCCCATTTGTGAAATGCAGAATACTCAGGTTGCACGAGCTGGTTGGCTCCTGACTCATAAGACCCTACTGATGGTTTATTTGGCTGCGACCTTAGAGGACCAAAATATCACCGTCAATAGTTTCTTCCCCGGCGACGTCCATAGTGACCTGATGCCCTATACCCGGTCTCTCACCAAGACTGCCGTGCCGGTCGGCAAGTACTTGCTAACCGAGCCCAGCCTTGCTTCGGCTACTGGTACTTTCTTCGATGACCAAGGCCAGGTCGTACCACTCAATCCTCGCAAATATTCCTTGGCTGAGGCCACAAAGGTTTTAAGCCAGTACTTACCAATTTAATTAACAGACTGAAATGAAAAACCAGGCCGTCAATATTATGACGACCTGGCTTTTTACTAGCAACGAGAAATGGTAGCAAAGCTGATTACTCCAAGCCCATTTCTTCGCGTTGCATTCGATTTGCTTCATGAGCGACATATTCCAAAAGAAGAATCGTTTCTTCTTTTGTCGCCTTCTGCGAAAATTCTCCATAATCATGATGATACTTTTCAGCAATTGCTAAGGCTAACTTCTTATCTTCTTCATTCATTCAACAAATCCTCCAATTCAGCTACACTGTATCGCTGAGGTAGAATTGACTCGAAATCACGAACATCGGTAACTACTCTGGCGATACCGGGGACAAGGCCAAAATTTCGATATGAAAAACGGCCTTAATTTGCCTTTATTATAACGTGGAGTAATCGAATTGAACAATTTATTCTTGATTTTTTTTAAATCAATCGACACTCTTCAACAATTCCAATAGTTTATCAACCAACAATGCTTCTCGTTGATCAATCGATTCAACATTAAAATATTCTGCATCTTCATCAATAGTTGTATTCAGATACAATTTTGCTTTCAAACCGACAAAAGTTTCAGAATCCTCATCATATAAGTCGACTTTTTCTCTAAATGGTTTTTGAGACATTTCTGAATTATAGGGCGTCAATGTCAAATTACCAAGCCGATGAACATTTTTGCTCTGTTCTGCCTGAGCCACTTCTGCATCCCCATTTCCCAGGACATTTATCCAATAAGAACTTTTTAAATCTCCCTGTGGAATAATGTGTTCGATTGTCCAGCGCAGGTTCTTTCCATCAAATGCATCCAATGAATCAGGGTTTGACTTATTAAACATGTTGATATTCGCCCCAAACTTTCGTTCAAGGGCAATCAAGATAAAACGAGTTGTTTTCTTATTGACGTCATAGACCCCATTTTTAATGGCTTCAATGAAGGCTGTATCTGATGGGGTTAATTCCCCAACCTTGTTTTGAACCACTTGAACAAGTTCTTCACCCAATAAATGTCCACTGCTAATTCGCAAACGTAGACCATTTAAGGAACTACGCAAATTTGATGCTTTGGGAGTCAAAACATAATTTCGTCGGATATAAAAATTAATCAGCACACGGATAATCTGATTGAATTGATCATCTGATAGTTCATACTGCTTTTTATTAACCAATAGATTCAAAACCAATGGATATGATGTTGTTGCATCCAACTTATCCAACCCCGACAAATCATAACGATAAAAATCATCATCGTTATCAATCTCTCGATAGTTTTTAGCTCGATTGATTAATTCTTCAATATAGTTAGTTCCATATTTGTTAAACAAATTTTCATAAGTGCTGACAATTTTACTTTTCGTCAAACTAGAAGTTGATTCGGATTCAAAAGCATCATAGTTATTTAAAACAAAACGGGTCATCTTGCTTTCGTCAGCTCGATCACCATCAGTAAAGATTTCAGTAAGCTGCTCCCACTTACTTTCCAATGATCCCCTTTGTGAAAAGTAAATCCCTTTCACAAGATCAAGCGGAGTCAATGGAATTCCTTTACCGTTAAAACTACTGAAAACTTGGTAACCATCACTAATGTCATCCGTCATAATTTTCAATACTTCAATTTTGCTGAGTTTGTCAGTATAAAAATTGTGTAGCATTGGAGCATCATAGCCCTCAAAAAGCTTTTCAAAAATAAACTTGAACCGCTTTCCCAATGAATACTGACCCTTTCCTTCAGGAATTTTATGAGGATCATCAATCATTTGCAGCAAATGAGCCCAACTCTCTTGATCACGTTTTAGGAGGGTTAACCGTGATTCACGATTATCATTGATTCTCAAATTATTCTTAATATAGACAATATCTTCATGTAGTTGACTAGAAAGGCCGTCCGATAACTCTTGCTGGTCATCCTTCAATTTTCGTTGCATATGAACATAAGTTGCCAACAAAATTAGGCTAAGAGTAGTTAATCTTTGTTGCCCATCGAGAACTCTTTCCTTTTCGCCCGATGTATCAACTAGCAGGTTACCCACGTAATAAGGACTTGGTTCGGTTTCAATATCATTGAATAAAGTTTCAACTTGCTTTTCCTTCCAGGAATAACTACGTTGAAATGTCGGGATTTCATATTGGACATCCTTATCCAAAATCACTGATAGTTTCATTGGTTGCGCATTGATATTCATTGATTTCTCCTTATAATTCTCTACTTTGCTAACTTATATTAGATCAATTGTATCTTAAGAATGCCCACGATAAACTTTCATTTGATTGATAGACAATTACAGTTTTATTCGATTAGATCTCAAATATCACCAGAGTAATGGCTTCATCACTTATTTTGATCTGATCATTCACACAAAAGCAGGTCATCATAGCAATGACGACCTGCTTTAATTTGGTAAATATTCTTAAAATTACTTGGTGTTATCTGTTTCAGAAAGCTTCTTTTGATTTGAATCAATACTATCAACTAACCACTTACCCTTGTCACTGTCATAGACCATGTGGGCAATCAATTGGTAACGCTGGGTCAAAGTCCCAGCAGTGTGCTTGTCGGGATCAGTGTCTGCGGTATAGTTAAAGTCTTCTTGCATCTCAAAGGTCACATCGACGGCCTTCTTTGATTTGGCAGCCACTTGGTCAATCACAATGTTGCCAAAATTAATACTATCGGCATTCCGCTTTGATGAATGGCGGTTGTTGTGAATCATTTGACTGAAGTCCTGGTAGGACTTATTACTGCTACCGCTAGTAAAGACAGAGCTCAAATCGGAGGCATCATCTTCATCCTGGCCGTAACTAGTCAAATCGGATGCCATATCTTCTAGCTGGTCTTGGGCATCAGACTTATTCAAAACATCATCAGAATTAAGGGTAACGGTATCACCGTCATCAATATCAGCTAGTGACTCTGAATCGGTCTTAATCGTGCTACCGCTTCCTTGCGACTTGACGTAGACCTTAGCACCCTTGGTAACAGCAATATTATTGATATCGGCACTGCCATTACTAATAGTAGCCACTCGCGTGCCACCAACGTAAACAGATCCGCCATCAACGTTACTATTAACCGTAAAGCTAATCGTCTTGACGTTCAAGTCAATGCTATCGTTACGGCTGTTCCCGAAGTATTCGCTGTCCTGGGTCTTAACGTGTTGACCATTCAGGGTTCCTTCAGCAGTAAACTTATACAAACCAGCCGCCTGGTGCTTCAAAATAACGCTATAGTCGGAGTCACTCTTATCGGTCAAGGTTTTACCATTGGCCGTTAAAGTCAATCCTGATTGGTTGGTGCTGACTGTCAAATCAACAGGGTCAACGACAACCGTATAGTGTGGGAAAATCAAAAACTTTTGGCCATCACGAACGAAGCGGACACCCTTATTTGATTGGTCCAACCATGACCGCAATTGACTCTTGGTCATCCCCTTATCCTCTAAGTAATTGGCCAAGGGGGTCAAATTATCCGCTGATAAACTCTTCTTCGAATCTGACCATTCCGTTACATTTTGGTACTTATCACTGTCATAAGTCTTCAGGGCAGTTGTTGCCCGGTCCAGGGAACTATCGTAAGAATAGTAGTTGTAACCGTAGGCCACTAGGGCTGCCAAAACAACAGCAATACCAACAAGACTGATGATCAACTTATTCTTCTTTGATTTTTTCTTAGCTGGTCGAGCCCCAGGCGTAGTTTCTGGATCACTTCCTGCTAAATTGCTAGTCTCAATAGGCTTATTCGTCTGCTCAAACTGACTTGCAGGCTGGGTGTTCGCGACCGGCGTATCAAGGTTACGCCGGTGTTCAAGTTCTTGGACCGTTGGCCGACGATTGTAGGTCGCTTCGAATTCCTTAATCCAAGCTCGGGCTTCCTCTTTACCGTCTGGCCCGGCTTCAGGTAAAGCAAAGCCATTTGCCTTGGCAGCTTTAAATTCAGCAAGACTGGGTTCTCGACCATTTTTTTGTTTAAAGGCATCTCGCCATTCATTTTGTCCCATGCTCTTTGCCCCCGCTACTTAGTTGAACAGACTTGTCAGATTTGAGAAAAAGTCCTTCAACATTGGGCTAACAATCAAAACATAACCAAGATAATTTACAAAAGCTGTCACAACAATTTGGAACATCTGTAACCAAAGGTAATCAAATTTTTCATTTTGAGCCTGGTACTTACCGATGAAATAGTAAGCGGCAAGGCTAGTAACACCAACTCCTAAGAGTGGCAAAAGAGTCAAAATAAAAAGTGAGGTGCCTAATGATGAACCTGCGGCACCAGGGTTACTCTGCAATTGACTGACAGGTACGCTGGCGACAAATGAATAAAGGAAGGCAGCTAACGCAAAGAGACTGGCAGCTGGGAACCAAGTTAGATACTTAAAGAACAAATCTTTAAAGCTAACCTTGTTGCGGGTCATGATTGCCAACCCTGCCAAGGCTGCCAAGAAGAGAATGGCAAAGATGACTAAGAAATTCCAAAATACAGATGGCAATACTTTGTCAGCCACACGTTGTACCTGACTTGTACCGTAGCTACCGAAAGTCGACTTGACCGCTGATTCACCAGCAGTGAAGAACCGCCGGAAAATATTCCAAAATGAAGCAGCTGAAAGGATCAAAGTTAGAGCCAAACTTGTAAATAAGAATGGCTTGTTTGGCTTTTCATCTTCAAGGTATTGCGTTGGGTGCAAAACCCGTTCCTTATACCAAGCGAAAAAGTTGCCAGCATGCTTCTTAAATTCTTCAACTGAGGCATTGGCTGCTGCTGCATTATGTCCCGTACTTTGTCCCTGACCGGGTTCGACTTGATCGTTCTGCTTCGAATCAAACCCTGGCTGAGCTTGGTTCTCAGATGCTGGTTCTGTTTCGGGTTGTCGTGCTTGGCGGCGACTATAAGTCACATCGTCGGCACTGGCACTTTGGTTCTGACGGTCTGGTGACTGAGGCTCTTGATGCCGTTCTTCTGCCTGAAATTCACCCCGTTCCAAAGCGGCAGTAGTTTCCGCCTCACTTGGTTGTCGTTCGTTAATCAATTCAAAATATTCTTGCCATTCTCTCTTACTTGTCATATTCTCTCCCACGTTACTTTTGTTATATATACAACATTATAATAACAAAAGTAATATTAAAAATCTATAAAACCCTCCTATATTGCCAATTATCGTTTAAATTTTTGAAAATTTGATTGATGAGATAGTTACTATCTTCGGTAGAAATATTTATTATTCTTTCAGGTTAGTTCAATTACTGCAATAAAAAAACAAATACCAGACGGTATTTGCTGATTCAATATTATAGACAAATTTTCAAGCATAGTTATTGTTCGACTACTGGTCAAGAATTACTTGTTCCAGCACTTGATTGGCTGCTACTTGACTTCGCACTAGTTTGCTTGCTTTTCTCGTTTTTTATAGCCTCATCAACTTTTTTCAAAGCACGTTTATGCTCAACAGTAGTTAATGACTTGAAGTCCTTAATTTCTTGCTGGAGAGCAGGTAGCTCCGAGGTAGAAACCGTGTTAATTTTGTACTCGATTGCTTTCATAAATTGCTTTTGAAAAATAGCAACCAATTGTTCTTTTTTCCGTTCATTAGCGGAATAAACTGTCGTATCTCTCAGCGTTTGAATGGTCTGATTAGCCTTATTCAGATCAGTAGTTTTAAATTCACGGGCAAAGTGATTTAACTGCTTATTTTCAGCATCAATTGCCTGCTTCTTTTCGCTATCGTGGTGGTGTGAAACAGCCGCAACCGTTGTTGCACCACCAACAACAAGGACAACCAAGGCCACAATGGCAGTGATGATTACTTTCTTGTTCAACATGGTTGTGTCCCTCTTTCGCTTGGTTTTCGTTGTTATTTTAACATAAGATTGGTTAATATTAATTAAGTCTTTTAAAAATGAACTAAGGCAGTAGGACATGTTATCACTGCAAATTCTCCTAGAGAATAAATTCAAAAAAGTTTATAATCGATTTCTATAAGAGGCAACGAAAGGAATTTGTTCAATGAAAGTATCACGTTTGGAAGCCTTCACTGATGGTGTGCTGGTCATCATCTTTACAATCATGATTTTGGAATTTAAAATTCCAAATAGCAGCCACATCACCGCCATCTTTAAACAGTTTCCCTATTTTATTTCTTACACTATTGGGTGGCTCTTTATCGGTGAAGCTTGGTATAACAACTTATTCATACTTAGCAACGTTAAGAAAGTAACTCATAAAATATTTTTCATGAACGGTCTTTGGCTCTTTACGACTTCCTTTTTACCACTAGCAACTGCTTGGATTGGTAAAGACCTTTCTGCCCAAGGTCCCGAAATTTTTTATGCCGTTGTCTTCTTATTATGGACACTAACTTTTTTCCTCCTCATCCAAACGATTATCAGTGATAATAAAAAAATGGGTCGAAATGAACAAATTAAAAATCTTAAAGGCATGCGGATTTATAAGTATTTGACGAATCCTCTTGCCATGTCTGTTCAAATCATCGTCTGGATTTTACTTTTAGTCTTTGCCCCCCAATTCCAGCTTATCGTTATGGTTTGGCAGATTATGTTTGTTGCTGGTAGAACCAATACTGAAATTGATCATACAAATCGCGTGTTTTAATTTGATACTTGCTGATTTTATAATCTGATAGCCAGCCTCTAAAGGTTGGTCTTTTTTTTTCGAATTATTATTTTGATAAAACTGATTTCACGCAAAAAAAGACCAACCATTTCTGGTTGGTCTTTGATTTCTCCAAAGAGGAAATATAAAATATTAACGCTTTGAAAATTGTGAAGCCTTACGGGCCTTCTTCAAACCTGGCTTCTTACGTTCCTTCATACGAGCATCACGAGTCAAAAGACCAGCTTGCTTCAATGCAGGACGGAAGTCTGGATCTACAGTAAGAAGGGCACGGGCGATACCGTGACGAGTTGCTCCGGCTTGACCAGAGAAACCACCACCATTAACGTTAACCAAAACGTCATAGTTACCCAAAGTATCTGTAGCGTTGAATGGTTGCAAAACCACTTCACGCAAGTTAGGGAAAGGAATGTAGTCTTCGATAGCCTTACCATTCATAGTAATGGCACCGTTACCAGGAACCAAACGGACCCGGGCAACTGAATTCTTACGACGACCAGTTCCGGCATATTGTACTGCTGCAGTCATATTATCGGACTCCTTTCTTAAAATAACTTGTTAATGTCAAGTGCTTCGGGCTTCTGGGCAGCATGGTTGTGATCTGCGCCAGCGTATACGTGCAAGTTCAAGCCTTGCTTACGTCCCAAAGATGTCTTAGGCAACATACCCTTGATTGACAATTCCAACAACTTTTCAGGATCGTATTGACGGTAGTTACCGGCTGTACGTTCCTTCAAGCCACCTGGATGACCTGAGTGATGGTAGTAAATCTTGTCTGTTGCTTTCTTACCAGTCAACTTTACTTCACCAGCGTTGATGATGATGACGTTGTCACCCATGTCTACGTTTGGTGTAAATGTTGGCTTGTTCTTTCCACGCAAAATTGAAGCAACTACTGTTGACAAACGTCCTAATACGACGTCCTTGGCATCAATAATGTACCACTTCTTTTCGATTTCGCCTGGCTTTGCTAAAAATGTTGTACGCATAGTGCGCTCCTTTGATTAGTTGTTTACATGTTAGGTCGTTCCTTACCTAGCTTTTACAATAAGTTTCCGGGGCTTATCGTGAGGTAAACAATACCAACGACTATTTTATATGATAAAGCTAGTCCTGTCAATGTTTTTGGCTCAATTATCTTCCTTCTAAATTCGTAGCCAAATTCCCTGAATTTGTTAATTTTATCTAAAGAAATATTTTATCTTAGAAATTATCTCGCAATCTCACTACTTTTGTGTTACATTTAATACAACATATTTACCGATTAGGAAATACATTTAATAATAGTAATAAAGGAGGTTAACCAAATGCTTCATTTACGAGAAATGTGCAAGATGAAGCCTTTCTGGATTTTCATCGCGTTACTAGCCATGCTAGTAATCGGTACGAATACTGGCTTTGCTGATTCATTTTCAAACTCTCAATCAGTTACAAGCACTGAACCGACTAATAACCATCAAACCAACCAGGACTCAGCTCCTGTTTTACCAAACTCTGGGCCTGAAACAACAAGCACGACAGATTCCAAGTCAAGCCTTGTCCTACCTAATTCAGGACCAAGCGAAACTAAAAGTTCAAATTCAAAGAGCGATACCGCACTTCCTCAGACCGCCCAAACAGAACGGTCCGTTCTAACGCTGGCTAACCGAATGCTACCCAGTCTCTTGCCACAAACTACTAAAGCGGCCCTAACGGGTCTGTTAACTACTCTAGCAGTTGCAATGACTGTCGGCTTAGCCGCAACTCTTCTTCTCCTCAAACGATAATCTATTTCAACCGGTAGCAAAAGTGAAAGTCCCAACCAAATTTGGTTGGGACTTTTTTCATGCTTGATTTAATTGTTAATTTTTAAAAGGTAACCGTTTGGTCCCCAGCATAAGCCGCCAATCGGGCTGACTTAAAAGTCAACTCGAGTAAAACTTCTTGGTCAGCATGGGGGTGGTTTTTCAAGAAGACGGGGTTCGTGAAGTAATCCTTTACGTCGGCCCAAGTTTTTTCTGACCGCACCATTGTGACCTGGTTTGATTCAATTCGGGCACCATTTTCGTTCAAGGGTGTCATGATGGCAACTCGGTCATTGGTGTCCAAATCGACCATCTTGCCAGTATCAGGTTGTGATACTAGGTACCAAACGTTGGCTTGGTCTGGATCAGGTGCAAAGCCCATAATCCGTAAACTGGGTTGGTCTTCCTTGCTGGTCGCAACAAAGATCATCCCCTTCGCTGCCTGGGTATATTCTTCAAATAAAGTCATGTTTGTCTCCTTACTAGTCTTAATATAGCTCCTCAGTTAGACGGTTTCATTAAGCCAGCCTAACATCTTAGGCTACTAACCATTATACGCCACTTCATCCAGATATAAACCTGCGGCGGGTGCTGTGTACCGAGCCTGTTCGCGGTCCTTGGCCGCAATCAAGGCCGGAATGGCATCAACCGGTCGGCGACCCGTCCCGATTTCGAGTAAGACCCCGACCATAATCCGAATTTGGTTATACAAGAAGGCATTCCCCTCAAAGGTAAAGACGAGTTCATTTTCATCCTCTTTAACCTCAACTTCAGCCCGAGTAATCGTTCGAATGGTTGTTGCAGTTTGGTTCCCAGAAGCCGCAAAGGTCGCAAAGTCCTGTTCACCAATCAAGTCCGGCAGGGCCTGCTTAATCCGGTCGGCATCCAAGTGCCAATGGAAGTGCCCAGTATACCTGCGCTTGAAGGGATCAATATAATCCTGAGTGGAAACCCGGTAATAGTACCGTTTAGAATGCGATGAAAAACGGGCGTGAAAGTCCTCTGAGACCTGGTCCACTTGTTTGATTAAAATATCCCGGGCCAAAATTGTATTGAGCCCCTTGCGGACTGCATCACCTGGAATATCAAATGGCAAATCAAAATGAACAACCTGCCCGTTAGCATGAACGCCCGTATCAGTCCGGGACGAACCAACCACCTTAATTCGCTCAACTGGGTTCTTACCCATTTGGTTGACGGCCTTGATTAATTCGCCCTGGACCGTCCGATGTCGTTCGACTCCATGCTTACTTTGAACCTGGAATCCTAAAAAATCAGACCCGTCATAGGCCACAATCGCGCGATAGCGTGGCATAAATGCTTCCCCTTGTTAATGTACAAATAATAAGAAAATAAATAAAATAATGTAGGTGCTAGTGGCAACTAGGACAATTAAATCATCCTTGGTAAAGTGCAAGACCCGGTACCGAGTTCGTTGGTCAGCGTTTTCAAAGCCACGAACTTCCATGGCGTTAGCTAGGTCTAAGGCCCGTTGCAAGGCTCCAATAAAGAGCGGAATCAACAAAGGCAAGACCGCCTTGGACCGCTTCAAGAGCGAACCAGTTGATAATGACATTCCCCGAGATTTTTGAGCCTTCATAACCTTGTCGGTTTCGACCATCAATAATGGGACGAACCGAAGGGCAATTGACAGCATCAAAGCTAACTCGGCAACCGGGACTTTGACCCACTTGAGGGGCTTTAACAAGGCCTCAATCGCACTAGCAATTGAGGTTGGTGCCGTCGTGAGCGTCAAGGCAGTTGACATCAAGACAATCAGGACAAAACGTAAGACCACGTAGGCGGAATTGACGATGCCTGGGACTGTAATCTTAATGAAGGACCACTGCCAGAGAACCGGCGTTCCACCGGTAAAGAGTAGCTGTAGGCAGACCGTAAAGAGGATTAACCAGAGAACCGGCTTAATCCCCCGCCAGTAGAGTCCTAGGCTCTGTCCGGTTAAGACCAGGGCTGCCAATAAAAAGACCGTAGCGAGCAAATAAGCGGGCCAGGTTGAAGCAAAGATCAAAAGAAAGACATAGACGACCGTCACTAGAATTTTCGTGCGGGGGTCGACTCGGTACAACCAAGCCTTACCAGGGATAAATTGGCCAATCACTAAATTATTCATGCGTGATGACCTCCTTGGGGCTGGTCTGAAACTTTGGTCCAATCGACCTGGGTTTTAATTTGCTCGGCTAAGTCAGCGACCGACTTTGGTAAGTGATCAAAGTGGAAGCCAGCTAACTCTAATTGACGGGCAAAGGCTACCGGAGCCGGCAAATCTAAGGAATGGTCCGCAAACCAGGCCTCATCACGGGCAAAGAGGTCCTCTGTCGGTTCAAAGGCCGCGACTTGGCCGTCTTGCATCACTACCACCTGGTCAGCTAAGGCCAAGACCTGGTCCATTTGATGGGAAATCAAGACTACCGTTTTACCTGCTTCCTTGAGTCCACGGAGCAAGTCAATCAGCTCAGCTTGACCCTGGGGGTCCAAACCAGCCGCTGGCTCATCAAAGACCATTGCTGCTGGGTCCATTGCCAAAACGCCCGCCAAGGCGACCCGACGCATCTGCCCGCCCGATAAGTCAAAGGGCGAATGTTGCCAAAATTCTTCAGCCAGTCCAACCTGACGGAGGGCCTGTTCTGCTAAGTCACGGGCCTCTTCATCAGAATGGCCAAAGTTCTTGGGACCATACATGACATCCTCAATCACTGTGGCCGCAAAGAGCTGGCTTTCGGGAAATTGAAAGACCATGCCGACCTTGGCTCGAACTGGAGTCAAGGCCTTTTCCTTGGTCTTACTGG
>NZ_DF968003.1:52242-52760 GCF_001047075.2 Fructobacillus ficulneus
GACAACCTGGTCAAAAACGACCACTTGTCCCCCGCTTGGCAGAAGCAGTGCATTCAAGTGCTGGACGAGGGTTGATTTACCGGACCCTGTTTGCCCAACAATAGCGGTTACCTGGCCGGGTTCGATCGTCAAATTAATATTGTTTAAGATTAAGTGCGGGTGCTTATCTGCCCCGTAGTGAAAGTTCAAGCCTTCAATTTTGATAGCCATGCAGCTAACTCCTGCTTCGATAAATACTGGCTTGGTGCCTGGGGAAGCGCTTGGGCAAGCTGAACCTCAAAGGGTTGGTCTAAGCCAAGCTGCTTTAATTCTGAGCCGTGAACAAATAAATCTTTGGGTTGGTCATCGAAGGCGACTGCCCCATCGTTCACAACAACAACGCGGTCTGCCATCGCGGCTTCAGCCATATCATGGGTGATAACAACTAAAGTCAGATCATCCCGGTATTGGTCCTTCAAGTCTTGCAAGGTTTCCAATACTGCAGCCTTACCGGCTGGGGCGAGCATCGCCGTTGCTTC
>NZ_DF968003.1:52789-65495 GCF_001047075.2 Fructobacillus ficulneus
AGCATCGCCGTTGCTTCATCAAGAATAATAACTTTCGGCTTTAAGGCTAAGATTGAAGCCAGTGCGACCCGCTGCTTTTGTCCACCAGATAAGGTATGGGGTTCACGGTCGGCGAAGTCTTCCATCCCAACTTGCTTTAAAGCAGCCGTAATCAGGGCCGGCATTTCTTCGGCTGGAATTTGTTGATTTTCGAGACCAAAGGCCACATCATCTGCCACTGTTGCCCCAACAAACTGATTATCTGGATTTTGAAAAACCATCCCGACTTGGCCGCGGACTGCCGCTAAAGATTCAACAGTTAGTCGTTGGTCAAAGACAGTAATCTCACCATCCTGGGCTTCAAGCAGACCCAGGATTAATTTGGCTAGAGTCGACTTACCAGACCCGTTGTGACCAACAATAGCCAACCATTGTCCAGCCGGAACAGTCAGTGAAAAATCCTGAAACAAGGAGGCCTGGTCAGGATAACCATATTTAAGATTGTTAATTGTAATTGCGTTTGTCATTATCTATTATTTTAACATAAAAAATGGACCCACCTGCTGTGAGAAAGGCTGTCTCAACGGTTTCATAACCTCCATGGTCACCTTGGAAATGACAACAATTAGACTGAATTCACTCCAATTTACTGCAATTAATAAGTCATAAAGCTGTTCCCCCTCTTTTCTAAAATTAATTTTTCAAGGCAAACGAAATATTTCTTGTTATTCAAAAACAGAATATTCAACTTATCTTGTCTAATTTAGAATGATTTCCTAGAAAAAAGCTCGATTTTTATTAAAAAATCATAAAGAACGTCTTTAATATTGGTTTTTAATGACAAAATCACACCTGTAATCTAACGTTGATTCTAAATTACACAACTTCTTTCAAATAAACACTGTATAATGGGCTTCACTACAGATGAAAGGAATTAGAGCATGACAAAAAGAACCATTGCAATCGTTGGTGCTGGACGAGCCGGTGTCTATATTGCTAAAAAACTAGCGTACGAACTCCGGAAGACGGAACACGAAATTTTACTTTTTAACGATGCTAGTGATGATATGACCTTACAAAGTGTCTTTCCACAAATTGCCGTCAAAACCGTGCCGATTGAAAGTGCCCAATACAACCTTCATCGACTCTTTAGAAAAAACCAAAACGTCAAAATTATTAACAAACGGGTGACAGACCTTAATTTTGATACCAATACTTTAATCACAAAGGATCAAGTTTATTACTATGACGACCTTGTTTTAACCACCGGAAGTATGGGGTCCACAATGGGTATCCCGGGTGTTTATGAAAATGCAACTGTCTTTAATTCATTTGCCGGTGCTCTCCAGGTTCGACACGACTTAGAAGCCTTTTTAACGGCTCGTGAGCACGGTGAAGACCCAACGCTCAATCTTACCGTTGTTGGTGGTGGACCTAGCGGTGTCGAATTAATGGGTGAATTAGCTAGTTTCAAAGCTAATCAAAAAATTTCTGATGACCGAATGACATTAACTCTGGTCAATTCTGATACAAACCTTCTGACATCATTGAGCCTGCCTGATTTAAGTATCAAGGTCAAAAAGTTTTTAACAGACCGTGGCGTCACGGTTTTAAACAACCATTCAGTGATTAGCCTGAATCAAAATTTCTTAACCTTGATTGATGGCAGTCAAATTCCCGTTCAAAAGGTTTATTGGGCAACTGGTTTGCAATCCCATCCAATGGTCAATGACTGGGGAATCGCTATTAGTGATTCCGGGCAAGTTACCGTTAATAAAGAATTCCAAGTCCTATCCGACTTTGGTGAACCCCTAGAAGATGTCTATGCTTCTGGAAACATCGCTACCTTTGAACGCGGTCAAAATGAAATTCTACCACAATTGGCATTAGCTTCAGCCTATGCAGGTAAAATTATTTCGCAGCAGATTGTTTACAAGCTTGGATTGACCAAACAAAACAAGGCTGTCAAAGCCCAAAAACGGCCCCGCTACTTCATCAGTTTAGGTAAAAACAGTGGTGTTTCCAACGCCTATGGACAAAATGGTTCGATTGGGCCATTCGCTCGTTGGGCGAAGCATGTCATTAATCTAGCCTTCTTTGCAGAAATTCGTTCTGGTTATGGCTTTTGGCACTACTTACGGTATGGCCTACCATCAAAATAATGTGTTTATAACAAATAAAAAAGCCCCAACCTTGCGGTTAGGGCTTTTTGCTTACCTAGAAATTAGTCAACTAATTCCAAGATAACCATTTGTGCAGCGTCTCCACGACGTTGTACAGTCTTTAAGATGCGTGTGTAACCACCATTACGTTCTGAGTAACGTGGTGCAACATCTTCAAACAACTTTTGCAAAGCAGTTTGTACGCGAATGTTGTCGCCATCTTCCTTGACGTCAGCAACTTCGTTACGCATGAATGCAGCAGCCTTACGACGGGCAGCCAAATCAGCATGCTTACCAAGAGTGATCATCTTGTCGGCAGTCTTACGAACTTCCTTAGCGCGAGCTTCAGTAGTTTGAATGCGACCAGTGATCAACAAATCAGTAGTCAAGTCACGCAACATTGCTTTACGTTGTGATGATGTACGGCCTAGCTTACGGTATGACATTGGTTAATCCTCCTTTTTCTAAACTTTTGATGAATATTAATCTTCTTGACGGAATCCTAAGCCCATTTCAGTTAACTTTTCTTGAATTTCGTCTAATGACTTACGTCCTAAGTTACGGACCTTCATCATGTCGGCTTCTGAGCGGCCAGTCAACTCTTCAATAGTGTTGATGCCTGCTCGCTTCAAGCAGTTGTATGAACGGACTGACAAGTCCAAGTCTTCGATTGGTGCGGCGTCAGTTGCAGTACTTGCAGCTTGTTCCGTTTCAACCATGACCTTTGTTTCTTGGGCTACAGGGGAAATATCCGTAAACAAGTTCAAGTGTTCTGTTAGAATCTTTGAACCAAGACTCAAAGCATCACTAGGATTGATTGAACCGTTAGTCCAAACTTCCATTGTAAGCTTATCGTAATCGTCGCGAGAACCAACACGCTTGTTTTCCACGTGGTAGTTAACTCGCTCGATTGGTGTATAAATCGAATCAACCGTTAAAACACCGATTGGCATTTCATCACGTAATTGCTTGTTTTCTTCAGCTGAAGAATAACCCCGACCCTTAACAGCAGTAACAGTCATGTGTAATGACTTTCCCGCCGCCAAAGTTGCAATATGCAAGTCTGGGTTCAAGACTTCAATGTCAGCTGATCCAGCAAGATCAGCTGCAGTAACGTCCTTTGGTCCTTGAACATCAATTTCCAAAGCGTGCTCTTCAGCTGAGTCGGTAGCGAAAACAACTTTTTTCAAGTTCAAAATCAACTGGGTCACGTCTTCAACAACACCATCAACGGTGGAGAATTCATGAACAACACCATCAATTTGAACTGTGTTGACCGCTACGCCAGGAAGCGATGATAAGAGGACACGACGAAGGGAATTTCCCAACGTTGTTCCGTAACCACGCTCCAGAGGTTCCACGATAAACTTACCGTAGTTGGCATCCTCTTCGATGTTATGAATATCTGGCTTTTCAAATTCAATCATCTGTTAACTCTAACCCCCTCTTTCAAAGCAAGCGCAATGAAAACTAATTAAACACGACGGCGCTTTGGTGGGCGTGATCCGTTGTGGGGAACTGGAGTAACATCCTTGATTGACGTTACTTCAAGACCAGCTGCGGCCAATGCACGAATAGCTGATTCGCGACCTGAACCAGGACCCTTAACCGTAACAGCAACGGTGCGCATGTTAACATCCAATGCTGACTTTGCGGCTGCTTCCGCTGCTTGTTGAGCGGCGAAAGGCGTTGACTTACGAGATCCCTTAAATCCAAGGGCTCCAGCTGATGACCAGGCAACGGCGTTACCTTGTGCATCAGTAATCATGACGATAGTGTTGTTGAAAGTAGCGTGGATATGAGCCACACCAGTTTCAATGTTCTTTTTAACGCGTCGTTTGCGTTGTGTACGAACTGCCATAATGTTTTGCCTCCTTTTTCTATACTTTTATAATTTCTCGGGTTAGTTATTGACTAACCAACATTACACAACTGTGGTTGTGATAATCATTTTCTCACCGGAGTGAGACTCTTAGTTCGAAAAAGACAAAGCTATTTTCTTCATAAAGAGATTGGCAAGAAAAATATTACTTCTTCTTACCAGCAATTGCCGTAGCTGGGCCTTTGCGAGTACGGGCGTTGTTCTTCGTGTGTTGTCCACGAACGGGCAATCCCTTACGGTGACGAATACCACGGTATGATGCGATTTCTTGCAATCCCTTGATATCAAGTGATACCTTACGACGCAAGTCACCTTCTAACTGCAAGTTCAATGCTGCAATAGCTTCACGAATTTGATCTTCTTGATCAACCGTCAAGTCACGCACACGAACATCTTCAGAAACCTTAGCAGCAGCCAAGATCTTTTGTGCAGTTACATTACCGATTCCGTAGATGTATGTTAACCCAATGACAATTCGCTTGTCACGGGGCAAATCGATACCTTCAATACGAGCCATAACAATTTACCTCCTTTTAATATTTTGAAAGAACCTTAAAGTTCATTTTCAAGCTGTTTTAGTGTGTGGTAAGTCTTACTTACCTGCGCGTTGCTTGTGCTTTGGGTTAGCTGGGCAAATGATCATTGTCCGGCCGTTACGCTTAATAACACGGCATGATTCGCACATTTTCTTAACTGATGGACGTACTTTCATAATCTATTCCTCCTATTCGGTTAACTGATTATTTTAATGAGACCGCTTCTTTTAACGGAAACGGTAAGTAATACGACCCTTTGTCAAGTCGTATGGTGACATTTCAACAGTCACACGGTCCCCAGGTAAGATACGGATATAGTTCTTCCGAATTTTACCGGAAACGTGTGCCAAGATAACGGCACCGTTTTCAAGTTCGACTTGAAACATTGCATTTGGCATAGTTTCTTTAACTTTGCCTTCAATTTCAATGACATCGTTGGCCACGCAGATTACCTCCTATGTAACCATGTTCAACATAATTGATAAGTGCTGAACCTATACAATTATACCAGAATTCCCTTGACAAATCAAGAAAACGCTTAATCTAAGGCATCCAAGGCCGTCTTTACATCAGAGTAAATTCGGTCTAATTCACCATTACCATCGATGGTGTTTAACACACCATGCTTAGCATAGTAATCTACCAAAGGTAAGTTTGCTTCCTTGTTAACTTCCAAACGGTGAGCAATGACCTCTTGCGTGTCATCTGCTCGCCCACGACCCAAAAGCCGTTCAACTAATACTTGATCTGGAACTTCAAAGTACAAGGTTGCCGAAACTTTTTCATTTCTTTCGGCTAAAAATTGGTCCAAGAACTTCGCCTGATCCTCGTTACGAGGGTAGCCGTCAAGCATAAAGCCATTTTCAACTACATCACTTTGCGCCAACCGGTCTGCGACCATCGCGTTCGTGATTTCATCAGGAACTAGGTTACCAGCATCCATGAAGGACTTCGCTTTTTGTCCAAGCTCAGTTTCTTCTTTCATGTTGGCCCGGAAGATATCACCAGTACTAATGTGAACCATTGGGTACTCGGCAATAATCTTGTCGGCTTGGGTTCCCTTACCTGCCCCAGGCAGGCCTAACAAAATTAAGTTCTTAGTCATGATTGGACTCCTTATTTACCAGCTGTGCGGATAAAACCAACGTAGTTCTTCTTTTGTAATAGGCCGTCGATTTGACGAATCAAATCAAGGGTTACCCCAATAGCAATTAGCAAAGAAGTTCCACCAAGGCCAATCTTTTCGTTGAGTCCCCAAACATCGGATGCAATCAAAGGTACCAAAGCAACAAAACCAAGGTACAAAGCCCCCACAAATGATAAGCGGAGTAATAACTTCGTGACAAACTTTTGCGTTTCAGTTCCAGGACGAACACCAACGATGTATGCTCCCTGCTTTTGTAGGTTATCCGCCAATTTCTCGGGGTTAACCTGAACAAAAGCGTAGAAGTAAGTAAAGACAATAATCAAAACAGTATAGAATACCGCCCCGGTTGTTGTTTGCATCGAGAAAATCTGTTGCAAAACTTTAAACCAGTTAACACTGCCATACTTACTCTGGAAAGCAAAGAGGATGGTTTGAGGGGTTGAAATCAAGGATGAAGCAAAAATAACAGGAATAACCCCAGAAACATTCAACTTCAAAGGCAAGTAAGCTTCCGCCCCATAGGAAGAAGCTGACCGCGTATATTGAATCTGTAAGCGCCGGCTAGCTTCATAGAACCACGTTGTGATTCCAATGACTAACACGATGGCTGCTAACAAGACCGCCATAAAAATCCAGCCAGTTACCTTGTCACTACCACTAGCTTGCAAGACATTTTCTTTAAAAATTTCCCACAAACCAGATGGCATTTGCGAAATAATTCCCGAGAAGATGATCATCGAAACACCGTTTCCCAGACCCTTTTCAGTAATCATTTCACCTAACCACATGGCAAAGAAGGTTCCAATTGTCATGACCGACCCAATCAGTAGGAAGGAGGTCACGTTATTGGTCTGCTTAACCAAACCATAGGCGGCTAAGGAGTTGAACCCAGCCGTAATTCCGACTGATTGCAAAAAGGCAAAGATAATGGTCAAATACCGCGTCGCTTGATTAAGCTTACGGCGACCAACTTCGCCTTGTTTACTCCATTCAACAAAACGTGGCACGATATCTAATTGCAGCAACTGCACAACAATCTGTGCAGTAACGTATGGAGACACACCCATCGCAAAGAGCGAGAAGTTTAACAGGCCTCCACCCGAAAAGATATTCAAGATATTCAGCAAACCGGATCCTTGAACAGAACTCAGCGCCTTCGGATTAACTCCGGGCACAGTGATATGAACCCCAATGCGATAAACAAAGAGGATCAAAATCGTCCAGAGCATCTTTTTTCGAATATCTTTTTGTCGGACAGCATTAAATAGCGTGCGCCACATTTAGATCACCTCGGTTGAACCGCCAGCTTGTTCGATGGCCTTAACAGCAGCAGCTGAGAACTTGTGGGCTTTGATAGTCAACTTCTTTTCCAATTGACCATTTCCCAAGACCTTGATACCGTCTCGTTGGTTCTTAACTACGCCTTGTTCAATCAACAAAGCAGGTGTTACTTCAGTGCCGTTATCGAAGTTGTTCAACTTGTCCAAGTTAACAACAGCGAATTCCTTGCGTGAAATGTTAGTAAATCCACGCTTAGGGATACGACGGTACAAAGGCATTTGTCCACCTTCGAAACCAAGACGTGTCTTACCACGGGCCTTTTGTCCCTTTTGGCCTCGACCAGCTGTCTTACCGTTTCCAGATGAAGTTCCACGACCGACACGGTTACGAGTCTGGCGTGAACCCAAAGCAGGTTGCAATTCGTTCAAATTCATCGTTTGGTACCTCCTTTTCTAAAAATTTATTTACTTTACTTCTTCAACAGCAATCAAGTGAGCAATCAAGAAAATTGCGCCACGAGTAGCTGCGTTATCAGGCTTCACCACTGAGCTTGAGACACGGTTAAGTCCAAGTGACTTAACAATGGCACGTTGCTTAGGCAAGCGATGAGCCGCACTCTTAATCAAAGTGATTTTCAAATCAGCCATGTTATCGCTCCTTATTCAGCCAAGTGTTCTAATGAAACACCACGTAGTTCTGCTACTTGAGCAGCATCCTTCAACTGGTTCAATGCATCAAAAGTTGCACGAACAACGTTGACAGGAGTTGAAGAACCCAATGACTTAGCAGTCACATCGTTGACACCAGCCAATTCCATTACGGAACGAGTAGCACCACCGGCAGCGACTCCAGCACCTTCTTTGGCTGGCTTAACTAAGATCTTTCCACCGGCCCATTCTCCAAGAACGTCGTGAGGAATAGTAGTACCAACTGTAGGCACTGTGATCAAGTTGCGCTTTGCATCTTCAACAGCCTTACGGATGGCTTCAGGCACTTCTTGCGCCTTACCAGTTCCAAAGCCGACGTGACCATTCTTGTCACCAACGACAACCAAGGCACCGAAACGCAACCGACGTCCACCCTTAACAACCTTGGTAACACGGTTAATTGCGACAACGTTTTCTTCTAATTCACCTAATTCTTTAGGGTTTACGAATTCAACCATTTGTATTATTCCTCCTTTCCTTAGAACTTCAAGCCGTTTTCACGAGCTGCATCGGCCAAAGCCTTAACACGTCCGTGATAAACATAACCACCACGATCGAAGACAACTTCTTCAATCTTAGCAGCCTTAGCGTTCTTAGCGATCAATTCGCCAACCTTAACGGCTTGTTCAACTTTAGTACCAGTAACATCGGCACTTTGTGATGAGGCACTTGCTAGCGTTACACCCGCTACGTCATCAATTAATTGAGCGTAGATGTTAACATTAGAACGGAAAACGTTCAAACGTGGGCGAGCAGCAGTACCAGAGATCTTGCCGCGGACACGCTTGTGGCGTTGTACGCGGAGCTTGTTCTTATCTGGTTTTGTAATCATAGCTGTGCTTTCCTTTTCTTTAAGCGGTTAAACCACTTATTAAATAATTTTGTTAATGAATAAGATTGATAGAAGCAATTAAGCTTACTTACCAGTCTTACCTTCCTTACGACGGACAACTTCGCCTTCGTAACGAATTCCCTTACCCTTATATGGTTCGGGTGGGCGAATTGCGCGGATTTCCGCAGCAAAATCACCAACAGCTTGCTTTGAGATTCCTGAAATCTTGATAGTCAAGGCATCAGGAACTTCAACAGTCAAACCTTCGCGGTCTTCAAAGTCAACTGGATGTGAATATCCAACTGACAATGTCAACTTTGAACCAGACTTTGCGGCACGGTAACCAACACCGACCATCTTCAAAGTCTTTGAGAAGCCATCTGTAACTCCTTCAACCATGTTAGAGAAGTTAGCAGTTGTAGTACCATGCAAAGCACGGTGCTTCTTGTCTTCAGCTGCACGAGTAAATGATACTTCAGTACCATCCATGTGCATCGTGATTTCAGGGTTGATTGTGTAGTTCAATTCACCCTTAGGTCCCTTAACAGTCACAAATTGACCATCTTGCTTGACGTCAACGCCAGCAGGGATCGTAACGATCTTATTTCCAATACGGCTCATGGTAAGTCTCCTTTCTTAGATATATTACCAAACGTAAGCCAGCACTTCGCCACCGACTTGCTTAGCACGTGCTACCTTATCAGTAACAACACCATTTGATGTTGAAACGATGGCAATACCAAGGCCATTCAAAACCTTAGGCATTTCTTCGGCCTTAGAATACTTACGCAAACCAGGCTTTGAAACACGCTTAATACCAGTGATGACACGCTCTTGATCTTCTCCGTACTTCAAGAATACGCGGATAACACCTTGCTTGTTATCTTCAACATATTCTACATCACGGATGAAACCTTCTTGCTTCAAGATCTCGGCAATGCTCTTCTTCATTTTTGATGCTGGAATTTCAACGGAAGCGTGACGCGCCATGTTGGCGTTACGAATCCGAGTTAAAAAATCAGCGATTGGATCAGTCATAGACATCTATCGATATCCTCCTTTTATATTTTGAACGTCATCAATAATTGACACGCTCTTAAGTACCTGTCACCAAAAGTGGCAAACACTTAAAAACGCGCCACTCATAAGAGCGACAGCATTTTTAAACTACTTACTTAGTAAAAGGCATGCCCAAACCGTTCAATAGTTCGAAACCTTCTTCATCGCTTGAAGCAGTCGTTACAATAACGATGTCCAAACCACGAACGCGGTTAACCTTGTCAAAGTCAATTTCAGGGAAAATCAACTGTTCACGGATTCCCAAAGTGTAGTTTCCACGACCATCAAAGGCCTTAGAAGAAACACCGTGGAAGTCACGAACTCGTGGCAAAGAGATGTTAATCAACTTGTCCAAGAATTCAAACATTCGTTCTCCACGCAAAGTAACCTTTGTACCGATAGCCATTCCTTCACGAAGACGGAATCCGGCGATTGACTTCTTTGCACGAGTAATCACTGGTTGTTGCCCAGCAATCATCTTCAATTCTTCAACCGCTTCATCGAGGTTCTTTGAGTTTGAAACCGCATCACCAACACCCATGTTCAAAACGATCTTTTCGATCTTTGGGGCTTGCATTGGTGAAGTAAAGTTAAACTTCTTGATCAAAGCAGGTTGAACTTCATTAACATATTTTGCTTTTAATTCATTAGTCATGATAATGATTTCTACCTTTCAAAATAGATATTAGCTAGTTTTAGCCTAGAGCTTGTCCAGACTTCTTAGCAAAACGTACCTTCTTACCATCTTCAAACTTAAATCCAACCTTAGTTGGTTCGTTAGTTGATGGGTCAATCAATTGTACGTTTGATGCATGGATAGGTGCTTCGATATCGATAACACCACCCTGTGGGTATTCGTTAGAAGGCTTTTGATGCTTCTTAACGAGGTTAACGCCTTCAACAACAACACGGTTCTTGGCAGCAACAGTCTTTGTAACTGTTCCTTCCTTACCCTTGTCCTTGCCGGCAATGACGCGAACCTTATCACCTGTTTTTACAAACATGATTGGCTCCTCCTTGTCAGTATTAGAGCACTTCTGGTGCCAATGATACAATACGCGTAAAGTTGTTGTCACGTAGTTCACGTGCAACAGGGCCAAAAATACGCGTTCCAACTGGTGACTTGTCATCCTTTACGATAACAGCAGCGTTTTCATCGAAGTTAATGTAAGAACCGTCAGTCCGACGTACGTCAGATACAGTTCGAACGATGACAGCCTTTACGACATCACCCTTCTTAACGTTACCACCAGGGATAGCTTGCTTAACAGTCGCAACAATCATGTCACCAATGCCAGCAACCTTACGGCCTGAACCACCGAGCACTTTAATCGTCAAGATTTCACGTGCGCCAGAGTTATCAGCCACTTTCAAACGACTCTCTTGTTGAATCATGGTTCACATCCTCCTTGTTAGCAATAATTTACGACGATTTGATATAGGTACCGATTAAAGGACAACAGCCTCTTCGATAACCTTTACCAAACGGAAGTGCTTAGTTGCAGACATAGGACGAGTTTCCATGATTTGAACGATGTCGCCTTGCTTAGCAACATTGTTTTCGTCATGAGCCTTAAACTTCTTGGTATAGCGAACTCGCTTACCATAAACTGGGTGGTTGACGTAAGTATCTACCGCAACAGTAATTGTCTTTTCCATTTTGTCGGAAACGACACGGCCACGATAAACCTTACGAGCATTACGTTCTTCACTCATTTTTTAGCTTCTTCCTTTCGTCTTATTTGTTGGCTTGTGCCAATTGTTGTGCACGAATGACAGTCTTCACACGTGCAATGTCCTTACGAACTTTTGAAATACGGGCCGTGTTTTCTAATTGACCAGTAGCCAATTGGAAACGAAGGTTGAACAATTCTTCCTTGAATTCGGCTTCGCGTTTTTGCAAATCCGCAAGTGACAAAGCTTTTAATTCATTTGCTTTAGCCATTATTCAGCCTCCCGAGCAATAATCTTCGTACGTACAGGCAACTTATGTTGGGCAAGACGCAAAGCTTCAAGAGCGACGGGCTTTTCAACACCACCGACTTCAAACATTACCTTACCACGCTTAACAGGAGCAACCCAGCCTTCGGGTGCACCCTTACCGTTACCCATTCGAACACCAACACCCTTAGATGTATATGACTTGTGAGGGAAGATCTTAATCCAGACCTTACCACCACGCTTCATATAACGGGTCATTGCAATACGGGCAGCTTCGATTTGACGGTTGGTAATCCAACTTGAAGTTGTAGCTTGCAAGCCGTAATCACCAAAAGCCACCGACGTTCCACCTTTAGCTTCGCCACGCATGTGGCCACGGTGTACACGACGGAATTTAACACGCTTTGGTACTAACATGTTTGCTTCCCCCTTTACTTGTTCTTTTTCTTTGGCAACACATCACCGCGGTAGATCCAAGTCTTGATACCCAAGTTACCGTAAGCAGTAGCTGCTTCATCCCATGAGTAGTCAATATCTGCACGAAGTGTGTGGAGCGGAACAGTTCCTTCAGTATATTGTTCAACACGTGACATATCTGCCCCGTTCAAACGTCCTGAAACAACAATCTTGATTCCCTTTGCGCCGGCACGGCGGGCACGTTGAATAGCACCACGCATTGCACGACGGAAAGCGATACGACGTTCCAAATCGCCAGCAACTTGCAAGCCCACCAAGTGAGCTGACAAATCAGGCTTTTTGATTTCAACAATGTTGATGAAGACACGCTTGTGGCGTCCACGTTCGTCAACATTTGTTAACTTAGCTAATTGAGTCCGCAACTTTTCAACTTCGGAACCACCCTTACCAATAACCATTCCTGGCTTGGCAGTGTGCAAAGTCAAATCGATACGTGACTTAGTTGAGCGTTCGATTTCTACGCGGTCAACTGAAGCGTCCGTTAAGTTTTCTTCGATGTACTTACGAATACGCAAGTCTTCAAGAAGTTGGTTAGAAAAGTCTGCCTTGTCAGCAAACCACTTCGCATCCCAGTCACGGATGACACCGACACGGAAGCCAGTTGGGTTAATTTTTTGACCCATTACTTTTCCTCCTTCTGAGCAACCACAATAGTGATGTGGCTTGTGCGCTTGTTAATTGGGGAAGCTGATCCCTTTGCACG
>NZ_DF968003.1:65536-80177 GCF_001047075.2 Fructobacillus ficulneus
GGACGGAAACGCTTAAGCGTTGGTCCTTCGTCAGCAAAAGCTTCCTTAACGATCAAATCTTCACGGTCAAGTGAAAAGTTGTTTTCAGCGTTTGCAACTGCTGAGTTCAAAACCTTATAAATATCTTCAGTAGAAGTATTAGGTAGGAACTTCAAAATTGCGAATGCTTCGTTGACATTCTTCCGACGAATCGTGTCAAGAACTAGGCGCGCCTTACGAGGGGCAACGCGAACGATCTTGGCAGTCGCCCGAGCTGATGTTACTTGTTCAGCCATTTTTCATTTCCTCCTTACTTCGTCTTCTTATCGTCGCTCTTGTGACCCTTGAACGTACGTGTTGGAACAAATTCACCTAACTTGTGACCAACCATGTCGTCTTGGACATAAACAGGAACGTGCTTGCGTCCATCATAGACAGCAATTGTAAATCCGATAAAACTTGGGAAAATTGTTGAACGTCGTGACCAAGTCTTGATCACTGACTTCTTTTCTTGGTCCGCTTGGGCCTCAATCTTCTTAAGCAAGTGTGGGTCCGCAAATGGTCCCTTTTTCAAACTACGAGCCATTAGTTATCTCCTTCCCTTACTTACTCTTCCGACCGCGAACGATGAACTTTGTAGAGTTCTTCTTCTTATCGCGAGTCTTCTTACCAGCAGTCTTCTTACCCCATGGAGAAAGTGGACTTGGACGACCAACAGGGGCCTTTCCTTCACCACCACCGTGTGGGTGATCGTTAGGGTTCATTACAGAACCACGAACGTGAGGACGCTTTCCACGCCAACGGTTACGTCCGGCCTTACCCCAGTTGATCAATGAATGTTCTGAGTTACCAACTTCACCAACAGTGGCGCGGTTAGTGCTCAAAACCAAACGTACTTCACCTGAAGTCAAACGAACGATAGTGTACTTACCATCACGTCCCAAAATCTGAGCTGATGCTCCAGCGGAACGAGCCAATTGTCCACCCTTACCGTTCTTCAATTCGATGTTGTGAATCAAAGTACCTTCAGGAATGTTTGTCAATGGCAAGGCATTACCGACCTTGATGTCGGCATCAGGACCAGATTGAACCTTATCTCCAACCTTAAGTCCCTTAGGCGCCAAGATATATGCCTTGATACCGTCTTCATAGACGAGCAAAGCAATGTTAGCAGTACGATTTGGATCGTATTCGATAGCCTTAACCGTAGCGAACTTTTCGTCCTTAATACGCTTAAAGTCGATAATCCGGTAGGCTTGCTTGTGTCCACCAGCCTTGTGGCGAACTGTCATGCGGCCTGATGCGTTACGGGCACCAGTACGTGACTTCTTGGCCAACAAACTCTTTTCGGGCGTCGTCTTTGTGATTTCTGCGAAATCAGAAGTCGTCATGTTACGACGTCCGTTAGAGGTTGGCTTATACTTCTTGATAGCCAATGTCTTTTCCTCCTATTTTAAAATTAACCTTCGTTAAAGATTTGAATATCTTTTGAGTCAGCCTTCAAAGTAACGATAGCCTTCTTCATCTTACGAGTGAATCCAACATAACGACCTTGACGCTTCTTCTTACCGCGCACATTGGCGGTGTTCAAACGAGCAACTTGAACGTCGAAGACTTCTTCGATTGCTCGCTTGATTTCTGGCTTAGTAGCCCGAACATCCACTTCAAAGACATAACGCTTCATTTCTGTTTGCGCCATTGAAGCTTCGGTAATGATTGGGCGGCGGATAATATCGCGTGCATCCATTAGGCGAGACCTCCTTGGATTTCTTCGATCGCTGCTTGAACAACCACCAACTTGTCAGCGTTAACAACGTCTAAGACGTTGATACCGTTTGTAGTCATAACTTGAACGTTTTCCAAGTTACGAGCTGACAACAAGGCATTTTGGTTACCTTCATCAACGATTACCAAGGCCTTTGAATCAACAGCCAAGTTAGCAAGAACTTGCTTGAAGTTCTTTGTCTTAGCTTCATCAAATGCCAAAGCATCTACAACGACCAACTTGTTGTCGGCCAACTTTTGTGACAAAGCTGACTTCAAGGCCAATGCATAGGCCTTCTTGTTGATACGGTATGAGTATGAACGTGGGGTTGGACCGAACACGATTCCTCCACCACGCCATTGAGGTGAGCGGATAGAACCTTGACGAGCGCGACCAGTTCCCTTTTGCTTCCATGGCTTACGACCACCACCAGCAACAGCGGAACGGTTCTTAACGGCGTGAGTACCTTGACGTAGTGATGCGCGTTGCATCAAAACAGCTTCAGTAACCACAGCGTTGTTAGGTTCGATGGCGAAAACTGCTTCGTTTAAGTCTAAATCAGCAGCCTTTGAACCATCTTGCTTTAATACAGCAACTTTTGTCATGATTGATTGTTCTCCTTTCTATGAATTTTTAAGCTTGTTCTTCAGCCTGAGCATCAGCAGCTGGCTTTGCGCCGGCCATCTTGATTTCAGGGTGCTTAGCATTTGTCTTAACAGTTGACTTGATTGTCAAAAGTGACTTGTTGGCTCCAGGAACGTTTCCCTTCAACAACAACAAGTTGTTTTCAACATCAACGTGTACGATTGCAATGTTTTGCATCGTACGCTTCTGGTTACCCATACGACCAGGCAAGAGCTTACCCTTGAATACCCGGTTGATAACGGCACCCATTGAACCTGGGCGACGGTGGTAACGAGAACCGTGACTCATTGGTCCACGTGATTGTCCCAAGCGCTTGATAGCACCTTGGAAACCGTGTCCCTTTGTAACACCGGTAACATCAACATATTCACCGGCTTGGAAAGTGTCAACAGCAATTGCATCCCCAACGCCATATTCGCCTTCCGCATCACGGACTTCACGAATGTAGCGCTTAGGGGCTGTGTTGGCTTTTGCAACGTGGCCTTGTTCAGGTTTGTTTGACAAAATCTCGCGCTTGTCTTGGTAACCTAACTGCAAAGCGTTGTATCCATCAGTTGCTTGCGTCTTAACTTGCAAAACAACGTTTGGAGTAGCTTCAACAGCAGTCACGGCGATCAATTCACCAGATTCAGTAAAAACCTGAGTCATACCGACTTTACGGCCTAAGATACCTTTAGTCATGACTAATCTCCTTCATTTCATCGCTAAACTATTTTTAGCGGAGTGGTACTTAATTAGAGCTTGATTTCGATTGCAACACCTGCTGGCAATTCAAGCTTACGCAATGCGTCAACTGTCTTGTCAGTAGGGTTCACAATGTCGACCAACCGCTTGTGAGTTCGCATTTCGAACTGTTCACGAGCATCCTTGTACTTGTGGGGTGAACTAAGCACCGTGTACAATGTCCGTTCAGTAGGCAAAGGGATAGGACCGGCGATTTCTGCGCCAGTCCGCTTTGCTGTTTCAACAATCTTGTCTGCTGATTGGTCCAAGATACGGTGTTCGTATGCCTTCAAGCGGATACGGATCTTCTTTTGTGCCATTTTGTGCCTCCTCGTTGATTTTGTAAATCAGCTAACTCCGATCAAAAACCGACAACACCTTGCAGTGTTTGCGCGCCCATGGCAACGCGGCCGCGCGTGTCGCAACCTTAATCATCATCGCTAAACGTTGATACACCAGTCTTTTTGCGGGTATTGCATCGGCAACCCCAAAAGGCGTACTTGAATATAATAACAGCTAAACCCTGATATAGCAAGGCCTTTTCACCTTTTTTCGAAAAGAATTTTCATTTCACCCTAGGTCAGAACCCTTCAAAAGTTATAGCCTATTTTGCCAGGATTATTCAAACTTTTCTCGATTACATGATTTATTCTGTTATTTGTTCTTCTATATAGTAACAAATGAAGATTGACCGAAGATAAAAAAGACCGTTAAAGCCAAATCGCTTCAACAGTCTTCTTCAATTGAACTAATGACCGACAAAACATCCCCAAGCGGATTTAATCCACCAGGATCCTCTATCGTGAAATCTTAAACTCCAAGAAGGCATCGTTATACCGTTGGGTCCATTCCTGGTTAAAAGTCTTGTAGACTTGGAGACTATCCAAAGTCTTCGCCGATGGATAAAAGGCCGGGTCAGACTTCTCATCAGCTGGTAGGAGCGCATAGGCCCCCTTGTTCGCCGTGGCATAGCCAACGTACTCCGCGTTTTGCTTGGCGTTCTCCGGCTTGTTTAAGAAATTAATCAGGGCATAGGCCGCATCCTTGTGCTTAGCGTTCTTTGGGATGACCAAATTATCGAACCATTCATTTGATCCGTCCTTGGGTACCAAGTAAGCCAAGTCCGAGTTTTGTGCCATCGCCTGGGCCGCTTCACCGGAATACGTGACCCCGATGCTGGCCTCGCCCTGGGCCATATAAATCTTCAACTCATCGGCAACAATCGCCTTAACGTTTGGCATCAAGGTCGAAAGCTTTCCCTGAGCCGCCGCCAAGTCAGCCACATTTTGGTCATTGACGGACTTCCCTTGGGAAATCAACGTCATCCCCAAAATATCCCGGGCTGAGTCAACCAGCATAATCTGCCGTTTGAACTGCGGTGACCATAACTTCGACCAGCTATCAATCTGGTCAGGGCTGACCTTCTTCTTATTGTAGAGAATACCAAGCGTTCCCCAGAAGTAAGGGACAGAATACTTGTTACCCTTATCAAAGCTTTGGTTCATGAACCGAGAGTCGATATTGCTCATCCCCGTTAATTTGGACTTATCCAATGGAGCTAACAACCCCTCACTCGACATCTTATCCACCATGTAGTCAGAAGGAACCGTCAAATCATAGTTGGTCCCACCCTGCTTAATCTTGGTATACATCGCTTCATTCGAGTCAAAGGTCTGGTAATTCACCTTATAACCAGTTTCCTTAGTGAACTTGGTCAAGAGGGCCGGGTCGATATAATCACCCCAGTTATAGAAGTTCAAAACCTTCTTACCCGTGACCTCGTCCTTGCGACTATTGTCAAAGACAGCTTTAGTTGCAACTAAACCGACGACAGCAACCAGGATGGCCAAAATACTTAATAGAATTTTTTTCATTTGACCTTCTCCTTGAGCTCAGGCGTCTTGGCCCGCTTACCAACCTTATTAATAAAGTAGTAAGCCAGGGCAATCGCTAGCGATAGTAGGAAAATCAAAGTCGACAAGGCGTTAATTTCCAAGGAAACTCCTTGACGGGCCCGGGAATAAATCTCGACCGCCAAGGTTGAAAAGCCATTCCCCGTCACAAAGAAGGTGACAGCAAAGTCATCCAAGGAGTAGGTCAAGGCCATAAAGAAGCCAGCAACGATTCCCGGCGTAATCACCGGGATGGTGACCTGCCCCAAGACCTGGGTTGGCCGAGCCCCTAAGTCTTGAGCCGCCAGGACCAAATCAGGGTTCATTTCCTTTAACCTAGGCAAGACCATCAAGACGACAATCGGGATTGAAAAGGCAATGTGTGACAGCAAGACAGTCATAAAGCCGAGCGACAACTTCAAGGTTGTAAAGAGAATCAAGAAGGCCGCCCCGATAATAACATCCGGTGAAACCAGCAAGACGTTATTCAAAGATAACAAGACGCCCTTAATCGTCCGCCGGTGGACCCGGAAGATAGCCAAAGCCCCGAGCGTCCCAATAATGGTTGCTAGCAAGGATGATAGTAAGGCGACAATCCCCGTTTCCAAGACAATATCGATTAACCGGGTGTCCTGCCAAAGCTCGCTGTAGTGCTTAAAAGAAAAGCCGGCAAAACCCTGCATGGTTGTTCCCGCATTAAAGGAATAAAAGACCAAGTACAAGATCGGCAGGGAGAGGACCAAGAACATAAAAATTAAGTACGGTGTCCGCATTTTTTTCATGACCGGCCTCCCTTCTGCTTATCCTGGGTCAAAAGCATGGTTATCACCATGGCCACAATTAAGATGACCCCAATTGTTGAACCAAAGGCCCAGTTTTGCGTCACTAAGAAGTGCTCTTCAATGGCAGTTCCCAGGGTAATCACCCGGTTACCACCAATCAAACGGGTAATCATGAAGAGTGACAGGCTGGGGATAAAGACTGCTTGAATACCGGCTTTTACCCCAGGCATTGATAGTGGCCAGATGACCTTGCGCAAGGTTTGCCAATTATTGGCCCCGAGGTCTTGGCTCGCAGCCGTTAGCAGTGGGTCGATTTCGTTCAAGGCGTTAAAAATGGGCAAAATCATAAAGGGCAATTCGACATAGGCCGCAACCAGCAGGAAGGACCAATCCGTAAAGAGCAACTGAACTGGGTGGAAACCCAAGCCCGTCAAAGATGAGTTCACTAACCCACCTTGACCTAGCAAACCGATAAAGGCGTAGGTCTTCAAGAGCAGGTTAATCCAGGTTGGCAGGATGACCATCAAAAGCCAGAATTGTTTATTTTTCAAAGTAGTCAGAAAATAGGCGGTCGGATAGGCAAAAACCAGCGTAATCAAGGTGATTAAGAAGGCATACCAAATCGAGTTAAAGGTCATTGCCAGATAAGGGCCAGATGTAAAGAAGGTCTGATAGTTAGCCAGAGTAAAGTGGCCGCCCTGGGTCTGCAAAGACTTAAAGAGCAGCAAAAGCAACGGCGCAATCACAAAGGCTAGGAGCCAGAGGCCGTAAATGCCCATATAAAAGGATGTAAAACCCTTTTTTTGTTTTTTAAAGGACATGGTCATTGGCCTTGCTCCTCTCGACCAGTTTCATCGTCTCGTGCCGCTTGGAGAGCTGCCTCAGCTTCTTCTTCATCATAAGATTCCAACCGGGCATCGAATGCTTCTTCACTTTCGTTGTAGCGCATGATGTGGATATCTTCAGGATCAAAAGTTAAGCCAACTCGGGCACCGACTTCAGCTGGGTTAGTCGCCTGAACCTGCCAGGTATTCAAATCATCATCCATGGCCGTGATTTCATAGTAGTCACCACGGAAGGACTGGTCTTTAATCGTTACGACTAACTTCCCATTTTCAGGGTCCGTTAGGTCCAAGTCTTCCGGCCGGAGAACGACTTCGACCCGCTCATTGGGGCGCATCCCGGCATCGACGTTTTCGAAGTCTTTCCCGACAAAATGAACCAGGTAGTCCTCTTTCATAATCCCTGGCACAATGTTGGTTTCGCCAATAAAGTCGGCAACAAAATGGTTGATTGGTTCATCATAGATGTCTTCTGGCGTCCCATTTTGTTGAATGAGCCCATCGTTCATAACAAAAATCCAATCGGACATCGCCAGGGCCTCTTCCTGGTCGTGGGTCACAAAAACAAAGGTAATATCAAGGCGTTTTTGAATTCGGCGCAATTCCTGTTGGAGGTCCTTGCGCAGTTTGTAGTCCAAGGCCGAAAGCGGCTCATCCAGGAGAAGAACTTCCGGGTCATTGGCCAAAGCACGGGCGATGGCCACTCGTTGTTGCTGGCCACCGGACAATTCACTAATTTCACGGTTTTCGTAGCCGGCCAACTTCACCAAGGCCAGCATTTCCTTGACCTTAGTTTCGATTTCACCGGCAGGCAACTTCTTCAATCGCGGACCAAAGGCCACGTTATCAAAAACATTCATGTTCGGAAACAATGAATAGTTTTGGAAGACAGTATTGACCCGGCGTTTTTCGGCCGGTACATCGTTAATCACTTGGCCTTCAAAGAAAATCTGACCAGAATCAGCGTGCAACTGCCCGGAAATTAATTTTAAAATCGTTGATTTACCAGAACCAGAGGGTCCTAGGAGCGTATAAAATTTACCAGGCTCTAAAGCCAGGTCAATTTGTTTTAAAACCTCAGTCTCCCCGAATGACAGGGCAACTTGGGAAAATTCCAAAATGGGTTGTGTTTCGACCATATGACATCTCCAATCGATATTGTCACCATTCTACAACAAAGTGCAATATCCGACCAAATATTTTCAAAAATTAAGGGAACAAAAAACCAGGTCGCATAAGCAACCTGGTTTTCAGACAATGAGTGAAAGAAGCAATTAAGCTTCCTTACCTTGTGCTTTAATGATTTCTTCTTGAACGTTCTTAGGAACAGCTTGGTAATGATCGAAGACCATTTGGAAAGTTCCACGACCTTGCGTTGCTGAACGCAAAGTAGTTGCATAACCAAACATTTCTGACAAAGGCACTTGTGCCTTAACAGCCAAAACAGGTCCACGGGCTTCTTGCCCTTCAATCAAACCACGACGAGCTGAAACGTGTCCCATAACATCTCCAAGGTTGTCTTCAGGGACAACGATATCAACAGCCATGATTGGTTCCAAGATAACTGCGCCGGCAGTCTTAGCAGCTTCCTTCAATGCCAATGAAGCGGCAATCTTAAAGGCAGCTTCAGAAGAATCGACATCGTGATATGATCCATCGTACAACTTGGCCTTCAAGTCAACCAATGGGAAGCCAGCCAAAGGACCAGCGTTCAATGCATCCTTCAAACCTGCTTCAACTGAAGGGATGTATTCACGAGGAACAACACCACCAACGATGGCGTCTTCGAATTCGAAGCCTGCTCCTTCTTCGTTTGGACTAAATTCAACCCAAACATCACCATATTGTCCCTTACCACCAGACTGACGCTTGAAGAATCCACGCGCTTGAACAGTCTTAGTAAAGGCTTCACGGTAAGCAACTTGAGGGGCACCAACAGTTGCTTCAACGTTGAATTCACGGCGCATACGGTCAACCATGATATCCAACTGCAATTCTCCCATTCCAGCGATCAAAGTGTCACCAGTTTCCTGGTTAGTTGTCGCACGGAATGAAGGATCTTCTTCAGCCAACTTTTGCAAAGCAGTAGCCAACTTATCTTGGTCAGCCTTTGTCTTTGGTTCGATAGCCAATTCGATCACGGGATCAGGGAATTCCATTGATTCCAAGATCAATTGGTGATCAGTAGCAGTCAAAGAGTCACCAGTAGTAGTGTTCTTCAAACCGATCGCAGCAGCGATATCACCAGAGAAGACTTCTTCGATTTCAGTACGTGAAGTGGCGTGCATTTGGAGCAAACGACCAACACGTTCACGAGTATCTGAAGAAGTGTTTTGTACATATGAACCGGCTTGCAAAGTACCAGTATACACACGCATAAATGTCAAACGACCAACGAATGGATCAGTCATGATCTTAAATGCCAAAGCCGCGAAAGGCTTGTCATCATCGGCGATCAAGTCAACTTCTTCATCAGTCTTAGGGTCAGTTGCCACGTAAGGGCGAACTTCTAGAGGACCTGGCAAGTAGTCAACAACGGCATCCAACATCATTTGAACACCCTTATCCTTGTAGGCTGAACCAGCCAATACAGGATAGAATTCCAAAGCCAATGTTGCACGACGGATAGCTGCCTTCAATTCATCGATAGAAATTTCTTCACCTTCAAGGTACTTTTCCATCAATTCTTCGTCGACATCAGCAACCGCTTCAACCAAAGTTTCGCGCTTTGCCTTAACTAAGTCTTGGTAGTCAGCTGGGATTTCGCGTGGTTCCCAAGTTGAACCCAAGTCATCAGTTGGGTAGTAAGCTTCTTCAGTGATCAAATCAATAACAGCTTCGAAGTTATCTTCGGCACCGATTGGCCACTGGATAGCTTCTGCGTTAACTTGCAAACGTTCGTGCATTGAGTCAACTGACATTTCAAAGTCAGCACCCAACTTGTCCATCTTGTTAACGAAAACAATCCGGGGAACGTTATAAGTAGTAGCTTGTCGCCAAACAGTTTCAGTCTGTGGTTCAACACCAGCAGCACCATCCAAAACGGCTACGGCACCATCCAAAACACGCAAGGCACGTTCAACTTCGATAGTGAAATCAACGTGACCTGGTGTATCGATGATGTTAACACGGTATGGGTTCTTTTCGTATTGGTCGAAGAATCCGCGCCAAACAGCAGTTGTAGCGGCAGATTGGATCGTGATTCCACGTTCCTTTTCTTGTTCCATGAAATCCATTTGTGAAGCACCATCGTGTGTTTCACCAATTTTGTGAATCTTACCTGTATAGTACAAGATTCGTTCTGTTGTCGTCGTCTTACCGGCATCGATGTGGGCCATGATACCAATATTACGAGTATGATCAAGCGGGTATTCACGCTTTGCCATTATAATCTCCTAATTTTTATCCTGTTTGCAACAAAAAGCGACCAATAATTTGTCCGCTTTTTGCAAAATTATGAGCCTGTTAGCAGGCTCGTAGTAGTTGGCCAAAGCCAGCTGCTACAAAGCTTACCAACGGTAGTGAGCGAAGGCACGGTTGGCTTCTGCCATCTTGTGTGTATCTTCGCGCTTCTTAACTGAAGCACCGTTTTCGTTGGCTGCGTCAATAATTTCCTTAGCCAAACGTTCTTCCATTGTATGTTCGTTGCGCAAACGTGAGTAGTTTACCAACCAACGCAATCCCAATGTAGTACGACGATCAGGGCGTACTTCGATTGGAACCTGGTAGTTAGATCCACCAACACGGCGGGCCTTAACTTCCAATACTGGCATGATGTTTTCCATTGCTTGTTCGAAAACTTCCAATGGTTCGTTACCAGTAGTTTCCTTAATGCGATCAAAAGCTGCATACAAGATAGTTGATGCAGTTCCGCGCTTTCCGTCGACCATCAACTTGTTGATCAAACGAGAAACTAACTTTGAATTGTAAATTGGGTCAGGTAAAACTTCCTGACGCTTTGTATAACCTTTACGTGGCATGAGTTTTCCTTTCCGCTTTACTTCTTAGGAGCTTTCGTTCCATACTTAGAACGAGAAGTCATCCGACCGTCAACACCCGCTGTATCCAAGGCACCACGGATAACGTGATAACGCACACCAGGCAAATCCTTAACACGACCACCACGGATCAAAACAACTGAGTGTTCTTGCAAGTTGTGACCAATACCAGGGATATAGGCAGTAACTTCATACAAGTTTGACAAACGTACACGAGCGTACTTACGCAAGGCAGAGTTAGGCTTCTTTGGTGTCAAAGTTCCGACACGAGTAGCAACTCCACGCTTTTGTGGGGCAACATTGTTTGTTGCCTTCTTCTTCATTGAGTTGTAGCCGAAGTTCAAGGCTGGTGACTTTGACTTAGTCGCTTGAGACTTACGTGACTTACGAACCAATTGGTTAATTGTAGGCATCCTACTATTCTCCTTAATTCTTTGTTTTTTCCACAGTTCCAGGTGTATCATTTTTGCCAATAAACAAAAGTGCTCCTGGAAGTCCTGCTTAGACTTGCCTTTACACTGCCCTTTTGCGGGTTTTCGCCGCGCAGAAGGACAAATGACTTAAAAGCACGTTGAATATAATATCAGGTTTGAGCCCAAAGTCAAGAGTTTTCCCCAACTATTTTCGAACGTTTTTCGTTATTTTTATCGCCTTACAGCGTCTAATAACCCATGAATACAATTTTACTATATCTCATCAATTTAGTCATCGCCTCTTGGGTAACTTGTTTGGCCGACCGGTCAATTGCCGACCGCCCTCTCTGGACACAACGGTCGTATTGCCTTGCTTGTCACCATGTCCTGTCGTGGTATGACCTCATCCCCCTCGTTTCCGCCTTCATTCTCAGGGGCCATTGTCGGTCTTGTCAGGCTCCCTACGCAACTTGGAAACGACTCTTACTAGTTGAGGGGGTGATCCCTCTCATCGGTTTATTTGTCTTGGTTACTGGTTCCTGGACAATGGTTGTTACCTTTTACCTCCTGGTCTTTTTAGCCCTGGAAGACTGGGCAACAATGACCTGCACTGTTTTTCCAGCTTGGATTTGGGCAGGCTTCTTATTTCTGCTAAAGGAACCATCAAGCAACGACATCATTTGTATGGTTACTGTCTTAATATTAGTGACTCTTTTATCTGTAACCAAGCTCTTAGGGTGGGGAGACGTCCCCGTGATTTTAATAGCTTGTTTAATTTTTGACTCAGCCAACTTCGCCCTTTTCATTATCGTCGCCTGCCTTTCAACGTTGGTTTACCTCTTGGTCTCCACTCGCCGGCAAGCACCCTTCATTCCGTTTTTAACCCTAGCCTTTGTCCTACTACTAATCCTGACCCATTAAAAAAGGTCATCGGAACCATTCCGACGACCTTAATTATTAATCTTCATCAACGCCAGCTGCCACAGCAGCCTCGTTAGCTTTTTTAATTTTCAGCTTAATTTAACCCTGTTGGGCACCAATCGTCACCACGTCTTCCGTGCTAATTTGGCCATCTAACAAGGCTTCAGACAACTTGTCTTCCACTTCTGTTTGGATAACACGACGCAATGGTCGGGCACCGTATTCACGGTCATAACCAGTTGCCGCAATCGCATCAAGGGCTGCCGTGGTCATCTTGACCTTAACCCCCTGTTCAGCAACCCGCTCAAGCAACGACTTGGTCATCAAGCGAACAATTTGACGAACTTCATCTTGACTCAAAGCATCAAAGACAAGGACTTCGTCGATTCGATTGATGAATTCAGGACGGAAAGTTTCCTTAACCGTTTCACGAATCTTAGCCTCAACCGCGGCATCATCATTTTTCAAATCAAAATTACCAAAGCCCATGGTCTTTTCATCACGCAAGCGAGTTGCGCCAAGGTTTGACGTCATGATGATAACGGTATTGCGGAAGTTAACCTTCCGGCCCTTAGCATCCGTCAAGAACCCGTCATCAAAGACTTGCAACATCAAATTAAAGATGTCGGGGTGAGCCTTTTCAACTTCATCCAATAAAATAATCGAGTAAGGATGGTTACGAACTTGTTCCGTCAACTGACCACCCTGGTCATAACCAACGTAACCAGGTGCCGAACCAATCAATCGAGAGGCTGAGTATCGTTCTTGGTACTCGGACATGTCAACGCGAATCATGTTGTCTTCTGAACCAAACATGATTTCTGACAAGGCCTTAGCCAATTCGGTCTTTCCTACCCCGGTTGGACCTAAGAAGAGGAAGGTTCCAATTGGCCGGCTTGGATCGGCCAAACCTGACCGTGACCTGCGAATAGCCCGCGAAACGGCTGAAACCGCCTTCTTTTGTCCAATCACTCGCTTACCAAGCTCACTTTCCAAATTAACCAAGTGGTCGGATTCGGTTTTTTCGACCTGAGTTAAAGGCACCCCGGTTTGTTGTGAAATCACTTGGGCAATGTTAGCGGCTGTGACTTTCAAACCAAAGGACTGGTCTTTGGCTTGCTTCTTTTCTTGGCGGAGCACGGCTCGGTCAATCTTTTTGCGCAAAGCCATTTCCTTCAACCGCAAATCAGCTGCTTCTTCAAAGTCCATAGCCGCAATCGCCGCATCCTTCTGGGCTTGAATATTTGCGAGTGCCACTCGATCTCGGTGCAATGGCGTTGACTTATCAACATCATCAATCCGAACCTTGGCAGCAGCTTCGTCCATCAAATCGATGGCCTTATCGGGCAAGAACCGCCCGGTGATGTACCGTGATGACAAATTAACGGCTGCTTCAACTGCCGCCGGTTCGATATCCACCTGATGGAATTCTTCAAACTTTGGCCGAATCCCATTTAAAATCATAATTGCCTGGTCGACGGATGGTTCATTAATTGTCACTTGGGCAAACCGTCGTTCTAAGGCAGCATCTGCTTCAATATATTGTTGGTACTCGTCAAAGGTTGTTGCCCCAAGCATCTGCAACTCACCACGGGCTAAGGCGGGCTTTAGGATATTAGCAGCATCAATTGCTCCCTCAGCACCACCGGCACCAACCAAAGTATGCAATTCATCAACAAAAAGAATTACTTGGCCATCGGCCTCAATTTCTTCAATAATTTGTTTCAAACGGCTTTCAAATTCACCGCGGTACTTCGTTCCAGCCACCAATGACCCCATGTCTAAGGCCATCAAGCGCTTGCGCTTTAAGGTATCTGGGACTTGGCCTTGAACAATTCGTTGCGCCAACCCTTCAGCAATCGCCGTCTTCCCAACTCCTGGTTCCCCAACCAAAACGGGATTGTTCTTTGTCCGGCGTGATAGGATTTGCACGACCCGACGAACTTCCTTATCGCGGCCAATAACAGGATCCAAGTGTTCATCACGGGCAACTTGGGTTAAATCCCGAGCCAAAGAATCTAAGGTTGGTGTTCCCTGCTCCTTAGTTTTCTTTTGCTTCATTTGCTTACGCAAATCAGTAACACCGAGACGGCGTAAGATAGCCTTGTTCATATCTTTCAAATTCACATCAAGGCCCAAGAGAATTCGTGACGACAAAATGCTTTGGTCTTGGAGCAAAGACAACAAAATGTGTTCTGTTCCGACTTCATTTTGTCCCAGAAGTTCAGCTTGGTCTGCTGCCCATTTCAAAACGGCAGCAGCCTTCGGTGAATAAGGTAAGTAGGCTTTTTCATCACGTTCCTGGTCCATTCCATAACCAGTAAAACGTTCAATTTCTTCTTTAATTTTATCGTTGGTAACTTGAAATTCATTCAAGACGTTGGCAGCAACGCCAGTTTTAACGAGAGATAGAGCTAACAGTAAATGTTCCGTACCCACCGCCCGGTGTTGGAAATACCTGGCATTGTCTTGAGCTAGTTCCAAGACATTCTTTGCAGAATTCGTATACTTATTTTCCATAGAGCCCTCCTCATATATCTTAACGGGGAATAACCAATTCGATATTGGTTCATATTATAACGCAGTTAACAAAATTCTTACATATTTCTTTCAAAATAAAAAAGGAAGCCACAAAAGTATGACCTGTACCCCAAAAGTTGAAGTAAATATTTAGACCTAGC
>NZ_DF968004.1 GCF_001047075.2 Fructobacillus ficulneus
TAGTTGCCGGAACGCTGGCTGCGAGGATAGGAAGACGCGATGCCTAATACATATTAACGAAAACCATCAAAAGTTTTCCGGAGAGGTGTCCGAGTCAGGCTTAAGGAGCACGGTTGGAAACCGTGTAAGCGACGAAAGTTGCTTCGAGGGTTCGAATCCCTTTCTCTCCTTATGGACGCTTAGCTCAGCTGGGAGAGCACCTGCCTTACAAGCAGGGGGTCACAGGTTCGATCCCTGTAGCGTCCATCTAGATTTTCAAACATGAGTTATAGAACTTTATGAGGTGCAAGTCCTCATCATGTTTTATCAGCTTTGGCTGATTTTAATAAAGTAGGGATATAGTTAAACGGTAGAATAGCGGTCTCCAAAACCGTTGATGGGGGTTCGATTCCCTCTATCCCTGCCATGGCGGTAGTGGTGAAGTGGTTAACACACTGGTTTGTGGATCCAGCATGCGAGGGTTCGATCCCCTTCTACCGCCCTAATAAAGTGAATACTTTATTTTGCCGTTGTGGCGGAATTGGCAGACGCGCTGGACTCAAAATCCAGTGGTGGCAACACCGTGTGGGTTCGACTCCCACCAACGGCATATGAGAAACCTGAGCTTTGGCTCAGGTTTTTTTGTTGCATAAAAACAGCTGGAAACCTTGAATTTTAACCCTTTTTTAGGTATTCTTGTTATTAGTAGACTAGGTGGATTATGGCCTGGTTTGGAGGATGATTTTGGACCAAGCATTATTTATTAAGACCTTAACAGACGCTGGATTAGTGCTAAGTGATGAACAATTAGCACAATTTGATCAGTACTTTACCTTGTTGGTTGAAACGAACAAAGAATTTAATTTGACTGCCATTACGGACCACAATGAGGTCTATTTGAAGCATTTTTATGATTCTTTGACGTTGGCACTCTATCAACCAAAACTAGCTGAGGGAGAACCAACATTGATTGATATTGGTTCTGGTGCTGGTTTTCCGGCTTTGCCACTAAAAATTGCTTTGCCTAACTTGAAAGTGACCTTGGTTGATTCATTAAACAAGCGGGTTAATTTTTTAAAAACGGTTGTGGCTGAGTTAGGGCTAAAGAACGTGACGGTTTTACATGGTCGGGCCGAAGATCTTGGACAAGAAGCTAAGATGCGCGAAGGCTTTGATTACGCGACAGCACGGGCAGTGGCGCGGACTTCGGTTTTAGCTGAATATACTCTGCCCTTTGTAAAACTCGGTGGGGAACTGCTAGTGATGAAAGGGTCTGCCGGAGCCGATGAATTGGCTGACGGTCAAAAGGCTTTGACAACGCTTGGCGGGAAATTGAAGGAAAGTTTTGATTTTCAATTACCAAACCAAGATCCTCGAATGATTCAAATTATTGATAAGGTGAATAAAACACCGAAGAAGTACCCAAGACAAGCAGGAACACCAAGTAAGAAACCTTTATAAAAAGAAGAAGGAGCCAGTCAATGGCAAAAAAAATCGCTTTAGCTAACCAAAAAGGTGGGGTTGGTAAGACAACGACTAGTATTAACCTGGCAGCAGCCTTGGTTAAAGCTGGAAAAAAAGTTCTTTTAATCGATGCTGATCCTCAGGGGAATGCTACTTCTGGGGTTGGAGTTGATAAATCAGAATTGAAACAAGACATTTACGATGTTTTGATTAATGATGTGCCAGCTAAAGAGGCCATTGTCAAAGCTGATAAGATGGATATTTTGCCAACGACGATTCAATTGTCTGAAAGTGAAGTTCAACTCGTTGATTTACCAGACCGGGAATACCGTTTAAAAAACGCACTTTTACCAATCGAAAATGACTATGACTACATTTTGATTGATAATCCACCTTCATTAGGGCTTTTGACGATTAATTCCTTTACTGCAGCGGATGCTGTCATGATTCCAGTACAAACTGAATTCTATGCCCTAGAAGGGCTCGGCCAATTGATTAATACAATTGAGTTGGTTCGTCAGGGATTGAACCCAGAGTTGGAAATGGCAGGAATTCTCTTGACCATGTATTCACGGACAAACTTGTCAAAGCAGGTTGAAGAGGAAGTCCGTAAGTACTTCGATGACCGTGTTTATACAACGGTGATTCCTCGGACAGTTCGTTTGTCAGAGGCGCCATCGTACGGACAAGCAATTATTGATTTTGATCCAAAGTCATTAGGAGCTCGAGTTTATACCGAATTTGCTAAGGAGGTCATGGTGCAATATGGTTAATAAAAAAGGCGGCTTAGGCAAGAACATGGATTCTTTGTTTGGAGCCAACAGAATTTCCAAGGATGCCTTGGAACATTCAAAGAATATTAGCCGTGGGCCTGAGACAGGTGAAAAGGTAGTGTCACTACCCCTTGATAAAATCGAGGCTAACCCGTTTCAACCTCGACTAACATTTGATGAAGATTCAATTCATGAATTAGCTCAATCAATTCAAGAAAATGGTCTCTTAACGCCAATTATTGTTCGACAAAATGGCGACAAGTACCAAATTATCGCCGGAGAACGACGGTTCCGGGCAACTAAGACGCTCAAGGTTAAGGAAATTACTGGTATCGTTCGGTCAACCAATGACGACACGATGGCGACACTGGCCTTAATCGAGAACCTACAACGCGATGACCTTGATCCAATTGAAGAGGCACGCGCCTATGCCAACTTGATGGCTCAATTGGAGTTAAACCAAACCCAGTTGGCCGAAAAATTGGGTAAGGAACGGACCACGATTGCCAATGCCTTGCGATTGCTCAAGTTGCCAACTGTCATTCAAGAATTTGTCCAAAGCGGCGAATTATCGATGGGGCAGGCTCGGGCCTTGCTTGGTTTGGAAAATGAAGGCTTGATTAATTCGGCTGTTCAAACCATTTTGCAAGAAGATTTGAACGTTCGTCAGGTCGAAGCTTTGGTTAAACGTTTGAATGCAGGGGATACTAAGCCAGCCAAGAAGGAAGAGTCAGTCTTTGTTAAAGACTTGGCTCACCGTTTGGAAGACAAGTTTGGTACGAAGGTTAAGGTCAATGCAGGTAAGAAGGGCAACGGAAAAATTGAAATTGCCTACCTGTCAGAAGACGACCTTGCTCGAATTTTGAATATTTTAGCAATTGAGGTGGACTAATGGCTGAAACAGTTAATTATGACCTTGGCGATTTAGTCGAAATGAAAAAGCCCCATGCCTGTGGCACAAATGCCTGGGTGATTAACCGGTTAGGGGCTGATATCCGAATTACTTGTTCTGCCTGTAATCGGACAATCATGTTAACCCGGTTTAACTTTGATAAACGAATTAAAAAAGTCTTAAAAAAAGCTGAAAAATAATTTAGCGTAAGGCAGTAGCCGAAAGGAAGAAATACCAATGGCTTTAACAGCAGGAATCGTTGGTTTACCAAACGTTGGTAAGTCAACACTCTTTAATGCAATCACTAAGGCAGGGGCCGAAATGGCCAATTACCCCTTTGCCACAATCGAACCAAACGTTGGAATCGTTGAAGTGCCGGACGATCGTCTAGCTCGCATCCAAGAAGTGGAACCAGCCGACAAAATTATTCCAACGACCTTCGAATTTACGGATATTGCTGGAATCGTCAAGGGTGCTTCTAAGGGTGAAGGACTGGGAAACAAGTTCTTGGAAAACATCCGCCAAGTGAATGCCATTGTGCACGTTGTCCGCGCCTTTGATGACGATGAAATCATTCACGTGAACGGGACTGTTGATCCTTTGGATGACATCGATACGATTAACACTGAATTGGTCCTGGCCGACCTTGAAGCTGTTGATAAGCGCTATGCCAAGGTTGCTCGCGCAGCCAAGGGTGCCGACAAGGTTGCCAAGGCAGAAGCAGCCGTTTTGGAAAAAATTAAACCCGTCCTTGAAGCCGGTCAGGCCGTGCGGACGATTGATTTTTCCGAAGAAGAACAAAAGGTTGTCAAGAGCTTGTTCTTGTTGACGTCTAAACCAACGTTGTACGTCGCCAACATCGCCGAAGACGATATGGCTGACCCAACAAATTCACCTTACTACCAAAAGATTAAGGACTTCGCCGACTCAGAAAATGCCGAAGTCATTGCCTTGTCAGCCAATGCTGAAGAAGAAATCGCCCAGTTGGACGATGATGAAAAGGCAGACTACTTGGAATTGGCCGGTGTTGCTGAACCAGGTCTAAACAAGTTGATTCGCTCTGCTTACCACTTGTTGGACTTGCGCACCTTCTTCACTGCCGGTGGCAAGGAAACGCGTGCTTGGACCTTTAAGGCCGGTTTCAAGGCTCCTCAAGCAGCCGGTGTTATTCACTCCGACTTCGAACGCGGCTTTATCCGTGCTGAAACGATTGCCTTTGCCGACTTAGACGAATATGGCTCAGTTAAGGCCGTTAAAGAAGCCGGTAAGTTACGTTCAGAAGGAAAAGACTATGATGTCCAAGATGGTGACATCATCGAATTCCGTTTTAACGTCTAATCTAAAATAAAGGGACGAGAAAATTATGACTCAAGTCGACCACCAATTGAGCAAGAAAAACCAAGATTTCATTTTCCGCTTTAACAAGGCTTTGAATGAAAATGATAAATTAAATGACGAGCAAAAAGCTGCAGCCATTGACGAAGTTACGACTAAGTTGGCTGCTGGTCAAAAGACCGGTCAAACGGCTGCCCAACTTTATGGGTCACCGGTGGCCTTGGTCCAGAAATATGCGAATCCAACGCGCTTGGCCAAAAAATTCCATGAATATTCATTTGGCTTTTTGGCAACGGATACAGCCTTAGTTTTGATTATGTTCTTAGCTGGTTTCTTTGCTATCACAATGAGTATCGGTAAAAGCTCTTCTGAAAGCGAAGGAATTGGTTTAACATCAATTATCTTATTGGCTTTCTGGGGTGGGGCAATTTATACCATGGCAATGCGTCGTTTGGTGCCAGGACCAGCTAATCAAAATGGTAAGAAGCAAATGCCAACTTGGTTGATGCTGATTATCGTGGCTTTGCTTTGGGTCTGTGGCTTTACAGCCTTCATCTTTGTGCCCGCAGCCGTTAACCCAATTTTGCCGACATTTGGTTACGTGGTGGTCTTTGCTTTGGCTTGGTTGGCCTACCTCTTAAACCGGCGCCATGCTGGTTTGGAACATGGTGGAATCTTGGCAATTTCAAAGTTAGCCCAACAAGCTCGGCAAGATGAAGCGAACAACAAGGAGTAAGGGATGAAAATCTTAGTTGTCGACGACGATCAAGAGATTGCCGAATTATTAGAAATTTACCTGAAAAATGAAGGTTATGAGCCGCTGATTGCCCATGATGGGAAAGATGCGCTTTCAAAACTTAATACCAATCCTGATGTAGCCTTAATGGTCTTGGACATCATGATGCCCAACATGTCAGGGTTAGAGGTTTTGAAGACTGTTCGCAAGGACACCCATATCCCGATTTTGATGTTATCAGCCAAGTCGACCGATATGGATAAGATCCAAGGTTTGATTTCTGGTGCAGACGACTACGTTACCAAACCCTTTAACCCACTAGAAGTGATGGCTAGAATTCGGTCACTCTTACGTCGGTCACAAAACCTGGTTCAGGAACAAAAGCCGGACGTCTTATCGGTGGCCTCATTGGTCATCAATAAGGATTCCCATGAAGTTAAAACAACCAGCGGCGATGTCGTTAATTTGACTGCTTTGGAATTTGGTATTTTATACCTCCTAGCTTCGCACCCAAACCGAGTCTTTTCTGCCGATGATATTTTTGAACGGGTTTGGCAGCAAGAATCCGTTGTTTCGGCTAAGACCGTCATGGTCCACGTTTCCCATTTGCGTGACAAGTTGGAAGAAGCAACCCAAGGTGATCAAATCATCCAGACCGTTTGGGGCGTTGGCTACAAGATTGAAGTTGGTTGATAATGGTAAAAAAAAGTACAATCCTGGTCCAAGCCTCTTTGTCTTTTATCTTAGGTTTGGCCGTGACATTCGGTCTGACCTGGGCGCTGGTCTTTGACCTCCTAAAAGATAAACTCGATTGGTCAGCTCAGCAAAGCTGGCCTTTTTTTGGGCTAATATGGGCATTACTAGCTTTAATTTGGCTATGGCATGTTTGCCGCAAGAGTCGTGAAAGACTGGTTTTTCTATCCTTAGCGCACCAACTATTGACCCTAGCTGAGGCCAATGCCAATATTGGGAGCGAAGAGGCTAATCAAGACCACTCTGTTGTTGGACTAAAAAAGCGCGATCAGGCCGGTCAGTTGACAACCCTGGTCAACCAAATTGTTGACCAATTTAACCAAGCTCACGATGAACAGCTAGCGGTGGAACGGTCTAAAGATGAGATGATGACCAATATCTCCCATGATTTGCGAACCCCATTAACGGCTATTATTGGTTACCTGGGTTTGGTTGTTAATACCAATGGCCAGCTAGATTCCGCTGACCAAGATAAGTACCTGGAAACGGCGTACCATAAGTCCAATCAAATGAAGACCTTGGTCGAAGACCTCTTTTCATTTGCAAAACTCCAGTCTACCCAGGTTTCGTTAAACATTAGTGATTTTTCCTTGGGTGATTTGCTAGAACAAATTCTGGCTAATTATGCTATGGATGCTAAAGACCGTAATTTAAAGCTTGCTACGGCAATTGACCCACAGGTGATTGTGATGGCGGGCGATTCGGATAAAATTGCGCGTGCGTTGATTAATTTAGTTGAAAATGCCTTGAAATATGGACAAGGGGCATCGTTCATTAAGTTAACCGGGCAAATGAAAACCGCGGACCAGGTTGAAATTCGGGTCATCAATGATGGCCCGATGATTCCACCTGCAGCGGCAAACCATATTTTCGAGCGGTTTTACCGGGTCGAAGAATCAAGGAATAGTAAAACTGGTGGTACGGGCCTTGGCTTGGCCATCGTTAAAGGAATTGTCGATCAACATCGAGGACAAATTCATGTTGAATCCACTGAGGATTTAACTGCCTTTGTGATGACACTCCCACTTAAACAAGTGAAAGAAGAACGAGAGAATGAGTGATAAGCATATGTATCGGTTGAACGCCGTGAATTCGAGGAGAAAGCGGCGGCTACTTTGGCCGATTTTGATTGTATTCTTAATAGGGGTGGTTGTGGCCATCGGTTTTGTGGCCTATAAAGCACCAGAGGCCATTAAGGTGAAAACACCGGCTACAAAAGATCAGCCAATTACGTTAAATGTAAAAGCTAAATCGGCGATTGTCGTTGATTTGACAACGGGACAAGTCCTGGGTGAAAAGAATCCGGATAAGCAGGCGGCCATTGCTTCCGAAAGTAAGTTATTGGTTGCCTACGGCGTTTTAAAAGCAGTTCAAGACCATAAAATTAACTGGACAGACCAGGTGACGATTCCGGCTTCTGCGGACCTGTCATCGCAAGATTCTAATGCGATTTCCCACTTGAACATGAAGGCGGGGGACAAGGTTTCTGTTCACGACCTCTATTGGTCAATGTTTACAAATTCGGCTAACGATGCTGCTTTGTCACTAACGGCATTCTTGACTCCTTCGGGATCGACTAGTCAAGATACACTAGAAGGTTGGGCAAAGGATTTGAATTTGACTGACTCAGCCTGGTATAACGGGGCTGGCCTAAAAAATGGTGATGCTTTAGGTAGTCAAATTTCCTCAGAGTCTAGCTCAGCCGCTAACCATGCTTCAGCTAGTCAAGTGGCTCAAATTGCTAACCAGGTTTTGGCCATGGATCCCAGTTTGAAAACTGTGACTAGTAGCGCCACCATTACTTACACCAAGAATAAGACAACTAAGGTGACCGATACCTCTGGCTTTGGTCAACAGTTTGCCAACATCGTTAAGGGGCTAAATAATCCGAATGGTTTGCAGCTATTAGGATTGAAAACGGGATCAACACCTGAAGCGGGTGCCTGTTTTACTGGTTATGTTGTCGATAAGAACGGCCATGAATTTTTGACAGTGGTTAACGATGCTGCTGACTATACGGATAATAAAGTTCGTTTCCAAACGACTTTAGATATGGTTGACCAGGTCTTAGCAAAAGAACAGGCCCATACCTTTAATGCGGGCGACCAGGTCAGTGGTCAAAAGACGTTGGCTATTAAGGGTGATAAGGCGAAGGCAGCTGTTGAAATTGCCAATACCAAGACCTACTGGACCAAGACCAATAAGAAAATTCAAGTTAAAACAATCGGTGAATTGAAAGAAAAGCCGGCTGCCGATAGTCTGGCTACTTTGGCTTATGGTCAAGTTAATTTGAAGGGGAAGTTCTTACCTAATTCAACTAGCCATCAAAAGGACTTGCCGTTGACGTTACTCCACAGTAGTGATCAAACGGCACAGTCAACTAGCTCACAATCGAGTGCCAAATAAGGGCTCCAAAGACTTTAAATATTTCGCATTTTAGTGCTATAATAAAGATATTGAAAGCGGTTACTTTTTCGATATGAAAGGGGTATATTAAATGCCAGCAGTTCATTTTGATTCAAACGGTTTAAACAACTTTGTCGCCGACCACGAACTTGACGAAATTCAAAACCAGGTGCGTTTTGCTCATCAAACTTTGATGGAACGCAGTGGGGCTGGAGCAGAGTACACAGATTGGGTTCATTGGGCTTCGGAACAAACAGCCGAAAGTCTCGCACCCATTCATGCCGCTGCTAAGAAAATCCAAAGCCAATCAAAGGTTTTGGTTGTAATCGGAATCGGTGGGTCATACCTCGGTGCGCGGATGGCGATTGACTTCGTCAAGTCGCCATGGCACAACGAAATGGTTGCCGGCGAGGCAGTCAAGGTTTACTTTGCGGGAAACGCGATGTCACCAATGGCCTTGGATCAATTGGACCAAGTGATTGGCGACCAAGACTTCTCCGTCAACGTGATTTCAAAGTCTGGAACAACGACTGAACCAGCCGTGGCCTTCCGCTTCTTCAAGCAACGCTTGGTTGCTAAGTATGGGGAAGCCGGTGCCAAGGACCGGATCGTAGCCACAACGGATGCTAACCGTGGTGCTCTGAAGAGTGAAGCGGATGCCGAAGGCTATCCAACCTTGACCATTCCTGATGGTATTGGGGGTCGGTTCTCTGTCTTGACTGCTGTTGGTCTGTTGCCAATGGCGGCGGCCGGGATTGATATCGACCAGGTTTTGGCCTCAGCTGCTCAGGCTGAAAAGACTTATGCCAGCGATGATGTCCATGAAAACCCAGCATTAGCCTATGCGGCCTACCGTCGTATTTTGTACGACAAGGGTTATACGACCGAAATCTTGGCTAACTGGGAACCATCATTGCAGTACTTATCTGAATGGTGGAAGCAATTGATGGGTGAATCAGAAGGTAAGAACCAGAAGGGTATTTATCCTTCCTCTGCCAACTATTCAACTGACTTGCACTCATTGGGTCAATACATTCAAGAGGGTCGTCGTGACCTCTTTGAAACGGTTGTCCGTGTTGATCACTCGAAGCATGATTTGCCAATCCCTAAGACTGGTGAAAACGAAGATGGCTTGCTCTACTTAGAGGGGAAGTCATTGGAAGAAGTGAACACGACCGCCGCTACCGGGGTTGTCTTGGCTCACGTTGATGGGGGCGTGCCAAACTTGGCCGTGCACCTTGACCGCCAGGATGAGACCGGCTTGGGTGAATTAATTTACTTCTTCGAAATGGCCGTTGGTGTTTCTGGTTACCTCTTTAACATTAACCCATTCAACCAACCGGGCGTTGAAGCTTACAAGACAGCGATGTTTGCCTTGTTGAACAAGCCTGGTTACGAAGAACAAAGCAAGTACTATCATGACCGCTTGAATAAGTAATTACAGACCAAATTAAAACGAACAATCACAGAAATGTGATTGTTCGTTTTTTAGTTGTAATTGATTGTAGTCGAGCATTATTTGGCAAAGAGCTGTTGGATGGCTTCCACTGTTTTATCGGAACCAACAAAGTAAATCGTATCACCGGCTAAGATATTGGCGTAAGGACCGGGAGAAAGGATTAAATCGTCTCCATGGAGGATGGCAATAATGGTTGCTCCGGTGTTCTGCCAGATGTTCAAAGACCCGATTGATTGGTTAAGCATCGGAGAATCATCATCGGGAACAAATTCAAAGGGTGACATGGGACTATTTTGCTTAACTCGTTGAGTTTGATCCAAAAGCAAAGAAAAGGCTTCATCCAAATTTTGCAGATCTTCCTTTTGCTTAGTGATCAAATCTTTAATTTCACTATGGGTGGTCTGTAAATCGCGGTTATCCTTGGCTTGGTTTAAAAATTCTCGGGCTTTTTCGCGGGAGAGAATTTCAACGCCAGATCCGTGAACCGGCTTGACGATATCAAGGTCAGCGAGGACCGAAATGGCCTTACGGGCTGTTTCCGCAGAAACACCGAAAGTCGCTGCGAGAGTAGAGCGGGCGTGCAATTTTTCACCGACGAGAAATTGCTTATTAACGATATGCTCAGCGATGTCCTGAGCAATTTTATGATAACGAGGTTCTTTAACTTTTGGCATAACCGGAGTCCTTTGACAAAATTAATGGGAATAACTCTCATTTGACATAAGTGACCATTAGTGTATGATAGTAGAGTGGTCACTATTGACCACCACATTTTTATGTTCGGTGGTCACTAATCAGTTTATTTTAAATGAGCACGATAGTCAACTCATAGGAGGGTTTATGCCAAAAGTTCAGATTAAGCATTTAACCAAGATTTTTGGAAAGCGGCAAAAGGCTGCTTTAAAGATGGTCAAGGAAAATCGATCGAAGAACGAAATCTTTGAAAAGACTGGCTCAACAGTTGGTGTTTACGACATCAACTTTGATGTAAATGAAGGCGAAATTTTCGTCATCATGGGTCTGTCAGGGTCGGGAAAGTCAACGTTAATTCGTTTGTTGAACCGATTGATCGAACCAACTAGTGGTGAAATTTTCCTCGATGGAAAAAACATCACGCACTACAACAAGAAGGAAATGTTGAATATCCGCCGGCAGAAGATGTCGATGGTCTTTCAGAATTTCGCTTTGTTCCCACACCGGACTATTCTGGAAAACGCCGAATACGGTTTGGAAATCCAGGGTGTCCCAGCTAAGGAACGCAAAGAGCGGGCCGAGAAGGCCTTGGAAAATTCCAAGCTCTTGTCCTTCAAGGACCAATATCCTTCACAACTTTCAGGGGGGATGCAACAACGTGTTGGTTTGTCACGAGCATTAACCAACGACCCTGATATTTTGTTAATGGATGAAGCCTTTTCAGCCTTGGACCCCTTGGTCCGACACGAAATGCAGGACGAATTGTTGGACTTGCAGGCCAACGTGAAGAAGACGATTATCTTCATTACCCACGATTTAAATGAAGCCCTTCGTTTGGGTGATCGAATTGCGATTATGAAGGATGGTCAATTGCAACAAATCGGAACTGGGGAAGAAATTTTGACTAACCCGGCTAACGATTATGTTGAAAGCTTCGTTGAAGACGTTGACCGTTCAAAGGTCTTAAACGCCGAATCAATTATGATTCCTGGTTTGTCAGTTAACGCTGACACGGAAGGTCCCAACGTGGCCTTGCACCGGATGGCAGAAGAAGAAGTTTCAGGTTTGGTTGCTGTTGATGCCAACCGTAAGTTCGTTGGTTACATCACCTCAGATGCTGCCGTTAAGGCCCGTCGTGAGCAATTAACGCTCCGTGACGTGGTTTCTGATATGCCAATCGTGAAGCCTGATACCATGGTTTCAGATATCATGACAATTATCTATGACGCCCACACACCAGTGGCCGTTGTCGATGACGATAAGAAGCTCCGTGGAATCATCATTCGTGGAGCTGTGATTGAAGCCCTAGCTCAAACGGAAGGAGAAGCCGATGCTTAATTTATTTTCCGTTGACCAAGTCCCTTTGAATTCTTGGGTGACAAACGTGGTCAATTGGCTGACAGATAACTGTTCAGGATTGTTTAACGCCATTCAAAGTGGCGGCTCATCCTTCATGAATGGGATGACCAACTTCTTGACAGCTATTCCAATGCCAATCTTTATTATTGCCATGACTGCCATCGCAGTTTTGACAGCACCAAAGAAAAAGTTTGGTTTCCCAATCTTTGTGGCGCTTGGTTTGGCCCTTGTCGCTAACCAAAACCTTTGGGATGACTTGATGCAGACTCTGACTCTGGTCTTGACTTCATCAGCGATTTCTTTGATTATCGGAATTCCATTAGGAATTTGGACTTCAAAATCAAAAAAAGCCTATGCTGTCATTAAGCCAATTTTGGACTTCATGCAAACAATGCCAGCCTTTGTTTACTTGATTCCAGCCGTTGCCTTCTTCGGGATTGGTATTGTTCCTGGGGCCTTTGCCTCAGTGATCTTCGCCTTACCTCCAGTTGTTAATTTGACCTTCTTAGGTTTGCAACAAGTGCCAGAATCATTGGTTGAAGCCGCTGATTCATTCGGATCAACGACTTGGCAAAAGCTCTTCAAGTTGGAATTGCCCAATGCTAAGAACACAATTATCGCTGGTTCAAAGCAAACCATCATGCTTTCTCTTTCAATGGTCGTAACGGCCTCAATGATTGGAGCTCCTGGTTTGGGACGTGGTGTTTTGTCAGCCGTCCAACACGCCGATGTTGGAGCCGGATTCGTGAATGGAATTGCCTTGGTTATCTTGGCTATTATCATTGACCGCTTTGTCCAAAAGCTCAACACCCGTCCGGTTACTGAACCAAAGTTAGCTAAGTGGCGTAAGCTCGGAACTTGGTTGATGATCATTATCATTGCCATTTCAGGTGTCGCTGGTCTCTTCTCAGCTCAAAAAGAATCTGGTAAGAAAATTAACATCGGTTATGTCGAATGGGATTCTGAAGTTGCCTCAACGAATGTTTTGGCCGAAGCAATGCGCCAACACGGTTATGATGTGACCATCACGCCATTGGATAACGCCGTTAACTGGCAATCATTAGCTACTAAGCAAACGGATGCGACCGTTTCTGCTTGGTTGCCAAACACCCACAAGGCCTTGTACCAAAAGTACAAGAATGATGTTGACCTTCTTGGTCCAAACTTGAAGGGTGTTAAGCTAGGTTTGGTTGTTCCTGATTATATGGACGTTAACTCAATTTCTGATTTGACGAACCAAGCTAATAAGACGATTACTGGAATCGAACCTGGTGCCGGTGTCATGGCAGCAGCCCAGAAGACAATTGATTCATACAGCAACTTGTCTGGCTGGAACTTGCAAGCTTCATCATCAGGAGCTATGACAGCAGCTTTGGATAAGGCCTACAAGGCTAAGCAACCAATCGTGTTGACTGGATGGTCACCACACTGGATGTTCAACAAGTACAAGTTGAAGTACTTGGATGATCCAAAGAAGACAATGGGTACGGAAGAATCAATCAACACTGTTACTCGTAAGGGCTTGAAGTCATCAAGTCCCGAAGCCTACAAGGTTTTGAAGAAGTTTAACTGGACAAAGGAAGACATGCAATCTGTTATGTTAGCCATCCAGAATGGTAAGTCACCAAAGGCTGCGGCCGATGACTGGATCAAGGCTCACCAATCACACGTGAACGCTTGGTTTAAGTAAGACTTACTAATCGTATAAACAAATGAAGGCTAGTCCGTGAGGATTAGCTTTTTTTGGTGGGTAAAAATTTATAAATCAATCGTGAGATTACCTTCAGAATAAAGGGAAGCGTGACCGGCTAGCTTAACGATGCCTTCTTGACTTTCACAGTAAAGAATTCCTGATCGATCTGAAGCTTGGAAAGCAGTAATCTTACCTTTGCCTAATTTCTGTGCCCAATAAGGAACGATGTGGCAGTGGCCGCTACCACAAACGGGGTCTTCAGCAACATTTAGTTTTGGCGCAAAGGACCGTGAAACACAATCGAATTCTTTTCCTGGTGCTGTGACATTTTGTAAAAGGCCATCCAGGTTTTTCAATTGCTCTTGGTTGGGTTCCATGCTGGTGATTTGATCTTCATTTTCAAAAATGGCTAGTAAGTCGCGACCTAAGTAGGCTTCAATAGGTCGAACACCAAAGGCGGCTGTCATTGCTTCGGTAACAGGAACTGGTTTAAGGTCGTATGATGGAAAATCCATTTCATATAGGTCATCTTTTTTGGTGACTGCTAATGGTCCACTTTTCGTATTGAAAGTGATACTTTTGCTTTGATTTTCATTGTCATTCTTAAAAATAACATATCCAGTAGCTAGGGTCGCATGGCCACAAAGGTCAATTTCGCCACCTGGTGTAAACCACCGTAAATCATAATTACTGTCAGATTTTTTAATGGCAAATGCTGTTTCTGAAAATTTATTTTCCATGGCAATATTTTGCATTAATTCATCTTCTGGCCATTGCGATACAAAGCAAACAGCGGCAGGGTTACCTTTGAACAATTCATCTGTAAAAGCGTCAACTACATACATTTTCATTGAAATTTTTTCCTTTAAGTTATAGCTACTGTGAGTTATTAGTATTCTAACCTATCAGTGTAAGCTATACCAGCTTTTAAATTTACTGGAATGATGTTGTCTTAACGTTTTAGGCGTAATGAATATTTTTTTGAAACCACTTGTTCTGAGTGGGTCCCAATTTGAAAAGAATGTTTTTCAACGTGGGGATTGTTTCAAGTGTTGACTTGGAATATAATTTAATTAGTTAAAAAAGGAGTGTTAATATGAAAAAATTAAAGAATATATTTACACCCGTTTTGTCAGGTTTTGCCAGATTAAATTTTGCTAGTAATTTTTCCTTTACCAGAAAGATTGAACCAGTTCATTTGGGTGATCAAAAAGGTGATCGGGCAGCAATTAAAAGTGATTGGGAGGCTGTGGGCTTTTCCATGAAAACAGTGATGAAAGAGATAGGGGATGAATAATGCTTAGTGCTGTAATTGATTGTTAAATAGCATAAGTGTTCAAATTCAGATAAGTAAAAAGGCAAGTCATCCAGATTTCATTTCCGGATAACTTGCCTTTTTATGTTGAGATAACCCCAAACCTTTAGGTCAAAGCGTATGTTTTATAACCCAATTCACTGTGGTTGGCATCAGTAAAGTGAACGGTAACGGTATTGTTATTAATCAATTCAAAGGTCAGGGCAACTTCAGCGGAGTCACCCGGTAAGAGGCGTTTATGGAAGTTTTGTGTTTCCTTTAAGGCAAGGCTATTTTTTGGGAGCTTATTGGCTAGGTGACTGAGTTTAACATCAGCGTCATCCGACTTTTGACTAGCAAAAATAGCTGGGTAGATTTCGACAGAATCGATATTTGCATGCCAAGTATCGGTTATTTTGGCATGAATCACTAAAAAGCGACTATTATTAGACCCGTAAACGACTTCGGTTTTGCCGAAATCAAGTCGAAAGTGATTGACATTGTAGGAATCGTCGGTAAGCGAATAACCCGTTGCTGAATCGTTCGTTGGTAGACCAGCAAATTTTGTTTCTTTATTAATTGCCTTAATTTTCGTTTGTGAACTGGCAGAATCTTGGTGGGCGGTCGTGGCGATAATGATTGAAAAGACGGCGACCAATCCAGCCACCAGCACTAATAATGAAATTAAATTCTTTTTATTGTGAAACACGTAAAGCTCCTCTGAGTCTCAGTCTGACCATTTATTGATAGTCTGTTGTTAACTATTTTATCGTAGTTTAGAATACCTTGCACCTGATAAGGCCTTTAAAATCATTTAGTTCTGATTACTTTAATGTCAGTATTTCTGACAGGTTGATTTACTGCTTTAGCTAAAAAGAAAACGGCAAGTTAGCCAGGATTAAAATCCGGATAACTTGCCGTTTTACTATGAGATAGCCCCAGAGGGAGTCGAACCCTCGATTCCGCGCTGAGAACGCGACGTCTTGACCACTTGACCATGGGGCCATAGTCAACAATACTTAAATAGTTTACTAGATTCTGGTTGTTTAGTCAATCACTAATCGGTCAAAATTACTGTTAAGCCGGCTTGCTTCAAAGATACCGGTCCTTCCTGCGTAGTCTGCCCAAAAGGGCAAGAAAAGTCCGCCCAAAAGTTATACGACCCGTCATTTTCCTTCGTTATAGTTATGAGTGTTGAAACGAATACGAAGGAGAAAAATAAATGGGGAAAATATTAGGCCGCTTAGAGCGGTAGATCTTTAACCACGCCAAATCAACGCTTGCAGGAGTTGGCTTGGTCTTAGTGGTTGTGGTTGGTTTAGCCGTTCACGAAGGCGGTAGCTTTGCCGGAAGTTCATTGAACTTACCCAACTCACAATCACAAAAGGCCTTGGCCGTGATGAATAAGGACTTTCCGGTTACCAACCAAGCAAATGGGACGATTAAGGTTGTCTTCCATAGCCAAAACGGTAAGGACCTGACTGACTCAAGTAACCAGGCGAAAATTCAAGAGTTACTGGCCAAGTTAAGTAAAGAAAACCATGTGACTGGGGTCTTGAATCCGACGATTTTGAAGTCGTATAGCAAGGACAAAATGACGGCTGGGCAGGAACAAGAAGCAGCCATGGTCCAGACAATGGCCACGGCCGGGGATGATTGTCGGCTGCCGGTGGGGATGATTGATAAATTTAAAATTATTTTCAAATTTATATTTCTGCTTAAGGTAACCGCGGTATAATAGGTTAACTTAAAACTATTAAATATGAGGTAAATAAATTGTTACTATTGCTAGGTCTATTTTTGATCGTTTGGGGATTCTTTTCACTTTTTCGTTTTACGATTAGTTTGATTTCCTATTTTTTGATGCTAGTGGGTATCTTGCTGATTATTCTCTTCTTCGCTCACCACTGGCTCTTTTCATTGATTATTATCGGGCTCATCGTTTATTCAATTCAAACGAAGAAGCGTCGTTTTGTTGATCGCCCACAAACAAGCAGAACAAACTTTGGTGGCCGTCGCGATATCAGTGACGAAGCAGAACAAAGTGATGTGAAATAATATATTGGATTAAGCACCTGAAAGGGTGCTTTTTTCTTTCAAAAAATCTAATATTTTCTGTTTATAAATACAATTTTTAACTCAAATGTCCTCATAAAATAAAAAGTTTGCTCAACAGTATACATTATAAAAATATTATGTAGAATAGAACGTGTGAAGGTTTTTATTGACTATTTTTTAACGAATTGAAACTCGAGGAGAGCATAAATGGGTTATAGTGTTGGATTAGATATTGGAACAGGATCAGTGGGTTGGGTCGTCACAAATGAAGATGGTAAATTAGCACGGGCCAAAGGGAAAAATTTAATCGGGGTGCGGTTGTTTAAGACTGCTGAGCCAGCGGCTGACCGCCGGACGAATCGAACAACTCGTCGCCGGCTATCTCGGCGGAAGTGGCGGTTACGGTTATTGGACGAACTGTTTGCCAATGAATTGGGTAAAATCGATTCAAATTTTTTGACTCGGTTAAAGTATTCATATGTTCATCCCAAGGATGATGCTAACCGAGCTAACTATTATGGTGGGTACTTGTTTCCAACTCAAGAAGAAACTAAGAAATTTCATGCAAAGTATCCTACTATTTATCACTTGCGCTTAGCATTAATGACGGAAAGTCGTCAATTCGATTTGCGCGAAATCTATTTGGCCATGCACCAAATTGTTAAGTACCGGGGACACTTCTTAAATTCTCAGTCCAAGATGACAATTGGGAATACTTATAACCCACAAGACTTGCAAACGGCTATGGAAAACTACGCTGAGGCAAAAGGATTGTCAATCGAGTTGAAACAACCAGAAGAAATGGTTGCAATCTTGACTGGTGAAGCTGGCTTTGGATTATCGAAGAAGGCTAAAGCTGAAAAATTATTAAATAATTTCTTTTTTGATACCAAAGAAGAGAAAGCCACAGTCCAAGCTATTCTTGCCGGAATTGTTGGGAATACGATTGATTTTACGAAGGTTTTTAACCGCCAATTGACTGGTGACACGTTAAAAGCTTGGAAATTGAAGTTAGATTCTGAAACTTTCGATGTTGATAGCGAGCCAATTCTGAGTGACTTAGATGATGACGAAACAGAATTATTTTTTGCTATTCGACAGGCTTTCGATGGGTTCACATTGATGAATTTATTGGGAGACCAAACGTCAATTTCAGCAGCAATGGTGGAACGTTACACTCAACATCACGACGATTTATTAACAGTAAAACAGGTAGCGAAGAAGCAAGGGCTTTCACACAAGGAATTTTCTAATATTTATAGTGCCTTTTTGAAAGATGATACAGATAAGGGAATGAAGAAGCTCTTAGAGGAATCTAATCTGTCTACTGAAGATGTGAATGGCATTCAGTTGCGAATGGACAGTCATGATTTCTTGCCACAACAACGGACGAAGGCTAATTCAGTAATTCCTCACCAACTGCATTTAGCTGAATTAGAAGCAATTATTGAAAATCAAGGTCAATATTATCCATTCCTTTTGGAAACCTTTGAAAAAGAAGGAACTGCTGCCAATAAAATCGCTGAATTATTGAAATTCCGGATTCCTTACTATGTTGGTCCAATGGTCACGAAGAAAGATGTCGAAAATGCAGGTGGGGATGCAACAAATCACTGGGTTACGCGCAATGAAGGTTATGAAAAATCAGCTGTGACAGCTTGGAACTTTGACCAAGTCTTTAACCGCGACCAGGCCGCCCTCGACTTCATTCAACGATTGACGGGAACTGATACTTACCTAATTGGTGAACCAACGCTTCCCCAAAATTCATTGAAGTATCAAATGTTCACGGTGCTAAATGAATTGAATAATGTTAAGGTAAACGGACGTCGAATTGATAATCAAACCAAGCATGACTTAATTCAGGATTTGTTTAAAAGCAAGAAGACAGTATCTTTGAAAGCCTTCCAAGATTATTACCAATCACAAGGTAAAAGCGATATTCAAGTCGTTGGTTTGGCGGATAAGACTAAGTTTAATAGCAACTTATCCACTTATATTGATTTGAGTAAGACATTCTCGGCTGAAGAAATGGAAAATCCTCAGAACCAGGATCTCTTAGAACAAATTGTGGAAATTCAAACGGTCTTCGAAGATAGTAAGATTGCTGAACGAGAATTGAGCAAATTGGAATTAACTCCTGAGCAAGTTACTAAGCTAGCTAAGACCCACTACACTGGTTGGGGAAACTTATCGAATAAGTTATTAACGACACCGATTGTGGATGTTTCAGGTAAGAAAGTTTCAATTCTTGACCAATTGGCCAAGACTAGTAAGAATTTTATGTCAATTATTAGTAATGAACAGTATGGCGTTCAGGATTGGATTAAAGAACAAAACACGACTGAAACTACCGGTACCCTTGAGGACAAGTTAGCAGACTTGACGACTTCACCGGCTAACAAACGAGGAATTAAGCAGGCATTTAACGTCTTATTTGATATTCAAAAAGCAATGAAGTCGGAACCTGACCGAGTGTATTTGGAATTTGCTCGTGAAACCCAGACCTCTGTTCGAACAATGTCACGCTATAACTACTTGAAGGGTCTTTACCAAAGCAAGAGCTTGGATGCTGAAGCCAAAAACTTGAAGAAGGAATTGGCAGAAACAGACCAAAAGAAGTTTGATAACGACCGGTTATACTTGTACTTCCAGCAACAAGGAAAGGATATGTATACTGGTCAACCAATCAACATTGATAAGTTGTCGTCAGACTATGACATTGACCACATTATTCCCCAAGCCTTTACAAAGGATGATTCAATTGATAACCGGGTCTTGGTTTCCCGTCCTGAAAATGCGCGGAAGTCTGACTCTGGGACTTATACAACAGAGGTCCAAGCAGCCGCTAGTGGTTTGTGGAAGACCTTGGTTCAATCCGGCTTCATTTCGCGCAAAAAGTATGACCGCTTAACGCACGCCGGTGACTATTCAGAGGGGCAAAAGACTGGCTTTATTGCCCGCCAATTGGTCGAAACTCGTCAGATTATTAAGAACGTTGCGGCCTTAATTGAAAGTGAATTTGATCAAACGCAGGCCGTGGCCATTCGAGCTGAAATCACGGGTGATATGCGTCGCTTGGTGGCCATCAAAAAGCACCGGGAAATCAACTCTTTCCATCATGCCTTTGATGCCCTCTTAATCACTGCAGCTGGTCAATATATGCAAAAGCGTTATCCTGACCGTGATAGCAACAATGTTTATAATGAATTTGACCGCTATACGAACGACTATTTAAAGAAGCTGCGTGAATCTAGTTCAAAGGACGAAGTTCGAAAGTTAAAGCCGTTTGGCTTTATCGTTGGTACGATGGCCAAGGGGAACGAAGACTGGACGACGGAACAGACAGAATACTTGCGTCATATCATGAATTTTAAAAATATTTTGACGACTTATAAGACCGGTCCAGACCGTGGACCGCTTAGCAAGGAAACAATCTACGCTGTTGATCCAAAGGCTAAGCTGATTGGAACGAATAAGCACCGTCAAGATGTTTCTCTCTATGGTGGGTATACGTATCCTTACTCGGCTTATATGACCTTAGTTCGAGCAAATGGTAAGAACCAGTTGGTTAAGGTTTCTCGTTCAGCTGCTAGTTTGATGAAGTCTGGACAATTGAAGTTGGAGGACTATGTTCAACAGCAACCTGAAGTAAAGAAGTTTGAAAAGATTTTGTTGGAACATCTGCCGTTGGGACAGTTGGTTGATAACGATGGTAAATTGATGTATTTAACGTCGTATGAGTTTTACCATAACGCAAAGCAATTGTGGTTGAGCACTGAAAATGCAGATTTAATTAGTTCGTTATCTATTGATTCTGATGATCAGAAGTTAATTAAGGCTTTTGATATATTAACAGCTGACTCAGTCATTGAACGTTTTCCGTTTTATGAAATTGACTTAAAAAAATTAATTGAATTACGAGATAAATTTGTTCTTATTGATAATAAATTGGATGTTTTGAGGGTTGTTTTGAAGGCTCTACAATTAGATTCAGCTCAGCAAAAGCCTCTTAAATTAATCGATAAAGCTGCAACAGATTGGAAAAATTATCGTCAAGCAGGTGGAATTAAGCTTTCAGACAACGCTGAAATCATTTACCAATCTACAACAGGAATTTTTGAAAAACGCATCAAAATTTCAGATTTACTTTAACTAAAAAAGCGGTGCTTAGAATTAAGCGCCGCTTTTGTTATATCAAGGCAAATAAAAAAGGCCATAAGGCCATCTTTTCAGATCATGAAGCTTGGACAAAAGTCCTTGCGTTACTTTAACCCTGTATGTCAGATTAATGGGTTCTTCCTTTAAGAAAAAAGTTAGCTAAACAATTTTCTTAATGTGGTAGCTAACCACAAATAGAATTATACCATACTAGAATGAATTAGGGAGAAAAGAATGGCTTGGAGAACTGTTTTAATAAATGAACATGCAAAGATTAATTTCAAAATGAATGATATTAATATTCAAACAAAGGGAGACTCTTTTCAAATACCAATTGATGACATTCGAGTTTTGATATTGGGAAATACTCGGTCAGTCATTACTTCGTATGCGATTAATGAGCTGAATAAGAAACACGTCAAAATTATCACCTGCGATGAAAGGGGGATGCCAGTTGGTGAATACTGTGGGTACCATGAAAATGTTCATCAAAATACCAATCTTCATCATCAGATTGCTTGGGTAGAAAACCGTAAAAATATGTTGTGGCAACAGATTGTGAAAACAAAAATTTTGAACCAACATCAAGCCTTGCCCGGAGAAGAAAGGGAAGGGTATTCAAAATTGAATGACTTAGCTGAACAAGTTAGTGAAGGAGATATTCACAATATTGAAGGACAGGCAGCTCGTCAATACTTTCCAAGAATGTATGGGAACGAGTTTACACGGTCAAATGAAGATTCTTTGATTAATGCGCATCTAAACTATGGATATTCCATCTTGCTCTCAACTGTTAGTCGTGAAATTGTAGCAGCTGGTTACTTAACTCAGTTGGGCATCCATCATCAAAGTGTTAGTAACCACTTTAATTTAGCTTCCGATTTGATGGAGCCATTTCGGCCTTACATTGATCGAGTTGTTTTGGGCCAACAAAACTTGTCCTTATCTCTAGATTTAAGATTGAACTTGGTAAACGTTTTGAATGAGGTGATTCGCTATAACGATAAAAATATTGAATTAGCACAGGCTGTTCAAAGTCATGTCTTGTCCTGTCTAAAGTATATGAGTTCCGATAATGTTCAGTTACCAAAAATGGAATTTGTTCTATGAGGTATAGGATCGTGAGATTAATCGTTATGTTTGATTTACCAATGGAAACGTCAACGAACCAACGAGCGTATCGACAATTCCGTAAAGCTTTATTGAGTGAAGGTTTTTTGATGATGCAGGAAAGTATTTATGTCCGGGTAGCGACAAATCAAAAAGCGGCTAACCTGTTGGAAAAGCGCATTGGAGCATTTGTGCCGAATGAAGGATTGGTTCAAACGTTGCAGGTGACAGAAAAACAGTATGCCAGTATGCACTTTTTAGTTGGCGAGGAAAAACAAGACATTAAAAATAAAGATGATAAGGTGATTGTGATATGAATTTGGGACAAATTAGTTTAGAGACTGTCGGTACTATTCAAATCGAAGAAGGTTTGAACTTAATTACAATGGCAGATCCGAATCTGTATGGCCGGACAGTTTATGCCATACAAAATGGTATCAACGACAAAGTTGTTTACAGTGAGAACAATCGACCAGAAACTTTATCTAAAAGAGGACTCTTTATTGGTGACCCCGTTAGTGGGACCGATGTGCGTACTCATTATAGTAAGTTCATCGATGGCATCTTAACCAAAAATATTTCGGAAGAGGGATTGGATAAATTATTTCATATTAATATGCAAGTACAATCGATTCTGGCTGAAGAAATTATCGATAGTAATTTACCATTAAAAATTGAAGGAGAATGGCAACTAGAAAAATTGTTAAAATCCCAGAATATCAGTGTTGAAAGAGCCAATACTCAGTCAATTTTTGGTAAAATAGAAGATGTAGTACACGTGATGGGGATGCTCGACGAAAGTCGGTATCTCCTAGTAACTAATCTCACCCTGTACTGTGATATGTCAGAATTAAATCAACTCCATCAATGCCTTTTAGCTGAAGGCATCAATCTAATATCTCTAAACTTAAGTCAGGAGAATCCTATTTTTGGCGAAACATTTAAAACCAGTTATATTGATCATGATTTCGTACTATTTTGATAGTAAACGTATTATAAGTGACGGTCGGTAAGCTTTAGATGTATGTCAGATTAATGGGGTTTCTTCCCATGGTATGAGCTAGCCTATCAAGAATTGGGCTTTAGATGTATGTCAGATTAATGGGGTTTCTTCCCATTGAAATAAAACTCTTTTTCATTACCCTGCTTTAGATGTATGTCAGATTAATGGGGTTTCTTCCCGGCTTCCGAATTGGACAAAACACGCTATTGCTTTAGATGTATGTCAGATTAATGGGGTTTCTTCCAGCAAAACCTTTTTCTAACTCACTCTCCAGCTTTAGATGTATGTCAGATTAATGGGGTTTCTTCCATTATATTTTTTTTGGAAGCGAGTCAACTTGCTTTAGATGTATGTCAGATTAATGGGGTTTCTTCCCAATTCT
>NZ_DF968005.1:0-19924 GCF_001047075.2 Fructobacillus ficulneus
AGCAGCAGAGGAATTGATGAATGTCAGTTCTTCTGTTGTTTTTTATTTATATTACGTTTAAAATATAGTAAATAGTTACAGGATGCTTTGCTTTGGCATTGTAGTTAATCAAAGTTGAGGTGAATGCTTATGGAAATGGAACGAATCAATGATAATACAATCCGGGTTATGATCGGCAACGAAGACCTACAAGACCGTGGTACTTCTGTGCGCGATTTACTTAGCGATCGTGACAAGATTGAATCCTTTTTTTATAATATTCTTGCCGAAATTGATACTGGCCAAGATTTTGTTAATAATGACAAGCTTTCTTTTCAAGTGCTACCAAATCAAAATGGTTTGGAACTCTTTATCTCCCGTGTCGGTGATGAGGAGGCATTAAGTAGCCTTTTGGCTAATATTGTTGGCGATGATGTTGATGATCAACTGAATCATCAAGAGAGCACCGAATCGATTGATGATGTGCCATTGGATAAAAAGATGGCTTTGCTTTCAAACGATGAAGGACCAAATCAGGAGCAGTCTGATGATATTGTTGCTCATGCTGATTTTATTGAGTTAGCAAGTTTTGAACAAGTTTTGAGTTTGGTTGATTGGCTGGATGAATTTGATGGTTATAATAGCCTTTATGCTTATCAAGGCCGGTATTATTTCCTATTTGATTCACGTGGAATGGAATTTACTGCCGACGATTATGACACGTTTAGGGCTAAATTAGTTGAATTTGGTCGCCTGACTAAAATCAGCTATGATGTTCTTGAAGAACATGGTCAAGGACTCTTTATTAACCAGGCGGTTAAGAATATTAAAGAACTATTCTTCTTATGATTTTAATGATGAAATATCGATGGATTATTATTTGATTTTAAAGGTCAAATGAATAGTCTTTTTTATTTTAGAACTAATAATTATCGCATTAGTTATTGTGCAACCTAGACTTTTTCATGTATAATGTCAGTATTATTAAACACTGGAGTATGTTAATGAATATTTTGATGATTGTCACTTGGGTTTTGGTTTTATGGTTTGCTTTCTATGTTATCAATACTTTCGTTACACGTTTTTTGGCTAAGCAACGCGGTACAGTTTTGAAGGCAAATGATTTTATTCAAAAGCAAGAGGATAGTCATGGCCAATTAATTGATGTTCGTGAAAAAGCTCCTTATAAGCGTAGTCACTTAAAAGGCGCACGTAATATGCCGACAATGTCTTTTTCTCAAGGTAAGTCAGGGTTACGCCATGATACTGCGGTTTACTTGTATGGTGATAGCTTGCAAGGAGCCAGCTCAGTAGCTAAGCACTTACGTAAAGAAGGCTTAGCTAAGAGCCAGATTTTCTTGATGGCTGGTGGTTACCAACGTTTTGTTGATGCTAAAAAGCGTTAAAAAAAGAATCGCTTTGGCGATTCTTTTTTTTCGGACAAAACTTATTAAGTTTAAAAACGAGATTGGTGAGCAGCGACTGATTTGCGAACTGCTGCTTTAGAAACTTCTTCATAGTGTTCTTGTTCTTTTTTCTTTGGTGCCTGTACAAACTTACGATATCCGAACCCCGTTGAAAGGGCAGCAAGTGCAGATCCCAATACTCCTGTAGCAAGACCAAGTTTAAATCCATTTTTCATTAACATTTCCTCCGTGTTTCATTTATTAGTATCATTATCGTTTAAATTATAGATTTTGTAAATCCCTTTTAATTGGAGAAATCATGCAAAGTATTCCAATCATTGTCATTGCGGGTCCTACCGCTTCCGGAAAATCGGACTTGGCACTAGCCATTGCCAAAAAATATAACGGAGAAATTGTTTCCGCAGATTCAATGCAGGTGTACAAGCAACTTGATATTGGGACTGCCAAAACTCCAGTTGTTGAACGTGATGGCATTAGCCATCATTTGTTAGATTTGTGTGAACCGACAGAAGAATTTTCGGTTGCAAATTTTATTGATTTGGCAGACCAGGCAATTGAAGAAATTTCGGCAGCTGGTAAAGTACCGGTGATTGTCGGTGGGACCGGGTTTTATGTCAAAGCCTTGTTGGGCTTTCAACCATTAGACTATGCTAAATCAAACCCGGAAGAGGTTGCAGCGGCAAATCTGAAGTCAATCGCAGAATTACAAGCTGAATTAAAAAATCTTGCTGACCAGGATTTCATCAGTCATGTTGATTTGAATAATCGGGCTCGGTTAGTTCGGGCAACTCAAATTGCTAAAAATGGTCGAACAGAGCGACCGGCAAGGACTGTCAACTACAATCCGTTGGTTTTGGCCCCTGATTGGCCGAGAGAGGTCCTCTACGACCGAATTAACCGTCGGGTTGGCTTGATGGTCGACCAGGGTTTGGAGGCTGAAGCCCGTCTTTTATTTGATTTGGGTGGAAGGACAATTCAAGCCGGACGCGGAATTGGCTATGCGGAATTTTACCCATACTTTGAAGGGCAGGCGACACTCGATGAGGTTGTTAGTCAAATACAGCAAAACTCGCGCCGATACGCCAAACGTCAGTTAACATATTGGCGTCATCAAATTCCTGGTTTACAATGGATTGACGGCCGGAACGCATTAAGCGAAGCAGACCAGGCGATAGCAGATTTTAAAGCAATGAAGGAGACTAAGCATGGGCTATGAGCAAGCATTAATCGACCTAAAAAATGGTGAAATTGACAAAATTGAAATCAATCCACAAAGTTTTCCGGCTTTTCAAAAGGCTTGGTCAGCCTTTCCATACCAAAACGCGGTAAAGGGCATTGCTCAACGCGCAGGTCAAGTCACCTATATTCGCACAAAATAGGCACTATCAATTGACTAAAGTGTGCTACAATAACAATTAAGTAAACTATACAAAAAATAGAACTGGTTGATAAATCAGTTATCACTGAGAGGCAAAATCGTGGCATTATCATTTGGACAACATAACGTTGGTATTGATTTAGGAACGACAAATACTTATGTATACGTCGAAGGTAAGGGAATCGTTTTACGTGAACCTTCTGTTGTTGCACGGAACACTGAGACGCAAGAAGTTATTGCAGTCGGTGAAGAAGCTCGGGCAATGTTGGGACGGACTCCAGCAAGTATTGCGGCCATTCGCCCAATGCGTGATGGTGTTATCGCTGATTATGACACAACTGTTGCCATGATTTCTTATTACTTGAATAAGGCCCTTGGTGGTCGCGTGGGTAAGCCTTATGTGACTTTGGGTGTTCCAGCACGTATCACAGCCGTGGAACGTCGTGCAGTGATTGATGCTGCTCGCGTTGCGGGTGCAAAGGATGCATACGTCATCGAAGAACCATTTGCAGCTGCTATTGGTGCCGGTTTGCCAGTCATGGAACCAACTGGATCAATGGTTGTTGATTTGGGTGGGGGAACGACTGATGTTGCGACAATTTCATTAGGCGGAATTGTAGCAGCCCGGTCAACTCGCTTTGCTGGTGATAAGTTGAATGATTCAATCACTTCTTACATCCGTAATAACTACAACTTGGCAATTGGTGAATCAACTGCTGAACGTTTGAAGATTGAAGTTGGAACTGTTTCTCTTGAAGACGCAATGACAATGGAACCAACAACTGCTCGTGGTCGTGATTTGTTGACTGGTTTGCCAAAGACGATTGAAGTTCAGGCAATTGACGTTGCTAAGTCAATTCAAGACCCAATTAACGCCATTGTTAACTCAATTCGCGAAACGTTGGAATCAACACAACCTGAAATTTCTGCCGATGTTATTGACCATGGAATGGTCTTGACTGGTGGTGGAGCACAATTACGTGGTTTGACGACCTTAATTGAAGGCGTTACTAAGGTCCCAGTTATTGTTGCTGAAGATCCACTAGATGCCGTTGTTAAGGGTGTTGGTGAATCATTGAAGTCGTTGGAAGTTTTCCAACGCAGTTAATCGATTAGTCAAAATATCTGCTCAAGAAAGCGTAGCGCTTGCGCTGCGCTTTTCTTGTCAGGTCAGTTAAACTGGGAAGGAATATTTCATGCGTAAGTTATTCTCATCCAAAACAGCGGTTATTTTGATGGTTAGCTGTTTGGTTATTGTGGGGTTAATTACTGGCTCAAATTGGTGGGCTAATAAGACGAACACGCCGCCACTTTTTCAACGAGTGTTGAATGATGTTACTGGTGGTGTTTCCAGCGTAATTTCTGTACCAACTAATGCCATCGGAACAAGGGCCAATTCGGTTTCAAATCTTTTATCAACTTTCGAAGAAAATAAAAAATTAAAATCAAAGTTGAACGGCTATGCTCAAAACCAAGTCAAATTACAGACGCTTGAAGCAGAAAATAAGTCTTTGAAGAACCAACTAGGTTTGAAGGCGACTTTGACGGACTATGAAACGGTATCAGCAGTGACCATTGCTCGGTCACCAACCACTTGGCAATCGCAATTAGTGATTAATAAGGGTGCTAAGTCTGGTCTGAAAAAGGGTATGCCTGTTATGGGTGACAGCGGTTTGATTGGTCGAATTTCTGAAGTTAACACCGTTAACTCAAAGGTTACCCTGGTATCAGATAACAGTGAAGATACTAACCGCTTTGCAATTACCATCAAAGGTAGTCAGGGTGATGTGAACGGAATTTTGACTGACTATGATGCTAATCAAAAATTGTTGATTATGGGTCAAATTACCGAAACCCAAGCCGTTAACCCAGGTGATAAGGTTGTTACCTCAGGCCTTGGTGGTTTGATGCCAGATGGTATCTTAGTTGGTAAGGTTTCCAAGGTAACAACTGACGATTATGGATTATCGCGTAAAATTTATATCCAACCAAGCTCAGACTTATCACGGATAAGTTCGGTCTTAGTTGCGAAAACAGAGGTAGGATCATAATATGGCAAGTTGGCGTTTTGTGCGAATAAAAATAGTTTATCCAATTGTTTTAGTATTATTATTTTTAATCGACGGAAATTTGATGTCATCATTTGGCACACTTTTGCTCCATCCGCCATTTCATATCGTGCCAACCTTGACCCTAATTTGGTTGTTTTATGGCATTCAATTTGAAGTTGCTGACCATGTACCTTTTTATTTTTATGTCATCGGGATTGGTTTGCTGTTTGATATTTACTATACGGGGATTTTAGGAACTTATACGGTCGCTTTCCTTGGAGCAGCTGTCGTTATGCTTAAGTTACGGCCATTCTTCGATGAACGGTTGATGTCTGGCTTGCTATTGCTGCTAATCGGGATAACTGTTTATTTTGTAGTAACCTATTTAGCTGGATCATTAATTAATATTTCGAACTTATCTTTGATCCCGTTTTTGGTCAAAGAACTCCTACCAACTGCGGTAATGAATTTGATCATTGCAGCGATTGGCTATTATCCAGTCTGGTCTTGGTACCAAAGATTAATCTAACCTTGCTTTTTAAAAAATTGCTGGGTATAATGACAATAATTAAAACGTTGACTAGGCGAGTAGTCGAGACATTCTTTTCAGGAAGCTTACGGGAACTGCGAGTAAGTAAGATGTCTTGGTGAACCACCCCTGGGAGTGTGCTATTGAACCTTAAGTAGGTAGCATCGGTTGTGTCCGTTATCGCACCGGCCGTTAGGAGACTAACGCCACGAGGTTTCTTTAGTGATAAAGGAACAACGAAGAGGTGGGACCGCGTCTATTCGCCCTCTAAGTGCTACGGCACTTAGGGGGCTTTTTCTATTTCCCATCGTTTTAATCCATATTTTTTGAAAGTGGGGAAATCCAAATGAATTATTTTTTTGAAATTTTACCGAACATCACAGCCGGCCTCAAAATGACGCTGGGAATTTTCTTTGTTACTATTATCGGTTCAATCCCATTGGGGATTGTTGTTTCCTTAGCCATGCGGTCGCCATACTTTAGTATCCGTTGGTTGGTTAACGGCTATATCTGGTTAATGCGAGGAACGCCCTTGTTGCTCCAATTGATTTTTATTTACTATGGTTTGGCCATGGTTGGGGTAACCTTTACTCGTTTTGATGCAGCCGCCTTTGCCTTTATTATTAACTATGCGGCCTATCTGGCTGAAATTTTCCGTGGTGGCTTACAAGCAATTCCTAAGGGCCAATTTGATGCCGCCCAAGTCTTAGGCTTGAACAAAATTCAAACCTTTTTCAAAATCGTATTGCCTCAGGTGATTAAGATTGTCGTTCCTTCTTTTGGAAACGAAGTCGTGAACTTGGTAAAGGATACATCATTGATTTACGTGATTGGTTTGGGGGACATCCTCCGTGCCGGATCAATTGCAGCGGCACGTGATGTTTCGTTGGTTCCTTACGTGATTGTTGGTGTGCTGTACTTGATTATGACAGCCATTGTGACACTCGCTCTACGCTACAGCGAGAAGCGCTTGAATGTCTGGAGGTAAAAAAGATGATTAAAATTAAAAATTTAACCAAGACCTATGGTGACAAGGTGATTTTTAAAGACCTTTCATTGGACCTTGAGGATGCCGAAATTTTGGTTGTCACTGGACCTTCAGGAAGTGGAAAAACAACCTTGATCAAGACACTAACTGGGTTAGAAGACGCCCAAGCTGGTGAGATTGACTTAAATGGCCAGACTTACCAGGTGGGTGATCCAGCACTAGCAGCTAAGATTGGCTTGATTTTTCAAGACTTTAACCTGTTTCCGCACCTAACAGTTAGAAAGAACCTGACCTTAGCTCCAATGACAGTGAACAAAGTTAGTGCGGCTGAGGCCAATACTAAAGCAGACGAGCTATTAGAGACATTGGGCCTAACTGAACAGGCCGATTCATATCCATACCAGTTATCTGGTGGGCAAAAGCAACGAGTTGGGATTGCCCGGGCCTTGGCCATGAATCCCCAAATTATTGCCTACGACGAACCAACCTCAGGATTAGATGGCAAGACAACCGACCAGGTTGTTCAGGTCATGCTCGACTTGAAAAAAGCCGGAGTTACGCAATTAGTCGTGACCCACGACTTGCCGTTCGCCGACCAGGTTGCCGATACTGTCTTTGATTTTGAAAAGGAGGTCCGGCGGTCATGATTTCTATGAAGAAAAAAATCATTGTGAATACAATTGTGATTGTTGCCTTTCTAGCAATTGTTGTTAGCTGCGTTGCCTTTCTGACGAAGCCAAAGGATAGTCATGCCGATACCAAGGATACTTGGTCTAAAATTGAGGCCAACAAGTCGATTACGATTGGTTTGGACGATACCTTTGTGCCAATGGGCTTCCGCGACAAGTCTGGTCAACTAGAAGGATTTGACATTGATTTGGCCAACAAGGTCTTTGCTGACTTGGGCATCAAGGTTAAGTGGCAGCCAATTGACTGGTCGATGAAGGAAACTGAATTGAACACAGGAAATATCGATGCTATCTGGAACGGCTATACGAAGACACCGGAACGGGCGAAGCAGGTTGCCTTTTCAAAGGTCTATCATAACGTGGCAATGTCGGTTGTTGTGAAAAAGGGCCAGGGTATCGATAAGTTCTCAGACATGTCTGGTAAGATTTTAGGGGCACAAACGGGTTCATCAGGGGAAACAGTCCTAAACGATGAACCGAAGGTCTTGAAGCAATACATTAAGGGGCAAAAACCAGTTGAGTACGATACCTTTGATAAGGCCTTTACCGACCTGAATGCTGGTCGAATCAATGGTTTATTGGTTGATGAAGACTATGCTCGTTACTACATTAGTCACCAGGCTAACCCGGATGATTATGAAGTTTTGAAGGGGTCTTTCCCTGAAACCCAAGATGTTGTTGGTTTCCGAAAGGGTGATGTCAAATTACGCAAGGCGGTTAACAAAGAACTAACCAAGTTGACTAAGGATGGGTTCTTGAACAACTTGCAGAATAAGTGGTTCGCTAAAAATTAATAATCCTTTACAAAACGCCGAAAGGCGTTTTTTATTGGGAATAAATCGGGTAAGATAAGCATATGAAAAAAACGACAACGATAGCACCTGGAATCAGCCTGGTTCACCAACTAAGCCAGCAATTCCAAACAATTAATCTGACAATTACTTTTGCTAGCAAGGCCCAAAAGGGGGAATCCGCTAAGCGAGCCCTTTTGTCGTATTTAATGGCTGTATCTTCTAAAAAGTATCCCAATCAAAGGCTCGTTTCAGAAGCCTTGATTGATAACTTTGGGGCTGGCTTCCAAACTAAGGTTTCTAGCTTAGGTGATTTAAACTTGCTAACGGTTTCTTTGCAAATTATTCAACCCGGTCTGCTGCCAGAATCAGCAGACCTATTGGTACAAAGCCTCGATTTTCTGAAAGAAATGATTTTTAATTTTGACTGGCAGAGTTCAGATAGCCAGGCGGTTTTGGACCAAGAAAAGCAAAATCTTATTCAAGCAATCCTGGGACGTCAAGACGATAAGGTTTTATTGGCACTAGATCAGGCCCGTGAAATTACTTTTGCTGACCCGGCTGCCCAGGAATCTGTCTTAGGTAGTGTAGAGGAAGTCCGTCATCTCAGCCTTGCTGACCTCCAAAGAGCTCAGTCTGCAATGTTGAACCTGGACCAAGTCGTTGTCTCGGTAGTTGGTGATGTCAAAACTGCAGACTTGGCGAATATTTTTAAATCCTGGCCTTGGCCCGACAATGAAAACCGTCAGACACTTACTGTGGAAAAACCAAAACTAGGGCCTGAATTGACGTTAAATCAAAAGAAGAAAGATTTGACTCAAGCAGTTCTTGTCCAAAATTATCAATTACATGGTGATCAAGCAGAATCACACCAACAAAACCATTATGCGACGTTAATTTTTAATACAATATTTGGTGCTAGTCCCGCTAGTCGGTTATTTACCCAAGTTCGAGAAAAGTATAGCCTAGCCTACAACGTCTCATCTCGGTACCAATCAGACCTTGATTTGATTACCGTAGTGGCCGGTTTTGACGCCCGTAACCTCAACAAGGTTCAAGACCTAATTCGCCAACAAATCAACTTCATGCAATCTGATGATATTGGCAGCGAAGCGGTGGAAAATGCGAAAAAGGTTTTGATCAATGACTACTTAGTTCGTCAAGATTCACCGAACTTTCGGGTTGTCTCGTTAGCAGCACAAAGCTTAAAACAACGAGAGACGAGCGAGGCAGACTTTATTAAGGGCGTTCGGGCTGTTAAAACTGTTGACGTGCAATTGATTGCTCAACGATTGACACCACAAACAACCTACGTGCTCCAACCAGAATAGCGAGGAAGAAGATAGCTGTGAAAAAAGAAGAATCTAAAAGCGTCTATCGCTTTCAAACAACGACAGGGTTAGCTGTGAATTTGATTCAAAAACCTGGCTACCATCAATTTTTAGGGGCACTGACGGCACGGTTTGGGGCGTTAACAACAGAATTTAAAATTGGTTCGGGCCAGAAGATTGACATTCCAGCCGGAACTGCACACTTTATGGAACACAAGGTTTTTGACAAAAAAGAGGGGGATGCCTTAGTTAAATTTACTAACTTGGGTGCCGATGCGAATGCTTTTACAGGGTCAAAGCAAACGACTTATTACTTTACGGCCACTAGTCAGGTCGAAGAAAGCCTTTCTTGGTTACTAACATTTGTTCAAGAGCCATACTTTGACCAGGAAAAAGTTGACCGTGAACGGGGAATTATTGAAGAAGAAATTAATCTCTATCAGGATGATCCGCTTTGGCAGTTATATCAGGGAATTTTGAACTTGCTCTATCCTGGTTCGGCCTTGAGTCAAGACATTGCTGGTAGTTCTGCTAGTTTGAAAAAAATTTCGGCTGACTTGTTGTACCAAATTCAAAGTGCCTTTTATCAGCCAAAGAATCTGCAACTAACCGTTGTAGGGAATTTTAAAACCAGCGACATTGCTGCCTTGATTGAAAAGACAGAAGCAAAGGTTGCTGGTAGCCCACAAACGGTTATTGTGCCCGAAGAGAAATTAAGTCCTCAGGTTGTATTCGATCAAAGAAAGAACTTTCCGGTCTCTGTTACCAAGGGGGTCTATGGGTTACGACTAGCCGAAAATTCACCAGAATTGACCGATTTAGAACGAGTGCGCGAAGTCTTGTTAGCAGACCTCTGCCTAGATTTGGTCTTTGGAGATCAAACCGATTGGTTCCAAGACCAGTATGCAGCAGGAATATTTGGGGATGATTTTGATTACGAATATAATAGTTTGAATCAGTATCAGTACCTGGCCCTCTTTGCAGACGGCGATAACCAAGATCAGGTCTATTCAGTTTTAAAGGCTCGTTTTGAAGAGGCAGAAACAGTTTTGCTCCAAAGCCAAGATGATTTTGAGCGAATTCAAAAGGCCGTGGCCGGTCAAAATTTAGCCAGTCAAAATGTACCTGATCGGTTAGGGCTTGATGAAGATTTAGCCTTGTATGGTTTATCACTATTTGATAAAATGAAACTAATAACGGGTTTTTGCTTAGATGATGTTGTCGAATGTGGTCACCACCTCTTTAAAAGTGGGCGGTTGACACGTTTAGTATTAGAAAAGTAAGAGAAAAATGACCGAATATTTTACCAGTGACCTTAGTCAAGAATTAAAAGCAGCACGGTTAGCAAAAGGTTATTCACTTGACCAACTAGCTGAAATTACTAAAATTCAGCCTAAATTTTTGCGTGCAATTGAAGATAATGATGAAGACTCATTACCAGAGCAGTTTTATGCTCGAGCATTCGCCAAGCAGTATGCCAAGGCAGTTGGCTTGAATCCAGATGAATTTTTTGAGGAAGCCGACTTTGACCCACAAATCATTAATGATTTATCACATGCTCACCGAGACGATGATGGTGTTGTTCGTGCGGGCACAAATACGACAATGACTTTCAAATCAAAATTCCGTGGTTGGATTCCAAAGATTTGGTTATTGATTATTTTAGCTGTCGGCCTATTTTTGGCTTGGTTTGTTGTGACCCGAGTTAGCTCAGGGTCAAACCAGTCTGGGTCAAACAGTCAAGTTGAGGTTACCTCATCTTCAGTACCACAATCGTCATCTTCAGCCGCCTCATCATCAAGTAATAAAAATGCTTTGACAATGGGAACAGCACAAACCAATGTTGCCCAGCTAACAACGACTTATAATGTTGCTAGTCAGCTCACCAACGACCACAAGTTATTGGTTAAGGCTCAAAATGGTGGCACAACTTTGAAGGTTACTGACGGAACTGGTAAGGTTTTGTACAACGCCTGGATGAACCAAAATACTGAACAGACAATTGATTTGCCAGCTAATACGCCAATCATCAATATTCAGTTGTCACAGGTTAGCCATGCCGATTTGACTTTGAATGACAGCCAACACGTTGATATTCCAAACCTACCAACTAATCCGGCAGCGACGACTTGGAATGTCGTCTTGAATTTTAATAAGTGAGAATAGAATGAATTTACCTAACAAATTAACGGTTTTTCGGATTATTTTAATCCCTGTCTTTATGGTTGTTTTGGCCTTTTCAAAACACGCAACCGTTATTAACCATGACCTAAACCTTTCAGTAATTTGGGTTGTGGCGGCAATTATTTTTGCTGTAGCATGTATTACTGATTTTTTGGACGGTCAAATCGCCCGACGTCAACACTTAGTGACTAACTTTGGTAAGTTCTTTGACCCATTGGCTGATAAGTTGTTGGTCATGACGGCCTTGATTTACTTAACTTCTTTCCACCAAGTACCCGCCTGGGTAACAGCCGTGATCGTGATTCGTGAACTCGCTGTGACTGGCTTGCGAACATTGGTCGTTGAAAATAATGGTACGGTCATGGCTGCGGCCTGGCCCGGAAAAATCAAAACATTTTCTCAAATGTTTGCCATTGTCTTCTTGTACCTGAAGAATTGGCCATTTGGCTTAATTGACTTTCCGATTGGAGACATCCTGCTTTACTTAGCGGTGATCTTTACAATTTATTCAGGTCTCGAATATTTCTGGAAAAGCCGTTCAGTTTTCTCAGACGGATTATAAGCGCTACGGCGCTTTTTTTCGTACAATTATAAAACAAGCGAATAGATACGAACAAATGTTCGATTAGACCTTGCTTTTTTTCGAAAATATTCGTACACTATTGGTAGACATTGAAGGAGTATCACTCATGGTTGCAAAAAAAACAAGTGCTGATAGCAAAAAGGACGGCCGCCAGGCTGCTCTTGATGAAGCCCTTAAAAAAATTGAAAAAAACTTTGGTAAGGGATCGATTATGACCCTTGGTGACAACGTCACCACCCAAATCGAAACCTCACCATCTGGATCTGTTAAGTTGGATGTGGCATTAGGTGTTGGTGGCTATCCGAAGGGACGAATTGTTGAAGTTTATGGCCCTGAATCTTCAGGTAAGACGACAATCGCCCTTCACGCCGTAGCTGAAATTCAAAAAAATGGTGGAACAGCTGCCTATATTGATGCTGAAAACGCTTTGGATGTGAAGTATGCCGAAGCTTTGGGTGTTAAAAAGGACGAGTTGTTGCTTTCACAGCCCGATACTGGTGAACAAGGGTTGGAAATTGCTGATGCTTTGGTTCAATCTGGTGCCGTCGATATGATTGTTGTCGATTCCGTGGCTGCCTTGGTTCCCCGAGTGGAAATTGAAGGTGAAATGGGTGATGCCCACGTTGGTTTACAGGCACGGTTAATGTCGCAAGCCTTGCGTAAGCTTGCTGGGACATTGAACCGAACAGGAACAATTGCCATCTTTATTAACCAGATACGTGAAAAAGTTGGTGTCATGTTTGGAAATCCGGAAACAACTCCGGGTGGTCGGGCATTGAAGTTCTATTCAACTATTCGTTTGGAAATCCGTCGGTCAACTCAGATTAAAGACGGGGCCGAAGTAACTGGAAACTTGACCAAGGTCAAGGTTGTCAAGAACAAGGTTGCCCCACCTTTCCGTGTGGCCGAAGTCGATATCATGTACGGTAAGGGTGTTTCCCAGACTGGTGAGATTCTTGACCTGGCTGTCGAACAAGATATTATCGATAAGGCCGGTGCTTGGTATGCCTATAATGGTGAACGAATTGGCCAAGGCCGTGAAAAGGCTAAGGAATACCTTGATGATCCTGAGCACGCTGAATTACGAGCAGATATCTACACTCAAGTTCGGGATGCCTATGGAATTGGTGACAAAAAGGCAACAGAAGCTGGTCCGGATGAAACTGATGCAAAGGCTGATGATATCAAGGATGACGGCTTAACTGATGAGCCGATTATTTAAAAATTCTAATGATAAATTAATTTTTTGAAAGCGTTGTGAAACGCTTTTTTTGTTATAATGTGTTTGTTCTGAGTTAAAGTGAATTATTTGTCTTCATACTGTTCATTTTCTTTTTTCAGAGCAACTGTTGTTGTAGGATAATCTTTTGCACCCATTGGGAGAAGAGGCACCATGCAAAGATCGCATCGTGGGTCATGGATATTGGCCACTGTCGTCGTTGTTCTTGCTATCATTTTAGGTTTGGCCTATCAAAATCGTGATAAGCATGGCAACACCGCACCAATTAGTGCAGTTGGCTCAACTGCATTGCAACCCTTAGTAGAAGCTGCGGGTGAAGACTATCAACGGTCTCATCCCGGTATTTCCGTCACTGTTCAAGGTGGTGGAAGTGGTACTGGACTGTCGCAAATTGCACAGGGAGCCGTCTCATTAGGAAACTCGGACCTCTATGCTGAAGAGAAAAAGGGGATTGATACTAAAAACTTAGTCGATCATCGAGTTGCAGTAACAGGAATCACAACAATTGTGAACAAAAATGTCGGTGTCACGAATTTAACGCTGACACAATTAACTGAAATTTTTACAGGTAAAATTAAAAACTGGAAGGAAGTCGGTGGTAAGGATCTACCAGTAGTTTTGGTCAACCGTGCCGCTGGTTCTGGAACCCGGGCCGCTTTTGAAAAGTGGGCCATGGGTGGTCAAAAGAGTAAGACCGCTCAAGAACAGGACTCATCAGGAATGGTGATGTCAATTGTTAAGAGTACGCCAGGGGCAGTTTCTTATGTGTCTTTTGCATACAAGTCTGATGCTGTTAACCAAGTTAGCATTGATGGTGTCAAGCCAACGGATACAAACGTTGAAAACGGAACGTACCCAATCTGGTCATACGAGCACATTTATACTAAGGGACAGCCAACTGGTGAAGTCGCTAAGTTTTTGAAGTTCTTCGAATCTGATAAGGTTCAAAAGAACTATGTTCCTAAGTTGGGTTATATCTCAACGTCAAATATGAAGATTGACCGTGACTTAAATGGTCGCATTACTGTTAAGAAGGGCTAAGGCAACTAATGGATCTGATTACAGAAAAAATTAAAAAGACGTCCTTATCAACTAAACAAGATCGTTTTGGAAAAATTATTTCAGGAATGGCATTGCTGCTGATTACGTCAGTCGTTGTTTTAATTTTCGGTTTTGTCATGACCCGAGGAATCGCAACCTTCACTACGGATAAGGTTTCCGTTTCAAAGTTTTTGTTTGGCACGAACTGGAACCCTAGCGTCGTTGACCCCAAGACTAACCAACCAGGAATTGGCGCCTTGCCTTTGATTGTTGGTTCATTGGCAGTTACTTTCTTGGCTGCTTTAATCGCGACACCGTTTGCGATTGGAACAGCTGTCTTCATGACAGAAATCGCCAAGAAGCGGGGAGCAAAGATTATGCAACCCGTCATCGAATTGCTTGTTGGAATTCCATCTGTTGTTTATGGAGTAATTGGTTTAACGGTTGTTGTACCGGCAGTTCGGGCACTCTTTGGTGGTACTGGGTTAGGAATCTTGTCTGGAACAATCGTTTTGTTCGTCATGATTTTGCCAACCATTACCTCAATGACTGTTGATACTTTGAAGGCCGTACCCCGTCATTACCGGGAATCAGCTTTGGCCATTGGGGCCACCCGCTGGCAAATGATTTACAAGGTCATTTTGCGAGCAGCGACACCAGGAATTTTAACGGCCATTGTTTTTGGAATGGCTCGGGCCTTTGGTGAAGCATTGGCAGTGCAAATGGTCATTGGAAACTCAGCCATGATGCCAACTTCTTTGGTAGCACCGGCCGCAACATTGACCTCTGTCCTCACAATGGGGATTGGAAATACGGTCATGGGAACCCTACAAAACAATGTTTTGTGGTCATTAGCAATGATTTTGTTGCTGATGTCATTGGTCTTTAACCTCTTGATCCGTTTGATTGGTCGTAAAGGAGAACTGAAGTAATGAATGCAAAGACTGCTGATAAAATTGCGACAGCCGTGATTTACGCTATCGCGGGATCTGTTGTCCTTGTGCTGGTAGCAATGCTCGCCTTTATTTTAGTTCGAGGGTTACCGCACCTATCTTGGCACTTTTTAACTGCCCAAGCCCGGTCCTTTGAGGCTGGTGGTGGAATTGGAATTCAACTCTTTAATTCCTTCTACCTTTTGATTTTAGCCATGCTAATTTCTTTCCCAATTGCTTTGTTTGCGGCCATGTATTTGAATGAATACGCCAAGCCAAGTATTTGGATTTCAATTGTTCGTACAGCGATTGAAGTGATGTCTTCATTGCCATCAGTTGTTGTGGGACTCTTTGGTTTCTTGATTTTCGTTGTGAAGTTCAAGTTGGGCTTTTCAATTATCTCTGGAGCCATCGCCTTAACGTTCTTTAATTTGCCAATCTTGACTCGGTCAATTGAAACATCATTGAGCCAAATTCCGGACTTGCAACGTGAAGCGGGGGCCGCACTTGGTTTGTCACGGTTTGAAACGGTGATTCACATCATCTTGCCAGCTTCTGTGCCTTCAATCGTGACTGGGGTCGTGATTTCTGCTGGTCGTGTCTTCGGTGAAGCGGCGGCTTTGATTTTCACAGCCGGTCAATCAGCACCAGCCTTGAACTTTGGTGATTGGAACCCGTTCAATACGGCATCACCATTATCACCATTCCGGCCTGCCGAAACATTGGCGGTTCACATCTGGAAAATTAACTCAGAAGGAATCATGCCAGATTTGTCAGCCGTTTCTGCTGGGGCATCAGCGGTATTGATTATCGTTGTTTTGCTCTTCAACTTTAGTGCACGGCGTCTAGGACAACTTTTGTACAAGAAGTTGACAAAATCGTGAGGTTACCATGACAGACAAAAGTCAAGAATTAAAACCAGTTTCAGAGTTCATCCCAGAAACAGCGCCAGAGCGCTACATCTATGACATGGATGAAAGCAAGCACGAAATCGCGCTTTCAACTGAAAACTTGCAAGTTCGCTATGGCGATAAGCTTTCATTGAGCGAAGGCGACTTGCGTTTCGAACGCTACAAAATCACATCTCTAATTGGTGCTTCTGGTTCTGGAAAATCAACATTTTTGCGGTCATTGAACCGGATGAATGATGACGTTGCGAACGTGACTGGAAATATTTGGTACCGGGGCTTGGATATCAATTCAAAAGATATCGATGTTTATGAAATGCGCCGTCATATTGGGATGGTTTTCCAACGACCAAATCCTTTTGCCAAGTCAATTTATGACAATATTACCTTTCCACTGACACGTCGGGGTAAGTATACAAAAGCTGAGCTTGATGAGATTGTTGAAACAACATTGAAGCAAGCTGCTTTGTGGGACCAAGTCAAAGACGAGTTGAACAAGTCAGCCTTATCATTATCTGGTGGACAAGCTCAACGGTTGGTTATTGCTCGAGCTTTGGCTTTAAAGCCCGATATTTTGCTCTTGGACGAACCCTCGTCAGCCTTAGATCCAATCTCTTCAGCCAAGTTTGAGGACACCCTCCTTGAGTTGAAAAAGGATTATACAATTATCATCGTGACGCACAATATGCAGCAAGCGGCTCGAATTTCTGACTACACGGCCTTCTTTAACCAAGGAAAGGTAATTGAGTATGATTTGACTCGTAAAATCTTTACTCGTCCAAAGGTTGAGTTGACTAACGATTATATTTCGGGGAATTTTGGATGACAGAAAAAATCGAAACAATTTTAGAAACTCGAAACGTTAAACTTTGGTATGGTCAAAAAGAAGCCCTGCACGGGATTGATTTAGACTTTGCTAAAAAAGGCATCACCGCGTTGATTGGTCCTTCAGGATCTGGAAAATCAACCTACTTGCGGGCAATTAACCGGATGCACGATTTGGAAGACAACGTGACGGTCACTGGTTCATTTAATTTGATGGGCAAGGACATATATGCCCCAACGATGGACACGGTTGATTTGCGTAAGAAAGTCGGCATGGTTTTCCAGCAACCTAATCCTTTCCCATTTTCAATTTACGATAACGTCGCCTTTGGCTTGCGAATTGCTGGTGTTAAGGATAAAAAGGTCTTGGACCAAGCGGTTGAGGAATCACTCAAGGCCGCCTCAATTTGGGAAGAAGTCAAAGACGACTTGAATAAGTCTGCCTTGGGTCTATCTGGTGGCCAACAACAGCGTGTTTCTATCGCTCGAGTTCTTGCTACTAAGCCCGATTTGCTGCTCTTAGATGAACCAACGTCAGCTTTGGACCCCGTTTCTGCTCACAATATTGAAGAAACTTTGCTGTCTTTGCGTGACCAATATGCCATGATTATCGTGACCCATTCTTTGTCACAGGCCTCACGGATTGCCGATAAGACGGTCTTCTTCTTGAACGGAAATATGGTTGAAGCAGGCGATACCCGGAAAATCTTCCTAGAACCTGACAAGCAGGAAACTGCCGATTATATTTCTGGCCGTTTTGGCTAACAGTAGAGCTAACATTATTCCAGGGTATTGTAGTAAGCTATTAATACTTTAACCGTTTGCCTGGATGAGAGAACCAGGCTATTAGAAAGGAATTTGCCATGCGTCGATTATTTGATGAAGAACTAGCTGATTTGGATACATCCTTTACTGAAATGGGTGAACAGGTCGCTAAGATTATTCAATCCGCCGTTCAATCATTTATTACCCACGACCGTGAGGGTGCTCATAAGATCATTGATCATGATTATAAAATCAATGAGCGTGAAGCAGCTTTGGAAAAGAAGTCATTTGAAATGATTGCGTTGTACCAACCTGTGACTACCGACTTGCGTGAAATTGTGACCATTTTAAAGGCCGTGTCTGTCCTTGAACGAATGGGTGACCAAGCCCGAAACATTGCGACATCGACTATTCGTGTTAAGGGTACGAAGCACATGAAGGATGTTGAGCAACAGTTAGGCGAAATGGGCGAATTAGTTGCCTCGATGGTTTCAGAAGTCATGGCTTACTATGTTAAAAACGATGCCTTGGGTGCTGAAAACATCGCTACCAAGAACCATCAGTTGTCCAATGCGGCTGCCCAGGTACGGACAGATTCAGTTGATGGAATGAAGGAAGATTCTGAATTAGTTGATTCTGCTGCTGATTATCTGGTAATTGCCGGCTACATTAAGCGGATTGGTGATTATACAACTGATATTGCTGAATGGATTGTTTATAAGCGAACAGGTAAAATCATTGAATTAAACCCTGGCTACAATTACTTTATCTAAGGTCTACAATCAAAAGGAACCCAGCGGGTTCCTTTTTTGTTTGGTCACAAACTTTGTTATAATAGAGACATAAGAAAATGTAATAAAAGGAGGGCCTATGCGTTTTGTAATGCAAGCAGCCATCAATATGGCTGTATTTCTGGCCTGTGCACTATTATTTCCCAATGGCTTCATATTAGCTAATATGGCAACTGCTGCTGGGGCCGCAGTCATCTTGGCACTATTGACACGGCTTGTTAAGCCAGTTTTGGTTTTTGTGTCATTACCGCTAGTTGTTTTAACCTTTGGACTATTCATGTTAGTGATTAATACGCTGTTACTAGAGCTGACAGCACATTTGATACATGGTTTTGCCTTTGCTTCATTTGGTTGGGCAATGCAAGTGGCAGTACTTTTGACGGTAGCTGATTTTACTTTTATGGGTAAACACAAAATTTAAATGGAGGCAAGAAAATGGGACAAAAGACAGTAACTGTAAAGGACTTGGTTGCTAATACTCGGTTGACGATTGTGGCCGGTCATGAATATCTGGACCGGGTAATTACAACGGCTGATATTTCACGACCTGGTTTGGAAATGACGGGGTACTTTACTTACTATGCTCCCGAACGAGTGCAACTGTTAGGAATTACTGAGACGTCTTTCTCAGATCGGATGAGTCATGATGAACTATTAATGGTTTATCGGAAAATGGCTGACGAACAGACACCAGCCTTTGTGGTTTCTACAAACCTGCCAATCGCCGAGGAATTGAAGCAGGCGGCTAATGAAGCCCATATTCCAATTTTGAATACTCGTTTGACCTCATCACAAATCTTGTCCAACATGACCTATTACTTAGGTGGTGAGTTAGCTCCCCGTCAATCTGTTCATGGCGTCTTAATCGATGTGCACGGCTTAGGTGTTTTGATTACCGGTGATGCTGGAATTGGTAAAACAGAATCAGCTCTGGAATTGATTCAACAAGGTAAGGCCCGCTTAGTGGCTGACGACCGTGTCGATATTCACCAAGAAGATGAGCAACGGCTAATTGGGCAACCAGCAGAAGTTTTGCAAAACTTGATGGAAGTCCGTGGTGTTGGAATTATTGATGTTCAACAGGTCTACGGGGCTGTTTCTGTTCGCTCCCATGCCTCAATCATGCTCAATATTCATTTGTCGAACGGTAAGATTGGCGAAGCTAATTTTGACCGGTTAGGCAATGAAAACGACGACCTAGAAATTTTAGGTGTCAAAATTAAAAAAATGGTTGTACCCGTAACTCCTGGTCGAAACACAGCTTCAGTGATTGATGCTGCCGCTGTTAAGTTCCGTACTCAAAATATGGGTTACGATGCCTTGGTTACACTCCAAAATCGGATGGACCAGGCGATGAAAGAAAACGAAAAAGAAGATGAAGAGGCAAGTAAGCATGACTAAAGTAGCTGTCCTTGGAGCGGGTTCATGGGGAACAGCGCTGGCAAATACAATGGCAAAGAACGGAGTGACGGTTAACCTTTGGTCACACCGA
>NZ_DF968005.1:19961-26794 GCF_001047075.2 Fructobacillus ficulneus
GCTGACCAGGTAGATGAGATTAATCAAACGCATCAAAACCAAAATTATTTGCCAGATGCAGAGTTATCATCAAATCTGTTGGCAGTCGCTGATATGAAAACAGCGGTGCAAGATGCCGAGGTTGTTTTGGTGGTTGTTCCAACCAAGGCCGTTCGTACCGTGGGCCAAGAATTGGCTCAGACTTTGCAAGACTTGAACCAAGTTGTAATCTTAGCCCATGCAACGAAGGGATTAGAACAGGGAACTCACTTACGGATTTCTCAAATGCTCCAAGAAGTCGTACCGGCTGAATCTTACAACGGTTTAGCGGTCATTTCAGGCCCTTCACACGCCGAGGATGTGATTAAGGATGACTTGACGGCTGTTTCTATCGGAGCGACTGATGAGACCGCTGGACGCGTCTTACAGGAAGCCTTGGCTAATGAGAACTTCCGACCATATACGAACCATGACTTATTGGGCTCCGAACTTGGTGGTGCTCTAAAGAATATCATTGCCATTGGGTCAGGTATGTTAATCGGCTTAGGCTATGGTGTTAACGCTCAAGCAGCTCTATTGACCCGTGGCCTCGTTGAGATGCGAATGGTTGGTCAAAAAATGGGTGCTGAACCTGAAACTTTCTTAGGATTGGCGGGGATTGGTGATTTGATTGTCACTGGAATGTCACCCAATTCAAGAAATTACCGGGCTGGTTTTGCTTTAGGTCAAGGGAAGACCTTACCTGAGGTCCAAGAACAGATGGGGATGGTTATCGAAGGTGTTAATACGGTTAAGGCTGTCCACGAATTTGGTCAGGCTAACCAGCTAGAAATGCCAATCACAACTGCCCTTTATCAAGTGCTTTATGGTAATGCCACGATTGAAGATGAAATTAAATCATTGATGACTCGGCCATTAAAGTCTGAAGATTAGTTCAAAATTTGGTATAATTAGAAAAGAATATTTGGACGTCAATAAACGTCTGTTATGAAAGTAGGGAAGTATGAAACCTGTACGGAAAGCCATTATCCCGGCCGCTGGTTTGGGAACTCGTTTCTTGCCAGCCACAAAGGCCTTGGCTAAGGAAATGTTACCAATTGTTGATACACCAACAATTGAATATATTGTACGTGAAGCAATCGCTTCTGGAATTGAAAGTATTGTCGTTGTTGATGGAAAGTCAAAGCGGTCAATCGAAGATCATTTCGATTCAAATCCAGAACTTGAAAACAACTTGCGTGAAAAGAACAAGCTTGAATTGTTGAACTTGGTTGAAGAAACAACTGATATCAACATGTACTTTATCCGTCAATCACATCCAAAGGGATTGGGTGATGCCATTTTGACTGCTAAGGATTTCATTGGTGACGAACCATTCGTTGTTTTGCTCGGTGATGACTTGATGCAAGATGAAGTGCCTTTGACAAAGCAATTGATTGACCGTTACCAAGAAACTGGTGAATCAACTTTGGCTGTGTTGGAAGTTCCCCATGAACAAGTTTCTGAATATGGTGTGATTGATCCAGCAGCTAAGGTTAAAGAAGATGGTTTGTACCGGGTTAAGTCTTTCGTTGAAAAGCCACAACCTGAAGAAGCACCATCAGACTTAGCAATTATCGGTCGTTACTTGTTGACGCCTGAAATTTTCGAAGAGTTGGAACACACTAAGCCTGGTAAGGGTGGTGAAATCCAATTAACTGATGCCATTGATTCATTGAACAATCGTCAACACGTTTACGCCCATGAATTTAAGGGTGCTCGTTATGACATTGGTTCAAAAATTGGTTTCTTGGAAACTAACATTGAATTTGGTTTGAAGCATCCGCAAACAAAGGACCAATTGCGGGCTTACATCAAAGAATTGGCCGCAAAGCTTTAATATAGTATTTAAAATTAAGAGGTGGTATACCTCTTTTTTTTTGCTTTTGATTAGACAAAAAGACAATTTCAGGTTAAAATAAACAACAGCGAATTATAGGAGGTTCCCTCATCATGACAGAAGTTAAGCAATACGATGTGATTATCATCGGTGCTGGCCCAGCCGGCATGACTGCTGCGACTTACGCTTCACGGGCGGATTTAAAGACTGTAATGCTCGACCAAGGAATCTACGGTGGCCAAATGAACAACACGGCTGACGTTGAAAATTATCCGGGTTATAACAACATTATGGGACCAGATCTGGCTGAAAAAATGTATGCTTCTTCAACTCAGTTTGGAGCAGAGTATTCATTTGGTCGGATTACCGGTGTGGAAGTTGTATCAGACAGCGAAAAGCTTGTTCATACTGACATGGGTGACTTTCAGGCTCCCGCAATTATCATTGCGACTGGGTCTGAACACATCCACCTTGGTGTAGACGGCGAAGAAGATTACCAGGGCAAGGGTGTTTCTTACTGTGCTGTCTGCGATGGTGCCTTTTTCAAGGGTGAAGAAGTTGCTGTTGTTGGTGGTGGGGACTCTGCTGTTGAAGAAGGCCTCTACCTTGCTGACGTGGTCAAGGACGTGACTGTTTACGTTCGTGGCGACCAATTAAAAGCCCAACCAATCTTGCAACAACGGGCCCAACAAAAGGACAATATGACCTTCGTATGGAATACTGAAGTTACTGCTATTAAGGGTAATGATCAGGAAGTCCAAACATTGTCATTGCACAATAACCAAACTGATGAAGACTCAGAAGTTGAGAAATCCGGGATCTTCATTTATGTTGGTTTAAAGCCTAACACACAGGTTTTTGCAGGCATGGGTATCACTGATGCTCAAGGCTGGATTAAGACCGATGAGAAGATGGCAACTGCTGTTCCTGGTATCTTTGCAGCCGGCGACGTTCGTAGCAAGGATTTGCGCCAAATTGCCACTGCTGTTGGCGATGGCGGTATTGCCGGACAACAAGCCTACCAATATGTAGCAACTTTGAAAGCCAAGTAAAATTGGCTTTTTTATTTTGCCCATCTAATCAGTGTTGTTGTTTTTACTTTGTTGATAAAAGAGAAACCTGGCTAACTTAATATTTGTTACTAAAAGACAAGCGCCAACAAATATTTTGTTATTAAGCTGTTATTCACAAAGCTAATAGTTGTTTGCTAACCTAGAAGATGTGGATATCCACACTTTTTAAGAAGTAGAAATAGGAAGAGAGCTTACAACGTGAGGAAAATCAAAAACATTGTATTTATTGGACAGGCAGCATTAGGTTGGCTAGTACAGTTTGCCACATGGACAATTCCTGGCCTAAAGACAGACATCAAAGAAGGGTTAGGGAGTTGGCCTCTGGCGGTCAAGGTATTGATGACTATAGTTGTGTTTGGCGTATTTCTTTGGTCTTTCCCATACTATTGGTTTAAGAGAAGTCCCCAGAAAGCTAATTAAAAGTTAAAAGTAAAAAGCCCCACCTATCATCATGATAGGTGGGGCTTTCGTTATGAATTATCCTTTGACAATTTCGCAGAATTCCAAAGTAACACCTTCGGGAGTGCGAACGTTGAAGAACTTGATACCGTTATCCCAGAATGGGAGGTGTTGAACTTCGCTGTCAATCAAATCCAATCCTTGTTCCTTAGCAGCAACAAAGGCTGCATCGGCGTCAGAAGTGTTCATTGAGATGTGGTTGATTGAACCGGGCTTACCAGTTCCTTCATCCGACAACCAAGTTTCAATAACCAAGTGTCCATACTTGAAGAACTTAACTGGTCCACCTTCTTGGAAGTCACCAGTCTTTTCAAAGCCGAGGCTTGTCCAGAACTTTTCAGCACGGTCCAAGTCAGGGGTAGGAACACCAACGTGTTGTACGTCATCAAAATAATCAGTAAAGGCCATAATAACCATTCCTTTCAATATGAGAGCGCAGGGTTTATTCTGCGGAAGTGGAAATACCTTGGTGCTTCAACTTACTAAAGATACGAGTGTCAGCCCAGCCAGTGATGTTTCCCTGGAATAGGAAAGCAAAGACTGTTCCAAGACCGTAGTTTGAGAAGTCAGGGTAGGCAATCAAAGCAACGATTCCGATAATGGTAGGTGGAATATAAGATACCCACATGGCCAAACCGGCATTACCATTGAAGTACTTGAAACGTAGAACTTGCATCAAGTCGTCAGCAGGGTGCAAAACGATGTTTGTACGCTGATAAATCGAGATGGCAATGGCAATTAGAGCAACACCAACAAAGTTCAAAAGAACATAGGCGAGATCCATTGCCCAACCATGGGCTTCCGGCAAGATCTTAGTGAATGCATCAACAAAGACAGAAATCAATGCTGAAAATGGAACCATAAACGCTAAGTTTCCAAGGAAACGCTTGATGTCGACTTTTCGATTCAAAACCATGTTAAGAATTGCGACTAACATACCAACCACGAAGAAGACGATTGATACATTCTTCCCACCTAAGAAGGCGACGTTCCAGCCGTTTTGAGCGGCTGTCCAATAGGCGGAACCTAGAAACGTAGGATGGATTTTTTGACTGGTAACAATTGTTAGCACGTTACCCATTGAGTTAATTACCAAAGAGAAGGCAAAGTAACTGAGGGAAACGGGCCAAGAAATTGTCCGTTTTGCGTTATTCATAAAGGTTAGGCCTCTTCACCACCAACCTTGACAACAGCCTTAGAAACAACACCTAAGCGGCCGTTAACAAAGTCATCAACTTGGTCTAAGTTCAATTCGTGTGACATCAATGGCTTGATGTTCAACTTTCCTGATGAAAGCAAAGCCAATGAGTCTTCGAATGCGTTAGGGTTAATAAATGAACCTTGGATAGTCAATTGCTTTTGGAAGACTTCGTATGTGTTCATTTCGAAACGGGCGTCAGGTCCACCAACTCCGAACATCAAAACTTGGGCACCACGTGCTGAAGCTTCGATAGCTGATTCTTGAGTTTGTGGCATTCCAACAGCTTCGATAACAACATCATATTCACCAGCAGGGATCTTGTCACCCTTCATAGTGTTGAATGTGTTCTTAACGTTGAACAATTCCTTGTTCATTTGCAACTTTTCGTCAACGATTCCAGCCAAGTCAACTTGGTGGATACCGTAAGCTTGCAAGATTTGAACGAACAATTCACCCATGAATCCGTCACCGATAACCAAAGCCTTTTGGTATGGTGATGGCTTCAACAACTTCATACCGTGGATAGCACATGAAATTGGTTCAACGATAGCAGCTGACTTCAAGTCAACGTTGTCAGGAACTTGGTAAACAACTGAAGCAGGAGCAGTGAAGTATTCTTCAAAACCACCGTCACGAGTAACACCAACAGCATCTAAATGTTCGCACAATTCTGGACGACCAGTGTGGCAGTACTTGCATTGTCCACAGTAGATGTTAGGGTCAACAGTAACACGGTCGCCAACCTTAACGTTGGTAACGGCTGAACCGATTTCCTTAACAACACCTGAGTTTTCGTGTCCCAAAACGATTGGGGGAACAGCATCAGCTGATCCTGGTTCACCAGCATACAATGCGTGGTCAGTTCCACAAACACCAGCAAAGGCTGTGTGGATCAAAACTTCATCAGCCTTCAATTCAGGCTTTGAATATTCTTTAACTTCGAGCTTCTTCTTATCTGTTAAAACTAGGGCTTCCATGTTTTATTCTCCTTCAACATATGGTTCCTTGTAACAACTTACACATAGTATAATAATATCTGCACAAACTTTTGTCAAGTGAAAAACAAAACTTTTTTAAAAACCTGATAACAAAGGCTTCTTACAGTTTGAAATTATTATAATTACTGATCAAAGTTGAGAAAATAGTTCAATATTCATCCGGATTTGTCTCCATTATATAAGAAAAGATTAGTCAAATTTATGACGAAACAGCATAAATTCGAGCAGTAAAAATTGTTATGATATAAGTGAATTGAATTTAAAATTCATAGTGGAGGGGATTTGGGTAGAAAAATTAGCTTTTTTTCATTTTAACGGCAGACTTAAAAATCGAAATAGCGTATGATAGACTTAGGCATTTTATTTAGCCTTAATTTTATTAAGGTAATATAACAATGAAAATCATTGTTAAGCGTATAACGCTTGCCTAGGAGTACTGAGTGGGAACATGTATTAAGCTATTGGAATAGTAGTTTCAAACTCGATAGTACTTGGACAGACTTTTAAAGGAGTAACCGGACTCTATGGTTCTATCTTTCGTTGCTGTGTCCGATTGGCTGACGCACATTAGTGCTGCGGATGCTAATTTTTCAATAATTGAATTATCAATCTTGTTTCTATTAATACTGGTTGAGACGGGTGGGATTGTCACTGGCTTTATTCCGGCGGATGCCTTGGTGATGACTGCTGCAGGTTTTGCAGGACGTCATCACTCGTTGGTTGAATTTGCCATCTTAGTCGTGATTTTTGCAGTTGCTTCTATTATTGGTGACTCGATTAACTACTGGCTGGGTGCCTGGGTCATCAAGCAGCTCAGTAAGATTAAATGGGTGGCCAAACACATGGATGGTGAATTGTCAGAGCAGATTGCGAAGAACTTCAATCGTAAACGCTGGCTCTTGTTCATCATTTTGGGTCGGTTTATTCCCTTTGTTAGAACGGTTGTTCCGCTCTCGGCTCACCGCTTAAAGTTGGCCTTTCATAGCTACTTTAAGATGTCGGTTATTGCCTCAATTTTGTGGGCAATGACGATGGTGACAATTGGTTACTATTTTGGCCATTTGGAATTGCCGAAGGCAGTTACAATTTCAGTTGTGGTTGGGGCCATTGTTTTTGCCATCGTTGTCATCCGGTCTGTGCGCTTCCGGCGCTCAATTTTAAATTTGATTACTAATCCTACCAAAGAAGTAGAGGAGAAATAACCATGACTTATCAAAGTCGTTTGGCTCGTTGGGAGTCCGCTA
>NZ_DF968005.1:26842-39460 GCF_001047075.2 Fructobacillus ficulneus
ACTTACCTGCAGATTTAGCTGCTGAATTAAAGCAATTAAGTCCTGCTGACCAAGAAGACGCTTTTTATCAAAACTTACCATTTGGAACTGCGGGAATGCGGGGACAAATGGGTGTTGGAACTAACCGCATTAATGATGTGATGGTGGCCTTAGTTACTGAAGCCCTGGCCGCCTACATTGACCAAAACGGCCAAGCAGCACAAGATGCTGGGGTCGTGATTGCCTTTGACTCTCGTCACCATTCAGAAGACTTTGCCAAGGTTGCTAGTCAAGTTTTGTCAGCCCATGGTATCAAGGTTTACCGCTTTTCATCATTGCGGCCAACACCAGAATTATCATTTTCAGTTCGCCACTTAAAGGCCTTTGCTGGAATCATGATTACCGCTTCGCACAATCCCAAGCAAGATAATGGTTACAAGGTTTATGGCGCTGATGGGGGCCAGATGGTTCCCGAAGCTGTTCAGGCCGTTATCGATGGCATGGCTGCGGTTGAAGATGAATTTTCAATCGCCCGTGACCAAACGGAAAAGACAGTTCAAGTCGTTGATGATGACTTGGACCAAGCATACTTAGCTGAAGTTAAGACAATTTCAGTTGACCACGACTTGATCAAAAAAGAGGGGGCGGACTTGAAGTTCGTTTACTCACCATTGCACGGAACTGGTCAATACATTGGTGAAAAGGCTTTGCAACAGGCTGGTTTTACTAACTACACCATCGTCAAGGAACAAGCCGAATTAGACGGTGACTTCCCAACGGTTAAGAAGCCTAACCCTGAAGATCCAGCCGCCTTGTCATTGGCGATTGAATACGCCAAGCGAGAAGAAGCCGACTTGGTTGTGGCCACTGACCCCGATGCTGACCGAATGGGTGCTGCTGTTCGATTGGCTGATGGGACTTACCAAGTCTTGTCAGGGAACCAAATTGCTGGGTTGATGGTGAACTACCTCTTGTCAGCTAAGAAGAAGCACAATGCCTTGCCTGATAATGGAGCCATTGTGACCTCAATCGTTTCATCTCGCTTTGCCAGTGAAATTGCGAAGAGCTATGGTGTGGCTACCCTTGATGTCTTGACTGGCTTTAAGTACATCGCGGCGATGATTGACCGCTTTGAAGAAAAGCATGATTACACTTACCTCTTTGGTTTTGAAGAATCATTTGGTTACTTGGTTAAGCCATTTGCCCATGATAAGGATGCTATCCAGGCCTTAGTCTTGTTTGCTGAAATGGCAGCCTACTATAAGGAACAAAACATGAGCTTTGCTGATGGTTTGAACGTCTTGTATGACCAATTTGGTTACTTCGAAGAAAAGACCTTGGCCTTTGATTTTCCTGGCGTGAATGGTCATGAAGAAATGTCAGCCTTGATGACGAAGTTCCGCGACCAAAGCTTGGAAACGGTTGGCGGTCAAATGGTTTTGGCCACCCAAGACTTCTTGGCCCAAACTCAAGTTGACCGTGCCGGTGCCGTCAAGACCTTGCCACAACCTAAGGCCAATGTTTTGAAATACTGGTTGGCCGACGGATCATGGATTGCCTTGCGTCCTTCCGGAACAGAACCAAAGTTGAAGCTTTACATCGGCGTTGTGGCGGATAGCCAGGCCGAAGCCAACGATAAGGTTGCAGCCATTGAAGCTGAAATGGGCGGGCAAATTAAGGCCTGATTATTCCAGACCGAGTCACCCTTTACAAAAACCTGTCGGTTTTGTTATAATTGATTTTGGCTATAAAGCCATAAATTAACGGTAATCCGCTGTGCGTTAGTCCAAGGACAAGTGTATGATTCCCGATTAGGAGAAATGACCATGCGTCAAAACAACATTTTAGAAAAGTTAACTTCAAACCAATTGCGGAACGATGTTCCTGAATTCCGTGCTGGTGATTCAGTACGTGTTCACGCTCGTATCGTTGAAGGAAGTCGCGAACGTGTTCAGCTCTTTGAAGGAGTTGTTATCAAGCGTAAGGGTGCTGGTATCCAAGCAACTTATACTGTTCGTAAGATTTCATCAGGTGTTGGTGTGGAACGTACATTCCCACTTCACTCACCACGTGTTGACAAGATCGAAGTTACTCGTTTGGGTCGCGTTCGTCGTGCCAAGCTTTACTACTTGCGTGCTTTGCAAGGAAAAGCTGCTCGTATCCGCGAACGTCGTATCGACGCCAAGTAATTCGAGTGAAAAGCTACCACTTTGTGGTGGCTTTTTCTTTTGCCTTAAAAATCGACGTGTCTCAAAATATCTAACGAGTATTTTTGCAATCACTATTACCTAGTGCTAGTAAGCAATAAAAAAGAGCCTTGGTGGATAAACCAAGGCTCTCGTAGTTCAAGTTAAGATAATGATGTTCTTGTAAGTATTATGAAGAAAAGTCAGTGTCGTAATAGTGAGTTGTATTTGTATCTTGCGCTGCACTATCTAAGTCAGCTGATCCAATAAAATTAGCAGTTCCGTTGTAGGTGAAGCAATAATTCTTATCAGTCGGCTCAGCTGTGAAAATTTGGAAAAATCCTTGGCGAGCGTATGCGGCCACAACATTTTGTTTGGTTCCGTCGATTGTTAGTTGAGTATGCCAAAACTGAACACCATCTGGGTATAATCCGCCTCCTGAGTAAGAAGGCGGATTAATGGTACCACTAGTCATTGGAATAACATTTGAACTATGGCCGATATATGCTTGAATATTTTTGATGGTAGTAGTGGTTCTTTCGGACAAGCCATAATCTACTTGCCCGTGCTGCATGTCATAGGGAAGGACTTTAAAACCATAGTCTGTTTCATTTTTTGTGATGGTTGGGAGCTGGCTTGTTGAACTAGAGTTGTCTGCATAATCGGATAGTGATGAAGACTGGGAATCAGATAGAGATGAAGACTGAGAAATAGCATTAGCTGACTTTTGTGTACTAATTTGATGAGAACTTTTATTTGATGAGACTGTATTCTTACCAGATTTTCCGAGCGCATAGGCACCTGTACTAAGTGCAACAAATAATACGATGAGGGTCAAGATCAAGACCCAGTGATGATGCTTTGGAAGGGGCTTGTTACTTCTTTTTAATTCTTTGTTTTCCATTGGGACTCCTTAGACGTAATTTTTAGCATTAATATGTTAAAAACACGATTAAATAAATAGTTCACACTTTGATTTTAATCTATTGTTATTCTAAATACAAAATTAAATGAACCCTCTCAGGTTCAATGAGATGACTTGGTGATGGATGATTAATTTCAAATGAATGCTAATACTAAGCCATTTATCGTCCATGCTAGTTCTACTTGCTTTTCAAATGCCAGTACCATTTGCTAGGATATAGGAAATTAGTCAGCTTTAATAATAGGAGAAAGAGATGAGCTTTCCAGAAGATATTAAGAAATTAAGGATAACGAAAAAATTAACCCAGCAGGAACTAGCTGAACAGTTGCATGTTAGTCGACAGACTGTTTCAACTTGGGAAACTGGCAAGAATTATCCAAACCTTGATACTTTAAGAGAACTTAGTCAATTATTTGATGTCTCTTTTGAAAAATTAGTGTTTGGAGAAAACATCATGGCAGAAGCTGAACAAAATATTGCGACAAAAGTCGATAAGGACTTGGTAAAAAAAGGACGGTACAAAAGGATTTCAATCGGCTTGGGAACGATTGTGGCACTCTTAGTAGTTTGGGTTAGCACTTTAACGGTTGGCTACCTGCGGGGAATTCCGACTATTGACCGCTTTAATCCTTTTTTGTCCTATACAACCGCCTATACCAAACTGCCAAGTGATCAGACAATTAGCCTGAAAAGTAAGAATAATGGTGAGTGGACCGCTTGGTTTACTGATAATGAAATGGGCACCCAGTGGTCAAAGCTAACTCTGCAAACGGGTAGTAATCCAGGAGTGACTGATCCGTATGTAATGGTTTACCATAAGGGAAGCTTTGTTAAAACGGCCCAAATTATTCCTGGAAAGTCTGTCAGCGACCTGTCCAAAAGTAATTTGAAGGCGTTACAAAGGCTAGAAAATGACAAAAATCCGATGATGGCTAAGGACGTTAAAAAATTAAAATCCAGCATCCATTTGTCGATGGGGATTCATGATTCAACAAATTAAGTCAGGAAAGTCGAACTCCTGCGTCAGTTATCTTTAAGGCCAGCACTTTGATTAAACCTATCTCAATGCTATAATGAAGACATAGAAATCGTTGAGGCAATGGCCTCGTTGGAAAGCCTCTGGGTGCAACCGGGGCTTTTTCTTTTGTCAAGAAATATAGCCAGAAAGGGGGATGACCATGGCCGAATTTTTAGAAGCGCTGGATGAGCGAAAGATATTACATGTTGATTTGGATGCCTTTTATGCCCAAGTGGAAATGCGGGATAACCCGGCCTTGCGCGACGTCCCCCTGATCATCGGGAGTGATCCAGACCTCCATCACGGTCACGGAGTCGTGGCAACGGCCAATTATATTGCCCGCCAAGCTGGGGTTCACTCGGCGATGGGGTCGATTGAGGCCAAGCGGGCCTGTCCCGATGCGGTCTTTGTCACACCCGATTTTGAGAAGTATCGGGCAATTTCGAGCCAAATTCATGAAATCTTTGCTGATTTTACGACCAAGTATGAACCGGTCGCCTTGGATGAGGCCTACCTCGATGTGACGGCCAATCCCTTAGCACCGGCAACATTAGCAGCCAAATTAAGGCACAGAATCTGGTCGGAATTGCATTTGACCTGTTCGGTGGGCGTCTCTTACAACAAGGTCTTGGCCAAGTTGGGATCGGAACACCACAAGCCTAATGGTGTGACGGTCATTAGCCCCGATGTGGCCATGGACTTCGTGGCGGCCCTGCCCATCAAGGAATTCCGTGGGGTCGGGAAAAAGTCCCAGGAAAAGTTTGAACAGCTGGGCATCAAGACCGGGGCCGACTTACGGGCGATGAGCCAAGACGAACTCCGGGTGCACTTTGGGTCTTTTGGTGATCAACTGTATTGGCAGGCCCGGGCGACCCACTTTGGGCAAGTCAAGGACCACCGGGTCCGTCAGTCGGTTGGTAAGGAGGGGACCTTTGAGTTTGCCATCCATGACCGGTCGCAGGTGGCGGTCACCTTTAAAAATTTGGCGACGAAGGTGGTTGCCAATATGGAGGCCAAGCACTTGGTCGGTCGAACCCTCAATATCAAGGTCCGTGATGACCAGTATAAGACCCTGACACGGTCGATTACCCAGACGGAACCCTTCTTGCTGGATGCCGATTTCTTGGCCCGTCAGGCCCAGAATATCTTTGACGAACTCTACCCCGATACCTTCGCCATCCGCCTCCTGGGACTGACCTTTTCCAACGTTAGTCCCCAGGCTTTCCAGTCGATTTCACTCTTTGATTTGTAAGGGAAGGCTCATCAATAAATTAAACTTTATGAAATCTGGGGCTTTTTTTCCTCTCAGGTCAAAATCCTGTATAATGAAAGATAGTAATAAAAGTTGAAAGGGCAATCATGGCCAAAATTCAAGAAGATATCTTAGCACAAATCAAGCGGTATGATACCATTATCATCCACCGCCACCAACGTCCTGATCCAGATGCCTATGGGTCACAATTAGGGTTACAAGCCATCTTAAAGGCGTCTTTCCCTGAAAAGAAAATCTATGCCGTCGGCAAGGAAATTCCTGGCCTGGCCTGGATTGGGGATGGCAAGCCATTAGCAGATGAAATTCCAGATTCAGCCTATAACAAGGCTTTGGTGATTGTCTGTGACACGGCCAATGACCCTCGGGTCGATGACCAACGTTGGCGCAATGGTTTGGAAGTTGTTAAGATTGACCACCATCCCAATGTGGAACCTTACGGGGATTGGCAGTGGGTTGAGGATGAAACCTCAGCTACTTCTGTATTGATTTACCAGTTTTACCAAGCCTTGGCTGACCAGGGCTTGAAGATGACGCCGGAAGCCGCTCGCTACCTCTATATCGGCATCATCGGTGACACTGGTCGCTTCCTGTATTCGTTGGACCAAGAAACTTTTGAAGTTGCTGGCCAATTGATTAACTATGGCTTTGACTACCAAAAGGTCTACAATGCCATGACAACTTTGTCAGAGAACGCGGTTAAGTTCTCTGGTTACGTGATGCAAAATGTGAATGTCTTGCCATCTGGCTTTGGTTACGTGGTCTTGAAGCGTGACCTGATTAACAGCTTTGATCTCGGCAATGCAGGGACATCTTTTGTTGTCTCCATCCCATCACGGATTGACAAGGTGAAAGCCTGGGCAATCTTTGAAGAACAAGAAAATGGCGACTACCGGGTCCGTCTCCGCTCACGGTCTGTTGTGATTAATACAATCGCACAAGACTTTGATGGCGGTGGCCACCCAATGGCCGCAGGTGCTTGGGCTTATGATGAAGCTGATATCCAAAAGGTCATTGACCGGGTGGATAAGGCTTTAAAAGCTAACCAAGCGAAATAAATTTAAGGAAATTTTATGACAAGTTCAAACCAACAATTTGGTGAATATAATTTAAAACCAGAAGTGCTGGCGGCTCTAAAAGCCATTGGCTTTGACCAACCGACACCAATCCAAGCTCGCTTAATCCCAACGATTTTGCGTGGTGGGGATGTGGTTGGTCAATCACAAACCGGGTCTGGTAAGACCCACACTTTCTTAGTCCCAATTTTTAACGCCTTGAAGCCTGAATTGGCTCAAACTCAGGTAGTGATTGCCACTCCTTCACGGGAATTGGCCGCACAAATTGCCAAGGCTGCCCGTGAATTTGCGGAAAAGATGGAACTCGTTAAGGTCTCAATTGCCGAGTACGTTGGGGGAACCGATAAGGCCCGCCAAATCCGTCAATTGGAAAAGCACCAAGCCCAAATCGTCATCGGAACTCCGGGACGATTGAAGGACTTGGTTCAAACCGGGGCCTTGGTCGTTAACCAAGTGCGGACACTGGTCGTCGACGAAGCCGACATGACCATGGACATGGGCTTCTTGAATGAAGTTGATTTCTTGGCCGGCGCCATGCCAAAAGACTTACAGACGTTGATTTTCTCAGCAACAATGCCTGAAAAATTAAAGCCTTTCTTGAAGAAGTACCTATCAAACCCTGACTTCCAGACCATTCCAACCGAAGCGACAATCGCTGATACGATTGACAACTGGTTGGTGCCAACGAAGTCAAAGAACAAGGAAGAAGTCATTGACAAGTTGTTGTCAATCTTCAACCCATACCTAGCTTTGATTTTCACCAACACCAAGGAACGGGCCAAGGAATTGGCCGCTCACTTACGTGGTCGCGGCTTGAAGGTTGCCGAAATTCATGGTGATATTCCACCACGTGAACGTCGTCGGGTGATGAAGGGTGTCTTAAACCTCGATTACCAATACGTTGTGGCCACTGATTTGGCTGCTCGTGGAATCGATATCCAAGGTGTATCACACGTCATCAATGATGGTGTGCCCGATGAATTGGAATTCTTCGTTCACCGTGTTGGTCGAACAGGCCGGAACAAGATGGCTGGAACAGCCGTGACTTTGTACGGTCCTGATGAAGAAGACCGGATTGCTGATTTGGAAAAGTTTGGGGTGACATTCGCCCACAAGCAAATCCGTGGCGATGAAATCGTGGATGTTAAGGACCGGAAAGCCCGTGTCCAACGTAACGCCACCACAAACAAGCTCGACCCAGAAATGGTCGGGATGGTTAAGAAAAAGAAGAAGAACGTTAAGCCTGGCTACAAGCGCCAAATCAAGAACAAGATTAAGCGTAAGCGCCAAATGGACCACCGAATTGAAATGCGACAAGACCGTCGTAATACTCGTCGCCAAAACAAAGAAGGCAACGATTAAAAGCAAAAGCCTCCTAAGAGTACTCTTGGGAGGATTTTTGTGTCTATGACAGTTATTCGAAAAAATATGAGTACAAAAAAGGGTCAACTAACAGCTGTTAGTTGACCCTTGATACGTTAAATTAACTTATCGGCGGCGATTAGCATCAATATCTTCGCGCGTCTTTTGTTGGAGTTCTTTACCAAAGTCGAGCAATGAGTTCGTGATAGATTGTTCCAATGAAAGTGATTCTGCTGATTCACTTTCGGGAAATTCGATTTCGGTAGCGGATTGGCTTTCAGCTGGGTCAGCCAATTCAGAAACGGTTGTTTCACTTTCAACAAGTGGAGCAGGCTCTTCAGCTGCAGGTGTTGAAGTTTGTTGCCAGTCATTAATCGAAATAGCAGGTTCAGCTTGGCTGACAGCACTTTCACTGGTTTCAGCGAGGGCAGTAGGTTCAGTGACTGCGGCACTAGTGCTAGTTGGTACGTCTTCGACGACCACTTCAGTTACCAATTCTTGGAGTGGGGCTGGGGTAGCCGCAATTTCTTCGGCTTGGTCTAAGAAATGGTCACGCATGGCCATTTGTTCTGAAGAAGTCAGGGCAGAAATCTGATGATCCATATCCGTCAAAATGGTAATGACAACAACTTCTTGCCGACTTGAAATTTGGACGGTTCCTTCGGAGATAGCTTCATCTTGTTTTTCCACTTGCTGAGCGATAAAACCAGCTTCAAGTGAAAAATCGGCTTGCGGATTGGTTGCTAGGCGGTCGTGAACAACTGGGCCGGACAAAAGCCATTCCTGTTGATCAGCAGCCTGGTATTTTAAGGTCAAATCACCAAAGGCAGCCTTAGTAAAGAAGTCAGGAAGGTCAGCGCTAGTCTCAATTGGGAATTGACGGGCTAATTGTTTACCAGCCCAGTAAGTGATGTTAGCATAATCGTCGGTTAACAAGTTTGCTAAAAGGGCATCACGTAAAAGTATTGGAGCAAAGGCATCAACCGTTCGGTTGGCTGCAGTTTGGTTCTTGGCACTAGCATTTGACATAAGTAAAGATTCCTTTCTATCCGTTATTATAGCAAAAAGTCGGGCTAAACAGGGTGAAAGGCTTGCATTTTGTCTAGAACGGTTGATAATTATAAATATGAAGAACAATAATAAAACAATTGGAATGATGGATTCAGGAATTGGGGGGCTCACCGTCTTAAAAGCGGCTGCCCAACAAATGCCAAATGAATCAATTGCGTATGTCGGCGATACGGCACGCATGCCTTATGGACCACGAAATCCAGCCGAAGTCGCGAAGTTTACTCGACAGATTGCGGACTACCTGATTCAAGAACACGATATCAAGGCCTTAGCGATTGCCTGCAACACTGCTACTGCCTGTGCCTTGCCGGGACTGCAAGCCGAATTACCAATCCCGGTCATAGGGGTCATCGATTCGGGTGTCCAATCGGCTGTTAAGACCAGTCAGAGCAAAAAAATTGGGGTGATTGCGACCCAGGGAACGGTTGATTCTGGTCAGTACCAGGCGGAAATCAAAGCCGCAGTTCCTGACAGCCAGGTCTTTGCTCAGGCTGAACCGGACTTTGTCCAATTAGTTGAGCAAAACCGCTACCAGGATGATGATGTGCCAGCCTTGATGGCTGACCATTTGGCAGCGTTCAAAGAAGAGGGGATTGATACCCTGGTTTTGGGCTGCACTCATTTTCCACTCTTGGCACCGGCCATTCAAGAAGCCTTAGGACCGGACGTTACCTTGGTTGATCCTGGGATTGCGACCGCCGAGCAATTGGCTAAAATTTTGCAAGACCAAGGGTTAGATGCCGACGATAACCACGAAGCTAACTACAACTTATCCACTACTGGATCGGTAGAGACCTTTAGCGAGATTGCCAGCCAATGGTTGGGTCAGGAACACGATTGGCACTTCAATCATCTAGACTTACCAAGCCAAGATTAAAGCGTTCACTGTAACGTTAGAACTAACGATTAAAAGGAAAAATTAATGCCACGACTAATTATTGCGACAGGAAATGCCCACAAGGTCCAAGAAATCAAGGATGCCTTGGATCAAGCCGACCTTGATTTTACGGTTTTGTCTTTAAAGGACTTAGAGACAGTACCGGAAATCATTGAGGATGGAACGACCTTTGCGGAGAACGCCCACAAGAAGACAGCCGCTTTGGCCGCAGCTTACCCAGCAGACTACATCTTGGCCGATGATTCTGGCTTAATTATCCCAGCTTTGAACGGCGAACCAGGGGTCTACTCAGCCCGCTATGCTGGCGACCACGATGACCAAGCCAATAACGAAAAGGTTTTGACCAAGTTAGCTGCTCTTGATGGTGGTGACCGGTCAGCCCACTTCATGACGGTAATGGAATTAGTCGGTCCGGGAAAGGAAGACTTGAAGGTCAGTGGCCAAGTTGATGGTGTCATCACGACAGAACCAGCCGGTGACAACCTCTTTGGCTATGACCCAATCTTTTATTATCCCGAAGCCGGCAAGACCTTTGCCCAGATGACGGTTAGTGAAAAAAACGGTCTTTCACACCGGGGCCGGGCCTTGGAAAAGTTATTGCAGGCTCTGCCAGAATGGTTGGCCAAGTAAGCAATTTAATTAACCCAATAAATTAATAAGCTCGGTATTCACATTTAGAATACCGAGTTTTCATTTGCTGGTGATTTGAGGGTAATCTTGGACCGAAGTTCCAGAATAAATGCGTTATAATAGTAATAATGACTGAAGAAAATCCACAATTTAACACTTGGTTTGAAAGCCAAAATGCTACGGACGAACTGTTACGAGACGTTGCGGCCAATGAACGGGACCACCAAGATGAACTCTCATTGCGGCCCAAGTATTTGCGTGAGTATATCGGCCAGGGAGCCTTGAAAGAGGAACTGGCGGTTTATTTGCAGGCGGCCAAGATGCGGGAAGAGGCCTTGGACCACGTCTTGCTGTTTGGACCACCCGGACTTGGGAAGACGACCTTGGCAATGATTATCGCTAACGAGCTTGATGTTCATTTGAAAACGGCATCTGGGCCAGCGATTGAAAAGGGCGGTGACTTGGTAGCCTTGCTGAATGGTTTGGAACCAGGGGATGTCTTGTTCATCGATGAAATTCACCGTCTGCCAATGAACATTGAAGAAATGCTCTATTCGGCGATGGAAGATTATTTTATCGACATCATGGTCGGCCAGGGGCCAACGGCTAGGGCCGTGCATTTTCCTCTCCCACCCTTTACCTTGGTGGGAGCAACTACTCGACCAGGAATGTTGTCGAAGCCCTTAAGGGACCGGTTTGGCATTATTAACTCCTTGGAGTACTACCAACCCGAAGACCTCCAACAAATCGTCAAACGGACGGCCGATATCTTTGAAGCACCAATTACGGAAGATGGGGCCTATGCCGTGGCTTCCCGGTCGCGGGGAACACCACGAATTGCCAACCGCCTTTTGAAGCGGGTTCGTGACTTTGCTCAAGTGGCCGGGGCGGATTCGATTGATACCGACCTAGTGGAGATGGCCTTGGATAAGCTCCGCGTTGACCAAAAGGGCTTGGACGATACCGACCACAAGTTGTTGAACGCCATGATTGATTTTTACCATGGTGGTCCGGTCGGCTTGAATACGATTGCCGCCAATATTGGTGAGGAGTCGGATACCCTGGAGTCGATGGTCGAACCCTACCTCCTCCAATTAGGCTTTTTAAGACGGACACCGCGAGGGCGGGTTGTGACTGAGGCGGGATACCGCCATCTCGGTCGTCCCGTTCCGGAAGACCTGGCTTAAACCTAGTTGGTCGAAGAATAATTAACACAAGAATTGAAAAAAGAGATTTATGACTGAAGAAAAACATTACCAATTAGCAGATTTTGACTACGACTTGCCGCAAGAGTTAATCGCGCAAACGCCACTAAAGGACCGGGATACTTCCCGGTTGTTGGTTTTGAATGCGGAAACTGGGGCCTATGAAGACCGCCATTTTTATGACATTTTGGACTACCTCAACCCCGGTGATGCCCTAGTGATGAACAACTCCCGGGTCTTGCCCGCTCGCTTGCATGGTATCCGTCCTGAAACCGGTGGTCATGCCGAAGTCTTGCTCTTACGCCAAGACCACGATGACGTCTGGGAAACGTTGGTGAAGCCAGCGAAGAAGTCACCAATTGGGTCAACCATCCTCTTCGGGGATGACCCTGAAAACCCGGTCATGACTGGAATAATCGTTGGTGAATTGGAACACGGCGGTCGCTACGTTGAATTTACCTACAACGGGATCTTCATGGAACGGCTAAACGAATTGGGTGAAATGCCTTTGCCACCATACATCAAGGAAAAGTTGGCTGACCAGGAACGGTACCAAACGGTTTATTCTAAGGTTGATGGTTCTGCTGCGGCCCCAACGGCCGGCCTACACTGGACACCAGAATTACTACAAAAGGTGGCCAACAAGGGCGTTGATTTGGTCGAATTAACCCTCCACGTCGGGCTGGGAACCTTCCGTCCGGTCGAAGAAGAAAACATCGAAGACCACCAAATGCACTCAGAGTTCTACCAGTTGACAGCCGAAGCGGCTGCCCAATTGAACGCAACTCGGGCCCGCGGTGGCCGGATTGTGGCGACGGGAACGACTTCGATTCGGACTCTGGAAACCATCGGTTCGAAGTTCGAAGGTGAGATCCAGGCCGACTCTGGTTGGACCGACATCTTTATCAAGCCGGGTTACCAGTGGCAGGTTGTGGATGCCTTCATTACCAACTTCCACTTGCCTAAGTCGACCTTGGTGATGTTGGTTGCTGCCTTTA
>NZ_DF968005.1:39492-39850 GCF_001047075.2 Fructobacillus ficulneus
CCGCGAACACATCCTCAATGCCTACCAGCATGCGGTTGACGCCAAGTATCGGTTCTTCTCCTTTGGGGATGCCATGTTCGTCCATAAGTAATCTTAAAAATGAATGACCGTAATCAGGTCACAAAAAAAGAATTAGCTCAGCTGAGCTAATTCTTTTTAATTTACAATTATTCGGCAGCTTCGATAGCTTTGTGAACCATGGTTAAGTCAGTTAAGTCAGCGGCCTTGAAGTCGGCGTTGTTAACAGGCAAAACTTGTTCGAAGGTGTCAAGCGGTTGAACCTTAACGGTCGCTGATAAAATTTTACCAGTCAAAACGTGACCGCTTAATTCTTCGTCATCTGACAAGAAGTGAGAGT
>NZ_DF968005.1:39891-41251 GCF_001047075.2 Fructobacillus ficulneus
GAAACCGGCAACGGTCACACCTTGGTAGATTGCGGGAGCATAGTAAGACAAGAGGCGACCCTTAACCTTTGAACCGTTGAAGACTTGTTGCTTTTCAGCAGCTTCAACCAAAGAAGGGTATGGCTTTTGGCTACCGGCTGCTGACCGAGTGGTCATTGTTTCGAATTCACCTTCAACAAGCAAGGCGACAAATTGGTTTTGAGCTTGCAAGTCCTTAACGGCATCACCTAAAACATCTTCTAAAGCCTTGTTTTCTGCTGTACCATGGTCTTGAAAATCGCCATGGTGGGCAGCAGCGAATGGTGAAGCAAAGTCGGCTGCTGGTGTTTCACTTTCACCCGAAACAAGGGTATGGTAAGCCTTACCGTCTAAGATGATCAATTCACCATCAAGGCCTTGGCCAGTTCCGATTCCAAAGTCACCATGCTTAAGAAGTTCAGCAATGGGCATTGTTCCGTCTAAGAGGCTGTTGGCCAACAATTGCATTGAGCCAACTTGGAAGAGTGTTGATTTTGACATGAATAAAAATTCCTTTCGTACTTACCTAATTACTACTATTGTAGTCCTTTCTGGCAGCGATGTCTAAAAATCAAGTCAGTGGAAATTTTTCGAGAGAAAAGGTGAGCTTTTGTCCTTTTATCCCAGAGTTGGCCAGTGGTGGCCGTGCTATAATAGGGCTATGAAAAGTTATCAAACAAACAATCCAGCCGCCACCCAGGCGTTGGCAAAACAATTAGCTCAGCTGGCCTATCCAGGCTTAGTTGTCACTCTCCAAGGCGACTTAGGGGCGGGAAAAACGACCTTTACTCAAGGATTAGCTCGGGCCTTGGATATTACGAGCCGGGTCAAGAGTCCGACCTTTAATATCTTGAATACCTACGAAGAGGGGCGGATTCCCCTGTACCATTTTGATGCTTACCGGCTCGAATTTGCTGGGGCTGAAGACCAGGGCTTTGAAGACTACCTCGGCACGGATGGGGTGACTCTGATTGAATGGCCCCAGTACATGGCCGACCTCTTGCCCAATGATCGGTTGGAGATGACCTTTACTCGAATGGGGACTGGTGAGTCGGACCGGCAAATCACAGTGCAGGGCCTTGGCCAAGCACAAGCAGTTGAGGAGGCATTGACTGATGGCAGCGGAAAATGAAATTGCTTATGAATATTCTCTTGTAACTTTGGATTTGAGTCAGGCACAAGCCATCCAAGACTTAATTGCCGTCTTGCGACAAGAATCCGATACGATGGAAATAGCTGAAGTCCGGGACTCTTTGATTGACCCGGATATTTATGAGGATAACTTGCGCGGCAAGGACCTCCCACAACGGACATGGTTGGTTTGGGCCGAAAGTCCAGCCGG
>NZ_DF968005.1:41302-60225 GCF_001047075.2 Fructobacillus ficulneus
GGGCCGAAAGTTGCTGGTCCGGTTGGCATGGGATCTATCCTGGATGGTGAAGTCGGTGTTGCCATTTTAGCCGACTTCCAAAACCAAGGGTTGGGTCGACTGACACTGGAAGCAATGATTGATTGGGCCAAAAAAGTTGGTTACGACAATATCTGGCTCGATGTCGATGAGGCCAATGCCCCGGCCCGCCACCTCTACAAGGCGGTCGGTTTTGTTGAGGTTGGGGAAGAAACCCAACCCATTCAACTGAGTTCCGGTCGCCAGGCAAATTTGATGAAAATGGAGTTGCTTTTATCATGAACTTTGTTGCTTTTGATTTTGAAACGGCTAGTAACCAGCGCCATTCCGCTGTTTCTTTGGCCTTAGCGGTTGTCCGCGATGACAAAGTAGTCGACCAGTTTTACTCATTGATTAAGCCACCGACACCATTTTCGGCTCGTAACTCGCAAATCCACGGGATTTATCCCAAGGATGTTGTCGATGCGCCAACTTTCGACGAGATTTGGCCAACAATTGCGCCACTCTTTACCGAAGAAAAGTTGGTAGTGGCCCATAATGCTAATTTCGATGCCTCGGTTTTGCGGGCCTGCCTGGACTACTATGGTCTGCCGGAAGCTCATTACCAGATTTTGGACACCGTCCAAACCTCGCGACGGTTATTGCCTGACTTACCAAATCACAAATTAAACACGGTTTCGGCGGCTTTGAAAGTCCGCTTAGATAACCATCACAACGCCTTGGCTGATTCCTTGGCCTGTGCGCAAATTTTAATCCATCAAAGCCAATTGTTTGGCAATGATGTTTTGAAAGAATACGTCCGTAATAAATAAAAAAATGCTGCTAAGCCCGGGTGGTTGAAACCAGGTCTTAGTAGCATTTTTATTTTGGTCAGATTGTTCTGACTTTTTTATAAATCAATTTCGAGTTCAATTGGTGCGTGGTCTTGGCGCGCACCGGTGTCAACGACCGTGCTAGCTGTCACCTTGTCGGCAATCTTGTCAGAAACAAGGTAGTAGTCAATCCGCCAACCGGAGTTGTTGACCTTAGAGGTCTTTACTCGTTGGGCCCACCAAGTGTAGAGGTCGCCTTGGTCGGGATGGGTAGCTCGGAAGGTGTCGGTATACCCGTTGTCGAGGAGGAGGGTGAACTTCTCGCGTTCCTCGTCGGTAAAGCCGGCCGAATGGTGATTAGTGGTTGGGTGCTTCAAATCGATTTCTTCGTGGGCGATGTTAAAGTCGCCGGAGAAAATAACCGGCTTCTTGGCATTCAAACCATCGATGTAGGCCCGGTAGGCATCATCCCAGGCTTGGCGGTCGGCCAACCGGTCGAGCTTTGATCCGGCATTGGGTGTATAAACGGTTGAAACGTAGAAAGTTGGAAATTCCAGGGTGATAATCCGTCCTTCTTGGTCCATTTCACCCGGGGCACCAATCGTTGGATAATCGACTGATAGAGGTTCTTCCTTAGAAATCATCATCGTTCCAGCATAAGATTTGCGGGCTGTTGATGAGTTGGTATAGATATGATAGTCGGGGAAGAGGTCAGTCAAGGCGGCCGAGTGCTTCTTCGTCAGGCCGGAGTCCTTTAATTTGGTTTCTTGGATGGCCAGGACGTCCGGTTGGGCGGCAGCCAAATTTTCCAAGGTTGCCCAGGTCATCTGGCCTCTATCAGAACTATGCTCGACGGCGGCGTTGATTGAATCAATGTTCCACGAAATAAATTTCATTAATCTAACTCCCTTAAATTTGTGTATTGAAATTAAATACTTGTTGGCTACAACCGGTGATGTAAAAACGACCGCTGACCAGACTGGCACTCAGGCTAACTAAGCTTAATCAGCCTGAGCCATTTTTTGCATGTAGGCCGGCAACGATTGGGCAATAGCCGTTGGCAGGGTTACGTAGGCCGTTTTAGCTAAGTCAGCCGCGATTGCCGAGTGGCTATAAACGGCAGCCAAGACAGCTTGGTCAAGTGGTTGAAATTGGGCAGCAAAGCCGGCGACCATGCCGGCAAGGGTATCACCCATGCCGCCGGTTGCCTGGTAGGGCCCGCCAACGGTTAATTGGTAAAGGTCATTTTTTAAGTATACCTGAGTCCGGTCGGACTTCAAAACCAAAATTGGTAGGTCGTGGTAGCTTGCTAATTTTTGCAAAGCTTGCTGGTTATTTTCTGCTTGGCCCTGGTCGGCAATAGCAACTTGACTGAGCCGCTGCCATTCCATTTGGTGTGGAGTCAAGATAACCTGACCGGCCGGAAGACTAAGACCCTTGTGGGCCATCATGGTCAAAGCTGATCCGTCGATGATGACCACTTGGTCGGCCCGAGTCCGACTAAAGACTTTTTGCAGGATAAAAAATTCATCACCTAATCCTGAACCGATTAAGATGACATTGGCTGAGTCGATTAAAGGTGTTAAGTCTTGGTTAAAATCAACGACCATCGCTTCCGGCAGACGGGCTAGCAGGGCAGTCTTGTTACTTGGGTCCGTGGCTACGGTTACGAGACCAGCACCGGAATATACTGCTGCTTGGGCATTCATGATGGCGGCACCACCAAAGGATTGCGACCCGGCCACAATTAAGACCCGGCCAAAGGTTCCTTTGTGGGCGACCTGTGGTCGGGGTTGGACAACGTTGCGGACGATTTGTTCACTAAGTGTTTGCATAATCTACCTCTCTGCTTGGTATTTTACGCTTGAATTTGGCGGACGACAATTGTTGGCCGGTGGGGACGTTAATTTGCAGGAAGGATGAGTATTTGAGAGACATCCCAGGTTAGAGTCTCTGAAAATTTACCTGACGAGCGGTAGACCCAACTCTTGGGACAAGTGTATAATGAAAATAAATAGTGAAAAACATAAGAAAACAGTGAGAAAGGGCTTGGATAGACTTTCTTCAAGGAGGCTTTGAATGATTGATTGGCAGGCAAAGGCAAAGGAAGAGGAACAAGCTTTCTTGTCTGATTTGAAGGACTTTTTGAGTATTCCTTCTGTGCGTGATGATAGCAAGGCAACTAAGGATGCTCCATTGGGACCTGGTCCCAAGGATGCCTTGGTTCATATCTTGGCATTGGCTGATCGCGATGGTTTTGTGACCAAAAACATCGACAATTTGGCCGGTTATATTGAAATTGGTCCCAAGGACGCTGATGAATACGTGGCCTTGTTGTCTCACGTTGACGTTATGGCAGCCGGTGAAGGCTGGTCAACTGATCCCTTTGGTCCAGTTATCGAAGACGGCAAGGTAATTGCCCGTGGAGCCTCAGATGATAAAGGCCCCGGTTTGGCCGCTTACTACGGTTTCAAGATGATTCGCGATTTGAATTTGCCATTGAAGCGCCGAGTTCGTTTGATTTTCGGAACTGATGAAGAAAACGACTGGACGGGGATGACTCGTTACTTCGAAGTTGAACCAGCTCCAGCCTTTGGTTTCTCACCAGATGCCGAATACCCAATCATTAACGGTGAAAAGGGAAACTTGCAAGTTAACATCACATCACCAGCTACTAATGGTGACGATGCTCAGCTTTTGTCATTTGATTCAGGTATCCGGACGAACATGGTTCCCGGTGTTGCCCGGGCCACTGTCTTTGGTTTGGACCCTGACCAAACAGTTACCGACTTTGCGACCTTCTTGGCCAATAACCCACAAGTCCGTGGTTCAGTTACACCTGATGGTGAGAAGGTTGACTTCGAATTGTTGGGTAAGCAGGTTCACGGATCTTTGCCAGAAACTGGTGAAAATGCGGGAACTTACTTGGCTAAGTTCTTGGACCAATATAACTTTGGTGGCACAGCCGCTCACTTCTTGAAGTACTTGGGTGAATTATCACACGATGACCCAACTGGAAAGATTTTGGGCGTTGACCATGTCGATGATGTCATGGGTGCCTTGTCAATGAACGTTGGAATTCAAAAGTTTAATTTGGACGAAGGGGTTTATATCAACTATAACTTCCGTTATCCAAAGGGAATTGAACCTGAATTTATCGAAGCTAAGTTGAACGATGCGATGCCAGAATGGGATTACGAAGCCAAAATTGGTGGTCACGCTCAGGTACCACACTACGTTTCACCTGAAGACCCCGTTGTTAAGACTTTGTTGGGCATCTACCACGACCAAACTGGCTTGCCAGCCCATGACCAAGTTATTGGTGGTGGAACTTACGGCCGTTTGATGGAACGTGGGGTTGCCTTTGGGGCCTTGTTCCCAGACTCACCTGATAAGATGCACCAAGTTGACGAATTTGCCCTTGTGGACGACTTGGTTCGTTCAATGGGAATCTATGGTCAAGCGGTTGCTGATTTGGCTAACCTGCCAGAATAATTGTTTGTAAAAAGCCTGACGAGAGTCGGGTTTTTTGTTTTGGAGTGAGTTGAGTTATGAATAAGCAAAAAAATAAAAAATTGCTACCAATCCTCTTACTTAAAAGAGAAGCTGCTAGCAATTTCTTTGAAATATTAAAATTATTTTGTTGAAAAACAAAAGATAAACCATCTGCGCACGCAAATCCCAGTGCTTATTTTTATGCTTTCAGTAAACCGTTGACCTTCCAAATTCATCAACAAAGTCAACGATATTAGAAATAAAATTTCTAAAAGTTTTATAACAATAAAAACCGGCATAAAGTCTGATATAAAGGCTTTTATGGCGGTTTCCCTTATGGTATAATTTTGTCGAGTAAGTGGCGGTTATCTTTAAAAATGGGTGCTAGTTTGGTTGGGAACCAACCGTGAAACGACGCCCATTGGAAGGAGAAGCTGACGTGCATAAAGTAACAGTGAATGACTTAGAACTTTTGTTATCATTTGGAACCCTTATCTTGATTGCGATTGACTTATTTTTGCATTACTTATTTCACTTCCGCAAAAAGTAAATTTTGCATCCAAGTCAATCGATGACAGCTGCATTATCCAATGGGTGCTTGATTGATCGTCATATTTTCTTTTAGCTGCAAGCTATTTTGCAGCTCTTTTTTTGAAATACTGATACCAGACTTGTGAGGTTTTAATTTTATGAAGTCGGTTCGAATATTTGCAGAAAGCAGTGCTGAAAATCCAGGCAAAATTTTGATTTGGTCTAGTTTATTGGCTAAGTGGGTTAATGAATTCAGAATTTGCGACTTTTGCCCAAGGAAAGCAAGACATATTGGCCACCGACCTTGATAAAATTGGCCATTTGGTCTAAAATTATATAGAACTTATTTTTGGAGGATTTAACATGTCTAAATGGACAGCTGCTGCGGATGCAAACCGCGGTACACTAGAATTTACTATCGCTCAAGCGGATGTACAAAACGCCTTGAAGCCAGCTTTTGACAAGAACAAGAACCAGATTTCAGTACCTGGCTTCCGTAAGGGGAAGGTACCAATGTCAATGTTCTTACAAAAGTTTGGTGAAGAAGCATTGTACCAAGACGTAATGGACATTGTTTTGCCTGCTGCATTTGATGCCGCAATCGCAGAACAAGGTTTGACAATCGTTGGTCGCCCTGACATCGCCCCTGTTTCAATGAACAAGGGTGCTGACTGGGAAATGAAGGCTGACTTCGCCGTAGCCCCTGAAATCAAGTTGGGTGACTACACTGGTTTGGCAGTTGAAAAGAACGATGCAACTGTTGCCGATGAAGACGTTGATGCTGAAATCAAGCGCCAACAAGAAAACCAAGCTGAATTGGTTTTGCAAGAAGATGGAACTAAGGCTGAAAACGGCGATACTGTCGTAATCGACTTTGATGGTTCTGTTGATGGTGACCACTTCGAAGGTGGCCAAGCCAAGGATTACTCTTTGGAATTGGGTTCAGGATCATTTATTCCTGGCTTCGAAGAACAATTGGTTGGTCATACTGCTGGTGAAGATGTTGACGTTAAGGTTACCTTCCCAGCCGAATACCAAGCTAAGGACTTAGCTGGTAAGGAAGCTTTGTTTGAAGTTAAGCTTCACGAAATCAAGCGTAAGTCATTGCCTGAATTGGACGACGAATTTGCTAAGGATGTCGACGAAGACGTTGAAACTTTGGCAGAATTGAAGGAAAAGACAAAGAAGAACTTGCAAGAAGCTCGCGACCAAGCCGCAGCTGATGAATTCGAAGACGCAGCCGTTCAAGCTGCCGTTGACAATGCTGAAGTTGTTGGTGGTTCAATTCCGCAAGAAATGATTGACGAAGATGTTGACCGTCAAATGCAACAATACCTTGGTCAATTGCAACAACAAGGTATTTCACCAGAAATGTTCTTCCAAATTTCTGGTCAAACACAAGAATCATTCAAGCAACAATTTGAACAAGGTGCTGACAACCGCGTTAAGATCAACTTGGTCTTGGAAGCAATTGTTAAGGCCGAAAATGTACAACCATCTGAAGAAGAAGTTGCAGCCGAAGTTAAGTCATTGGCTGACCAATACAACATCTCTGAAGAACAAGTTAAACAATCATTGTCAGATGATTTGTTGAAGCATGACATTGCTATGAAGGCAGTCGTTGATAAGATTGTTTCATCTGCAAAGGCAAAGTAAGCCGTTAAAAAGCCCGACGGGGCTTTTTTTCTTACATAGCCTACGCGAGCACTGAACATAGGCACGAGCACAAGGGTGGTTGAGTGAGACCACCAACGAATCGATTTAGAGGGGGATGTCATGGTACAAACACCAGATGAAACGACTCCAGTCCACTGCTCTTTTTGTGGTAAGGAAGCTGATGAAGTCAAGAAGTTAGTTGCGGGTCCTGATGGGCTCTATATTTGTAATGAATGTATCGAATTAGCTGATCAAATCATTCAAGAAGAGCTTAAAGTTGACCAACAAGACCAACAATTGACTCTACCAACACCAAAAGAAATCGTTGAAAACCTAAACGATTACGTGATTGGTCAAGACGACGCCAAGAAGACTTTGGCAGTGGCGGTTTATAACCACTACAAGCGTGTAAACGAAAATGCATTGAAGACAACCGATGTTGAATTGCAAAAATCAAACATCGCCTTGCTGGGACCAACCGGTTCTGGAAAGACGTACTTGGCCCAATCATTGGCTAAGATTTTGCAGGTACCATTTGCCATTGCGGATGCCACGACTTTGACCGAAGCTGGGTATGTTGGAGAAGATGTTGAAAACATTCTTTTGAAGTTGCTCCAAGCAGCCGACTTTGATGTTGAATCTGCCCAACGCGGAATCATTTATGTTGATGAAATTGACAAGATTGCTAAGAAATCTGAAAACGTTTCAATCACCCGTGATGTTTCTGGTGAAGGGGTCCAACAGGCCTTGTTGAAGATGTTGGAAGGTACCATTGCTTCTGTTCCACCACAAGGTGGTCGTAAGCACCCCCAACAAGAATTAATTCAGGTTGATACAACCAACATTCTCTTTATCGTTGGTGGGGCCTTCGCGGGCTTGGATACACAAATCAAGGAACGTCTTGGTAGCCGTGTTATTGGCTTTGGATCAAGTACTTCTGACCAAGCTAAGGCTTTGGATAAGGCTAACATTTTGGATAATGTTGAACCAGAAGACTTAACTAAGTTTGGTTTGATTCCAGAATTTATTGGTCGGTTGCCAATCATTACGGTTTTGGCTGAGTTGACGGTTGAAGATTTGACTCATATTTTGACTCAACCAAAGAACGCCCTCGTTAAGCAATACCAGGCCTTGTTGGGCTTGGACGATGTTGATTTGGAATTCGACTCTGATGCTTTGTCAGCGATGGCTGATTTGGCAATCGAACGAGGAACCGGGGCCCGTGGCTTGCGGTCAATTATTGAAAACGTGATGAAAGACATCATGTATGAAATTCCAAGTCGTGATGATATCGAAAAGGTCATCATCACTAAGGATTCCGTGACAAATGGTCAGGAACCTAAATTGGTTTTAAAGAAAGATAAAAAGGATTAAGTATGGATGTTCATAACGTTGAAATGGTGATGTCGGCAGTTGCGCCGAGCCAATATCCGACCGATGGTCGGGCTGAATTTGCCCTAGTGGGGCGGTCAAATGTTGGTAAATCATCATTGACGAACACGCTGATTAATCGTAAGAACTTTGCACGGACATCAAGTCAACCTGGGAAAACTCAGACATTGAACTTCTATGATGTTGAAGGCGAATTATACTTCGTCGATGTTCCCGGTTATGGTTATGCCAAGGTTTCCAAAAAGAAGCGGGAAGCCTTCGGTGAGATGATTGAAACTTACATTACCTCCCGGAAGCAATTGCGAGGCGTTATCTCATTGGTTGACGCCCGTCATAAGCCCAGTGAAGAAGATGTCATGATGTACCAATGGTTGGATTACTATAACATTCCAGTGCTTTTGGTCGCTACTAAGGCGGACAAAGTTTCACGTGGGAAATTAAACCAAGCAGAGTCGATTATCAAGAAAACCGTTGAATTTAACGGTGAAAACTCAGACTTCATGTTCTTCTCATCCCAGACTAAGTCTGGGAAAGATGAAGTTTGGCAATGGATTGAAGACCGTCTTTGATTTTATAAAAAGACAACTATACCATTGACTAATTTTCGGTTCCGTTTACAATAGTAAGTAGGAGGTATTGCGCAATGGCACAAGATACTGCAATTTTCGCTGGAGGATGTTTTTGGTGCATGGTCGAACCATTTGATTCGTTACCAGGTATTGAAAAGGTCCGTTCCGGTTACACGGGTGGCCACGTGGCTAACCCAACCTACGAAGAAGTATGTTCACATACCACTGGACATACCGAAGCGGTAAAGATTTGGTTTGACCCAGATCAATACTCATACAAGGACTTGGTTGAACTATACTGGCAAGTTGCTGACCCAACAGATGCGATGGGCCAGTTTGCTGACCGGGGTGATTCTTACCGCCCGGTTATCTTTGTTAATTCACCTGAACAACGGCAAATCGCCGAAGCATCAAAGCAAGAATTAAACGATTCTGGCCGCTTCGACAAGCCAATCGTGACATCAATCGAAGATGCCAAGCCTTTCTATGAAGCCGAAGAGTACCACCAAGACTTCTATCAAAAGGATCCCTTGCGGGAAGCCATGATGATGGGGCCTCGGCACCAGTATCAAGCAAAGTATTGGGGGGACAAGTAACAATGGCAAAGTATGATAAAGAAGAATTAAAGCAAAAATTAACTGAAGAGCAATACGAAGTAACACAAAACGCTGCGACTGAACGAGCCTTTACCGGTAAGTATGACCAGTGGTGGGATGATGGTATCTTCGTTGATGTTGTCTCTGGTGAACCTTTGTTTTCATCAACTGACAAGTACGACTCAGGTTGTGGTTGGCCTTCATTTACCAAGGGAATTGATGAAGCTGATTTGAATGAATCAACTGATAGTTCATTTGGTATGACCCGGACGGAAGTTCGTTCTGGTGAAGCCGACTCTCACTTGGGTCACGTCTTCAATGATGGACCTGTCGACCAAGGTGGGTTGCGCTACTGCATTAACTCTGCGGCCTTGCGCTTTGTTCCTAAGGAAGACTTGGAAAAAGAAGGTTACGGCAAGTATACTTACTTGTTTAACTAATAAATGATTCAAATCTCACTCGTTAGCGGGTGAGATTTTTTTATTGGACAAATTAACGTCAGCAAAGCTACTCTGACTAGGACCATCTCCCGGGTGCAGTGGTAGAATAGTGGCAAAGATTGAACATATTGAGTTGTGATGGGAGTAAATAATGGTTAAAAGTTACGTTGTTGATGCATTTGCAAAAGAAATTTTTAAGGGCAACCCTGCGGCCGTTCTCTTTATCGAGAAGTTCCCGAGCGATAAGATGATGCAAAATATTGCGATGGAAAATAAGTTGTCAGAAACGGCCTTCGCCATTAAGCGCGACAGTAATCATTACGATCTACGCTGGTTCTCACCAGCCGGCGAAATTGATTTGTGTGGTCATGCCACGTTGGCAACTGGCTTTTTGGTTTACCGATTAGACCCACCGGCCGATGGGGGACCCGTCGTCTTTAACACCATTAGTGGGGACTTGACGGTCACCAAGAAGGGCGACTACTATGAAATGAACTTCCCAACCTATGACTTGAAGGCGGTTCCGGTTACGGCAGCGATGACTGAAGCCTACGGGCTTAAGCCTGATGCAGCTTATGTGGGTCGCGACCTCCTTTGTGTCTTCCCACAGGGAACTGACATTGCTAAGATGGACCCAGATATGGAGAAACTCAAGAAGCTCGATGGCATGGCCCAGCACGCCACGGCGGTTGTCGATGACGAGTACGACTGTGTGTCACGGTCATTCGCACCGAAGTTGGGCATTCCTGAAGACCCAGTTTGCGGGAGTGGCCACTGCCACATTGCCCCATACTGGTCGGAACGACTTGGTAAAAAGGATTTGAAGGCCCTCCAGGCCTCACCACGGTCAGGTATCCTGCATTGCGAGTATTTGGGTGACCGGACCAAGCTTAGTGGTCCAGCGGTCTTGTACTCCGAAAGTGAAGTTAATTTAGCGATTTAATGCCAAGCAAAAACATCAGCCACATGATTCTGTGGCTGATGTTTTTATTTAGTCAAAGTTGCGAGTTCATGAATAAGCTTGGACGTGTCCGCGAAGGCATAGCGGTAGATGATAACCAGGAGGCCAATTAGGTTGCTAAAAAGGCCGGTAATTAGGTAACTTTGGACTTTGACGGCGACTACCTGGGCTAAAAAGATGGCAATCGCCAGGATGGCGATGGTCACAAAGACGAAGTAGAGACTAATCGAAATGATCAGCCACCGGCGCAAGGCGAGTTTGGACTTTAACTCCGTGATTAGGTGTCCTTGGATGGCAGTTGCCAAGTCGTTATTGATGATATGGCTGCGGAGGGTTTCGACGTTTTCTTTGATGATTTGATTTTTAATGGTGGACGAAAGAATTGGGGTGGCTAAAAGAGCCTGTTCGATTTTATTGGTTCGCTTAGTCGGCATGGAAATCCTCCTGAACTGGTAGTAGGTCAGTTAACCGGTGGTAGGCGATGGTCTCACTGACCAGATAAATTAAACTGAATTTTTGGGTGAGTTGACCAATGGATTGATTTTCCCAGTCGAGCCGATCTAATAATGGTTGGGCAGTTTGGTCGGGAACCAGGAAGTGCTCGGTGAAAATAGCTAAATCGGTCTTGCTAGCTCGGTCGCTCTTGGTATTTGCACGGACCTGGTAGTCTAGGAGGAGGTAATCCTGTGACTGCGGCAGGTCAGCAGTAATCAAGGCCGGGTTGAGAATCGGTGTTCTTGACAAATTAACCTGCCAGTCCAGTAGCAGGATTCCAAGTCCTTGAGCAAAGCGATAGACCTGGTCTGGGACGGGTAAGTCTGCTGCAACTAGGATTTCGCTTTGCTGGTATTCCTGGTAATAACGGAGGCAAGAGCTAACTTCGAGACCAGCAAAGTCTGCCAGTCCAGCTCTAATTCCTGCTAAATCGAGGTAGGTGGTTAGATTTTCGTTGTCGAGGTTAGGACCCATGATTTGGTCGTGAGCTCGTTGTGCAAGGTCTTGAATCGGCTGGTCAGCATGGTGGTCAATGGTCATTGAACGCCTCCTTACTACTAATTTTCGCCGTCATTGTAACATGGTCGGAATTGAAAAGGGAAGACGGTTGGCATAAATGACAAGAAGTAAGATAAATAATATAGGTTAGAATTGTTGTGAAAAATAATCTAATATGGTTTATTATATATAAATGATAATATGATTAGGTAATTATTATTTATAGTAAGGTAAAGAGATGGGGAGTGTATGTTTAAAAAGGTTCGAGCACTTTGTACGTTTAATTTGAAGGTAGCACTTGATAATAAAATTGTGTTTCTCTACTCGTTTGTGATGCCCCTAGCCTATCTATTGTTTAACGTTGTATCAGGAAATCATCATCACATTGGCACAACTAATCAGTTAAATACCTTAATTCCAATTGTTGCCTATATGGTCGTAACTGGTGTCTTAAATGGCTGGGTAATGACAATTTTAGTCATGCGCGAAACAAATTTTTTAAAGACTTTTACTTCGATTGTCGGGAATAAGCTATTAATTTTCTTATCTAATTTTTTGATTAACTTATGCCTGAATTTACTTCAAATCATTGCTGTTGCCTTGTTGTATCAAATCAGCACGAGTTCATTTGATTTACCAGTATTAGCTCTAATTTTAGTGACTGCCTTTTGTGTTGATATCGTCGTTTCTTTAGCAGCAACTGTGTTTTTAGTGGCGAAAATGAAGCAATCGAGTATTTCGATGGTGCTAACCACCTATATTGTCCTCGGAATTTATCTAGTAGGTAACCAACCTCAGGGATTGCTCGCTCGGATTGGTTTTAATTTGGTTGATATGTATTCGTTAACAGTTGATGTGGGTTATCTCTTTTACCATTTAAATCACTTAACGACATTCGCAGTGTTAGCGGTCATTTTACCGGTTCTTTTGATAATTGGGATCGGTGGGTTTTTATTGAAGCGAGTACCGGTTTCATCGATTCATACTCGAGCTTAGGAGAAAAAATGCAAGTTAAAAATTGTGATATTCAAATTAACTACAAGACCTTGGTATATGATGCGAGCTTTACCTTAGTAGACGAGCAGGTTAATTTGCTAATTGGTAATAATGGAGTTGGTAAAACGGTTATTTTAGATCAAATTGCCAACCTAGACAATAATCGTCCGGCTGGATTTTTAGAATTTCCAGACCAAAGTGACCTTGTTTATCAAACTCAGGGAGTGCCATTTATTGATGAAGTTTCGGTTCAGACGGTGTTAACACTATTTGAACAAATGGCTGGAGCTAACTTTTTAACACAGGGTTCATTGCCAAATATCATTGAAAAAAATTTACAGACTCGGTATGGTAACTTGTCCGGTGGTGAGAAACGCTTTGTGATGATTTGGGCCACGCTCCAAATACCAAGAAAGTTATATTTATTTGATGAGCCGTTAGCTAACCTTGATCCGTACCATACTGCTGAAGTGATGAAAATGTTTTATGCAGGAGTCCGCGACGGGAAAACGATTGTTTTGACAACTCATCAGTTCGAAGGATTAGAGTCAGATTTGACCCATGTTGTTCATATTTCTGACCAAAAAATTGCTTTTGATGGCTCATTAAGCAATTTTACTAATAAACACGGCGAGGACTTAGCTAAGGTTTTACAAGCCATGCCCTCGTAATAAGCTGAATAGCGAGTGAGGTAAAAGCCATGACAAATGAAGAATTTTTCCAAGCTGCCAAAGATAGTGGTGTAGTGCCAGCTGATGCCAAACTGCAATCAAGTTTTCAATTTGGTGTTGAGGCTGATGAACTGGCGGCCTTAGTTTTAAAAGGTAAAAAGACCGCCACGGCTAGTGCCTTAGAATTGTATCAGATCGATAATTATCCTTTGCCCGAAGAAGGGGCCTTTGATATTGTGTTGAATAGCGCTGATGAACCGGTCTGTGTCATTCAAAATGATGGTGTGGTGATTGAGACCTATAACAACGTCAGCCGTTTTCATGCTGCTGCCGAAGGTGAGGGCGACCTATCCTTAGCCTATTGGCGCCGAGTCCATGAGGCTTTCTTTACCGAGGAATTTGAAAAGGCCAATTTGACCTTTGATCCTGACCAGACTCCAATTGTTTTGGAAAGTTTTCATATGGTTTATCCAGGTTTTGATTTGAATTAATTCATGATGATTTACTAAACACAAGAAAAAACGGTTCCTAGTCAAATTGACTAAGAACCGTTTTTTAGTTTAAAAGGTTGCCTTACATTGATTGGCGGTTGCCAAGAGGAGGCTGTCACCCGCAACTAAGAGAACGAGGAGGGAAACCCAGTGGGCATCATCTTTGCCGATAAAAATAATGGAAAATAGAAAAGTTAGGGCAAAGGCGACGGGGAGGATATAGTGGGTCCAAGTATTAAGTGTAAATTTAGCAATTAATGCTTGTACTAATAAAATAAGCAGTGAAACTGCGATAAAGGAAGTATTTTCATTGGTCATAGGCACGACCTCCAATCATCTATAAATATTCTAATCTTCTCTATGATTATTGTAACACGTATTCTAATCATATTGTAATAAAATAGAATGAAATCCGAAATATCAATGTGTTTTTAGAATTATTGTGGTTTTCTTTTTGTTAATCATGAAAAACGTGGAAATTTTAATTTTTCGAACTATATTTCAATCTAAATTGTACTTACTAGTAAAAAATAAAATTTTGCTATGATATTTTTGATTATTCGAGACTTTATCTTACCTTTTGTAACTTTTATTAAAATTGATGAGAATATCATTAAAACTTGTGCATAATATGTTATAATCATTCTGTTCAATTATTCGTATTTTGCTGTTATTTATTGGACAAAAACAAATAACAATAAGTTTTAGGAGAAGAACCGTCATGAAGGAAACTGGATCAACTACTGTGAAGCGCGGGATGGCGCAAATGCAAAAGGGTGGCGTTATCATGGATGTCGCCAACGTTGAGCAAGCAAAGATTGCTGAAGAGGCTGGTGCCGTTGCTGTTATGGCCCTTGAACGAGTACCATCAGATATTCGTGCTGCTGGTGGTGTTGCCCGGATGTCAGATCCAGCAATGATTGAAGAAATCATGGCGGCTGTTTCAATCCCAGTGATGGCCAAGGCCCGGATTGGTCATATTGCCGAAGCCCACGTTTTGGAAAGCATTGGCGTTGATTACATCGACGAAAGTGAAGTTCTGACACCTGCCGATGATAACTACCATATTGCTAAGGACGAATACACAGTACCTTTCGTTTGTGGATGTCGTGACTTAGGTGAAGCCTTGCGCCGTATTGGTGAAGGTGCTTCAATGTTGCGGACTAAGGGTGAACCAGGAACTGGTGACGTTGTTGAAGCTGTTCGCCACATGCAAAAGGTCAACCAACAAATCAGCCACATCGTGGGTGAAAAGCCAGAACACTTGATGGCGATTGCTCGTGACTTGCGCGCACCTTTGGACTTGGTTCAAGAAATCCATGAAACAGGTAAGTTGCCAGTTGTTAATTTTGCGGCTGGGGGAATTTCTACTCCTGCCGATGCTGCCTTGATGATGAACTTGGGAGCCGATGGGGTCTTCGTTGGTTCAGGTATCTTCAAGTCAGAAAACCCAGCTAAGTTTGCCAAGGCCATCGTTATGGCAACAGCGAACCCAACGGACTACGCATTGGTAGCCGAAGTCTCAAAGAACTTGGGAAAGCCAATGAAGGGAATCGATACATCAACTTTGACTGAAATCGATTTGATGGCCCCTCGCGGTGTCTAAGTAAGAAGGAGTAGCAACCATGAAAATTGGAATTTTGGGCTTGCAAGGAGCCGTAGCCGAACACGTTAAGATGCTCGAACAATGTGGTGTTGAGACTCAGGTAATCCAAACCAAGGAAGACATCAATGATATCGATGGTTTGGTTTTGCCTGGTGGTGAAAGTACCACGATGTTCAAGTTGTTGAACAAGTTTGATTTGCTTGATGACTTGCGGTAAAAGATTCAAAACGGTTTGCCTGTTTTTGGTACCTGCGCTGGCTTAGTTCTGCTGTCAAAGACGGATGTCTTAGCTGGTTTAGAAGGTGACGTAGAACGCAACGGCTTTGGTCGTCAACGCGACAGCTTTGAAGCCGGTATTGCAGTCGCTGGTTTGGACCAAAACTTTCCTGGTATCTTTATCCGCGCCCCATACTTGAAGTCAGTTGGGGACGATGTTGAAGTTTTGGCTAAGATTGATGATGACCGGATTATCGCTGCTAAGCGTGGTAACGTCTTGGTCACAGCCTTCCATCCAGAACTTTCCGACGATACACGGATGCACCAAATGTTCTTAGACATGGTTAAGGCCTAAGGCTAGTTCGGTTTGACCTTGATAGCTAATATTTTTGAATGAAAGTCCAGTCTCTGACTGGGCTTTTTTTGGTGTTGCGATTGAATCAGAAAAAGTCGATGGGGTAGTTAGGAAAGGTACCAATGATTCGATTATGCACAATTTCTAATGTTATTCTTAACATTAAGACCAATAATTGTCTTGAATTGATATGGGTTGATTTTCTTTTAATTGGCAAATAAATACCGATGTATTCGGCTGTTTTCTAGGAATATCTAAAAATAAAAGACAAAATTCAGTAATTTATTTTAAATTTTGGCAATAAAGATACAAAAGTAACCTTTATTATGATAATATAATGATAAATAAATTATAAAATAATTAGCGTTTTAGAGAGGCTATCGATACCAACACTTTGTTAGACGGATTTCCTAAATTAGTGGGAGGCAATTGTGAAAGTCATTGATGAATTTACAGTTGGAAGACAACAAGTTCAATTGGTTATGCCAGAGCTTGAACAAGCCTCGGATTTTTATACGTTAATCGAAGCCGACCGAGAAGAATTGGCACAGTTTATGACCTGGGCGAGTGAAACTCGGACTGTTACTGATGAGCGGCGGTTTCTAGCTTATGCCATTGAAAAAAATCAGAAACGGGAACTTTTCTTATTGACCATTTTAGTGAATGGGAAGGTGGCCGGATCGATTGATTTACACAACTTTAATTGGCGAAGTAAACAGGCTGAGTTTGGCTATTGGTTGGGTCGAGCCTTTCAAGGGATGGGCATCATGACTCAAGCAGTTTTAGCTCTGCAGACCTACGCTCGGAAAAAATTAAAGCTATGCCAGTTCTTCTTACTAGCCGACCCAGAAAATGAAGCCAGTATTGCCGTCGCTGATCGAACTGGGTTTCGACCGGCAGTTAAACGTTTATACCAAATTCGCATAATAATAATAAAGTCCAATCTTAATTGGTGCTAAGGGGGCGTTAATGAAAAGTAAAATTTTTCAATTTATGACTGTCTACCCAAGAATTTTCGCCATAATCACGGTGACAGTAATTAATTTATTGTATTTCTTGATTATCAGACTAGCTGAACCGAATCAGTCTCGCGTTTTGTGGTTGAATAACTTCTTAATGAATGTAGGCAGTTTTGCAGTCTTAATGGCCTTGAGCTGGTGCTGGACAAAATATCGTAATCATAAAAAATAAATGGTAAGCACGGCAGTTTGAAATTGCTATGCTTACCATTTTTTATTGGTTAGGAGTGATGGGGATTTGTCGGATTTTGGAGGGATTGATTTAAATCTTGAGCTAATTTTTTAGCTTGGCGCATGGAAATATACCAAATCCAAAAATAAATAAATAGATAGATTATCGAGTAAGTAAACAACCAGGTTGAGTTGATTGGAAACCAACCAGCTAGTAGTGCAAGTGCAGTGTATCCGGTATAAGTTAAGAGAAAGTGGTAGGTCGTTTGCTTGGTGATGCTCAGACGGTCATTTTGAAAGATTAAGCTTGATCCAGCAAAGAGAGTACCCATCAGAGCCCACAAGATAATCGACCAAGTAAAGGCACTAATCGGATTGTGAAAGTGATTAACAAAATTGGGTGTAGACGGTTGAAGTGTGGTGCTTTGGAAGACATATGAAAAGATGAGGGAGGAAAAAAGACCGATATTAACACCAATCCCAGCACCAACAATTAAAATGCGTATTTTTTTCGTCATTTGAGATTCTCCTTTTTGATTTTTTGCATATAGCGACGGGAAGCGAATGTTGACTGGCCATCGGTGAAAATAACTTGGGCTAAGCCAGTTTTAGAAATTTTAAAGCAGCGAATGAAGTGACGATTAACAATTTCGGATTGAGAAATTTGTAAGTAACTTTGGTCAGGAAGCAAATTTCGTAATTCATATATTCGTTTTTGGATTTTAAATTTGTGATTATTAATTTGGCAATAGACAGATTGTTTTTCAGTGTAGATACGATCAATGGCCGAGATTGAAACTTGCTCGTAGCGGTGGTTATCCCCTTTGACGAAAAGGGTTTGGTTATCAACAAGCGTCTCGATTTTTTGAGCTAAATTTTCTAAATCAACCGATGATTGTTTAGTCATAATAACTATTGTTGGTGTTTTAGCAGCATGGTCAATTTGTATGGTTACTTTCATTACCCTATCTCCCTAAGAATGGATTGATTATTATCACTATAAATTAAAATCTTAATAAATGCTCTATTTTCATAAGATTTGGTTCTATTGGAAACCTAAGTGGTTGGAAAATTAAAATTGTCATGGTTTAATAGGCAATGAGTAGAGTGACGGTGGATAAAATCAACCTTGAATGAAGACCTGGTTGATCAGCAAAACGATTAATCCAAATGTTAAGACACGAGGAGGGCAGCGATGATTGCCAAAAATTCCATGCCAGTTTTATCCGTACAAAATATTAGTAAAAATTATGGTGACAAAGAGATTGTCCATGACCTGTCCTTTGACGTTCACCGGGGTGAAATTCTCGGCTTGATTGGGCCGAATGGGGCCGGCAAGACGACCTTGTTAAAAATGGTCGCTGGCTTTTTAACCAGTGATGATGGTCAAATTTTGATTAACGGCCAAGATTACAGTGGTAACTTAGGTCGGCTGAATAAGTTAGTCAGTCCCATCTTCGGTGGTAGTACCGGCTTTTATTTGCAGGCGACGGTGACGGAAAACTTGTTTTTCTTTGCCAACCTCTTTGGCCTGAAAGGTCGGACCAGGAAAATGAAGGTCAACGAGGCGTTAGACCTGGTTGACCTTCAAGACCATCGGGACAAAAAGGTCAGTCAGCTGTCGATGGGGATGGTGCAACGCCTTCATTTGGCCCGGGGCTTATTGAAGGATAGCCCAGTCTTGCTCTTAGATGAGCCAACCAATGGCTTGGATGTCGAACTGGTCAGGTCATTACGGACAGTGATTGAAGCCATTGCGGCCAGTGGCCGGGCGATTGTCTTGACCAGCCATCAATTAACTGAGGTCAGCCATTTGGCCGACCGGATTGTCTTGATTGACCACGGTCACTTAGTTTTGACGGGTGACCTAGAGATGGTGGTCGAGGCTTCCGGTGTGACCCACATTGACCGACCGGCTACCTTGGAAGAATCTTA
>NZ_DF968005.1:60277-63078 GCF_001047075.2 Fructobacillus ficulneus
AGCTAGGAGGGGCCGATGACTAGAATCTTAGCGATGTACGCTTTTCATTTGAAACAGTACTGTCGGAATTCTTACTTTGTCTTTTTGGTCCTGACCAGTACTCTCGGAATTCTGTTCTTAAAATATTTGTTAGCCTATGCCCGTCAGATGGACCTAGGGCAGGGCGATATTGTCACTGCCGGTATTTTTGGAATGTGGTCGAGTACGGTGACGGCGGCCGGTAGTCTTCATTTTCAACGGAGCCAGGGAGTTTTGGTTTATCTCGTTAATAGTGGTGAGTCGGCAGCGGTTAATTTGTTAGCCCTGGTTAGCTCGGCAGCGACCTTTGGCCTATTGGCCTTTCCCTTGGCCCAGGGCGCGGCCTGGATTTTGAATGCGGGACGCTATGTTGGTTTTTTGGAAGGGCACTGGTTATTAGTCGGCATGTTTTGGTTGGGATCGTTGCCGATTTCTTATGTCTTGGCCCAACTATTTTTGTTGTCAAAGAATGCCTTCGTCTATGAGGAACTCTTTGTTCTGCCACTGATGGTGGTTCTCGGCCTGTTTTCGAAGCAAAATCAGATTGGAACTTTTGGTCAAATCGTGCCGGTTTGGTATCCTATCCAGGTCTTGCAAGATCGACTGACTTGGTCTTGGAGTGCCGGGCTGGTTTGGCTGGCGGTGACTGGGCTTTGGTTAGCGGTTGCGGCTGTGCTCTTACGGTTGATTTTGAAAAAAATCCATGTGACCAGTGAAATTGAGGTCTTTTAAGATGCTAAAGGTAATGTTAAAAAATCTATCAATTTTTGCTTCCTGGCGGACCCAGGTGGTGACTTTAGTTTTGGAACCAATTTTTACGGTCATGTTTTATCGCCAGCTTAACCCCAATTCGAATCAGACCCAGATGGTGGTGTCGGCCATCATTTTGACCATGCTGACCCAATTCATCACGGTCTATGCCCAAGTTTTCGTCAAGGCCCAGGTCAATGGCATCTTGCTAGATATCTTTGGTCATTGGTCGACCTTTTGGCGGTTCCAATGGCGGGCAGTGACAGTCGCTGCTTTGGTTGCTGGTGGTCAGGGGCTGGTCATCGGCGGACTTTATGGGGCAATTCAGAAGACCTTCCTGGTTTCTGGCTGGCAGGTACTCGAAATTGTGGTAGTTTCCCTGGTTGTCTCTAGTGTGGTCACGCCAGTCTTTGTGATTCAGTCCCTGGGTCGGGCCAATCCCTACTTTGGGACCAACCTCCTGGTTGGCATCCTACCCTTTATTTCGGCGACCCTCTTGCCGATTAGCGTCTACCCGCAATGGTTGGCCACCCTGTCTTACCTCAGTCCTTATTGGCTAATCCAAAATATTGTTTGGACGGGACAAGTATCGTGGCCGTTGGTCATCCTATACTCGGCGAGCTACGGATTAGTCGGGGCCTTGATATGTCAGCGAAAGCGCCGCCAGCTCTTGCAAAATTAAATTAACGATTGTTTGTAAATCAAAGTCTGACCGGGCTTTGATTTTTTTTTGCCCGGGGTGCTTGCTCAGGTCAGCCGGAAATTTGACATCTTTGGTATAATGAAAGAAATAAGTTTGACTATGCGCAACGGGCAGAGTTGGACAGCGATAGAAAAGAGTTAGGAAGACTGATGATTAAGAAGAATTTAGTCAAAGCAAACCTGAGTGGTGACCGGATTGGCGTCTTTTTTGGGACCCTGGCACCGATGCACATTGGCCACCAGGCCGAAATTTATAAGGCCGCAGCCCTAAACGATGGGGTGGTGGTGATTGCCTCCGGCTATACCGGCGACCGTGGCGACCAGATTGGCCTCTCGGTGGAGAAGCGTTTCCGTTATTTGCGGGAAGCCTTTAACGACGAGGATAATATCAAGGTAGATTACATCAACGAAGACGATATTCCCCAAATGCCTAATGGTTGGCAGGAATGGACTGACCGGTTAACGGCCACAATCCAGCGGAACATCGTTAACCCCAACGCCCAGATTACTTTGTACACCGGTGAAGCTGACTACAAGGAAATGCTGGAAAAAATGTTGCCCCAAGACGGTCGGTTCCGCGTTTCTTTGATGGACCGGACGATTTTGAAGGTTTCGGCTACGGCCGTCCGTAATGATCCGCTCGGTAACTGGGATTACATTAACCGTGTTTTCCGGCGCCACTTTGCTAAGAAAATTTTGGTGGTTGGGGCACCCTTAACGGGGAAGTCGACCTTGACCCGGCGGTTGGCCCGGACATCGAATTCACCCTTCTCGGTGGAATTTTCCCGGACCTACCAAGAAAAGTCGAATGTCTTGGAGAGCGAACTGTTGCTCAAAGATTATTCGCGGATTATCCAGGGCCAGTATGATGCCAACTCGGATGAAATTAACTCACCAGCCAACAATGGTTTGACTTTCTTTGATACCGATGCGATGGTCACGATGGCTGAAGCCCGGGCTTGGTTGCCAGCAGGTGACCTCGACCAGCTTTTACCACTCTTTGATAACACGATTCGTGAAGAGGACTTGGACTTGATCTTGGTCATCCCACCAACGGTTGCCGTCTGGAATGGTGGGGATGCCGAGGAAAGTGCCGAATTTGACCGTCACCTCTGGGACATCATGACCGAATATGGTTTTGCCGATAAGGCCGTGATGTTGGACCGGGTTGGGGGCGTTGATGATGAAGCCGGCTACTACGCCCGCTATATCCAAGCCCTCGAAATTATCGAGGACAAGGTCGGAATTAATTTGACCAAGGTTTAATAGCGACCACCGGCCGAATAATAAGTAATGTAGCAATTATTTCTACCATGGTCAGTTCGCTGGCC
>NZ_DF968005.1:63105-63244 GCF_001047075.2 Fructobacillus ficulneus
TTTTATTCTCTTTTTAAGTAAGTTTTGTAGACTGGAAAAAGCAACCGAGGAGGTGACCGAGGAATGAACCGTTATGCCCAAGTGGTCGTGGACGTGCCGACCCAACAAACCAACCGCCCCTATACCTACCTGATTCCCG
>NZ_DF968005.1:63267-64515 GCF_001047075.2 Fructobacillus ficulneus
TGACTTGGACCAAGATGTCCAGGCGGGCGTCCGGGTCCTCGTTGCCTTTGGTCACCGGTCGGTCCTCGGCTATGCTTTGGCGACGGATGTCCCTCTGCCAGATGAATTGGAGGAAGATCAGGTTAAGGATATTTTGACGGTCCTAGACGACCAGCCTGTCTTGAGCGAAGAGCTCCTGGCCTTGTCGAGCGAATTAGCCGCCAATAACTTTTCCTTCCAGGTATCTTTTTTAGCTTTGATGTTGCCAACGGCTTTGAAGGCGGCCTACCGCAAACGCTTAGTTGCCGGCCCCGGTTTGTCTGATGCTGACCGGGTGGCCTATTTGGATGGGCAGGAAGAACGGTTGGTTAAGACCAAGGACTTCTCGGCCAAGGAATGGCGGGCGGTTCGGGCCTTAGCTGCAACTGGCGCTTTATCCGTGACAACCGTGATTGAAGACCAGGGAAAAATCAAAACCGAACTGGCCTACCAGGTGACGGATGACCGAGAATTGTTAGAAGCGGCCCAGGAAGACTTAAAGAAGTCCGCCAAGAGCCAGGCCACCCTTTTGGCCTTTTGCTTGGAGTACCCGGGACAGACCTTTAGCAAACGCGATTGGTTAGCCCAGGTCGATGTCAGTGCCGCAACTCTAACAGCAGCTGTTAAGAAGGGTTGGTTGATCAAACGACAGGTTGAAGTTAAACGTCGGCCCTACGCCATGGCCAGTGGCAAGACCGAGGACTTGAAGGTCTTAAATCCTGACCAGGAAAAGGCCTATCAGGCCTTGACTAAGGCCATTCAGGCCCACGATAACCAAACCTTCTTATTGGAGGGGATTACGGGGTCGGGTAAGACCGAGGTTTATTTGCAGGCGGCCCAAGAAGTGATTAACCAAGGCCAGCAGGTCTTGTTCTTAGTCCCCGAAATCGCCCTGACGCCGCAAATGCAGAAACGAGTGGCTGACCGGTTTGGGGATGCCACCGCCGTCTTGCACTCGGGTCTTTCGGCCGGGGAACGCTATGATGAATGGCGGCGAATCCAGGCCGGTGAGGTCAAGGTCGTTGTCGGCGCCCGGTCGGCGGTCTTTGCACCCTTGAAGGACCTCGGCCTAATCATCGTTGATGAAGAGCACGAAACATCTTACAGTCAAAGTGAAAACCCGCATTACTCGGCCCGCGATGTAGCCTTATGGCGTGGGACCTACCACCATGCGCCAGTAGTTTTGGGATCGGCTACGCCATCATTGGAAAGCCGGGCCCGGGCGCAGAA
>NZ_DF968005.1:64566-68719 GCF_001047075.2 Fructobacillus ficulneus
CCAACTTCTGACTTTGAAGCAACGGGCCGCCAAGGATGCGGTCTTGCCACCGGTCGAAATTGTCGATATGCGCCAAACGGTTTTGAGCCGGGGTGATACGAACTTTTCCCAAGACCTTTTGGACAAATTAAAGACTCGGTTAGACCGCGGCGAACAGGCCGTTTTACTTTTGAACCGGCGGGGCTTTTCATCCTTTGTGATGTGCCGGGACTGTGGTTTTGTACCCAAAGACCCCAATTGTAACTTAGCGATGACCCTCCACATGGATACCCGGGTCTTGAAGTGCCACTACTGTGACTTCCAGGCCCCAATTCCTAATATTTGCCCGAGTTGCGGATCAAAACGCATCCGCTACTACGGGACGGGGACGGAAAAGGTTGAAGATGAATTAAAGAAAATCATGCCCGACTATTCCGTGATTCGCTTAGACCAGGACACAACCCGGAAAAAAGGGTCGATGGCCCAGGCCTTGGCCGACTTCGGTAACCAAAAGGCCCAAATCTTATTGGGCACCCAGATGGTCGCCAAGGGCCTTGATTTTGCCAACGTGACCTTAGTGGGTGTCCTCAACGCCGATACCGGGTTGGGAATGCCAGACTTTCGGGCTAGTGAAAAAACCTTTGAGCTTTTGACTCAAGTGGCCGGCCGGGCCGGACGAGGTGACCAGGCCGGGGAGGTGGTTATTCAAACCTTCAACCCCGACCACTACGCTCTGAAGTTTGCCCAAAACCACGATTACGAAGGTTTCTACCGGCAAGAGATGGCCATCCGCCATGCCGGGGAATTTCCACCGTACTTTTACACGGTCCAATTGCAGATGTCGCATACTGATGAAAACTTGGTGGCGGTGCAGAGTGCCAAAATTGGTCTGTGGCTCAAGAAACACTTGCCCGAGTCTGTTTTGATGCTGGGGCCATCACCCCAGTCAATTGCCAAGCTCAAGGGACGGTTCTACTTCCAAATCTTGTTGAAATTAAAGAATCCCCATGAGGCCGACCAACTGCTGCGCGATTTGGTCGAAGGGTCACAGAAGGCCGAAGCCGGTTTCCAACTAGCCGTGAAGCGCGACCCAATGACCTTTATGTAGGTTCATTAACGCAAAGAATGAGGAAGATTTTAGAATTTGCTATAATAGAAAAGAATAAACATTTTACGTATAAGAACCAGTGAGGAACTGAATGACCTATCGAGTTGTATTTATGGGGACGCCGCAGTTTGCTGTGCCCCTCTTAGAGGCCTTGGTTGCCGACAATCAATATGATGTCTTAGCAGCCGTGACCCAACCTGACCGTCCCCAAGGACGGAAGCAAAAACTAACCCCCAGTCCAGTTAAGGAAGCTGCCTTGGCCCTTAATTTGCCAGTCTTGCAACCAGAAAAGATTAGCGGATCTGAGGAAATGGACCAAATCTTGGCTATGGAACCAGACTTTATCGTGACAGCGGCCTTTGGCCAATTCCTACCCGAAAAGCTTTTGGATGCAGCTAAGGTAGCGGCGGTTAACGCCCATGCTTCTTTGTTGCCCAAGTACCGTGGTGGGGCACCGGTCCACTTTGCCATCATGAATGGCGACAAGGAAACCGGCGTTTCCTTGATGTACATGGTCAAGAAGATGGATGCCGGGGATGTCATCGACGTCGTCAAGGTCCCAATCGAGGCCGAAGACAACGTTGGCACGATGTTTGATAAGTTGTCGCAAGCTGCGGCGCCGTTGGTTTTGGCTAATTTACCAAAGTTGGCTGCTGGAACGGCGTCTGCGACTCCGCAAGACCCCGACCAAGTGACTTTTTCACCCAACATTGCCCGCGACCAGCAAAATTTGAATTTTGCGACGGAAACGGCCGAGAAATTAAACAACCACATCCGTGGTTTGTATCCGACCCATCCGGCTCATGCCATGGTGGGGGATGACAAGTTCAAGCTAGTGGCAACAACGCCATTAGATGAAACGACGACAGCGGCTCCCGGTGTGATTACGGTCCGCGATAAGAAACACCTTGTGGTGGCGGCTGCCAACGGTAGCCAGCTCCAAATCGACCAGCTCCAGCCAGCTGGTAAAAGCGTCATGGCCATTAGTGCCTATTTAAATGGTGCCGGTCAGAAGTACTCTGTCGGTGACCAATGGATTAACATTGAGGAATCGAATGCCAAGTAAAATTAAAGATAGTCAAAACCCCCGGTTATTAGCCGTTGTTACCCTAGCTAAGATTAAGAACGGGGCCTATTCAAACTTACAGTTGAACCAGGTCATCCGCCAACATAATTTAAAGCCCGTCGATAAGGGCCTCTTAACAACCTTGGTTTATGGAACAATTCAGTACCGACTTTTGCTGGAGTATTGGTTGACTCCCTTCGTGAAGGGCAAGAAGCTCGAACCTTGGGTGCGTGAACTCTTGTTAACAGCACTCTTCCAATGGCATAAGCTCAATAAAATTCCTAAGCATGCCATTTTCAACGAAACAATCGAAGTTGCTAAGACACTGGGAAATGCCGGCACGGCTAAGTTTGTCACGGCCATTTTGCACAACATGGACCGGTCAGAATTACGGGATGCGGATAAGATTTCAGACCCAATCATGCGTCTGTCAATTTCATACTCAATCCCAGTTTGGTTAGTACAATCATTGCTAGACCAGGTTGGACCCGCCAAGACCCAGTCAATTTTGAGCTCTTTGAATGAAGCACCAGCCCAAGCCGTGCGCGTGAACACTACCCGGGCAACGGCTGACCAGGCTAAGGCTGCTTTGGAAGCCGAAGGCTTAACTGTCCGTGATTCAAAGGTGGCCCGAGATGCCTTGGTTGTCACTGGTGGCCATGTGGCCTCATCACAGGCCTTCTTGGATGGCTTGATTACAATCCAAGATGAATCAGCCATGTTACCAGTTGAAGCCCTGGCCATTGATGACCAAGTCCACAGCGTCTTGGATGCGGCAGCGGCTCCTGGTGGAAAGACAACCCAAATCGCCCAGTACTTAACTGGGGATGCCAAGGTCACAGCCATTGATATTCACGACCATAAGGTCAAATTAATCAAGGCCAACGCCAACCGTTTAGGCTTAGCTGACAAGGTCAAGGCAGAAGCTCTCGATGCCCGTCAGGTACCTGACCACTATCAAGAAGACTTTGACCGGATTTTGGTCGATGCGCCTTGTTCTGGTTTGGGTCTCTTACGTCGTAAGCCAGAAATTCGCTACGAAAAGACTCTTGAAGACGTCTTAAACCTTGCAGACCTGCAATTAGCCATTTTAAATTCGGTGGCTGGTCGACTCGCACAGGATGGACGATTAGTTTATAGTACTTGTACTATTTTGAACCAAGAAAATGATGGGGTCATCAAGAAGTTTTTGGCTAAAAACCCCAATTTTGAATTAGTTAAAACTGAGACGGCAAAGGACTTGAAGTCTGACCGCAAGGACGCTGTCTTGAAGATTTATCCAGACGATTACGAGACTGACGGCTTCTTCGTCGCCACTCTTCAAAAAAGAAGGGATTAATTAAATGGCAATTGCGTATATCAGTGAAAAAGGCCCCTTACGGGCGGACAACCAAGACGCCGTGGGCGCCTTTTATAATCAATCTGGCGAAGCCCTGGTGATTGTTGCTGATGGCGTTGCCTCAAATCCTGGATCAAAACAAGCCAGCCAAATCGTGGTGGAAACCCTTGGTAAGGCCTGGCAAAAAAAGAATATGAACGATGCTGAGTCGGTTAAAAATTGGCTCGTGCACCAGGCTGAGTTAGCCAACAAAGCCATTTTATTGGCGGGTCAAAAGAATCCGAATATCAATAGTATGGCCACTACTGTGGTTTTAGCAGCCTGTCTTGTGGATACAATCCTGGTAGCCAATGCTGGTGATTCTCGGGCTTACTTGCTCCGAGATAAGCAGGCCCAGTTACTAACCTTTGACCATACGTTGCGCAATGAATTAGAGCGGCGCAGTGGTCAGGTCTACGATGAAAAGTTACCGGAAGCAAATTCCTTAACCCGGTATTTGGGGGTTAACCACCGAGTTGATCTGGAATGGACAACCTTTCAACCTCAAGACGGGGATTGGTTGTATTTGACCTCTGACGGCCTATCGAAAGTATTATCCATTGAAGATCAGGTCGGCTTGGTCCAGCCCGGCCAAAGCCGTCCCGGGAACCAGCCACCACTC
>NZ_DF968005.1:68768-76198 GCF_001047075.2 Fructobacillus ficulneus
TTTTTGATTTGACCGAACGGATTAAAACCTTAATGCGGGCAGCGATTGCTCGGCAGGTGCCGGATAACATTACGGCCTTGCTGGTTACAGATTTAACGAGTCCAGATCAAAAAATTGCCGCAGCGGCATTAGAAAATAAAAAGGTCAGCGATGACCAAAGTAAAAATAGTCATACCCAAGCAGGAGGAGAAGACTAATGGAACAAGGAACGATGATTGATCACCGCTACCGGATAGTACGTCCTCTCGGTGGCGGTGGCATGGCTAATGTCTACCAAGCCTTTGATACGTATTTAAACCGTGATGTTACCCTTAAAATGATTCGTCTGGATTATCGTGACCAGCCGGATGCAGTTGAACGGTTTCAACGAGAAGCTAAGGCAGCCACGGCCCTGATTAATGAACACATTGTTCAGGTTTATGATGCAGGTGAATTTAATGGCTCTTCATACCTCGTGATGGAATACGTTGATGGGATGGATTTGAAAAATTATATTCAAGAACATTTCCCAATTCCGTACCAACAGGTTGTTGATATCATGGAACAAATTTTGGCTGCGGTGGAAGTTGCCCATGAAGCTGGAATTATTCACCGTGATTTAAAGCCACAAAATATCCTCGTTGACCAAAACGGCCAAATTAAAATCACTGATTTTGGCATTGCGACAGCAATCCGGACGAATACCTTAACTCAGGCTCACCAGGTCATTGGTTCAATCCATTACCTGGCACCGGAATTGCCAATTGGTCAACGAGCATCATTCCGTTCAGACTTGTACGCCTTAGGGGTGATCTTGTATGAACTATTAACCAACCAGGTACCTTACCAGGGTGATACACCTGACCAAGTAGCTTACATGCACGGCAACATGCCCATGCCTTTTGTGAGAGACTTCGATTCTGATATCCCACAACCCTTGGAAAACGTAATTTTGCGGGCGACCGCTAAGAACCCAGAAGACCGGTATGTCTCAGCTGCTTCAATGGCGGAGGACTTGAAGACCTCACTATCGAAAAGACGGGCACACGAAGACCGATTTGTGCCGGTTACGTCCGACGAAACGCGGATTGTTGACACTGATTTGGCTGACCGTCCTTACGTGGCGGACCCCGAGGTCTTAACGGACCCCGAAGAAGGTAAGTCTGTCACTGATCAAATCATCGACTATGCTAAGCAAGGTGACTCTGTTGCCACAATTGCTGCCAAAGTTGATCGGACACCGAAGTATGTTCGCCAAGTGTTGGCTAAAAATGGTATCAAATACAAGTCCGGTAAGAAGATTGCGGTAGCTTTGTTGGCCCTTGTCTTGTTTTTGGGTGGTGTTGCCGGTGTAGCCTACTACGCGGGTAATTATGTTTCTGTTCCCGATGTTTCCAACATGTCTGCAAGTCAAGCGGAATCAAAGCTATCGGATGCCGGCTTGTCGACGACAAGTCCAACCTATACGACTTCGAAGACGGTCTCTAAGGGGGATGTCGTGAAGACTAAGCCAGGGTCTGGTTCAAAGGTCCAAAAAGGTAAGTCAATCCAACTGGTGATTTCTTCTGGTGGTGATACGGTTTCCTTGTCTGACTTTACTGGTTGGACTTATGGGGATGCGGCCTCACAGCTTAATAGCCAAGGCTTTACGGTTAAAAAGAAAACCCAGTCAAGCAATGATGTCCCAACTGGTGAGGTGATTTCACAATCTGTTAGTGCGGGTAGTTCTGTTGACCCAAGTCAGACAACGGTTGTCTTGACGGTTTCAACTGGTGCTGCTAAGGTTGATTTGCCAAACCTGGTTGGTCAGAGTCAAGGTGATGCCATTAATTGGGCAAACCAAAACCATGTACAATTGAGCTTTACTAATCAGAGTTCAAACCAACCGAATGGTCAAGTAATTGCCCAGGATACAATGCCTGGCTCACAATTCTCGACGAATAAGACACTGTCTTTGACGATTTCGACTGGTAATAGTAGCAATTCGTCATCGTCATCTTCAGCATCATCCTCATCTTCACAATCTTCAGCAGCATCATCCTCATCGACAAAGCAGAATTAAACTTTGTTTTTGAAGGAATGGCTGATTAATCAATTGACAAAAACAAGCAAGATTTCTTTTTGAGATTTTGCTTGTTTTTTTTGATTTTCATCGTGGTGGGACAAGCTGATTTTGCCCCAAGTATGCTATACTAAGCCTATGAAAACAGGAAGAATTATTCGGTCTTTGGCCGGTTATTATGACATTATGCAAGCGGACGGGACGATTGAACGGACCCGGGCGCGTGGACAATTTCGTCAACAAAATCAAAAGCCTTTGGTCGGTGATTTTGCTGACTTTGAATCTGAAAATGGTGAGGGCTTTATTTGGGCCCTTCATGACCGGGAAAATGAATTAGTGCGACCACCAATTGCTAATATTGATTTAGCAATTGTCGTGACTTCAATCGTTGAACCGGCCTTTTCACAAAACTTATTAGACCGACAACTGGTAGCCTTAGAAGCTGCCGGGGTTCGGCCACTTTTGTATTTTTCAAAATTGGACTTACTGTCTGCTGAAGAACAGGCAGCTTTTCAAGCGACGGTAATGGAATATCGGGCGATTGGTTACGATGTGGTTTTGTCAACGGATGACGTACAAGCAGCCTTTCAACCATTGTTAGCAGATAAAGTTGTCGTGGCGATGGGTCAAACTGGTGCCGGTAAATCAACCTTGCTAAATGTTTTAGCACCGGAATTGAAGCTAACAACGGGTGAGGTTTCCAAGGCGCTTTCACGTGGAAAGCACACGACCCGTCAAGTCTCATTGATTCCGGTACCGGCCTATCAAGCACTAATTGCCGATACACCAGGATTTTCGTCGTATGAAGTCTTTGATTTCCCCGTTGAAAAATTGGGGGACTACTTTCCTGAGATTAAAGCAGTCAGTGCCGGTTGCCGGTTTAGGACTTGTTCCCACTTGAACGAACCCGGCTGTGCCGTCAAAGAGGCTTTAGAGCTTGGCAGTATTTCCCAGGCACGGTATAATAGTTATGAACTATTCTATCAAATCATTAAAGGAAAGCGACCAGTCTATCAAAAGTCTAGTCAAAAGTGGCGTCAGTGAGGTTAATCGGTCATACCGATTGATTTTGGCGCATGAGAAAGAGGAAAAAACATGGCAGGAATTATTGCACCATCAATTTTAAGTGCAGATGTAACAAAGTTGGGTGAAGATGTCGCCTTGGTTGAACAAGCCGGCGCTAAGTACCTACACGTTGATTTAATGGATGGATCATTTGTACCATCAATGGCCTATGGTCCAGCTTGGGTTAAGCAATTGCGTCCCCAAACTGATTTGTTCTTAGATGTTCACTTGATGGCTGTTCACCCTGAAAACCATGTTGAAGAATTAGCTGAAGCCGGGGCTGATTTGATCGGTGTTCACGTTGAAGCAACTCCTCATATTCACCGCGTTTTGCAAATGATTAAGGCTGCCGGTGTTAAAGCTGAAGTCGTTATCAATCCTGGAACACCCGTTTCAGCCATTGTGCCCGTCTTGAGCATGGTTGACCAAGTCTTGGTTATGACTGTTAACCCTGGCTTTGGTGGCCAAGCCTTTTTGCCAGAAATGGTTGAAAAGATCAAGGAACTGTCAGCTTACAAGGCTGAAAATGGTTTGGACTTTGATATCGAAGTTGATGGTGGAATCAATGATAAGACCATCGTCTTGACGGCTGCAGCTGGTGCCAACGTTTTCGTTGCCGGTTCATATGTCTATGACAAGAAGGACCCAGCGGCTAAGGTTCAACAATTGATGGATTTAACAAAATAATTAATTTTAAAGCTAAGTAAAACAAAACACGTTTTACTTGGCTTTTTTCAGAGCCAGGAGGATAGACATGTGCGAGTAAATATTTTAGCTGGTGGACCAACAGAATTTTGGCCGGATGACTTATTTGACCAACCGGGGACGTGGCTTGGTGCTGACCGAGGTGCCTGGTACTTAAAAGAAGCAGGAATTGAATTTGATTTGGCGGTGGGTGATTTTGATTCACTGTCAACAGCCGAATTTGCCGATTTAACGGCTCATTTAACCGATACGGACGTTCGACGCTTCCCACCGGAGAAAGACTTCACAGACACCCAATTAGCCATAAAAACGGCTGCTGACCTTGGTGCCGATGAAATTAAGGTCTACGGGGCAACCGGCGGCAGACTAGACCACCTTTTGGCCAACTTAACCTTTCCGGCTATGCCGGGGTTTGCCGAAATTGCAGAGCGAGTCGAATTGGTTGACCAACAGAATTCCGTGACCTATTTATTGCCTGGTGAAAAGGCGGTACGCCAGATTTCCGGGATGAAATATTTAGGGTTTATGCCATTGGGTATAGTTGACAATTTGAAAATTTTAGATGCGAAGTACACGTTGACACAGCCGAAAAGTCGCGCTATAATGTGGTCATCGAATGAATTTATCAACGAATTGGTACACCTATCATTTGAGACGGGTATCATCGTTGTTACGCAAAGCAAAGATGGAGGTAGCTAATGGCTGTCACAGCAATTACTGATTCAAATTTTGAACAAGAAACATCTACCGGTGTTGCAATTACCGATTTTTGGGCAACTTGGTGTGGTCCTTGCAAGATGCAGTCACCCGTTTTAGACGCTTTGTCAGAAGAAGATAGCGCCAAGGGCATTAATTTTTACAAAGTTGATGTTGATGAAAACAAAGAAACTGCATCTAATTTTGGTATCCGTGCTATCCCAACCTTGGTCGTAACTAAGGACGGACAAGCGGTTGAACGGATTACTGGTTTCCATAACAAAGAGCAATTAGCTGAAATTTTGCAGAAATACGCTTAATTTCTTGTCAAAGGCTCTCCAATCTGGTAAAATATTGTATTGTTGACAAGAAGAGCATGAACAATACCTCGGCTCGGATAGGAGGGTCAGACATGGCAAAAGATGCAATTACTGGTGCACGCACCCGTTTTGGTAATCAACGTTCACACGCCTTGAATTCAAGTCGTCGTAGCTGGAAGCCAAACTTGCAAAAGGTTACTGTTAAGATTAACGGTTCCGCACCTAAGAAAGTTTACTTAACAGCACGTACTTTGAAGGCCGGATTAAAGAACGGTTCGATTGAACGTGTATAAAAACCACCACTTTACGGTGGTTTTTTTATTTTAAAAGACAAATTTTCTCGGCTAACTTATTTTTAAATTTTTATATTTTTTAATAAAAAGTGTTCGAATAGAACCTTAGTCCAGAACATGGTAAAATAGTAGTAACGTAATAAAGAAAGGAACGTGGAGCACTTGCTCCACAACAACGTCATGGCAATTAAGATTCAAACTCAAAATGGTGAGATCAAAGTTGAAAACGATGTAATCGCATCGGTTGTTGGTGGAGCAACTATTGCCAACCCTGGTGTGGTTGGCATGGCTTCGCGGTCTGCTTTACGCGACGGGATGAACCAAATCTTAAACCGTGAGAATTACGGCCGTGGGGTCGTGGTCTCGCAAACAGAGGCGGGCGTAACCGTTGACGTCTATATTGTTGTGCAATATGGCATGAAGTTAGCAGATATCTCAGCTTCCGTTCAACGGAAGGTCAAGTATTATCTGGATAGTTACTTAGGCATTCAGGTTCCTGAAGTCAATGTAATTGTGCAAGGAATTGAAACCAAGGATTAACCAAATGACTGCAGAAAAAATCATGACCATCACGGGTGCCGATTATGGCAAGATGGTCAACGCCGCCGCGGCAAAATTAACCGCCAATGCGGAAAACATCAATAAATTAAACGTCTTTCCTGTTCCAGATGGTGACACTGGAACAAACATGGCCATGTCGATGGCTTCAGGGGCTCAATATGAGCGCGATGCCAAAGATCAGCAAGTAGGGGCCTTGGCGAAAGCGACATCGAAAGGGCTCTTAATGGGGGCCAGAGGAAACTCTGGCGTTATCCTTTCACAAATCTTTCGTGGGATGGCCGATTCATTAACTGGTAAGGATAACTTGTCTGCCCGTGACTTGGCTGATGCCTTGATGATGGCTGCTCAGGTTGCCTATAAGTCAGTGATGAAGCCAACTGAAGGGACAATCTTAACCGTTATCCGTGAAGCTGCAGTTGCAGCTGACCAAGCTGCTAATGATGGACAAGATTTACCAACGATGATGGCAACGGTTGCCGAAGCTGCCCAAGTGGCCCTTGATAAGACACCGGACATGTTGCCAGTCTTGAAAGAAGTTGGCGTTGTCGATTCAGGTGGTCAAGGTTTGGTTTTGGTTCTTTCCGCTTTTTCTGACGTTTTGTCAGGAACTGTTTCAGAGGAAAACTTGCAAGCTCCTGACAATGCGGAATTGGACCAAATGGTTTCAAAGTTGCATGCGGGTGCTCAGGCGAACGAATCATTACGACCAGAAGATATTAAGTACGGTTACTGTACCGAAGTGATGGTCGAAATTGGTAAAGGAACGACTGTTGAAAAGCCGTTTGATTATCAAACGTTCTACGATTATATTGCCGAACGTGGTGACTCACTTTTGGTTATTAACGACGATGATGTTGTTAAGGTGCACGTCCATACCGAAGATCCAGGGGCTGTGATCCACTGGGGTGGTGAATTTGGCTCATTAGTTAAGGTTAAGGTCGACAACATGCGCGACCAACAACAGGCCGTGATTGATGAACAAGCTGCCCAAGACAAGGCTGAAGTACCAGCTGTTCCACAAAAGCCTGTACCAGCTGTGGCGGTCTTTGCCGTTGCTGGTGGAGCCGGAATTGCTGAATTGTTTGAATCATTGGGTGTTTACCGAGTTATTACTGGTGGGCAAACGATGAATCCTTCAACAGCAGACTTTGTTGAAGCGATTGAAGCATCAGGTGCGGAAGCTGCCGTTATCTTGCCTAATAATTCGAACATTTTCTTGGCAGCTGACCAGGCCAAGGACTTGGTTGATGTGCCGGTGGCTGTTGTCAAGTCACGGACTATTCAACAAGGGTTAACAGCCATGCTCGGCTACAATCCAACTGCACCAGTTGCTGATAACGAAGCAGCGATGACGGAAGAACTGGCAACAGTTGTTTCTGGTCAAGTGACTCAGGCGGTTCGTGATACGACTTTGAATGGTCAAACAATCCAAGATGGTGACTGGTTGGGTATTATTGATGGTGATATTAAAGTTGTGGGCCAAAAACTTTTGGCAACAACGACTGATATGTTAGCTGAAATGCTCGATGAGGATAGTGAAATTGTTACCATCATTACTGGTAAGGATGCCAAAAAGAAGGACATCAAGGCTTTGACTGAGGCAGTTGAAAATCTTGACCCCGATTTGGAATGTGAAGTTCACGAAGGTGGACAAGACCTTTACCCATTCTTGCTTTCAGTTGAATAAGAATAATTTCTTTATAAATAATGGCTACAAAATAAAAAAACCAACCGTAAGGTTGGTTTTTT
>NZ_DF968005.1:76248-83798 GCF_001047075.2 Fructobacillus ficulneus
ATGAATGACTGAGAGCTGAGATAGCGGCGTAGATGACCGAACCAGCCATGACAACGACCATGAAGATTGACATGACAAGAGTCCAGACTTGGAACTTACTCTTCTTTTTCTTTTCAATTTTTGGCATTGGCCGTTTTGCCAATTGACGGTTAACTTCTTCAGCTAAGTCGACGTCGATGTCCGTCGATGTTGGTGCAGTTGGTTGTACTGCTTTTTTCTTTGCTTTTTTCTTTGCCATGGTAGTGGTAATAATCTCCCAAATAATTTAAAGTTATCATAACATATGCACGGCAAAAATTGAAATTCTGTTCTGTCCTTGGTAAAGTTGGTACGAGGTAATATAAATGACTTATTTTTATTGGCCAGCACTCTGGCTCTTGATTTTTTTCTTGATTGTTTTATGGCGACTCTTCTATCGCCCTTTTCCTAAAGTTGGTGTATTAGCACTATCAGTCATTCCAACTTGGATTTTAGATCATTTAACCTGGGGAACTAATTTTTATCAGTCTCAAGTTCTGGCAGTCCTAGTTTTTTGGCTAGTAGTGGGGGCGATTTGGTCGTTTGTTTTCGTTGGTAAAAAAATGACAGTTATGAGTTTTTTAGAAAAGTATTGGCGAATGACAGGACTTTTAGGGATTACGATGATGGTAATCTTGACGATATTAACGATATTATTAAAAAAATAGGGTGGAATCACCACTGGGCTTAAATCTTATTTGATAAGGTTTAAGCCTTTTTTGTTACTTAAATTTAAAAAAAGTTACGAGAAAAGTGGAGGAATGTGGGGGAATGTGGTAAATTAATGTTAAGTTATATTTAAGAAGGGGGGGTGAGCCGATGTTCATGGGAGAATCGTCACATAAGTTAGACCCAAAAGGTCGACTCACTATCCCTGTCAAATTTCGTAACCAACTTGGCGAATCTTTTGTGATTGTCCGCTGGATGGAACATGCTTTGCGAGCCATGCCAATGCCGGTATGGCAGAGTTTAGAAGAGCAATTGAACGCTTTGCCTCTTGGGAAAAAAGAGGCAAGAGCGTTTAAGCGTTTCGTTCTGGCTGGAGCCAAAGAGGCAGAATTTGATAAGCAAGGTCGCATCATTATTGATGGTAATTTAAAAGATTACGCCAACATTGATAAAGAAGTTGTTGTGACTGGTGCTGGAGATTCATTTGAAATTTGGTCTGTTGATAATTGGCAGGCTTACACAGCAGATACTGCTGAGAATTTTGATGACTTGGCTGAAGGCTTGGTCGATTTTGATTTTTAAACTGTAATGATTGAAAAGATTTTAAATAAAAAAGAAAGGAGGACAATTAAATGGCATTTGAACACGTAACCGTCCTCCAAAAAGAAGCCGTTGAATTGTTAGCTGTCCGTCCAGATGGCGTTTATGTTGATGCGACCTTAGGAGGTGGCGGTCATACTGGCGAAATTTTAAAGTTGCTAACAACTGGAACCTTGTATTCCTTTGACCAAGACCAGACAGCAATTACTCATAATGAAAAGCAGTACGCAGACGAAATTGCGGCCGGGAAGCTAGTTTTGGTTTTTAAGAACTTTCGTACGTTAAAAGAAAGCTTGAATGACCTAGGCATTACCGAAGTCGATGGGATTTTGTATGACTTAGGCGTTTCATCTGTTCAGTTTGATCAGGGAGAACGTGGCTTTTCATATAACCATGATGCCCCTCTTGATATGCGAATGGATCGCCGCCAAGATCTAACTGCTAAAGTGATTGTTAACGATTGGCCCTTTGCTGATTTAGTACGTGTACTGACAAGATATGGCGAAGATCGGTTTGGAAAAGCGATTGCCCGTAAGATTGAACAGGCTCGTGAGACCCAAACAATTGAAACAACCTTTGATTTAGTCGAAATCATTAAAACAGCCATTCCGGCCCCCGCACGACGTCATGGTGGTCATCCAGCTAAAAGGACCTTTCAGGCCCTCAGAGTTGCTGTAAACGACGAATTAGGGGCTTTAGAAGACTCGTTGAGTCAAGCCCTTGATTTGCTAGCTGTAAACGGAAGGATTTCGGCAATTTCCTTCCAATCTCAAGAAGACCGATTAATTAAGCAAATGTTCCGTGAAAAGACGGCTTTGCCGGAAGTTCCTCGTGGTTTGCCATTGTTGCCTGAACAGATGCAGGCCGATTATGAATTGTTAACCCGTAAGGCCATTAAGCCAAGCGAAGAAGAGCTAGAAGAAAATCATCGTTCTGCTTCCGCACAATTGCGCGGTATTATGCGATTGAAAAAGTAAAGGCTGATTAACAATCTGTTTGAATTTAAAGTAAAGGAGTATCTCAGATGGCACAAAACGCTTACCACTACCAAAATCTTGCGACCACCTTACCTGACCAGCCAACACCGGTCACCAAAAAGGTTCGGACAAAACGAAAATATCAACCAGCAGTGTGGACTAAAAACGAACGAGGATTGGCAGTCTTTATGGCGACAGTCGTCATCTTCCTGATGCTCTTTACAGTTGGAACAACCGTTGCTATGCAACGGGTTGACGCACAAAATCAAACGATTACCCAAAAAATCACCAAGGTTAAGGAAGAAAATGATTCATATCGTGGCGACATTCAAGCCAAGACTAATCCTGATAACCTCGAAAAAGTTGCTAAATCGGCTAATATGGAACAAAGTGCTGATAATGTACGGAATGTAAACCAATAAGCAAATGAAGCCAAAAAAAAGACGACAACCTGGAAAAAAAATAACGCGAAACGCCAAACGTTTTGGTGGCCTCCTTTTTGTGGGGGCTTTCTTTGTTATTTTCATCATGGGAAGTCGTCTTTTTCAAATTGCTGGGTTTAAAGAAATCAACCACCACAACTTATCCCAAGCCACCCGGCTAACTTTCATGCAAACATCGACGGTACCGGCAACCCGGGGACAAATTCTTGATTCGACCGGTCAAGTTTTAGCAGATAATTCAACCGTCTATGACATGTATGCAGTTTTAGATAAAAAACAGGTAACGAAGACGGGAAAGTCCGACTACGTTATCAATAAAAAAGAAACTGCTCAAAAAATTAGTAGTATTTTGGGGATTGATTCCAACATTATTTACCAACAATTGATTTCTAATAAATTGCAGGTTGAATTTGGTCCGAAGACAAAAAATTTGTCAGTTGATCAATATAACCAAATCATGAAGTTGAACTTACCTGGAATCAAGTTCAATTCGCAACCAGCTCGTTACTATCCCAACAACCGGATGGCTTCGGAAATCATCGGCCTCACAAATTCTTCTCAGAATTCTGCTGGTCAACGAATCCTCAAAGGGGTTTTGGGTGTTGAAGCCTTTAAAAACACCCTATTGAGCGGAAAAGATGGGCTTTTGACTTCCTTAGGAAGCCAGACCGAGTCAAGTAAAAAGAACCAAGTGCAAAATGGTGAAAACGTTACGTTGACCCTTGATGAAAAGTTGCAAGCTACCTTAGAAAATCGGATGGATGTTTTATTTGCCGGAACCAAGGCTAAGTCAGCGATGGCGGTCTTGATGGAAGCAAAAACGGGTAAGATTGTTGCCGAAACGCAACGACCTAATTTTGATCCAAATACTCAAGAAGGCTTGTCGGATTCATGGGAAAACCTCTTAAACCAAGGTTCCTTTGAACCAGGTTCAACCATGAAAACAATCACGTTGGCCGCTGCTATTCAAGAAGGTAAGTGGCATCCCAATGATACCTACCAATCAGGAACATACGATATCAATGGACAAAAGGTTGTCGATGCCTTTGGAAATAACGAAGGCACTTTGACCTATCGCCAGGCGTACGAACGGTCTTCTAACGTTGGTTTTGCTCATATTGAGCAGTCGCTTGGTGCTAGCACTTGGCGGTCATACTTGAGCAAGTTCCATTTCTTGCAAAAAACAGGAATGGACTTGCCAAATGAAGAGTCGGGTTCAATTTCATTTGCCCAACCAATTGACCAAGCCAATACGGCCTACGGACAAGCTATTCGAGTAACACCCGCTCAGTTGCTCCAAGCCTACTCGGCCTTTGCTAATAACGGGACCGAAATTAAGCCCTACTTAGTCGACAGTATTACCAATGCCCAGACCGGGGCAGTGACTTATCGCGGCAAAACTCAGAAGGTTAGTCAACCAATTTCTTCATCAACTGCCAAGGAAGTTTTGTCGAATATGGCCGGGGTTGTTAACGCCGATGATGGGACTGCCAAGCAATATAGCTTGTCTGATGTTGGCTACCAAGTCGCAGCCAAAACTGGAACCGCTCAAATTTCTGAAAACGGTAAATATTTAGATGGGCTAACAAATGATATTCATTCGGTGATGGCCATTGTGCCAGAGCAAAATCCAAAGTATATTATGTATATAGCTGTGCGCCAACCACAGGTTTTCCCAGATGCAAACATTCAAATCACTCTAAATAACGTCTTTCGACCAGTAATGTTGCAAGCCCTTAATGAAAATGGGGCAGCCAACAAATCAACATCGAATTCAGTGACTGTTCCCGATGTTCGTGGCCTCGACCTCGATCAGGCAACGGAAAAATTGAAAGCACTTGGTCTCCAGGCGGTTAGTCTAGGAACCAAGGGAACCATTACTGCTCAATCAATCAAGGGAAACCAAGAAGCAGTCAAAGGACAAATTGTTTTCTTAACTGCCCATGGAGCGGTAACTGTACCGGACTTTAGTTCGTGGACAAAGAGTGATGTCTTGGATTGGGGCTATCTGGCCAAGACCAAAATGACCCTGACAGGTACTGGTTTTGCTAATAAGCAAAGCCAGGCGGTTGGAACACCAGTAACAAGTAATATGACAATTAGTGTTGATTTTAAGGAGAGAACATAAATGGCAGTTGTCCTGGAATTTTTGCTAGGAATGGCCATCACAGCCCTAGTGATGCCAACCGTAATCAAAAAGTTGAAACAGAGTAAAGAACAAGCGGTGATTCGGACTTTAGGTCCTGACCATCAGCAAAAAGCGGGAACACCTTCATTGGGTGGGGCAGTTTTCGTCTTAGTTGCCTTAGTATTGGCCTTTTGCCTACCAAAAACGTACGAAAATAGTCGAGCATTCACAACCGTATTGACTTTATCAGTGGCAGTTGGGTCATTTGCCTTAATTGGTGCAGTTGATGATGTCTTGAAATTACTAAAGCACGCCGATGATGGCTTTGCCTTTAAGCCAAAACTTGCAGCCCAAACGTTGTCAGCGGTGGTGGTCATGCTTTTGCTTTGGTCACTGCACGTGCCGGCAGCCATTAATTTACCGGTTTATGGGGTTGTCTACCTTGGCTACTTCTATGTCATCTTTATCTGGTTTTGGCTGGTTGGCTGGTCGAACGCGACTAACTTGACGGATGGTTTGGATGGACTGCTGGGTGGTCTCTCGGTGATTGCCTACTTGGCCTATACCGTTCTAGCCTATCGGGCTTCCGATTGGGCCATGGTTTCTTTCAACTTAATCTTGATTGGAACACTGGTTGGTTTCTTAATTTTCAACTTACCCAAGGCCAAGATTTTCATGGGTGATACTGGGTCATTGGCCCTGGGGGCAGGCTTAGCCGTCGAATCAATTCTATTGCATGCGGTTTTGTCACTGTTGGTAATCGGATTGGTTTTCGTGATTGAGACTTTATCCGTGATTATTCAGACATTTTCATATCACTTCTTTAAGAAACGGGTCTTTCCAATGGCTCCCATCCATCATTCTTTTGAAAAGTTTGGTTGGAGTGAATGGCAAATTGATATTGCCTTTTGGTTTGTTGGTGCACTTTTAGCACTACTAGCTTTATTAATGTTTTAAAAACGGGTGACAGAAGTCACCGTACATAATTAGCAATTTTTAGGTGAGAGAAGAGGGACAATTAGATGGCAGATTTGAACTTTAACAACAAAAAAGTTTTGGTCCTTGGTTGGGCTAAGTCAGGTAAGGCAGCAACCCACCGCTTGGTTGAACTTGGTGCTCAGGTAACTGTTGCTAACCGCGATCAAATTGAAGTTGATGCAGATGTTCAGGCTTTGCAGGCAGCCGGCGTTACTTTTGCTGCAAATGACCAGGCGGATGCTTTGACGGATGACACAGATTACGTCGTCAAAAATCCAGGTATTCACTATGAACAGCCGTTGTTAGTCAAAGCGGAAGAATTAGAAATTCCGATTTTAACAGAAGTAGCTGTTGCTCTGTCAACGTTTACAGGACGTCTAATTGTCGTCACTGGGTCTAACGGTAAGACGACAACGACAACACTATTGGGAAAAATGCTACAAGCCGACCCAAACCAGGGTAAGGTGGTGGTCGCCGGTAACATCGGTACACCTGTCTGCCAAGTGGTTGGCGACTTAACTACTGAAGATACCTTGGTACTGGAATTATCATCTTTCCAGTTAGTTGGAATTCCAATGATTCAGCCAGATATTGCTGTCATTACCAATGTTTTTGCCAACCATATGGACTTCCACCATACACGGGCAGCTTACTTAGCTGCTAAAATTCATGTCACTGAAAATCAACGACCAGACCAGGTTTTGATTTTAAATGGCCAGGGCCCAGATACGCCTGTAATTGAGCAACACACAGCCGCTCAAGTCTTGCACTTTGATGATCAAGACCAACAGGCTTATGCCCACCAGACAGGAGACGACTTGGTATTGGCTGGCCAGGTTTTGATGCCATTTGCAGATGTCCGCTTGGTTGGTCAACCAAATCTTGAAAATGTTTTAGCAGCTACTGCAGCAGCTACCGTTGCTGGCGCGGCGTCAGCTGGGATGCGTACGGTCTTGGAAAACTTTGCCGGTGTGGCTCACCGTTTGGAATTTTTGTTCAAAAATAACGGAGTCGCTTACTACAACGATTCAAAGGCAACGGATATTGAAGCGACTCAGGCCGCTCTTTCCGCCTTTGACCAGCCAGTCGTTTGGTTGGCAGGGGGGTTAGACCGTGGTGATGACTTGATGCGTTTAGCACCAGATTTGAAGAATGTCCGGCAAGTGATTGCCTTTGGTGAAACAAAGAATAAGGTCGTCACTTTGGCCGAATCATTGAACCTACCGGTAACGGTTGTTGAATCAGTGGAAGAAGCAGCACCGTTAGCAACGAAGATGGCTCAAACCGGGGAAGTTGTATTGTTTTCCCCAGCTGCGGCCTCATGGGACCAATACCCTAATTTTGAAATTCGAGGAACCGCTTACGAACGGGCCTTAAAAAAAGCATTAAATCAGGATGGAGAGTAAGATCATGAAAATCGTTTTATCAGGTGGCGGAACGGGTGGCCATATTTATCCGGCGCTGGCCTTAGCTAAGATTATTGAAAAGAAGGAACCAGGAACTGAATTCTTGTATATTGGTTCGTTTCGTGGTGTTGAAAAGAATATTGTCCCAAAAACGAACCTACCATTTATGCAGTTGAAGGTTCAGGGATTTTCTCGGTCACTATCAATGACGAACTTTAAAACGATGTACTTATTTTTAAAGGCTGTCGCTGATGCTAAAAAGATCTTGAAGAAGTTTAAGCCGGACGTTGTTGTTGGTACTGGTGGCTATGTTTCAGGAGCGGTTCTTTAT
>NZ_DF968005.1:83857-95250 GCF_001047075.2 Fructobacillus ficulneus
ATGAAAATTCCAACTGTTATCCATGAGCAAAATTCAGTGGCTGGTGTGACCAATAAGTTTTTGGCTCGTAAGGCGACTAAGATTGCCTTGGGCTTTGCCGCTGCCGAAAGCCAATTTCCAGCCGGCAAGACTGTTTTGATTGGTAATCCCCGCGGTCAAGAAGTGGCCGAATTGAATTCTGATTTCTCATGGCAAGAATATGGCCTAGCCGATGACAAGAAAACCTTGCTGATTTTTGGTGGTTCTCAGGGAGCTCCGGCAATTAATTTGGCAACCTTGGAAGCAATTGAAGAATTTAATAAGCGCACGTATCAAGTGGTCTTGGTTGCTGGACCAAAACGAATTGAAAACTTTGAACGCCTCTTGCAGGAACGGGGCTTAACATTGGGCGACCATATTAAGGTCTTGCCTTATATCGAAAACATGCCAGCCGTCATGAAAAAGGCCGATGTCTTGGTTTCTCGTGCAGGGGCAACATCGATTGCTGAATTAACGGCTTTGGGCTTACCAGCAATTTTGATTCCATCACCGTTTGTGACTGGCGACCACCAAACCAAGAATGCTAGTTCTTTAGTTGAAGTTGGCGCAGCCCTTTCAATTAAAGAGCCTGACCTCAATGGTGCCAGCCTGGTTAAGGCTGCTGACGCCTTGCTACTCCATGATGACCAGGCAGCTGCCATGAAGAAACAAGCGGCGGCGGCTGGTGCTACTGACGCCGGTGATCGGTTCTATGATTTAGTTAAATCAGTTATTAAATAAAAAATTACAGGAGAAGCTTTTGCAAGATGTTGGCCAAACAATTCTAATCAAAACCAGGCGGAGTGGCTTCTTGCTGTCCATGGTTTTCTTGGCACTGGTGGCGATCATTCTTGTGATTTGGCAACCTTGGCAAAAAATCACGGCGGTTAATGTTGATGCTGGAAACATTACCACAGAAAGTATCGAGCACGATTCCGGGATTAAAACTGGGATTTACCGTTACCAAATTTTCTTTCAAGAGTCTTTTCTGCAACAAAAGTTAAAACATAACAACGGTAAAATATCAGAAGTTAAAATTAAGTTATCTGGATCAACGGTTAACATCGAAGCTGCCGAGAAAATCAACGCTGGATTCATTCAAAACAACAAGGTCTGGTACCAGTTAGATTCGGCAGGGAATCAGAGTAGGGTTGGCCAACCAGATGGTCAAGGACCAGTTTATACTGGTTTTAAACAAAATACTCAAATTAAAAGAACGGCGAGGGCGATTTCGGCCCTAGACCGACCAATTCGCCAAAGCATCGGGGAGATTATTTTTTCTCCTGATACCAGTAATAGCAGTCGGTTAATTTTGATGATGAAAGATGGCAATACGGTCTATGCTAGTCAAGGTTCTTTAGCAGATAAGATGCGGTATTACTCTGGAATTGCTAGTCAGATGTCAGATCCTGGTGTCGTCGATTTGCAGTTTGGGTCATTTTCATACCCATATAAGTAGGAAAAATGAAAAACTTAGCCGTAAATTGGCTTGAAACCCTACCAGAGTGGGGTAGAATATGATAAGATTACCTTTAGATTTAGGTTTAAAAATATTTAATTAAAAAGGGGAAATTTGCATGACCCAAGATGGCGTGATAGTTGGATTAGACATAGGGACAACCATGGTAAAAGTGGTTGTCGCCCAAAGTGAAAATGGTCGTTTCAATGTCATTGCTACGGGAAGCGCCCCTGGTGCTGGTTTACGTCGTGGTGTGATTATTGACATCAATCAAACGGCCCAAGCAATTCGACAGGCTATTTCACAAGCTTCTTCGAAAGCAAATATTGAAATTAACGAAGTCGTGGTGGGCTTGCCGGCCAACCACGTTGACATACAAAAAGCTTCAGGTTTGGTTTCTATCGAAAACCAAAACAAGCAAATTACCAACCAAGATGTTGTTAATGTTACCCAACAGGCCTTGGATACCTTGGCTTTGCAGGAACAAACAGCTGTTGAATTTTTACCCAACCAATTCATCGTTGATGGCTTTGATGGCATTAAAGACCCGACTGACATGATTGGTGTTCGACTTGAAGTTCAAGGCTTAGTTTACTTGGCACCAAGCAAGGTTGTTGACTCAATTAAGACAGCCGTTGCTAAGGCCGGTTTAACAACAAAGTCATTGATTTTAGCACCGATTGCGTTAGCACCGGCTTTCTTAAACGATGCGGAACAAGATTTTGGTGCAGTCTTAATTGACTTGGCTGGTGGACAGTCAACTGCTTCTGTCGTTCATGATCATAAAGTTAAGTACATGACAGTTGACTATGAAGGTGGCATTCAAGTTACCAAGGATATTTCAACAGTTCTTAGCATTAGTGTTGCGGACGCTGAATCAATTAAGAAAAAGTATGGATCTGCGGACCCATTCCAAGCATCTGCTCAGCAGCAATTTTACGTCAATGCAGTTGGTTTAACTGAAAAAAAACCAGTTGATGAACAGTATTTGGCTGAAATTATGGCAGCCCGGTATGATCAAATTTTTGATCGACTTGGCCAGCAGTTAACGGCAATTGGGGCTGATGAATTACCTGGTGGTGTCCTCATTACCGGTGGAAACGCCGCAACGCCAGGATTATTAGCCAAGGCACAAGAGCACTTTGGGGCCAACGTTCAAGTTGCCCAACCAACACAGATTGGTTTGCGCCATCCTAGTTTTGCTCGTGCTCTCGCGTATGCTTCTTATCAAGCATTCCAAGGCGATTTATCTTTGCAAATTAAGGCGGTCTTGATGGGCGAACAGCTCAGTGAGGAACCAAGTCAAAACGCTAGCACTTATCACCAAGTTGACCAGGGTGAAGCAGATATGATTGAAGCTGAAGGTGACGACGGCGTCTACGCTGATAAAAGTCAACCTAAGGCTGGATTGTTTTCAAGAACGAAGACGATGCTAACATCATTGTTTGCTGAAACGGATGACAACGAATAAAACATTCCTAAAGGAGTAACTTTCATGGATTTTACAATCGACGAAACGCAGGAGAAAACCGGCGCAATCATCAAGGTTATTGGTGTTGGTGGTGGTGGTTCTAACGCGGTCAATCACATGATTGACGAAGGCATCCAAGGGGTGGACTTTATTGTTGCCAATACGGATGTCCAAGCCTTAGACAAATCAAGAGCACATCAGAAAGTTCAAATTGGACCAAAACTGACCGGTGGGTTGGGTGCTGGTTCAAATCCCGAACGTGGGGCTAAGGCCGCTGAAGAATCTGAAGAAGAAATTCGCGAAGCTTTGACCGGAGCAGACATGATTGTCGTGACTGCTGGAATGGGTGGTGGAACCGGAAACGGTGCTGCACCGATTGTGGCCAAAATTGCCAAGGACATGGGTGCTTTGACTGTTGCTGTGGTCACCCGACCATTTTCATGGGAAGGTCCAAAGCGATCAAAGTACGCTGTTGAAGGGCTTCAAGCCTTGTCAGAATCAGTTGACTCTTTGATTGTTATTACCAACGAGAAATTGAAGGATCGAATTGATATCCGAACACCATTGTCAGAAGCCTTTAAGATTGTTGATGACGTGGTTTCACAAGGAGTGCGCGGAATTTCTGAATTGATTACAAGCCCTGGGTTTATTAATTTGGATTTTGCTGACGTTAAAACGGTTATGCAAGATGCTGGGCCAGCCTTGATGGGTGTCGGTGTGGCTAATGGTGAATCGCGGGCTAGTGATGCAACCAAGGCAGCCATCTCATCGCCACTTTTGGAAGTGGATATGTCTGGAGCCGAAGATGTCTTGCTTAACATCACTGGTGGTCCTGATATGTCTTTGTATGAGGCTCAGACAGCAGCAGACGTCATTAACCAAGAAGCCGGTCGCGATGTTAACGTTATTTTTGGAACATCAATTGATGACACTCTTGGCGATGCCATTCGAATTACGGTAATTGCAACTGGTCTGCAAACGGGCGGAATTCAAACTGCCCATCGTCCTTCTCAATCAAGTAATCAAACGGTTGAAGAGAACACACAAAATAGTTTATTTGCACGAACTGACCAAGACCCAACTGAAGGTCCGGCAGCAGGCAAAGATGATCCCTTTAAAAACTGGGATATTACGACCTCAAAGCGCCCTAATAACCAGGCGGGTCAATTTGATGGTGTTCAAAAGACTGCATTTGAACCTGTTGAGCCAACAAGTCAAGCAATTGATTTAGATTTATCAACAGAGGATGATGATCAACCACCATTCTTTAAAAAACGATAGGAGGATTGAGCGATGGCATTTGAAGGATTTAAACGTCTCTTTTCAGGCGACGATGAATACTATGAAGAAGACAGTTACGAAGAATCAACACCAGAGCCAGCTCCTAAAAAGCAAGCTCCAAAAAAGCCAATGACAGCCTTTAAAAAGGCCGGTCAAGAGGCCGATGAGTTGACAACGCGAATTGCTTTGTTTGAGCCAAAAGTCTATGCTGATTCACGGGCAATCGCGAGTCAGGTGATTGAGGGCGACGCTGTGATTGTTAATTTTTCACAGTTAGACGAAGAACAGGCCATGCGCATCCTTGACTACATCGGTGGAGCTGTTTATGCCGTTTCCGGTTCAATGGAACGGGTTGGCGAAAAGATTTTCTTGTTAACACCAGCTAACTATTCAGTTTCTGGTTCAATGAGCGAAAACCTGGATAACCAGAGTCGGTATTAAAAATGATTCCACTATTATTAATTGTTATTGTTGCATGGCTGCTTAAAATTTATTCTTATGCACTAATTGTCTATGTCTTGATGTCATGGTTTCCAGGTTCATATAACACTTGGTTTGGCCGTGAACTAGGCAAGATTATTCGACCTTACTTGTCGTTATTTTCGTTTATCAAACCAATTGGGGTCTTGGACTTAAGTCCACTAGTTGCAGTGTTAGTGCTTGAGTTTGCTCAATATGCATTAGCATGGCTGGTTTAAAATGGCTGAGTTGAACCAAATTGCTCAACACTTCCATGATGATGAACGGCCCTTTATTAAACAAGTTGAAGACTGGCTTGATCAGGCTGACTTGGATTATCGGCTTGTTTTGACTCACTTTTTAAATCCACGCCAGCAATATATTGTGCAAACCTTGGTCAATCAAAGGCCAAATTTGCAAATGCTTGCCAGTGGGATTTTTGAAGAGGCTGAGGCCCAACGGATTGTGATTGCCCCTGATTTTTTCGAAGTTAGCGAAAACGATTTTGAGCTAACCTTGTTAGAGTTAAAGGTGCCCACAAAGTTTGTTGAGCTGCGTCATAAAGATGTCTTAGGTGCTTTAGTTCATTCTGGGATTGAACGGTCCGGCTTTGGTGACATCGTTGTTGATGATCAGCAGGGACAGGTTCAAGTTGCGATTGAGACTTCATTAGTACCCTTTGTTCAACAAGAAATTGAACGAATTGGTAAAATGAAAACCAATTGGCAATCCCAGTCTTTTGACCAAGCACTTGTAAAGAGCGATGATGGTCAAGAAACTTTCCTGTTGGTCGCTTCATTGCGCCTTGATGCGGTCCTAGCGGCCGCATTTAACCTGTCACGGTCAAAAGTCCAAGATATCATTGACAGTGGGCAGGTTCAGGTTAATTGGGCAGTTTGTCAACGTTTCGACCAACAAATATTGGTTAAAGATGTGATTTCGATGAGAAGGTTTGGAAGAATTTCCCTAGAAAGCTTGTCAGGACAGAGTAAAAGGGATAAAATCAAAGCAGTTTTTAATATTATTCATCGTTGAGATGAATTGGGGAGGCTAGGGAGATAAAATGGCATTAACACCAGATGAGATTTTAAACCACGAATTTACCCGTAAAGGCTCACGCGCCTATGTTGCTCGTGAAGTTGATTCATTTTTAGATGATGTTAATAATGACTATCGGAATTTGTTGACTGAATTTGATCAGTTACAACAAAAAAACCGGCAACAAAAGAATCGGATTGAAGAATTAGAAGGGCAACGCGAACAGGTTAACGAATCAATTATGTTTGCGCAAAGTGCTGCTTCACGACTTCGGTCTGAAACCGAAGCAGAGGTTAAAGCTCAACTAAGTCATGCTCAAGACCAAGCTCGACAAATTGTCGACGATGCCCGTCGTAAGGCGGAAGCTGAATCAGCTCGCTTGGCTCAAGAAAACGTTGATTTGATTAATGAACAAAACCGGTTGCGTCAAAAAGTTGATAACTTCCGTCAATCATTTATTTCAATCATTGATCAACAAAAGACTTTGCTGGAACAAGAACAGCTATCACAAGCGGTTGAGAAGTTGCCAATGTCAGAACTTTCAGATGAGGTTTTGGCTGACACAATTTCTTGGCCAGATGCTGAGACGATTGGAGCAACACCCGTGACACCAACGCCTGAATTGGCACCGGTGGCCGATGTTGCTGAAGAACAGCCTTTGCCAACTGACTTGAAAGAAGTTCCTAACTTTGCGAAGGGACCAATTGAGAGTAAGGAAGAGGCACCAGTCGACCCCACAGTTGTTGTCTTTCCAGACAATGAACAAGAAAATAAGTAATTTAGATTAAGGCGTAAGCCAGTCTGCAAAGTTGATAGTGTTAGCGAGCCATGTCCGGTGAAAGATGGTCATTCCCTCAACTTTGTTTGCATCCCTTACCCTTTCTCGAACTGAACTAAAGTAAGTTCGAGCGGCGATGGCCCGTTATCACCATGTTAGAGCGTCAACACTTGCGTTGACGAAATGATGGGTGGTACCACGTGAAAACGTCCTATTTGTTCCAATTTTGGAGCAGATAGGACGTTTTTCGTTTTCTAGAAAGGAAATCTTACATGAAATATAAAGACACTTTGAACTTAGGTAAGACAGCATTCCCAATGCGTGGCTCATTGCCAAAGACAGAACCAGAACGCCAACAAACTTGGTACGACGCCGATGTTTACAACCAACGTTTGGCTCAAAATGAACAAAAGCCTCACTTTAATTTGCATGATGGCCCTCCCTACGCCAATGGAAACATTCACTTGGGTCACGCCTTAAACAAGATTACCAAGGATATTATTGTTCGCTATAAGAACATGAATGGTTTCTATGCCCCTTACGTTCCTGGTTGGGATACGCACGGTTTGCCAATCGAACAACAATTGACAAAGGCTGGTCACGACCGTAAGTCAATGCCAAAGCACGAGTGGCGTGACTTGGCTAAGGATTTTGCCTTGGAACAAGTTGAAAAGCAAAAGGCCGATTTTAAGCGTTTGGGAATCATGGCCGACTGGGATCACCCATACATCACTTTGCAACCTGAATTCGAAGCCGCTCAAATTCGCGTCTTTGGAAAGATGGCCGAAAAGGGTTACATCTTCCAAGGTGCTAAGCCGGTTTACTGGTCATGGTCATCAGAATCAGCCTTGGCCGAAGCCGAAATCGAATACCACGACATCAAGTCAACTTCACTTTACTACGCTAACCAAGTCAAGGACGGCCGTGGCTTGTTGGACAACGATACTTACATGGTTGTCTGGACAACGACACCATTTACGGTTACTGCTTCACGTGGAATCACGCTTGGCCCTGACTTCGAATACGTTGTCGTTAAGCCAGCTGGTCAAGACAAGAAGTACGTTGTTGCTAAGGAATTGTTGGAAACAGTTGCTCCTAAGTTTGGTTGGGAAGACTATGAAGTTCTCCAATCATTTAAGGGTCAAGACCTTGACCGCGTGACAACTTACCACCCTTGGGATGAAAACGCCGAAGAAATGGTCATGAATGCCGACCACGTTACCTTGGATTCAGGAACTGGTTTGGTTCACACGGCTCCTGGTTTTGGGGAAGACGATTACAATGTTTCTAAGCAATATGGCTTGGAAGTGGTTGTGACTGTTGATGAAAAGGGAAACATGACTAAGAATGCCGGTCCTGAATTTGAAGGCCGCTTCTATGATGATGTTACCGGTACAGTGATTACAAAGTTGCAAGATGCTGGGGTCTTCTTGGCCAAGGAAAGCATCACGCACTCATACCCATTTGACTGGCGAACAAAGAAGCCAATTATCTGGCGCGCCGTGCCACAATGGTTTGCTTCAATTGATGATTTCCGTCAAGACATTTTGGACCAAATCGACAATGTGAACTTCTACCCAGCTTGGGGTCAAAAGCGTTTGCACAACATGATTGCCGGCCGTGGCGACTGGGTTATCTCACGTCAACGTGTTTGGGGAGTGCCATTGCCAATCTTCTACGCGGAAGATGGTACAGCTATCTTAGACGCAGCCATCGTGGAACATGTAGCACATTTGGTTGAACAATTTGGTTCAAACGTTTGGTTCGAACGCGAAGCCAAGGACTTGTTGCCTGAAGGCTACACCAACGAACATTCACCAAATGGTAAGTTCAAGAAGGAAGAAGACATCATGGATGTCTGGTTCGATTCTGGTTCATCATGGAGTGGCGTTATGCAACAACGACCACAGCTTGATTTCCCAGCCGACTTGTACTTGGAAGGTTCTGACCAATACCGTGGTTGGTTTAACTCATCATTGATCACTTCAATGGCCGTAACCGGTAAGGCGCCTTATAAGAACTTGCTTTCTCAAGGATTTACCTTGGATGGTAAGGGTAACAAGATGTCGAAGTCATTGGGAAATACAATTTCTCCAGCCGAAGTGGGGAACAAGTTCGGAGTGGAAATCTTGCGTTTGTGGACTGTTTCAGTTGACACATCACAGGATATGCCTGTTTCAGATGATATCTTGAAGCAAGTTGCTGATTCATACCGGAAGATTCGTAACACGATGCGGTTCTTGTTGGCCAACACCTCTGACTTCGACTATGCCACTGACAAGGTTGACTTTGCCGACCGCGCAGCCCATGACCAATATGCAACAGTTTTGTTGAACAACTTGGTCAAGGACTTGAAGGATTGCTACGACAACTACCGCTTGAATGAAATTTACCAACGTTTGATCAACTTCATCAATGTTGATTTGTCAGCCTTCTACTTGGACGTTGCTAAGGATGTTGTCTATGTGGAAGCCCCAGATTCACACTTGCGTCGTTCAATGCAGACTGTCTTCTATGAAGTTTTGTCAGCTTTGACAAAGTTGATGTTGCCAGTTTTGCCACACACGGCTGAAGAAATCTGGTCATATATGCCACACACAGACACTAAGTTTGCTTACTTGCAAGACATGCCTGAAGTAGCCGACTTGGGTGACACGGCTGACTTGTTGACTAAGTGGGACGTGGTCTTTGACCTCCGTTCAGCCGCTAACAAGGCCTTGGAAGCAGCTCGTTCAACTAACTTGATTGGTAAGAACGCTGAAGCAGCCATGACTTTGTACTTGACTGCTGACCAACAAGCTGTCTTGACAGCCCTTGATTTGGACTTCCGTTTGGTCATGATGGTTTCTCAACTTGAAGTTAAGGACGCCGACCAAGCTGGGGCAGACATGCCAAGCTTTGACGGTGTGACTGTCTTGGTTGAAAAGGCCCGTGGTGGTTTGTCTCCACGTGACCGTCGTTACCACGAAGACTTAGGTGCCGATTCAGACTTCCCTGAATTGTCAAAGGCGGAAGCTGACTTGGTTCGTAAGTACTATCCAGCTGCTGTGGCAGAAGGTTTTGAAGACTAAAATCTTTCCTAACCGATGGGGATTAAATTTAAATAAAAACGATGTCAAGTAAAAGCACTTGACATCGTTTTTGTTATTTGGCATAATAGACAAGTAAAGAAATACGGAGGAATCATACTATGGCAGTTAAAATTCGTTTGAAGCGCATGGGTGCTAAGAAGCGTCCTTTCTATCGCGTGGTTATCGCAGATTCACGTTCACCTCGTGATGGACGTTTTATTGAAACAGTTGGTACTTACAACCCAATCGCAGTTCCAGCAGAAGTAAAGTTGGACGAAGCTAAGATCTTGGCTTGGTTGGAAAACGGTGCACAACCATCAGATACAGCCCGTAACTTGTTGTCAAAGGCAGGAATCATGGCTAAGTATGCTGAACAAAAGGCTAACGGTTCTGCTGACAAGTCAGCAAAGCCTGCTAAGAAGGCTGCTGCAAAGCCAGCCGCAGCTGCTGCTTCAGCAACTGAAAAGCCAACGGCTAAGAACAAGGTTGCCGAAATCAAGGCATACTTGGACGCCCAAGGTGTTAAGTACGCCGCTTCAGCTAAGAAGGCTGACTTGTTGGACTTAGTTTAAGACCAAACGTGCTTTAATGTTTAAAACTACCAAAGTAGATTTGGTAGTTTTTTTCTTTGCTTAGCCCGACAAGGGCCAACCTTTGCTATAATAGGTATTATGGAAACTGAAAAATATTATAAAATTGGAACAATTGTCAATACCCACGGAATTCGTGGTGAATTGAAAATTAAAGCCATTACAGATTTTGCGGAAGACCGCTTTGCCAAGGGCCAGGTGATTTACCGGCTTGACAATGGTCAATACCGCAAGGAAACAATCGCCAAGGCGCGAATTCATAAAGGAATGTGGCTCTTAACCTTTGTTGGTGTTGATAACATCAACCAGGTTGAGATTTTTAAGGGTCAAGATGTCTTTGTTGATGAGGCCGATCGGGATGAATTACCCGAGGGTGAATATTACTATAACGAGATTATTGGGGCGACTGTTGTTGATTTGACAGACCGGACCATTGGGACCATCAAGGATATCATGGAGACTGGTGCCAACGACGTTTGGATTATTAAGCGTCCGAGTGGTAAAGATGTTTTGATTCCAGTGATTGATGATGTCATTAAAGAAGTCGATGTTGACGAACAAGTTGTCCGTATTGACTTGTTGGAAGGGTTAATTGACGATGAAGATTGATGTTTTGAGTCTTTTTCCGGATATGTTTGCACCAATGCGCCAATCGATTATCGGTAAGGCGATTGACCGGGGCGACTTGGATTTTGCCGTTACGGATTTCCGGGACTATACCACCAACAAGCACAATAACGTCGATGATTACCCCTTTGGTGGTGGAGCAGGAATGCTTTTGACCCCTCAGCCCATCTTTGATGCCTTGGAAGCCGTTAAAGAGGCCAGTCCTGACCAGAGTGCCGGGCACGTTATCTTATTAGACCCAGCCGGAAAAAAGTTTGACCACCAGGATGCTAAGCGTTTAGCATCTTATGACCATTTAACTTTTATTGCTGGTCACTATGAGGGCTATGACGAACGAATTAAGACCTTAGTGGATGAAGAGTTCTCATTGGGGGACTATGTCCTGACCGGTGGGGAATTGGCTTCAATGGTCATGATTGATGCAACAGTGCGCTTTATTCCTAATGTTTTAGGAAATGCTCAATCGGCTGCTGGGGATACCTTCTCTGACGACCTCTTGGAATACCCACAATACACTCGTCCAGCCGATTTTCGGGGCATGGTGGTACCAGAAGTACTAACATCCGGAAACCACGGTAAGATTGCCGAGTGGCGGGTAAAA
>NZ_DF968005.1:95309-117639 GCF_001047075.2 Fructobacillus ficulneus
ACGTATTTGCGTCGGCCTGATTTATTAGAAAATCGGACCTTCAGCAAGGAAGAACGAGACCTTTTGGATGATATTAAAAGCGAGCTAGCCGAAGAAAACGATTAGCCTGCCTTTCATCGATTAGGTGATGAAAAAAGGAACAAACCGATGGAACTGGAATTTTTAGGAACCGGATCGGGCCAACCATCCAAATTCCGTAATGTGGCAAGCATTGCTTTGAAATTGTTGGATGAACGGAACGCCGTGTGGCTTTTTGATGTGGGCGAGGCGACCCAACACCAAATTTTACAAACAACCATTCGTCCGCGTAAAATTGAAAAGATTTTTATTTCTCACCTCCACGGAGACCATATTTTTGGTTTGCCAGGTTTGTTGTCATCACGGTCATTCCAGGGTGCTGATAAGAGTGAACCTTTGACAATTTACGGACCAGCAGGTTTGAAAAGCTTTGTTTCGGCAGCTCTACGTGTTTCCGATACCCATCTAACTTATCCGGTCAACTTTGTTGAAATTCAAGCAGGTACGATTTTTGAAGACGATACTTTCAAGGTCATTGCTGCACCGATGAAACACCGAATTGAGGCCTGGGGCTTCCGCGTGGAAGAAAAGGCCCATGCTGGTGAACTTTTGATTGATAAAGTTAAGGCCGACCAAATTCCGTCAGGACCTGTTTATGGTCAATTAAAAGCCGGTAAGACGGTCACTTTAGATGATGGTCGGGTCGTTAATGGTCAAGATTATCTGGGACCAGCCCAACCTGGTCGGGTCGTGACGTTAATTTTTGATACGCTTCCCAATGACCAAGTGGCGATTTTAGCCAAGGATGCCGACGTCTTAGTCCACGAATCAACATACGGTCAAAGTAAGGAAGAACGGAAGTTGGCTCGGGCTCACGGTCATTCAACATCCAAGGATGCGGCTGAAATTGCCTTAACGAACAACGTTGAACGTTTGGTTTTGGTTCATATTTCAGCCCGGTATATTGGTCCGTTATTGAAAAAATTCATTTCAGATGTGAAAAACTTATTCCCGAATACATATGTTGCTCGGGATTTTGATGTTGTTGATGTGCCATTTAAAAAGGAGCACCATGGTTCCAACTAATTGGCAGTTGCTGGATCAACCTGATTCTGCACTGAGCCTAAAATTACAAGCACAATTAAATTTAACGCCAGTAACGGCAGGCTTACTAGTTCAAAACGGCATTGACAGCGTCAATGCCGCTCGTGCTTTTCTCCAACCGGACTTTGCCAGTATCCACGATCCAGCTGAATTCTTTCAAATGGACCAGGCAGTTGAGCGAATTCAAGAGGCTGTTTTTTCTGGTGAACCAATTGTCGTTTATGGTGATTATGATGTCGACGGTATCACGAGTACCGCCATCATGGTTGAAACGTTAACTTCTTTGGGAGCTGAAGTTTCACCCTACATACCGAACCGGTTTACAGATGGCTATGGTCCCAACCGGGCAACCTATGAACGGTTGATTGATGAAACCGGTGCTGGTTTGATTATCACAGTTGATAATGGTGTTGGTGGCCAGGAGGCCATTGATTGGGCTAAAACGCAAGGGGTTGATGTGGTGGTAACCGACCATCATGCTTTGCCAGATGTTTTGCCTGATGCCTATGCCATTATCCATCCTCGCCATCCAGAAGGGACTTATCCCTTTGGTGAACTTTCCGGTGCAGGTGTGGCATTTAAGGTTGCCCAGGCTATCTTAGCAGATGGGCAACCGGCACAGGGGTTAGAAGACTTACCAACCGAATTTTTGGATTTGGTTGCCCTGGGGGCCGTGGCGGACGTGGTATCACTAACAGATGAGAACCGAGCTTTTGTAACTTGGGGTCTCAAGGCTATTGAGGAAAGTCCACGACCAGGGATTGCAGCTTTGCTAAAGTCGGCTAAACATGCCAAGGGACAGGCTGTCTTAGCAGAAACCATCGGTTTTAAGCTGGCTCCGCGATTAAACGCAATCGGTCGCTTAGCAGATGGCCAACTTGGTTTAGACTTACTTTTGACCAAGGATGAAGACCAGGCAAAGGCCATTGCCAAAGAGGTTGAGTCCTTGAATGACGAGCGACGCCTCTTGGCCGACCAGGTTTTGGCAGAAGCCCAGGCTCAGCTGCAGGATCCAGAAATAGCTGAAAGCCCAGTGCTTTTGGTGGCTGGAAATGACTGGCACCAAGGTATCCTAGGAATTGTTGCCGCCCGCTTAGTGAACCTCTTTCACAAACCGGTTGTGGCCTTAACCTTAGTTGATGGCCTCTATAAGGGGTCAGGTCGATCATGTGGTGACTTTGACTTGCACGAATTCTTATCGGCCTTCGCCGATCAGTTTACAAGTTTTGGTGGCCATGCCGGGGCTTTAGGTGTCAGCATGACGCCAGAGGCCTTGACCAATGTTCGCCAACAGGTGAAGGTTGCCGGCGTTGACCTTGATTTTTCTGATCAACCGCTAGCGGTTAATTTTGTCATTAGTCCAGCAATGCTCACGCCAGAGTTTTACCAACAAATTGCTCGCTTAGAGCCATTTGGCCAGGGTAACCCCCAACCAATCGTTGCCTTGGAAGATGTTAGTCTTCAAGAGGTTAAAACGATGGGGGCGGATAACCAGCATTTGAAGTTAAACTTTGCTGGGGGACGGGGGCAAGTCGAAGCCTTGGCCTTTAATCAGCCCGAGTTAGTAGCGGAAGCACTCACAAAAAAGACAGCCACCCTTGCTGGTGGTGTTGGCGTTAATACTTTTGCCGGTAAGACACGATTGCAGATTATGATTGAAGATGTTGTTTTTCCAGAAATTGAAGAGCAACCGGCTGTGTCAAATCAAGTTGATGCCAGAACCAACCGGGGTCAAGGTAGTGGTCAAGTTAGTTCGAATCCACACCAGCAGAATGTCCAACAAAATCAAGGACCGAGTCGTCCTGGTGGTCAAGTTAGCTCGCTAACTTTGGCTCTCCAACAGACAGGACCGGCTGATTTTGCAAAATTATATAAATATTTGTACAGTCACCAACAACTTGATGTGATCGGTCACTTAGAAATGGTATTATCCGAACTTTCTTTCCAGGAAAAGCAATTTAAATTAATGATTCAGGTCTTTTTAGACTTAAAGTTTGTTAAAATAAGTTCTGGGACAATTTTATGTATACCAAGTAGTAGTAAGAAGTCTTTGGAAAGTTCAACAACTTACCAGAGATATTTTGCCGGTTCAGCCGGTTGAATAAAGGAAGATAAAAATGAGTAAAATTAATTTACACGACTATGTTGCCACAGTAGAAAACTATCCAGAACCAGGCGTTTCTTTCCGTGATATCTCACCTTTGATGGGAAACGGAGAGGCCTACAAACAAGCTATCGATGAAATCGTTGATTTTGCTAAAGATTTGAAGGTCGACTTAATTGCTGGACCTGAATCACGTGGCTTTATCGTTGGTTCACCATTGGCCTACGCCATGGATATTGGCTTCGTTCCAGCCCGTAAGTCGGGTAAGCTTCCTCGTAAGGCTCTTTCTGCTTCTTATACGTTGGAATATGGTGGTGTCAATGAATTGGAAATTCATGAAGATGCCATCCAACCTGGGCAACGCGTTTTGATCGTTGACGATTTGTTGGCAACCGGTGGAACAATCAATGCAACCCGTAAGATTGTTGAAGAACTTGGCGGTGTTGTGGCTGGTGTTGCCTTTATTATCGAATTGGAAGACTTACATGGTCGTGAAAAAATCATGGAAGCCGGCGAAGTACCATTCGTTGCTTTGATGGAATACTAAGCCTTACCTGCAACAGTAGTAAGTAAATATAAAAGGATGTAGGATGCTGATTACCCTCGCAACAATATATGTGATTAACACGGTCGTAGCTCTAATAACAGTTTTGCGCGAACCACGCGATATTTCTGCAACCTGGGCTTGGATTTTAGTGTTGACCCTGATACCTGTTGTTGGTTTTATCATCTACTCCTTTGCCGGTCGAAAGTTGTCACATCGACGGTTGTTTGCCTATCAAGACCAGGACACAACAGCGATGCGTCAGCATATTGCTGACTTGATGACCCAGACTGAATCCCTAAACCGGGATATAGATCCACACCAAAATGAATCCGTTGCTTCAGTTAGACAGGGGCGGTCGTTGGTGACCTTGTTTCAAAATATCAATCAAACGGCCCTGGCGACTAAAAATCATGTAAAGATTTTTACCGCTGGCCAAGATTTATTTGAACAAATGAAGGCTGACCTAAGAGCGGCTCAAGAAAGTATTAATATTGAGTTTTATACTTTTTATGCTGATGAACTTGGCAGTGAAATTTTAGATATCTTGGTTGACCGGGCGAAGGCCGGGGTGGCGGTTCATGTCATTTACGATGCCTTGGGTTCCTTTGGAACGACCAAGAAGTTCTTCAAGCCCTTGGAAGAGGCTGGTGGCCACGCTGGTCCATTCTTGAAACGACGGTTGACCTTAATTGATTTTCAATTGAACTTCCGTGATCACCGTAAGATGGTCGTGATTGATGGTGAAGTCGGCTACGTTGGTGGTTTTAATATTGGCGACCAATACCTCGGTCGTGATAAAAAGTTTGGCCATTGGCGTGATACCCATTTGCGGTTGACGGGTTCAGCGGTTTACTTTTTACAGGCCCATTTGATTTTAGATTGGAATGCTTCGGCACCGAAAAATCAAATTCCAGTGACAGAACCATGTTATTTTCCAAAATTGAAAGCGGAAAATCAAGGCCATTCGAATTTGCAAATTGTGACTTCTGGTCCAGAATCCGATGATGAACAAATTAAAATGGGCTATATTCGCCTAATTCAATTAGCCAAGGAACGGTGCTGGATTCAGACCCCATACCTAATTCCCGACGATTCGACCTTTGATGCCTTACGGATTGCGGCTAACTCTGGTGTCGATGTTCGCATTATGGTGCCCTGCATGCCAGATCACCCCTTTGTTTATCGAGCAACTCAGTACTATGCTAGCCAATTGGCTAAGTATGGGGTTAAGGTTTACTACTACGACAATGGCTTTTTGCATGCCAAGACCGTCGTAGTAGATAATCACTTAGCTTCTGTTGGTTCTGCCAATTTTGATTTTCGTTCTTTCAAATTAAACTTTGAGGTTAATGCTTTCTTGTATGATTCAAAGTTAGCTCAAGAACTATCGCGAGATTTTGAAAACGATTTAAAGTCTGCCACTGAACAAACCGTGGTGGACTTTGCTAACCAAGGTCGGTGGTTAACATTTAAGCAATATATTGCTCGCTTGTTAGCACCAATCTTATGAGCAAGTGGCTAAAATTAAAAATTTCTAAAAAAACGATGACCAGGTCAAATGGTCATCGTTTTATTTTTGCAATGAAATAGGTGGCTTTGCTTTTAATGAACCAAGTAAATGGCATCATCGATATTATCAAAACTTTGATAATTTTGATTAAGGGCGGGAACCTTGTTGAGTTTGGCATTTTCCCAGAACTTTTTGGAATTTGTGGCACCATTGATTTCTCCGATTACTAGCAAATCAAAGGGTTGATGGCTGACTCGTAAGGCTTGCAAGACCTGCCAGTCGTCTTCGCTGGTATCAGGAGCCCAGGATAGCAAGAATACTGGAGTGGGGTCTTGGTTCAAACCAGCTTGCACTGTCGCTAGTGCTGTTTGATTTTGAACCTCGGTCCAGGGCTGAGGCCGGTCATTATCTTGGCCAGTCCAGTCGAAGGTATCACTTGCTTGGGCTGGATGCCCCAAGTGCTGTAAGCCCGCAGTGATAGCGGCATTGCCAGCCATTAATTCCACAACCGGCCGACCAGCTAGCCAAGCAGCTAAGTCTGCTACCCAGGCTTGGTTTGGCAGGAACCAGAGACCATAAGAGGCAATGATGGTTGCTCTCAAATCGGTGAAGGCATCATCAATCGGTAACCGGGCAGGATGACGATAAAGGTTTGTGACGGATTCCAGCAATTGAGGCAGGGACTGGTCGGGCAGCTGGTGCTTATCCAAAGCGGTCATTGCAGCGATAACCGCCTCAATTTTTTGGAGAGTTTTAGCATCAGTTTGGTAAGCTGGTTTAAATGCTTGCAGGTCAGCAATCGTTAACATGAGTAGTTTCCTTAAGAAAGAGTAAAAATCCAGCCAGATTAAGTGATTAGTTAGCCAGGTTTGGTACATTTAATACAGTAATTATAACTTAGGGGTAGTATACCATGGCAAATTTTTCGTTAACTAATTCAGACTGGGATTCAGCATTAGCTGCCTTTTTACCCGACGACTACCAGTACCAGGCTGAGGATTTTTTAGCGGAAGTTTATGATTCAAATATGGTAACTTATCCAAGCCAAGAAAACGTCTTTGCTGCCTTGCAAAAAACGCCCCTTGACCAAACGAAGGTCGTGATTTTAGGTCAAGACCCTTACCACGGTCCTGACCAAGCTCAAGGCCTAGCCTTTTCGGTCCCCGATGATACGCCAGTACCACCATCACTTCGTAATATTCTCAAGGAATTGGCTTCGGATTCTGGCCATGAGCGCTTAAGCCACGATTTATCATCATGGGCCGACCAGGGGGTCTTGCTCTTAAATACAGTTCTGACCGTTAGTGCCGGCCAAGCGAATAGTCATCAGGGGTTAATTTGGGAAAAACTGACGGATGCCGTGATTCAGGCTGCTAATGCTGATGACCAGCCCAAGGTTTTCATTTTTTGGGGTAAGCCGGCTCAAAAGAAAGCTAGTCTGATTGATAAAAACAAACACTTAGTGTTACAGGCCCCCCATCCAAGTCCTTTAGCGGCCTATCGTGGTTTTTTTGGGTCAGCGCCTTTCTCGCAGACCAATCGGTTCTTACGTGACCACCAGCGGCCAGAAATTGACTGGCTTAACTAGGGACGTAACCCGTAATTTTTGTTATACTTTAGAAAATAATCGTTTACTTATAAGGAGCAATACCAATGTCACTTTTTGATCAATTTGAAACACAAATTAAAGGAAAGAAGATTCGTCTTGTTTTTCCAGAAGGAAATGACCAACGAGTTTTGACGGCAGCCGTCGAATTAGCTGACCAAGACTTGGTTCAGCCAATTGTTTTGGGGCCAACTGCTGAAATTAACCAACTAGCAGCAGATTTGAGCTTGAACTTGGATTCAATCGAAGTCATTGACATTGACCAAGTTTCCGACGAAGACAAGGCAGCAATGGTAGCGACGATTGTTGACCGTCGTCGCGGTAAGACCGATGAAAAGACAGCCCAACAATGGTTAACCGATGTGAACTACTTTGGAACAACCTTGGTTCAAATGGGTGAAGCCGAAGGAATGGTTTCTGGTGCCACCCATCCAACGGGTGATACTGTTCGACCAGCCTTGCAATTAATTAAGACTGCTCCAGGGTCAAAGCGGATTTCAGGGGCCTTTGTCTTGGAGAAGGGCGACGAACGCTATGTTTTTGCTGATTGTGCCATTAACATCAACATTGATGCTGAAACAATGGCTGAAGTAGCGGTGCAATCCGCACAAACTGCCCAGGTCTTTGGCTTGGATCCAAAGGTGGCGATGCTATCATTTTCAACCAAGGGTTCAGCTAAGGGTGATGAAGTGACTAAGGTTACCACTGCTACTCAGATGGCCAAGGATTTGGCACCGGACTTGGCTGATCAAATCGATGGTGAATTGCAGTTCGATGCCGCTTTTGTCGCCAATGTCGCGGCTGCTAAGGCACCTGAATCAACTGTTGCTGGCCAGGCGAATGTTTTTGTCTTCCCTAGCTTAGAAGCAGGTAATATTGGCTACAAGATTGCCCAACGAATGGGTGGTTTTGAAGCTGTTGGTCCGATTTTGCAAGGATTAGCTAAGCCCGTTTCTGATTTATCACGGGGAGCATCAAAGGATGACGTTGTGAAGGCGGCCATTATTACGGCGGCTCAGGCCTTAGCACAGCGTTAAAAAAATAGGTTAGCCGGCACAACTGTTTGGTTAACTTTTTCTTTAGCTATTGATAGTCGTAGAAGACGAGTGATGGGGGAGATTGAGATGAATTTTTTCTTGAATCAAGGAATGGGCCATGGTAATTCGGGTGTCGAACACGCTCAATTTTATCGAGCTCAATGTTTTGATGAAAACCAACAGGACTATAAATTAGTCTTTGTCAATTACTTGCCAGAGTTGCATTTGCACATGCAAGAATGGCAGTTGGCCGAAAAAAATGTAATTGGCCTTTACGATTTTTTGCTGGCCAACGATCCTGGTCTTTATTTAGACCAAGGAATTAGTACGGACCAAATTCATAAAATGACAACGAATACGTTGATTGATCAAACTCAGACTCATCGTTTTGCGGTGGGTCAAACTACTGGTGACTACCAATACCGACTGTTAAAGAATAAAGTTTATAACGAACAAAAGAAGCTTTTCATTGTTGATGATGCCCAGGTTGAATTAACTAACGGCAGCCACCGTGTTACCTGGTCTTATCGACCAGGTCCTGGCGAAAAAATCATGCAAGATATCTACGTTGAAAACTTTTTAGGTCAAAACTATTATTTCCAAACTTATGAAGAGTTGATTGAATTTTTCATTGATCAATTAGACCAACATTTTGGTCAAAATATTTATTACATTGACCGCGGAACGTTTTTTGATGAAACCCTAGTCAAATTAAAAGAACGCGGTGGCCAGCAAAAGGTCGTTGGTATGGTCCATGCCAACCACTTCGTTGAACGCCATGGTCAACAGATTTTATTTAATAACTTTTACCAATACATGCTTGATCACCTTGATGACTATGATGCGGTGGTTGTTGCCACCCATGCCCAAAAAGAAGGACTGGCAAAAGATTTGGCTGGCTATACTAAGCCGGAAAATTTGGATAAAATTGTAGCCATTCCCGTTGGTGGGGTCGAAAAATTTGGTCCCGTTAAGGAACACGAAGGCAAGACAATGAATATTGTCACGGCTTCACGCCTGCACCCCGAAAAGCACCTTGATCAAATCATTGATGCAGTGGCTTTATTAGCCGAACAAAAACATTCAATCCGATTGACCATTTATGGGGCTGGGGCCGAAAAAGACCCACTCAAAGAACAAATTAAGAAATTGGGGATGAAGAAGCACATTCATTTGGCCGGTCTATCGCAAAACGTGGCTGCTGATATTGCTAGTGACGATGTCTTCGTGTCTGCATCTTACTCAGAAGGGTTTGGCCTAACATACTTGGAGGCGCTGTCGCGCGGCTTGCCCGTGGCATCTTATGCCAACGACTTTGGTGCCAAAGAATTAATTCATTCGGGCGAAAACGGTTGGTTAGCTGACTTTGGTCGTGATGATGCCAGTCGGCAACAGAACGTTGAAAACTTGGCCCAAGCTATTTTAGATTGTTTTAATAACTACGAAGAATTATCAGCCGGAGCCCTAGCAACGGCTAAAAAGTATCAGATTGAAACAATTCGCCAAGATTGGTTGAACCTAGAAAGGAAGCTGACATGCAAGTTGGATTAATTAATAATTTCGATAACAGAACGGCTCCTGAGGTGATTTGGCAAATTGATCAATTTAAGGCTGGTCATTTGGCCGAATTATGGCTGGTAACGCCACATGAAGATGCCATCGATATTGCTAATCATTTGGACTTGCCCTTGGACAAGATTTTTGACCTGTCGAGTCAAACCTACCTGTCTGAACAGGCCGATAGTGATGGTCTTTGGTTTTATGACTTACCAGTCCCCAACCAGGCTCAATTAGTGGTTAACCCTGATTGGACCAAGGCAATTGTTTCAAGTGGACGAGTCTTAGCGGATGTTCGCTGGTTTGCCAATTCGAACCGGTTAGTTCAAGCTGTTTCTTGGAAAAATATTTTGGGCGAAATTGATCGAAAAGAAATTTATCAGCGCAACGGTCGGCTATTTGCCCGCCAGTATTTTGATGGTGGCCAGTTGCTACAATCTGATTTTTATATTGGCCAAGACCAAGTGGTGATGCAGGACTTTTATTTTCAAGGTAACCGGAACTATGTCCTGGACCAAGAATTAAACCACTTTCCCAATGCCGAAGAACATATCAAAGCAGTTATGCGTCAACGACCTGACTGCGAAATTCAACTTTGTTCATTGGGCTGGGACTTAAATCTGGCATTGCCCGGCACAAAGTTAGCCTTACCAGCCGGAATATTGACGGCTAACCAGGAAGTTGACCCGCAGCTGAAAGACATCTTACAAAATAGCAACCATGCCGTAACGACGGTAGCTTTGAACAGGGCAGCTGAGCCCGCTATTCGCGAGGCTAAGTTGCCAACGACAAAGATTACTTGGTTGGATTAATTGACCAGCAAAGGAGAACACCTTGAAGATATCTCTACTACCAACTTGGCAAGAAGACTCAAATCCGAAAAATGAAGTCGATGGAGCACTAGCTTTAACACGACTTTTTTTATCAACTGATAATCAAGTGACGGTTTTGTTTTCAAATTACTTTCCAAAATTAAGGACATGGTTGGGCCAGGCAGAAATCGAAGATGTGAAACTCTGGTCCGTTTATGACTATATTCAACGAGTAACTTTGACTGACCGTAATCCATTACAGGTTAATGATTTTACTTGGCCCGCAGCGGATGAGTTTATCCGTATGTATGACCGAATTGTGGTCTTAGTTGGTCACCAACCCTATGCCAATATTTTTTTTACTTATCCCAAGGCCGACTTAATTGATCGGATTGATTTTTTGCGGAATGGGCAAGTCTACCAGCAATTAACGATTGACGACCGTGGTTTCGTTTCACGGGCCTTGTTTTACCAGGGGAACACCTTGGTCAAGGCCGAGTATTTGAGTCAAGGTGGTCAAGTTGTGATGGTCCACGATTACACCACTAGTCAAATTCAAGTTCAGTGGCCTGATGGTCGTACTGAGAATTATTTCAACATTACGGATGTGGCTCAAGCGGCCTTATCTGAATGGCTTGCTCAGCAAGGTGAAGATGATTGGGTAGTGCTCGTTGAGCCTAGTAGTGAAAATTTGGCTCTGGCTAAAGCTGCTGAAAGGCAACACCCAGTCTTTGTTCTCAATTATCCATTTTTGGGAGCACGACCAGATCAACAAGTCAGTTCAGCTGAATTATTGAATTTTAAGACAATCAGTGGTCAACACCAAATATCATCTATTGATGGCTTGGTCCAAGAACCGGCCAAAGTATTAGCACCCTTTACGATTGACCATGATATTGCAGAGAGCCGGCCACAGGAAGACTTTGTTGCCTATTGGCGCCAAGGTCTAGTTGATTCGGGTAAAATTCGCAAATACTTAAACACTTTGGTTGATTTAGCTGTTGAAAATGCCAATTTCGTGACGATTATCGAAAACGACCGTTGGCAGGAAAGTATGCAGCCAGTCTTGACTGATTTAATTAACCAAAAGCAAGCCGACCAACACTTAGATGACGACCAGGTACGTCGGTTGACAGGACAGTTTGTCTTGATTGACTGGCAGAGCAAGGAAAAGCGCCAATCGTTTTTGCAAACGGCGGCGGTAGTTCTTGATTTGGCCGTTGATACCGACCTAGTTTTGCAGAGCCAGGCTTTAGCAGTGGGTGTACCAGCGTTGACGATTGTCCAAAATGCTTATCAGAAAGCTGATAATCGACCAATCAGTTCGGCAACCGAATTACGTGACCGCCTTGAAGCTTTATTGGATAAAACTTATTGGCAAAATTTTCATATTGAACTGGTTTCGTGGAAAAAGTATTATACACCATTGGCCTTGGCACAACAGTGGCAGGATGCCTTAACGGTTAAGAATGCCTAAATGTTTCTTACCAACAAATCAAAATGAAAAGGAGGCCTGTTATGGCTCAATTGTCCGTTTTACAAATTGGGGCAGAAGATTGGTCCAATCAAATTGAAACTGCTGAAATCGATTGGCACTATAGCTCTAGTATTGATTTGCCAGTTCTTTTGGCTCAACAGGCTGATCCGAGCTTTTTAGCCTATACCTATGTTGTGTTGACTGATTTGGTCATCAATTCCAATCTTTTAGCACAATTAGTGACCGAGTGGCCAGCCTATCGGGTTGTTTATCTTGGCCAAGCAAGCAATTTTAACCAGAACTTGCAAGAAGCTTTGGAGAAACGAGGGGCTTTTCATTTTGATGAAACCACTCCTGGTGCAGTGAGTCACCGGCTGCTCTTGGACCTCTATATTGGTCAGGTTGGCTTTCCAACTCGTTTTTCTGAGACCCAGTTCATTCCAGAAATTCAAGCTGATTGGCATTTTAAGCGAACGGGTCGGTTTTCAACTGAAGTGACTGGTGACTTTGGCGAAGAATTCAGACAAATCGGAACCCTTAAAACCTTTCCAGGTGATTATCAACCAGGGCAGGAAAACCTAATTTATTGCGATTACCAGGCTGAAGGTTCAGCTGAACTGGCCTTAAACTTTGTTTTTTTCCAGAATGGTCGCTTGCAACAAATGCAGGTCTTGCAAAAGCCGGATGTTAAACGCTTGTCAACAATCAAGGCACCCGCAACTTACCAAGATTATCAAATCTTAGTCTTAGCTAAGGGACAAGGAAAACTAAACCTACATAATGTACATCAACGGCGGTCACGCCATGGTTTGGGATACTTTTTACCGGCTGGAGACCGCGACTTAACTACTGATGGTCAAGAAGTTTTGTCTTACTTTAATCCAGGAACGAAGAGTGGTCCGCTGGTGGTCATGTTTGCCGGAAGCCGCCTCCATATCGAGGGCTTTGAAATGATGGGGCCGTTAGATGAGCTAGGGTACCCATACTTGCTCTTTGCTGATGCGCGTGGCCAAGGTGGAGCCTTTATGGTCGGCAACGATGAGTATGAAACGTTGGTTATGCAAAAAATTAAGGCCGCTCAAGACCAACTGAACCTGACTAAGTATGAAAGTATCTTCGCCGGTTATTCAATGGGCTCCTATCCAGCGATGTATTATGCTGGGAAAATGGGCGTCAACCACCTGATTTTAGCCAAACCAATTATCCAGTTGGGAACCTTTACTGAACAAGGTGACTTTGCCCATCAAGGAATTAACCGTGACTGGCCTTTAGATACGCGGTACATTTTCACAGGGCACTTAGATAAAAGCGAAACAGCAGTTCTTGATAAAAAACTCTGGCAGTCGTTAGACCAAGTTAATTGGCAAGACAGTGAACTTTCACTCTTTACGATGGACCAAGATGACTATGATGGACGGTCATTGCCATTATTGACACAGTATCTAAAGCAACACCAAGTTGACTACCACCATGAAAGTTTACCTGGACTGCATGAAGAACAGATTGATCAGATGGTTTATTTTTTAAAAAATGAAATTGTTAAACAAGCGAAAATAATCAATCAGGAAGGATGGCGGTAATGCAATATCAAATCTATTGGCGACCAGAAACAAAGCTGTCCGAACTTCAAGGAGCGATTGTTGATTATTTGCAGGAAGACGATGTTCACTACACAAACCATTTTTTGCCCTCTGGTCGGATAATTGCCAGCTGGAACGATACGGCCAACTATTTTACGAATAAAGATTCGGCAACATTGCCGCGGTTAAAGCCAGGAAAAGTTTACCGAACAATCCGCCGAGTAAAAAATTCTGAGCGAATGCATGCTTATCTAAATTGGATTTTTTTCGATAGTCAAAATGAAATTATTCTGAACCAGTATCAAAGCAGCGACAAATTTGATTTACAGGTACCAGCTGCCTACGATCACTACCAACTGAACTTAATGTCTGCTGGGACGGGTGATTTTCATTTTTATGAAGTTGATATAGTCGAAAGAACCACCGGCTGGTTAAGGGATGGCGACCAAATGGTCACCGAGCACCTAGGGGCTTACCTAACGATTCCCGAAAAAATCAATACAAAGACCTTACGCGTTATTTTTAATGAACCGGAGCTTAAGAGAACAGACTACCCGGTGCAAAGTATTAAAGATGCACCACAGGCCGTCTTGTATTTGGCTACCGACTTTTTACACAGCTCAGATTTCTATGACCAACGAATCATGACAGTTATTAACGAGGCCAAGAAACAGGCTAAGGCGAAAACCGTCGAGTTCGTTGGCTATGGCCTAATCTCGTCGGCTGTCGCAATTAATTATCGCCGGCAAATTAAGGATAGCCACGCTGTCATTTGTGATCCAAGTCAGTTGTTAGATGGAAGTCCCAAGCAAGCGGCGGCTAGCACCATGACTGATTTCATGAAGAGCGCAGAACGGACTGTGATGGAAGATGTGAGTGCAGACGATACTTTCTTGGTTGCTGCGGGCCTGGAACCTAATCCGAGCTTGGTCACGACCTTCCAGCCACAAATTGATTTGCTAGCGAATCTGGCTTATCCAGCTTGGCCAATTAGTAAAAAAGAGGCCAAAATGCTGAAAAAGGCGGAAAGTCAGTCCACTAGTCCGACTAAACCAGTTGAGGCAGTCACTAAAGTGGTTTCTGAGGACGAGGACACTTCAACTGACTCACAAGCTGAGATTGAATTTTCAACTGATTTAGCGCCAGAGCTAACTGAACAGACAGTTGACCAGGAATCCGAGTCTGCATCTTCATCAACTACGAAGGTGCTTGATCCAGCGACGCAGGCAGAAGTAGAAGAGTCAGAGACTATATCAGCTCAGTCAGTTGATAGTCAGGCTAAATCACTTGCTACAGTTGACTCTCAGGAACCTGAGTCAGCAGTTCAAACTGAACCGGGATCAGAATCTGCCTCAGCTATGGCGGGTACTACAAATTCAGAAGAGACTGCTAATGCGATGAAAATAGCGGAATTACCAATCAGTCGACTAAATAAAAAGCAGGTCACTGAGCAAAAGTCTGACCAGCCTGAGAGGGCCGGCACGGACGATAGTGAATTAATGGTTGACGATACTGACAAAGAGCCAGTCAACCATTTACAATCATTTTTTATTCGTCAGAAAAAATAAAAGAAGATGTCGTCATAATTGACGACATCTTCTTTTTGTCTTTATTAATGATTAGCGACTGTAAAACGGCTATTTGGATACTTAGGATTATGATATTCAGCGACCAAGGCTTCCGCCAAAGTGCCGGAAGTCGTCTTTGATTCACCCTTGTCATTGATCAAGAGGGTATCTTGGGCTTGCAAAGGCTGAGGGTCGGCAGGCCCCGCCACAAATTCATTGGCTGGTGAAAGACCAAACCAAGAAACGTTTTCAACGTGACGAAGGAATTCTAATTCGAAGACTTGGCTTTGTGGAATACCAATCCAGGCTTCGGCACCGGGGACCTTAGCTAAGTCATCCAAGAGAAGATGGTTATCTTCGCCGGTAGTTAATGAACTAGCTCCGAGGACAAAGGCCAAACGAGGCTTTGGTTCGTTGCGCAAGAACTTAACCAATTGAGCAGCTAAGTCGATTTGGAGATAAGGCGCTGATGGTGCTGAGAAAGCATCGACAACGACGTCAAAGACCGCAATTTCTTCTTTAGTTAAATCAAAGGCATCCTTGGCAAGGACTTCGATATCAGGATTAGCGGCTTTGAGGTCAGCAAGTTTTTCAGCTGACCGACCGTTGGCTGTCACTTGGTCGCCAGCGGCAAGGGCAGCTGTCACGATGGCTGATCCAGCCATTCCGGTAGCACCAATAACTAATACTTTCATGTAAAACATCCTTTCAAGGCAAATTACTTTTAGATTGAGTGATTAAGCGATGTGTATTTTTAAAAAATACATTAAAGTTATTTTACCATAGGGATTCAGACTTGTAAAAAATAAAAACCCGGCAGCATATTCCTAAAAACAGAAATGTGCTGCCGAGCTGTGAGTTCGATGTGGTTAATTTTAAAAGTAGGCCTTAACGAAGAGGTCAATTGATAAGAGGATGGCCAAAATACTGACGACGATTTTTAAAATCTTTTCGGGGATGATTTCGACGATTTTAGGACCGATGTAGCCACCGATAAAGAGGCCAATTCCCAATGGCACGACAAAGCCCCAGTAAATGTGGGAAGTGAAGGCATAGATGACGGTCGCAATCAGGTTTGAGGCACCCAGGGAAACGTTCTTAATGGCGTTGTAAGAAGCAAAGGGCATCGTTGTGGTGGCCGAGAGGATGGCTAAGAGCATCACACCTCCGGCGGCACCAAAGTAGCCACAGTACATCCCAACTAGCAAAATCCCGATTGAAATGGCAACTTTGTAGATTGGTGAATGGGCATCGTTTTCTAGGGATTCATCCTTGGTCAAATTAAGGGGGTTATTCTTGCCTTTGTTAACTTGAGAGAGCAAGAGCAAACCGGCGACCAAAACGAAGAAAGGAACGACCTTAGTAAAGTATGAGGCTGGTTCTGACAGGAGCAACCAGGCCCCGAAGATACTTCCAAGAACTGTTAGGGGCAAAATCTGGAAAAATTCTTTTTTATGCTCACCCAACTGCTTGTGTGATGAAACTGTTGACCCGAGTCCCGTCATAACCAAGGCAGCGGTATTGGTAACGTCGGCAAAGACTGGTGGCACACCAACGGCCAATAGGGCTGGATAAGATACGAGGGAAGCCAAACCAGCTGTAGTGCTGGCAATTCCTGCCAAAATTCCTAGGGGAAAGAGAACTAAAATAACTTGCAAATAATGAGCTGTCATATGAATGACTAAACCTCCAAAGTATTTTTTTATATTGATGAAACGATAAAAGCCGTTGTAAACACTGATTATCAATGATTACAACAGCCTTTTTCTTTATGAGAGTTGCTGTGCATGCCAATAACAAAAGTTATTCAAGACGAGAGATCATCTTCTAAAATTGAAAAGGGCCATGAGCCGAGAAAATGTTGTTTCCAGGCCTGGTTTTGCAATTTTAGAAGTTGATATCGGTCATTTTGATACCACTGCATCGCCACGTTTGCACCGCTACAAATTACGGGTGGTATTTGTTTTAATTTTTAAAACGAGTATCACAAACAAGTTAGTGCGGGAACAGCATGTCTATAAGTTTAAAACGAAAGAGAACGGAATGCAATGGAATTATATTAATTTTAGGTTAAATTATTAGTACTTTGTGTGAGGGGTGTTATCAAGGCGAAATAAGGAAAATTAGTTTAAAAATTTAAAAATGATGGAAGTGGTGGTGATGTCTGTTAATGTTTAAAATTATCAAAAATCATTTATTTTTATGAAATTTTATATATTATAATATTGTTGAACTAAGATTGTTAAGGAGGAAATAGCCGAATGAATAATCAAACTGAATTTAGCATGACTTACCCAGTCTTCATTCATGAAGAGGGTGGAATGTTTTGGGCTAATGTCCCAGATGTTCCAAGTGCCTTTACAAGTGGAAATACCGTCGAAGAAATTATTGTCAAAATTAAAGAAGCGATTGAATTGGCCTTGTCCACAACGTTAACTGTTCCCGCCGCGACACAGTTTAGCGAGGTTGATGCGAAAGAGGGACTTGTGTGGATGGTAGGTTGTCATTAGCTGATTATCTGAAGGTAGTTTCAAAGTAATTTTGAAAAAGTAATTGTCCTGGAGGATTTAAGTGATCTGGAAAAATGAAGGGCTATAACGTATCAGAAATTTTAACCAATGCACTTGAAAAAAGATATGGGATTAGTTGAATTTTAAAAATTGATGTTTCTGAATATATTTGGTTCTGCTGCTGTGGATATTTTTGATGTAATAAGATGAAATTCAAGGCTGAACAAATCATCGGAAGTTTCTGTAGATGTGTTCGAATTAAACTTGTAATCGGCTACATGTAATAAATAATGTTGATGAACTGAAACATAAAATATTATTTTTTAATGGAGATATAAGATGAACTACTATACATTATATTTAGACGAATCTAAATTTAAATCTAAGTCAGGCAATTTTTTGTACAGTATAGCAGGTGTCGCGATTCCTTCTGCCAGTGAACCAAGTATTCGTAATAGTATGAATCAGATTAAAACTAAAATTTGGAGCAGAGATTTAGGCTATTCTAAAAATGAAGCAAAAATGAATATCTTTCATGAATCTGAAATAAGAAGCAATAATAGTAACTTGCTGATTAGGAGGCCTACATACGAGGTGTTCGTGGGCGAATATAAAAATAAAAATCTAGCTATTTCAGGAATTGGTAATATTATAAATCAGTATGATTTGGATATTTTTGGACTAGTTGTTGATCAGACATCTATTAATGAAAATTATTCAAAATACGTTGATGAATATGAGGCATATAATATTGCTTTAAAAGTTATTATTGAGAACTTTGTGCTATTTCTTAAAAAGAAAAGTGCATGCGGCGAATTAGTTCTTGAAAGTAGGCAGGATGATAATTCTGATATTTTGGATTTAAGAACAAAAAAAATGATAAATAAAATTATTGTCCATGGCACGAGTGTATATTCGGCACTGGATATACAAAAATCATTTAATGGTAGTAAATTTCGATGTAAGAAAGAGAATGTCCCCGGATTACAAATTGCTGATTTTATTCCACGCCCATTGCTACTGGCATATGCTAATGCCGGTCAATCAAAACCGAGTATTTATAAAATGGCAATTCGAAAGCATAGATACAATGCTGGTAATACTGACGGGGCAACAAAATATGGTGTTGTTGTAAAAAAATGACTATTTATTGACAAATTGTAAAGGATTTAATACAATGACTGTATCAGGTACGTATAAGGGTAACTCCTTTTAGATGCTTAATTGCGTCTTGACGTACATTGTAATTAATTTTCATGTTGAAGGGTGTTGACATTAAATTGTCGTATGGGTAGCTCCATCCGTGCATAGATATGCACTAACACCTCCTGGAAGGCGACATTCTTAGGAATGTCGCCTTTGATATTTAATGGAACAGGAAAAGCTCCCTTATATATCAAAGTAAATAATTACTAGTTTCATTTGATCGCGATTTGTATTGCAGCCTTCAATAAACAACTTTATCTTTTTAAAAGTAGTGCATCATATTTAGACACATCTTCTATAAAAATAGTTTTTGCACCAGGTCGAAAGGATACTTGTACAATAGAAAGATAAATGCGAAACGAGAGAGGTTGAGTAATGTTAATTCCAATTTTTATATTAGTATTCATAATCGGATTTGTAGTATATCTATCGCTGGTCGCAGCTTACGTTGTGTACAAAGTTGTTGTTGGTATTATCGGATCAATTATTAATGCAATGAGTAATAGGGTGAAAAATAATAACAAAGAATCCGAAAGTGATAATTGAATTTGATTTGAATGCTCTTGAGGGATATAACATTCATTCAAAATATTGCTGAGGAAAGGAATATGAGTAAAAGAAAAAACCTAAGAAAATTGAAGTAGCCTTTGAAATCAACTTCAAAATTCTTAAGTTCTCGATTACGATTAAGTGGTAAAAATACCACAGGGCGTAAGCCCCTTCGTGTGCACTTATATTATCACACAATGAAAAAAGAATATATTAGTAAAAAAGGCAAAAAAGTAACGATTGAAGTTACAAAAGGAAGTAAGCGAGAAATAAGAAAATTTTTCACTTTTGTAGGTATTGTATTAGTAATTATTATTGTATGGAAGGTAATTTTTAAATGACGTATAAAAAAGTAGGGTGGCCTTCAGAATATGAAAGCTCAACCACTGCTCAAAATGAGGCCAACAAGCGTTGGGCTGAAAAGAATAAAGAACACAAAAATATCTATCATATCGAACTTATTCGAGGTCATTCATTCGTAAGTTAGCAACAGAAGACGATTTAAACGAATTAGAAGCCTTAATCAAAGAACGACGTTCAGAATTATAATGAGCATTTTATATTTTTTGCAATAATCCAACAAATCAACAAGCAAAAACCGTCCAGTCAAATCATGACTAGGCGGTTTTTCATAGGTATACCAATTTTACTAATTTCGGCGACTTTCTTAGAGGTGTACAAAAAATGTACAAATGTCTCAATAAAACGTCACTCATTTCCATAGAATGGCTCTTAACACACTGAGTCATAGTTATATGTATAGGATTCACAGCACGAAAAAACCGCTATCTGCCAGCGTATAGCCGATAAATAACGGTTTCATGTGTTTGTCAATTTTTCACTAAAAAAACATGCCAATGACAGGAATCGAACCTGCACGGTGAAATCACCATACCGACCTGAACGGTACGCGTCTGCCAGTTCCGCCACATTGGCAACAAACAAGTTTAAGTATACCCGCAAGTTAGAATAAAGACAAGTCTTGACTTTGTTTATTCATCTCGTACAATAGGTTTAATCCTAGACCAATTAATCCAGTCATGGGTTGGTTGGTTGAAGAGATTGGACGACAACAGCCATTGGCGTCCTGGACTCCCTGGGGTCGACTCGATAATATGCAGCAAGAAAACCTTCAGGTGAGCACAGGCGCTAACGGCGCATTGTGCTTTTTTTATTGGAAATGGGAGGAATTAAAGTGGGTACCTACAATTTTTCGGCCGGACCTGGGGTCTTACCAAATGAAGTCATTACCAAAATCAAAAACGATTTAGCGGCGGAAGAAAACTCGAACTATAGTATTTTAGAGATTTCACACCGCAGTCCTCGTTTTGAAAATATCATCAAACACGCCGAAGCTCAGCTCCGGGATTTGATGGCCATTCCCGACGACTATGCTGTTTTGTTTATCCAAGGTGGAGGGTCCTTGCAGTTTGAAATGCTTCCCCTCAATTTTGCTAACCAAACAGGGCAGGTCGCCGTTTTAGATTCCGGTAATTTTGCCAATAAGGCCGCCAAGGCTGCCAATGCAGTTGGCAAGAAGGGTGTGATTGTTGCTAGCTCCCGGGAAGAAAAGTACCGGTACTTGCCAGAATTGCCTCATGACTTCCAGTCTAGTGACTATGACTACCTTCATATCACCACCAATAACACGATTGAAGGTAGTACCTACCACCAAAGTAATTTGCCAAAGACTAACGGTCACCTAGTGGCCGATATGTCGTCCAATATTTTAGCTGAGCCATACGATGTGACCAAGTTTTCTGCCATCTTTGCCGGAGCCCAGAAGAACTTGGGACCAGCCGGGGTGACGGTTGCTATCGTAAAGAAAGACTGGTTAGCCGAACAAAAAATTGAAAACGTTGGTCCGATGATGCGCTACCAAACCTATGTTGATAAGGATTCGATGTACAATACGCCACCTGTCTTTAGCATCTACGCCTTAGGCCTAGTCCTTGATTGGGTCAAGGACCAGGGTGGGGTCGATCAGATGTACGTCAACAACCAAAAGAAGGCTGCTAAACTTTACGATTACTTAGATCAATCTGACTTTTACCAGGTCCCTGTTCAAGGGACCGACCGGTCAATTACCAACGTCGTCTTTACAACGGGGGATGCCGACTTGGATAAGAAGATTAGCCAAGACGCTGATGTAGCTGGGCTCCATCATCTGGCCGGCCACCGGTCAGTTGGTGGGTTCCGGGCGTCGCTCTATAATGCCCAGCCGATGGCCGCCGTCGATACCTTGATTGATTTCTTGAAGAAAGCCGCAAAGGAAAACTAGCCATGAATATTAAAACCTATAACGCGATTAGTCACACGGGACTTGATTATTTGAAGGAAGCCGGTTACCAAATTAACGCCGACCAAGCTGCCGATGGAATTGTTCTTCGTTCGCAAGACCTCCACAAGGAAGAAATTCCTGCCTCAGTCAAGGCGGTCGTTCGAGCAGGGGCTGGTTTTAATAATATTCCGGTGGAAGAATTGTCAAAGCGCGGTATCCCGGTTTTTAACACGCCGGGTGGGAATGCCAATGCTGTCAAGGAATTGACGGTTGCCGCCTTGATTATGGCGGCCCGGCCAATCATTGGGGCCATTAATTTTTCCAATGAAATGCGGGGCGGGGATGTTTCCCTTCGAACAGAATCAAATAAGGGAAGTTACCGCGGAACCGAGTTGTACCAGAAGACCTTGGGTGTGATTGGTCTGGGAAACGTCGGTTCAAAAGTGGCCAACATTGCCCTCGCCTTTGGTATGAAGGTGATTGGGTACGATCCAGGTCTAAACGCTAACACGGCTTGGCGAGTTGACCGCCACATTACCCACGCTAAAAACGTGGATGAAGTTTTGGCACAAGCCGACTTCGTCACGGTTCATATTCCATACACGGAAGAAAACAACCATTTCATTGATGCCAAGAAACTTGCTTTAATGAAAGATTCGGCTGCTTTGATTAACTTTTCCCGGGGTGGGATTGTTGATGATGAGGCCGCTGTGGCCGCTCTTGATGCTGGCAAATTAAGAATGTTTTTGACCGACTTTAGTAACCCAGTCTTGTTCGATAACGATAAAGTTGTTATCACGCCTCATATCGGTGGATCAACGGTTGAAGCCGAAGACACCAGTGCATTAATGGCGGCTAAGCAGC
>NZ_DF968005.1:117768-135616 GCF_001047075.2 Fructobacillus ficulneus
CGGCGTTTTGCACAACAACGTGCCCAACATGATTGGACAAATTTCTAAGGTCGTTGGAGACCTTGATTTGAACATTGAACAGTTGAGTAACCGAGCCGTGGGTGATTATGCCTACACACTCTTGGCTTTGAATAACTTACCCGCCGGTCAAGAAGAAAAGATTGAAGATACCTTGGCGGGCATTGAAAACGTTTTGAACGTTGAATTGTACGAAAACCCTAATTTTGACTAGAATGTCGGCGGCGGGGGATGCCCCCTGCAACAATTAACAAATTTAATTTAAATCATAATGGAGAATAATAATGACAGAAGCACTGCAAACAGCAGCGATTGATAAGTTAGCCCAACGGGGCGTGCAGGTCAGTGACGTTTATGAAGGCGCTGATAAGTTTTTGACGGACAAGTACCACGATGCCGTTAAAAAAGAAGTCTTGGACCAGGCTATTAACCGGGTCTTGCATAAGGATGAAGTCGCCGATATCATCTTGACGGCCATTTATTTGGATGAACAGGCCGTTGTGATGCCTGAATCGGAACCTTTGAAGGCCCGGTTGCAACGCGATGCCAACGGCCATAACGTCGACGAAATCTTGGCGATTGCCATTACTCAACAGTTTTCCGCCGCTGCCACAGTTCACTATGGACTTCTAGATGATTTGAAGCCTGGCTTGATTGGGGTCTTGAACGATAAGACGGATAGCGTCAATGTTTATTTGGATGATATCTTGGCTGCTTTGATTGCCTCAGCCGCTATGACCTACCTCGAAATCCTAGGTGGGAACCAATATTAATTCTCCACTGGCCGAAATGCGTGATTTTTGTTACAATAAGTTGTAATTTTATTTTTTAAGGAGAAGACACAATGTCAGGACATAGTAAATGGCATAACATCCAAGGTCGTAAAAACGCCCAAGATGCTAAGCGTGGAAAGATCTTCCAAAAGCTCGCGCACGACTTATATGTGGCCGCAAAGGCTGGCGGTGCTGATCCCGAAATGAACGCTTCTTTGCGTTTGGTTGTTGATAAGGCAAAAGCAGCCAACATGCCAAAGGACAACATCCAACGAGCCTTAGATAAGGCTTCTGGTGCTGGTGGAGCAAAGTTCGACGAAGTAACTTACGAAGGTTATGGAACAGCTGGTGTTGCCGTTTTGGTTGAAACATCAACAGATAACATTAACCGAACAGTTTCTTCAGTTCGTAACTCATTCAAGCACTTTGGTGGGTCATTAGGAACTTCTGGTTCTGTGGCTTTCCAATTCGATCGTAAGGGCTACATGGTTATCGACCGTGAAGAAAACCCTGATTTGGATGAAGACACTATCTTGGAAGCTGCTTTGGAAGCCGGTGCTGAAGATGTTCAAACTTCTGATGAAGCCTTTGAAATCTATACAGAACCTGGTGATTTCCAAACGGTTGAAGCTGCTTTGACTGAAGCTGGCTTTGATTTGGCAGATTCTGAAGTTTCAATGATCGCCCAAAACCCAATGGCTATTTCTGATGAAGATCGGGAAAAGTTGGACAAGTTGGTTGATGAATTGGAAGAAAACGAAGACGTCTTGGCCGTTTATACAACTGCTGAAGATTAATTCACTAAAAAAGCAAACGATTAGGACCCAATTACTTATGGGACCATCGTTTGCTTTTTGTTTTGGAAAAAATTATTGGTTGACTTGGGCCAGGGTTTGTTCGACTAAGGATTCTAAGAGGGCCTTGTCGGTATCGCCAGGGTAGAGGTTAATCCGCACCATTTCATAGGGGCGCTTGGCACCGGTCTTTTGGAATTGCTTGTCGAACTCATCCAGAGCTAGGCAGTAAAGGTCACCATAAAAGAGGTCACCTGATCCGGCCAATCCATAAACGAAGTCGGTCAAATCAACATCGGCCAAGTCATCATAATAGTCGAGCCCTTCATCAGGCAAAGAACCTTCATCGTAGGTATAGGGCACGAGGAAACCAAGGTCGTAGTCCTTGAGCTCTTCAGGTTCCGTCTGTGAAATTTCACTTTTCTTGACGGTGACACCGCGATCTTCCAAAATCTCGACAATCAAGTCGGCGACGGCTTCATTATTCCCCGTAATTGTAGCGAAAACAACTTGGGCAGTTAAATTTGCTGCAGGCATTTGTCTGCCTCCTTTGCTTTTAGCGTTAGGGTTATTATACAAAACTTTGGCTAAGTCCGTTGAATAAAAAGAATCATTAAAAATTGGATTAAGTCTGGTATTTTTAAAATTCTTATCTTATAATTAGGGCAAATACAAGGAGGATGTGTGCAATGGCATTAAGTAAAGAGCAAGTCGCAGCCCTACAAAACGTTTATGATAACGGGATTTTGGATCACGATGACCGGGCGCGTCAAGCCTTGGCCCAAGTTTTGGCCGACGCGAAATAATTGATATTTTTAAAAAAGCGTGCTATAGTTAGAATTATAAATTGCTGATGAGGACAACTCAGAAGAGTTAACCCTGATAGAGAGCTTACGGTTGGTGGAAGTAAGTAGGGTGCTCTTGGTCGAGACTACCTCGGAATGGTTGATAAGTAGATTTCATCGAAAACTAACCCGGGTGACACCGTTAACCGTCTTAAAGAATCTAATTGATTTTTCAATTGGAAAATTGGGTGGTACCACGGTGACACGTCCCTTTGTGCAGACGCACGAAGGGACTTTTTTTGTACCCAGTTTTTCTCACCAGCAATAAAAAAGAAAGAAGGCAGAAGCAATGGCAGAAATTACTTTGAATTTCCCTGATGGCGCAAAGAAGTCATATGAGGCCGGTATTAAGCCGGTTGAAGTGGCTAGCCAAATCGCGAAATCACTCGCGAAGAAGTCTGTTGCAGCAAAACTCAATGGACACTATGTTGGTATGAATGACCCCCTAACTGAAGGTGGGGACTTTCAATTAATCACAACAGCTGATGAAGAATCATTAGCAATTTTGCGTCACTCGACCGCCCACTTGCTTGCTCAAGCAATGCGTCGATTGCCAAAGTTTGCTAACGCCCACTTCGGAGTTGGCCCAGCCATTGATAATGGTTTCTACTATGACACTGACAACGGTGCCGGAAACCAAGTTTCAGTTGATGACTTCGCTGAAATCGAAGCAATGATGAAGAAGATTGTTAAAGAAGATTTGCCAATCCTGTCTCACGAAATTACTCGTGACGAAGCCTTGGAAACTTTCAAGGATGACCCATACAAGGTTGAATTGATTAACGATTTGCCAGCCGATGAACCAATCACGGTTGCCGTTCAAGGTGACCATTTGGAATTGGACCGTGGTGGACTTGTGCCATCAACTGGTTGGATCAAGCACTTTAAGTTGGTTTCTGTGGCTGGTTCATACTGGCGCGGTCAATCAGATAAGGCTGTTTTGCAACGTGTTTACGGAACTGCCTTCTGGAATGCGGATGACTTGGAAGCTGACTTGCAACGTCGGGCAGAAGCTAAGGAACGCGACCACCGTAACATCGGTCGTGACCTTGATTTGTTCTTTACTAGCCAAAAGGTTGGTTCAGGGTTGCCTGTTTGGTTACCAAACGGTGCGACAATCCGTCGCCAAGTTGAACGCTACATCGTTGACAAGGAATTGGCTAACGATTACTTGCACGTCTACACACCAGTGCTTTCAAACTTGAACCTTTATAAGACTTCAGGTCACTGGGACCACTACCGTGAAGACATGTTCCCACCAATGGACATGGGTGATGGTGAATTCTTGGAATTGCGTCCAATGAACTGTCCATCGCACATTTCAGTTTACCAACACAAGCCACGTTCATACCGTGACTTGCCATTGCGTATCGCTGAATTGGGGATGATGCACCGTTACGAAAAGTCAGGAGCCTTGACTGGTTTGTCACGTGTTCGTGAAATGACTTTGAACGATGGTCACACTTTCGTTGCTCCTGACCAATTGGAAGAAGAATTCAAGTCAATCTTGAAGATGACGATGGGTGTCTACGAAGACTTTGACATCACTGACTACCGCTTCCGTTTGTCATACCGTGATCCTGAAAATACTGCTAAGTACTTTGATGATGACGAGATGTGGGAAAAGTCACAGGCTCAATTGAAGCGGGCCATGGATGACATGGGCTTGGATTACTTCGAAGCTCCTGGCGAAGCGGCCTTCTACGGTCCTAAGTTGGATATCCAAACTAAGACGGCCTTGGGTGGTGAAGAAACATTGTCAACTATCCAATTGGACTTCTTGTTACCAGAACGTTTTGATTTGACATATGTCGGTGAAGACGGTCAAGACAACCACCGTCCAGTTATGCTCCACCGTGGAATCGTTGGAACGATGGAACGCTTTACGGCTTACTTGATTGAAATCTACAAGGGTGCTTTCCCAACTTGGTTGGCACCTTTGCAAGTGCAAATTATCCCAGTTAACAACGGCGCTCACGGAGCCTATGCTCGCCAAATCCAAAAGGAATTGCAAGAAGCAGGGCTACGGGCCAACGTTGAAACCAAGGAAGCTAAGATGGGCTACTTGATTCGTGAAGCCCAAACGAAGAAGGTTCCGTATACCCTTGTCTTGGGTGACGATGAACAGGATAACCAAACAGTTACTGTTCGCCGTTATGGACAAAAAGAGACGGAAAAGATGTCAGCAGCAGACTTCAAGGCCTTGGTTATGGCTGATGTTGCTAACTATTCCCGCCCACAGAAGTAAACTACTAGTAAATTAATTCGTTGAAACAAAGATAGGAAACATCTTGCAACGTTTGAATGCAAAAGAGAACGAGAGAGAAACATAATGTCTGTAGAAAATGTTGACAAGCCCCAAGAAACAAAGGGTTTGACAAACCGCCACGTCCAGTTGATCGCCATTGGGGGAACAATTGGAACAGGACTCTTCATGGGTGCTGGAGATTCAATCCACTTTGCTGGACCAGCAATCTTGCTGATTTACGCAATTATTGGATTAATGATGTTCGTCGTTATGCGCGCCATCGGAGAAATGTTGTATGCTGATCCTAGCCAACACACCTTCATCGCCTTTATGACCAAGTACTTGGGTAAGAAGACCGGAACCTTTGCTTCCTGGTCATACTGGTTGACCGTTGCCTTCATGGGGATGGCCGAATTAACAGCAATTGGTAAGTACGTTCAATTCTGGTTCCCATCTTGGCCCGCTTGGTTGATTCAAATCGTCATTTTGGTAATTTTAACTGCAGTTAATCTGATTGCGGTAGCCTTGTATGGTGAAGCCGAGTTCTGGTTCGCGATGATTAAGATTATTGCCATCTTGTCATTGATTGCCACTGGAATTATCATGCTCTTGACTGGTTTCAAAACGAGTCAAGGAACAGTAACGGTGAACAACTTAGTTGGTCACTTCTCATTGTTCCCACATGGTGCCGGTAACTTCGTGAACGCCTTCCAAATGGTGATGTTTGCCTTTGTTGGAATGGAATTCATCGGAATGACTGCTGCTGAAACTAAGGATGCCCGTAAGGTTTTGCCTCGCGCCATCAACCAGATTCCATTGCGAATCTTGTTCTTCTACTTGGGTGCTTTGGCCACAATCATGGTCATCTACCCATGGCAACAAATTCCAGCCAACCAAAGTCCATTCGTGGCTGTCTTCAAGTTGGCCGGTGTTAACTGGGCCGCCGCTTTGGTTAACTTTGTCGTTTTGACATCAGCTGCTTCAGCTTTGAACTCAGTTATTTTCTCAGCTTCACGTAACTTCTATTCATTAGCTGTTGAATCAAAGACACCATGGTTGAAGAAGTTCACCAAGATGTCAAAGCATAACTTACCAGCCAATGCTGTTATCGTGACGGCTATCTTGGTTGCTGGTTCAGCTGTGATTGCAGTTGTGCCACAAATTAATGATGCCTTTACCTTTGTCACTTCAGCATCAACTGATTTGTTCTTGATGATTTACATCTTGACATTGGTTACTTACTGGCAATACCGGAAGTCAACTGACTACATGAAGGATGGGTTCTTAATGAAGGCCCCTAAGTTCTTCGTGCCCGTTGCCATTATTGGTTTTGTTTTGATTTACTTAACTTTGTTCTTTAACAAGGATGCCATGGTACCTGCCATTGGTGCCACAATTTGGTTGGTTGTCTTTTCAGCAGTTCAAGCTCTTAAAAAGAATTAAAGAAGTGATTGAATAACTATAAGGCTGTAACCACAGGTTGTCTGCCTTATGGCTACTGACTTGATTAACCGCTACTGTCCCCAAACAACGGAGAAAATAATGAGCACACTGATTGATTTTACTTTACACATTGATACCCACCTGGCAAACCTAGTTTCCCACTTTGGCATCTGGACTTATTTGATTTTATTTGTCATTATTGTTGTTGAAACTGGGGCGGTAATTCTTCCATTTTTGCCGGGAGATTCATTACTATTTGCCGCCGGTGCCATTGCGATGACACCAGCTGGTAAGGATGCCGGCTTAAATCATTGGGTCTTTATGATTGTTTTCTTCATCGCACCAGTGCTTGGAGATACGATCAACTACTGGATTGCTCGCAAGGGTGGTCGACAGTTGCTAGAAAAGAAGCCATTCTCAGTGATGGTAAAGCCTAAGAACATTGCTGATGCGGAAGAGTTCTTCCATAAGCGTGGTGCCATGGCCGTTATTCTGGGTCGGTATATTCCGATTGTCCGGACTTTCGTACCATTTGTTGCCGGTCTATCAGAATTTAGTTTCAAGAAATTCATGGAATATACAGCAATTGCGGCCTTCTCATGGTCCTTTATTGCGACCGGGGCAGGAGCACTCTTTGGAAATATTGCCTTTGTCCGTGAACATTTCAGCCTAATTATTTTAGGAATTGTTTTTGTTACCGTTATTCCTTCAATTTTGGCCGTTTTGAAGTCGGCCTTCACTAAAAAGAAGCAATCATAATTCAAATGAAAGAACAAGATGACCTTGGTCACTTGTTCTTTTTTTTGTTAAAAATTCACAAGATTGGTATAATTGGGTTATGAATAATTTTAAAATTTTACAACAGTTAAGCCAACAGAGTTTTGACCAAACGGTGCAAAAAACCGGAATGGCCAAAGCCAATTTGGAAGAATTTGCTCAGGGGCATGTTGTTTTCACAACTGCTCAATTGGAACACTTATGTTTGCACTATTCCGAAAGTCTAGACAATCGCGGAAATCAAAGCCAAGACTCGGCCAATCATCCAATTCATATCCGTTTGTCGGTCGATTATTTGTTAAATCTTGGTCTGACGCTCTCGGATTGGATTAGCTTGAAGTGGGCTTTAGAAGGTGAGTGGCAGGGGGATAAGTTAGTGGTTGGATTCTTTAATGACGACCATAAACTTGTTAAATTTGTTGAAAGCCCAGCCCAATTCACAACGGCCTTTGCCGGTTACTTAATTTTGGCTTTGAACGGTAAGTTCACGCCTTACGTTGATGAGATTCATGGCAATGACCACTATGACTGGCGGATTTTGCGTTACCAAACACCGACAGCCTTTAAAGACATCACGAATGAAATTGCTCAGACCCCTCTAACGGAGATTCAACCATGACAGTTAATTTGATTTTAGCTACTGATGCTTATAAGATGACCCACCACCTACAGTACCCAGAGAATATTGATAAGCTTTATTCTTATGGTGAAGCTCGGATTGGTGGTAAGTATCCGACGGTTTCTTGGTTTGGCTTGCAAATGATTTTGCATGACTACTTCCAAACACCAATTACGGATGCCATGATTGACGAAGCCGAAGAAGTTTCTGAACAAGCCTTTGGCACAAAATCCTACTTTAACCGAACAGTTTGGGAAAAGGTCCGAGATCTGGGGTATTTTCCAATTAAAATCAAAGCCCTGCCAGAAGGAATGGAAGTGCCAACAGGGACGGCTCTCTTTACTCTTGAGTCAACCGAACCTTGGTTTGCTACTTCCTTAAACGCCTTGGAATCATTGCTGATGCACGTCTGGTATCCTACGACGATTGCAACCAATTCAATGTACATCAAAACGCGTCTCCAACCATTGGTTGAAAAGACAGGATCAGAAGCAGGGATTCCATTAATGGTCAATGACTTTGGTTTCCGGGGAGCAACCGGGGTTGAAGCCGGGCAGCAGGGTGGGGCAGCCCACTTGTTGCATTTCCGTGGTTCAGACAACATGTTGTCTTCCAACTACTTTAACCATGTCTATGGTGTGCCAGGTCGGGCATTATCAATTTGGGCCACTGAGCATTCCGTTGCGACAGCATATGGACCGGGCCAGGGAGAGTTTGATTACGTTAACGCACAACTGGACCGGACTCCTGACGATGCCTTATTGGCGATGGTTATTGATTCCTACGATACTTTTAACTTTGTTCGTCATGTGATTGGTTCGGAACAGTTATCAGAACGGATTAAGAGCCGTGAAGGCCGGGTTGTTTTGCGTCCTGATTCGGGGGACCCGATCACAATGGATTTGGCAGTCTTGAACATGCTGGGTGAAATTTTTGGCACGACTGCTAATGATAAGGGTTATAAGGTTTTGAACCATAATGTTGGTGTCATCCAGGGAGATGGCATGAATGCCGATACGATTATTGCCTTGTATAAGGCAATAATCAAAGAGGGCTGGTCAACCGATAATTTGGTTGTTGGTTCTGGTGGTGGTCTGTTGCAAGAAGGCTTTACTCGCGATACCGAACGCTTTGCGATTAAGGCAGCCTATGCTCATACGACCGATGGCCAAAATCTAATTATCCAAAAGAAGCCAAAGACTGATCCGTCGAAGGCCTCACGTCCAGGGTTGCAGAAGGTCATTGTTGATGCAGCTGGGCAAATCAAAACGGTTGGTCAAGACGAGCCTGGTGAAGATCTCTTACGAACGGTTTATGAAAATGGTCAATTAAACTTTGAAGATGGCCAGACGATTGTCGACCGAGCCGCTGGCAAATAAAACTTTTGATAAAAATTAAAATTAATTTGTATTTTCTGTAAAATTTAGTCGATTCAAGCAAATTGTGGTATATTTGTGGTAACGATAACCGGAGGGACTGAATGCGCGGACCAACTTGGACAATTACATCGAGTAGAACAACGACATTCAAGGACCTTATTTTCTTAAAAACAGCTTTCTAATTGCTAGAAGGCTGTTTTTATTTGCTTATAGGAGGAGAAAAATGACCCAATCAAGTCCAGTTAATCAAGAGTTTATCACACGTTTGAATATTCAAGACCCGCACGGCTTAAAATCAGTCCGTGGTGGAGCTGGCAGTTCCACCTACTCCCTGTATTCCGGTCATCGAAGGTATTTTTTAAAGGTTCAGCCCAATCAAAGCTCACAATATTTTGACCATGAAATTGCTTCGTTGCAGGCATTGAGCCAGCATGTGACGGTTGCCCGTGTTGCCAAAGTAGGCGAAATTCAGGGTAATGCTTATTTGTTGCTGGAATGGATTTCCACGGGAACAGGTGACCAAAGTTCCTTAGGACAAACAGTGGCCAAATTACACCGAGCGAAGGGGCAGGCCTTTGGCTTTTCGAAAAATAGTAGCTACGATTACTTTCCTAAGGACAATACTTGGTCGAATTCATGGGCAGAATTTTTCGTTCACCAACGGCTGGAACCACTTATGGCCTATGCTCAAAAGAACACACTATGGTTGAACCAGCGCGGAAATCACTTTGACAATCTAAAGCAAACAATTTTAAATGATGTCCATGCCCGTCAGGTCGAACCTACTCTTTTGCATGGTGACCTTTGGGCAGGAAACTTTATGTTTGATGATAGCAACCAGCCAGTGCTGATTGATCCAAGTTCATTTTACGGTGACCGGGAATATGATATTGCAGTTAGTCAGGTCTTTCCCGGATTTAACGAGGACTTTTATAGTTCTTACCAGGCGGATTATCCACTGGAAGATGGTTACCAAGACCGATTTAAGTGGTATGAATTTTACTACGTCTTGTTACACTTCATCCGCTTTGGCGATATATATGCACCGCGGTTGAATAAATTATTAGTTAGTTTTTAAATCGGTTTAGCTGAATAATTGACAAGTGGCGGGCCTATCTGTATAATTTTCGAGACGTCAAGTAGAGGAAAGGACAGCCCAATGTCATCAATGAAAAACAAACGATTTGTGGCCACAACGTTTTTTGTGGCTTTGGTCTTACTACAAAGTTTTATCCCATTCTTAGGATCATTACCCCTAGGTGCTTTTTTCCTTGGTGCCTCGGTGACAATCGTGCCAATGACGGTTGTGATTGCCGGATTGGTCTTAGGGACGCGGTCTGGTCTGATTGTTGGTCTCTTTTGGGGACTGACTTCTTGGGTGCGTAACTTAAGCCATCCAGGAACAGTGGGATCATTGATTTTTTCTAACCCAATCACGGCTCTAGTACCGCGAATTTTAGTTGGGGTAATGGCCGGTTATTTGGCTACTCACTTGTTGAAAAAATACCGGTCAACCTGGTGGACCATGTTTGGCCTAGGTGCTTTGGGTGCCTTCTTGAATACGGTCTTGGTCATCTTGAGTACGACCGTTGGCTTTAAGATTTTGAACGTTTCCAGCCATGGCATTCCCAAAGACCACCTGTTTAGCTGGCTAGTGGGCATCTTAGCCTTTAACTCTGGCTTTGAAATGATTGCTAATGGAATATTGGTGATGGTGATTGGTGGCGTCTTAGTCAAGAGCCTACCAGACCTTCGTCCTAGTAAGTAAAAATTAACAACTGGTCTGTGAAGACGGTTGGCTTGGTTAATATTCCGAATTGGAATATTGGCTGAACTACTGATATTATCAAATTTAAAGCAAAGACCGCGACACCGAAATGCTGGTGTGGCGGTCTTTTTTAGTTGTTTCTTCAATTAGTGGCTATATTAATTATTGCATTTTAATACATGAATAAATATAATTTTGTTCATTAGTGGTTACTTTACAATTAAAAATTGGGATTATATACTTATGGTGTAAATAAGATTAAATCAAAATTTTATCTTGTTTATTTCCCCATTTTTAGACTGGCAAAAATGATGCCTGATAATGGGCTTTATACATTATTGTATGTCTCTACCGTGACGCCTGACGGTACGCCAGCGTACATATTTGCTGCTCGGGGAAAATTTTCCCCGAGCTTTTTTATGGAGAAGAGCAAATGTATAAATTACTTAATTCTGAAAAAGTGGTCACGTTAAAAGAAATTGTTGATAATTATGAAGCTAATTATCATGGTAGAACTATCAAGTTAATAACAAATTTTAAAAAGTTAAAGGAACCAATCGTAAATTTTGATGTTTTGGATGTTCCTCATCTTTTGGGGCTTCAGTATTTATCAGAAAAACATACGGCTGCTCAATTCATTAACCTGATTAAAGATGAAAGATTAGTTATGGCTGATCTTAAAAAAGATAAATTATTTAGTGAACGAATAAAAGATCGAATAAAGCATTACGATTTTATTAATGAAGTCTTTAAAAGAGAATCTTCACAGTTGATGGTTGTTACTAAAGATATTCAGCCATCAAGGTTGGGGCCAGTTGAATTTCTAATTTATGATTACATAAATGAAAATCGAAATAAAATGGTTTTACTCGGATTTTCTCCCACAAGTAAAAAATATTATGTACCTGCTACTCTGCACGTTAGAAGGGCACCGAATGTTTTTACAGAACGAAGAATAACCAATATAAAATCAATGGAATGGGTAAGGTGAAAATGAAACTTCAATTACTCTAATCATATGAATAACTTTTATTCATATTCAATATTAGTTTCTACCTAAAAAATTAAAACAGTTGAAAAAATTAGTCAGTACTGAATTGAAAATAAAAGCAGGAAAATTCATCAAGAATTTTCCTGCTTATTTAGAATGCGCTTACCCAGACTCGAACTGGGAGCAAAGACTTAGGAGGTCCCCGTTTTATCCCGTTAAACTATAAGCGCGAACTTTGTTATTATAACCAAAAATAGGGCCGATGACAATTGACTGGAGCGAATTTGTTAGAACTCTTAAAAATTAGGGGCAGTAAAATATTTTTTGCTATAATGGACGTAAGAAGAATTTTAAGTAAGAGAAAGCGAGCCATAACCATGGGACAAGTTGTCGAAGTAAATCATCCGTTGATCCAACATAAGTTGACGATTATTCGGGACGAAAAGGTTGGAACTAAGGATTTTCGGGCATTAGTTGATGAGTTAGCCATGTTGTTAACTTACGAAGCCAGTCGGGATCTACCGGTTGAGGAAGTTCAGGTTAAGACACCAATCCAGATGACGACAAAGAACCAGTTGGCTGGTAAGAAGTTGGCTGTGGTGCCAATTTTGCGAGCTGGACTTGGTATGGTTGATGGGATTTTGCAGTTGATTCCAGCTGCTAAGGTCGGTCATATTGGAATGTACCGAGATGAAGAAACTTTGGAACCCGTTGAGTACTTTATCAAGTTACCCGAAGACATCGACCAACGCGAAGTCTTGTTAGTTGATCCAATGTTGGCAACTGGTGGGTCAGCCAAGGATGCTATTTCTGCTTTGAAAAAGCGGGGAGCTGAGCAAATTAAGTTGATTACCCTGGTTTCTTCACCGCAAGGAATTGAGGCCGTGACGACTGCTCACCCAGATGTTGATATCTACACAGCCTCAATCGATGAGGGACTCAATGATGCCGGTTATATCGTACCTGGTTTGGGGGATGCGGGTGACCGACTATTCGGTACCCACTAAAATTAATTTATGTTCAAGAAAAATTTACAAGCATTAAAAGATTCAGGTCCGCTTCAATCCTTTTCTCGTTTTGAAATTTTCCAAAAACAACGACAAAAGACTCAGTCCAAATTGCGACTGGCCTTTTTTTGTAACGGTGTGGTTGTTGTGGTTAGTGCCGGCCTTTATTTGACCTTAGCGAGTCACAACAACCGGACCCAAATGACGACAGTGGGGCAGACTGCCAATGGCCAGGCAATGGCCCTGACAACTGATGCTCGCAATGCCATTGTCCTCGATGCTCAAACTGGGCAGATTTTAGGACAAAAGGGTGCTGACCAGCAAATTGGGGTGGCTTCGCAGAGTAAGATGCTGACTGCCTATGCTATTCTCCAAGGTATCAAGAACAAAAAGTATACCTGGGACAGTATGGTGGAAATTACACCCCAGTCGGACTGGTCTAAAAAGGATAACAACACCTTCGCCCACTTGGAAATTACAGCGGGCGAAAAGCTACCGGTGAAGGAACTCTTTGCGGCGATGTTTACTTCGAGTGCCAACGATGCAGCCTTCGCCTTGGCTGACTTTGCTAAGAATCCGCAGGAAAGCCAGCAAGCCGCCCTCACTCGTTGGGCCAAGGCTCTCAAGTTGACCGGGTCAAAGTGGTACAACGCGGCTGGTCAGGTCAATAGCGATGCCGGAGCTTACCAAGTCGCTAACGTTGACCCAAATGCCGAAAACACGGCCTCTGTTCGTCAGCTAGCCGTTCTGGCCTACCAAGACTTGGCGGGCGACTCCGACCTCAAGACCTACTATCAAAAGCAGGGCTTGGTCTACCACCCGTCCGAAAGCGTCAATAAAATCAAGTTGACCGAGGGGGCTAAGTTCGACCAAGAGGTTAAGGGCAAATTAACGAACCCGAAGAATTTGACCTTTGAAGGGCTAAAGACTGGATCAACTCCAGCTTCTGGTGGGGCGTTGACTTCATTGATTAAGGATCAAAATGGTCATGAATACATTGCCGTCGTTTCCGGGGCCGGCAATTATACCGACCAGGTTCGCCGCTACCAGGATTCGGTTGATGTCGTCAACGAAGTCCTTGACCACTTCCAGTCTGTGACCTTTAAAAGCCAAAGCCAGCCAGCAGGGGCTAAAAAAGTCAAAAATAGCAACCTGGTTGGTGGTCAGCAAAAATTGGTTATTGCTGAGGACCGGACTTACTGGGTTGCCAAGGGCCAAAAGTCCCTGGGCTATCAATGGCCAAAGCGCTTAAAGGATAAGGTTTACCAGCAGGGACAGGTTGTTAAAACGGTTTCGCCAAGACTAAAGGCCCAATACTTGGACCTAGTGCCAACCAAGAATCACCAGCTAACCTTGATTAATCAAGGGCAAGCCAAAGTTGGTAGGTGGTGGCAGAAGGCTTACCATTGGTTAATGTTTTGGTAAGATTCAGGTAAGTGAAGACACCATCATTAGCACCACAAAAAAATGGATAACCGTGAGGTTATCCATTTTTGATTTGCAGAGGAATTATGCTTCAACGCCTGCACGTTCCTTCAACTTGGCTAATTGGTCATCCAAGGAGTCATCGGCGGCTTGCTTTGCTTCTTGAGCAGCATCGGCGGCGTCTTCGGCCTTGTTCTTGGCTTGGCCCTTGAACTCTTCAGCCTTTTGCTTACCGAGAGCAACAAGCTCGTCACGTTTTTCTTTGCCGGCTTCAGTAAATTCACTGGCTTTTTTCTTTAAATCAGCAACACGGTCATCGTCCTTTAGTAAAAGATAGGCCAATGCGGCATTACCAAAGAGGGAAGCACCTAATAAAAAGTTTTTCATAACGTTATTCTCCTTTAATTGTGATTCTAAGGTTCATTATCAACAAGTTTGACAAAAATGTCAACAAAGATTACACAAAAATGTCAAGCTGGTCGCCGGCCACCGGCCAATGTTTAATGTTATAATTAAGGAAGATTAAAGTTGAAAAAGGGGTAACTGATGATTAGTTTAAAGTCACCGCGAGAGATTGCGGCCATGAAAGAATCCGGTGCAATTATTGCCGGAATGCACTTGATGTTGCGCGATTACATTAAGCCAGGTTTGGATACATGGGACATCGAGCTCAAGTGTAAGGAATATATTGAAAGTCATGGTGGCGTGCCACTTCAAATCGGTTTTGAAGGCTTTAAGTATGCCACAACCATTTCGATTAACAACGAAGTGGCCCACGGTTTGCCTCGTAAGGGCCTCAAATTAAAGGACGGCGACTTGTTGAAGGTTGATACGGTCGTTGGTTTGGACGGCGCTGTTTCCGATTCTGCCTGGTCATACGCCGTTGGTAAGGTTTCACCGGAAGTCCAAAAGCTAATGGACGTTACGAAGAAGTCATTGTACTTAGGTATCGACCAAGCCCAAGTTGGAAACCGGATTGGTGACATTGGTTGGGCCATCCAAGACTATGCTGAAAACGAACATGGCTATGGTGATGTTCGCCAATACATCGGTCACGGTGTTGGTCCAACAATGCATGAAGATCCACAAGTGCCTCACTTTGGTAAGCCAGGTCATGGTCTCCGTTTGAAGGAAGGGATGGTTATCACCATCGAACCAATGTTGACTCTTGGTGGTTGGGAAGTTGATACTGACCAAACAGAAGAAGATGGTTGGACGGTGACGACTGCCGATGGTTCATGGTCAGCCCAATACGAGCATATGATTGCCATTACCAAGGATGGTCCTAAGATTTTGACCAGCCAAGACCCAGATATTGATGCCAAGTACCTATAATATTTAATAGTTTGGTTGATTAGCTCACCGTTTTTGGATGGTGGGCTGATTTAATAAAGATGATTGAAAAGAAAAGAGTGTCCCATGGAGTTGCCGCAAGCCTTTATCGATAAATACCAAGACCTGCTTAAGAGTGCCAGTGGGCCTTTTTTTGCGGCTTTACAAGAACCCGGCCAAAAGGGTTTTCGGATTAACCCCTTAAAGGCGCAAACTAAGCCCCAAGACTTATCCTTAGCCGACAAAGTTACCTATGGGGACTGGGGCTATTATGGCCAAGTTGACGGGAAGGGTGTTGACCACGTTTCCGGTTTAGTTTATTCCCAGGAACCTTCAGCCCAATTCGTTGGTGAGGTTGCTCAGGCCCAACCGGGTGAACGGGTCTTAGACCTCGCCGCGGCCCCGGGTGGGAAATCAACTCACTTAGCTAGTCAGATGCAGGGACGAGGAATTTTGTTCACGAACGAAATTTTCTTTTCTCGGGCAAAAATCCTATCGGAAAACATCGAACGGTTCGGCGTGCAAAACGCGGTGGTGACCTCAATGGATTCTAAGGATTTGGCCAAGGCTTTGCCAGGCTACTTTGATAAGGTCTTGTTGGATGCTCCCTGTTCCGGCGAAGGTATGTTCCGGAAGGACCATGATGCCATCCAGTATTGGTCGGAAGGGTATCCGACGGAATGTGCCATGCGGTCCCATGAAATTTTGGAATCAGCCGTTCAATTAATCCGACCGGGTGGGACCTTAATTTATTCGACTTGTACCTTTGCTCCCGAAGAAGATGAGCAAACGATTGCCTGGTTGCTGGAGACTTATCCGGAATTCGAAATCGAGGCCATCGAACGGTCAGCCGAAAGTGGGATTGCCGCCGGTCGGCCTGAATGGGCCAACGACAATGCTGACTTAGCGAAGACGGCTCGATTGTGGCCCCAGGACTTAGCTGGCGAAGGGCATTTTGTGGCCCGGTTGGTGAAGCGGGTGACTGACGAAGAAGAGTCTGTCAAAGAACCTAAGCTACAAAAGGGAACAAAGTTGGCACCAGCCGACTTGACCCTGATTGAGGACTTTTTCCAGGAAAACGTGCCGGGCTTTGATTTGGCAATCGATCGGTTGAAGACCTTTGGGGACCGAGTTTTCTTACTACCAGCTGACTGCCCAGACTTGGGCAAAATCAAGGTTTTGCGAGCCGGTTTGTGCCTGGGAACCTTGAAGAAAAACCGCTTTGAACCGGACCATGCCCTAGCTTTAGCCATTCAACCAAGCCAAGCCGCCCAGGTTTATGACCTGACGGCTCATGAAGAATTCAAGACCTACGTCCATGGGGATGTGATTAACACGAAGGAACCGTTAGCCAAGGGCTTTGTCTTAATGACGGCCAACGGCAATGGTGTCGGCTGGGCTAAATTTGTTAACGGTCAGCTGAAGAACTTCTTCCCCAAGGGCCTCCGCTTCTAATTGCAAAATAAAAAGGAGACAACGATGGCATTTTCAAAAACAGTGACCGTTCCTAAGGATGGCACTTACCAAATTGATCCACAGATTAAAAAGTTTACGCTCTTAGATCTGGGCTTTATGACCAATAACGCTGGGGCCTATGTTCTCCAACGGCCCTTGCAACCCGACCTACCAATTGACCAATCCATCAAATTAAAGATTGTTTTCAAGGCCGATTTGTCAGCCTTCAAGCTCGATGTGGTTTCTGCGGCAGGAATTGGCCCGGTTGACATCTTTGACCGAGCAGACAAGGCGGATGTGGTGGAACTCTACCACTACTACTTGCAGGAATTAGAGGAACGGCAGGTTATTAAAAAGCAATCATGACAACATTTTACTTCGTCCGTCACGGACAAACTGAATGGAACCTAGAACGCCGTTTTCAAGGAGCCCAGGGTGATTCACCACTTTTGCCTGGTTCTTACGAAGACATGAAGAAGGTTGCTGGCTTCTTGCAAGACAAGGACATTAGCCGGGTCTATGCCTCACCATTGCCCCGCGCTAAGGTGACCGCCGAAAAGATTCGCGAAGACTTGCCCGGCCAACCACGCTTATCACTGCATTCGCGGATTGTTGAAGTTGGTTTGGGTGAATGGGAAGGCCAGGCAATGGCCGATGTTCAAAAGAATTACCCACAGGCCTATGACACCTATAAGAACCACTTAGAAGAATTTGAGGGTCAGGGCTTTAACGGGGAAGGCTATACCAAGGCCATCGCTCGTTTTCAGGCAATGATCCAAGAAATCGTGACTAACCATCCAGACGACTCCGTTTTGGTGGTCGCTCACGGGTTGATTTTGACCTTTGGGATGACGAGCATCTTGGGCATTGCTCGGGAAGACATCCGTTCTTTGGGTGGACTATCAAACACCTCAACAACGATTATTGAAAGCAAAGATGGCCAGGACTTCAACCTGGTTAAGTGGAACGAGACT
>NZ_DF968005.1:135657-137031 GCF_001047075.2 Fructobacillus ficulneus
GCTACCTGAACAAGGGGCAGGATGCCAGTACCACGATTTAAGTTTGACAATTAAACTGCTGGTTCGCCGGCAGGTACATAGAGTAGGAAAATTATGGCACGGACAATCAGTGAAGACAATCAAATCTCGGGGACACTGCAAAACGTCATTTTTTCGGCCCAAGATTCATATTTTAAAATTTTATCGGTGACCGTCGCCGACACGGACCTGGAAGACTGGGACGCCGAGGAAATCATCGTGACCGGGACCTTTGCCTCGGTTAAGCCCGGGTCGACCTATGCCTTTTACGGCCAATTGGTGACCCACCCCAAGTACGGTCAACAGTTCCAGGTGGCCAGGTATGAAAATCAAATGCCGGCCGATGATCAGGGACTGATTTCTTTCTTTGCTTCGGGCGACTTTGCTGGGATTGGAAAGAAGACGGCGGAAAAGATTGTTTCGGCCTTGGGAACCAAGGCGATTGATTTGATTTTAGCTGACCCCAGTGTTTTGGATGGGTTAGTGAAGCCTAAGGTGGCTGAGAACCTGGCCGAGAAGCTCCAGGAAAACCTAGGCTTGGAAAAGCTCTTTGTCTATGGTCACCAGCTCGGTTTGTCGGCGGACTTAGCCGGACAGCTATACGACCATTATGGTGATGAAGCCCAGGACATCTTGCAGAAGAGTCCCTATCGTTTAGTCTACGAGTTTGATGGTTTGCCCTTTAAGAAGGTCGACGAAATCGCCAAGCAGGCCGGTTTTAACGATGATGACCCCGAGCGAATCCAGGCCGGGGTTTATGCTGGCCTTTTGAATGCCTGTTTCTCGGCTGGTCACACTTATTTGACCATCGACCAGGCCCAACGGGCAGCCTGGCAAACACTGAAGAGTAACTGGTCTGGCTTGGAAGAAGCAATCGACCAAGCCCTCGGTGCCCTAGTCGGGATTGATCGGGTTGTCTTTGACCACCAATCATACAGTCCGAAAATTTTAGCCGAGGCCGAAACCCAAGTCGGTGAAAGCCTGCAGAAGTTGATGACGGGTCGGTCAAGAGTCGATACGAGTTCTGATTTAGTTGAAACCAACTTCGTCGTGCCAGAAAACCTGGCCCTCGATGAGACCCAACGCCAAGCGGTTGAATCCGCTTTGACTAACCAAGTCTTTGTTTTGACGGGAGGACCCGGAACGGGAAAGACCACGATTACCAAGACTTTGGTAGCAACCTGGGAAGCCCTGGTTCGCCGTCAGGCCCGGTATGACCACCATGACCATGACTGGGTCAAGGAGAACCTGGTCCGCTTAGCCTCACCAACGGGTCGGGCTGCTAAGCGGATGACCGAAATTACTGGTTATGAAGCGACAACGATTCACCGGCTGCTCGGGATTACCGATGGGGAT
>NZ_DF968005.1:137073-140437 GCF_001047075.2 Fructobacillus ficulneus
CTGAATTCGATGCGGATAACCCGATTGCAGGGGGACTGTTAATCATCGATGAAGCCTCGATGCTTGATATTTCCTTGGCGGCCAGCCTCTTTGTCGCCCTGCCAAAGAACATGCACGTGGTCTTGGTCGGGGATGCCGACCAGCTGCCATCCGTTGGTCCTGGAAACGTCTTGTACGACTTGATCCAGAGCCAGGCCGTCCCTCATATTGCCCTTGAGCATATCTACCGACAGGGGAAGGGGTCGAGCATTTCGACTCTGGCCCAAGCCATTAATGCCGGGAACCTACCGGCTGACTTTCAAACTAATCAGCCCGACCGGTCAACCTTCTTGACGACCGCCGACCAGGTGCCGCGGGCGATTACCCAGGTCTTACAGGCCGCGGTCAAGAAGGGCTTCACATCTGACCAGGTCCAGGTCCTGGCACCGATGTACAAGACCCCGGCCGGAGTGATTGCTTTAAACCAGATTGCCCAAGACCTCTTTAACCCGGTCGAACCAGGGCAACGGACCCTGCAACAGGGTGATACGATTTTCCGTCTTGGCGACAAAGTCCTCCAGTTGGAAAATGATTCTGAACGGGATATTTACAACGGGGATATGGGGCAAGTGATTGCCATCCACTACAAGAAGGACCCCGGGGTCGCGGCCGACTCGCTGGTCGTTGATTTTGATGGGCAAGAAGTCTGGTACACCACTAAGACTTTGAACCAGCTGACCCTGGCCTATGCAACGACGATTCACAAGGCCCAGGGAAACGAATTCAAGCTGGTCATCTTGGTTTTGACCGGCCAATTCAAAATTATGTTAAATCAAAACTTGGTTTATACCGCGATTACCCGGGCTAAGGAATCCTTGGTGATGGTTGGTGACTACGGAGCCTACGAATATGCGGCAACTCATCCCGTCCCTGACCGGCAAACCCGGTTGCAAGAATTTTTGACGGGTGGGGATGCTGATTCCAAGAAGCCAACTTTGGCCCACCTGAAAAACCAGGGAGATTCAGCTGTTAGTCGCCAACCGGTCGGCCAAGATACAGCGACAGATAGTGTGTCCAGTGAGGCCGACCATGAAGTCGAGAGCCAGTCAATGCAGACTGGTGACCAACCATCAACCGACGGCTTGGCCGAACCACAGGCCACTTACCAAGCACCTGCAGACACTGCCGGTGCTCACAAAAGTGAGGCAACACCGGTGACGCCAGACGAAGAAATTGATGCGGGGATGCTCACAACGGCTAGCTTTGACCGGGCCATGGCTGACCCAATGGTTGGCATGGATGGGATTTCTCCCTATGATTTCATGCCGACTAGCGAATAATTTTGTATAATAGAAACAGATTAAAAGTGGGGCTTGTCCCCGCTCACCATTGGAACTGAAAACAAGTCGAATTTAGTTGGAGAGTTTATGACTGCCAATCCGAAGTATCGCCTCTTTGATTTGGGAACAAATCCTGAACTAACAGAAGCAATTGCCAAAAAATTAAAGACCCCAGTTGCCCAAGTAGAGATGCAAACCTTTGCTGACAACGAAATTTATGAACGAATTGTCGATTCAGTCCGTGGGATTGATGTTTACGTTGTCCAACCAATTAGCTATCCGGTTAATGATAACTTTATCAAATTAATGATCTTTATCGATGCCGCTAAGCGGACCTCTGCTAAGTCGATTAACGTCATTATCCCGTACTTGGGTTATGCCCGATCAGACCGCAAGGCTCGGTCACGCGAACCAATTGTTGCCCGCCTGCTAGCCAACATGTTGGAAAGCCAGGGGGTTAAGCGGGTCATGACCATGGACTTGCATACGAGCCAGGTCCAGGGATTCTTCGATATTCCCGTTGACCACTTAATCGCCATGCCTGCCCAGGCCAAGTTCTATGAAGACCAGGGCTTGACCGGGTCGGATGTCGTCGTTGTTGCTTCCGGACCATCAACATTGAAGTTGGTCCAGAAGTTAGCCGAAGTTTTGGAAGCCCAGTGGGCGATTGTTGACCAAGACCGTGACCCTCGCGTCCAAACAGCAGTGACGGGGAACGTAGCTGGTAAGTATGCCATCATCTTGGATGACATTATCGATACCGGTGACACGATGTTGAAGGCAATTATTGCCGTCAAAAAAGCTGGGGCGACAACTATCGATGCCTTGGCTACTCACGGTGTTTTGTCCGGCCAGGCTGGAGAAAACCTACAAGCTTCAGACGTTGATCGGGTGATTGTGACCGATACTGTCCCAATCCCGGCCGAAAAGCGCTTTGATAAATTAACGGTGATTTCAACGGCTGACTTGTTTGCTGAAGCAATTGAGCAAGTGATTGCTCATAAGTCGATGGCCAAGGTCTTACTTAGCCCTGACCAGCGTGAGGCCATCGAATGAACGAATTAGAATTGATTAAACTAGCAACCCCCGAATGGTCAGCAACCGAAGAGGGCCTGCGGACTTCCCAGTATGGAGCCGGATTTATCTTTCAGGCACCAGTAACGGGGACACTGTCCTTTGACTTTGCCCACCACTACCCGGACTTGGTTTGGACTTTGGCCATTGATGGTCAGGACCAGGACCAAATCTTGGTGGCCAATAGCCATTTAGACTTACACTTGCAGGGTGGCCATGACTACCAGTTAACCCTCGACCAGTGGCAAACCGGCCAAGTCGCCTTTTGGCAGACTGGTTTGATTATTACGGCTGCCAATTGGGATGGAGACAGTGACTTAGTCCCAGCCCTCAAGGCTGATAACGAGCAAAGCTATCTGACTTTTGTCGGTGATTCAATCACTGCCGGTGAATTCATGGAAGGTAGTAACCATGATTCCCACCGTCCTAGTCAATCCTTCCCAGCCTTGGTTGCCAAGCACTTTGGCCAACGGTTGAACCGGATTGCCTATGGTGGGACCGGACTAACGAGTCGGGCACCTTTCCAAGAGCCTAAGGCCATCGATGCCTTGTGGCAGGTGGGGCCAGGCATTAGCCGTCGCCGCGTCCAGACTAAGCAAGTTGTCGTAGCCTATGGGCTGAACGATGGTAACTACGGCGCAACCGACCAAGAGTTCGCTTTTGGTTTACGCGTTTATTTGTTAGAATTAGTCAAGCGCTTTCACGGAGCTCATTTTTATTTGTTAACGCCGTGGAATGGGGCCTTTGTTGAAATCTTCAACCAAGAGGTCGCCCGCTTTGATAACTTTACGGTGGTGCCGGCCCACGAATGGGGGGTCAAAACCCGACCTAACCATCCTGGTCTGGCCGCTCACCAATTAATGGCAGAAAAAATAGCAGCAGTATTGGAGGATTAGACATGGTTTACCAAGCAGCAGCAGATCGTTACGAGAAATTGCCTTACCGTCGGGTTGCCGACTCAGGGCTAATTG
>NZ_DF968005.1:140478-149444 GCF_001047075.2 Fructobacillus ficulneus
TGTCCCAGCCGTTTCCTTTGGCTTGTGGCGAAATTTGGGGGACACGATGCCCCTGGAGAATTCTCGCAAGGTGATTTTGAAGGCCTTCGACCAAGGAATTTTTTCATTTGATAACGCCTTTAACTACGGTCCCAACAATGGGACTGCCGAAGAAACGTTTGGTCAAGTTTACAAGTCTGACTTGAAGCCTTACCGAAACGAATTGGTGATTACCACCAAGGCCGGTTACCACATGTGGCCTGGGCCAATGGGGGAATTCTCTGGTCGCAAGACTTTGATTAATGCCTTGGATACGTCTTTGCAAAAGATGAACTTGGATTATGTCGACATCTTCTATGCTCACCGTTTCGATCCCAACACCAACTTGGAAGAAACGGCCCGTGCTTTGGATACCTTGGTCCACCAAGGGAAGGCCTTGTACGTTGGGGTTTCCAACTACACTGCTGAACAGACCAAGGCGATTGCTGAAATCTTTAAGGAATTGGGTACGCCCTTTATTGGAAACCAAGTTTCTTATAACATGTTGAACCAGGAACAGAAGAATTCTGGTTTGTTGGATGTCTTGGACGAACACCATGCCGGTCTCTTCGCCTACGGTCCCTTGGCCGAAGGTCTCTTGACTGACCGCTACTTGGATGGTATTCCAGCCGACTTCCCAGTGCACAAGACCAACGGCTTCTTGTTTGAAAAGGGCGGCGATGCCTTGTCTGCTAAGCTCCGCGCTTTGAACGACTTGGCTGCTAACCGAAACCAAACTTTGAGCCAAATGTCATTGGCTTGGTTGCTCCAGGACCGTCGTGTGGCTTCCGTTGTGATTGGAACTTCTTCCGTTGACCACTTGATGGACAACTTGGAATTCACTAAGAACTTGGCCTTCACGGCCGATGAATTAGCCGCCATCGAAAAGATTATTGCCGGTTAATAGCAATCAATATTATTAAAATTAAAACAAGACCAATTTGGTCTTGTTTTTTATATTTCGACGTTTAACCTTGTAAAAACAGGATATTGAGTTAAAATAAGGACTACACCAATTACTGTTTATGTTCATTTGGAAAGGAGTCGCAATGCTAAAGTTATATACACGGCGGACCTGTGCGGAATGTGCCGCTACAAAGTTGTATCTCAAGACCAAGAAGGTGGACTACGAGGAAATCTCTTTGGACAAGAATCCGGACCTTTACGACCGATTTAAGGCGGAAGGTAAGAAGCGGACACCGATTGTCGAATCATCGATTGGCGACTGGCTTGGTTTTTCACCAAAGAAACTGAGCGAATATGCCCAAAGTTTGAGTTAAGAGATTAAAACCCAATTGGATTCTATTCAATAAGTCCAATTATTTCATTAAACGCTGTCAGTCAGCGTTTTTTCTTTGCCATTAATTAGATTGTTACCAAAATTTCACTAGCTATGTCAGTCAAATTCCTGTAAAATTTTTAGTGTTGTTTTTTGCTCTGGAATTGAACGCAGTGGCGTTCAAAGGCCTTTGCTAGTAGGAGTTATTGATGGAAAATAAATTAAATTGGAAACAGGCGACGCTCCTGTTTTCCTTAATATTTGGAATGTTCTTCGGGGCGGGAAACTTAATTTTCCCGGTCCACTTGGGTCAGATGGCCGGTGGCCATTGGGGCGTGGCAACAGCCGGATTCTTGGTGAGTGCGGTGCTATTGCCACTTTTAGCCTTGTTAGCTTTGGCAGTGACCAAGTCGGAATCGGTCTTTGACCTGGTTCGGCCCTTGGGAAAGCGACCAGCCTTGCTGTTCTTGGTGGCTTTGCAACTTTGCTTGGGCCCAATCATCGTCGCACCACGAACGGCAACGGTGGCTTATTCCTTCTCATTTGCTAATTGGTTGCCCTCAGGACACCAACAGCTTGGTTTGGTCATCTTTGCCTTGGTTTATTTTTTGGCCGTCTTCTGGGCCTCACTCCAATCGCAGAAGTTGACCAATGTGATTGGCCGGTATTTGAACCCCATCTTCTTGGTGATGTTGGCCTTGATTTTCATTTTGGCGATTGTGTCACCAATGGGGTCAACCCACCAGGTTGTTTCGAGTGGCTACCAACACAGCTCATTCGCCCCAGCCTTTATCGATGGTTATAATACGGTCGATGCCTTGGGCGCCCTGATTTTCGGGGTAACGATTGTCAACGCCATCCGCAACATGGGCTTCAAACATGAAAATGATGTCGCCAAGGTCATGGCCAAGACCGGTTTCCTTTCAATGGCCGTCCTAGCCTTTGTCTATCTGGGCTTGATTCTCTTAGGAACGACCTCATTGGCTCATGTTAAAATGTCAGCCAACGGGGCGATTGCCTTGACGGATGTCGTGACCTTCTACTTTGGTCGCTTTGGTCAAATCTTCTTAGCCGTAATGGGAACTGTCGCTGTCTTCACGACCGCCATGGGAACTCTAGCTTCCTTTGCCCACGATTTAAACCGAGTTTGGCCTAAGTTGTCTTACAAGGTCTGGTTGGCGATGGCCTGTACTTTGGCCTTTGCCATGGCGACCTTGGGCTTGAACAACATTATTACCTGGGCTTTGCCAGTCTTGATGTTCTTGTACCCATTGGCAATTGTCTTGATTTTGTTGAGCCTTTTGTCACCTTGGCTAGGTCAGGGACAGTGGCTCTACGCCTGGACCGTTGGTTTGACGTTGATTCCAGCCGTCTTTGATGGCTTGTCTCAGGCACCATTTGCCAAGTCATTAGGTGGCCTCGTGTCATATACCGATGGCGATATTAGTCACCAAGGTTGGTACCAGGCCCACTTCTTTGCGGCTAGTTCCGGCTTTGGCTGGCTAGTACCGGCTATCGTTGGCCTAATCATTGGTTTGATCTGTCAACGAATCTTCACTAAAAAGAATTAAGCAAATGAAAAATCGAAACCAGGAATGGTTTCGATTTTTTTAGTAGGTATTATTCAGTGTTGACTACCGGGGTTTTTAAATTTTTATATTTCCTATTTCATCGTTCATTATCAAGGTTGTTGAACCCAATTGCAAAATATACTGAAAGAAAAAGCCACCGTTGACTAGACGGTGGCTTGATACAGAGGGAAAACCCTTATTTATTTATCTGAAATAAGTATACCATCAAAATTAAAGTTTTGTTATATTATTTTAAAATTTTTATATTTTATAATCAAAACAGCCCCAAATTCATTTCGAATTCGGGGCTGTTTTAAATTGGATTAAGTCGCTGACTTTAAGCTTCTTCTTCGTTCAAGATTCGGTAAGCTAATGATTCTGAGATTACCAAGTCTGTTAAGAAGCCACCGCGCAAAGCACCCAGAGTGGCCTTTGATTTGGCCTTTGAACGGACCACACCAATTCGCTTGGGAGCAGAGAGGATAGCATTCATATCAAGACCAACAACCTTATCAGAACCAACGTTCAAAACTTGACCGTTGATGTCATAAGGGCGACCAAAGATCATTCCAGCTACTTCGCCAAGCTTAACATCAGGGAAGAGACGGTTAATGTTTTGGTTCCAGATTGAAATTGATTCTAAAGAAGCAATGGTTCCTAGTCCAGTAAGGACAGTATCCATTTCCTTGGCCAAATCAATCGTTTGCTTGATAGAAACTGCTTCGTACAAGCCATTCCGAACATCGTCGTTGGCGAGGTAAAGAGGGGCTGGCAAAGTCAAAAATTCACCGGCAACCTTTTTAGCAGCACGTTCGACAATTCGGACTGATCCGGCCGTTGAGTTGTACTTCATGTTTTCACCGACAAACTGGGTGAACTTGATTTGGTCTAACGGATTAGAAGTGATGGCATCGATCAAAGAATACATCGTGTCACCCCAAGTCACTCCAACTGTGTGGGGGCCGTTTTCCAAGTGCTTCACAACAACGTTAGCAGCATAGTTGGAAATCAAGTCTTCCGTGGCGCTCGTGGTTGTATCGTCTTGAATGATGTAGCAAGTGGTGTCGGGGAACTGTTCCTTGAAAACTTGTTCCAATTGCGAATTACGGTTTGTCGAAGTAGCAATTTCGATTTTGACAACACCGGTTTTGATCGCGTCTGTTAAATACTTGTTAATCAAATAACGCGAAACGTTGTATTTAGACGAGATTTCACCGAAAGATAATTTGTTTAAATAATAATCTTCGGAGATTTGTGCCAATAAATTGGGATCCGTTGTGGACATGGTGCCATCCTTTGTACTTGTATTTTTCACGATTTCTTAAAAGCTTGTGAAGAACCGCTTAAAAGATAAATCGTTAAAACAATTCTACTATATAATTCTTGAAATTCACAATGAAACCGCTAATTGTTTTAAAAGTGAAACAAATTAAAAGATAGTAAAACATTTAAAATCTTTAAAAATAAACAAATAACAGCTTTATTTATAAAAATATCAAATAAAATCTTTACTTTCAAGCTTTTTCCCCTTAAAATGAACCTAGGATTTAGATTTGAAGTCTTCAAACACGTAGGAGGACAATCATGGTTGACATGAATGAAGTCTTTTCACTCCATGAAAAGCACCAGGGTGCCCTGTCTGTGACAGGAACCTTTCAGATAAAAGACAAAGCTGATTTAGGAATGGCATACACGCCAGGTGTTGCAGGAATTGCTAAGGCAATCGAGGCTAACCCGGCTGATAAAAAACGGTATACGATGGCTGGCAAGTTAATCCCAGTCATTACTGATGGGTCGGCTGTTTTAGGCTTAGGCAATGTTGGTCCGGCCGCGGGTCTACCAATTGTTGAAGGCAAGGCCTTAATTTATAAGGACTTTGCCGGAGTTGATGCCATTCCAATGGCCTTGGACCAGGTTTCAGTTGATGACTTTGTTAAGACTGTGAAAACGATGGCACCATCCTTTGCCGGTATTCATTTGGAAGACATTGCCGCACCCAAGGTTTTTGAAATCGAAGACCGACTAAGTCGTGAACTTGATATTCCGGTTTACCACGATGATCAAACGGGAACGGCAATTGTGGTTTTGGCGGGCTTGATTAACGCCGCCAAGGTGGTTGGCAAAGAACTCACGGACTTAAAGGTGGTTGTGAACGGAATTGGTGCCTCTGGAGTCGCCACTGCTAAGTTGCTCTTAGCAGCCGGAATTACGAACCAAACGCTTGTTGATATTGACGGTGTTGTCCGAGTTGGTGATAATCGTTACAATCGTTTCCAACAAGACTTGGCTGGCCAAGTCCACCAAGCTGAGGGAAGCACATTGGACGAAGTAATTGCTGACCAAGACGTCTTTATTGGCTTGTCTGATGAAAAAGTTCTGTCGACGGCCCAGGTTGAAAAAATGGCCGTTGACCCAATTATCTTTGCCTTGGCTAATCCCGTTCCCGAAATTTTACCGGACGAAGCCTTAGCTGGCGGAGCCGCGGTCGTAGCGACCGGTTCATCCCAGTGGGCTAACCAAGTTAATAATATTTTGGCCTTTCCGGGTCTCTTCAAAGGCTTGTTGGCATCTGGCTTGAACCACGTGGATATTGATTTGCAAATCCAAGTTGCCCAGGCTTTGGCCGACCAAGTATCAGAAGTCCATACGGAAAAAATCGTGCCAGGCGTCTTTGACGAGGGTGTCGTGGCTGGCGTGACTGCCGCGGTTTTGGCTTACGCCGACCAGCATCGAAAATAATACAAATTAAGGAGGACCCTGATGACCGAAAGTATCCAAGACCTATCATTGACGATTGGCAATAACCGCAACCACTGGCAAGACTTTCTCCGTGACCAGGGTCTGACTGATTTTACGGACCAAGAGATCTCCGCCATTGACCGAACCGTCGTCTTGGTTGACGACCAGGGGCAGTGGGTTGGAACCGGGTCGGTTGCCGGCCAGACGATTAAGTATTTGGCGGTAGTCAACGATGGGACACAAAATGCGGGTGCCCGGTTTAATCGCCTGGTTTCTGAACTGGAAAACCGCTTAGCCCAGGCCGGCATTTTTCACCTTTTCGTCTTTACCAAGCCGCAATACCAAAGTAGCTTTGAACATGTTGGTTTTACGACCCTGGCCAAAACCGACTGGGGGTTGATTTTAGAAAAAGGGACGCCGGATATTGAAGCTTTCCGCCGGTCCTTACCGGTCCACGCTCAGCCAGGTCAAAGGGTGGGTGCTCTCGTCATGAACGCCAACCCCTTTACCAGGGGCCATCGGTACCTAGTTGAACAAGCAGCCCAAGAAAACGACCTGGTTTACCTCTTTGTGGTTAGCCAGGACGTCTCCTTGTTTACAGCGGCAGAACGACTGAACTTAGTTCGAGCGGGAATGGCTGACTTAACCAATGTGGTGGTTGCCCGCGGTGGGGACTACATGGTTTCTTACCTGTCATTCCCGGCCTACTTCATTCCTGGTAATGAGGAAACAATTCGTTACCAGACGGCCTTGGATGCTGAACTGTTCAAACAGCAAATTGCCCGACCATTGGGGATTAGTCGGCGGTATATCGGCACTGAACCACAATCGCCAACGACTAACCTTTACAACCAGACGTTAAAGGCCCGCCTCCCACCGGAGGTAGCCGTGATTGAGGTTGACCGAGTTCAAGTCTCAGGTAGCAACCAGGTCATTTCGGCTAGTGCCGTCCGGGCTTTGATTAAAAGCGGGGACTTGGACGGTTTAGCCGACCTGGTGCCCGAATCAACCGGTCAGTTTATTAAAAATCATTACCAAGACTTGCACGAACGAATCTTGAAAGGATGAATACCATGGAAATTAAAAAGACGGCCTTGGCCGGAACCTTAGAGTCATCTGATATTCAAATTATGCTTAGTCAGGGCCAAGGTAAAATTGAATTTTCCCTTGTGTCTGATGTGGCCAAGCAATTTGGTGACCAAATCAAGGCAACGATTGAAAAGGTCTTAGCGGCCTACCAGATTGATGATGCCCTCGTGAAAGTTGTTGACCAGGGGGCTTTAGATCCCGTGATTGAAGCTCGAGCAATAACGGTTTGTCAGCGGGCCCTTGACTTGGTTGACCAACCCCAATGGGAGGTACTCTAATGGCTGGAACAGAACTGTTACGCCGGACGATGATGTTTGTGCCGGGTAATAATCCGGGATTAATCAAAGATGCTGGCATTTTTGGTGCCGACTCGATCATGTTTGATTTGGAAGACGCCGTCTCTTTGGCGGAAAAGGATGCCGCCCGGTATCTGGTCTACCAAGCCTTGCAACGGTTTGACTACGGCGAGGCCGAATTGGTTGTCCGGATTAATGGTTTGGACACGCCTTTTTACCAAAATGATATTAAGGCCATGGTGAAGGCTGGCATCGATGTGATTCGCTTGCCCAAGACGGAATCAGCCGAGATGGTCGCTGACTTGGAAAAGTTAGTGGCGGCGGCCGAAGAAGAATTTGGTCGACCAGTTGGGTCAACCCACTTGATGGCCGCTATTGAATCGGCTAAGGGCGTCGTCAATGCCAATGAAATCGCGGCAGCTTCTGACCGAATGATTGGGATTGCCCTTTCGGCCGAAGATTATACGACCGACATGAAGACCCACCGGTACCCGGATGGGCAAGAATTGCTCTATGCCCGCAACGTCATCTTGCATGCTGCCCGGGCAGCTGGAGTAGCGGCCTTTGATACGGTCTTTACCAACCTCGATGATGAGGAGGGCTTTATCCGTGAAACCGAATTGATTCACCAACTCGGCTTTGACGGTAAGTCCGTGATTAACCCCCGTCAGATTCCCTTGGTTAACCAGGTTTACCAACCAAGCAAGCAGGAAATCTTAAACGCCCAAAACGTGATGGCCGCCATTGAAGAGGCCCAACGTCGTGGGTCGGGCGTGATTGCCATTAACGGCCAGATGGTCGACCGCCCAGTTGTGATGCGGGCCGAACGAGTGATGAATCTAGCCAAAGCCAACCACTTAGTAAATCAGGAGGGCCAGTACATTGAAGAATAATGTCAACCGTGAAATTCCAGCGGAAATTTTAACAGATTATAACTATCAAGGTTTTCAGTCAGTTGACTTTGGTCACCCAGTGATTGACCGAGTGGCTCCCAAGGTGAAAGCCCAAACGGGACCATCGAAGGTGGTCGAATCATTGAAGACAGTTGTTCATGAAACCCTCAAGGACGGCATGACTATTTCCTTCCACCACCATTTCCGGGAAGGGGACTTTATCTTTAACGCCGTCATGCGAGAAATTATTGACGCCGGTTACAAGGACTTAGCCCTGGCACCTTCGTCTTTGACGAATGTTATGAATGATATTGTTGTTGAAGCGATTGAAAAGGGCGTTGTCACGAACATTACCTCTTCGGGGATGCGCGGAACGTTGGGGGATGCCGTTTCCCACGGGGCCTTGAAGAATCCTGTGGTTTTCCGGTCCCACGGAAACCGGGCACGGGCAATTGAGACTGGGGCCATTAAGATTGATGTGGCCTTCCTAGGTGTCCCAAACGCCGATGAAATGGGCAATGCCAACGCCATGTATGGCGAAACGGCCTTTGGTTCGTTAGGCTACGCCTTAATGGATGCCCAGTATGCCGACACTGTCGTTTTGATTACCGATGACTTGAAGCCATACCCAAACACGCCTGCTTCAATTAAGCAGACCCAGGTGGATTACGTGGTCAAGGTTGATCAGGTTGGGGACCCGGACAAGATTGGTTCGGGGGCGACCCGTTTTACCAAGGACCCCAAGGAACTCCAAATTGCCAAGATGGTTAACCAGGTCATTACTCATTCACCATATTTCAAGGACGGATTTTCCTTCCAAACTGGGAGTGGGGGAGCGGCCTTAGCGGTCACCCGATTCTTGCGTCAATCGATGATTGAAAAGCAAATCAAGGCTTCCTTTGCCCTGGGTGGGATTACCAAGCCGACGACTGACCTGCTCAAGGAAGGGCTGGTTCAAAAGGTGATGGATGTCCAGGACTTTGATAAGGGAGCCGCCTTCTCAATGAAGGATGATCCTAACCAACAAGAAATCGATGCTTCTTGGTACGCTGATCCAGCGAACAAGGGGGCCATGGTGGAT
>NZ_DF968005.1:149495-151455 GCF_001047075.2 Fructobacillus ficulneus
GTGGCGATTTTGTCCGCTTTGGAAATCGATACGGACTTTAACGTTAACGTTATGTCCGGTTCTGACGGAGTAATTCGGGGCGCTATTGGTGGCCACCAAGACGCCGCCACTGCCAAATTAACGATTATCTCGGCACCCTTGGTCCGTGGTCGAATTGCGACGGTCGTGCCAGCGGTGACGACTGTGATTACGCCGGGTGACTCAATTGATGTCTTGGTAACCGAACTAGGAATTGCCATTAATCCTAACCGTCAAGACTTGGTGGAGGCACTATCACAGGTTCCTGGCTTGCCAATTTACAGCATCCAAGACTTGCAGGCTAAGGCAGAAAAACTTGTTGGGGTGCCAAAACCCTTAGAATTCACCGACCGGGTCGTGGCACTCGCTGAATACCGTGACGGTACTTTGATTGACGTGATTAAAGAAGTCAAAGATTAAGTGATTTAGTTCTTCAAGGTGGGCGCAGGCCCGCCTTTTTTGATACCCAAGTGGATGCAAGTTCAGATTTTTTAGATATCCGAGCAGGTACACGCCTATTTTTTGATACAATGACTGCCGCTTTGTCTTAATGACTAATCGGCAGTTCATTCACATTCCACCTAGTTCTTGTTAGAATGGGGGAAGCAAGCACGATAGAGGAGTGATGACCATGACAATTTTTACTGACGGTCCCACCGTTGATTTGCCAGCGGTTTTAGCTAACCGCGACTGGCGGTCGGCTTATCAGCACCACTTAGAAGAGCGATACCCGGCAGCCGTTGTCATTGCCGTCAAATTAAACCTGGCGGGGAACGCTAAAAATAGCCCCCAAATTCAACAACTTTTTCAAGCGGGGTGGCAGGCCATCGTGGCCCAGGTTGCGGACCTGGGGGATGGATTGGCCAGGATTAAAGTTGACCGCGACCGACCAACGGGACCAGAAGGTTTTTTGGTGGTCAAGGCCGATATTGTGACGGTTAAAAAATCAATGATGACCTTCGAGGCCGACTTTGCCTTAGGCCGTCTCTTTGATTGCGACGTGATGGGGGCCGGGGCAGATATTTATCAACTTTCCCGCACCGACCTGGGCTTTACGCCACGGACCTGTCTAATTTGTGACTGCAGTGCCAAGGACTGTGCCAAGGCCGGTCGGCATTCCTTTCCAGACTTACAGGCGGCCGCGGATGCCCTCTACCAAAAGTATTTTGTGACTGATGTAACCCTGCCGGCTTGGTCGGTGACGGCGACGGTCCAGACCGCCCAGGCGGCCTGCCTGGCTGAGGTCACGGTTAACCCAAAACCAGGTTTGGTTGACCCGGTCAGCCCGGGATCGCACCCGGATATGACGGCGCTGACCTTTATTGATTCAACACTGGCACTGGGCCAATACTTTACCCAGGCGGTAATGGTGGGACGTGATTTTACTGGGTCGGACTTGAAAGAAATTTTAACGATTCTGCGCCCATTGGGCCAAGAGGCTGAACAAGCAATGATTCAGGCGACCGATGGTGTTAATACCCATAAGGGTGTCATCTTTAGCCTAGGGATTTTACTGGCTGCCTATGGTCAGGCCACGCAAAATAATCAAGCAACGACCCTGGGCCTTGTTCAGAAGAAAGTTCAGGAAATTACGGCCGGCCTGATTGATAACGACTTCGGGCAAAAGTTGGCTGATCACCCGGCAGACTTAACGGCCGGGGAGCGACAGTACCAGGTTTACCAACTAACGGGTGTTCGGGGTGAAGTAACCCGAGGCCTCCAGCCTTTGAGCCAAGTCGGTCTTCCAACCCTGAGAACTAGCCCGGCCAAGACGACCAATGACCGGCTCTTGGATACGTTAATGGCCTTGGTCGGGTCAATCCAAGATTCGACCTTGATCAAGCGGGCGGGAACGCCAGCTATTGAGCAAACAATGCAGAGCTGGGTCGGTGAGTTTCAAGCCTTGGGTGGAGCCAAAACGCCAGCGGGTAAGGCCTACTTG
>NZ_DF968005.1:151504-153051 GCF_001047075.2 Fructobacillus ficulneus
ACCTGGACAAAAAAATGATTGAGCAAAACCTTAGTATTGGTGGCGCGGCAGATTATTTAATTTTAACGATTTTTATTGGTCGGCTAGCTGGCCTGGTTTAAACATTGGAAACTAGTAGAGAAAGAAGAGTGGCAATGGCAACTTTGACAACAAGCGATGGGGTCGCTTTGAACTATACCGACCGCCCTGGCCGAGGACCGGTCGCCGTCTTATTATCGGGATATTCTGGCATTCAAGCAGAGTGGATGGAACAAATTCCTGGCTTGTTAGACCGCGGTTACCGCGTGGTGACCATGGACTGGCGGTCCCACGGTCAATCAGAACGGACGAGTAAAAATTTACGGATTTCACGGTTAGCGGTCGACTTGCATGAACTGATTGTCCATTTGGACTTGCAAGACATCACCCTGGTCGGCCATTCGATGGGTGGGTCAACGATTTGGGCTTACTTGTCCTTGTTTGGAGAGGACCGCCTTCACGACTTGGTGATTGTGGACGAAAGCCCCAAGTTGGTTAATGACGAGGACTGGACGGCTGGCATTCGCGACCTGACCTGGTCAACCTTTGAAACCATTGCCCCAACCTTTATCAAAAACCGGTTAACGGCCTTACCGGTCGACCAAAAAATTAAAGACCGGCTGAAAATTGATAAGGTCGCTAATCCTTTTAATTTTGACCTAACTTATCCGCTCTTAAAAGACCATCTGTTGGCGGACTGGCGAGAAAATTTGGCTGATTGCACGTTACCAACCCTCTTTGTGGCTGGTGGAGCTTCGCCTTTGTGCAAGGAAGGGTACTTCCACGACTTCGAAACAATGCTTAACCAGGAATCACTTTTAAAAGTGATACAAAAATCGGGTCATTTGCCACATTTAGAAAGCCCACAAGAATTTAATGAAGAATTTTACAATTTTATCCGCTGATTTAATATTTTTCATGTTAAAATAAAACCAAGAATATCAGAACAATCGCAGGAGAATGTAGATGAAGAAAGATACGCAGTTAAGTACTGGTATCAGCTTCTTTTCGAAGTTTGAAAGCAAGCTGAAAATTGTTGGTTTGGGTGGCAGTACCTACTTACTGATGCTGGCGCTCTTGTTTATCGTTTTGTGGCTGAACGTCTTACCGAAAAACATGGGTGGGGCTTTGTTCACTTTGGTAATTGCTGGTGGGGGCCTTTACTACCTTGGTAGTCATTTGCCGATTTTTAAAACCTACCTCGGTGGTGGGTCGGTCTTTACGACCATTGGTGCTGCTATTATTGCCGGTCTGGGACTGGTGCCAGCTAGCACGGTGGCCACGGTTAAGGGCTTTATCGCTACTTCGAATTTTTTAGAGTTCTATATTGTATCTTTAATCATTTCGGCTATACTGAAGATGGACCGCCAGCTCTTGCTTAAGTCGGCTGTTCGCTTCCTACCAGTGGCCTTTGGTTCGATGATTGTAACCTTCTTCGTGGTCGGTTTAACCGGTCAGGTCTTAGGCCTTGGTTTCCGCCATACGGCCCTCTATATTGCCTTTCCAGTCATGGCGGGGGGGGGTGGTGC
>NZ_DF968005.1:153122-158303 GCF_001047075.2 Fructobacillus ficulneus
TATGGGACGGCCCTGGGCCAACCGGCCGGACCAATCCTGTCCCAACTCTTTCCGGCCTTGGTCCTGTCCAACTTGTTAGCCATTATTGGTGCGGGTTTCTTGGTAAAAAACACTGAGCACTCACCGTTGAACGGCCAAGGCCAATTATTGCGGGTCAAGGATGGTTCCGAGGTCAGGGAGAAAAAACTGCCGGCCATTGCCTATGACCGGTTACTGGTGGGGATGATGGTCGCGTTGGCCTTTTATATGGTCGGTCTCTTGCTTCACTATCTAGTACCAAGCATTAATTCCTTTGCCTTTTTGATTCTAGTGGCCATTACGGCCAAGGGTTTGAACATAGTACCGTCCTACTATGAGGATTCGGCTGTCCTCTTTGGACAAATGATTGTCCAGACGATGACTAAGGCCTTACTAGCCGGTGTCGGCTTGGCCCTCTTGGATTTGTCGGCCTTGATGCAAACCTTGACTTGGCAGCTCGTCGTCTGTGTTGTGGTTTCAGTGGTCACGATTGCTTTAGTGGCCGGTTACCTAGGCCACTTGGTTGGCCTCTACCCAGTTGAAGCTGCGGTAACGGGTGGTCTGGTCAATAACTCGATGGGTGGGACTGGTAATGTCGCTGTCCTATCGGCGGCCAATCGGATGAACTTGATAGCCTTTGCCCAAATGGGAAACCGAATTGGTGGGGCCATTGTCTTAGTAATTGCCGGTTTTTATATTATGATATTCTAATAGATATTTAAAATTATTCTAAGTAATTCGTGAGAATTACTTTTTTTTAGTAAATTCCTAACATTTTTTCTTTAAATTTCAATTAATTAGTGTTAAGATACATAAGTTGCTTTGCTAAAAGGAGAATATAATGTCTGAAGAAACACAGACGTCTCAGGACGCCGGACTATTTTCAAAAATCGAAAGTAAATTACAATTAGCGGGTGTGGGAGGCGTTGCCTTCATCTTGATGGCTGTTTTGTTAGCAGCTGTTATGAGCTTGCACATCTTGCCTGCCAATATTCCAGGTGCAATGTTTGCCTTGGTTTTGTTGGGTGGCGTGTTCTTTTACATCGGTAATCATACACCTATCTTGAAGTCTTACTTGGGTGGGGGATCAGCCTTTGCCGTCGTAGCCGGATCTGCTATGGCCGCTCTTGGTTGGGTTCCAAAGGATTCAGTTACGACCATCAAGACGTTTATCTCAACTGGTAACTTCTTGGAATTCTATATTGTAGCGTTGATCACGTCTGCAATCTTGAAGATGGATCGTAAGTTGCTCTTGAAGTCAGCTGTCCGCTTTTTGCCAGTTGCCTTCGGTGCCATGATCATCTCATTCTTCGTGGTGAGCTTGGTAGGTCAATTGTTGGGACTTGGATTTAACCATACTGCTTTGTATGTTTCATTCCCAATGATGGCTGGTGGTATCGGTGCCGGAATCGTGCCATTGTCAAGTATCTATGGTCATGCCTTGCATACATCGGCCGGAAATATCTTAAATCAGTTATTCCCATCTGTTGTTTTGGCAAACTTGATGGCCATCATCGGCTCATCATTGTTGGTTAAGTTCACAACGAAGTCAAAGGCCAACGGCCAAGGTAAGTTGTTGAAGGCTGGCGATGGTGAAATCGTTGAAGACAAGAAGGCCGAAAAGGCTCCAGCATTGAACTACGAACAAATGTTAACTGGTATGATGGTTGCTTTGTCATTCTACCTTGTTGGAACTTTGTTCAACCACTTTGTGCCAAAGATTAACGCTTTTGCCTTTTTGATTTTGGCTGTTATTATTGCTAAGGCCTTTAACTTGGTTCCTAAGCACTATGAAGACTCAGCTGTGATGTTTGGAAACTTAATCGTTTCAACAACCACACAAGCTTTGTTGGCTGGAATTGGTTTGGCCTTGGTTGACATGAACAAGTTGCTCCAAACTCTTTCATGGCAATTGGTTGTTTGTGCCTTCGTTTCTGTTGTCACAATCGCGATTGCTGGTGGATTCTTGGGTAAGCTCTTTGGTTTGTATCCAGTCGAATCAGCTATCTCAGCTGGTATGATTAACAACTCAATGGGTGGAACTGGAAACGTTGCTGTTTTGTCAGCTTCTGACCGGATGGGCTTGATCGCCTTTGCTCAAATGGGTAACCGAATCGGTGGAGCTATCATCTTGATCTTAGGTGGTATCTTGATTACGGTTATGCACTAATTTTTCAAAAATATTTTTAGATTTGCTTTGTTGTAAAAGGCGGACCATGAATTTCATGGCCCGTCTTTTTGTGTTTCTTGGTGAATTTTGGGACGAGAAAGTAGGTGAATATTACAAAGATGGTTGTTGAACTTAAGTGCTTATTTAGTTCATTTCGTAATATTTTAGACTTATTCTAATTGATTTCAAGGTAAAATAGGCCACGTTTGATTGAAATATTTAAAAAGTTAATATTAATTTAATGTTAAGAAGCCTTGGTATTATCATGTTTTCAGTTGATTGTGGATATTTTTTCGTATTTTTTCTCGAAAAAAGTTTGAAAATTCAAAAAAGACATAATATAATGTGTTTGTAATACATCTGCAACCAAAGAGGAGGAAAAAGTATTATGGACGAAAAGTTTGAAATCAATAAACACTACAAGATGTTCAAGGCAGGGAAGACTTGGATGTTTGCAGCAGTTGCATCATTTGCATTTTTGGGTGCTGCAGGAGCAGCCTCACATGCTGATACTCACTTGAACTTTGGTCAAAGTTTGACGGCATCGGCTAGCACAGAAAATGACGCAAACAACACAAGCGCAAACAACACAAGCGCAAACAACACAAGCGCAACACCAGCTGCAACAAATAGTAGTGCCGATACCGGTGGACTTTCTGATGTTCACTTTGATACTTTAGCTGAAGCATGGGCAGGTAAGATTATTGATCTTCCGCCAGTTACTGACGTCGCTGCTGATGGATCACAGAGCTTGAAGTATCAAGTTAAAAATGTTTTCGTTCGTGCTGATCCAACTCAAAATAATAAGTTGGTTGCTACCTATTTGAGTGGGAAAACAACTATTGAAGTTACGCCGGAAGGATATAACAACTCTGTGGCGGTTCAAGTTGGCCCAGCTGACGGCTCAAATTGGACTTACTTGAAGTACTTCTTTACATCTGATCGTACCTCATCCCACAAGCCAAGTGACGTTCCTGAAGATAAGATGGTCTATTTGACAGACACGCCTGACAGTAATAATGCAGGGATTGCACGTTCATTTACTTTCACTACAGATGATCCTAAGAATAACGCAATTCAAGTATCTTATACTTCAAGTAAAGATGCTGGTGGAGATGGAAAAGCTCACTATTATCAGACTCCTGCTGTTAATGTTTCGACTAATGTGGGATTCCTTGAGGCCCAGCAAAAGGCTGCCGCAACACTTAAGAGTGTTTATGATGGTCAATTAACTAAGATTACCGGTGACACAACACTTCAGGAAGATGCACCAACTCAAACAGCGGAAAAGAATTCACTCGACAATCTTTTCAGTCAAGCAACAGCAAAGCTCTATCAAGATCAAGACCAAGCAGCGTTAGATGCTGACGTCACAGCAGGAACAGGTTCATTAACTAGTGTCTACAAGCCATCTGCTTTGCCTGGTGCAAAGCAAACTGCTAAGGATAGTTTGAAGGCAACTGCTGATAGCGTTAAGAAGGAAGCTGCTGATGATTCAAATTTGACTGATGCAGAACGGAAATCTATTGACGACAGTGTTGATTCAACATTGACCACTCAACAAGGAGATGTCGATCAACAAACTACTCCTGATGCTGTTACTACAACAGCGGCAGCTGGTTACAAAGCTTTGCTTGCTTTGTACTCAACATTGCCAGGAGCACAAAATGCTGCTAAGGCTTCATTGACACGGACAGCAGATGAAGTTTCTGCTAAGATTAAGGCTGATGCTAATTTGACTGATTACGAAAAGGCCGGTCAATTAGGTACTGTATCTGATGCATTGGATGCAGCTGAAGCCAAGGTTGCTAGTGCAAAGTCAGTTGCTGATGTTAACTCTGCAGCTGCTGACGGTTATAAGACTTTGTTGGATGCATATGTTCCAGGAAAGCCAGCTCCAGAAGTTAAGACAGTTACGGAAACAAAGACTGTTCAAGAACCTGCTCCTGCTGCACAACCTGCACCTTACTACGCACCAACATACTTGCCAGCAACTTACTATGACTATGAAAAGCCAGCTAGCTACTTGCCAGCAACTGGTAAGGATGCTAACGCAACTACTCAAAACAAGACTGGTTTGATTGCTGCTGCCATCGCTGCAGTTGCTGCCGGATTGGTTGTCTTGGGATTGCGCAAGAAGAACTAATTTTTTCCTCCTCACGACAAAGGTAGTGGATTCCACCTTCACACGTACTGCCATTATGCTTTGTCAAAAGCTCACATCTTGGATGTGGGCTTTTTTAGTGTCTTTGATTTTTGACAAAAATCAAGAAACTACCTATAATAGTAGACAGTATTGTATTGGGTAGAAGTGCGGATTAGTGCACACACCGGAGGAGGCGTATGGCTGAACGAATTCCACAAAATGTCATCGATGAAGTCCGGTCACAAACCAATATTTTGGATGTTATCCAAAATTATACCCAGCTCGTAAAACGGGGGCGGGAGTGGAATGGATCGTGTCCTTTTCACGAAGACCGCCGACCATCACTCTTCGTTGATGACCAAAAGCAAGTCTTTCATTGCTTTTCATGTGGTCGATCAGGGACTGTTTTTTCATTTTTAATGGAAAAAGAGGGATATTCTTACCCGGAGGCCATCTTAACCTTAGCCAAGGATGCCAATATTACTGGTTTGGACCAGTACCAAGGACAACCATCGGCCCGGCAAGAACAATTCGCTGCGATTTTTGACCTCTATAGTAATGCCCAACGGCTTTATACGCATATCCTGTTAAATACAACGGCAGGGGAAGCGGCCTTGGAGTACTTACACAAGGATCGTCAGCTGGATGATGAAACCATTAAGCAGTATGGGTTGGGCTTTGTTCCTAGTAACAATGTCTTACTGGCTTACGCTAAGGACCACAATTTAGATGAAAGCTTATTGAAAGATAGCCAACTCTTTATTGTTCCGGAAGAGGGGCCGATTACTCGTGACCGCTTTAATAACCGGGTGGTTTGGCCGATTAAAGATAGTCGGGGCCAGGTTCG
>NZ_DF968005.1:158350-162451 GCF_001047075.2 Fructobacillus ficulneus
GGCTTTTCTGGTCGGTCACTTGACCCCAATAATCCAGCTAAGTATATGAATTCGCCGGAAAGTCCCTTCTTTAATAAGGGACATCTGCTCTATAACTTTGACCAAGCCCGGGGACCAATCCGGGCGGGTCAACCAGCGATGATTTTCGAAGGATTTATGGATGTGATTTCGGCCACTATCGCCGGAGCCGAAGGAGCCGTGGCGACAATGGGAACGGCTTTGACCGAAACCCATGTCAAAGACCTGGCCAAAATCACGGACCGGATTTTATTGGTCTACGATGGCGATGCGGCTGGTCAAAAGGCGGCGAAGCGGTCAATTCCTTTGATTCGCCAACAGGCTCCCCAAGTCGAAATTGGGGTGATTTCCTTGCCCGATGGTCGTGATCCGGATGAAGTCCGGCGCGAACAGGGGGTTGAGGCCCTCAAAGCGGCCTTGGATGATGGCGTTTTGACACCCACCGAGTTTTTGATTCAAGCCGCCAAAAACGGTAAGAACCTCGAAAACCAGGCGGCGTACCTGGACTTCTTAAAGGAAGCCTGGCCAATTCTGGCAGTGGCCAGTCCGGTGGAACAGGATTACTTTTTACGGCACTTTAGCGAAGACTACGGGTCTGACCTAGCGGCCTTGCAGTCCGAATTCCAGGCTTACCAAGAAAATCAACCCAGCCAGGGGCCGGTTGAGACAGGTTCCCAAAACTTTGACCAGCCGAGTGACTGGGTGGCACCGTCGGGATGGTCGGATAACGACCTACCGGCCTGGCAACCAGAAGAGGGTAATTCAGGTGGTAGCCAACCGTACTTGGCAACTGCACCCGTCCAACAATTTGATTCAACCCTGACCCGGGTCGAGCGGGCAGAACAGGGCTTGTTAATGGCGATGATTAAGTCACCGGCGATGCTGACTTATGTCAAAAGTCTGCCGGACTTTGCCTTTGTTCATCCCGAATACCAGCTGTTGATGATGCTCTTTGAAGCCTACCAGCAACAAGCTGGGCCGGACTTTGATTTGGCCGGGTTCTTGGACTTTGTCCAAAAGCCCGATTTAAACCAAAAAGTCATGGCAATTGACCGAGAATTTGGTACACTAGAAGTTCAACGGGATGCGGTTGATGATTACTTGCGGGTGATTTTAAAGGATGCCCCCTATGAGAGCCAAATGGCGACGTTGGACAAGAAATTGTCATTGGCGCGCAACCAGCACGATAATGCGGCAATCATTCAAATCACTACCGAAATAATTAATCTCAAGAGAACGTATTCCCATAAATAGGAGATAAAATGGCAAAAATTTCAAGTTCAAGTAAAATTTCCGAAATTAAAGACTACCTTGATGCCCAAGGTATCGCTTATCATGGCCGGGCCCGCAAGGCAGAGCTTTTAGCTTTGGCCGAAGGAAAGACCCCGGAAGAAGCAGCTGAAATTGCCAAGCAACCGGTGAAGAAGTCCGCTAAGAAGTCTGGACCAATGAAGTCGGCTGCCTATGACAAGGCTGTCCGTGAATTGCTGAAGGAATACAAGCCTGCTAAGCAAATCAAGTATAGCGAATTATCAACTAAGATTGCTGAACCATTCCATTTGGATACTGAAAACATCGAACGTTTGATGGAAAAGGTTGAAGATGCCGGAATCGCCATTGTTGACGAAGCCGGGGAACCAGCACCAGAAGTTTTGCAAGCAAAGCAAAACAAGCCTTCTAAGGATGAACTCGACAACGCTGAAGATACATCAGGAATTAAGATCAACGATCCTGTCCGGATGTATTTGAAGGAAATCGGTCGCGTTAACCTTTTGCAGGGTGACGAAGAAATCGAGTTGTCAAAGCGAATCGAAGCTGGTGATGAAGAAGCCAAGCAAGAATTGGCCGAAGCCAACTTGCGTTTGGTTGTTTCCATCGCTAAGCGTTACGTCGGTCGTGGAATGCAATTCTTGGACTTGATCCAAGAAGGTAACATGGGTCTGATGAAGGCCGTCGACAAGTTTGATTACACCAAGGGATTTAAGTTCTCAACTTATGCAACCTGGTGGATTCGTCAGGCCATTACACGTGCCATTGCCGACCAAGCCCGGACAATCCGGGTACCGGTTCACATGGTGGAAACGATTAACAAGTTGATTCGGATCCAACGTCAATTGCTCCAAGACCTTGGTCGTGAACCAATCCCTGAAGAAATCGGGGCTGAAATGGATTTGACTGCTGACAAGATTCGTGAAATCTTGAAGATTGCTCAAGAACCCGTTTCATTGGAAACACCAATTGGTGAAGAGGATGACTCTCACTTGGGTGACTTCATCGAAGATAACGAAGCAATTTCACCAGCCGATTCAGCGGCTTACGAAATGTTGCGCGACCAGTTGGAATCCGTTTTGGATACCTTGACTGACCGAGAAGAAAACGTTTTGCGTTTGCGCTTCGGTTTGGAAGATGGTCGGACACGAACTTTGGAAGAAGTTGGTCGGGTCTTCGGTGTTACCCGTGAACGAATTCGTCAAATTGAAGCCAAGGCCTTGCGGAAGTTGCGCCATCCTTCCCGTTCAAAGCATTTGAAGGACTTCATGGACGAAAACTAAGCACTATTATATTTGTCTTTAAAAAGTTCCGACTTTGTCGGACTTTTTTAATGTCAAAGGCTTTACCCAAAACTATATCCCTTAGCGGTTCATCTACCATCCCGCTTAATCAAAACTAGGAGTACCAAATGAATAACTTTAAGAACCAAACTGTTTCCAAGACCTTCAGTCTGACCTTGACGGCCGTGGTGGCCGCTTTGTATGCTGCCATCACGATGTTAGTGGCGCCAATCGGCTTTGGCCCCGTCCAATTGCGGTTATCAGAGGGGTTGAACCACCTTTCAGCCTGGAACAAGCGCTATGTCTTGGCCTTGGGCCTCGGGGTTTTAATCGCCAACATGATTTCACCCTTGGGTTGGATTGACTGGGTCTTTGGAACCTTGGGCACGGTCATCATGACTGGGATTACTTACTTGTTGACGAAGAAGATTGACCGACCATTGGTTAAGATTTTCATCTCAACGGTGGTGGTTTTGACGATTGGGATGGCCATTTTGGCGGCTGAATTTACCTTCGCCTTTGCCATCCATGCCCATGGAAACTTTGCGCCTGACCATGCAACATCATCATGGTTGGCCAACTGGTTGTCATACTACGTTTCATTGGTACCAGGGGAATTTGTTTCATTGGTTGTCGGCGGAATCGTGATTTACGCTCTTTCAAAAGTAGTGGACTTGAAGAAATAATGATTGATCAAGACTACCATAACCAAAAAGTATTAGTAACCGGTGCCGCCTCAGGTATCGGTTTTTGCCAAATGAAAACCTACCTCGAGGCCGGTGCGACCGTCTATGCCGTTGACCAGCAGGTCATTGACTATGACCATCCGAACCTTGTCAAGTGCCAGGTGGACCTTGGTGATCGGTCAGAACTGGATAAAATGGCTGAAGTTTTGACGGAGTCCGTGACCTTCGATATTTTCTTAAATACCGCAGGAATCTTGGATGCCTTTCAGCCCCTATTGGACCAGTCAATGGCGACCATCGACCACGTTCTGGCCGTTAATTTGACCCCGGCCATTGTCTTGACCAAGGCGATTTTGCCCAAGATGGTTGAAGCTGGCCAAGGCAAGATTGTCTATATGGCCTCGATTGCCGGTTACCAGGCTGGTGGCGGCGGTGCGGCCTACACGATGGCCAAGCACGCCTTGGTTGGATTGACTAAGCAGGTGGCCCTGGATTACGCCAAGGCCGGGATCGTCGTTAACGCGATTGCCCCCGGGGCAATTGAGACGCCGATGAATGCGGCCGACTTTGCTGGTGAGGGAAAGATGGCCAAGCAGGTTGCTGACCAAATACCCGCCAAACGGTGGGCCCAGGCTCAGGAAGTTGCTGATTTGACTTTGTATTTGACGTCACAGCAGGCGACTTATCTGAGTGGGGCAGTTGTCCCAATCGATGGCGGCTGGACTCTCGGTCATTAATTTTATAATTTGTTTGAAAAGACCCTTTCGGTTTGAAACCGAGGGGTCTTTTGTTTTAAACTAGACTTAGATGAAAGTATGAGAAAGGAATTGTGCAATGGAAAATTC
>NZ_DF968005.1:162493-164466 GCF_001047075.2 Fructobacillus ficulneus
ATTTTGCAAGAAACAACCAAGCTCGCCAACGGGGTTGAGATGCCGGTCTTTGGCCTCGGGGTCTGGAAGTCTTCCAACAAAGAGGCCGCCGACTCGGTCCAAACCGCCATTAAGCATGGCTACCGCCTGATTGACACGGCCAAGCAGTATGGTAACCAACCGGGCGTGGGCTACGGCATCCAACAAGCCTTGAAGGACAACCACCTGAACCGCAAGGACCTTTTTATTACGACGAAAATCTTTAACGGCGACCAGGGTTACGAAAGTGCTTTGGCTGCCTTTGAGGAACAATTGAAGGAACTCCGCCTGACCTATTTGGACCTCCTTTTGATCCACTGGCCAGTTGATGGTAAGTACGTAGATACTTGGCGGGCCCTGGAAAAGCTTTACCATGAAGGCAAGGTCCGGGCCATCGGCGTTTCTAACTTTGACGAGAGCAAATTAAAGGACGTGTTGGCTTCTAGCACCGTCATGCCCCAAGTCAACCAGATGGAATTTAACCCACTCGTCCAAGAGGATGGCCTCTTTGAGTACATGAATGGTCTGGGTATGGCCATGGAAGCCTGGGGACCGCTGGGTGGCGGAGAAGCTTTGTCGAACAAAATGGTTCAAGAAATTGCCCAAAATCACGATAAGTCGGCTGCCCAGGTTATCCTCCGCTTTGACTATCAAATGGGAGCAATTACGATTCCCAAGTCGGCCCACGAGGAACGAATTGTGGCCAACAGTCAAATCGATGACTTCGTCTTGTCCGACGCCGAAATGGCTGCCATCCAGGAACTAAACCAAGAAAAGCGGAGTATCTGGTACCCAGCCTTCGCTTGGCATGCCGGCAGTGAAGAAACCGGGGTCAAGGACCAAGTTTCCTACTGGGACGATGTTGATGAATATTTGAATAAGACTGTCGATTAAAGCCGATAGCTGGGATAGGATTGGCTGTCAGAAATAGGAAGGAGGGAAGATAATGGATGCACTAAAGTACTTAGAGGCCTTAAACCATGAATCAGCGGATACGGTCATGGGTTCGATTATGAGTGAACATGGTTTTCCCGAGATTCCGGCCATTGGTGATGCCTGTGATATTGCCAATGCCACGGACAACCGCCATGACTTGGCTCTGATTGACCAGTACCAGCCAATGTTTTATAACTACGAGAACCATCGCCTGGTTAACCGGGCCGATGTCTTGTGGTTGATTAACTATTTGAGTCAACGAGACCAATAAGAACAAATTAAAAAAGAGTTTCGCTTTCGTAATGCTAGTGCCCGTGATGGACCATCTAGACGATGCAGCGAAACTCTTTTTAAGTGTCTTAAAGTTGGTTAATTGAATTGATCAAGTCTGGTGAATAAATTCGTTTTTGTTGGCGCAAGTCGGTCACCGTTGGTGATGACAAGAGGGCCATCAATTGTGGGAGGGCTTGTTGCCAGTGCTCGATTTCGGCCTGGAGGCCAGAAGGCCCCTTGGTCATCAAGACCTCGAGGAAGTGGCCGGCTGAGGAAGTCAAATCTGCTCCCATCATCAAAGCCGTCACCACGTCATTGATGGACTTGATACCACCTGTGGCGATGATGGGTGACTGAACTTGGGCCTTTTCAGCTGCCAGGAGGGCTTCAACCGTGCTTAAGCCATAATGACTTAAGTCCAGTGGGTTGGTCTCTTCACGGTCCCGTCGTTGCTCGATTTGGGCAAAGTTGGTCCCATTGCCACCGCCCAGGTTAATGGCGGCAGGGTGAAGGCTGGCAACCTGTTGGATGAGGTCAGTCCCCATGCCAAAACCAACTTCCTTGATGATGACGGGAACCGGTGACTTGGCGATGATGGTCGCCAGGTTATCCAACCAGTAGAAATGACGGTCACCCTCTGCCATCGCTAATTCCTGGCCGACGTTAACGTGGAGTTCAATGGCGTTGGCATCAATCATGTCAATGGCGGCCCGGACGTTTTCAATGGGGTGGTCAGCCCCCAGGTT
>NZ_DF968005.1:164511-168058 GCF_001047075.2 Fructobacillus ficulneus
AATCAAGAACCCATCGGGATGGTTTTCACGAACAACTTGGTAGGTGGCGGCCAAAGAAGGGTCCTTGAGGGCGACGGATTGAGAACCAACGGCCATCGCTAGGTTAGTTTGGGCGGCTACCTTGGCCAGGTCGGCGTTGACCTTCCCGCCGGCAACCGATCCACCAGTCATGGCTTCGATGTAAAAAGGCCAAGCGAAGTCGCGGCCCAAAACTTGGACCTGATGGTTAATTTGGTCGACGGCCAGGTCCTTTAAGGGACCTGGGACCCAGCGAACAGCATCAAAACCAGGCCCAACTTGGAAGTTGGCCTGGTCACGCCAGAACTTGGTGGCGAGGGAGAGGTGTTCATTTTTACGGTTTGAATGTTGTTGGTTGGTCATAGGCTGATATTCCGCTTAGGGGTTAGCTAGTGATGATAGTCGGTAGAATTAGATGGAGGTCGGGCTGAGACGCCAAGGCTTTGCTCAACTCGTCTTGGTCGGCCTTGGTGGCGAGGATGGCAAAACCATTATCACCATAACCAGCACCCGAAACCTTACCGGCCAAATTAAGGTCGCGTAGGACTCTTGTCAAGGCCGTTAAAGCAGGTGTTAGATAACCGGTCGGCAAAGTCTGGACTAAGAGGTCCTGGTTGCCTTGAAGGGCGTGCTGGAGGGCCGAATAGTTCTGGTCCTCGAAGGCAGTTTGTGCGGCCGTGACCCAGTGCCGGGATTGGTCAGCAAAGTCCGCCCGCCAAAAGCCCTTGGCCAGGGCCTTCTGGGTTGAAGCTGGTTGGTAGGTGGCGATTAGGGCCAATTGCCAGTCTTTGGGCCAAGCTAAGGGCGTGATGGCTAGGTCTGACCAGTCAAGGTTAGCAAAGTCAGCCAGGGCGGCTGTTTCAGCTGAAATAGTAGCTAACCAGGCCGGTGCTTGATAGGTGATGAGGCCGGTAAAGGTGGCAGAAGCCACATCCCCCAGTGACCCCGACCCCTGGACGAAGTAGTGGGCCCAAGCGGCCTCCTTAAACTGAGCGAGTCGGTCATCCGGCAGATCAAAGTAAGTGGCCAGGCCACGAATGGTGGCGACCGTCACTGCTGCCGAAGAGCCAAGGCCGAGTTTTTGGTCAGCCACTTCCATCTGCGATTCAATTTGAATTTTTAGGGACGGTTGGTGGGTTAGGTCTAAGGTCTGACCGTGTTCTTGAAAGAAGAGAACTAAGGCTGCTTGGACAAAGGACCACTTGCCGGTTAAAGCAGATGAGGAAACGTTGGTCAATGAATTAAGGTTGGCCCAGGCTAAGTCTAAATCAGTTGGCAAGGTGTTGGATTGGACGGTTATGGTCCCAGGCATTCCGTGTGGATTGGCATCCAGAGAAATGGCCATTCCTTGGTCCACAGCAACCACCAAGGCTGGTTGACCTGGTTTGGTTACAGCATATTCGCCCGCTAAAAAGAGCTTACCAGGAATGGTTAAGTGCGTTGAATTGACCATGGAAAACTCCTTTTGAGTACATGCTGGGTAAGTGACTCGAACTAGGTGTTAAGAGGGGACCGCTGCAATATAGCCTTTGGCTAGTAGCCCAAAAATCATCACTTAGATTTCGTTGTTAATTTTTAAGGCTTCATCGGCGAAATCGTTTTCTTCAATGTAAGAAAGGCCAGGACCTGGTGTAGCGATTTCAACCTTAAGCTTGCGGAAGGAGGCTAAGGCCTTTTCCTTAATCTCTTCGGCCTGGTCTTGGCGAGTAATGATTTTAACGTTTGGTCCGGCATCAATCGTGGCGTAGGCTAAGAAACCTTGTTTCCGTAGTTCTTTAACGAAGGCGATGATATCGATGGTCATTTGGCTGAAATAGGTAAAGCGACGGTCGGTCGCTGACATGTTCAGGGCGTGCATAGCCAAGGCGTTTTCTTCGGCGATGGCACCAACTGTTTCCAAGTCGTTAGCGGCCAGAGCGGCTTGCATGACATCAAATTGTTCGTGAGACTTAGCAACCCAGGCTTCGTAGTCGGGTGATGTCATTGCTCTTTGCATCCCATCGGATGAAGAAACCTTCTTGGTCGTCTTAGCGACTTCGCAGACAACCAGGGCAATCGGCATCGTTGATTCGGGCAGGCTCTCGGCAAATGAACTTTGGTCATCATGCCCCTCATGCCAGACAGCAAAGCCGGGGAAGAATGACCGGGTTGCTGAACCAGACCCACGACGGGCCAGGCGTGATAGTTCTTCTAATGACAAGTCCCAATCGTTGTAATGAGCCACGGCGGCAGTCAAGGCCGCAAATGAAGAAGCTGAAGAGGCCAAACCAGCAGAGGTTGGCACAACATTTTTCGAAACAACAGTCAATGGTGGGAAGTCACCCTTTTCGGCCCGCAAAAAGTCCAAAAACTTATGGACCCGGGTGGGGTCTTGCATCAAGTTGTTGATTAAGAGGGTGTCTTCGCGACCTTCCGTTACCATCGTGTCGGTATAAAATTCCTTCAAGGTTAATGAAAGGGAAGAAGTCGTTGGTAAGTTGAGAGCGGCATCTTTTTTACCCCAATACTTCATCAAGGCAATGTTGGTATGGGCTCTGGCGGTACTAGTCTTTTCGTTCATGAGGGTTCCTTTTCTGGAGGTTAAAGATTAAGTCGGTGTATTGTGCCTGAATTAAAAAGTGCCCACTTGGTGCACGGGCAAGTAAGAGTTAGCGGTCAAAATAGATTGCTAAGACTAGTAATCAAAGTTATTTGAATCTGACTAGTCGCTAATCGTTAATTTCAAATCATGAAAATTAATAATTCTTTAGCTGGGTTGAACTCCGTTAAGGGGTTCAATCCAGGTTTCACGGGCACCGGCAGCCTTGAGACTGTCAGCTATGATTTTGGCTTGGTCGCTGTTTGCGGCCAGGGCCAGCATAGCACCGCCAATTCCTGATCCCGTTAATTTGGCTCCTAAGGCTCCGGCATTCAAGGCCGCTTGGACCAGGGTGTCGAGCTTGGGGTGTGAAACCTGAAGGGTTTGTAAATCGGCATGGGCCTGGGTAAAGAGGGAACCAAGGGTCTGAGCATCATTATTAGCCAAAGATTCCTTGACGGTAAAGGCTAGTTGGCCCAGGTGGGTAATGGCCTGCCAGGTGGGTTCATAATTTTTTTGGAGCTGGTCTTTGACGATGTTAACGGCTCGGACCGTTTGGCCACGGACACCGGTATCGGCGAGAACTAGGGTCGCCTTCAAATTAGCCGTAAAGCCCTGGATTTGCTTGTGTTCAAACCATATTGGTTGGTCGGAAGACACGGTGGCAGCATCAATGCCAGAAGGTGACCCGTGGGAAATTCCTTCGGCCAAGGCCGTATAATGGTCGAGTTGGTCGCGGGTCAAAGCCTGGTCGACCCAGTCAAAGAAAGCCCGGGTAATGGCTGTGGCTAAGGCCGCCGAAGCACCGAATCCTCGTTCTTGAGGAATAGTTGATTGAACTTCCAGGAGAAAGGGTTTATTCTTATCAGTTAAATCGGTCAAAAGAGCGATTAATAATTGGCGTAGCCCCTCTAGGTCTGCCCCTAATTCGGACAAATCAAAGGCTTGGTC
>NZ_DF968005.1:168107-171012 GCF_001047075.2 Fructobacillus ficulneus
CCTAAGATAATTCGTTGTCCATTGGCGAGAGGTTGAATGGTGGCGGTCGCAGTTAAATTAAGTAGGGGGATGGCAACGGCCGGTTGGTCGTAAACCACGGCGTGATCGCCGATTAGAATGGCTTTGGCATGAGATTGACCAAAGCCGGAATGAATTTTTTGCATTTTAAAGGCTCCAATAACTGCTAATATTGTACCGCATTGGGCTAAGTAGTGTAAAATAACTAAGGAAGTTCTTTGAATAAAATTTGCTAAAATGTATTCCAAGGACCGAATTGAATCTGAAAGGAGTCCTGATGAAAAAATCAGCCGCCTTTGTGATTGTCGATTTGGAAACGACCAACCCTTCTGTTGAGAAGGGCGGTCGGATTATTCAAATCGGGATGACCTTTGTTAAAAATAAAAAAATCGTTGAACACTTTGATTCCTTTGTGAACCCTGGCCAAACGATTGATAAAAAAATCCAACAACTAACTCACATTACCCAAAAAGATGTCCGAGATGCACCTTTCTTTGAAGAAATCGCACCCTCATTGCAGGCCCTCTTACAGGGGCAAGTTTTTGTGGCCCATAATGTTAATTTTGATTACCCTTACCTGAATGCCGAATTTGCCCGAGTAGGCCTACCGGAGTTAGACCTCCAGGCCCTTGATACGGTCCAGTTGGCTCAACTACTCTACCCAACGGCACCTGGCTACCGCCTCTCGGATTTGACCAAGTATTTGAACCTGCCTTTGACCCAGGCTCACCGGGCCAATGCCGATGCCGAGGCAACTGCCTATTTGATGCTCTCCTTATGGCAAAAAGCCCAGGGCTTAGCCGAACAAACGAAAAAAGATCTCTTAGCCGTTGACTGGGGGATGTTGAGGGAAAGCCAGGACTTTTTGGCGATGGCCATCAAGGACCAGTCACCCGCACCGGACTTTTTAAAGGCTGATGGTCAGCCGGACTTGGCACAGACAGATAATTCTGTTCAGTCAGTGGCTAAGGAGCCAACACCGACTAAGTCGGACCAAAAAAGAGGGGCCTTTCCCAAATCATTGGCCGATAAGCAGAGAGTCTTAGGACCGAACTATGACGTTTTGGCCGACCAGGGCCAGGTCATGGACCAAGTCCAGCAATTCCTGCAACAAAGACAACGAACGGTTTGGCAGATGACGACGCCACCAAAGGTTCACAAGACCCTGTCTTACCTCTTCCCACTCTTTTATCAAAAGCGGGACCAAACGGCTTACCTGCTAGCACATGATATTGGCTTGTTGAACCACCAGGAACGCTTATTAGCCGACCTACAAAGAAAGCTCGACGGGCCACGGCTAAAAACCGCCAAGCTCTATGCACCACAGGACTACTTGGACTTAAAAAAGTACCGTCAAGCATTGGCTCAGGCCAAAGAAAACGGTGGTGCCTTCTGGTTGGCCCGAGTAATTGTGTGGCAGGGCGAGAGCGTTGATAAGGCGCTGATTGAGTTGCCCAAGGGTATTACCAACCAACCAGCCTTTGACAATATCCGCTCTGACGAAAAGGGGCAGGTTTTCAAACAAACCTTTGACAAGGCCAAACGGGCTGATGTCGTCTTAATGACCTTTGCTGCATTCTTTGCCCTCGGTGAAGACTTGCAGAAGCAAAGTGGGCACAAAGACCGTCCAGTTGCCATTTTGGAAAAGCCGGTGGCCTTGTTAACGGCCATTCAGGAAGGCTTTGGCCTGACCTTGCCTTTGAGCTTTTACCAAGACCAAGTTGCCCGGTTAGCCGACCAAGCCGCCTTTTTGCCCAATAAAATTCAGGGTCAATGGAAGGTTGCTCTCCATAACTGGGAGGAAGCCAGCAATAAAATTGACCGACAGGCCCTAGACTTAGGAATTTTGAAGTCCGGCAAGGCGATTTTGAATCGGTTATTGGACCTGGTTGCTCTAGCTAATAAGGCTGATTTTCAAATCAGGATGTCCCAGGCCGATTTGGTTGCTAAGCTGAACAAGTTGGCCTGGCTGTCGGCCCACCAAGAATACTTGGACCGGATTGACTGGGCCATTGAAAAAGAACCAGTTTCGCAAAGTTTGGTCTTTTCGGTTAAAAATGACCTGCTTTACCAAAAGTACTTCTTAAAGCAGGTTGATAAGGTCTTGGTTGTTTCATCATTTTTGCCTGAACACTTATCCGAATTTTTGTCACAGACGCCCAAGGCCCTTCAGCCTGAAAAGACGGCTGTGACGGAAGCGGGGGATGGTCGGTTGAAGACGGTCTTAACGACTAGTCGGGTGGAAGACCGCCAGATTGAACTCTTGGTCCAGGCTAATATGAAGCACATGGTTTTGATTGTCCAGGATTTTGCGGCGGTTAAACACTGGTATTACAAGTTAACCGACCGGTATGGCGACCAATATATGGTTTATGGTCAGGATATTTCGGCCCCACTGGTCAAGGCTGCTCGCCAAAGTAACCAGGAGGACCAGGCTATCTTGGTAGTGATGCCGGATTATCTCACTACCATTTGGCAACAAAACCTCCATGTGCCGAACATTGCGATGGTCTCACAGGCCCACCGCTGGTTAGATGTGGCGGAATTAGGTCCCTTAGTGGTTTCCCTTCAAAAACAAGATCAGGCTGTTTTACTTGGTTCTTTTGGTCAAGGACAAGTTAAAGCACTAGCAGATCGAATTGTTTTGATGAATGGTCGACATAAACGATTAAAAGCGAACTTTTATCGCGATTTATTGGAATAATTAGTAAAAAGACAGCTATTTGATAGCTGTCTTTTTTTGACTCTGTCAATTTCTTTTGTCAGGGGTGTTGACATTAGAAAGTTCCTAATGTATATTAAACACAACTTAATAAGTAATAGAGGTCGCAACCAACAAGAGTACTTCAGCTAAGCTGAAGGAAAGGGGCGGTTGCCGAAGCGAATG
>NZ_DF968005.1:171071-171690 GCF_001047075.2 Fructobacillus ficulneus
ACCATTTTTGCTGGGCCAATAGTTAAGAGCTATTGGACTGTCGCTGTTGTTACAGCGGGGTGCTATTCAACTGTTTTTGGTAAAGACTTTTTTAGGCAAAATCCAAACGACAGGGCGAAAACCCCCGTTGTTTGGATTTTTTTTTGTTGCCGAAGGAGGCTATCACTATGGTTGTCGCGAATCACCGCCCAAGTCGAATTTTAATTTCAAAAGCTGCAGTAGCTAAAAACTTAAAAGCGATGCGCGATGCTAGCGATGCTAGTTTTGTCTTCTTAACGGTTAAGGCCAACGCCTACGGCTTTGGTTTGCTGGAAATGAGCCGGGCCGCCGTTGACGGTGGTGTTGATGGTTTGGCAGTCGCTGTCTTAGACGAAGCGATTGCCTTACGCAAGGCCGGCTTCTGCCAGCCAATCCTAGTTCTTGGGTTAACATCCGTTGCGGATGCCCAACTCTTAGCTGACTACCAAATCATTGCCACGGTGACCGACCGCGATTGGTTGACCCAAGCCAACGCCAACTTACGACTCGGTGGACCTAAGCTCTTGGTTAACCTAGCCGTTGATACCGGCATGGGTCGGATTGGTTTCCGCAACCGGGATGATTTAGCCGCCGCCATTGA
>NZ_DF968005.1:171910-172611 GCF_001047075.2 Fructobacillus ficulneus
ACAAAGTCCCAACCGAAGTGATTCGGGCCGGAACTTCGGTTTACGGGGTTGAACCATCCGCTGGGGTCTTACGGCCAGATGATTACTTAGCACCGGTCCTAACCTTGGAAAGCGAGGTCGTGATGATCAAGCAGCTTCCAGCTGGAGCAGCGGTTTCCTACGGGGCCACTTACCACACGACTAAGGACCAATGGATTGCGACTCTGCCAATTGGCTACGGTGATGGCTTACCCCGCGAACTCAAGGGCTATGAAGTCATCGTCAATGGGAAGAAAGCACCAATTGTTGGTCAGCTAGCGATGGACCAGTTGATGATTGCCGTTGACGAACCCGTACCGGTTGGCACAACGGTAACCTTCGTTGGTCAAAACGGCGACCAGGAAAACACCATCTGGCAGTTTTCCGAATATGCCGGTATCGACCCTTGGGAAGCTACAATTCGTTTCCAAGACCGCTTAGCCCGGTACCTAGTCGATTAGGCTAGTAAAAATTTAAAAAAATAAAAATTAACGAGGATCAAATCAATGTTGAACGCGCTGCAAGTAAATGATCAGGACCAGCTTTTAATCGGTGGGGTCTTAGCCACCGACTTAGCTGAACAATACCAAACGCCTTTATATGTTTATGACGTCGCCGTGATGCGTCGACAAATGCGAGCCTTCCGTCAGGCCTTTGAAAAGACGAACCAGGTTGGGGTCGTT
>NZ_DF968005.1:172651-173076 GCF_001047075.2 Fructobacillus ficulneus
ACGCTTCTAAGGCCTTCGCCTGTGAAGCGATGTACCAAGTCGTCGCCCAAGAAGGGGTTCATTTGGACCTTGTTTCTGCCGGAGAAATCTACACGGCTGTTCAGGCCGGGTTCCCAATGGCTAATGTTTCTTACAATGGTAACAACAAGAGCCGCGAAGACTTAATCATGGCCATGGACCACGGTGTTGGGACAATTATCGTCGATAACTTCTATGAGTTAGCGACCTTGCAAGAATTGTTGGAAGAACGTGATAGCCAACAAGATATCATCTTCCGGGTGGTGCCGGGTGTTTCAGCTCACACCCACGATTACATTCAGACCGGTCAGGTTGATTCTAAGTTTGGCTTTGACCTCGAATCTGGTCAGGCCAAGAAGGCTTACGAAATTGCCCAAGCCGATGACCGCCTCCACCTCTTAGGTTTG
>NZ_DF968005.1:173111-187184 GCF_001047075.2 Fructobacillus ficulneus
CCACATCGGGTCACAAATCTTTGAAGAGGACGGCTTTGAATTAGCCGGTGAACGCTTGGTTAATTTGTGCCAGAGTTGGGACTTCCAACCGGAAGTCTTGGACTTAGGCGGAGGCTTTGGGATTGCCTACACGGACGCCGATGATCCTCAGCGACCAGAAGATTTGGTTCAGGCCTTAATCGAAAGCGTCCAAGCCCAATGCAAGAGCCGCAACATGGCAACGCCAGCCATCTGGATTGAACCAGGCCGGTCAATTGCCGCTCCAGCCGGTTACAGCCTTTACACGGTTGGGTCACGCAAAGACATCCCCGAAGTCCGGACCTACTTGGCCGTGGACGGAGGAATGGGCGACAACATCCGCCCAGCCTTGTACCAAGCCGACTATCAAGCCGTTTTGGCAACGTCGGTTAATGCTCCAGCCGTTGAACATGTCCGCTTAGTTGGTAAGTACTGCGAATCGGGTGATGTCTTGATTCAAGACCAGGCTTTTCCTCAGACCCAACCCGGTGACTTGGTCGCCATTTTGAACACCGGGGCTTATGGGTATTCAATGGCTTCCCGCTACAACCGCAACCCAGTGCCAGCCGTCGTCTTTGTCGAAAATGGCTTGTCACAGTTGGTGGTCGAGGGTGAAAGTTTGGCCGACTTGACCAGCCACGACCGGGCCTACCAATTACCTGGTAAGTGGTAAGGCTGTCCGACCAACCGTGGTCGAATTAATTTTAAAAACATAATTTAACTTATATATATAGGAAGAAAAAGAGAGAAAATCAATGACTGAAATGGATACTGCCGCAATTATCAACTACCTTGCAACATCAAAGAAGCAAACACCAGCCCGAGTAACCTTGGCTGGCAACCTTGACCAGATTGAATGGCCAACAGATGTTCAGGCCTTCATCGAAACGAAGACTGGCACAGTAATTGGAGACATGATGACCATCCAACCAATCCTTGACGCTCACCAAGCAGATATCACCGACTACCATGTTGAATTGATTGCCCGGAACTCAGGAGTCCCACTCTTAAACACCCAAAACTTGGAAGCTCGGATTGAACCGGGAGCCTTGATTCGTGAACACGTCCAAATCGGCCAAAACGTGGTTGTCATGATGGGGGCCGTAATTAACATTGGGGCCAAGATTGGTTCCGGATCAATGATCGACATGGGAGCCGTTTTGGGTGGCCGAGCCGAAGTTGGCGAAAACTGTCACATCGGTGCCGGTGCCGTCTTAGCAGGAGTCATCGAACCTGCTTCAGCCGAACCTGTCCGCATCGGTGATGGTGTCTTAGTTGGCGCTAACGCCGTTGTGATTGAAGGCGTTCAAGTTGGTGAAGGTGCGGTTGTCGCAGCCGGAGCAATCGTAACCCAAGACGTGCCAGCTCACACGGTTGTGGCTGGTGTACCTGCTCGAGTAATCAAGGAAATTGATGCCCAAACAGAACAAAAGACGGCCTTGGTAGCCGCCTTGCGGACGCTTTAAGTATTAATTTAATTGCACTAAGAAAATTAAAAACAGCCTGTAAAAGGGTCTTCGGTCAGATTTGATCGGTCAAAAAGTAGGGAGAAAGTTAATGGCAAATAATTCAATTGATTTAATTCAAGTTCGGCGCGACTTGCACAAGATTCCAGAGTTAGCCCTGGAAGAATTCGAAACGCAAGCCTACTTAAAATCGCTGATTACTAGCCTTGACTGCCCCTTCTTGACCATCAAGGAGGTGCCAGAGGTGCCTACCGCTATGCTAGTTCGCCTAGCTGGTAGCCAACCAAGCAAAACAATTGGTTATCGGACAGACATTGATGGTCTACCGGTCGAAGAGGCCACGGGCTTGGCTTGGTCTTCAACCCACCCAGGAAAGATGCACGCCTGCGGTCATGACATCCATATGACTGTGGCGATGGGAATTTTGGCCTATTTCGCTAACCACCAACCAAAGGACAACCTGGTCTTCATTTTCCAGCCAGCTGAAGAAGCAAAGGCGGGGGGCAAGCAAATTTACGATGCTGGGGCCTTAACGGGTGACTTTGCCCCGGATGAAATTTACGCCTTGCATGACCAACCAGCGATGCCAGCTGGCCAACTTGGTTCACGGTTTGGAACTTTGCTGGCGGGAACGACGGAAATTAAGTTAACGATTACCGGTGTTAGTGGTCACGCTGCATACCCACACCAAGCCAAGGATGCCTTGGTGGCTGCGGCCGCCTTTGTGACTCAGGTCCAAACGGTTGTTTCCCGAAATGTCTCGCCAATCCATGGAGGAGTGGTGACGCTGGGATCCATGCATGCCGGAATTGCCGACAATGTGATTCCGGGGGAGGCACAGATTTTGGGCACGATTCGAGCCTTTACCCAGACTGACCTGGAAATGATGCAAAATCGAGTTCGTGCTGTCGCTGAAGGTGTTGGCCTAACTTATGGGGTCGAAATTGATTTGGTCCTCCACCAGGGTGGTTATTATCCTGTTGAAAACAATCCAGAAATCACGACGGCTTTCATTGATTTTATGAATGACAATCCAGCGATTGACTTTGTCGATGTGGAACCCTCAATGGCCGGCGAAGACTTTGGCTACTTGTTGAGCAAGTTCCCCGGCACAATGTTCTGGCTCGGGGTCGGTGATCCAACCCACAGTCTCCACAACGCCGGGATGAACCCCAACGAAGATGCCTTGCAACCGGGAGTCGATGCTATGACTGCTTACCTTGAATGGCGGATGGACCCGCAAGCCCAAGGTAAAGGGACTGCCAGTTAAGTTAAATAAATGAACACTTTGAACCAAGTTGTTTGAGAGGAAAATATTATGACAGAATCAGTAAACTTAATCACTGCATTGATCACCCCCTTTACCCAGGACGACCAAATCGACTATCCAGCCTTAGACCGGCTGACTGACAAGCTTTTTAATGAAGGAACGCAGGGCTTTGTGATTGGTGGAACCACCGGTGAGTCTCCAACCTTGACCGAAGAAGAACGGTTTGCCTTGTATGACCACTTTGCTGCCTATGTGGCCGGTCGCGGACCAGTGATTGCCAACGTTGGGACCAATAACACCGCCGAATCCGTGGCCCAAGCACGACGGGCCAGCCAGATTCCTGGCGTGACTGCCGTTTTGGCTGTAACGCCATACTATAACAAGCCTGACCAAGCTGGGATGATTGCCCACTTTACCGCCATTGCTGATGCCAGTGCCGTCCCAGTGATGCTTTACAATATCCCAGGTCGGTCAAGCGTGGCCTTGACCAACGAATCAGTTTTGACTTTGGCTGACCATCCAAACATCAATGCCGTTAAGCAAGTAACTTCAATCGATGACTTGGCCACTTTGGTCGCCCAAGCCCCTGCAGGCTTTGACGTTTATACCGGTGAAGATAGCCAAACTTTGGCTGCCAAGTCTGTTGGTTGTGCCGGTACGATTTCGGTCGCATCTCACTTATTTGGTAACGAAATGCAGGCCCTCTTTGCTGCTTTGGAGGCGGGGGATGTGGCCTTGGCTGGTCAATACCAACGGTACTTAACCCCACGGATGAACGTTTTGTTCTCCCACCCATCGCCAACCCCAGTCAAAGCTGTTTTGGCCCAGGCCGGCTTGATTGAAAATCAAGTCCGCCTACCATTGTTACCTTTGACTGCCGCCCAAACAGCTGAAGTTCAAGCTGTGTTAAACCACGAAGGAGCTGTGGCATGAAGACCGTCTTTTTAGCAGGTGCCCAAGGAAAAATGGGATTGGCCATCCAAGCCATGTTAGCTGATCGTAACGACATGCAGTTGATCGGAATGTTAACGACCGAAAAGGCCTTGGCCACGCTGGCCGACGAAGACCGGCCAGCTGGTGTCAATGTCTACACTCACTTGGACCATATCGACCAAAGTGCCGATGTTTGGGTCGATGTAACGAACCCAGCCGTGGCCTTGGCCAACGGAACTTACGCTTTGACCCATGGTTTTGATTTGGTGATGGGAACTTCTGGTTTGCAAGCCGCCGACTTAGAGACCCTGAGCCAATTGGCCGAAGCAGAGGGACGGGCTGCCCTAGTGGTACCGAACTTCTCGATTACGGCGGTTTTGTTGATGCAGTTTGCCGAACAGGCGGCCAAGTATCTCCCAGCAGCCGAAATCATTGAAGCCCACCATGAAGACAAGGTTGATGCCCCATCTGGGACAGCTCGCGCCACGGCCGAGTTGATTGCGGCCGCTCGGACCCAAACTCCTGACATTCCGGCTAGCGATGCCTTGGCCCGTGGTGACCAAAGTCAGGGTGTGCCCATCCACGCCATGCGCCTGCCGGGTATCTTAGCCGAGGAAACCGTTGTCTTTGGGTCAGCCGGCGAAACGATGACCATCAAGCAATCGACTTCCAGTCGGGCCGCCTTTATGACCGGTGTTGCTCAGGCGATTACCGGCTTGGACCGAGTATCCGGTCTAGCGGTTGGCTTGGATAAGGTCTTATAGGCTGAACCAAGATTTTGTAAAAAAAGCTAACAAATTAACTTCAATTGACTTGGAAAGTGATAGAATTATTCCAATTACCAACAACAATTACTCAGCGAGCATAGGAGAAGGGTCTCATGGTGAATGTTAAAGCAGGTTTGTCAAAGCAATACAATCGGTTGTTCGAAATTGTTCCACCAGCAGCGATTCGGGCCGTTGATATTAAGTTATCAGCGATTCCTGATATTATCAGATTAACAATCGGGGAGCCCGATTTTGCGGTGCCAATGCCAGTCAAAGAAGCCGTGAAAACAGCGATTGATAATGACGATTCGCACTACGCACCGGCCAAGGGCCTTTTGCCATTGCGTCAAGCAATTTCAACTTATGTCCATGAACGGTTCTCAACGCCTGTTTATGATCCTGAAAGTGAAATTGCGGTGACTATTGGTGCTTCAGAAGCCATCTATGATGCCTTGTCAGCCCTCTTTAACCGGGGTGAAACGATTTTGGTGCCAACACCAACTTTTTGTTTCTACCAAGCCGAAGCTTTGCGCCTAGGGTTGAATGTGGTGGAAATTAACACTGCTCCAAACTACCTATTTACCGCTGAGATGTTCAAACAGGCCATGGCCGACCATCCCGAAGCCAAGGGCTTGATTCTTAACTATCCTGGTAACCCAACCGGGGTGACTTATCCGGAAGAAACCTTGAAGGAATTGGCCCAAGTCATCGATCAAACCGATGTCTTAGTCATGTCCGATGAGATTTATGGGGAATTGACTTACGGTCGCCAGCACAAATCAATTTCGGCCTATATTCCAGAACAAACGATTTTCATCAGTGGCTTGTCAAAGTCGCATGCCATGACGGGTTACCGGGTCGGTTTTATTGCTGGACCAGCAGCCCTGATGAAGATGGTTTGCTTGGCCCATTCTGGGGTCGTGACGACTGCGCCAACGCCAATGATGGACGGGGCCTTAGCGGCCTTGACGGTTGCCAAGGATGCACCAGCAGCAATGCGTGATGTTTACCACCAACGCCGTGACCTAGTCTTGGCAGGCTTGGCCGAAGCTGGCTTTTCTGCACCCAAGCCAGAAGGGGCCTTCTACATCTTCGCCACGATTCCTGACTTCTTGAACCAAAATGACGAGGAATTCGTCTATGAATTGGGTGAACAAGCCGGAGTTGGGGCCATTCCTGGTACTGTCTTTGGTGATGGTGGTCAAGGACACATCCGCATTTCCTATGCCGCTTCAACGGAAGACTTAACAGAGGCAATGCGTCGCCTAGTGGCCTTTAGCCAAGCCGCTCGTGCTGAGCAAAAACAAGCTCAAGCTTAATTTTAATAAACGAACCAAGACCCTTGGATTTATCCAAATTCTTGGTTCTTTTTTTGCTATAATGAAAGACAGTTATGACAAATCGGAGAAAATACTGCTATGGAAGTTCATGATAACTTACGGGTCCGCATGGCCCGGCCAAAACGCTTTTCTTGGCTCAAGTTTTGGCTTATTACCGGAACCGTAATCGTGTTAATTTGCGCTGGGCTATATACGTATGCCTATATTTCCCTGCGACCAATGGCTAAGGCAGAGGACCAGGTCCAAAAGGTTGTTAGCCAAAAGACAGATTTAACTAACCTCCATAATATGACGGTCGATTACCGGAATGGGACGACCTATGCCGTCTTAGGCCAAGATGATGGCACTAATAAGGTTGCCATCGTTCAAGGCGAGGGGCAAGACCAGAAGGTTAAGACCTTTAAGTACGGCAACGGTCTGTCTCATGCCGATTTGATTAGTAAGGTTAAAACCGATTACAAATCAAAGAAGATTTATTCGGCCAACCTTTCGGTCTACCAAAAGACCTTGGTCTGGGAAGTTAGTTACGAGGGTAAGGACGGCGGTCTGAATTATTTGACCATTGACTACAAGAAGGGCACGGTTTACCGCGCTGTATATGGAATTTAGGGAGAAGAGAATGTTAGACGCAAGTGATTTTTCCGAACGAGTCTTAGCCGTTGAGCCTTCAGCAACCTTGGCTGTTTCCAAAAAAGCCAAGCAAATGGTTGCGGACGGGATCGACGTGATTAATTTGGGGGTCGGAGAGCCCGACTTCTTTACCCCAGAACCAATTAGCCAGGCAGCGATTACTGCCATTGAAAGTGGCAAGACTTCCTTTTACACACCGGTCGGGGGAATCTTACCACTCCGCCAGGCAATCGTTGCTAAGGTGGCAGAGACGACTGGTCAACAGCTCACGCCCAACCAGGTAACAGTCACAACCGGGGCCAAGTTATCCTTGTACGCCTTGATGCAGACCCTGATTAACCCGGGTGACCAGGTTGTCATGGCCCAACCTTACTGGGTCTCTTACGCGGAACAGGTCCGTCTGGCCCAGGGAAAGTTTGTCCCAGTGCAGACTGACCGCCAGGATATGAAGTTGACCCCAGCGGCCCTAGACCAAGTTGATGGTCCAGTAAAGTTAGTGATTTTAAACAATCCGACGAACCCAACCGGCCAGTTATACAGCCAAGCTGAGGTTCAAGCCCTCTTAGACTGGGCTAATAGCCATGATGCTTTCATTTTAGCCGATGAAATTTATGGCCAATTAGTTTATAATGGAGCTTCCTTTACTTCAGCGATGGCCTTGCAAACGGTGCAAGGTTCGCGCTTGATCATCGTTGATGGGGTTTCCAAGTCTTACTCAATGACCGGTTGGCGGCTTGGCTGGACGATTGCCGATGAAAGTATTATCCAGCAAATGAACAAGCTGCTCGGCCACATGACTTCCAATCCGGCAGCGGTGAGCCAGTATGCGGCCATGGCCGCCTTGCAGACTGAGCCGGCAGTTGTGGAAACGATGCGGGCCACCTTTGAGAAGCGGTTGAATGAAACCTATGACAAATTAACAGCCATTCCCGGTTTGACGGTTGATGTGAAACCTGAAGGAGCCTTTTATTTGTTCTTTCGGGTTGATCCAGCCATCTTGGCTAAGCTTGGCCTCGAGTCAACGATTGACTTTGCGACGGCCTTGCTTGACCAGGCCCACGTGGCCTTGCCAGCTGGAGAAGGATTTGGCATGCCAGGCTACATGCGGTTGTCATATGCCCAGGACCAAGAAACTTTGGACCGGGCCATTGACCGGATTGCGGCCTTTGTTAACCAGGCTGAAATGGTTAGTGAGTAATAAAATAGTTTTAATTAAGTAAAATGATAGGAGTCGGGTGAAGATTGCCCGAATGATTTATGACTGAAACAACAATTCCAACAATTCAAATTGTCGATGCACCTAAGTATGTCGGCCAAACAGTTAAAATTGGAGCCTGGTTACGCCAAAAGCGTGGGTCAGGAAAGATGGCTTTCCTCCAATTGCGCGACGGAACAGCCTTTTTCCAAGGTGTCGTTGCTAAAGCAGACGTTTCAGAAGAACTCTTTGACTTGGCCAAGGATCTGAAGCAAGAAACATCGCTTTACGTTACTGGTGAAATCCACGCTGATGACCGGTCTTCATTTGGTTATGAAATCAGCATTTCTGGTTTGGAAATTATTGGTGAAAGCCAAGATTACCCAATCACGCCCAAGGAACACGGAACGGACTTCTTGTTTGACGAACGTCACTTGTACCTCCGTCACATCAAGCCCTTTGCAACTTTGAAGATTCGTAACACCTTGATTGCTGCCACTTACGAATTCTTCAACCAAGAAGGCTTTATCAAGTTGGATGCACCGTTGATGACGGGGTCAGCTCCTGAAGGAACAACGGACTTGTTTGAAACGGATTACTTCGGTCAATCAGCTTACTTGTCACAAACTGGACAGTTGTACGCCGAAGCCGGAGCAATGGCCTTCTCAAAGGTCTTCACCTTCGGGCCAGCCTTCCGTGCTGAAAAATCAAAGACTCGTCGTCACTTGACGGAATTCTGGATGATTGAACCAGAAATGGCCTTCATGCACCAAGAACAATCTTTGGAATTGCAAGAACGCTATTTTGCTTTCATGATTGAAAAGGTCTTGGAACGCAATGACCAAGAATTAGACTTGTTAAAGCGTGATAAGGACTTGTTGCGTTCATACACAGAATTGCCATTCCCACGGGTTTCATACGATGATGCCATCAAGTTGTTACAAGACAATGATTTCGATGTCGAATGGGGCGTTGATTTTGGTTCGCCAGAAGAAACTTTCTTGGCTAACCATTTCTCAAAGCCAGTCTTTATCACGAACTTCCCCAAGGCTATCAAGGCCTTCTACATGAAGCGCCACCCGGACCGCGATGACGTTGTGATTTCAGCCGATTTGTTGGCCCCAGAAGGCTATGGCGAAATCATCGGTGGTTCAGAACGTGATACGGACTATGATTACTTGAAGGCCCAAATCGAAAAAGAAGGTTTGGACATGGAAGAATACGGTTGGTACCTAGACTTGCGTAAGTACGGTTCTGTCCCTCATTCAGGCTTCGGTCTTGGTTTGGAACGAATGGTTACTTTCGTGACGGGTGAAGAACATATTCGTGAAGCCATTCCATTCCCACGGATGACGCACCGCTTGCGCCCATAATTAAGATGATTAAAAAGCGCCCAGGGGGAATCTTGGGCGCTTTTCTACACAGGTTGCTAAGGCTGCCCTTGACGGCCAGGAGGATTTGATGGAAGATAGGTTGAAGGCCTTTTTACAAGCCGGTCAGACTAGCATTGATAACGCCATTTTAGTTCATTACCAAGACCTCGGCTTTGATAATGACGACTTGGTCTTATACTTACAAATTACTCGCTTGCAAGACCAGGGGGACCAGGCTAACCCGGCCGTTATTGCTCATTTGATGAAGGTTACCGAGAAAACAATTATCGACCGGCTCAAAGCCATGATTGATAAGAATTTGATGGAGGTCGTTAGTCAGGGTGGCCAGGGTGAGAAGTACGACTTTTTGCCTTTATATGACCGGCTTTTGCAGGGCAAGGGCATGCGCCCCGCCAATGACGTTGTTTCGATTGGTGAAAAAAGTCGAAGAGAAGTTGTCCGAACCTTGCAGGGGGAATTTGGTCGAAACCTCTCGCCGTTGGAATTACAGACGGTGGCCCAGTGGTTTGACCAAGACCATTTCGATCCGAACATGATGGTCTTAGCTATCCAGGAAGCGGTTGCCAACAACGCCCGAAGTTTGCGCTATATCGAAGCAATTTTGGTCAATTGGCAGCGGGAAAACCTGACCTCACCGCAGGCCGTCCAAATTTCTCGGGAAAAGCGACGGGGTGTGGTTTATCAAACCCAAGGCCGGGATGACCAGGCTAACAAAAAGCAGGCCAAGCAACCAATCGTGCCAACCTTTAAGTTGGACGACCTGTAAGTTTGACCTGCGGGTTTTATTGCAAAATTAACCGGCCCTGGTCGTCTTGGTGAAAACCAAGCAGGGGTTGGGCTGGACCTTGGTCAACCTGGCAAAAGAGTTTGCGGTTTTGACTAACCTGGCTCAGCCGGGTTTGGGCCTGGTTTAAGGTTAGGGGTTTGGACCCGGCCACGAGGGCCACATCACCAGTTGGTTGCAAAAAGGCCAATTGGCTGAGAGGCACAATCTCATTTTTATCGGTTCCGACTTGCCCATAAAGGGGTGTTTGGTCGGTCATGTAGCCGGTTAAGGCAAAGAATTCACTTAATTTCATAGTAGTTTTATTATAAAGGAAAAAGATGGAAAAGAAATATCGTTTAATGGCCACAGCGGCCGCCGGCTTGGAATCAGTGGTCGGACAAGAATTGAAAGACATGGGCTTTGACGTCCAAGTTGAAAATTACCGGGTCTTCTTTGAGGGAACCCAGGCCGACATTTTGCGCGCCAACTTGTGGTTGCGGACTGCCGATCGAATCAAGATTGTTCTCGGTGATTTTCATGCTGAAACCTTCGAAGAATTGTTCGAGGGAATTAAGGCCTTGCCTTTAGAAGATTACCTCAACTATGATTCTGAATTCCCAGTTGCTGGTCGGTCACAAAAATCAACCTTGCACTCCGTACCAGACGTTCAGTCAATCACGAAGAAGGCCATTGTTTCACGGTTGCAAGAAGCTTACCACGTTCGGACACGCTTGCCCGAAACTGGCTTCTTTGCCCAATTAGAAGTGATGATTAACAAGGATGATGTCTTGTTGACACTGGACACGACCGGACCATCGCTCTTTAAGCGTGGTTACCGAGTTCAAAAAGGTCCGGCACCGTTGAAGGAAAACTTCGCGGCGGCGTTGATTTTGTTGACCAATTGGAACAAGAAGGACACCTTCGTGGACCCAACTTGTGGATCGGGAACAATTCCAATCGAAGCAGCCTTAATCGGGCGTAACTTGGCTCCCGGTTTGACCCGCGATTTCGATGTCGAAAAGATGGATTGGTTCGACCATACCTTGTCAGATACCATCCGTGATGAAGCCGAAGACCAGGCCGATTACGACTCTGTCCTCGACATCCGTGGCTACGATATCGATCCGAAGATGGTCGCCATCGCCAAAGAAAATGCTAAGCATGCTGGTTTGTCTCAAGATATTACCTTTGAAGCCATCGCTGCTGGCGACTGGCAACCAGACCAAAAGCAGGGTGTAATTGTTTCTAACCCACCTTACGGTCAACGGTTGGGCGAAGTCGAAGAAGCCGAAGGTTTGTACCAAGAAATGGGTGCCGTTTACAAGACGATGCCATACTGGTCAAAGTACATTTTGACTTCGGATTTGTCCTTCGAAAAGGCTTACGGTGAAAAGGCCACGAAGAAGCGCAAGCTTTTTAACGGACAATTACGGGTCGATTATTTCCAATACTGGGCAAAGCGGCTACCAAAAGACTAATTATTCCAAATTTGAATATTAAAATATTGAAAAAGATTGCATTTATGCAATCTTTTTTGTGTGCCGTTTTTTAAAAATGTTAATCGTAATTATAAATATTAAAAATATTGACTGGACAAAATTTATTTTGATTTAATTTTGGTGGTCAATTTCCGTGATTTTATTTTAAAATATTAAATGAAATCGTTTTCTTTTTAAAATTGTGTTTTATTATTATATCATTTATACTCAAATTGTCATAAAAGACAATAAAGTAAAGGAATGTAAAGAAATGAATACACAATCAAGGAAAAAGTACAGTATCTACCAGTCACAACGACTGTGGTTGGTAGCATCGACTTTCTTTGTTTCGACCGGCTTAGCCGTGATCGATCAAAGTAAGCATGGCCAAGCCGCGGCGGACCAAGTCCTTCACCAGCAAAATGCATCGAATCAGGGGAAGGCCAGTGCTGGTAGTGGCGCTGAAACGGCCACGAATCAAGCTGATTCAAATAACTTAGCGGTACAAAATTCCCAGGCTGATCAGTCCTCCCAAGCCGCGGTTAACTTGCAAGCCGATGGTGGACCAATGGCCCACCAGGTCCAGCCGGATTTGGCTGCGGACCAAGCGGGGTCGACTTCAGCAACGACTAGGCAGCCAATGTCTGAATCTAACTCAACAACTTCAGCAATTACTGAATCAAAGGACCAAGCAAAAGGGGGGAGCCCAAGTGACCAACCTAGTCCAGTTCAGACAGTTAAAGTTGGTAGCGATAGCTTGACTCGTACTACTGGGGACCAAGTTAAGGCGGAAGATATCGCCAACTTACCCTTACCATCACTCTATGAACAGACGTCTGTCGCCTATGAAAGCCTAGTCAAGAAACTAGGAACAGCAGGTGTCAGTCTTGATTCGACCGGCAGTGCTGAGCTCACCACCGATCAAAGCCACATTGCTAAGGCTGGAAAGATGATTTTTGGTCAACCTGACAAGGGCTTTGCCGGTTTAACAGGAACTAAAAATGATTATTCCAACGTTTCGCAAATGCGACTAACGGTTGATGATGCATTAAGTAAACAAATTTTAGACGCCGTTAAAGAAAAATTTGGCGCTGATACGAATGGGACCCAAACTCGGTATTACCCAGATTCGAACTTGCTAAGCATCGGTGGAGCAATTCCGTTGACGGCCAGCATTGATTCGAGTAACCATTCGGTTTTGAATCCCTTGTACTATTACCAGGCCTTCAAGGCCACTCTTGCTTCAATTGCCAACCTTTTGAGTGTTGGCTTGATTGAAGATAAGCTTTCTGCCAACTACCAACAGGGTCAGTATGGGGTTTACATGCGGGTAAATGTTCCTCACGGTGTCGACCCCAATGACTTTGTTCAGGCTTTAAACGTTGACCAAGCCCAATTTGCGGCTGAAATGAACTTTAATGCTAACCTCGGCATGAACCGGTTGATTGATCAAATTCCGGGTTTAAGCACGCTCTTGTCAAAGGGCTTAGGCATCCCAGTTAGTGGAAATTTGGGAGCCGTTGTTGATGCCGTTTTGGGTAAAACCATTGACCAGCTCAATGAGAAGTACGGCACTAATCTCTCGGCTCGGAATACGGATAATCCCTTTTACCCAATTAGCCTTCATCCAACGGATACCAAGATTGATTTGCAAGAAGATCCTGATGGCATGTACTTCTTGGTCCGTGGGGACAACCTGTCAAAATATACGGATTCAATCACTCAAGCCAAAATTTTGTTAACTCATTTTATGATGGAAAGCCTGTCGTGGGCCGGTAATATTGCCGGTGGAGCTTACGGTTACTTTAATTTTGATTTGGACCGGTACCCCGGTAATATGTCAACGGCAGAATTGACGGATACCTATAACTCCGACGGCAAGCATGGCGACTATGTGGCCAAGATGGCTCCCTATGCCGATAATAGCCCCTATAAGATTTTGACCCGGCACCAGTTACCGCCAGAACGCCAGGGCCACGTGGCCTTAGGCATCAACGTTTTGGATGCCAATGATATGTTGTCACGGCAAAGTCGGGATTACGGCCACCAAGGTGATTTGGGACAAAGTATTGCCATTAACCATGATAAGAAGCACGACCACCGTTTAGAACAGTCAAATGTGCCAACTTGGCGAGCATATATTTCACCATTTGACCAAGAAAATCAGTTGAATACTAAGAGTATTGAAAATCAGTCGGAAGAGTGGGCTGAAGTTTCGGGCCAAAAAGCTGTTTTGCCGGGTGCTGATTTAGACCATCGAATGGTTGTCTTAGCAGATGGCCAAAATTTCTATGATCAAATTAACCGTTTTGACCGTGTCATCGATTACTTCGACCATGATGTGCTGTTAAACGGTCAGGGCTTTACGGTCAATGGAACAGTGAAAGATATTAAGGTTGTTAAGTCAACTGACCCCGATGGTCAGCTAACCACCAAAGAGAACTTCGCAATCTACAACCGACCATTTACGGTTTACTACACTGGTCAATTAACTTTGGCAGATGGTACGGTGACTCCTTTACGGCCTAGCCAAATTAAAGTTATCCAGAAGCGGTCGGCCGATGCCAGTCCCTTAGACCAAGAACGGACCAAGGCTTTTGATGTTGTCGAGGAGCAAGCCAAGGCAGTTCAGGCTGTGATTAAGGTTCTAGAGCCAAAGTTAGCTGATAGTGAGGCAGAAGATTTTAATCATCAGCTTAACCGCTTAGTGGCTCAGACTAACCAACAATTAGAGCAGGCGACTGATTCGTCTGGAATTAATACCATCCAAAGTCAGGCCTTGACCGACTTGGCGGGTGTTCAAGACCAAGCTTGTC
>NZ_DF968005.1:187278-188115 GCF_001047075.2 Fructobacillus ficulneus
TTACCGCCTTATTCAAGACCAAGCCCTAGCAGTGAATATTGCTATTAACAATGCGACAGAATTACGACCAGTTGAAAAAACTAACCTGCATCGACAAGTTGATCAAATTGCTAATGATGGCTGCCAGCGGTTGGGTCGGGCCAAGACTGTTGCGGCTGCCCGTAATATTATTTCCACAACCATCCAAGCATTGCATCAGCTCTTCTTGAGTCAAAGCCAGCGTGAAGAGGCTAAGGCCCAAGTTGCCGAGGTGGGTGCTAATAAAAAGCAAAGTTTTACCAAGATTGAATGGGTTGACCCAACCAGTCTTCAGGCCCAACAAGCAGCGGTTGATAAGATTGTGGCCAAGGCGAGTCGGTCAATTGATGCCGTTAAAACCAGTGAAGAATTATCAGGCCTAGTAGCGGGTGCCATCCAAAGTATTAACCGGGTGGATGATCCCGTCGTGCAGGTGGCCTATCGTCCTGCAACTGACCAGGATAAGGCCAACGCCAAGGCGGAAATCCTCGATTACGGTCAAGCAAGGAAGATGGCAATGACAGAAATTGCCCATGTTGATCCAGCCAGTTTGGACCATCAAGTAGTTTTGGTGACTCAGGCCGTTACCGCCGGTCAAGCCCAGGTGGACCAAGCCACAATCAAGGCTGACATCGACCAGGCTTTGAAAGCGGCTTTGACCGCCATTGACCAAGTTGATCAGCCAACTTTACTCGCAGACTACCAAACAGTGACCGATGCTGACCGGCAAGCCGCCATTGAAAAGATCAACCAGGCGGGTCAAGACCAAATTAACGCTTTCCAGCAGATTGACCATGTCGATCCAACCAGCCTCCAGGT
>NZ_DF968005.1:188158-190928 GCF_001047075.2 Fructobacillus ficulneus
AAACTGCTCTGGTTAACCAGGCGGTAACCCAGGCACGGTTGGCCATCCAAGAAGCCCAGATTAAGGTTGATTTGCAAAATGCAGTAACTCAAGGATTGACGGCTATCAGTCAGATTAGCCAACCAACCTTGGAACCGGCTTACCAAGCCATTAATTCGACTGACCGAGCCCAAGCAATTCAGCAATTGAAGACTGTTGCCGAACAAAAACAGGCTGAGTTCCGGCAAATTATTGGCGTCGAACCACAAAGTTTGACTGACCAATTAGCAGCGGTTGACCAAGCTTTGGCCCAAGCCTTGGTTGGTGTGAACCAGGCCCAAATCAATAAGGACCTCCAAAACGCAATTCAAACCGGTAAGCAGTTGATTAACCAGGTGGCCGAACCAACAATCCGGGCGGAATTACAACCAGCAACATCCGAAGAAAAGGCCCAAGCTAAGGAAATTCTGGCATTAGCAGTGAAGAGCCGGGCCAAGGCCTTCGCGGAAATTGCCCACGTTGATCCCGAGAGCCTCCAAACCCAGCTGCTCAGCTTAAACCAAAGTGAGACAACCGGTCAAAGTAAAATTGACCAAGCAGCGACGAAAGGTGACTTGATGCAAGCCATGCAAGGTGCCTTAACATTGGTCAACCAGGTTGCTGAGCCAATCATTCAAGCCGACTACCAATCGGTAACCCTCTTAGACCGGTTTGCTGTTAACCAGGATTTGTTGCGGGCAGCCAATGCTAAAATGACGATTTTCGAGCAGATTAATCATGTTGATTTTCAATCTTTGACCCAGCAAAAGTTGGCCATTAACCAGGCCTTGAGTCTTGGCCAACAGCTCGTTAACCAGGCTCAAATCCGGCTAGACCTGAACCAAGCCCACCAAAAGGGCTTGGCTGCCATCGAAGCCGTTGCGCAGCCAAGTATCTTACGGGCTTACCAACCGGCAACGGAAGCTGAAAAGGCAGCCGGCCGAAACGCACTGGCTCGGGCCGTTGACCAACAAAAAGTCAACTTTGCAGCAATTGCCCATGTTGATAACCAGTCATTGGCAACACAAAACCAGCAATTAGACTTAGCCCTCCAAAGTAGCCAAGGAGCAATTGACCAGGCTCAGACCAAGGGGGACTTGGACCAGGCCATCCAAACCGGCTTAGCTAAAATCCAACAAGTTCCGGCACCAACGATTGAAGACGATTACCAACCAGTAACGGTAATTGACCGGGAAGTGGCCCAGCAAGAAATTACTGAAGCAGCTGCCAACCGTAAGGCTGATTTTGCTGGAATTGCTCATGTTGATCCTCAAAGTTTGACTGAACAAGTTGGCAAAATTGACCAATTTGTCCATGCTGGTGAGTTTGCTATTGCCCAGGCCCAAACACGCGGAGCACTCAGGGCAGCCGTTAGTCAGGCACTTCACCAAATTGATCAGGTTTCTGAACCGGTTTTGGAACAACCATACCGATCAGTTTCAATGGCTGACCGACGTCGGGCAGTTGACCAAGTCCAGGGCGCAGCTGAGATGCAAAAGGCGATTAATGGTCGTATTGCTCATGTTGACCAAGAAAGCTTAGCACAAAAGAATCAAATGGTTGATGACGCTGTCCTTCAAGGAATGCGTGCCATTCGATTTGCTCGAAATCAAGGGGAATTGGCCCTTGCGGTTACTGAAGCTGAGCAGGAAATTGACCAGGTCGGGTTACCACTTGCTGAATACCCATATCGTTTTGTTACTCCGGCTGACCTTTACGCTGCTGTCCAATTTTTGCATCAGGCAGCAACAGAGAAAAAAGCTGAATTGGCCAGGGTTGTTCAAGCCGACCTGCATAGTTTGGCTGAAAAACAGTCAACGGTTGATTTAGCCCGGGTTTTTGCTGAAGATGCGATGGGGTCGGCTAAAATTAACCAAGATCTAATGGATGAACTCAACAAGGGTATTAATGCGATTAATGCCGTGGGTAATCCAGAAATCTTTGAATCCTTCCGCTCCGCCACTGATGATGACCGGAACCGGGCAGTTAGCCAAGTTCATAGCTATGTTGAAGAGCGGAAGCAGGCCTTCCGAGCACTTGACCATGTTAATCAGCTAAGTTTGGCCGCTCAAGAAAAGCAGTTGGATCAAATTCTAACTCAGGCTCAGCAAGCGATTGAAAAGGCCCAGACTAAGGGTGATGTTGGTCGGGAAGTCTTCACTGCCTACCAAGCTGTTTTGGCAGTCACTCAGCCGGAAATTGAAACGACCTACCAAAAGCCAGACCAATCCAACAAGGACTCTGCTATTGCGGTTGTAACGAAGATGGCGGATGATAAGAAAAATGATTTTGCTAAGATTGCCCATGTTGATCCAGCAAGTCTGGTCCGTCAAAATGCAGCAATTTCCCGCCTCTTAGATGACCTAGTAGCTGCAATTAAGAAGGCTCAAACAAAGGGCGACTTATTGCAAACCCTGGTTAAGGGCTTGAGGGACTTGAATAAGATTCAAAGCCCCACTTTGCAAAACCAGTACCAGCCTGCAACAGACCAAGCCAGGACAGCAGCGGGGGAGAAATTGAACCAAAGCGGTCAAGCCCAAATTGACGCCTGGAAGAAGCTAGTCCACGTGGACCCACTTAGCTTTGGTCAGCAAAGTGACCTGGTGAAGCAAGTTATTAGTGATGGACAAACGACAATTGCTAAGTCCCAAACAAATGGGGACCTTGATCGAGCCCTCGCTGATGCCTTGGCAAAGTTGAAGAAGATTAGTCAGCCTGACCTGATGATTGACTACCAACCCGCCACAGACCA
>NZ_DF968005.1:190987-203313 GCF_001047075.2 Fructobacillus ficulneus
AAAGTTGAGTCGAAGTGGCCAAGCACAAATCGATGCCTGGAAGAAGTTAGGCAACCTTGATCCAATTAGCCTTGGTCGCCAAAGTGACCTTGTTAACCAAACTGTCAAGGCTGGGCAGACGGCAATCGCTCAGGCTAAAACCAATGGTGATGTTGACCGAGCTCTGATTGCGGCCTTAAATCAGTTGAAGAAGATTGCCCAACCAGACCTAATCACTGCTGCTCAACCAGCAACAGAAGCCAACCGTGCAGTTGCTAGCACTAAGTTGGGTCAGGCTGGTCAGGACCGCATTAACGGCTGGACCAAGGTTGACCACCTGGACCCAATTAGCCTCGGCCACCAAAATGACCTGGTCAACCAGGCTGTAAACCAGGGTCAAGCCGCAATTAAGCAGGCTCAGACTAAGGGAACAGTCGACAAGGCACTCATCAAAGCCTTAGCTGACTTAGCAAAAATTGCCCAGCCAGACCTGTCCTTTGACTACCAGCCAGCAACAGAAGCTAGCAAGCAAGGCGTCCGGCAGAGGCTGACTGACTTGGTTGCCGACCGGCGAAGTCAATTTAGCCAAATTGCCCATGTTGATTTGGCCAGCTTAACGATCCAAGTTAACCTCTTGGACCAGGCGTTGCATACTGGTTTAGGCCAAGTTGATGGGGCTCGGACAAATGGTGACTTGACTCAGGTTGAAGTACAGGCTACGGCCGCAATTAATGCAGTTCAGGAACCAACTTTACTAGCTGATTTCCAACCAGCCAGCTCAGCCCAAAAAAACCAGGCTCAAGTAGTTTTGACCAAGCAGGCAGACCTTCAAAATGAAAAATATGCCGCGGTCTATGGCGTTAACCAAGCTAGTCTTGGTTACCACCAAGGTGAAGTTGCTTTGACTTTGGCCAAAAACAAGATTGCCATTAACCAGGCACAGACAGTTGGTGATTTGTCTGACCGCTTGGGTACCAGCCTTGACCAACTCGATAATGTTGGTATTCCAGATGTGGATAAGGCCCACCAGCCAGCTAGTGCTGATGAAATTGCCAAGGGAGAAGCTAAGATTGCGGAAGTAGTCGCAGCGAAGAACCAGAAAATTCAAGCGGTTAGGGGTGCAAACCCACGTGAGGTGGAGCAAGCCCAAGAACAAGTGGCAGAAATTCAAGCCAGTGGCTTGGCTGACCTTGATGAAGTCAGCATTAATGGTGATATTGATGAAGTAGTTGCGAATACGACTGTTGCTATTCAAGCTGTTTCGGACCCAGAAACACCATGGATTTACCAAGTACCTAGTCCAGCAGAACGGGCCCAGGCGAAGACACGACTTAGTCAAGGAGCCATGGCCAAAAAAGTTAATTTGGCAGCGGTTATTGGCCATGATAGCCAATCGCTTGAGATACAAGAAGCTCAAGTTGACCAAATTATGCAAAAGACGATGACCGCCATCGACCAAGCACCAACTCACTTGGACCTGGTCTTTGTGACCACTGATGGGCTTAATGAAATTAATGCGGTTGGTGCCCCAGACTTGATGCGGTCATTCCAATCGGTTGACCAGAAGGTTATCGACCAAGCCAAGGAAGAAATTCAAAAGGCTGGAGACGATGCAAAAAAGAAATTTGGCCAAATTCCTGGAGTGAATAGCGATAGTCTAGCTCAACAAATGAAGGCCATTGATGCCATTGTCCAAAAAATCAAGAACTTGATTGACCAAGCACGAACTCAGGGGGATGTTGATCAGGCGGTAAAAATCGGGCATGAAGACCTAGATAAGGTTCCCGTACCGAATACTAATCCAACCCCAATACCAGGACACGATGACCAACCAACGCCAAAGAAGGATACCAATAATGGTGGTGAGGATAGTCAACGTCCAGGATCTACCCCAGGGAAAGTTAACCCAGGTACTAGCACCAACCAGGACCAAGGTCAAGTTGGTGTGCCAGTAGCGACTGAATCAATCTCAGCTCAACCAGAATTAGAACAAGATGGTTTGTCAATGGAGAATGATACTAACCAAAATCAAAACCAAACCCAGAATTCTGTCTTGCCTCAAACAAGTCGGGTTATGAAGACCATTTTCCAGTGGGCTTTGGCTGCGGCAATTGTTATTTGGAGCGCCTTAACCATTGTCTTTAAGCGAATTGAGAAAAAACGTAAGAACCAGAAGGAAGAAGACTAAGCAGCTTGTTTAATCACAAGTAATTTATTCCAAATGAAAGAGCCTCCCAGGCTGTCTGTGACTAAGACGGTCAGGGAGGCTTTTTTAGAACAAAATTTATGAAAAGTTTAAAATGGGTTTTATTTTTGCGAAAGTGCTGTGCTATAATTGATGCTTAATAACATTTTCGAAGGGAGTAGCATACCAAAATTTTGGTATGCACATAACCGTCTATGCCAGCAGTATTTATGCGTCGTGCCCAAGCTCGTGATATTGATGAAATTGTCACTATTTTACAGACTGCTAAAGGGTATTTAAAGGAACAGGGGATTGATCAGTGGCAGGCTGATTATCCCAATAAAGAATCAGTGCAAGCCGACTTAGATGCTCACCGTGGTTTTGTTTTGATGGTTGATGAGGATGTCGCTGGTTATGCGGCCGCCTTTGAGGGAGAAGACCCACTCTATACTGCCATCACCGAAGGTGCCTGGGTTCACAGTGGGCACGAACACGACTATGCCTCATTACATCGGGTGGCCATGTCTGACAAGTTCCGTGGACAACGGTTGTCAGCTCGGTTTATGACCTCTTTGATTTCTTATTTCTATGCCCAGGGGGCCCGTGATTTTCGGATTGATACCCACCCAGGTAACTTACCAATGCAAAAAGTCATTGCTAATAATGGCTTTGAAAAGCGCGGGGTTGTGCATATGGAAGAAGCTGACCATATCTCAACAGCACGTTGGGCTTACCAATTAATCATTAAAGACTAAAATAAAAACTGTCGAAGTAAGTGGCTGTAGAATCAGTCCATTATTTTGACAGTTTTTTGTTGGTTGTAATTTTGATTTAAGTTCTTAAACCTATAATTGAGGCCAGGTTAAGCCTTTTTCAGGGCTTGGAGGGCCAGATGATGAGGGCCAAGATTTTGCTTTTCGGGTACCCAGGTAAAAAACGTGGTGGCCGGATTGGGGAGTAGGTTCAAAATCAAATCAACTTCTTTTTGGTAGTTTTTAGCATAGCCTTTTTGTAAGGAAGCAACAAGAATTTTAGAATCTGAGAGAACTTCTAAAAGACCATCGGCCTTCAGTTGGTCTTGGTAGTTTGATAGGGCCCAAATTAAGGCTAGAAATTCAGCCTGGTGGTTATCGATGCAAGTGTCTAAGATTGTTTTGTCTTGGTCTTGCTGGCCATTTTGTTTTAGGACCAGGCCAGCACTGGCCTGATGGGTATCGTGTTGAAAGGCGGCGTCAATTGCTAAATGAATCACGAGATTAACCTCACATCGTTTTTCTTTCCCCCTAACAATACCAGAACCTGGTCTAAAATGGTAAAATAAGAGATGTTTAGATAATTTTAAGGAGATTTTTAATGGCTGTTACACGAGGCTTTTATCAGCCGGTGACCGATGGATCAAGAATTTATTGGATTTTATGGTTTTCGGCACTGTTAATGAGTCCAATTCGGGCTTGTGAATTATTTTATAATATTGATTTTAGTTGGGGTGCCTACACGGTTTTAATTTTAGCAATTGGAATTTTGACTCATTACCGACGCCAAATGGAGTTGTCAGGGTCAGTTTTGACCATGACCTTTGTGGGTCGGAAAAAGGCCCAAACCCTTGACCTAGCAGGTGAAGGCGTTCAATTTTCAGTTAATAAGCGCAAACTCACTGTCGACCAAGCTGGTCAGGTGAGGGTTTACCACTTGAGCAAAAAAATAGCACAAGCGGTGAAAGGATTAGCCTAATGGCAGATGCCCAGACAATTGTAATAACCGCAGACCAGGCCGGTGGCCGGCTTGATGCTGTGTTAAGTCAGGCTGACTTAACATATTCACGGTCAGCCTTGGCAAACTTGATTAAGGCCGGTTGTGTTTTAGTTAACGGTCAAACCGTTAAGCGGTCATATGTGGTCAAAGAAGCTGATGAAATTGTCATCACACCACCAGAAACTAAAGAAACAGCCCTGGAGGCAGAAAATATTCCCTTGGATATCGTCTATGAAGATGACGACCTCTTAGTAGTGAATAAGCCCCAGGGGATGGTTGTCCATCCGGCTCCCGGTCATCCGGGCGGTACCTTGGTAAATGCCTTGCTTTACCACGCCCCATTGTCAACAATTAATGGTGAGTTCCGCCCGGGAATTGTTCACCGAATTGACCGTGATACTTCGGGCTTGTTAATGGTTGCTAAAAATGATGCCGCTCACCAAGCTTTGGCTGCGGAATTAAAGGCTCATAAGACTCAACGGATTTATTACGCCCTAGTTCGTGGGAACTTTACAGAAAATGAAGGCACAATTGATGCACCATTAGGTCGGCACCCCAAAGATAGACAAAAGCAGGCTGTCATCGCTGGTGGCCGAGAGGCCGTGACCCACTTTAAGGTGGTTGAACGGTTCCAAGGTTATACACTCTTGGAATTAGCCCTCGAAACTGGCCGGACCCATCAAATCCGGGTTCATTTGGCCTATATTGGCCATCCAGTAATTGGTGACAATGTTTACGGTCACCAAGACAAAATCTTAAATATTAAGTTACCAGGACAGTTGCTCCATGCTAAGACTTTGGTCTTAACACAACCACAAACCCAAGAAACACTGCGGTTTGACTCCGAATTACCGGCGATTTTCCAACAGGTCCTAACCGGCCTGCGGGTTGAAGATAGCAAATTTGATAACCAGTAACCGTATTGAAGCGCTTTGAAAGGAACAGACATGGCAAATAAAGTCGTTTTAGACTCAGACTCAATGCAACGAGCCCTCACGCGAATCACTTATGAAATTTTGGAACGCAATAAGGGTGGCCAAAATTTGATTTTAGTTGGGATTAAGACCCGTGGGGAATACCTGGCCCACCGGATTGCTGACCGACTAGAGCAATTGGAACAAGTTCAGATTCCAGTGATGGCAATTGATGTAACCAACTATCGTGATGATCACTTGGATAGTCATGATGATTTGGGATTGGACTCTGCTGAAAAGTTGAACATTGCCAACCAAAATATTGTTTTGGTTGACGATGTTTTGTTTACCGGTCGAACAACTCGGGCAGCTTTGGATGCATTGATTCAAATTGGTCGCCCTCAGGCAATTGCCTTGGCGGTCTTGGTCGATAGAGGACACCGAGAGTTACCAATTCGGGCTGATTTTGTTGGGAAAAATATTCCAACGGCCCAAAATGAGAAAATTAAAGTTAAGGTCAAGGAATTCGATGGAGAAGATTCCGTCGAAATTGAGCACTAAAAGGATTTTTATTGCGGACTGGCTCGGCCAGTGTTGATTTTAATTTGAAGTAGACAACAGTCAGTGAGAAGGAGTCTTATGGAACGACACCTAATCTTAGAAGATGGGACAGTTTTTTCAGGTCAAGGCTTTGGCGCCCCAGCCACAACGTTTGGCGAAATCATTTTTGATACGGCCATGTCAGGCTACCAAGAGACAATCACCAACCCAATTTATGATGGGCAAATGATTGTTTTTGCCATGCCTGTTGTTGGCGCTGATGGAATTCACGCTGAGGCCTATGAGTCCACCACCCCCAAAATTCGCGGTGTAATTGTCCATGATCTGGCGGAGGTTTCGACCAACCGGCAACGGCGGATGAACCTAGACCGGTTTTTGCAACACCATAATATTCCTGGTCTTTACGAGGTTGATACACGGAAATTGATCCGTCATCTGCGTGAAACTGGCCCACAAAAAGCGACGATTGTTGATGTGGTTGATGATCATGCGGTTGATCAATTGGTGGCAACGGTTTTGACCAATAAGCAGGTCCAAAATACGGCGACACCAAAGGCCTATGCCAATCCTGGCCGTGGCTTTCATATTATTGTGATTGATTTTGGCTTGAAACATGGTATTTTACGAGTCTTAGGTGACTATGACGCCAATGTCACGGTCTTACCCTTTACGACTACGGTTGACGAAGTTTTGACTCTTGATCCGGATGGCATTATTTTGTCAACTGGACCAGGAAATCCCAAGGACCTACCAGATGAAGTTTCGACCCTTGTCCGGGTGTTGCAGACCAAGGTGCCTTTACTGGGACTAGGTTTGGGACATGAATTATTAGCCCTGGCGAATGGGGCGGGGGTCAAGGCCCTACCGGCTGAATATCACGGGATGAACCATCCGATTCAAGAAATCATTTCACAAAGTATCTTCTATGCTCGACAGGGGCGGGGTTATGTGATTGATGAAGAGTCCCTTGATTCCAAGAAGCTCTTTGTAACTCACCGTGACCTCGTTGACGGGTCAATTCAAGGAATTCGTTTACGGAATTATCCGGCCTTTTCAGTTCAGTTTTTCCCTGATGGTGCCCCGGGACCATTGGAAGCCAACGGCATTTTTGCCGATTTTTTTGAAACGGTAGCGGATTATGTACAAAAAAATAGTTGAAAAACCAATTGAAAATATTTTATTTATCGGTGGTGGTGAAACTGATTTTGGCCTGCAAGGTGAAAGCGATGCGGCCATTTACCAAGTTCTACCCATCTTAAATAGTCTAGGTTATACCACCTCGGTTATTGATGATAACCCATATTCGTTAGCGATTGAATCGCCAGCGACGACGGGTTTCTTGCGTCCTTTGACTGTTGAAAACGTCAAAGCGGTACTGGCCGAACAAAACATTGATGCCGTCTTGCCAACCTTTGGTGGAACGCGGGCCTTACGCCTCTGGGACCAGGTCTTAGCAGAATGGCGTCCAGAAAATGGCCCAGTTCCAACTAGTTTAGGACTAAAGCCCAGCCAACTCCATCAAGTTAATGATGGCCGGTTACTCTTTGATCGCATCATTGATGCCGGATTGAATGTCACAGCATCTGCGGTGGTCAAAAACCAAGAAGAGGCAAGTGAGTTGTTGCGGGAAATGGAACTGCCGTTGGTCGTTCGAGCCCATCAGCCAATTCAAACAACCACTCGACAGATAATTGACCGACTTGATGACTTTGACCAAGTCGTTAGCCAAGTTATGGGGCAGTCTTTGACCCACGAAGTGTCGATCGCTAAGGCTATTAATGGCTTAAAGGAAATTTCTGTCTTGGTTCTTCGTGACCGTGACGGTAATTGTTTAAAGGTCGGTTCTTCTGAAGACATGGACCCAATTGGTATCCACAGTGCCGATTCTTTGTCAGTTGCACCGGTGTTAACGGTGTCTGACCAAGTTTTGCAGCAGATGAGAGCCCAGTCCTTTTTGATTGCCAACTTGCTCGGCTTACAGGGGGTCTTACATGTTCAATTTGCCTTTAACGAGAAAACGGGTGATATTTATGTGATTAAGGTGTCGCCATACCTCGATCAGCTGACGAATAGGATGGCCGTTATGACCGGATATCCGGTCATGCTTGTGGCTGCCCAACTGGCAGTTGGCAAGCTATTAACAGAAGTAGTTTTGCCGAACGCCTTTCATGCCAAAACCGCCATTATGGAACCAGTGATGGATCATATTGTTGTTAAATTACCGGTCTTTTCTTTTGGTGATATGGAGGCCACTGGTACTCAGGTAAGTCGGCAATTGAATTCGGTTCAAAAGTCAGTTGGATCTGCCCTAGGATTTGGTCGAACTTTTGTGGAAGCGATGGAAAAGGCCATTCGGTCAGCCCATTTTAACAACCGTTCGTTTGCTCCCAAGTACATGGCGGATGTTTCCGACGATGAATTAATCCAACAATTGATTCATCCTCAGGATAATCGCGTATTACTTTTGATTGAAGCTTTGCGACGTGGTTATGAAGTTGATGAACTCGCTGAATTAACGAATATTGATGAATTTTATTTTTATCAATTAAAGCGTCTATTAGCAATTGAACTTTCTGTTGACCAACAACCTGGCGATGCTGAAGCATTAAAGATGGCAAAAAAATCTGGCCTGTCGGACGGCCTATTAGCCCGTTTTTGGCGGACCGATTTTCAATCAATTCGACAATTGGCTCGGGCTAATGACATCATTCCAACCTACAAGGCTTTGGAACCGTCAGCCGGTGAATTTCCGGAGCATGCCCGCCAATTTTTTGCGACCTTTGAAGAGGAAAATGAATCGAATCCAGTCTGTGACCGGTCGGTTGTGATTATCGGTCCTGGTGCCTTTCGAATGGGGGATGGTGCTTCGGCTGGTTATATGACCAGCGTCACTTTATCCGAATTACACCGGTTGAAGTATAAGACCATTATCATGAATAACAATGCGGCTGATCCGACCCTCTTGCCTCATTTATCGGATAAGCAGTATTTGGAGCCATTGGAAACGTCTGACGTTATGTCGGTGATTGATCGTGAAAATCCGCATGCGGTCCTAGTCCCAGGAAACCGCAAGAAATTGATTGCGGCCTTAGAGGATTTAGGACAAAATGTGATTGTCTTTCCAAAAGAAAAGCATCACCCAGCTGGTCCAGAATTTAGTCAATCTGAATTTGTCTTGAACCTTTTTTACGATGGAAAAGACAAGTTTCCGCTTATTATTTTCCAACATCAGCCGGGGCAAATTCGCTTGCTAGACCAAGAAATCAATCCAAACTTTTTGGCTGGTTTAGACCTGCAGAGTCCTGGACTTTACCAGGTAATTTGGCGGGTTGATATTAATCAGTGGGTTAGTCAGGTTGATTTGCCAAACTTATCAATTGATACCTGGTTGCGACCAATGCCGTATGGGCACATTGCCTATTTGACTAAGGTCTTGAAAATGCCGCTAGGTCGAATGGTCGTCCGAGCTTGGATTGGTCAATTAAACGCCGCTGACCGGCAACTTTTGGCCGAAGTAAATACGAATCCTAATTTTGAACGTTTAGCCTTAATGGCTAGTGCAACGGATTATGCCTTGCATTGGAAACCTGATCATTGGGTCGATACAACACGGTTTGAAATGGGAGCCCGGATTGCCCCCTATGCAGATGAGGAGGGGTAATGGCTAAGAGTAATCAATACGATACGTTAATTTTATATGGTCTCATGCTAACGGAAAATAAATCTGGTCAGTATGAAGTTAAGAAGGGGGCTCAGCCCCATCCTTGGCGGATTGGCAAGCACACTAAGGGGCAGGTAAAAGGCCCAGGTCAAATCTTTTTGACCGAGCAAAATCAGCGGGTAGCCTTAGTTGAGACTGCCCCCTTGCCCTTTAAAAAACGCCATGACTACCAACCAATGGGTCGGTTTACAAGTGAACAGGTTTCACTGACTGACTTATTATAAAATTAAAAGAACTCCACGAAAAATTTCGTGGAGTTCTTTTTGGTTGCAAAGTTAGTTTAAATCGTATTTACGATTGACGTTGAAGTAGAAGAGCAGGCTGTTAGCCGCGACAATGATAGCCGAGATAATGAAAATGGCCCGGTAGTCAAAGACGGAAGCAATGGCGACACCTAACATTGGTCCCATGACGGAACCGATTGACTGGAAGGATTGATTATAAGAAAAGATACGTGAAACCATTCCTTCTGGTGCTGCCCGTGTTAAGAGGCTCTGAATTGCTGGTAACATCGTTGAATCGGAAATACCGACCACAAAACGTAAGGCCACCAGCATAACAACTGAAGTAACAAAGGCTGTTGGAACAAATGCCAGGATGGCAATTAAGAAGCCAACCTGAATCATGTACTTAGTTCCAATGCGGTCTCCGAGACGACCAAAGACAGGCGCGAAGATTACGGTTGCCAAACCAGGCATAGCCGCGACCACACCAGCGATAAAGGTAACGTTATGGCCGTTATGGACGACTTCGCGGACAAAGAGCGAAACGATTGGGTTGATAGACATATTGACAGTCTGAATTAACATCGTGGTGATGAAAATTGAAACCAGCAAAGACTTTTTTGGTAGTGTTTTCCAAGTGATTGGCGTCCCGGTCTCACTGACTTTTGGAGCGGCCATTGGGCGTTCTTCAATCAAAAACCAAATGAAGAAAAAGACAATCAAGAGAATGAAACCGGTCAAATGGAAGAGCGTTTGATAGGAAACGACTTCGGCCATGGCACCTCCGAAGAGGGGACCAATCAGCTGTCCACCGGTAAAGCCGGTCACGACAATGCCTAGAGACCGGCCGACGTGGTCCTTGGGTGTTTGGGTTGCAACTAGGGCGTTAGCGTTTGAAACAAACCCACCTAGGGCTCCCTGGGTGGCTCGCAAGGCGAGGAGTTCCCAGACGTTTTGAGTAAAGCCCATCAAAAAGAGGGTAATAGCAAGTCCTAAGGCAGCCCGCATCATCATTAATTTGCGGCCCTTTTTATCGGCAATTTTTCCCCAAATGGGTGAAACGATGGCTGAAACTAAGAAATTGACTGCGAAGGCAGCACCAGAGTAAAAAGTTAGCTCTGTTTTAGAAAAGTGCCCCAGGGTATCGATGTACAGGGACATGAATGGTAAAATTTCAGAAAAAGCAACGCCGGTCATAAAGACGGCAAACCAGACGATCCAGACGTTACGTTTCCAGTTGATTTCAGATTGGTTATCGGTCATTGAAACCTCCTTGACGATAAAAGCTATTGATACACAAGAGCTTAGTTTACTCTTTTTCCGACAGAAATAAAGGCGGTAAAGGTATCATTTTGATTAAGATTGACATAAAAAATCAATTTCACTGTGAAAACAGTCCTATCAGACGGTTCTGAGAGTAATTGGCTTGTCCCATTACCTAAAGTACACTATAATAGAAATTACCTTAAAGCATTAACAATAAAAAGACAAGCTTTGTCTTTTTTTATTATCATCCCAGGCGACTTGCTGGGCTATTTTTAGTATAGGAAGGTCTCGAAACGATGACTAAATACAAAGAATACACCGCTAATGAAGTATTAGAAATGGTCCAGGCTTACCTCCCCAGTGATCAGGTTACCCAAGTCCAAGCCGCCTACGATTGGGCTAAAAACCTCCATGCAAAGCAAAAGCGTCGGTCAGGGGAACCTTACATTGTTCACCCCATTCAAGTTGCCGGAATCTTAGCTGAATTGAAAATGGATGGACCAACGGTCGTTGCCGGCTTCTTGCACGATATCGTTGAGGATACACCCGTTGATTTGAACGATGTGACCGAACACTTTGATCCAGTCGTGACACGGATTGTTGACGGCGTCACCAAAATTTCCAAGATTAAATACCAAGATTCCAAGGTCCAATTAGCGGAAAACCATCGTAAGCTCTTGTTAGCGATGGCTAAGGATATTCGGGTTATCATTGTTAAATTAGCGGACCGCTTGCATAACATGCGGACCCTTGATGCCTTAAGACCAGAAAAGCAACGCCGAATTGCCAACGAAACCTTATCGATTTATGCTCCCTTAGCTGATCGGTTAGGAATTTCGGCAATTAAGTGGGAATTGGAAGATTTGTCATTGGCTGTTTTGGAGCCAGACGCCTACCACAAGATTGCTGGTTTGATGGATATGAAACGCGAAGAGCGGATTAAGTCAATCCAAGAGGCTGTGGACAAGCTGAATGAAAGTATTGAAGAATTAGGTCTAGAAAACGTTCTTGTTTATGGCCGTCCTAAGCATATCTACTCGATTTATCGGAAATTGGTTGATAAGCATAAGTCCTTTGAAGAAATTTACGACTTGTCTGCAATCCGGGTGTTGACGAACTCGATTCCGGATACTTATGCTGTTTTGGGAGCAATTCACGCCCACTGGACACCAATTCCGGGTCGGTTTAAGGACTATATTGCCTTGCCTAAACCCAACGGCTACCAATCACTTCATACAACGGTGATTGGCCCCTCAGGCCGGCCACTAGAAGTGCAAATTCGAACCCACGCCATGCACCAAGTGGCTGAATATGGGGTTGCGGCGCACTGGGCTTATAAGCAGCACGGTGGGACGTCGAATGAATCAGCGGATGTTGAAGACCAAAGCGAAAAGGCTTTGAATGTCATCCAAGGAATCTTGGAATTACAAGAATCGGCGACCGATGCTCAGGACTTCATGGATTCCGTTCAGGCAGATTTGTTTGTTGACAGAGTTTATGCTTTTTCACCGGCTGGCGACGTTTATGAATTACCTCGGGGAGCCAGTCCATTGGATATGGCCTTTGCCATCCACTCAAATGTTGGAACTCGAACGACCGGGGCTAAGGCTAACGGTCGAATTGTGCCCTTGGATTATAAAATACAAAATGGAGATATCCTTGAGATTTTGACAAGCCCCAATGCGACCCCATCACGAGATTGGCTCGACTTGGTTTCCACTCGG
>NZ_DF968005.1:203347-203610 GCF_001047075.2 Fructobacillus ficulneus
TCACAAGATTAAGCACTTCTTAAAGACCCAAGACCGTGATGACAATATTCAAAACGGTCTGGATGCAGTTGCCCGAGCCTTGATGGAAAGTCACTATGACCCAGCTCAATTCTTAACGGAAGACCAGCTAACAGCAGTAGCCGAGGGTATGCAAGCAGGAACTCGAGAAGATCTTTTAGCTGCCGTTGGCTATGGCGATATTTCCCGATTAGCTGTTGCCAAAGATTTAACCCGCCATGTCCGTGAGAAAAAAGAGGCAGCTG
>NZ_DF968005.1:203652-207879 GCF_001047075.2 Fructobacillus ficulneus
AAACTTCAAAAGAGTCTCTTGGAAGATGGTCAAGCGATTAAAAAAGAATCACAGGTCCCTAAGCAAAAATCAAGGGCTCGTGACGGTCAATCAGATGTTGTGATTGCCGGGGTTGATAACCTCCTAGTTCGCTTGTCGGGGTGTTGTACGCCGGTCCCAGGTGATGCGGTGACGGGATACATCTCTCAAGGACGGGGAATTGCTGTCCACCGTTTTGATTGCCCGAATATTCATGCGGCCCAAAAAAGTGGGCAACGACTAGTTGAAGTTGTTTGGGCTGATCCAAACGGTCAACGTCCGGATTATACAGCCGACTTAACGATTCATGCAGAAAATGAACAAGGAATTTTAAACGCGATTTTACGGTCGTTAAATGCTAAAACTCGGTTCATTAAGGAAATTAACGGTCACGTGACTAAGGGAGGAATGGTCCAAGTTCAAGCCTCGATTGGTGTTTCTAATGTAGCCCAACTTAATGGCATCATTGACTCACTCTTGGCTGACCATTCAGTCTACGACGTCAAGCGAACTATTCATTGAAGAGCAGTCAGCACCTATGAGCTCAAGCTGACAATCAAAATTCAAATGAAACATACTCTGATGAGCGAGTAGCAAAAAAGGCAGTGGTTTGAGACCACTGCCTTTTTGTGTTACCTAATTTACCGGCAACGCGGCAGATTAAGTATTTATTTATTTATTTATTTTTCTTACCAAACCAGTAAACGAGGCCGAAGGGAATCGTTGATTCTGTACCAGTTAAGATGCGACCAATATTTTTACGGTGACGGTAGAAGACGAAGACCGTCAGAACAATCGCGATGATTGAGAGGATAACGTCTTGGTAATAGAGAACCGACATGAATGAGGCAAAGGTAAAGCCAACCATTGAGGCAACCGATACCATCGAAAAGAGGATTAGGCAGGTAATGAAGATGGCACAAACCATCAAGAAGAGGGGCGTGTTATAAACCGAGAGGACACCGGCCGATGTTGCGACCGCCTTACCACCCTTAAACCCAATCCAGATTGAGAAGGTGTGACCTAAGATGGCGGCTAGACCAACAATCATAATGTTGACATCGTGCAAGCCAAAGAAATAGGGCAAAAGGCCGGCTAAGGCCCCTTTTAAAATATCCATGACGAGGACAACTGTCCCTGGGATGGGACCAAGGATGCGGAAAGCATTGGTTGTACCAATGTTACCGGACCCTTCCGTGCGAATATCTTTGTGGTAAAAAACTTTTCCCAGCCAGTAACCGGGCATTAAAGATCCCAAAAGATAGGCGAGAACTAAAATGAAGATGATTTTGAACATGATAAATTAGACTCCTTTTATAAAAAGCACAGCACCGTTTATTCTACCATAGGAAATTATTTTGGCTAGTCTTTCTTAGCAAATCAAGGCCTGTCAGGTCAGCCTTGGTTGTTATTCATAATGATTTTAATTTGTCGGAACTTTATTTTTGGCTATTGTCAGTTTATCAGTTTTAATCTATGATAATTATTGATTGCCTAAAATGATGATTATTATTGTAAGATTCATGGCGGTGAAATGACGAGTAAGGAAGAAGACAGTGGCAAAGCAAACACACTACGATTCAGATTCAATTAAAATCCTTGAAGGCTTGGAAGCTGTCCGCAAACGTCCCGGAATGTATATCGGGTCGACTGATGGTCGCGGCTTGCACCACTTGGTTTACGAAATTGTTGATAACGCGGTTGATGAAGCCTTAGGTGGGTTCGGAGACGATATCCGCGTCACAATTGAAGAAAATAATGCGATTACGGTTCAAGACTTTGGTCGGGGGATGCCGGTGGGGATGCACTCATCTGGTAAGCCAACGCCTGAAGTTATTCTGACAGTCCTCCACGCCGGTGGAAAGTTTGGCCAGGGGGGCTATGCCACCTCTGGTGGTTTGCACGGGGTTGGTTCATCAGTTGTCAACGCCTTGTCAGAATCATTGAAGGTCACGATTGTCCGCGATGGCCATCGCTTTGAAGAAAGCTTTGAAAACGGAGGACAGCCGATTGGGACTTTGGTTGACTTAGGGCCTACTAAGGACAGCACCGGAACTCTGTTGACCTTCAAACCGGATGCTAGCATCTTCTCAACGACGGTCTTTAAGTTTGATACTTTGGCCGAACGTCTGCGTGAAGCGGCCTTTTTGATGTCTGGGGTTAAGTTTACGCTGACGGATAAGCGGGTTGACCCAGTTCGTGAGGAAGTCTACCACTATGATCACGGTCTTCAATCTTTCGTAGAATTCTTGAACGAAGAAAAAGAAGGTCTGGGTCCAATCATGACCTTTGAAGGTACCCAAGACAAAATTTTGGTTGACGTTGCCGCCCAATACAACGATGGTTACTCAGAAACCTTGATGTCCTTTGTTAACAACGTCCGGACCCAAGACGGGGGAACCCATGAAATGGGCTTCCGGTCAGCCTGGACCAAGGCCTTTAACGAATACGCCCGCCGGGTTAATTTGCTCAAGGACAAGGATAAGAACCTGGAAGGGTCTGACGTCCGTGAAGGACTGTCTGCCGTGATTTCCTTGCGGGTACCAGAAGAACTCTTGCAGTTTGAAGGGCAGACCAAGGATAAGCTGGGCACAACCGAAGCCCGGGCTGCCGTCGATGGGGTTGTCAACGAAACCTTGTCACGGTTCTTGCTCGAAAACGGGGACTTCGGGCAAAAGATTGTCCGTAAGGCCCTTCGTGCCCGTGAAGCCCGTGAAGCGGCCCGTAAGGCCCGCGAGGAATCTCGGACAGGCAAGACTAAGGGCAAGCGCGACCGCTTGCTTTCTGGTAAATTAGCGCCCGCCCAATCGAAAAACGCCGATAAGAACGAATTGTTCTTGGTCGAGGGTGATTCGGCCGGTGGGTCGGCTAAGCAGGGCCGGGACCGGAAATTCCAAGCCATCCTACCGTTGCGTGGGAAGGTCTTGAACACCCAAAAGGCCAAGTTGGCCGACATCTTAAAGAACGAAGAAATTTCAACCTTGATTTACGCCATTGGTGGTGGGGTTGGACCAGACTTTAATTTGAAAAATGCGGCCTTTGACAAAATCATTATCATGACCGATGCCGATGATGATGGGGCCCACATTCAAACCTTGTTGTTGACCTTCTTCTACAAGTACATGCGCCCCTTAATTGACGCTGGCCGGGTTTATATTGCCTTGCCACCGCTTTACCGGGTCAAGTACCGTGGTAAGACGGCCGACGCCTTTGCCTGGACTAACGATGAATTGGCCGAGATTACAGCACAATCAAAGACCAAGTACGAATTGACTCGTTTTAAGGGTCTGGGAGAAATGAACGCGCCACTCTTGTGGGAAACGACCATGGATCCCGAATCCCGGACGTTAATTCGTGTCAAAATCGATGATGCCGTCCTCGCTGAAAAGCGGGTGACGACCTTGATGGGTGATAAAGTTGATCCTCGCCGTCAATGGATTGAGCAAAACGTCCAATTCACGATGGAAGAAGATGGGTCAATTTTGGATAACGTTGCTGGTGGGTCGGATGCCAACGCCCAAGTCTTTGAACAGGCCTTGGCCGGTAAGACGCCAACGGCCAGTGCCAATGACGGGGACGAGGCGCCAACAGCCAGTTCAACGTCGGCAGCTGCTGACCAAAATGACGATGACCACGGCGATGAATCGTTTGAAAACTTGGATTTATTTTAAAAAATTAACTTAAGAAAGGTTGGGGATTGTCACTATGGCAGACCGCATTACCGAGCTCTCGCTGGAAGCCGTCATGGGCGAACGTTTTGGACGATATTCGAAATATATCATCCAGGAACGGGCCCTGCCGGATATCCGCGATGGGTTAAAGCCGGTCCAACGGCGGATTTTGTACGCCATGGACCAAGATTCAAATACCTACGACCACCCTTACCGAAAGTCAGCTAAGTCGGTCGGAAACGTGATGGGTAACTTTCACCCCCACGGTGATTCATCGATTTATGAAGCGATGGTCCGTTTGTCACAAGACTGGAAGGTCCGTGAACCTTTAATCGATATGAACGGAAACAACGGGTCAATCGATAATGATCCGGCTGCCGCCATGCGGTATACCGAATCACGGTTGACTAAGTTATCAGGTGAAATCCTGAAGGACTTGGCCCAAGACACCGTTGAAATGGTCTTAAACTTCGATGATACGACCTACGAACCAACGGTCTTGCCATCGCGAGTACTAAACCTCTTTGTGAACGGGGCG
>NZ_DF968005.1:207920-208945 GCF_001047075.2 Fructobacillus ficulneus
TGGAATTTCTGCCGGGTATGCGACGGATATTCCACCGCATAACTTGAAGGAAATCAACCAGGCCTTAGTTTATTTGCTGGACCATCCCGAAGCCCCATTGTCAGCCTTGATGCGCTATGTTAAGGGCCCTGATTTCCCAACTGGGGGCATTATCCAGGGACTCGATGGCATCAAGCAGGCCTATAAGACTGGTCGCGGCCGGATTGCTGTCCGGGCCAAGACGACCGTTTCTGACCTCAAGGGTGGGAAACAAAAGATTGAAATCACCGAATTGCCTTATGAAGTGGTGAAATCAACCTTGGTCGCCAAGATTGATGCCATCCGCGCCAACAAGGACGTCGCCGGCATTACCGAAGTCCGTGATGAATCGGACCGCGAGGGGATGTCGATTGTCATTGAATTGGCTCGTGACGCCTCAGCAAATGGTATCTTGACTTACTTGTTTAAGAAGACTGACTTGCAGATTTCTTATAACTTCAACATGGTCGCTATCCATAACCAGCGTCCTGTCTTAGTGACGTTGAAGGATGGCCTCCAGGCCTTCTTGGACTTCCGCAAGGAAGTCGTCTTGAAGCGATCAGCTTACGACTTGAAGAAGGCCCAGGCCCGTCAACACATCGTTGAAGGGTTGATCCGGATGCTGTCTATCTTGGATGAAGTTGTCGCCACCATCCGGTCTTCAAAGAACCGTAAGGATGCGACCAAGAACTTGGTTGAAAAGTTTGATTTTACCAAGGAACAGGCTGAAGCAATTGTGACCTTGCAGTTGTACCGGTTGACCAACACCGATGTGACTCAGTTGGAAGACGAGCACAAGGCATTGGCCGAAAAGATTGCCAAGCTGCAAAAGATTTTGAACGAAGTTGACGCCTTGCACGATGTGATTCGGACGGAACTGCAAGCGATTACCAAGGACTATGCGAGTCCGCGCTTGACGGTCATCGAAGATGAAATTGAGTCATTGGTGATTGATACGGCGGTAACGGTGCCTGACGAAGACGTCCGCCTCTTGGTTTCCAAGAATG
>NZ_DF968005.1:208972-209071 GCF_001047075.2 Fructobacillus ficulneus
TAAGCGGGCTTCACTGCGGTCTTACAAGGCCTCGGCGGCCGAAAACGGTCTAGCCGAAGATGACCTCGTCGTCTTGAACCAAACGGCCAACACGACCCA
>NZ_DF968005.1:209081-209181 GCF_001047075.2 Fructobacillus ficulneus
ATCTTTTGCTCTTTACCAACCTCGGTAACTTGATTTACCGACCAATTTACGAATTGGCCGAATTCAAGTGGAAGGAACCGGGCGAGCACTTCTCCCAGTC
>NZ_DF968005.1:209213-214458 GCF_001047075.2 Fructobacillus ficulneus
AATTGGGAAAGCCAGGAAAGTATCCGCTTTGCTTACGTCTTAGATGACGTGCAAAGCGAGGCAACCTTCCTGTTGGCCACTAATGATGGTTTTATCAAGCAGACGACCATCCAAGATTTGATTCCAAAGGCCTACAAGAAGAAGTCGGCAGTGGTGATGAAGTTGAAGACGGCTGATTCAGAGTTGATTGCAGCCCAACCAACGAAGAAGGACCACGAAGTCTTAGTAGTCGCCCAAACCGGCTTAGCCTTGCGCTTTGCCTTAGAAGATGTCCCAGTCGTGGGATCACGAACCGCCGGAGTTAAAGCCATCAAGTTGGGGGCAGAAGACCAGGTAGTTGCCGTTCTTGCCCTAGATCCAGCTGACCGGTTCTTGGCCGTTGTTACCAATCAGGGAACGTTTAAGTACAGCCTGATTGAAGAGATTACGGCTGGTCACCGGGCCAACAAGGGCTTGCAGGTCCTTAGTCCCCGCAAGACCATTGACTACGCCATTACGGCCGCGACGGCGCTGACACCGGACCAGGGAGCCTTGCGGATTCGCACGGACCGGTTGCAGACCTTTGATATTCAATTGGCTGACCATAGCTTGTCGACTCGGACAAGCAACGGTCAGGCCTTGTTGGATGTTAAGCGTGATGGTCAAGCCACCGCTATTTTCCCGCTAAATTTACAGGAAAATGACTAGGCAAAACCCACCTTAACGGGTTACAATCAAATTAATATCGTTGTCAATGAATTGACACTAGAGGAGTAAGAAACATGGCACAAATTCAAGTTTTTGGACACAAGAACCCAGATACTGACACCATTGCTTCAGCGATGGGTGCAGCCGACTTGTTGGCACAACAAGGGGTTGATACACAGGCAGTTGCTCAAGGGCAACCCAATGCTGAAACACAATTCGCCTTGGACCATTTTGGTTTGGCAGCTTTGCCAATCATCGACAAGGCCGAAACTGACCAAGTTGTCTTGGTTGACCATAACGAAGCCGCTCAATCCGTCGATAACTTGGCTGAAGTGGAAGTTTACGCCATCTACGACCACCACAAGTTTGCTTTCCAAAATGCGACACCTTTGTACATCACGGCTAAGCCATGGGGCTCAGTTTCAACAATCTTGTACTTTGAATACTTGCAAGCTGGTTTGACAATTCCTGCTGCTGTGGCTGGAATGTTGGCTTCTGGTTTGATCTCAGATACTTTGTTGTTGAAGAGCCCAACCACGACTGACTTCGACCGTCAAGCTTTGCCTGAATTGGCTAAGTTGGCTGGTTTGGATGATTTGGAAGCTTACGGCATGGCTTTGTTGAAGGCCGGAACTGACTTGTCAACACGGAGCGATGAAGAATTGTTGGAGGGGGATGCTAAGTCTTTCACCATGGGTTCTCATGAATTCCGCATTGGTCAAGTTAACACGGTTGACATTGCCGATGTTTTGGCCCGTCAAGCTGGTTTGGAAGAAGCCATGAAGGCTTCTGGTTACGAAGACTTCTTGTTCGTGATTACAGACATCTTGAACTCAAACTCAAAGGCCTTGTACTTGGGTGATGCTGCTGACGCCATCGAAGCTGCCTTTGGCACTAAGTTGGACAACAACGTCATTGATTTGCCAGGGGTTGTTTCACGAAAGAAGCAAGTTGTCCCACCATTGCAGGGTCAATTCTAAGACGAATCCGTCTGAAATTCTTAGTAAGGAAATTGCGAATTAGCCTTTACACCTGCTAGGGTTGCATGTATAATATTAACTTGTATTGACAAGCAAATAATTTTTCACTAAAAAAATCAAAATTCTGAGGAGCTGGGAATATGCGTATTCATGTTGTATTAGGCAATGATGAAACTGGAGAGCGTATCTACTTGACGTCTAAAAACCGTCGTAATACGCCCGATCGTTTGGAGTTAAAGAAGTACTCACCAAAACTTCGTAAAGTAGTTACATTCAAGGAGATTAAGTAATGGCTAAGAAATCAAAGATTGCAAAGGCAAAGCAACGCGAAGCCTTGGTTGCAAAGTACGCTGACAAGCGTGCTGCCTTGAAGGCTGCTGGTGACTATATCGGTTTGGCAGCTTTGCCAAAGGATTCATCACCTGTACGTGTGCACAACCGTGACCAAATTGATGGTCGTCCTCACGCTTACATGCGCGAATTCGGTATGTCACGTCTTAACTTCCGTCAATTAGCTCATAAGGGCCAGATTCCTGGTGTTCGTAAGGCTTCTTGGTAAGATTTTAATACCAGTTAAACCACAGCCTTGCTGTGGTTTTTTCTTTGCTTGACCTTGCTTTTCTTGGCTAAATCGGCTAAGATAGAGTTAAGTTAATTTACATATACATTGTAAATGGGCGGGTCAGGGAGATTTGACCGGCTCATTTTTTATGGTAAGAAAACAAGTAAGGAGTTTGGATGGCACAGGCAAAGAATCAAGCCTTGCTCGATATCTTAAACCCCATTATTGCAGCCCAAGGGTTGCTGCTGTGGGATTTAAAAATTAAGCAGGTTGGTGGACAAAAAACAGTGGAGGTCTTAGTTGACCTACCCGACCACCAAAATATTTCAATGGCACAAATCACCGACTTCACGCGTCTTGTGAACGAGGCTTTGGATGAAGCCCCCGTCGACCCAGTTCCTGGTGAGTATATGTTAGACATTGCTTCACCGGGCATGGATCGTTCCCTGGTTGAACCTTGGCACTATGCCTGGGCCCAAGAAGGAAACTTGGCCATTACCATTGCTTTCTTTGCGGCCAAGGATGGCCAAAAGCAATGGACGGGTGAAATTGCTGAGCTAACTGACAATGGTTTAACATTGGAAAGTGAGCAACAAAAGTTTGATGTAACCTTTGATGAAATTGCCAAGGCCATTGTGGCCGTCCAATTTTAATCTGATTGAAAGTGGAGAACGCAGATGAGTAAAGAATTAGTACAAGCCTTAGATGCCTTAGAAGAAGAACGTGGGATTGACCGCGCGGTTGTTGTCGACGCTTTGGAAAACGCTTTAAAGGCCGCTTATAAGAAGCAGTACAACGCGGCTCAAAATGTTGAAGCAACTTTTGATGATAAAAAGGGTAAGATGACCATCAAGCAAGTGAAAATCGTTGTTTTGGACGAAGACTTGCTTGACCCTGATACTGAAATTTCTTTGACAGAAGCTTTAGTAATCAACAAGGCCTACGAACCTGGTGACGAAATTCGTTTCGACGTCACACCAAAGGACTTTGGCCGCATGGCTGCTCAAGCAGCTAAGCAAGTAATCGTGCAAAAGATGCGCGAAGCTAGTCGCCAAGCTATCTATGATAAGTACCAAGATTATCAAGATGAAATCATTACTGGAGAAGTGGAACGACAAGACAGCCGTTTCCTCTATGTGATGTTGCCTGGTAAGCAGGAAGCCGTTATGACACCGGCTGACCAAATGCCAACGGAACAATACCAAATGCGTGACCGCATTAAGGTTTTGGTGAACAAGGTTGAAAACTCTTTGAAGGGTCCTCAAATCTTTGTTTCTCGAACGGCTCCTGATTTGGTCAAACGTTTGTTTGAACAAGAAGTCCCAGAAGTATATGATGGAACAGTGGAAATTGTTTCGATTGCCCGTGAAGCGGGTGACCGTTCGAAGATTGCTGTCTATACTCATGATGGTGACCTTGACCCAGTTGGGGCCTTGGTTGGTCAACGTGGTGCCCGTGTTCAGTCCGTTGTGACTGAACTGGGTGGGGAACATATGGATATTGTCGAATGGGTGGAAGATGAAGCCCAATATATCGCTAATGCCTTAAACCCCGCTGAAGTGACTGATGTCATTTTTGACCCAGCTAACGAACAATCTGTGACTGTGATTGTTCCTGATGATCAATTGTCATTGGCAATTGGTAAGAAGGGTCAAAACGCTCGTTTGGCAGCTCGCTTAACAGGCTTTAAGATTGATATTAAGGCTGAAAGCGAAGCTAGCAAGTTAGCTGAAGAAGCTCCGGTTGTTGAAACTGACCAAGAAGTTGTCTTGGATGAAGCCATCGACCCAGCTGCAACTGAAGCAACTGAACAAACACCAACAACAGAACAAGAAGACTAAGCCAATAAAGGAGGTTCTTTCATGAAAACACGGAAGGTACCCTTAAGAAAAGATATTGTGACTGGTGCCATGCTTGCCAAAAAGGACCTGGTCCGGGTCGTTAAAAATAAGGAAGGAGAGGTCTTTTTAGATCCCTCTGGTAAGCAAAACGGTCGGGGAGCTTATGTTTCCTTAGACCGTGACGTCGCTAAGCAAGCTCAAGAGCAACGTGTCTTTGAAAAGGCTTTTTCAATGCCTATTGATCCGGCTTTTTATGAAGAACTATATGCTTATGTCGACCACCAGCAAGCCCGAAAAGAGTTATTTGACAATGAACAGTAAGGATAAAATCCTACAGTTACTTGGTTTAGCCCGGCGTTCAAACAATTTGGTCTTTGGTACTGGCGATACGCTAACAGCGATTCAAAAGTCCAAGGCTAAAATCGCCTTTTTCCCCATTGATGGGGGTGCTAGCCAACAAAAGAAATTTCGGGATAAAGCCAATTTTTATCAGGTGACTTTGGTTGAAGATTTCACTAAAGACGAATTAAGCCAAGCAATCGGTTTAAACCGATCAATTATGGCCATCACCGATAATGGTTTTGCTAAGAAAATCAATGAACTACTCAAAGAAAAGGAGCGGAATTAATGGCAGAAGAAAAGAAACTTTCAGGATCACCCCGGCCAACCCGCAAACAGGCTGTCCCAGAACGAAAAGAATTGCCTGCATCCCAGCGTCGGCATGCTGCTAAGTTAGCAGACGGGGCATCATCAAAGCCCGCAACAGCCAACCACCCCCGTCCGAAGACTAACGAAGGTAACGCTAACGGTGGTCGGACAAATGCTAGTCGTCCTAACGGCCAAGCAGGTCAAGGTGGACAGGGTGGCAACCGTCGTCCTAACAACAATAACCGTAATCGCAATAGCAACGCTAACTCAGGTCGCCCAGTGGTTCGCGAAAAGAAGTCATGGTCAACCAAGCCTCGTGAAGGCCAAATTAACTATTCAGCCCAAAAAGATGACTCTTTGAAAGAATATGTTTCAGCTAACAACAAGGCTAAGGAAGCTGCTCAAGCAGCCCAAGCTAAGAAGGAAGCTGCTAAGAAGCCAGCTGCTAAGCCAGCCGAAAAGAAGCCAGCCGCTGGTGCTAAACCAGCAGCTAACGGTCAAGCCGGTGCAAAGCCAGCTGCAGCTGG
>NZ_DF968005.1:214512-229878 GCF_001047075.2 Fructobacillus ficulneus
ACAACGGCGCTGGTCGTTTCGGTGGGTCATTGGCCTCAGGGAACAACTCAGCCCGTAACAACACGCGCAAGCGTAATACGACTGGAACTGGTCAACAGACTCCTCGTCGTAACGACAAGCCTCATGGTTCAAAGAAGGCTCGTCGTATTGCTGCTAAGCAAGCACCAAAGAAGCCAGTTTCAGTTCGTAAGGAACAACCATTACCAGAAGTTTTGGAATACCGGGTTGGAATGAACGTCCAAGACTTGGCTAAGCTTTTGCACCGTGATGCTACAGAAATCATTAAGAAGTTGTTCTTATTGGGTGTGGTAACCAACCAAAACCAATCATTGGATGAAGATACCATTGAAGTTTTGGCTGCTGATTACGGGATTGAAGCCCAACAAAAGGCAGAAGAAGACGTGGCCGATATCGACCGGTTCTTCGATGACGAAACCATTGATGAAGCAGCCTTGGTACCTCGTGCACCAGTTGTTACCATCATGGGACACGTTGATCACGGTAAGACAACTTTGTTGGATTACTTGCGTAAGACGAACGTTACTGCTGGCGAAGCTGGTGGAATCACACAGCACATTGGTGCTTACCAAGCTCGTTTGAATGATAAGTTGATTACCTTCTTGGATACACCTGGTCACGCGGCCTTTACGGAAATGCGTGCCCGTGGTGCTAACATCACCGACATTACAATCTTGGTTGTTGCCGCTGATGATGGTGTTCAACCACAAACAATCGAAGCCATCGATCATGCTAAGGCTGCTGGTACTCCAGTTATCGTTGCCGTTAACAAGATTGATAAGGAAGGGGCTAACCCTGAACAAGTTATGAACCAATTGATGGCTTATGACTTGGTTCCTGAAGAGTATGGTGGTGACACGATCTTCGTCAAGATTTCAGCTAAGATGGGTCAAAATGTTGACCAATTGCTTGAAATGATCTTGTTGGAAGCCGATGTTTTGGAATTGAAGGCCGACCCAACTCAACCTGCTCGCGGTTCTGTCATCGAAGCTCGTTTGGACAAGGGTCGTGGACCTGTTTCAACTGTCTTGGTTCAACAAGGAACTTTGCGTGTTGGAGATCCAATCGTTGTGGGTAACACATACGGTCGTGTCCGGACAATGACCAATGAAAAGGGTCACGATGTTGAAGCTGCTACACCAGCCACTCCTGTTCAAATCACTGGTTTGAATGAAGTGCCATTGGCCGGAGACCGTTTCTTGGTTATGGCTGATGAAAAAACTGCTCGTGCAGCCGGTGAAGCTCGTGCTAAGCGTGCCCGTGAAGAAGTTCGTAACGCAAGTTCAGTTGTTACTTTGGATACTTTGTTCAACACAATGGCTGAAAAGGCAATGAAGACTGTGCCTGTTATTGTTAAGGCCGACGTTCAAGGTTCAGTTGAAGCCTTGACTGGTTCATTGAAGAAGATTGAAGTTGATGGTGTCCGAGTTGATGTTGTTCACGCCGCTGTTGGTGCGATTAACGAATCAGATATCTCATTGGCTGAAGCTTCAAGCGCGATTGTCTTAGGATTTAACGTGCGCCCTACACCATTTGCTAAGTCACAAGCTAACAATGACAAGATTGATATGCGTTTCTACTCAGTCATTTATGACGCCATTGATGATGTGACCGCAGCGATGAAGGGTCAACTTGAACCAGTTTACGAAGAACGTGTCATTGGACAAATCGTTGTTAAGGAACTCTTCAAGTTCTCTAAGGTTGGAACCATTGCCGGTGCCAGCGTTGAAGAAGGTAAGATTACCAAGGATTCAAAGGTTCGCATCGTCCGTAACGGAACTGTGCTCTTTGATGGCGAATTGGCCTCATTGCAACGTGGTAAGGATGCTGTCAACGAAGTGAAGTTTGGTTACGAATTCGGATTTACTGTTAACAAGTTTAACGATATCCAACCTGGTGACGAAGTTGAAGCCTACATCATGGAAGAAGTAAAGCCTAAGTAAGCTTTACAGATTGGGAGGTTAGCATGGCAAATGCACAACGGATCGGGCGCTTAGCGCAAGAAATCCAAAAAGATGTTACAGATTTGATTTTGAAGCGGGTCAATGATCCTCGCGTCCAAGATGTTACAGTTACTTCAGTTGAAGTGTCTGGTGACTTGCAGATTGCGACCATTTATTACTCAATTCTTTCAGATTTGGCCTCAGACCGGAAGAAGGCCCAAGCTGGCTTAGAAGCCGCTTCAGGCTTGATTCGCCGTGAATTGGGTGCCCGGTTGACGGTTTACAAGATTCCAGAATTACACTTTGTCTTGGATAACTCCATCCAATATGGTGACCATATTGAAGAGTTGATTCGGAATTTGAATAAAAAAGATTAAGGCAACATTCGTTGCTTTTTAGGACTTGCATTTGCAGGTCCTTTTTTATTTGTCGTGGCGACGTTGATATTGGTTTTATCTCGGTTCGGTAAGGTGGATGTAGTTAATTTTCCAGAGAAAATAAAGAAAAATCATAAGGTGATTAAAAGTCATCATAACTTACAATAGTTTCATGTTTATCACCTAGATATCCCCGTAATGATTGTGTAAACTTAGAAACTAATGAAGGAAGTATTGTAGCCGACTGGCTCCGCCAAAGAACGACGAGAGTAAGAAAGGAATTTTGTATGCCTAAGCCATTAAACCAAGATATTATTGATTTGACCCCTGATAGATTATTGACGTTTCAACGTAGTGTTAGCGGAATCGATGGACTAGTTTCCCTCACCCTTGGAGAACCTGGTTTCGCTACGCCTGACGTGATTAAGAATGCGACCATTGCCTCAATCCAGTCCAACCGGTCTCACTATGGGGATTCACAGGGTGAACCAGCTTTGCGTCAAGCAGTTTTGGACTATATGAAGGACCGCTATGACCTCGTTTACCCTAGCATCGATAACGTCATCGTGACTGTCGGTGTCACGGAAGCGATGCAGTCAATCTTCAAGACTTTCTTGGCGCCTGGTGATGGTCTCTTGATTCCGGATCCAGCTTATGGATCGTACTTCTCCGCTTTGAGCGTAGCCGGTGGGGTAGCCGTGCCAATCAACACCTCTAAAAATGCTTACAAATTAACGCCCGCCCTGGTCGAAGAGACCTTGGCTCAAGCCGAAGTACCAGTCAAAGCCATCCTTTTCAACTACCCAAATAACCCAACCGGGGTTACCTATGACAAGGCAGAGTTAGAGGAATTGGCTGCCTGCTTTAAGAAACTCGACCTTTGGGTTATTTCCGATGAAATTTACTCTGAATTGACTTATGGTCGTGATCACTATTCAATGGGAAACATCTTACCCGACCAAACAGTTGTGGTAAACGGCTTGTCAAAGTCTCATGCTATGACGGGGTACCGGCTTGGCTTTATCTTAGGCCCTCAGGCAATCATTAAAGAGATGCAAAAGGTCCACGGTCCTTTGGTCTTTGCCGTCCCAACCTTCATCCAGGACGGGGCAACTGCAGCCTTGAAGATTCCTAAGGAAGATTTGACGTTCATGGTTGAAGCTTACCAAGAAAATCGGGATTATGCTAAGAACTTCTTGGAGGACCTTGGTTTTGACTTAGTCACTCCGGAAGGGGCCTTCTACCTCTTTGCTCGCTTGCCAGAAGACATGGGTAACGACGGCTGGGATTTCGCCGAAAAGCTGGCCCATGAGGGTAAGGTTTCCGTCATTCCTGGTTCAGCCTTTTCATTCTTTGAAGAAGCCAACCCATTCCTGCGCTTTTCATACGCCGCTGATATGGCGCAATTGAAGGAAGGTCTTAACCGGGTTGCTGCATATGTTGCCAAGGTCCGTGCTGACCAAAGCGAAGCAGACCAAGAAATTGTTAATGCTTAAATAAAAAACAATCAACATTTGTTTTGCCAATATGTGCGAATGCAGCGTGTTAACGTTATAATGTAGTCACAGATATATGAGGAGGCCTCGTTAGCCTTCAAAAAACGCCCCGGGTGCGACCGGGGTGTTTTTGCATGGACAGTAAGAAAAAAAGCCCTCGCTCCTGTTTTTGACAGGAACGGGGGCTTTAATATTGCTGAGATGCAGGAACTAATTAGTCAGCATTTTGCACAAATTTTTTATAAGCATAATAAAACACAGGCACAGTAACTAGCAAAATAATAAACGAGGTGATGTGCCAATGTTTTGGAATAATCATTTCGAGTAGAATTGAAATTCCACCGTTAATACCGCCGAAGGTACCACCGATGATGGCGGCTTTCGTTGATTTTTTCATTTGTTTGACTTCTTTCGTTGACTTCTCCGCTAACATGAATCTTAGCTGTTCTAAAGTAACAAATAAAGCCCAATATTGTGAATAACAAACGGATAACAAAGTATTAAGCATGAATTTGGATTGCGTAACGACTATTTCGCGCGAGAATAAGGATGCTGGCGGATATTGATTTTCATTCAATTAAAATGAGATAAAAACAAATAAAAACTCATTTATTTTTCATAATATCTTGCAAAAGGTTCAGGAACGTGTAAACTAAGGGTAATTGTTTTACTAGACCAATTGCTAATATTGTCCATGTTTAAGATTGAAAGGAACTTTCTTATGTCAGAACCAATTTTGCCAGTGAACCCAGAAGTCGCCAACATCGCTCCCGATAAGTTGTTGGGCTTCCAAAAGACCGTTTCAACTATCGACGGCATCACCTTTTTGACCTTTGGAGAACCTGGTTTTGATACGCCAGCTCCTGTTAAGGAAGCCACGAAGGCCGCTATCGATGATAACCGGTCACACTACGGAAATTCTCAGGGAGAACCAGCCCTCCGTCAAGCCGTTTTGGCCTACATGAAGGACCGCTATGACCTGACTTATCCAGGCATCGAAAACGTTGTGATTACTTCTGGGGTGACTGAAGCCATCTTGGCCATCTTTAAGACCCTTTTGGCTCCTGGAACTGGGATGTTGATTCCAGAACCAGCCTTTGGTTCATACTTTTCAGCCTTGAGCGTTGCTGGTGGAATTGCCGTGCCGATTGATACCACTAAAAATGCTTTCAAATTAACACCTGCCTTGGTTGAAGAAACGATTCGCCAAGCCGTTGTGCCAGTCAAGGCCATCCTCTTTAACTATCCCAACAACCCAACCGGGGTAACTTATACCAAGGACGAATTGGCAGCCTTGGCCGAATGCTTCAAGGCCAACGACCTCTGGGTTATCTCAGATGAAATCTATGCCGAATTGACTTACGACCATGACCACTTCTCAATTGCCCAATTCTTGCCTGACCAATCAATCGTGGTTAACGGTTTGTCAAAGTCTCACGCCATGACTGGTTACCGAGTTGGTTTCATCCTCGGCCCTCAGGCAGTGATGGATTTGATCCAAACAGTTCACAGTTGCCAGGTGTATTCAATTCCAACCTTTGTCCAAGACGGGGCCGTGGCGGGCTTGGAGATGAAGCGGTCTGACTTGGATTACATGAAGGAGAGCTACGAAGAACGTCGTGAATACTCACGGAAGGCCTTGGCTGACATGGGCTATGACGTGGTTTCACCCGATGGGGCTTTCTACCTCTTTGCCAAGATTCCAGCCGACTTCGGAACTGATGGTTGGGCCTTCGCGGAAGCCTTGGCCCAAGAAGCAAAGGTTGCCGTGATTCCTGGGGCAGCCTTCTCACACTTTGACTCGGCCAATGCCTACATCCGGATTTCTTATGCGGCCGACATGGACCAACTCGAACTTGGCTTCGGTAAAATGAAGGACTACATTGAAAAAGCCCGTGCAAATCGGTAAAATAAGAACCGGCTTCACCAAGTAATTTGGTGGTGCCGGTTTTTAATTGAAATTAATGGAGACCATCAATGGTAACAAGCAAACATCCTGAACTATCCGGCCTACTGGTCGTGAATAAGCCCAAAGAAATGACCTCCTTTGGGGTCGTTGCCCGACTGCGCCGAGTGACTGGGCAAAAGAAGATTGGCCATGCCGGAACACTCGATCCCAATGTTGATGGGGTGCTAGTGGTCGCCCTTGGTCGTGCTACCAAGCTGATCGACCTCTTACAAACTCGGCCAAAGACCTATACGGGAACGGTCACATTTGGCTATGCCACTGAAAGCCAGGACGCCGATGGGGAAGTGGTTGCCGACCAACCATTGACGGAAGGTTTGGACCAGGCTGCTATCACGGCAGCAATGGCTGACCTGACCGGTGACGTCATTCAAATTCCGCCCATCTATTCGGCCGTTAAGGTCAATGGCAAGCGTTTGTACGAGTATGCCCGGGCGGGTGAGACTGTTGAATTGCCAGAACGGCAGGCAACCATTTACCGCTTTGACCAGACTAGTGACCTAAGCTGGGTTGAAGGTCAGCCATATCAGCAGCTCGATTTTGAAGCCCAGGTTTCCAAGGGGACCTACATCCGGACCCTGGCCTACGACCTCGGACAAAAGCTCGGCCTGCCAGCCACGATGACGGCGCTCCGACGGACAGCCGGATCAGGTTTTGATTTGGCCCAGGCAACTGACTTGGATGACTTGCTGGAAATGGACTTTGACCAGCTCTGCCAAAAAATTATGCCAATCGAGGCCGTCTTGGACTGGCCCCGAAAAGACCTGACCGAGGAAGAATACTTTGCCGTTAAGAATGGTCAGAAGATTCCAACGACGACATGGCCGCAGACTGAGGAGGGGTATTACCAAACCTTCTACCAGGACCAACTCTTGGCCGTTTATCATTTTGATGCCGACCAAGGCCTTTGGCGGTCGCGGTATTTCTTTGGCTAAGATGTCTGTGCGTAGTTCATAGAGGGGGAACCCCTGCTGACCCCTCAAAAAATCAAAGCTAGTTCAGACCCTTTTTAAAGAACTTTGCTATAATAAGCCTATGACTGAATTAATCAACTTACATTATCCCTTAACGGATTTACCACAATTAAATACTGACCAGGTACTTGCGATGGGATTCTTTGACGGGGTTCACCGCGGTCATCAAAAGGTTATTAAGCGGGCTGCTCAGGTAGCCCATGACCAGGGCCAGCCCCTGGCCGTTTTGACTTATAGTCCTTATCCTGGCTTGGTCTTTGAAAAGATTGCCCAGCCCTGGCACTATCTGACACCTTTGGCAGAAAAGGTGGACTTATTGGGCCAACTTGGTGTTGACCGGGTTTATTGCCTGCAATTAACATCGCACGTTGCCGACCTTGATCCTGAGGCATTTATCACGGGCGTCTTACAACCCTTGCGTGCAGCAACTGTTGTCGCTGGCTTTGACCACAAGTATGGGGCTGATAAGTATGAAGCCGACATGGCCCACTTACCAACTTATGCCAAGGGTCGGTTTGAGGTTGTTACAGTTGGCAAGGAAACTTTGGATGCTGATGACCGGAAGATTGCTTCCCGACAGATTCGGGCGGACCTCGCCGCTGGCGACTTGACCGCTGTGACGGCGAGTCTTGGTCGTGTTCATCAGACAACCGGTTTGGTTGTCCATGGGGATGCCCGTGGTCGGACCTTGGGCTACCCAACGATTAACATCTGGACGCCGGAACTTGAATCCTTGCCGGGCTTAGGTGTTTACGCCGTTCGGACCGAGGTCGATGGTCACTGGTACGATGGGATGGCTTCAATTGGTCGCAACATTACCTTTGAGGCGAACCGACCAGTCACGGTAGAAATCAATCTCTTTGATTTTGCCGACCAGGTCTATGGTGAGACGGTCAAAATTGAATGGCACACCAAACTCCGTGATGAGGTCAAGTTCACCACGGTCGAGGCCCTGATTGACCAATTGAACGGGGACCGAGACCAAACAAAAGAATATTTTCAAACAAAAGCAAATTAATTTTTGCTTTTTTATTTGCCTTGAAAAATCAATACCGGTAAAAAGTTGATTTACCAGCCCTTTTTAATAGTTTTAGCACTCTAATAAAAAGAGTGCTAAAAAACTTGCATTATCAGAAATGTACTGTATAATAGAGTTATTAGCAGTTGAGGTAATCGAGTGCTAAAACAACAAAAGGGAGGTTTGAGTGGATGCTAACTGATCGACAGCAAATGATTTTAGCAGCGATTATTTACCAATATACTCAAACCGCCCGGGCGGTTGGGTCAAAAACCTTGCACGACCAATTGAACTTGGCGTTCTCACCAGCCACCATCCGGAATGAGATGATGTTTCTGGAAGAAGAGAACCTGCTCAAGAAGTTGCATACATCAGCCGGACGGATTCCGTCCAAGGCGGGCTACCGGTATTACCTTGACCATTTGATGGTTGCGGACCAGGCCTCAGCCGCCGATGTTGCTTGGATTTCCAACCAAATTCGTGGAAATTTCCATGAGTTGGATGACTTGTTGGAACAAACCGCCAAACACTTGGCGGATGTGACCGGGTTGACGGCGGTGGTTTTGAAACCGAAGTTGGTCAACCTCAAGATTTCTTCCTTCCAGTTGATTCAATTGGAGGGGCAGCAAGTCCTCGCAGTATTGGCTACTTCCGATGGCAAGGTTTCATCGCAAACCTTCCGTCTGCCAAAAGATATGTCGGTCTCGTCCTTAACGGACATGGTCGCTTATATCAATGCGCAGATGGTTGGTCGGCCAGTCCAAGAGGTCTTGTCACTGATGAACTCGGAAGAGTTACCGGTAACCTTGTCCCGCAACATCGAAAGCCCAGCGGCTTTCTTGCAACTTTTCGGGGATGTCTTGGCCCGGTCGGTGGAAGAACAAGTCCACATTGGTGGTCGACTGAACCTTTTGGAAGTTGCCGATGATGCCTACTTGAACCTGAAAGAAGGTCGGTCGGTTTTGGAACTCTTCGCTTCACCGGATGCCGTGCGGAACTTGGCGCAAACCCAAGCCGGACGGGTAACAATTCGGTTAGGGCAGGAGTTGCCAACACCGCTCCTACAAGACTATGCCATCCTAGCAGCGCCCTTCACCTTAGCTGGTGACCCGGGCGGAATCATTGCTCTGGTTGGTCCCATCCGCTTACCCTATGCCAAGGTAACCAAGTTGCTTGCAACTTTTGCCAAGGCATTGGATAACAAATTACTTGAGTATGTTTAACTAAAAGGAGGAACACCCGTGGCGAAGTCAAAGGACGAAAAAGATTTGAAGCAAACTGAGGCTGATATCACAGAGGAAACAGAAGCTGAGGATTTTGCAGCAGCTGACCAAAGTGAAGAGGGTCAAGCCCCTGAAGAAGAAGTCGAAGTAGATCCGGTTGCTGAGTTGAAAGAAGCCCTAGCAGCTAAGGATGACGAACTCTTACGAGCTCAAGCTGAAATGCAAAATATTCAAACACGGAATGCCCGTGAAATGCAAAACGTGCGCAAGTACGACGGCCAAAAGTTAGCAGAAGCTATCTTGCCAGTCGTTGATAACTTGGAACGTGCTTTAGCCGTTGAAGTTGATGGCGATGCCCAAGTGGAACAAATCCACAAGGGAGTTGAAATCACTTTGAAGACTTTGAAGCAAGCCTTAACAACTAACGGTATCCAAGAAGTTGGCCAAGTTGGGGATGACTTTGATCCTGCTACGATGCAGGGGGTTCAATCAGTACCGGCTGAAGGTGAAATTAAGGCCGACCAAGTTGCCCAAGTTTTGCAAAAGGGCTATGTTCTCCAAGACCGGGTGATTCGCCCAGCCATGGTTGCCGTTGCCCAATAAGAAAACGACTCAAGTTACCTGGTGATTCAGCCGGAAGGCACCACACCTAAAAAAGCTTAGAAATTTAATTTTAATTTACATACAAGGAAGGTTAATTGATTATGTCAAAGATTATCGGAATTGATTTAGGAACTACAAACTCAGCTGTTGCCGTCTTAGAAGGTGGCAAGCCAAAGATTATTACTAACCCAGACGGTGGCCGTACCACACCATCAGTTGTTTCATTTAAGAACGGCGAAACACAAGTTGGGGACGTTGCTAAGCGCCAAGCCATCACTAACCCAGACACGATTTCATCAATCAAGTCACACATGGGTGAAGAAGGCTACAAGGTTTCTGTTGCTGGTAAGGACTACACACCACAAGAAATCTCAGCCATGATTTTGCAATACATCAAGGGTTACGCCGAAGATTACTTGGGTGAAAATGTTGATAAGGCCGTTATCACGGTTCCTGCTTACTTCAACGATGCTCAACGTCAAGCTACTAAGGATGCTGGTAAGATTGCTGGTTTGGAAGTTGAACGTATCATCAACGAACCAACAGCCGCAGCCTTGGCTTATGGAATGGACAAGTTGGACAAGGACGAAAAGATCTTGGTTTATGACCTTGGTGGAGGAACATTTGATGTTTCTGTCCTTGAATTAGGCGATGGTGTCTTCGAAGTTTTGTCAACCAACGGTGATACTCACTTGGGTGGGGATGACTTCGATGCTAAGATTATCGATTACTTAGCTGAAGAATTCAAGGCCGAAAACGGTATTGATTTGAAGCAAGACAAGTTGGCCTTGCAACGTTTGAAGGATGCTGCTGAAACAGCTAAGAAGACTTTGTCTTCAGCTACTGAAGCACAAATCGACTTGCCATTTATCGCTTCAGGTGACCAAGGACCTTTGCACTTGCAAACTTCTTTGACTCGCGCTAAGTTCAACGAATTGACTGCTGACTTGGTAAAGCGTGCAGAACAACCAGTTTTGAACGCCTTGAAGGATGCCGGTTTGTCATTTAACGAAATTGATGAAGTTATCTTGAACGGTGGATCAACTCGTATCCCAGCTGTCCAAGAATCTGTTAAGAAGATGACTGGTAAGGAACCAAACCACTCAATCAACCCTGATGAAGCTGTTGCCTTGGGTGCCGCTGTTCAAGGTGGTGTCATTACTGGTGACGTGAAGGACGTTGTTTTGCTTGACGTTACGCCATTGTCACTTGGTATCGAAACAATGGGTGGGGTCTTCACGAAGTTGATTGACCGTAACACTACTATCCCAACTTCAAAGTCACAAGTCTTCTCAACTGCCGAAGACAACCAACCAGCCGTTGACATCCATGTTTTGCAAGGTGAACGTTCAATGGCCGCTGACAACAAGACTTTGGGTCGTTTCCAATTGTCAGACATCCCTGCTGCTAAGCGTGGTGTGCCACAAATCGAAGTTACTTTTGATATCGACCGTAACGGAATCGTTAACGTTTCTGCTAAGGACTTAGGTACTCAAAAGGAACAAAAGATTACCATCCAAGCTGCTGGTGGTTTGTCAGACGAAGAAATCGAAAAGATGATGGATGACGCCAAGGCCAACGAAGAAGCCGATAACAAGAAGAAGGAAGCAGTTGAAACTCGTAACAACGCCGATCAATTGATTTTCCAGACTGAAAAGACTTTGGAAGAAGTTGGCGACAAGTTGTCAGACGCTGACAAGCAACCAACCCAAGACGCCTTGGATGCCTTGAAGAAGGCTAAGGAAGACGCCGCTGCCGAAGATGCTGATTTGACTGATTTGAAGGAAAAGTCAGAAGCTTTGACTAAGGTTGCGACTGAATTAGCAACAAAGTTGTACCAACAAGCTCAACCAGAAGGTGGAGCTGAAGGTGCCCAAGCAAAGCAAGATGACAACACTGTTGATGGTGACTTCGAAGAAGTTAACCCTGACGACAAGAAGTAATCTTTTCTTTGCTCAGTAAAACTGATAAAATGGACCAGCTACGGCTGGCCATGTACATAAAATGAATCAAAGGAGCTGCTTGTGAATAATACTGAATTTTACGACCGCCTTGGAGTGGAAAAAACTGCGAGCCAAGACGAAATTAAAAAAGCATATCGTAAGCTATCAAAGAAGTACCACCCCGATTTGAACCATGAACCTGGGGCCGAGGACAAGTACAAGGAAGTCCAGGAAGCCTTTGAAACTTTGGGTGACCCTCAAAAGCGCCAACAGTATGACCAATTCGGTCCTGCTGGGGCTCAAGGTGGCTTTGGCGGCTTCGGTGGTGGCCAAGGCGGACAAGGTGGCTTCGGCGACTTCTCCGACTTGGGCGACATCTTCTCCCAAATGTTCGGTGGTGGATTCTCTGATCCAAATGCTCCTCGTAAGGGGCGTGACCTTCAGTACCGGATGCACTTGACCTTTGAAGAAGCCATTTTTGGAACTGAGAAGAATGTTAAGTATACTCGATCACAGGCTGACCGGACCCAACGTGAAGTCAAGGTTAAGGTCCCAGCTGGGGTTGAAACTGGTCAACAAATGCGTTTGTCTGGTCAAGGTGAAGACGGTACTAACGGTGGCCCACAGGGTGACTTGTACGTCGTCTTCTCTGTTGGCGCTTCTAAGGAAGGCTTCGAGCGTGATGGTGCCGATATCTATCTCCAACAAGACATCGACTTTATCACGGCTGCCTTGGGTGCTGAAATCCCAGTTAAGACGGTTCACGGTGAAGTGAAGTTGAAGATTCCGGCCGGAACTCAAAACGGTCGTCGATTCCGCCTTGCTGGTAAGGGTGCTAACCGTTTGCACAATAACGGCTTTGGTGACCAATTCGTGATTGTTAACGTGGTTGTGCCAACCAAGCTGAACAAGGACCAAAAGGCCGCTTTGCAAGAATTTGCAGATGCTTCTGGCGTTAAGGTTAATAAGAAAAAGTCAATTTTTGATAAATAAGGCAAATTAAAACCGGAGAACATCACGATTGTGGTGATCTCCGGTTTTTGATTTTGTAGTAAAGAAAAACTGCGAGGTAATTAGTATACCGTCACAGTTTTTCGTGGAATTTAATTTTTATACGTACTTGGTGCTATCATCAATTCCCCAAGGATCTTGTTGGTTGATGTGATCGTAGTACAACTTACCATGCAAGTGATCGATTTCGTGTTGGAAAACGATGGCTGGGTAGTTGCGCAAGGTCTTAGATTGGGTCTTGCCGTTTTCGTCTTGGTAACGAACGGTAATTTTCTTTGACCGGGGCACAAAGCCAGGAACGTCTTCGTCAACTGAAAGGCAACCTTCACCGGTTTCCAAAGCAGCACGACCGACTGTTTCTGAGACAATTACGGGGTTGAAAATAACACCCTTAAAGTATGGCGTGTCTGAATCTTCGGCTGGGTCAGCAGAAGGAATCAAGATGGCGGTCATTTGCAAGGATTCGCCAACCTGGGGAGCGGCAAGGCCAACACCGGGACGAAGGTCATACTTCTCGTTTTGTTCTTCGTCTTGGGAAACTTCCAAGTAAGTCATCATGTCTTTGGCAAGCTGTTGGTGCTCTTCGCTAAGGGGAAAGGGCACTTCTTGGGCCTGGGCCCGCAAGACCGGGTTGCCATCCCGGGTAATCTTGTCCATTGTAAAACGAATTTTCATTGGTTAACTCCTAATTAAAATCTATACTCCTTCAGTATAGCAGAATTGTCGGTTAAAAGCGGGTAAAGTCCGTTTAACTGGCAAATTAACTACCGACTTGATTAGAGTCCGAACAAAATTAGGAGTGAGCTGGGTACTAGTTCATGATTATAGCCTAGTATCGAAGGTCAAAGCTTGTTAAAATAGAAGAATATAGCAGTAAGAGCAAACGAAGGGGATACTATGACAGAACAATACCAACTACCAATTGATGGTAACTGGAATCAAGATGATATCATTGCGGTTTCAAACCTAGTCGATGCAGTCTTACAAGTTTATGAAGGTGGTTGCGACCGAGATTTCTTAATCGGTGCTCATCAACGTTTTTGCAATGTCATACCCTCTAAATCGGAGCAAAAAGCCTTTGACCGTGACTTTGAACAACAAACCGGTCGGTCAATCTACCAAACAATGAAGCTGACTCAAGGAACGAACAAGCGGGTCTTAGTGAATGAATAATTTGTCGGAAAGACAATTAAAGACGATTGATAACCAGGTGACAGGATGGTTGGCAGAATTAGGCCAGCAAGTTCGTCAGGGACTGGGGGCCAACCGTTCTGTCCAAACTAAGGAAGGCGATTTCCGCAACCTCGTCACAGACCTGGATAAGAGCAACCAGGCTTGGCTATTGGACCACCTCCGGAACTTGGACTCCCAGGCCCACTTTGTGGCCGAGGAGGGGGATTTAAAGCGACCTGAGACCATGGTTGGTCATGTCTGGTTTGTCGACCCGATTGATGGGACACTCAACTTTGTCCATGAAAAGACGGACTTTGCCATCATGGTGGCCCTCTATGTTGACGGCCAACCAACCTTGGCTTGGATTGCCAAGGTCATGAGCGAAGAAATTTACCACGGCGGACCTGACTTAGGTGTCTTTTGCAATGAACAAAAGTTACCGGCCGTTGTTGACCGGTCTTTGGACCAAGCAATTGTGATTCTGTCTGGTCGCCGCCTATTATCTGGCGAAAAGCCATATCGACTATTGGCCGAAAAAGCTCTGGCTTTTCGGGTCATTGGCTCAGCCGGTATTTCATTTGTCCGCTTGTTACAACAACAAGCTACCGGCTATCTCTCAAAGTTGTCACCCTGGGATTTGGCGGCGGGTCGGGTTCTGAGTGAAAGCCTCGGATACCAGGTTAAAAGGCTTGACGGGGAACCGGTAAATATGCTATTATCAAACACAGTATTAATCGCTACAAACAAGATGCATCTCGAGACAATCAAGGTCATAAAAGACTAGGGAAATCCCTAGTCTTTCTTGTGAGTAGTAACAATAAAGGAGCACATAAAATTGGCAAATCTTCGCGAAGATATTCGTAATATCGCTATCATCGCCCACGTCGATCACGGAAAGACGACGTTGGTGAACGAAATGTTAAAGCAGTCTGATACATTGGACGCCCGTAAGGAAGAAGCACTGGGCGACCGTGTGATGGACACCAACGATATTGAAAAAGAACGTGGAATCACGATCTTGTCAAAGAACACAGCTGTTCGTGTTGGCGACAAGCAAATCAACATCTTGGATACCCCAGGTCACGCCGATTTCGGTGGAGAAGTTGAACGTATCATGGGAATGGTTGACGGGGTTTTGCTCGTCGTTGATGCCTTTGAAGGTACTATGCCCCAGACTCGTTTCGTTTTGAAGAAGGCCTTCGAACAACACTTGACACCAATCGTGATTGTTAACAAGGTTGACCGTCCTGGTGCCCGTCCAGAAGAAGTTGTGGACGAAGTTTTGGACTTGTTCATTGAATTGGGTGCCGACGAAGATGACTTGGACTTCCCAGTTATCTTTGCTTCAGCCATGAACGGAACATCATCATTTGATCCTGACATCGACAAGCAAGAACATACAATGGACCCAATCTTCAAGACGGTCTTTGAAACGATTCCTGCTCCAGTTGACAACTCTGACGAACCATTGCAGTTCCAAGTTGCCATGTTGGACTATAACGACTTCGTTGGTCGTATTGGTATCGGTCGTGTTAAGCGTGGAACTATCAAGGTTGGAGACAACGTTGACGTTTTGAAGCTTGATGGAACAACAAAGAACTTCCGTGTTACTAAGTTGGCC
>NZ_DF968005.1:229925-238381 GCF_001047075.2 Fructobacillus ficulneus
TTTATCGCTTTGGACCAAGTTGAAATCGAAGAAGCTAAGGCCGGTGACTTGATTGCCGTATCTGGTATGGAAGATATTTCTGTTGGTGAAACAGTTGTTGATCCTGCTCACCCAGATGAATTGCCATTGTTGCGTATCGATGAACCAACATTGCAAATGACTTTCCGTCAAAACGACAGCCCCTTTGCTGGTCGTGAAGGAAAGTTCGTGACAGCCCGTCAAATCGAAGACCGTTTGTTGCGCGAATTGCACACTGATGTTTCTTTGCGTGTTGAAGATACTGGTCAGGCCGGCTCATGGTTGGTTTCTGGTCGTGGTGAATTGCACCTTTCAATCTTGATTGAAAACATGCGTCGTGAAGGCTTCGAATTGCAAGCTTCACGTCCACAAGTTATCTTCCGTGAAGAAAACGGACAGACTACTGAACCTTACGAATCAATCCAAATCGATACTCCTGACGAATATTCATCAGCTGTTATCGATTCATTGAACCAACGTAAGGGTGAAATGCAAAACATGGAAGCTGTCGGAAACGGTCAAACTCGTTTGACTTATATGGCACCTTCACGTGGTTTGATTGGTTACGCTACTGAATTCATGACAACGACTCACGGTTATGGTATCTATAACCACACGTTTGCTGAATACCGTCCAAAGGTTAATAACTGGGAACCAGGTCGTCGTAACGGTGCCTTGGTTTCAATTAACCAAGGACCAACGACTAACTACGCCATCATGGGTGTGGAAGATCGTGGACAAATGTTCATTGGCGCCGGTGTTGACGTGTATGAAGGTATGGTTGTGGGTATGAACTCACGTGATAACGATATCTCAGTTAACGTTACTAAGATGAAGCCACAGTCAAACGTTCGTTCATCTAACAAGGACCAAACTGCTTCTATCAAGACTCCTCGTGAGATGAACTTGGAAGCATCAATGGAATTCTTGAACGATGACGAATATGTTGAAGTAACGCCAGAAAACGTTCGTATCCGTAAGGCTATCTTGAACACTGCTGAGCGTGAAAAGGCTGCTAAGCGTCGTAACAAGTAATACTGATTTAAACTTAATGGGGGACACTAGGCTGAGCTTAGTGTCACCATTATTTTGGAGCTATGGCACAATCCGGTACTGCAGCGGACTCGAAATCCGTCGAGCCGTCTTATGGCGGTGTGCGGGTTCAAATCCCGCTAGCTCCTTGAGTAAAATCAAAAGAAATCACACAAATAAGTGTCTTAGCAATGTAACAGCCTACGGGCTGTTTTTTTGTTTAGCTGGTGCACTGTTTTGGTTATCAAAAATTCAGAGCTAAACTTTCTGTAATTTTTTCTGAAAACTAAAACATCTTTCTTCGGACCAAAAAATAGGTTCATAAAAAGGACTTTCAAGGTTTAACTTGAGTTCCCTATAATTGTTAATGTTAAGTTGTAATGGTTATTCACTGTTACTATATCTAGTTTCTGTTGCTTAAACTTACTATCTGATAACCGGTTAGAAATTATCAGTCTCTCCTATCACTTTCTTCCATTACTTCTTTTTTATATTTCTTGACTAATTTTCTTCTTAACGACCAGTAAGACAATATACTAATGCATCGTTTATTTCGTAATTCCCTGGCTTCAACTAGCTTATCGTAGTAAACATTGTGTGTTGACATTTTGTAATTCATTATTTCTTTGTCTTTTTGTTTATTGACCATGGAACTACTCTCCTTAGTATTTTTGTTTGAATGAATTTTTTTTGAGGTATCATTTTTTGATAGCTTGTAATATTTTGTTAATTTATCAGATTTTCTTGATATTTTGTATATTATAGTTTTAGGAGCTCTCTTTCCCAATAATGCGATAGGAATAAATATAGACGTGAAAATAGTTAGTATGGGACTAATCCATTTCCAGGGATAGAATGCAATAAAGCTTAGAGCTAGAATAACTGTTGTTATATATAGTGAATTGATAGCGATTTGTGGTAATGGACTTTCTGACGAATCTTGTTCAAAATTGATCATCAATAATGTCTCAGTATAAATACAAACCACGAATGAAGCAGCAGGAATAAGATCGATTAGTATTTTTAAGTGACGGGTCCAAAGTAAATTATTTTTATTCGATACAAGATATGTAAAAGCGATAGCAAACAAACTTGTGCTAAGAATAAAAAAGCAAAATATTACACGATGGAATTTCCAAGAGTAGCGAATCAGTTCCCAAAGAGAACTATTTTTATTTTTTGTATTACTTTTTGTCATTATTATTAATAGTCTTTCTATTGCCCTTATCGGTGCGATTTTTCTTGAACGTTTAAATTGAATTTTTATCACTGTAGATGGTTTAAAGTCCGTTAAATCATTTAGCAGGTTTCATAGCAGCTTTTTTGTTGCGATTTCATCCCCATTAGTGGCATTTTACAGGCGCACGTATACCTCGGGTTGAAAATAATTAGTTAAACGCACAAGCCTTGAAATAGTCTTTATTATATGGCACTTATAATTCCGCCTTCCTAATGTTAGTCACTGTTGAACATTAGGGGGGCGGAATTTTCTTTTAAAATGAACAATTATTTTTTCGTTTAATTCTTGATTGAATGAAATATATATAAATGTTCTAAGACTAGGGTAATCACTTATTTTTGCTAATGTCTGCTTCATCATTCTTACTTGCTATTGTCTTATCTACAAGCCTAGCTATATTTTCTTTGTTTTGTTGAGATTTGGTATTATCACTTATTAGCAGATTAATAAGACTAGATAAATTTGAAATGAAATCTTCGTTTTTATTTGATTTAGAGTAGTTGAGGGCAGCTATAAGCGCTCTAATAACGGAAACCTCACTTTGGCTGTAGTATCCTTCTTCTACTTTTTTCGCTAAATGAATTATTAGGTCACTTGCCTTTTTATTGAGTTTATCGTTTCGTTCTAAAACTTCATCTAAAGTAAGTGTAAGTATACCATCATTTATAAAGGCATTAGCAACATCAAAATCATAAGGATAAAAAGTAGTCCTATTAGGATGTTTAGAAGTGAAATCTTCGAAAGTGTCTTTAGAAGCTGTTATGCCTTGCAAAAATGGGATAGGGACCTTAAAGAAATCGGCCATCTTCTGCCAGGTATCTAGTTTGGGCTCTGTTTCATTGTTTTCATATCTCATTAAGGAAGGTGCTGATATTTTTAAATTATAATTTTGCTTTAATTGGTTGGAAAGCTTAGCTAGACTAAGTCCACTTTGCTGTCTGAGTTCTTTTATTCTGTTCATTTTCATACCTCTTTATAAAGTAATTCTAGTATAGCGTTTCATAAATGAAAAATAAAGCTTGACGTTTCAATAATGTAATAATATACTTGTTTCAATATTGAAACACAATAAAAGATGAAACGTGAAAGGAAACGAAAAAACAAAAGTAGAATATTTACAGTATTTTATACCAGATACACAAAAGGTAATCGGCGAAAGCATTGGAGTTGCTCTTAACCAAGGATAGCCTAGCTAAGTAATTAGAAGTATTACGCCCAACGATTAACAGAATAGAAGAGTGTAACGTTGACGGGATTAGCCAGGCTATTGAGAATTGGTATTAAGGGGGCATGGAAGTTTGGAATATAGTAACAGCGCTGAGTATGGTTGTCCTTGTTGGAGTTGGTGGCGTTGAATTGGGTTATTGCTTACGGTGAGAAGATAAATAAAGCAAGCTCATAATTAATTGAGATATTTGAAATCGATAAATTTCTTAAAGATAGGAGCAAATGAATGGAATTAGTTTATTACAAGGGGTTGAAAGATGAACCCTATACAACAGCGGAAGTGATTGCTGAATTTAGTGGCGTGGATCTGGATAGTATTAACCGACTGACCAGAGCGCACAGAGAACGACTAGAAAAGTTTGGCAAATTACACTACACTCTAAAATTTTTGGAAGATAAAACGGATTTCAAATCCGTTTTATCTAAACAATGTTCTTCGAAAGTGTGGAACTATAACTAAAGGCAAGCAACTGTGCTTATTGCTTATTTAAGGAATACACCACAAGTATTAGATTTTAAGGACACCCTTGTTAATGCTTTTTACAACATAAAACAGGAACTAGAACGGGCAAAGATAAGTCGAGAGCTTAACAAACGTGCAAATATTGGCCTGGCCGAAGTCATCAAGGCAGAACTACCAAATGACCAACACGCTTACAGCAATTACCACCAACTAGCCTATAAATATGTAACGGGCATGACACCCAAGCAACTCAAAAAAGCTAAGGGTGTTAGTGTACCAGAAGAGGCGCTAGACAACGGCCAGAAGGAACGACTTGAGCGAGTAAAACAAAACATCGCCCTGTTTATTCTAGATGGTAATGACTACCAAGACATTAAGACTAAGCTACTTGCTGATATCTAAGAATGTAGAGCCGAAAGCATGAAAAGTCACAAAAAAGCACTCCCTGTAAGTGATGTAAACGTCAGTTTCAGCACCAATTTAGGTCTTACCTAAATTGGTGCAAATCATCTCGTCGAAATGATTTGCACCTTCTATGTTAGTACGTTTAATGGGGCCATAAGAAAAGGCGTTGATGCAAAATATACATCAACACCGATTGTTGTAGAGCCAAAATTATAGGACTAACATAATTATCAGATTTTAACAAAAATAGAATAATTAATTTATTCAGTATTATTTAATGAATAGCATATTTCCATAAAATAATTACTAGTATAAATTGTTTTCCATTTCCAGAATTTGTTTGTGGTATTCTCTTTGGTTTTTAATAACACGCCGTCTGGCTTGCTTTAAAATTAGTACTTCATAATTTTCTTGATTATGTTCCAAAATATTCTGAGCTAAGTTAGCATAACCTAGGAATGTCCGTTTTAAATTTGAACCGGATAAGTATCGTTGCTTTAGTCTATTTGATACCTGAAACTTCATATTATTGTCAAGTTTCTTTTTTACTAATTGAATTTGTCTGATTTTTTTATTAGTAAGCTCTGAATCTTCATCGAGTAAAGGAATTAATTTTTTATTTTCGAGATCACGAATCAAAAATTTAATTCCATGTTTGCTTCGATATGCAAATTTATAAATACTTTTTTCTCGTAAATATACTGAGTGTCCAGTAAATCGGAAGCCTAAATAATTTAGTGTGGTTTGTTGTTGACTTATACTATTGCTTATTTTTTGGAATGAATGGTTTTCAAATTTGTAAAAATTTGTTTTATGGCGTTCAATTGTCAAAAATAAATCCTGTTCACTAATTATGATAATCTGTTCTAAAATTTTTTCTGCTTGATTTTGAGATACAGATTTCCCGGGTAGTACGATAATGAAGTCATCAGAATAGCGTCGATAGAGACCACCCAATTTTTCTATTAATAAGCAAATCTTTAAGTCGAATTTCATCATATATATATTGGCTAGTAACGCACTTAAAGACGTTCCCTGAGGAATACCAATTCGATTAGTGTGAAACTTCTTTTTGTTCTTTTTATAAAAATTATCGAAGTCTTTTCTGCAATTGAAGTATGAGTATTGACTATTATTTTTTTTGTAACTTATTGAATCTTCTAAGTCTGTAGTACTGATATATTGATATTTAGTTAAGGAATTAAATATAGCGTACCAGTCTTTTGGGAGGGTATTTGTTGTGAGTGAATCAGCATGGATTGTTAAAGGTTCAGAAGATAGTACATCTATCAAACGTTTTTTTAAATATTTATGATTTAAGGTATCGAAAAAAGCTTTAAAGTCTCCCTTGATGACATACGCAGATTGCTGATTGGAAATGAAATCAAAAACTTCTTTTGCTGCATGAATATTAGATCGCTTTATTTCCATCGTTGAAGATCTGTAAGCTGTTGCAGCGCTGCTAACTGGAGTATCCTTTATTTTTTGTTCATATACATGATTTAGCTGTTCAGAATACAATTTATAAATTGCCGCTGCATGATGAGAAGGTAGGGTAATCTTTCTCTTTTTTTCTTGAATACTTTTTCCATTAAACTTATTTGAAATAATATCCTTTTGAATGAATGGTAGAAAGCGAAAAGATGTAATGACCTTGGAATCCGATTTCACAGAATCAAGAAAGTTAATATCAGTAACGAAGTGATCGAAATGCTTATATTTTCTTTGCGTTTTTAAATACTCGCTTGTTTGCATCAAGTTGGCCTTCCGTAATGAAAACGAGACGGCCAGGGTGCACACCCCAATTGGCCGTCTCGTAGGTTTCTCAATGCAATCGTACACCGAGAATTCAAGTCCCTATCATTGTGAAATGATAGGATGTGCTTTTGTTACACTTATAGTGAGAAAGTGATTATTGAAGCAATGTTCAACAGATATAGCCTTCTGACCAAAGCGGTCGCATTGACTTTGTTGTGTATGATTACACACACGTGCCAATACAATTCCCTTGACTTCCTGAAAGAAGTCTGTTAGAAAACTCGTATCACTGGACTATCGATTGACCTTAATTGATACGGTAAGATAATTATATCACATATGTTTCGCGACTCTAGGTACTGACATACATAGCTTGTAAATCAATGTCTTAGAGAAGTTAGTGAGTGCTTGAATTTATTATATTGCATACGGGAAAATATTTAGTAAAAACTAGATTAGAAGTAGCCGGAATTTAGAATCAAATGGGTGTAAAAAAGCATAATTACAAGGAATCAAGATTTAAAAGTGAAATCCTATATTATAGACTGAAAGCGCTGATTTTGTCTTATAATTTACATTTAGACATCTACTATTGATAAGAATAGTCCTAAAATAAAATTAAGCAAGGTTTGCATGCTTTTAGTCGAATCATGGCTATTATCACGGAACCAACCTGCGGTATACTTACCTTTAGCAGAGACGGGGGATGAACGATATGAAAAAAATCGATGGACACTTGCACCTATTACAAACAATTGCCGGCTTTAATGGCAAGGGCAGATTGAACGCCCTCGGCCAAGGCAAAGCTATTTGGGATGATGGCACGAAAATTAAATTAATTCCTGATGGCTGGGGTGACCATGACTTAACTGCTGAGTCTTTTCTGAAGGTTATGGATGCTAATAGCATTGATAAGGCAGTCTTGCTCCAGGGGAGTTTGAACGGCTATCAAAATTACTATTCTTATCAGGTTGTGCAAGCCTACCCAGACCGGTTTATCGGTGCCTTTGCTGTTGATCCATTTGCGCAGAACTTTATGGACATTGTCCGTCATCATGTTGAAGATTTGGGCTTTCGGGCCATTAAGTTTGAAATCTCAGAAGGGGGTGGCATCCATGGCTACCACCAGGGACAAGCCTTCCGCCTCGATACTGACAGTCGGATTGGTGAGATTTTTCATTACCTGGCTGACTATCCGGGCTTTACCGTTACAGTTGATTACGGAGCCGCAGACCAAGTTAGCCACCAACCGGAAGCCATTAAGGTCCTGGCAGGGCGGTATCCAGACTTGAATTTTGTTGTTTGTCATCTTTCATTTCCCGATGCTGACCATTGGGAGGCCCTGGCCAATACTTTTAACCAGTGGCAACCTTATCAGAACATTTATACCGATTTATCGGCCATCCAAGACATTTTAGGGGAACAGAGTCTGCCCTTTACCAAGAGTCAACAGGCCGTCCAAATGGCCAAAGACACCTTGGGAACAAAACGTTTGATTTGGGGGACTGATTCACCTTGGTCAGCCACTTTTAATTCCTATCAGAGCCTAGCGACGTGGTTGGATGAGACCGGCATCTTCACTCCGACCGAATTGGCCGATGTTTATTACAACAACGCGGAAAAAGTTTATTTTAACGACAAAGCAGTCCGGGCGGCAAAAGCAGCGGCTAACCAGTAATTAATTTGGTGGAGGCGTTGGAGAGGAGAAGTAAATGACAATTTTTGATGAAATTAAGGCTGATCCAGCCAATGCCGAGTATACACAGCGGGGATGGAATCCAATTTATGCTGCTCCCAAGACCGCTAAGATTTTGATTGTTGGTCAGGCACCCGGATTAAAAGTTCAAGAATCCGGCATCATGTGGAATGATGCCTCTGGTGACCGGTTGCGCGAATGGTTGGGTGTTTCTAAGGAAACGTTTTATGATTCCGGCCTCTTTGCCGTGATTCCAATGGACTTCTATTACCCTGGTAAGGCGAAGTCAGGGGATAAGCCACCCCGACTTGGTGTCGCAGAGAAGTGGCATCCCCGATTATTGGCCCTGATGCCAAACATCCAACTGACAATTTTAGTTGGGGCCTATGCTCAGCACTACTACCTTCATTTAGCTAAATCGGTGACACTGACTGAGACGGTCAAAAACTTTGAACGATATTGGCCCAAGTACCTGCCGATTGTTCATCCTTCACCACGAAATAATATTTGGTTGAAGAAAAATTCTTGGTTTGAGGCCGAGGTCGTTCCCAATTTACAAAGAAGGGTTCGAGAAATCTTGCAATAAAAATAAGCCTGCCGACTATGGAGTCGGCGGG
>NZ_DF968005.1:238448-240372 GCF_001047075.2 Fructobacillus ficulneus
TGAAAAAATTGTTAGATGAAAAAATGTTTTTGTAAGCGTTACCATTGCCTGAAAACAGGCATTCATGTTATGATTCAGATAAGCAAACAAGTGAAGACGGTGGCTATCCTGGAAAGGTGGTGAGGCCTATGATTTTAAAATCGTAAAACTCACTATTCTAGGAAAGGAGAAGCCTGATGTCCCCCTCGGACTTTATCGCAATGTTTACTAACATAGGTATATACCACCTAATGTTAATCGGCATTGTGATTGAATTGATTAAATTAATTCAAAAAAATAACCGTCTAAACTTTGGCAGGTTCACGGTTATTTCTAATAACTAAGGATAGTCACCGTTTAACGGGTTTGCTAGGGAAGCGGCGTTGTTCGAGCAACGTCGCTTTTCTTATGCCTTTATTATAACACCGAATATTAGCAGTGACAATTGATGAGTTTCCATTGAAAAATGCTGGTTTCGGAGACAATATTTACCAGGTACCCAAGACCAAATTTTACCAGCTGTATCAGCCACTAAAACTGGTCGGCTTTGACTTGACAGACCATTAAAACCTGCTAAAATTAAGAATAGATTAGCCGATGAGCAGGGAAAGACCAATGCTTGGGTTCTAGAAATTTGACGGGTGCTGCAAGTCAAACGAAGAGCTTGGTCAAAAGACACCTGGAAGGTTGCTGTTAACCCAGCCGTTTATCCGCGTTATGGATAAAAGCACGTTTTGATAACGTGAAACTAAGGTGGTACCGTGCTCAAAAGCGCCCTTAACAACCTGGCCAAATGGTCGGATTGTTAAGGGCGTTTTTTATTTGACGGACTAATTGTTGAAATTTTGATAATGGAGGCGACGCTGAAGCGTCGAGATAATACTATGGGAAAAGCTAATTTTCAACGGCCAAAGGGTACGGCCGATTTATTTGATGCCCAAGTGCGCGAATGGCAACGCATCGAACAACGCGCCCGTGAAGTCTTTTCACGGTATGGCTACGGGGAAATCCGGACACCAATGTTTGAAGCCTTTGATGTCTATGCTCGGTCAGCCGGTGATACGTCCGACGTTGTGACCAAGGAAATGTATGACTTCAACGATAAGGGTGACCGTCACATGGCCTTGCGCCCCGAAGGAACGGCCGGCGTTGTCCGTGCTTACGTTGAAAACAAGCTTTTCGGTCCTGAACACGAAAACCCATACAAGGCTTTCTACATGGGCCCAATGTTTCGTTACGAACGACCACAAGCCGGTCGATTCCGTCAATTCCACCAAATCGGTGTGGAGGCCTTTGGTTCAAAGGAACCGAGCTTGGATGCCGAAGTCATCACAATGGTCGTTAAGTTCTTGGCTTCGCTTGGTTTGAAGGACTTGAAGGTCGCTTTGAACACCTTGGGTGACCAAGGTTCTCGTCAAGCTTACCGCGAAGCTTTGGTGGCTTACTTGCAACCACACTTTGATGATTTGTCAAAGGATTCACAGACCCGTCTTGAAAAGAATCCTTTGCGGATTTTGGATTCTAAAGATGAAAAGGATCAAAAGATTGTGGCCGATGCCCCAACCATCTTTGATTACCTGTCAGAAGAATCACAGGCTCACTTTGCGGCCGTGAAGTCTTATTTGGACGACCTCGGTATCGATTATGTTATCGACCAAACGATGGTTCGTGGTTTGGATTACTATAACGACACCATTTTCGAAGTGATGACGACTGATCCAAACTTGAAGGGGGCCGCTACCATTGCCGGTGGTGGTCGTTATTCCGGTTTGGTTGAAGAATTCGGTGGGCCGGAAACACCGGGAATTGGCTTTGGTTTGGGTGTGGAACGGTTGATTTCATTGCTCCAAGCACAGGGACAAGCCGAATTGGCTCCCGCCGCTTTGGACTTCTACCTCGTTCACATCGGTGACCAAACACAGGCCAAGACCTTGGCCGTGGCCAC
>NZ_DF968005.1:240421-240886 GCF_001047075.2 Fructobacillus ficulneus
AACTTTGCGCGACTTGGGTTATTCAGCCGACTTGGACTTCGCCGGTCGGTCAGTCAAGGCCCAATTTAAGGCCGCTAACCGTCGCCAAGCCCGCTTTGTCATTACCTTAGGGGATGAAGAAGTCCAGACAGGCCAAGTTAAGGTCAAGGACATGCAAACTGGAAACCAGGCCGATTTGAACCTGGGCCAGTTAGACCTTGATTTGCCAGCAGTGATTGAAGCTCTAGTAGCTGAGGAGGAAAAGTAATGAAACGTACTACCTATGCAGGATTAGTTGATGAACAATACGTTGGTCAAACCGTTACATTAGCCGGTTGGGTCCAAAAGCGCCGTAACTTCGGGGACTTGGTCTTCGTTGATTTGCGTGACCGGGAAGGCCTTGTGCAATTGACTTTCTCAGCTGCCCAAGCCGAAGCCTTGGCCGTGGCCCAAAGTGTTCGTAACGAATACGTTTTGGCTATCGAG
>NZ_DF968005.1:240933-249057 GCF_001047075.2 Fructobacillus ficulneus
AAGTTGTTGCCCGGGCTGCTGGTCAAGAAAACAAGAAAATTAAGTCTGGAAACATCGAAGTTAAAGTCACGAAGGCCGAAGTCTTGGCCGAAGCCAAGACGCCAGTCTTTGATATCGAAGACGGTGTGAACGCTGGGGAAGAATTGAAGCTCCAGTACCGCTACTTGGACTTGCGCCGTCCCGAAATGCAAAAGAACTTGCGTGTCCGCTCAAAGTTGATGGCTTCTGCTACTAACTTTATGGACAACAACGACTTTATCAACATTGAAACACCATACTTGGCCAAATCAACGCCAGAAGGGGCCCGCGATTACTTGGTGCCTTCACGTGTCTACCCAGGATCATTCTATGCCTTGCCACAATCACCACAGTTGTTTAAGCAATTGTTGATGGGAGCTGGCTTTGACCGTTACTTCCAAATCGCCCGTTGTTTCCGTGACGAAGACTTGCGTGGTGACCGTCAACCTGAATTTACGCAGTTGGACCTGGAAACATCATTCATGTCAGCGGCTGAAATCCAAGAATTGGTTGGCCGTTGGGTTAAGCAAATCATGAAGGATGTCGTTGATTTTGATTTGGATGTTAACCAAATCGTTACCTTGACTTGGCAAGAATCAATGGACCGTTTTGGAACTGACAAGCCTGACTTGCGGATTCCATACGAAATTAAGGACTTGTCTGAAACTGTTAAGGATTCAGCTTTCGGTGTCTTCGCTAACGCTGTTAAGGACGGTGGGGTTGTGAAGGCTATCGCCGTTCCTGGTGGAGCCGACCACTACTCACGTAAGGATATTGACAAGATGGGTCAATATATCGAACGATTCGGTGCCAAGGGCTTGGCTTGGTTGAAGGTGACTGACGAAGGCTTGAACGGCCCAATCGCCAAGTTCTTCCCAGAAGAAGCTGGCCAAGCCTTGATTGCCCAAGCCGAAGCTAAGCCAGGCGACTTGTTGCTCTTCGGTGCTGGTCGGACTGACGTGGTTGCGGCCTCATTGGATGCCTTGCGTCGTCAGACAGCGACTGATTTGGACTTGGTGGACCAAGAAAACCCATGGCGCTTTGCCTGGATCGTTGATTGGCCATTGTTCGAATACTCAGAAGACTTTGACCGTTGGATTGCAGCCCACCATCCATTCACGATGCCAAACGAAGAAGACTTGCACTACTTGGATGAAGGGGAAGACCCTCACCAAGCCCATGCCCAGTCTTATGACTTGGTCTTGAACGGTTACGAATTGGGTTCAGGATCAATCCGTATCCACCGGACTGACATCCAAGAAAAGATGTTGAAGGCCCTTGGCTTTACCAAGGAAGCCGCTAACGAAGCCTTTGGTTTCTTGTTAGAAGGAATGGAATACGGTTTCCCTCCAATGGGTGGAATCGCCCTTGGTTTGGACCGTTTGGCCATGTTGTTGGCCGGTCAAGAGAACATTCGTGAAGTAATTGCCTTCCCGAAGAACTCAAAGGCCACTGAACCAATGACAGAAGCACCAACTCGGGTTGCGGAAACGCAATTGAATGAATTGGGCCTTGAAGTTCCAGGAATTGATACAGAAAAGTAAAAAACGAAGGAAAAAGGCTTCAGCACAAGGCTGAGGCCTTTTTTTACTAGTTTTTAACCGCGTTTTATAAGATTTTTAGGCAAATTAATTCCCAAAAATTTTCTAATCTTGTTAAAATGTATGTATATTGTGACGGGTCCGAGTCACTAAGCTAAGGACCAGGCTTTAAAGTTGGTCAAAAGGGTTAGGGATTAAGGATAATTTGTTCTTAGTTGACCTAACAAAATCTAATGATACGGAAAATCGGAAAAAACTTAGATCACTACTACTTACACCAAGTTGGTGGCGCCTTATTTTACGCCATCATGCTCTCGCTCGCGCTGAACTATTTTTGGTTACCAGGCCACGTTTACTCGTCTGGTTTTACCGGTTTGGCCCAGCTGATTGCCAGCCTGACTGGCGGCAAGTTGAATGTGGCCTGGGGGATTGCCTTCGTTAATTTGCCACTTTTGATTTTAGCTTGGTTCACCTTATCCAAGCGCTTCGCCGTCTTCACGGCCATGGCGGTTTTGCTTTCAGCGGCCTTCGTGCCGATGTTTGCCACAAAAACCGTTTTAACGCCCGATCCCTTGATTAACGCCATCTTTGGTGGGGGATTGAACGGGATGGCCGTTGGTACCGCCTTGCGAGTTGGAGTCGGAACCGGAGGCCTGGATATCATCGGGATGGAGTTCAAACACTTCTTCCGGATGAAAGTTGGGTCAGTTAACCTGGCCTTTAACGCGGTCATCATGATTGGTGCTGGCTTGACCTATGGTTGGCAAGCCGCCCTCTATTCGATTATTGGGGTCGTGATTTCAGCCCACTTTATCGATATCTTCTATACCCACCAGCAACAAATCCAAGAAATGATTGTGACCAACAAGCCGGAAGAAATGACGGACCGCATCCAAAACAAGATGCGGCGAGGCGTGACAATTATCGATTCTGCTCACGGTGGTTATACCGGTCGTGATCGGTCAATCATCTTGACTGTTGTGACCCAACACGAATTACCAGAACTGCGCCAGGCCATTAAAGAGGTCGACCCGAACGCCTTTTACTCTGAATCAAAGGTTGAACATACGGGTGGCCGGTTCTACGAACCAGAACCATAAGGTCTACCTTTAACAAATTAAATACTGAAACGCTATCCAAAGGATTGGTGCTGGCTTGGTTAATTGACCAAGGCGGTGCCAGTTCTTTGTTTTTTTTATTTGGCCGGGGAAGAGTCGGGTGGATTTGCCAGGCTAATTTGAAATTTTTAGACATTTTGCTATACTAGGGGCTAATCAGGGCAGATGCAGGCGAAACCCATATCAAATTGCCGTTGGTACTCATCGAGTGCAGAAAGGTTTTTTGATGCGCGTAAATATCCTGCAACACACACCCAACGAAGGCCCGGGTTCCATTCAAACCTGGGCGAAAAGCCATGGCCACGAAGTCTTTATTTACCATCCTTATCAGTTTGGCTACTTGCCAACCGCTGATGAAACGGATTTCTTGGTAATCTTAGGCGGACCAATCAGTCCTAACGACAATTTGCCTTGGATTGAAGCCGAACGTGGACTTGTCCAAGAACTCTTAGACCGCGACGTGCCAATCTTTGGTGCCTGTTATGGGGCCCAAATGATTGCCAAGGTCTTGGGCTACCGGGTCTTAAAGGCGCCAGCTAAAGAAGTTGGTTGGGCCCCGGTTTATCGGCAAACGACGGCTATTCCAGGTTTGCCTGACCAATTAACGGCCCTCCATTGGCACGAGGACATGTTTGAGCTACCGGCAGAAGCGGACTTACTCTTTGCCAGTGATGCGGTTAAAAACCAAGGCTTTGTTCTGGGCCACCGGGTTGTTGGTCTCCAGTTTCATTTTGAACCCCAGGCGGACAACGTTCGAGAGATGGTCGTGAATGACTTTCCCTATATTGAGGGGTCGGTCCTTGGTCAAAGTGCTCAAGCCATCATCGATGCTGGGGTGCCAGCCGAAAATGAAGGGGTTATGTTTACTATTTTAGATTTTCTAGTAGAGGGACTTTGATTTTATAGTAAAAAGCTCTTTAAAAATCACCTTGTTTCATTAGATAGAAGGTGATGACAGTTATTGTTACCGTCCTGGTTTTAGACCAGTTTATTGGGAGTCCGTGACGGATATTTTTGTTACATTGCTATTGACATCAATTCAAATTCTTGAGATAATATACAGGTCTTTAATGCATATCGTTATATACGAAGTAAAATGCGAGGAAGGAGGGGATCGACATGGCAAAGGTTATTGTTCGTAAGAATGAATCTTTGGATGACGCATTGCGCCGTTTCAAGCGTGGTGTTTCAAAGGACGGTACTCTCCAAGAATACCGCAAGCGCGAATTCTACGTTAAGCCCTCAGTTGAACGCAAGTTGAAGTCTGAAGCTGCACGTAAGCGCAACAAGAAGAAGAAGAACCGTTAATTCGGCCAAAAAACGTCACTTTTGGTGGCGTTTTTTATTTGGTGGCGTGGTAGACTAGTAATAGTTAATCTGATATTTCCAAAGGAGAAAATTGATGAGCTTATTAGAACAAGTACAAGCCGACATGAAGGCAGCCATGAAGGCAAAGGACAAGGCCACTTTGGGTGTTGTCCGTCAAATTAAGTCAGCCGTGATGAACGAACAAATCAACCTCGGTCACGATTTGACTGAAGATGAAGAATTGGCTGTTTTGTCACGCGAAGTCAAGCAACGCCGTGACTCAATCGCTGAATTTAAGGCCGGTAACCGTGACGATTTAGCCGAAGCAACACAAGCTGAATTGGATGTTTTGGCTAAGTACTTGCCAGCCCAATTGTCTGAAGATGAGATCAAGGCCATTGTCGCTGCAGCAATCGAAAAGACTGGAGCAACAAGCCCAGCCGATATGGGTAAGGTCATGGGTATCGTGACCGGCCAAACTAAGGGACGCGCCGACGGTAAGGTTGTCGCTAACGAAGTCAAGCAAGCCCTCGCCAAGTAAGGCCAAGAACTGGTTTAAAAAACTGGTTCATACATAGAAATGTGGGAGTAATCGTGCTCCTTTAGCAGTAAGAAGAAAAGGATACACCATGGATACAAGTCTTGGACAAGTCATTAAAGCAACAGTCACTGATGAAAATGATCAGTACTTTTTTGCCCAAGTAGACGGGCTAACATACGAAATCAACAAGAGCGAGTTGGAGAAACCCTTAAAGCTCGGGGGATTGGTGACAGGCTTTGCCTACACCAACGACCAACACCGCTTGCAAATCACGAAGAACGTCCCTGACGTGCAAAAGGACCAATATGCCTGGGGAACCGTTGTGACTTCTCGTCATGATTTGGGAACCTTCGTTAACATCGGTTTGCCAAACAAGGACCTTGTGGTTTCTTTGGATGATTTGCCAACGATGACGGAACTATGGCCTAAGACAGGCGACAAGTTGTTGCTTTCCATTAAGGAAGACAACAAAGACCGTCTCTGGGGTAAGTTAGCCCAGCAAGACATCATTCAGGCTGTTTCTCGCCAAGCCAAGCTTGGTGCCGGCATCAAGAAGGGTGACCAAATCAAGGCCACCGTTTACCGGAATAAGTTGGTTGGAACTTTGGTTTTGACCGAAGACTACCAACTCGGCTTCATCCACCCATCACAACGGGAAAACGAACCCCGGTTGGGTGAAGTTGTGACTGCCCGGGTTTTGGGAGTCAACGACCGCGGCACTGTTAATTTGTCATTGAAGCCTTTGGCTTACAAGTTGATGGACGATGATGCGCAATTCTTGTTGATCCAACTCCAACGTAAGGCTGATCACTTCCTGCCATTTAACGATAAGTCAGACCCTGAAGCTATCAAGGCTCAGTTTGGCTTCTCAAAGTCGCAATTTAAGCGAGCTTTGGGCCGGTTGTACAAGGAACGGTTGATTACTCAGGTCGAAGGTGGAATCGAGTTGACGGCGGAAGGCCAGAAGGACTAGTAAATGTTACCGGACGTGATGGCTGATTATTTAAACTACGTTCAAGTTGAACGCGGTCTTTCTAAAAATACAATCACGGCCTACCGGCAAGATTTATTAGCCTTCTGTGCCTTTTTGGCCAAAAATGAAAAAACTTGGCAACAGGTCGACCATTTGTTGATTTTGGCCTATTTAAACGAACTTCGGCAAGAACACCGGGCCAATACCTCGATTGCCCGGATGGTAACAACCTTACGAAAGTGTTTTGCCTATTTGAAGACCGAGGGCCTGGTCGCCCATGACCCGATGTTAAACATCAAGCCACCGAAAAAAGCCCAGCACCTCCCGGCGGTTCTAACTGTTGAGGAAGTTGACCGGCTTTTAGACCAACCGGACCTCACAACACCCTTAGGAATTCGGACACGGGCCCTCTTAGAGGTTTTGTATGCGACCGGACTTCGGGTTTCCGAGTTGATTAATCTGAAAATGGAAGACCTGCATTTAGACCTAGGTTTGATTCAAACCCTGGGAAAGGGCGATAAGGAACGGATTATTCCAATTGGTGAAGTGGCGGTTGATTGGATTGACCGCTACCTAGCGGAATCCCGGCCTGTCTTGGTCAAGGAACAAAGAACGGCCACGCTCTTTGTTAACGACCATGGTCGGTCACTCTCACGACAGGGAGTCTGGCAGCTAATCAAAAAGTTGGTTGTCCAGGCTGGCATTGAAAAAGATGTTTCTCCCCATACTCTTCGGCATTCATTTGCCACCCATATTTTAGAAAATGGGGCGGACTTAAGGATTGTCCAAGAATTATTGGGCCACGCTGACATTTCAACGACACAGATTTATACCCATATTTCCAAAAAACGGTTGAGTCAGGTCTATGACCGATACCACCCTCGTGCTTAAGTTCAGGTAAAGGAGCGAACGATTATGTTAATTCCCACAAGGTCTGATGACGAAAAAACAGTAATGGGCCTTTTTTCCCTCGTACCAGAGTTAAAAGACTTAGCACATTTGAACTTGGTTCTGTCTTTGTATAACCGAGAAAGTTTTCATTTGCTGTTCTGGCAGCCAGCGGGTCAAGATGATGTTAAGGGACTGATTGGTTATCAAGATTATAACGATGAGGTGATTGTTGTTCGCCATTTGATTGTCACACCTGGAGCACCTAAAAAAGCAACGAATGCTCAAATTTTAACTGAATTGCAGGAACGATTCCCTGAAAAAGTTGTGATGGGAAGTTTAGATACACAAACTAATATCGATAAGTGGAGAAAACACTATTCCAAGCCCAAGTCTTACAATTAAGATTACCGATTTTGAAGGTCCCTTAGACTTGCTTTTGCATTTGATTAAAAAGCATGAGATGGATATCTTTCAATTGCCGATTGCGGAAGTGACTAAGCAGTATTTGAGCTTTATTCACGACCAACAAGCCATGCAGTTGGATGTGGCAGCCGAGTATCTCGTTATGGCCGCCAAATTAATCCATCTTAAGTCGACGGATTTATTGCCAAAGGCTCCGGTTGAAGAAGATGCCGATGATGATTTTGAAGAACTTGATCCCAAAGAAGAATTAATTAACCGTCTTTTGGTTTATCAACGGTTTCAACAAGCAACTGGCTTCTTTCATGACCGGCAAGAGGCGGATCTTCAATCCTATGTTCGTCCGGCCGTAGCAGATAGCCAAGCCCATGAAGACCAGGTGTTGGAATTAGCACCTGGTTTGACCCTGATTGATTTACAGTTGGCCTTTGATAATGTTTTAGCTCGTAAACGTGATTTGGCCCCTCGGATTCGTCAGGTTGCCTCGGATTCGTTTACAATTGCTGACGGAATCGCGACAATTCACGATCGGTTGCAGACACTCGGTAAAGAGGAATCGCTACCATTTTCGGCTCTCTTTGACCACATTGACCAAGTCGACCAACTCGTGATGACCTTTTTAGGACTTCTAGAAATTACTAAGGCCGGGGAAATTACCCTTTGGCAAGCCGATTTAACTGAACAAATTTTAATTAAAGTGGTGGACCATGAATCAAATCATTAAAGACGTTGAAGCCTTACTGTTTGTAGCTGGAGAAGACGGCCTAACAGCCGTAGAGTTAGCTAAAATTTTGAATACCGACAAGGAAGTGATTCCGGATTTGATTGGTGACTTGGCAACTGAACTGATCAAGATTGGTTCGCCACTAATGTTACGGTCATCTGATGGTCACTTTGTCTTGGTAACTCGGCCGGAATACGGAAAATTAGTATCATCATACTTTAATTTGCCAGTTAATAGTAAATTAACCCAACCTCAATTAGAAACTCTCGTGATTATTGCCTATGAGCAACCAATTACCCGGGTAGAAATTGACCACATCCGGGGCGTTCGGTCAGCGGGAACAATCCAAAAACTCATGTTACACCAACTGATTGAAGCTGTTGGTCGAAAAGAGGATGTAGGACGACCAATTTTGTATGGAACGTCGGCCGACTTTTTGGATTATTTTGGTTTAAAAACACTAGCTGACCTACCGGAATTGCCTAACGTGGACGAATTAACCTTAACAGCTGAAAGCCAGGCCGAAGTTGCACTCTTTGATCAAATTGATGATCAGGGGGATGCTGTGGCCGAAGAAGAAACATCCGAGC
>NZ_DF968005.1:249107-251196 GCF_001047075.2 Fructobacillus ficulneus
TCATTGACAGTGACCAGGCTCATGAGTAGGAATTAAAGGAGTCTGGAAATGACTGAAGAAGAAAAGCAACGATTACAGAAGGTAATCGCTCAGGCTGGCGTTGCATCGCGAAGAGCCGCCGAAAAAATCATTTTAGATGGTCGTGTGGCCGTCAATGGTGAAATTGTTAAAGAATTAGGAACGAAGGTTAGCCGCCATGATGAAGTTATGGTGGACGGGGTGCCGATTGATAGTCGCGAAAAGTTGGTTTATTACTTACTCAACAAACCTCGTAGCGTTGTGACCACTAACCATGATAATAAGGACCGTTGGACTGTTATCGATATCTTGGATGATGTTGATGCACGGGTTTATCCAGTTGGTCGATTAGATTACGATACAACCGGTGCTTTAATTTTAACCAATGATGGGGACTTGGCCAATCAATTAATGCACCCTAAGGGGCGTGTTGATAAGGTTTATACGGCTAAGGTTAAGGGGATTGCGACCTTGGAACAATTGGCACCGTTGAAGCGGGGGATTGTTTTGAAGGGGAAAAAGACCGCTCCTGCCCGTGTTGCCATCGAAAAGGTTGACCGCGATAAGAAGGTTTCTTTTGTCACGATTACGATTCATGAAGGTCGGAACCACCAGGTCAAGGACATGCTCTTTGCTGTTGGCTTCCCGGTTGAAAAGCTCCGCCGTGACCGCTATGCCTTTTTGGACTTGGTTGGTTTGCAGCCCGGTGAATACCGTGACTTAAAGCACGACGAAGTAAAGCGGTTGAAGGCAGAAGATTACCGCTATTTGCGACGCAAGTAAATTCAAACTTAAAAACAGAAATTAGAATATTTCTGTTTTTTTTATTGGCAAGATTTTAACTTTATGCTAGAATAACCTTGTTTCAAAAATAATAAATAACTTCGGGGTCGGGTGAAAATCCCAACCGGCGGTGAAGGAACTTCAAGTTCACGAGCCCGCGACCTGCGCAAGCAGCTGATTTGGTTAAAATCCAAAGCCGACCGTAAAGTCGGGTATAAAGAAGTTTAAAGTACAGTGCTTTTTTAGACTGGCCTTTATTTTACCCCGGGTGAAGTAGGGCCTTTTTTAGGTCTAAAGGAGTAGAAGAATGTCACGAAGTACTACCAAAAAGCTCACCCTGGTCGCCGTGTTAAGTGCAATTTCTTTTGTCTTAACCATTTTTCCACAGGTAGCTATCATCCCAAGCGCGTCCTTTTTGAAAATTGATTTTTCAATTGTTCCCGCTTTCCTTGCTTTAGAGTGGTTGGGCCTTGGATCCGCCGTCTGGGTCCTGGTTATCCGAACCGTCTTGAAGCTGATTTTGTTTAATGAAGGGCCCAACACTTATATTGGCTTACCAGTTAATTTAGTCTTGGCTTTGACCTTTGTCATTATTGTTTGGCTAGTCCGCAAGGGCCAAGCAAAGGCCGATAAGGGGCCAACAGCAATTTGGCAGGGACTTGCCGCCGTGCTGAGTACCCTGGCTCTAACGGTAATGGCCTTCTTGGTCAACATCGTTTGGGCTATTCCGCTGTACGCTCGCTTCGCAAACTTTGATATTGCGAAGTTCATCGGAACTAAAGTATACTTATGGACGATGGTTGTTCCATTTAACCTCGTTGAAGGGTTAATTTGGTTTATTGTGTCCGCTCTAATTGTGACAATTCTTTCACCTTTTAAGAAAAGTTTTCATTCTTAAGAAAAGGTTATCATTTTCGAAACCAATTCCGTGTTAAACTAAATTTGTGAAGGAATATATTGGAGGTCTTGAAAATGAATGACCAAGAACAGACACCGCTTTCTCGCCGGCAACGACACAGCCAGCCGGAAGAACAAGCACCAAAAGAAAAAAAGCAATCATTTAAAAGCCACGGCGGACTTGTGGTTCTCTTGATGATAGCCTCGGTTGCACTGTTAGCCTCAGCACCAATTTATGGGTTAGCTAAGAATGCACCAAAATCAGAAAAGACGGCTTCGTCAGCAGCGTCAAGTAGTAAATCGTCAACTAGTGCTTCTTCTGCCACGGCAGAGAGTCAAAGTGATGACGATGATGCTGATACTAGCCAAAGTTCAGCATCAAGCCAAGATA
>NZ_DF968005.1:251246-266889 GCF_001047075.2 Fructobacillus ficulneus
GCAGCTAGTCAAAGTACGTCAAATAGCCAAAGTCAAGCTAGCGCTGATCAGGCTGCTTCACAGGCTGCCAGTGCGACAACGGCGGTCTTGGGAACCAACCAAACCTTGTACAACTTTGCTGTAACCCATGGCACAACGCCAACTCAGTTGTATGCGCTTAACCCTGGGGTTACTTCACAAAACTACTCAAATTTTGCTGGTCAATCTTTGAGGATTAAATAAATAATAGGAAGTTTTTGAACTTATGAACCAACCCGCACATTTTCAAGTAGCTATCGATGGTCCAGCTTCGGCCGGCAAATCAACCATTGCTAAAATTTTAGCCACCGACTTAAAGTATGTTTATGTTGATACCGGGGCAATGTACCGGGCCATCACCTTGGCTGCTAAAAATGCGGGTCTAGATTATACAGATGAAGCCGGAATTACGGCTTTGTTGCCAGAAATTCAAATTGAATTTCTGCCTGGAGAACCAGTTCAACACGTTTTGTTAAATGGCCAGGAGGTCACGGAAGCAATTCGTTCAACTGAAATTACGAACAATGTTTCATTGGTTTCTTCCTACCAAGCAGTACGGACTGACCTAGTTAACCGACAACGGGCTTTGACCGAACAACAACCGGTTATTATGGACGGTCGCGACATTGGTACGACTGTTTTACCGCTAGCCCAAGTTAAGATTTTTCTAATAGCTTCAGTTGATGAACGAGCTGAACGACGGTTTAAGGAAAACCAAGCCAAGGGGATGAATCCTGACTTGGCAACCTTAAAAAAAGAAATTGAAGACCGTGATTACAAAGACTCACATCGAGAAATTTCTCCGTTGACAAAGGCTGAAGATGCCTTAACAGTCGACACGACAGGGCAAAGCATCGACCAAGTTGTTAGCACGATCAAGGCAATTATTGAAGACCACCAGTAAGGTGGTCTTTTTACTTTTTCAAAAAATCTGGTAGAATAGAACAAATAGGTTACGATTAACTTGAATCCGGCTCTAGCCACCCGAGTTAAACACTTATCAAAATAGACCATTTTTCATTTTAGACTATGAATATGTGCTTTTTTCTGATAAAATAGCCTTATAAGTGTAAATTGTAGGAGGACGTTTGACGTCATGAGTGATACTAACAGCGAATTATTAGCAGCTCTGGAAAGTGCTGACCAAATTAAGGTAGGGGATGTCGTAACTGGCGAAGTGCTAGCTATCGATAATGATAACCAAGCGGTTATCGGACTCCACACCGGTGAAGAAGGAGTTGTGCCAGCGCGTGAGTACTCTGACGATCGTAGCGTTAACTTGGCAGACGACTTGAAGGTTGGCGACACCATCGAAACTGTTGTTGTTTCTAACGTAACAAGCGACAAGGAAGGCGTAGCCTACTTGTTGTCAAAGAAGCGCTTGGAAGCCCGTAAGGCATGGGAATCATTGTCATTTAACGAAGGCGATGTTGTTGATGCTAAGGTTATCAACGCCGTTCGTGGTGGTTTGATTGTCGATGTTGCTGGAATCCGTGGCTTTGTACCCGCTTCAATGGTTGCAGAACGCTTCGTTTCAGACTTGAACCAATTTAAGGGACAAGACATCAAGGCAGAAGTAATCGAAATCGACCCAGCCAAGGCTCGTTTGATTTTGTCACGTAAGGCTGTTGCAGCCCAAGAACGTGCAGAAAAGTTGGCAGAAGCCTTCGGCCGTTTGGCTGTTGGTGAAGTAGTTGAAGGAACAGTTGCTCGTTTGACTGACTTCGGTGCTTTCGTTGACTTGGGCGGCGTGGACGGATTGGTTCACGTTTCTGAAATTTCACACGACCGTGTGAAGAACCCATCTGACGTATTGTCAAAGGGTGAAAAGGTTAACGTTAAGATTTTGGCCTTGGACACTGACCGTGGACGCATTTCACTTTCAATCAAGGCTACTCAACCAGGACCTTGGGACGAAGTTGCAGAAAAGGCGCCAGCCGGTACTGTTCTTGAAGGAACTGTTAAGCGTGTTAAGGACTTTGGTGCCTTTGTGGAAATCTTCCCTGGTATCGAAGGATTGGTTCACGTTTCACAAATTTCACACAAGCGTGTTGAAAACCCATCTGACGTTTTGAAGTCTGGTGACAAGGTTAAGGTTCAAGTTTTGGATGTTAAGCCATCTGAAGAACGAATCTCATTGTCAATGAAGGCTTTGGAAGAAAAGCCTGCCAACCAACGTGATGACCGTGAAGATAACAACGGTGCTTCACGTGCTGACATGGCAGCCTTCCAACAAGATGATGAAGGTGCTGCTACTTTGGGCGACATCTTCGGCGACAAGTTGTAAGATTTAAACAAGAAGGCTGGTTATCCAGTCTTTTTTTATTGGAAAGGAGCGGGAATATGGCAGCACCAATGGTAGCCGTAGTTGGCCGACCAAACGTCGGTAAGTCAACTTTATTTAACCGCATTGTGGGCGATCGAATCGCCATCGTAGAAGATATGCCAGGGGTCACTCGTGACCGTCTGTATGCGCGGGCTGATTGGCTTAATTTTGATTTTCGGGTCATTGATACTGGTGGACTAGAAATGGGCAATGCGCCCTTCCTAACGGAAATCCGCGCTCAGGTTGAATTGGCAATCGATGAAGCGGACGTCATTTTAATGGTTGTTTCTGGTCGGGAAGGCCTGACAGCCGATGACCAAGCTGTGGCAAACTTGTTGTACGGCACTGATAAACCAGTTGTTTTGGCCGTTAACAAGGTTGATAACCCAGAAATGCGATCAGACATCTATGACTTCTATTCATTGGGAATGGGCGATCCATATCCCGTTTCTGGTTCTCACGGAATCGGTTTGGGCGATGTCTTAGATGAAATTGTGAAGAATTTCCCGGATGAAGCGGCTGAACAAGACGATGATGCCGTGCGTTTCTCAATCATTGGCCGACCAAACGTTGGAAAGTCATCGATTGTTAACGCTATCTTGGGTGAAGAACGGATGATTGTTTCCAACATCGAGGGAACAACCCGTGACGCCATCGATACGCGCTTTATCACCAATGAGGGTGATGAGTTCGTGATGGTTGATACGGCCGGTATCCGTAAGCGTGGTAAGGTCTACGAAAATACCGAGCGTTATTCAGTTATGCGGGCAATGAAGGCGATTGACGATTCTCAAGTTGTTTTGATGGTCTTGGATGCTGAAACTGGAATTCGCGAGCAAGACAAGCACGTTGCTGGTTATGCGCATGAAGCCGGTAAGGCTCTAGTGATTGTCGTTAATAAGTGGGATGCAATCGATAAAGATACGCATACTATGACTGACTTTGAGAACTTAATCCGCAGTGAGTTCAAGTTCTTAGACTATGCCCCAATTGTCTTTGTTTCTGCCAAGACAGGGCAGCGTCTTGACCGTCTGCCAGATTTGATCTTAGCGGTCAATGAAAACCACGAGAAGCGGGTTTCATCATCAACCTTGAATGACGTCTTAATGGACGCCTTAGCAACGAATCCTGCGCCTTCTGACAACGGACGCCGGTTGCGGGTTTACTATGCGACCCAAGTTGCCGTGGCTCCACCAACAATTGTTGTCTTCGTTAACGATGTTGAGTTGATGCATTTTTCATACCAGCGTTTCTTGGAAAATCAAATTCGCTCAGCTTTCGACTTTTCTGGAACGCCAATTAAGTTGATTATTCGTCAAAGAAAGTGATTTTTTTACAAAAAGTAGAAAATAAACAACAATTTTGTTTTTTAATGTGCGGGAATGCTGAATTAGTGGGCTAAATTAGGGCATTTAACTACACATTTTAATTTACTTGTGCTATTCTATGCTTATGGAAGTTGCTACGGTAGCGTTCCCAGACCATCAACGATTGTCACGGAGATGGTCATTCTAAATTAATTTTTTACGAGGAGAAAAGGAATGGCAAACAAGCAAGAATTGATCGACTCAGTCGCAATGAAGACTGGATTAACTAAGAAGGATGCTGACAAGGCTGTTGCTGCAGTTTTGTCATCAATCGAAGACACCTTGAAGAAGGGTGAAAAGGTCCAATTGATTGGTTTTGGTAACTTCGAAGTTCGTGAACGTGCAGCCCGTAAGGGACGCAACCCACAAACTAAGGAAGAAATCCAAATTCCTGCATCAAAGGTTCCTGCTTTCAAGCCTGGTAAGGCTTTGAAGGATGCTGTTAAGTAAGCAAACCTTTTCTAAAAAGCACCCGTAGGGTGCTTTTTTTTGTGCTTATTAATACAGCACCTGACTTTTTTATTACTGACCGGCAATCTGATTGATATTTTAAGTGAAATATTTGACAAAGTTGTGTTTTGTTGGTAAACTTAAATCACAAATTTCACATATACTATTAGGAGGCTTTTTATGAAAGTTGCAGTCATTGGTTCAACTCATGCCGGCGTATTTGCCGCTAAGCAGATTAAGGCAGATCATCCTGACGCCGAGGTACATGTTTACGAAAAGAATCAAACAGTGTCTTTCTTGTCTTGTGGAATCGCCCTTTGGATTGGTGATAATGTGTCATCAACTGACAAGATGTTTTACGAATCTCCAGCATCAATGGAAGAACAAGGAATTACCATGCACATGGAAACCTTGGTTGAAGATGCTGACTTAAATGCTAAGAAGTTGGCTATCAAGGATTTGGCTACTGGTCAACAATCAGAAGAAACCTTTGATAAGATTGTCATTACAACCGGATCACGAGCAATTAAGCCTCGCATTCCTGGAATTGATTCTGACAAGGTCTACGATTCAAAGACTTGGAACAACGCCAAGGATTTGAAGGAAGTAACTGAGAAGGTTAAGCGCGTAATCGTCATTGGAGCCGGTTATATCGGTGCTGAATTGGCTGAACAATTGTCAGTTAACGACAAGGAAGTTACCTTAATTGATGGTTTGGACCGTGTCTTGGCCAACAACACTGCCCCTGAATTTTCCGCTGTTTTCCAGCAAGCCTACGAAGACAATGGCGTTAAGTTAGCCTTGGGTCAGATGGTATCAGCTTTTGAAGATACTCCTGATGGTATCCGTGTTAAAACTGACAAGGGAACCTATGAGGCCGATATCGCTATCTTAGGAATTGGTTTCTTGCCTAACACCGCCTTGTTCCGAGACCAAGTTGAGATGTTGCCAAATGGTGCCATTAAGACTAACAAGTTCATGGAAACTTCTGTTAAGGGTGTTTTTGCTGCTGGTGATTCAGCAACTGTCTTCTATAACCCAACCCAAAAGGATGACTACATTCCTTTGGCAACTAACGCTGTCCGACAGGGAATCTTGGTTGGTAAGAATATTGAAAAGCCAACTGTGGCTTATCAAGGAACTCAGGCTACTTCAGCGGTCGAATTGTACGAAATGGCTTATGCTGCTACTGGTTTGACCAAGCAAGCTGCCGCTCGTAAGGGTGTTGAAGCTGGTACTGTGACCATTACGCAAGACTACCGTCCTGACTTCATGTTGACGACCACACCAGTTCAAGCCGCTTTGACTTGGGAAAAGGGCACTCGTCGCATTGTTGGTGCTGCCTTCTTGTCACGTCATGATATTTCTCAAGCCGCTAATGTTGTTTCATTGGCTATCGAAAACGGGATGACGATCGACCAACTTTCAATGACTGACTTCTTCTTCCAACCAAACTTTGGTCAACCAGTGAACTATGTTTCTGCTGTTGCTATGGCAGCGGTTGCTGAAGCCGATAAAGAATAAGATTTTTGTAACAGTTTTGCTGAATAGCAAGGCTGTTTTTGATTGTATGAGAGGGCCGTCATTTTGACCCGGCAATAGATCAATTAAAAAATTCTTGCTTATTTAATCATTCCATTGTAAGCTAGTGAAGTAGTAAATTGAATATAGCGATCTGGGGTACCATTTTTGGTTGAGATTAAACCCATTGAACCTGTTAGGCTAAGACCGACGAAGGAAGATCCACACAAGCTTTTTTGCTTTGATACCATTCGTGCTGGACTTTTTTTGCCCAGGCGAGTGGTTTTTTCTTTGAAAATGGTTCCCAGAATGAAAAAGGAGAGAATCATGAAGAAGAAGTGGACATTGCAAGATGTCATTTTGTTGGCCTTGATTGGGATTATTTTCTCAGTCGTGTATTGGGTGATGGATCCTGTCTACCAAATTGCCTATAGTGCGCTAGCTGTGATTGGTTGGCAAAACTTTACCACTGAAATCACCCTAGGTGTTTGGATGATGGCTGGTCCTTTGGCTGCTTACATTCTGAAACGGCCTGGTGCTGGCTTCTTAGGTGAAATGCTGGGAGCCGCCGGTGAGATGTTCTTAGGTGGGTCTTATGGTGTTGGAACGCTTTTGTCTGGCTTAATCCAGGGAATCGCTTCCGAGCTTGGGTTTACCTTAGTTCTTTACAAGAACTGGTTTGCTGGTTTGTGGTTGTCAACTTTGACAGGAACGGTTGTAACCTTTGCCTGGGACTTGGTTAAGTCAGGTTATTCACACTACCAACTTGGCTTCCTGTTAGCCCTCTTTGTTGTTCGTTATCTATCAATTTTCTTCTTTGCCGGTGTCTTGGTTCATTTGATTACCAAGTTACTCGACCGGTCAAAACTTTTGTCCCACGACTAAGGAGGACAGCTCATGGCGCTTGATGCCAAAAAGTTAACAGTAGCCTACCGCCAAAGTCCAATCATTGAAGACCTGGATTTTACCTTGAATCCTAGTGATTTAACCCTTCTGATGGGGCCATCAGGTTCTGGCAAATCAACCTTGCTGAAGACCCTAGCAGGCCTCTATCCACAATACGGTGGTCAGGTTAGTGGGGCGGTTGAAATCGCCGGCACTGATGTCTCAACGATGCCCGCCCATGATCGGGCCAGACAAATTGCCTTGCTCTTTCAAAATCCCGATGACCAGTTTGCCATGCCAACTGTTCGCGAGGAATTTATCTTCGCACTGGAAAATTTGGAACTGAATCCGGCTGAGATTGATGAGCGAATAAATAAAGCTTTGGCCAAAGTTGGTCTATCCGATTTTATTGATCGAGCCTTTGTCACACTCTCGGGTGGTGAATTACAAAAGGTTGCTCTGGCCGAGGTCTTGGCTCTTGGTGCCAAATACTTGCTCTTAGATGAGCCCTTTGCGGCCGTTGATAGTCAGTCGCGGGCAGAGTTGCAAGTCTTGCTGCAGCAACTCAGTCAAGAGGGCTACGGTATCTTAGTTTCGGACCATGATCCGGCCGGTTACTTCGACAAAATTAAAAGCTTTTACCAAGTTAAAAATACAAACTTGTACCAAGTTAATCGCCAAGAATGGCAGCAGTACGATTACCAAGGTCAGATCAAAGTACTAGCTGAGGTTGGAGATGCAGACGCTGCTTTTGACATGAATAACCTCCGTGTCCAAAATGGGGACCGCCTTGTTTTAAACCAGGATATTTTAAAAGTTAGTCGGGGACTGATTACGCTTTTGACTGGGCCCAATGGGGTCGGAAAGTCGTCAGTTTTAAAGACCTTGGCTAAGCTCCATGGTTATGAGGGGTCGTTGACTTACCGGGACCAGGAAGTTTCTGCCTGGAAAAAGCGAGAGTATTATCACGAAATTGGTTTAGTCTTCCAAAATGCTGCCGACCAGTTTATTAATATTACGGTCCAAGAGGAGCTTGATCAGGTCCAAAAGTCCAGTCATCAAAAGCGATATTGGTCGGATGACCGGCTTGACCAGTGGGTCACGGCTCTCCACCTGAATGGCCTTGGTGACCGGTCTGTTTATACCTTGTCTGGGGGCCAACAAAAGAAATTACAACTATTATTAATGATGGTCATGGCACCGACGGTGCTTTTCTTAGATGAACCTTTAGCTGGCCTAGATGAACAATCGGTTGGCGTGGCCTTGGACTTGATTCAAAGTTGCCAGAAAGCGTTACAACTAACAATTCTGGTGGTTTCCCATCAAACCCGTGATTTAGTTGAAATTGTTGACCAACATTTGCGGTACGAAAATACTACCATTGCTAATCAGGTGGAGGTGAACTTATGATGAATGCGACACAACGCTTAGTTTTAGCTGTTTTAATTTCACTTGAAATTTCGTTAACTAAGTCGGTAACGTTGAATCTGATATTGGTCGCCGGGGCCTTATCCATTCTGTTAGTTCGCCGTCAGTCCCTCAAGCGGCTGTGCCTATACTTGGCTGTCGCGATTATTCCAGTGCTTGGGTCTTTTTGGTCCTTTTACCTTTACGGAAGTGGGACGGCAGCTGAAAATTTGCACTTTGGGATGGTTATGGGCAGTCGGGTGCTGGTTTTTATTTTCATTGGGGCCTGGCTAACGTTGGGGATGACGCCGTACGTTTTATTGGCATCCCTGCGTCAAAACCTAAAAATGTCCGCAACTTTTACTTATGGAATCCTAGGTGCCTTGAATTTCTTGCCCCGGTTTCGTCAGGCCTTCACGGCTATCCAGGCGGCCGGCATGATGCGTGGCGAGGTCTTACGGTGGTGGCAGCCAACCCTTTATTTTAAGTCCTTAGTCCATGCAATTAAGTGGTCGAAAAACTTAGCGATGGCCATGACCTCTCACGGTTTTCAAGAGGGGGCCAATCGTTCTGCATACCGTACTTACCCAATGCCTGTCAGTGGCTGGGTAGTAATGGCCGCAATGATGGCCGGTATCCAAGTGGTTTTATTCTTAGCCCGGTATTAATTTAAATATTTTTAAAAATGACAAATTAAAAAGCAGTCTGACACTGTCATTCTTCCCACTAATTGATTGGGGAAGGGTGACCAAGTGATTAGGCTGCTTTTTGATTTGTTTGGCTTTAGCAAAATTAGGACGCCAAATTAAGCTTGCTCTGTTGTTTTAGTTTCGTCTAAGTAGGCTAAAATTTCATTTTTCATTGCCTTAACAAAGGGATCCTTTTCCGATGATGGATTGGTAACTAAGCCGAGATGTCGGTAGTAGGGTGTAGCGAAGGGATAGGCTTCGATTTCACCAGTCAGACGGGTCAAGGCTAGGTCGGGTAGGACTCCCCAACCTAGGCCGGCTTCAACCATCGCCAAAATAGATTGGTCATCAATTGAGTAGTTAATGGCCTGGGGCTTAACCTGAAGTTCATCCAGGGCGACCTTAGTATCAGAATCGTAATCGGACCGCTGCAGGATAAAATGCTTGTTGGCCAAATCAGCTTGACTAATTGATTCACCGTTTTGTGGACGAAAATTAGCGGGTGTCAGGCATTTGATTTCATCATCGACTAGTGGCAAGGCATCAAGTCGGTCAACGGTTGGTAGGGCAGAAAAACCTAAATCAATTTTTCCTAAGACTAGGGCCTGCTCAATCTCGGCAAAAGACCCTTGAATTAAATTAATCTCCACAGCGGGGTATTTTTTTGCAAAGCGTTGGATAATTGTCGGTAACCAGGCAATACAAACCGAAGAGATGGCCCCGATGCGGATTTGCCCACCTTGTAAGCCTTGAAGTTTGGCAGCGGTGCTTAAAAGTTGTCGTTCTTCATTTAAAAGGCGTTCAACGGCAGGTAAGAGGATTTGCCCATTTTTGGTTACTTGCATTTCGGACCGATTTCGAATTAAAAGGGGGATGCCCAACTGTGTTTCGAGGTGGGAAATGGCGTGCGATACAGCTGAGGGGGTGATGTTTAGTTCTTCAGCGGCTTTACGGAAGGAACCGAGATCGGCCACTGTGGCAAAAATTTGATAGGTAAATGTTTTCATGCCAACTCCTAGGTGAATTTTTTTAACTTTAAATTGAAAACCTTTAGTTTTACTTACTTTAATGCTCAGTATAAACTATTAGGGTAGGAAATTAAAGGAGTACTTGTTCATGAATAATGAAGAAACGGGCTTTGCCCGCACCTTATCACAACGTCACGTAGCGATGATTGCTTTGGGTGGAACAATTGGAACAGGCCTGTTCTTAGGGGCTGGTTCATCAATCCATAAGGCTGGGCCAGCCATTTTGTTGGTTTATATTATTACGGGTCTCTTTGTCTTTGCGATGATGCGAGCCCTCGGCGAATTATTGGTATCCGACGATACCAAGCCAGTTTTTATTGACTTTATGACCCAGTACCTGGGCGAAAAGGCCGGCTTTGTCTTAGGTTGGACGTACTGGTTGGGTTGGATTGTCATTGCGATGACCGAATTAACCGCGATTGGAACCTACATGCAGTACTGGTTCCCTGATATGCCAGTTTGGCCATGGGAATTGGCTTTCTTGGTGGTCTTGTACTTTGTTAACACGATTGCCGTTAAGATTTTTGGTGAAACTGAATTCTGGTTTGCCATGATTAAGATTATCGCCATTGTGGCAATGATTGTGACCGGTTTGATTTTGGCTCTTGGCCACATCAAGACAGATTTAGGTGTGACTAAATTTTCAACGCTGTGGTCGCACGGTTTAGTTGCTAACCATGGTCATAACATTCTTTCGACCTTCCAAATGGCCTTCTTTGCTTTCTTAGGTGTCGAATTTGTTGGTATTACGGCCGCTGAAACCAAAGATCCGCTTAAAACGATTCCCAAGGCGGTTAATTCGATCGTTGTGCGAATTTTGATTTTTTACATTGGTGCTTTGTCGGCCATTATGATTATCCAACCCTGGACCAATTACCAAGCTGGCCAGTCACCATTTGTTGATGTCTTTTCAGGCATTGGCATTAGTTCGGCTGCTGCAGTGATTAATTTCGTTGTTTTGACAGCTGCCGCCTCAGCTATTAATTCGGCCTTCTTTACCACAGGTCGGATGTTGTACTCATTGGTCGGAGAAAAGTCACGATTTAAGCGTTTAAATAAGAACGCTATCCCAAAGTCAGCCATCAACCTATCAACATTAATTATTGGTTTGGCTGTTGTGGTTAATTACCTCTTCCCAACGGATGCTTTCACATTAGTATCATCAATGGCCTCTGCGGCTTTTCTGATTATATATATGGCGTTGATGTTAACCCATTTACGTTACCGGAAGCAAAATCAAGGACAAGATTTACCAAGTTTTCGTTTACCATTGGCACCTTTTAGCAACTACTTAACGATGGCCTTCTTGGCTTTGATTTTCGTGATTTTGTTGGTAACACCGGCCACGACCTGGACGACTGTCTTAGCTGCACTCTGGATGGTTGCTTTGGCGGTAATTGCTTACTTCAAATTCCAAAAATAAACCATTAGATTGACTTTAAAAACCGTTATAAATAGCGGATTTTTTTATATTTTTAATAAGAAATATTCGTAATTTTGTGGTAAAATAAAGATACATTAAGGCAAAGGGAGTCTATTAATGAAAATTGCTGTTGTTGGTTTAGGGCATATGGGTACCGCCATGGTCCAAGGCTTAAAACGAGGTTCAGAAACCTTATTGGCTTATTCTTCCAACGAGAAGAAAGCGGTCGAATTAGAAATTCCAACTTATCAAAGCTACCAGGACTTACTTAATGAAGGGCCTGATGTGGTTATTTTGACGGTGCCAGCCAAGTTAGTTACGAAGGTTTTACAAGACCTAGTTGCGGCTGGTTTATCTGAAAAAGCGGTTGTTCTATCGGCAGCGGCTAGCGTGTCTAACGCAGATTTGCGAGCGGCAGCTCCGCAAAATCCGGTAACTACTTTTATTCCTAACATTCCCGTTGCTGTGGGAGCTGGATCAATTGCTTTGGCAGAAGACCCAACCATTACTGGCGTTAATGAGGAAAACGTTCATCGACTCTTGGAATCTTTGGGGGATGTTTTGGTTGTACCAGAAAGCCAACTGGCGATTGCTGGTACGATTGGTGGTTGTTCGCCGGCGTTTATCGATATTTTGATGGATGCGATGGAAGATGCCGCAGTTGCTAAGGGGATGGACCGTGGTCAAGCGGGGGCATTGATTGCTTCTGTTGTGAAAGGCACGGCCACTTTGGCTCAACAGTCCAACCTATCCGCTGCCGATTTGAAGGGACAAATCACTTCGCCGGGGGGAACAACCATTAAAGGGGTCTTAGCCTTAGACCAGCATGGTTTCCGGCCAGCAATTCACGCAGCGATTTCAGCTGCAGCCGGTGACTAGTCAATTTTAATTCATTACAAGACGACTTTTGGTGCTTAAAGAGGCCTGAGGTCTTATTTTTTGCAGGGAATTTAGAGAGGAGGAAAACCCATGCATGCATTACCTGTTGAAATCAAAAAAGTTTGGTATCTCGTTGAAGCACTGTGGACAATTTTCGCCTTGCTAGTTGCCAAACTAGGATTTTGGTTACTGAACCATTTTACTAAGAGTGACATACCCGATTGGGTCACTTGGATTGTTTTAGGTGTTATTGTCGTTTGGACAGTATCAGCTTTCGCTCTGGTCCGCTACCGGTATAGTTTTTACCGTTTTGCTGTGAATGCAACAAACGTTGAAATTCGTCGGGGATTTTTCTTCCGCCGTCACACAGCAATTCCAATTAATCGAATTCAAAATATTGATTTAGACCAAGGACCACTGCTTCGACTCTTTCATTTGCAAAAGATTCGAATTTTAACCGGTGGGTCGGGTCATGAAATCGAAGCCCTCCCACTTACACATGCAAATGATTTTAAAAATCAGGTGATGACTTTGGCCAAGGAGGCCCGTCATGCGCGTTAATCACCTACACCCATTAGCTATACTTAGTGAAATGATTCGCCAATTAAGAGAATTTTTAGTGATTGGTTTTTCGCTCTTAGTTTTTGTCAGTATTAATTGGTGGCAATGGCTCGGATTAGGTTTAGCTTGGTTGTTATTTTCTTTAATTTCATTTTGGCGAAAGACCTATCAATTAACTGAAACTGAGTTGATTTACCGGTCGGGTGTTATCTTTCGACGGGTGAGGCACATGCCCTTCAATAAGATTCAAAATATTCATCGAAACCAGTGGTTTTTTCTGAGGCCCTTTGATTTGGAATCATTGACGGTTGATTCAGGAGGACATAGTCATCATAAGAATCAAATTATGTTGCCGTCTATTCCAACTTGGGTCGCAGAAACTTTGGAAATTAAACGCCGCGACCAAGGAGAAATGTTAACGGATGCAGTTAATCAAGCTCAAGCTGGTGAATTTAATTTTGAAGCTGATCAAACGAATCAATCGGAAAGTAGGAACCGGGTTGACGATACTTACCGTGCTTCCATTGGGTCTTTATTTGCTTACGCCGTGACAATGACAGCTGTTTTTTTTCAATTTTTTGTTTTCTTAAGTTTTTATGGTCACTTTGACCGTGATGAAGTTATTAGTCGCTGGCTTGGTCACCTGATTAAAAGTGAAGCCGCTGGTTCAGGTATTTTTGCAGCAGCCTTATTAGTTGTTGCTGGTATTTTGGTGGTTGTGTTGTTTAATGTTTTGCGGACGGTTGCGATGTATTATCGTTTTACTGTAACTCATGACCAGAACCACCTAACGATTGAACGGGGCCTTTTTGAACACAAGCTGATTCACGTCACGATTGACAGGGTTCAAACTGTTCAAATTCACCAGAACCTGCTTCGCCGTTTATTTGGCCTGGCAACAGTCAAAGTTCGGTTGATTTCAGATGCCAATGAAAGTGATGAGGTATCAAAACGATCACCGACTTTAATTCCAATTATTGGACTAACAGCGGCTTGTGAATACTTGGCTAAATGGTTTCCTCATTTTCCTGGTCGGATTATTTTGGGTGAAAAGGGACGGTATTACCAATCCCTGACGATGGCCAGAAATGGCCTGGTCATTGCTTGGCTCTTATTTGGTTGGTTGCTCATCCTTTTTCCGACTTGCTGGGCGATTGGCACCGCTTTGATACTATCACTAATTGTCGGTGGAGCAGGCTGGTATAAGGGACAGGTGACCAATGCTAAAATTATTGATGACCATGTTTTAGCAATGCGAACTGCCCGAGGTTATGAAAAAATTGTTTCCTACATTGCCAAGGATAAGATCCAATCTTTGTCGGTTCACCAAAGCTGGTGGTTATCGAAACATAACCGGCATGCGATTTTAAGGGCGATTGTCCGATCCGAAACGGGGACAATTGTTGTTCAATGCCGGTACTTACCGATTGAACGGATTGAAGAAATTTTTGCCTGGTACCAGACGCCTGATAAATAAATTTACAAAAAGACTGATTTAAATTTAAATCAGTCTTTTTTTGATATTTTGGAAAATTAAATGCTAAAAATAGGGCTATTTTTATAAAAATTAATACTATTCGTTGTATTTTGTTTTAAAAATATAAAAATGTAAGTGTTTTCAATCGATAAAAATAAACAAAAACTTCGTAATCTGATTGACATAAAAATAATGATTAGGTAGAATCAAAGCAGACAGAAATCACTGGCCAGTAAATCTGTTGGCATAACGTCTCCATCGCAAGGAGCGATAGGGACATGCGAGTCTAAGGACTGCACTTTTCAGTCGATTCAATCGACAATTAATTTTGAAGGGAAATGCTTATGTTTGGATTTTTTAAGGGACAAACACGGCCGTCAATTGTTGCGGCTAATCAGGCTGTCAAGAAGAAGTATACTCGCCGACAAGCCGGTGTTTTAACTGCTACGAGCTTTACTTATATTGGTTATTATATCATTCGTTTGGTTTTCACGACGGAACAGGTGCCAATTATGAAGGCCTATGGTTTTGACTTGACCCAAATCGGCTTGATCTTATCAACCTTTGGTATTGGCTATGGTGTCGCTAAGATTTTTATGGGTGGTTTAGTTGACCGTCTTAATTCTAAAATTTTCTTAGCAGTTGGCTTATACCTATCGGCATTCTTTAACTTACTGATTGGCTTTACCCAGAACTTTTACGTTATTTTGTTTTTAATGTTGTTAATCGCAATGACCCAAGCGATGGGTGCACCGGCCTGTCAACGACAAATTTCACTGTGGTTTTCCAAGAAACACCGTGGCTCAATTTTCGCAATTTGGGCTTCGGCTCATAATGCTGGGGCTTTCTTGTGTGTGGCCTCCGTTCAACTAGCAACTTTGATGTTTTCGGGATCATTAACAGCCGTCTTTGCCGTATCTTCTTTCTTTTCGGTCCTGATTGCGAGTTTGATGTTATTGATTAATACCGATAAGCCGGAAGATGTCGGATTACCTGATATCACGACTTATTCAGGCTATGTCGAAGTCGACGGTAGGGGACAGAAGACTGACCAGGCTACGACAGATGCCGGCTTTTATCAGGTGTTAGTTCACGATATCTTGTTGAACAAGGTTGTGTGGCTGGTTACTTTAACTTCGATGTCCATTTATATCGTCCGTTATGGCGTCATGTCATGGATTCCGTCCTACCTGCCAACAAAAGGTTTTAGTGTCAGCTGGGCTAAGTGGTTTATTGGTGTTTTCGAGTTATCTGCTGTCCCTGGTGTGATTGGAATGGGGGCTTTGTCAGACCTCATGAATGGTCGCCGGGCCTTGATTTGCCTGTATTCAACGATTGCCATGTTGGCTTGCCTAGGAATTTATTTCAATTCAAATAGTCAAGTTATCTTAACGCTGGCGCTCTTCTTCCTCGGTACATTAATTTATGCCCCAATTTCACTAGTAGGTCTCATGGTTAATGAGGCGGTGCCAAATTATGCGGTCGGATTATCGACTGGTTTTATGGGTTTCTTCCAATACATTTTTGGTGAAACAGTCGCAACTGCTTTGATTGGCCATTTGGTTAACCAATATGGCTGGGATGCCGGTTCATATGTAATTTATGCCGCCAC
>NZ_DF968005.1:266941-292383 GCF_001047075.2 Fructobacillus ficulneus
TTGTCGATTGTCTTACTGACTGTTTTAGTCTTTGCTGAGAAAAAGGTACTTGATTTAGAAGCAGGATTTAATCAATAAGCTAAATGAAAAGAGTTAACATTCCTTTACTATGCTAACAAACATCGAAAATTAATTCGTGATTGTTAACACAATAAGGGACTGCTAACTCTTCTTTTAATACTTATGATTTTTGACAACTGGCAAAGCCGTTTGGATTTCTTGTGAAAGTTCCGGACTGAACTCAAGCCAAAAGTCTTTTTCGAAGTGGTTAACAATTGTCAGAGCAGCCTGTAACTTTTCTTCACCGGCGGTTGTTAATGACAGGGCTTTTGATCGAGAATTCTTTTTACCAGGATAACGATCTAACAAATCTTCTCGACTGAGTTTGGTAATGATTGACGAAGCAGTCATGACATCGACGTTAGCCGCTTGGGCCACCATGATTTGAGTGACTTCATCTTTTTGCAAACTGAGTCCATAGACGGTGGCCAAAATTTGGAATTGCGGATGGGTCAAATCAAGCTCGCGTAACCGGTATTTCATTTGTCGAAACCAATCAGTATAAAGACTAAAAAAATTATGGTTGGTTGAATCGAGGTAATTAGCGAGCGAAGTAGTTTTAACAGGGCTCATAGACATTCTCCTTGGTTGATGAATAAATATTTAATTAATAAGTGTACATATAATATAACTGATTATGAGTTTGAAGGCAAGGGCTTGTCAGCATGAATTTGATTGACACTAATTCTAGCTTTCGTGTTATACTCACGGTGTAAATAAAGTTGGGGTGCCCTGAGCTGAGATTATACCCATTGAACCTGATGCCGTTAGCACGGTCGCAGGAAACTTCTAAATCGGATTTTTTTGTGTCTTATTTGATACTATTTTGAAAAGTCCTCAGCTCAGGCTGGGGACTTTTTTATATTGAGTAAAGAATTACTGGCAGCTGACCCTCAAGCCAGTCACGATTAGAGGAGAACTACGATGATGACGACCGAGCCATTTTCCTTAAAGCTGAGAGCAATCATGGAAAGATACCGTCCTGATTTCTATGCCAACCCGTTTATTCAAGCGATGCAGGAAGGGCAAATTAATGAGCAAGCCTTGTTGGCATACGTCCAGCAAGACCACCGTTATTTAGATTCATACCTACCACTCTATGAAGAGGTTTTTCACAAAGTTACTGGTCAACCAGCCAGTGCTGTGACTAAGCAAGACCCCAAAGAATACGAAGCTCACCAAATTCTCCTAGATTTGGCGGGAACAAGTGATGCAAGTTTGCAAACTGGTGATTATGAAACGTTACCAACAACACGAGCCTATTTGGACCAATTAACGGCCGCTGCAGCAGAGGATGACTTCGTGGGCTTAGTGGCCTTGGCGGCCTGCCCCTTTGACTATGGGTATTTAGCTGACTATTTGATTCGTGATGGCTTGATTAAGCCGGATAATCCTTTCATCACTTGGGTTGGATATTACCGTGGTGTGGAACAATCATTTACAGACCAGCTGTTGACGGTGATTAATCGTTTAGCGCCAATGGTGGCAAATGAGGTTCAAGACAGAGCTTTAGCTGAATTTGAAAGATCAACTCAATACGAAAATGCTTTCTTTGCTCAAGTAATGGAGGAAACCTATGCGTGACGTCTTACAATATCCAACCGCTTTAACAATTGCTGGGTCTGATTCTGGTGGTGGAGCAGGAATGCAAGCGGATTTAAAAACGATGCAAGCTTGTCGGACTTATTCAACTGCGGTTGTGGTTGGCTTAACAGCCCAGAATACCTTGGGTGTTCAAGGTGCTTATCCGACGGCGTTAGATGTCATTGACCAGCAATTTGCTTCAATTTTTGCTGACTTTGACGTACGGGCCGCGAAGACGGGGGCTTTATTTGACCGTGATCACGTTTTACAGGTAGTAGAAAATTTGAAAAAATACGAAGTTACCAACTTAGTAGTTGATCCGGTCATGGTTGCAAAGGGTGGGGCCGCGCTACTTGATTCGGCTGGAATCGATGCCCTACGTGAAGACTTATTACCGCTGGCTACCTTGATTACGCCGAATTTGCCTGAGGCTGAATTGTTGGCTGAAATGCCGATTGCCAGTCAGGACGACATGGTAGTAGCTGCCCATAAAATTATGGCTGCTGGAGCAAAAAATGTCATGATTAAGGGCGGTCATGGTCATGGACCAGTCGTTTACGATTATGTTCTATTAGCTGACCAAGTTGGCTTTTGGTTAACTGGAGACCGGGTTGCTACAACCAGTAAGCACGGGACTGGGGATACCTTATCGGCGGCGATTACGGCTTATTTGGCTCAAGGAGAAAGCTTGTCGGTCGCCATTGCCCTCGGCCACCAATACATGAATAAGATTATTGGTCAGCCTCTCAATATTGGCCATGGTCATGGTCCATTAAATCAAGGACAGTGGCCAACAACCATAGCACAACAAGGAGTTAACCATGAAGTTTGATCCAAAGTCCCTTGGTGTTTATTTTGTCATTGGGAGTCAAAATGTTGGCGGTGACCAAAAGAAAGTATTGCGCTTAGTTCGTGAGGCTTGTGCAAAGGGGGCGACGGCTATTCAATACCGTGAAAAAGACCATTCGATTTTAAGTCGTACAGAAACGATTGCCCTCGGTCAAGCTATCCGAAAGATTACCTGGGATGCTCGAGTGCCACTTTACGTTGATGATGATTTGCCTTTGGCTATAGCTATTCACGCTGACGGTATCCATGTCGGTCAGGGAGATACGTCAGTTTCAGAAATTCGTACCCAGGCTCCTGATTTGCTGGTTGGGCTGTCGGTTCATGACCTGCACGAATTAGCCAACAGTACAGCCGTCCTTGACCAAGTTGACTACTTAGGCGTTGGTCCGGTTTTTGCCGCGCAAAGCAAGGTCGGAGCCAAGGAGGCAATTGGCCCACTTGGACTGGCAACGGTTGTTGCAGCAAGCCCGGTTCCGGTCGTTGCTATCGGTGGGATTGATGAAAATAATTGTCAGCAGTTAACCGGTACCGGTATAGCTGGTGTAGCCGTGATTTCGGCCTTAACGCAAAGCCTGAATTTAGCCCATAGTATTCAAAAACTGAAGGAGTAAATAAATATGACGAAAGAAATGTTAAGTGCAGTTCGTACGAACCAACCGATTGTTTTAAACGTTGCTAACGCCGTGACCCCCCAATTAGTAGCTAATGCCATTGCCTATATCGGTGCATCGCCAATTATGGTTGAAGATCCGTTTGATGCACCTGACTTGGCCAAAATTGCCAACGCTGTAACCTTGAACCTCGGTTCAACTTCCAAAAAAGCTCAGGAAGTAATGCTTGCCAGCGGGCAAGCAGCCAACCAGCTCGGCATTCCAGTCGTGTTTGACCCAGTTGCAGTGGCAGCAACGCCCTTGCGGACCCAACGAGCTAGCGAAATCCTCGACCGGGTTAAAGTGGCTATTGTTCGAGGAAACTTGGGCGAGGTTGCTGCTTTAGCTGGCATTGAGTGGAACAGCCACGGAATTGATGCTGGAACAGGGAGTGAAGACCCCGTAGCTATTGTTAAAGAAGCCGGTCGCAAATTAAAGACCATTGTGGTGGCGACGGGAGCTGTGGATTTGGTGTCTGACGGTCAAACTGTCTACGAAATTCATAACAGTGCTACCCAATTAGCAACAAACGTTGGAATGGGGGATGCCCTGGATGGCCTCTTGGGAGCCTTTGCTAGCCAAAGCCTAGACTTGGCAGATATTGCCTATGCGACAGCTGCCTTACCGGTTGCTGGTGAGTTGGCTATGGCGGAGAAACCATTCGGACCAGCTGACTTTTTGACAAAGATGTTGGACCACTTAGCTAACTTAACCGATGATGTTTTAAACCAACACATTCAGCTTCGTCAGTTGCCATAAAAGTTACGCGGACAGGGGATAAATGCTGACGTGCTGATTGTTTGTGGCTCAAAATTATGCTAGGATAATTCTATTGCTAGCAATAATAGGAGAAATAACCATGCCATTAATGAAAATTGATTTGATTAAGGGTCAATACGAACCCAATGAAATTAAGCAATTGATGCAACTATCTTTCGATGTTGCCAAGGAAACTTTGTCACTACCTGACCGTGACCGTTTCCAAATCGTAACTCAGCACGAAGACTACGAAATTGATTTTCAAGATGTTGGTCTAGGTTACGAACGTTCCGCCAAGGCTTTATTCTTTACTGTTCTGTCAACGCCGCGTCCAGTGAAGGCCAAAAAGGAATTTACGAAGACTTTGGTGGCAACATTAGCTGACCAAGCTGGTGTTCGACCAGAAGACGTTATCATCTCCTTCGTATCAAACCATGCTGAAGATTGGTCATTCGGTGAAGGAAAGAACCATTTCTTAAATGGTGATTTGTAAGAAAAATTTTGCTCGTTGATTATATCAATCAATGGGCATTTTTTTATAGACAGGATGCAGGTGGTGCAAGTACTGGTAGAGGTTGGTCGTCATTTCCTCATCGATTAAAGGTGGGATTAATACGACCGGGACTGAGGCGGATAGCCCCTTATTCTCAGTTAAAATCAAATTGAAAGAGCTAAAATCCACGAATTTGTTTTGATGGGAATCGTCGGTCAGTAAAGCTAATTCGACTTGAACGGGAAAGGGGGCCTTTTGTACTAAATCAACTAGGAGGCGGCGACTGTATATCGGTAGGTCAGTTAGAATTAAGACCTTCAGTGGCTGTTTTAGTGACAGTTTGTGCATGTAATGGGTGAAAATCATCGCTAAAATTCGGATTTGTCGGGCTCTGAATTCGCCGGTAAAGGAGGAGTCAAGTTCCTTTTGAATGGCTGGCAGAGTCAAGCACTGCCGAATAACGCTTTCTAAGTAATGATTTGGAATTAAATAAGTATCGGCATAATAGAAATCATACTGGTTTGCAAATAAAAAGGGTTTTAGTTGAGTTTGAATGTCTTGGTGCAAGTTATTGAGAATTGAATCAGTTTGACTATCAATGTCTAACCCTAATTTTTGACCAACAGTGCGAATCAATTGCTCTGCTAAAATTTTTAGCTTGAAGTATTTACTGGAAGCCACATGGCCATCGCTTTCCTTGGGATGGCTAAGCAGTTGGATTGTTAATAGGATGATGATTTCGCTTTGAATGCTTGAATCAGTCCTGCATCCGTGGTCTTTGAACCATTCCTGTGCAACCTGGTATTCCAAGTGATTTTGAATAATTTGCTTTTCTTCGTCTGTTACCAAAGTTTGTTGGTGAAAGTGATGGTTCTGGGCTAGCCAGTGCAAGTAATTTTCGCTTAGTTTAATTAATAGAACTAATGCCTCAACTTGACGAGGACAAAGTGATTTTTTCCCTAGCTTTTGGTACTTCTTATTTAGTCCTTGGGTGGCAGTTTTAATAACTTGAATTTGATTTTCAGTTGCATGATTTGGCTGTGCTTCAACCAATTTGTTAGCAGTGGTCAAAGCGATGAGTTGGTCCCGATAGTCGGTTTGAAGGGACTCCACCAGCAATGAGGCCCGTGAGAAGATGGATATTCTTGATCCAGACAGATAGTGGCCAAGATCAGTGGTAAAATGAACGCTTCCTTGGTTATCGGTACTGGCCTTTATTTTTTGTAGGTCCCGTAAAATCGTGTTGCGTGAAACTTGAAAATAGCTTTGTAAGGTGGCGATTGTCCATTTTTGACTGGGGAGGGTCATAAATAATTCAATCATTGCTAGACGAGCAGTTGGCGTCCAAAGGTGAGCTTTGGGCCAACGTTGAGCCAGTTCAACCAAGATTTGTGTTTGTTCTGGACTGATTGGGCTTTGAGGAGTAAGGGGAGCCAAATCGGCTTGGGTTAAGTCAGCGTTGACGGCTTTTAGTAGCCGATATACTTTGCCAGTGGGAAGTGAGACTTGCTGGCTTAAATCAGCAATACGGCCAAGATACTGTTGGTGACTGAGGTAATGAACGAAATCGCAATCTGCTAAAGCAACCATAACAATTATTCTCCTTTTTTACTTTGAATAATAACTAGAATCGCTAAAATTAACTAGCCTTTTGGCATAAATAACAGACCCCATTTTGGAAAAACTTTTTCCAAAGTGGGGCTTTTTTGGTTCTTGATCACCAGGAATAATAGGGGCAAGAAACCCCGATTGATCGGGTAAGCAAATAAACAGAAAGAGGCACTCATGACCAAGGCAACGACGATTAAAGCAGCAACCCGAGAAAACTGGATTGAAAATACATTCCCGGAATGGGGAACCTGGCTGAATGAAGAGATTGCGGCCGCCCAAGTACCATCCAAAAACTTCCGAATTTGGTGGTTAGGGAATACCGGAATTTGGCTTAAAACTCACGAAGGGACGAACTTGTTGATTGATTTATGGAATGGGACGGGTAAGCGGACTCATGGAACTGGTCTGATGAAAGAAGGCCACCAGATGATGCGGATGGCTGGCGTCAAAGCCTTGCAACCCAACTTGCGCCAGCAACCCTTTGTAATTGACCCCTATCAAATGGAAGATGTTGATGCCCTTTTGGTTTCGCACATTCATTCAGACCACCTTGACATTCACACGGCCGCAGCCGTCCTACAAAATGCTAGCCCGGACACGAAATTTATTGGTCCCAAGCAAGTCGTTGAAACCTGGATTAAGTGGGGCGTTCCTAAAAGTCGAACTATTATTTTGCGACCGGGCGATGAGGTGACTGTGAAGTCAACCACTATTAAAGCCCTCGAAGCCTTTGATCGGACGGCCTTACTAACTGTACCGGCCGATCAGAAACTGGCTGGAAACTTGCCACCAGAAATGGATGACTTAGCAATCAATTTCTTTATCAAAACTTCAGGTGGCACTCTTTATCATGGTGCTGATTCCCATATGGCCAACCTCTTTACCAAGCACGGCAATGACCATGATATTGACGTTGAACTAATTAACTATGGTGAAAATCCTCGAGGAATTAGTGACAAATTAACTGCCAGTGACGTTCTGCGGTCTGCAGAAGACCTCCAGGTAAAAGTTGTTATTCCACTCCACTATGATATTTGGACTAATTTTGCTGCTGATCCAAACGAAATTATGTACTTGTGGCGGATGAAACGGGAAAGTTTGCAGTATCAATTCCATCCCTTTATTTGGCAGGTTGGTGGATCGTACACTTATCCGGCCGACCAAGACCGGTTTAAGTACCATCATGACCGGGGCTTCAAAGATGCTTTTGAAAATGATCCAGACCTGCCATTCTCATCATTTTTGTAAAATTTAGGCTAAATTTAGGCTCAGATAAAATCAGGAGAAAACTATGACAAAACCAAAACTACAAATTGCTCTTGACCAGAATTCACTGGCTGAAGCAGTGGCGATTGCCCACAAAGCTGGCCCAATCGTTGACATTGTGGAAGTGGGAACGATTTTAGCACTACAAGCAGGCCAAACGGCGATTGAAACTTTGAGTACAATGTTTCCCAATAAAATTATTGTGGCGGATGCTAAGTGTGCCGATGCTGGAAAAACGGTTGCTCAAAATGCCAAGCATGCTGGGGCAGATTATTTAACGGTGATTGATTCAGCCACCCTGGCGACGATGCTGGCAGCCAAGGCCGTGATGCCCAATATTCAAGTGGAATTGTATTCGGCTTGGACTTATGATTTGGCTCGGCAATGGATTAAAAATGGAATTGACCAGGTGATTTATCACCAAAGTCGTGACGCCTTATTAGCTGGTGAAACATGGGGCAATCGTGATTTGACCGTTGTGGAAAATCTAATCGATATGGGCTTTCGTGTATCTGTGACGGGCGGGTTAACAGTTGAAACGATTCCGCTGTTTGCTGGACTACCGATTGAAACGATGATTGCTGGTCGAGCAATTACAGGTCAGAACAACCCTGGTAAGGTTGCTGAAGAGTTCCAGACAGTATTAACACAAGAATGGGGGTAGGATTTGAAAGTCATTCAACTCGGTGTGAACGAAAAAGCATTAGCCAAAGAAACTAGCTGGGACCAAAAGATGAGGCAAGCCAAGGAGGTTGGTTTTAGTTTTTTAGAACTTTCGATTGATGAAAGCCAGGATCGAATCAGTCGTTTGGAATGGTCAGCCGAACAGCGGGATAATTTGCGCTACTTAATGCAAGTAAATCAGTGCCCTATTAAAACAATCATGCTGTCTGCTTTGCGTAAATACCCGCTTGGGTCAGAAGACCCGGGCGGCTACCGCTTGGCTTATGGGTTGGGGTGTCAGGCGATTGATTTAGCTCATGACCTTGGTGTTGGAAATGTGCAATTGGCCGCATACGACGAATACTACCATGTTAAAAATCAAAAAACAGCCAAGCGCTTTTATCGAAATTTGGCTCGCCTGGTTCACTACGCTAGCCGTAAACAGGTTATGGTAACGGTCGAAACGATGGATGATCCCTTTGTAAATACTCTTAAAAAAGTAGCCGATTTGAAAATGATGATTAAATCCCCCTGGTTAGGAGCCTATGCGGACTTAGGAAACCTTTCTGCCTGGCAAGGGATCCACCGTCAAAATGTTGTGATTGATTTAAAAACGAATATCGATTTGATTGCGGCTATTCACGTTAAGGATACTGTGGCAGTTAAATCGAAGCAGGCTGGTGTTTTTAAAGGCTTGTCCTTTGGCACGGGTGACGTGGACTTTCTAACCTTATTTCGAACTCTCTATCGGGCAGATTATCAAGGAACGATGACGGTTGAAATGTGGAATGAAGACTTTGAAGATGCATTTGTGCGTGCACAGGCAGCTTTTGACTTTGTTAGTCAGGGCCTGAAACAAGTTGGTTATACGTTAGTAGGAGAAGAGTAAATGTTATTTGAAGAATTACGACAAGAAGTCTACCAAGCAAACCTGACTTTGCCGGAATTGGGTTTAGTGTCCTTTACATGGGGAAACGTTTCGGCAATTGATCGTGAGTCAGGGCTCTTCGTCATTAAGCCCTCTGGTATTTCTTATCAGGACCTGCGACCTGAATACCTAGTCGTTGTTGATTTGCAGGGCCGGGTTGCCGAAGGGAACTTTCAACCTTCGATGGATACAGCCACCCATGCTTATCTTTATAGTCACTTTCCAGATATTGGTGGTATCGCCCATACGCACTCGCCCTGGGCGGTGGCCTTTGCTTCTGCTGGATTAGCAGTTCCTGCGATTTCAACTACTCATGCTGATACTTTTTACGGGGATGTCCCATGTGTACCAGCCATTGAAAATGCTGACATGGTAGCGGATTATGAATTACAGACAGGTCAGGCCATCGTCGAATACTTTTCTGCTCATAATCTAGATCCAACAGCGATTCCGGCTGCTTTGGTAGGCCAGCACGGTCCTTTTACCTGGGGAGCAAAGGCTGAGGAGGCCGTTTACAATGCAAAAGTCTTAGAAACGGCGGCCGAGATTGCCCATCATTCTTTGCAACTGACTCATGGGCCATTGAATGTACCGCAATCACTGCTGAATAAGCATTATCAGCGAAAACACGGACCAAATGCCTATTATGGTCAAGAACTTGAAAGTTAGCAGGTGAAAAAATATGAAGACATACCTTGTAATTGATGTGGGAACGTCGAGTGTTCGAGCAATTTTATATGACCAAGCTGGACAGGTTTTGGACCAGGCTCAAGAGAATTATCGGCCATCCTATACCAAAGATGGTGGTGTTAGCCAAGACGCGCTGACCTTTAGTAAGCTAAGTCAAAAAGTTATTAAAAAAATTATGGACCAAAATTCACAAATTGGTGATGAAATTCAAGCGGTCGCAATAACTGCCCAGCGGTCATCGCTGATTCCCTGCCAAGCGGGTCAACCTTTGGCACCGGCAATTATGTGGCAAGATACACGGGTTAACCAAATTTTAGACCGGTACAGGGACTATGATGAGGTCTTTATACAGCAGTCTGGATCCCGGCTGAATGCTGTCTACTTAGGGCCAAAAATATTATGGTTGAAGGAACAACAGCCGGTTGTCTATGAAGTGGCTGATAATTACTTCAATATTTCGTCATTTTTAACTTACGAAATGACTGGCCAAGCAACAATGGATACGACGTATGGGTCTCGAACAAATCTAATGAACATTCACACCTTGACTTGGGATTTGGCTCTGTTTAAAATTCTTGGATTAGATGCCAGTAAAATGCCTCGTTTGATTGCTCCAGGTTCCAGTTGTGGAACTGTGACGAAGACGTACAGTCGCAAGACGGGGCTACCAGCAGGAATCCCAGTGATTTCTGCCGGTGGTGATCAACAGTGTGCAGCACTTGGGGCAGGTTTAGTTCACCAAGACCAGGTATCGATTAATACTGGAACGGGTGGGTATTTGATTAAAAATGTTGACCACCTACCAGACCGGTTGGATGGCCGTCTTATCTATAACCAGGCCGCAATCCCTGACAAGTATATTTTAGAAATTGATTTACTAGCCTGCTCGTCGATTTTAAACTGGTTTTTGGAAAATTTTTACACACCCGGGAAGACTTTGTATCAACAGTTAGATGAGGACCTACAAGCTTGTTATGGCCAAAAAATTAATGTGGCCGTCCTGCCGTTCCATAAGGGCCGGTCGGTCGGTAAGAATGATCGCCAAATTCGGTCGGCTTTTTCCAATATTGGTTTGTCGACTCGGCGCCAAGACCTCCTCTATGCTTTAATGGCTAGTCTCTTTGTTGAAATGAATAAAGGTCTTGGTATCTTTAAAAGCTTAGGGCCAGTCGGTCAAGTTACCATTTCAGGTGGGTTAACAAATTCAACTATCATGAATCAGATGCAAGCAGACGCTTATAATTTAACGGTTGATAAAAGTCCGACTGCTGAAGCTACCGCTTTGGGGGCCTTGATGTCCGTCTTAGTTCAACAGGGACTCTATCCAACCTTTGCTGCAGCTGCTGAAGGATTAATTCAAGCTAGTAAGGACAGTTACCAGCCTAATCCAGATAATGTTGACCAATTCTTAGCCTTTGACCAACGAAATCAAGTGCTCTACCAACATTTGGCCGGCACACCAGCTGGCTACGATAAGGGTGCTTAGACTAGTTGAAAAGGAGAAATCGTAAATGAAAATTTTTATGGAAATTGTTACCACCCTCGGGCACAGTGTCGTGATCCCACTAATTATTTTATTGGTGGCTTTGGCAATGCGTGTCCACTGGAAGACAGCCGTGCAAGCGGCCATCCTAGTAGGGGTGGCGTTAACAGGTTTTGGTTGGTTAATTAGTATTTTCACACCAGCAGTTACCAAAGTTTTACAAGGTTTGATTGCCACAACAGGGTTGAATTTACCTGTTGCGGATACTGGCTGGCAATCGGCCCCGCTAGTTGCCTTTAAATCACCGGTTGGAATTACCTTCTTTTTGGTTGGTCTACTAGCAGAAGTCGTTCTCTTTTTAATTGGTTATACCAGGGTTTTCTTTGCCACAAATCTATGGCAAAATTGGGGCTTTATGGTCTGGGGAACGGTGGCCTATGTTGTTACCGGTCAGTTCTGGTTATCACTCGGATTGTGCTTCTTCCTGATGGGCTTGGCCTTGTTCTTAGCTGAAGTCCAGGCTGACCGGTATGCCGATTATTATCAGGTCCCCAATGGAACAACGGCCTCGATGCATAATATTGAAAATGTTGTGCCGGCGATTTTACTAGACCCATTGTGGAACCGCCTTGGTCTTAACAAAAAGACATTGACGCCAGCACAATTGAAAGAAAAATTGGGCTTGTTGGGAGAACCGACAATGATTGGTTTGCTCCTTGGTTTGATTTTGGGGACATTAGCTAATTTTTCTCACTTGCAAACCCTAGCAGGTTGGGGTGCAAGCTTAACCTTTGCGGTCCAACTAGCGACAGTCATGACAATCTTTCCGATGATTGCTAAGCTTTTCGGTCAAGCATTTCGACCACTGACTAGTGAAATATCGAAGCGCTACCAAGATCAGTTAAAAAACCAAGGCCAACATGGCAAAAAGGGTCCTCGCCTTTGGTTCATGGCTGTTGACGACGGACTCGGTTATGGCGAAGAGGCGACCTTGATTGCGGGGATGGTACTGATGCCAATTATGTTGGTAATTGCAATGGTCATCCCTGGTAACAAGATGATTCCGATTGTTGATTTGATTGCCTTACCCTTTATGGTGGAATCAATCGTTGCCATCCATCGAGGCAATTTGACTAAGATAGTGGCGACGGGAATGGTTTGGCTAACCCTTGGCCTCTATGCTGGTTCTGCCATGGCACCATACTACACGGAGACCCTCCATCAATATGGTGTGGTCCTAGCAACCGGAGCTGCCTTGGTTATTTCTTATAATGTTATGGCTCGACCACTGACGACTGTACTATTTATGATTTGGATTTCTGGAAATTGGGCGTGGTTAGCTGTCTTAGTTCTAATCTACTTGACGGCTGTCATCTACCTGCATCTTCATCGCCAAGACATCTGGTCTTACCTTAAGAAAATGTCCGATAAGAATGCTTAAATGAACGACAACCTTGGTTATGAGAAACCAGGGTTGTTTTTAAATTGAACAAAAATAGCTTGTAATTTTAGTAATGGTCTAATGGTAATTGACAAGGGGAGGTGATTGTTCTAAAATGGATTCCACGTAGTTTTATTAGACTTTGTTGCAAACTAGGAAACCGAATTTTTAACAAAATGGTCTGCTAGTTGATTTATAAAAGGAGCTCTGCCAACATGGAAAATTTTGCATTTCATAACACCACTGATATTCGTTTTGGAAAAGAACGGATTGCTAGTGAATTGAAGGATGCTGTTAGTCAATTTGGAAATAAGGTCTTGTTGACTTATGGTGGTGGATCAATCAAAAAATCAGGCCTATACGACCAAGTACTCAAGGCTTTGGACGGATTAGAAGTCTTTGAATTGTCAGGGATCGCACCGAACCCTAAGATTGATTCAGTTCGAGCTGGTCAAAAATTAGTGCAAGATAACGATATCGACGTTATTTTGGCTGTTGGTGGTGGATCAGTTATTGATGCTTCTAAGGTTATTGCCTCAGCTAAGTTTTATGACCAAGACCCATGGGAATTGGTTTTGGATTCAAAGAAGCGTTTTGCCATTGATCAATTGCCAATCGTTGATATTTTGACTTTGGCCGCTACTGGGACGGAAATGAACACTGGATCAGTAATTTCAAATCCGGAAACGAAGCAAAAGTTGGGAACTGGTGGCCCTCATACGCCGGCTGTCTCATTCCTAGACCCAACTTTGACTTTCTCAGTTTCAAAGTGGCAAACAGCCGCTGGGTCAATCGATATCTTCAGTCACTTAACTGAACAATACTTTGACCAAAAGGGTTATGAAAACGATGTTCGTAATGGTTTGATTGAAGGAATCATGCGCGCCGTAATCAAGTGGGCTCCAGTAGCCCTACGTGAACCTGATAACTACGATGCTCGCGCCAACTTGATGTGGGCTTCAACAATGGCCTTGAACGGTTTGCCCCGGACTGGAAACGTGAACACTTGGACAGCCCACCCAATTGAACACGAATTGTCAGCCTACTATGACATCACTCACGGTGTTGGTTTGGGCATCATCACGCCACACTGGATGGAATTCGCCTATTCAAACGAAACTCAACCACTCTTTGCTAGCTTCGGCCGCAACGTTTGGAACTTGACGGGGGATGATAAGACGGTGGCCAAGGCTGCTATCGAAAAGACTCGTGAATGGTTAGGTAGCTTGGAAGTGCCAACTACTTTGCCAGGTGTTGATATCAATACTGAAGATGACTTTGAAGCAATGGCTGCTAGTGCGGTTAAGATTAACAGTCTTGATCAAAAGGCATTCGTTAAGATGACGACGGCTGATGTTGTGAACTTGTTAAAGGCAGCGATGAAGTAAGCATTTCGCACAAAATAAATTAAATCAAAAAGGCTGAACGCTGGTAATCAGGTAACCTCCTAATTTAGGAAGCTATCATGTCGGCGTTCAGCCTTTTTATTGTACTTACTTTTGATAGTGATAAATTTTGGCTTCGTATGGACGTAATGTCCCATGCCTGTCATCGGCATAATTAGACAATAACAGGTCGCTCTTATTTGGGCAGTCATAGTAGCGTTCGACAGTTTCGGCCGTAAAGTTGGCGACAACGAAGAGGCCTTCATGAGAGCCAATCCGCTGGTAGGCGTAAACCTGGTTATCATCCGGGTCAAGAAGGTGGTAACGGCCGGTCGTGACAATCGGTAGGTCATGGCGGAGCTTAATCAATTTTTGATAATGGTAAAAGACGGAGTCAGGGTCGCCTAAGGCTTGATCAACGTTAATTTCGGAGTAGTTTGCATTTAATTTGAGCCAGGGAGTCCCGGTCGTAAAGCCAGCATTGGCACTTGCCGACCACTGCATTGGTGTCCGGGCGTTGTCCCGGCCCTTGTAATGAACGTAGTCTAATAGTTGGTCGGCGGTTAGTAAGTGGTCTAGGTCAACCAGGAACTTGCGGGCGTTTAGAATTTCAATGTCATCGAAATCATCCCAACCAAGGTTTTCGGCGTTGGTCATCCCCAGTTCCTCACCCTGGTAGATATAGGGTGTTCCTTGGAGCATATGCAAGACGGTGGCCAACATCTTGGCTGATCGGACGCGGTAGGCGGGCGAATCATTACCAAAACGGCTCACCACTCGGGGTTGGTCGTGGTTCATCCAGAAGAGGGAGTTCCAAGCCCGACCATATAACTGGTCTTGCCATTTGGACAGGTTAGCTTTTAATTTGACCAGAGGGAGGGGGCGGTTATCCCACTTACCCAAGGCCGGGTCCGGATTAAAATCGAGCTCGACGTGTTCGAACTGAAAGACCATGTTTAATTCCTGACCGTTCAAATTGGCGTATTCCTTGGCATTGGTGATATCGACACCGGAAGCCTCACCAACGGTCATCAAGTCGGCCCGGTTCAAAACCTGGTTTCGCATCTCTTGAAGGTATTCGTGAACATGGGGACCGTTGGCAACTGCCTGATTGACGTTGGAGTAGTGGGCACCAGCTGGGACCGGCCCATTTGGTAAACCACTAGGTTTGGAAATCAAGGAAATGACATCCATCCGGAAACCATCGATGCCCAAATCAATCCAGCGGTTCATCATTTGGTAGACTTCGTCCCGGACTGCTGGATTAGCCCAATTTAAGTCGGGTTGTTCCGTGACAAAGAGGTGGAGGTAGTATTGTCCTGTCGCCTCATCAAGCTGCCAGGCCGGTCCAGAGAAGAAGGACCCCCAGTTATTTGGTGCCTGACCATCGACTGGGTCGCGCCAAATATAGTAGTCGCGCTTCGGATTATCCTTGCTCGACCGACTTTCGATGAACCATGAGTGTTCATTAGAAGTGTGGTTGACGACCAAGTCCATCACAATTTTGAGACCGTGGTCATGGGCGTCCTTTAAGAGACTTTGAAAGTCTGCCATGGTTCCAAATTCTGGGTTAATGGCTTCATAGTCGGAAATATCGTAACCGTTATCGTGGTTGGGTGACTGGTAGATAGGGTTGAGCCAAAGCACATCGACGCCTAATTGCTTTAGGTAGTCGAGCCGGCTCTCAATTCCTTTTAGGTCACCAATCCCGTTGCCGGTGGAATCTTGGAAGGACCGGGGGTAGATTTGATAAACGACGGCTTTTTGCCACCACTTCGTTTGTGTTGCCATAGGAGTTCCTTTCGGTTAAAAATTCGGTGGTCAGTTCAATGTGCCAACTTCGAGAAGTTAAAGGGGCCGTCTCGAGGCCTAGTGAAGCCGGCAGTCATTTGATCATTACTAATTATCATCAGGCACCAGCCAAATCAAGACGGCACCAATCAAGAAGCCAGCACTGGCCAGGTAGAACATCTTGGCCATCGACCCACCCAAGGCTGGTAAAATCAAAAAGCTAACCGAGGAGGCGACGATTTGTGGGACACAAATGAAGACATTGTAGAGCCCTAGTAAAATTCCATCGTGCCGACCATCCAGGGCATTCGTCAAAATAGTAAAAGGGATGGTAATGATGGCTAACCAGGCAATGCCGTAAAGGGCAAAGGCCAGTAAGGAAACTAGCTTGGTCGTGCCGATGGCAACTAAGAAGAGGCCGAGGCTGCCGGCCATCAAAGAGAGCATGTAGGTCAGCCGACGGTATTTCTTTGTTAATTTGGTAAAGAGGAGGCCAACGAGGATGGCAACAGCGGAGTAAACGCCTTGGACGAGGCCAAACCAGTTACCGGCCGCTTGGAAGCCAGCCGAATGCGGGTCAGTGGTTTGCCAGATGTTTTCCGCCAGGGCTCCAGTGGAGTAAGTCCACATGTAGGGGATGGCACACCAGACAAAGAAGGCTAGCAGGCCTAACCGCCAAAAGACGGGCGGCGCTGATTTTAAAATTTGTAACAGTGATTCATGACGGTTCTGGTCACCAGCAGCCAGTCCATGGTATTCCCGCATTTCAGCCGGGCTATACTCCTTAACTTTCCAGACTGTAAAGGCCGCTGACAGTGATAAAATTCCGGCCGCAATGTAGAAGGATAGGCGGACGGATAGTGGGATTTCTCCCTTGGGCGCCGTATTGGCGACTCCGCAGGCGGTTAAGATAAAGGGAAAAATAAAGGCTGTCAAACTTCCGAGCGACCCCCAAACATTTTGCATGGACCAGAGGATGTTGGTTTGCTTGGGGTTGGCCATGTCGGGGATGATCATCTTGAAGGGTTGCTGGGAAACGTTGCAGGCTAGGTCCATAAAGAGCACAGTAATGGCCCCAAACCATAAAGCCGCTGCTGACCCAAAACCAAAACCGAAAGATCCAGTATTTGGTAAGAGGAGCATCACAATTAGGGAGACCACTGACCCGCCAATCAGGTAGGGCATCCGCCGACCAAGCCGGGGAATCCAGGTCTTATCGGAAAAGTAGCCGACGAGGGGTTGGGTGACAACTCCGGCGAGAGGTGGCAAGATAAAGAAGAAACCGAGTTTGTTCGGGTCGGCCCCGATGGTTTGAAAAATGCGACCCATGCTCCCGGTTTGCATTGAGAAGGCAATCTGAGTCCCAAAGTAACCAAAGGTCATTAAAAACATCTGTAATTTGGTCAAGTCGGGCAGGTGCTTGCCTAGAGTTGGTGGTGGCGTTGTTGATTTTGTCATCAGAAACCTCATTCCTTTTGCTTGAATGTAACTAAGATACCTCGATTGTAAGCGCTTGCAAAAAGAGGGTCAATCAATTATTACTAATTGGAATAATTTTCTTCAGTTAACGTAACAACGCCAATTAAAATGTCCGATGGGCCGATGTCTCGCGATAAAAAAGTTGACTAAATTGTGCGGTGAACTCATGTCAGGGAACAAAGCAAGACCACAAAAAAAAGACCCGCCGAGGCGAGTCTTAAAGTTAAAATTTATTTATCGGGTTAAACGCCAGCGCGTGGATCAACCTTACCCATGTAGTTGTATTCGTAAAGCATGGTTCCCTTGCTTTCAGTGGTTTGACCATCAAGGGTTAATTTAACACCACCGTCAGCGAAGAAGCGAAGGTAGGTAGGTTGAATACCAGCCCGATCGTACATTTCCTTGGTTCCGCCGGTAACTTTTTGCATGTCAGTCAAGCCGGCCTTCTTAGCCATTTCTTCTGCTTCAGCCTGGTCCCTCGGTGCGTTACCGTACATATCACGAACCTCGATAATATCACGCCAAGTTACGTCGAATTCGGCCGTGTTATCGCCGTCTTTGAAAGTGTACTTGCTGGTCTTTGGAAATTCTTTGCCAACTGAAGTTTCAGCCAATTCTGTTTCCAAATCAACCCGACCGTCGGTTGTGAAAACAACCTTTCCAGTTTCGTTGTCTGCAATCATAAAGAATGGTAGACGGGTGAAACCAAAGCGTTCCGTGGCCACAAAGTCGTAGATGTAAACGACATACTTGTCAGTGTACATCCGGCCCCACAACCAGTGGTGGAAGGCTTGCATAGGTGAAATATTCATCCATTGGTGGTCGTGGTAACCTTGGCCGTGAACGTCAACGGTTTTACCGTCGTAAGTCAACGTTCCGGTCACTTCACACTTGGGAACACTCAAGTCGGTGTAGAAGTATTCATCGTTTGCACCGAGGGCAATCCCACTAGTTCCTTGACGGAAGGGTTCAACCAAGGCCCGGTAGTGAAGGTCGCAGGCAATGCCTTCAGTACTTTCGATGTGGACGTCGTATTCCTTAAAGTCACCGGTACAGTAATCGGGGCCAAAATGAACGTCACACTTTTCTTTGCTCATTGAGCTGTTTTCCATTGAAGCAAAGCTAAATTCTTGGGTAGTTTCACCGTTGGGGCGGGTGATGGCTAAGTTCAAGTTGGGTTCGAACCCAGTTTCCATCATGGCACCAGCAGTCTTAGGTCGGAAACCAACGACTACTTTACTACCGTCGTCAAAGTCAGCATCGAAGTACCAAACTTCGTTGTTGCCGGGACCGTCATTATTGCGAATACCATCTTCCCATGCTTCGACTTTGCTGGGGTCGATGCCCATCTTCTTAAAGTCTTGGGGTTGATTCATAATTCGTGCTAGTGTCATAAGTAATCCTCCTTAGGATCTGCTACATTTGTAATGCGTAAGTCTATTCTAGTTAATCTTCTTGCAACCTACAAGCAACAATCACAGGACGACCGTTGGATTAAAACTAAAATATTTAAATTAACTTTAATATATTCAAAAATATCGCACTTTAACTGGAGCTGTTCAAAATAACATCGCTGTCTTTGCATTGCTTTGAAAATTTGTGACAATAAAAAAAGCCCATCGCTGGCCGGCGAGGGATTGAGTTAAAAATATGGAATATGCCACGAAACGGTCATCGATTAGATTTATTTGACAGATGCTTTTCATAAGCAATTGTATTTCTATTGTACTTACAAATGTGTATAATGAGGTTGAAAATAATAAAGGAGCAATTACTATGGCTAAAACTTCAAACCTTTATGTCCGTATTGAACCAGAAATCAAGGATCAGGCGGAAAAAATCCTGAGTACACTTGGTATTCCTGCATCAAATGCTATCAATATGTTTTACAAACAAATTATTCTGCAAGGAGGTATTCCTTTTGATGTGAAAGTTCCAGGACCAAAAGCCTTGGATATTTCACAATTATCTGAAGCTGAAATAAATGCTGCTTTTGAAAAGGGGTACGTCCAAATGTTAGAAGGGAAAGGACAATCGGTTGATCAGGCCTTTGCAGATATTCGTCGTGATTATCATCTATGATGTTTACTGTTAAAATATCTGAACAAGCCAAAGCAGATATCCAAGGCATCTATGAATATATCGCCTTTGAATTGAATGCTCCGAAAAACGCAGCCAGGCAATTGGATCGATTGGAGGGGGCAATTCAAAAGCTTAATACCTTTCCCGATAGCCATCAACTATATTCAAATGAGCCTTGGCGGTCGCGAGGATTACGCTTTTTACCTGTGAATAATTATCTGGTATATTTTATTGTAAATACTGATAGTGCAATGGTTTGGGTCATTCGTGTTATGTATGGTGGTCGCAATATTGAATACCAACTGAATCAAAAATCCAAATTTTAAGGTCCGAACACTTGGCATGCCGATGCTGAGTGTTTTTTATTCGCAGTGAACTCAGTATTACTGCTGATAAATGAAAAAGACATCGCTGGCCGGCGATGTCTACGAATTGGGAACAGAATTTGTTGCTCTTATTCAACTTAACCATAGTTTACCATATTTTTGTACTGGCTAAATTTAGCAAAGTAGGATTGCGGTCAGGAAACCTAAATCGATGATTTTCAGTTTTGTTTCTTTTCTTTTTGACAATAAAAAAAGCCCATCGCTGGCCGGCGATGGACTTAGGAATAAAGTATTAGACTTTCAAAAAATTTCTAATTACATTAGAACATCTATTACTTTTGGTAGTAATAGATTTTAGCTTCATAAGGGCGGAGGGTTGAACCTTGGTCGTCCTGATAGTTTGACAATAGTAAGTCCGCATTGTCAGGATAATCGTAGGTGCGTTCCACCGTTTCAGCCGTGAAGTTGGCAATGACCAAGAGGGCTTCACCATCGTCAAGGCGTTGGTAGGCAAAGACCTGGTCGTCTTCTGGGTCAAGCAAGTGGTAGTGACCGGTCGTGACCAATGGCAGGTCATGGCGCAACTTGATTAGCTTCTGGTAGTGGTAGAAGACAGAGTCGGGGTCGGCCAAGGCTTGTTCGACGTTAATTTGTGGGTAGTTGGCATTTAATTTAATCCACGGAGTTGCCGTGGTAAAGGCAGCATTGTCAGCAGCTGACCACTGCATTGGTGTCCGGGCGTTGTCGCGGCCCTTGTAGTGGACGTAGTCGAGCATCGTGTCATCATCGACGAGGTGTTCGCGGTTGACGACAAATTCACGACCGTTGATGATTTCGACATCATCGAAGTCATCCCAACCGAGGTTGTAGGCGTTGGTCATCCCCAACTCCTCACCCTGGTAAATATAAGGCGTTCCCTGCATCATGTGCAAGAGGGTCGCCAACATTTTGGCTGACTTGACCCGGTAGGCCGGTGAATCATCCCCAAAACGGCTGACAATTCGGGGCTGGTCGTGGTTATCCCAGTAAAGCGAGTTCCAACTTTGGCCTTCCATCTCGGTCTGCCACTTGGACAAGTTCTCCTTCAAAGCCACGAGGGAAACCGGTTGGTTATCCCACTTACCCAAGGCTGGGTTGGCGTTGTCATCCAAGCCCATGTGTTCGAACTGGAAGACCATGTTCAATTCACTGCCGTCAATGTCGGCATACTTGCGGGCGTTGTCGATATCGACTCCAGAGGTTTCCCCAACGGTCATCAAATCACCGTTGTTCAAAACCTTTTCTCGCATTTCTTGTAGATATTCGTGGATGTGGGGGCCGTTGGCCGTCAAAGAAACGGGGTTGGCGTAGGTGTTTCCTGCAGGCAAGGGTGCATCGGGCAAGCCGGTTGGCTTAGAAAGCATTGAAACAACGTCCATTCGGAAACCGTCGATACCCTTATCGACCCAGCGGTTCATCATTTGATAAACTTCATCGCGGAGGGCTTCATTTTCCCAATTCAAGTCGGGTTGGCCCTCGACGAAGAGGTGGAGGTAGTATTGACCAGACGCTTCGTCAAACTTCCAGGCTGAACCAGAGAAAAATGAACTCCAGTTGTTGGGTTCGTGCCCATCCACTGGGTCACGCCAAATGTAAAAGTCGCGCTTGGGGTTGTCCTTGCTTGACCGGCTTTCAATAAACCATTGGTGCTGGTCGGAAGAGTGGTTGACGACCAGGTCCATGACAATCTTAATCCCGCGTTGATGAGCGGCGGCTAAGAGGTCATCGAAGTCAGCCATTGTTCCGAATTCAGGGTTGATGGCTTCGTAATCGGAAATGTCGTAACCGTTGTCCTTGTTGGGTGAGTCGTAAACCGGGTTGAGCCAGATGACGTCGGCCCCAAGCTTTTGGACGTAGTCCAAGCGGTTTTCAATTCCCTTCAAGTCACCGATTCCGTCCTGGTTGGAATCTTGGAATGACCGGGGGTAGATTTGATAAACGACGGCCTTTTGCCACCATTTGATCGCAGGTGTTGTCATGGGTAAACCTCCAAAAGTCTGTTTTGTACAAAATTCTGTTGCTACCCGCATTATAAAGAAAATCCAGCCAACCGTAAAGGGAAGGGCGAACAATTCTAAGATGATTTTCGGCACACATTTTCACCCATAAGGAATGGCACTGGCATCCAATCGTTTTACCAAGAATGTCCATTAACATTTACTCTGAAGAAAGGTATAATCAGACAGGAGAAAATGATTATAAATTAGAAGGAGTTTACGTTTTGAAAAAGAAATTGGCCTTTGGGGCCAGCTTTTTAATAGTTGTTGGGGTTTTGATTTATTTGGGGACTGGTTCGAAAATGACCCATACGCTCTCCGAACAAAACGGCAAAATGCCAACTGAGGCGACGGTCTTTATCCATGGTTATGGATCGAGTCGTAATGCTGAAAAATCAATGGCCCAGTCCTTGGTGGCAAAGGGTTATTCCAACACGAAAATTAATGTTACCGTGGCCAAGAATGGGACGGTAACAATGAACAAGACGATTGGCCCTGGTGACAAGCGGCCGTTAATTTTAGTTCAGTTTGATGACAATACCAACCAAAACTTTATGCAGAGTGCGGGCTGGTTAGACACGGTTATGACCAAACTTAGCCAACAGGGGATTCGGTCGGTGAACCTGGTCGGCCATTCGATGGGGAACCAGGCGATTGCCTATTATTTGATGGATAAGGCGAACAAGGGGACTGACTTGCCGAAAGTCAAAAAGCAAATCTCATTGGCGGGAACTTATAACGGCTTGATCTTGGCCGACCCCCAGTCGAATGCGGCCTTGAACGACCAGGGTGAACCCCAGGTCAAGACGAAGACCTTTACCAACTTGCAGAATTTGACAACGTATTACCAGAACCATGCCACCCAAGTCTTGAACATCTTTGGAAATTCAACGGGTGGGTCCCAGTCCGACCAAGTTGTCTACAACAATTCATCTCAGTCGCTCAAGTACTTTGTTCGCCAGCCAAGTACTTATCAAGAACAGCTGATTACTGGTCCAACCGGTCAACATTCTCAACTCCATGAAAATAGTGTGGTGGATGAGGCGATTTACCAGTTCTTGACCAAATAAACATCAGCAAAGCCGGCCTGAACCTGGTTATTTGAGATTGAGTCCACGGGAACAACTTAGTGCAATGAGTCGAATCATTTATTTAGTGGGTAGCTCGAGGAGGGCTTTATGAAGCAAAAATTATCTGACAACAAGAAGTGGTTACTGGCCATCTTTTTGGTTACCTTCCTTGTTAAGGAAACGATTAGCTTACCGCATATTATCCGGGTGGTATTATTTATCATTCAAGTCGTCCTATTAGTCGTGATGATTTACGCCGAACAGGGCCAGAAAAGATCCCGCAAGAAGTACAACGATTACCAACACTGACAGGAGGATGACGACGATGAAACGAATTCTATTATCCAATTTACTCGGTGCCGTGATTTATTTTGTTATCATGCACTTTGTCTTTCGGACCAATACCTTGGCCTTTGATATTTTTTCGACGGTAGTGTTTTATATCGTAATGACGATAACAACCTGGTATAGGCAAAAACCGTCGAAGAAGGACTAATTTTAGCCAGTAAATCCTCAGCAAAAGCCCCAAGACCTGTGAGAACAGGCCCTGGGGCTTTATTTTGTCTAGTTGTGGTAAGTGTAATTTTTGGCATTGCTGATAATGGAGGGAGTTGAGTATGAGCACATAAAAAGAGCCCCAGTTGCGGCCAGGACTCTTTCAGTAGGCGCTTTCACACCTACTTCTTACTAACTTGGTAATAGCACACGATGGTCGGCAGGCCAATCACAACGCTCCAACATTTCAAAGCAAACAAAAGCCCCCGAAACAGACGAATGATCGCCAAGGTTCCAGGGGTTTATTTGTTAGCAAATTAATAATCCGTCAAAACGACGTAATCCACCGTCTTCAAACTTGAAAGGTCGCGACCACCAGCATAAGAAATCGCTGATTGGAGGTCTTCTTCCATCGCTGTCAACGTGTTTTGGATTGGACCCTTGTAGTCAACCATCAAGCTCCGGCCTTCAACGTTGTGGGAGTGACCCTTTTGGGCGGCTGAGGCTGAACCGTAGTAGGCCTTGTAAGTTTGGCCGTTTTCTTCAATGATGTCGCCAGGCGTTTCATCGTGGCCGGCAAACATTGACCCAACCATGACCATCGTGGCACCGAAGCGGATTGACTTGGCAATGTCACCGTTGTGGCGGATACCACCGTCACCGATGATGGGCTTGGTAGCAACTTGGGCACATTGGGCGATGGCGGCTAACTGCCAACCGTTCGTTCCAAAGCCGGTCTTGTCCTTGGTGATGCAGGCCTTACCTGGACCGATGCCGACTTTGGTGGCGTCGGCTCCGGCGGCTTCGATTTCGACGACCCCTTCGGGAGTACCGAGGTTACCGACGATTAAGAAGGCCTTTGGCAAGTTTTCCTTGATGTACTTGACCATCTTGATGACATAGTCAGAATGACCGTGGGCGACATCAATGGTGATGTATTCAGGGGTGACACCTTCGTCAACGAATTGATCAACTAAGGCGTATTCGTCATCGGTAATGCCCATACTGATTGAGGCAATCAAGCCCTGACCTTGGAGTTTTTGCACGAAGGCAAACCGGGTTTCCGGTTGGAACCGGTGCATGACGTAGAAATAACCGTGGCTGGCCAACCAAACGGCTAAGTCTTCATCAATGACCGTGGCCATGTTGGCTGGCATGACCGGCAACTTAAAGCTGTGGTCACCGAGGACGACGGATGTATCAGCATCGCGCCGGCTCTTCAAAACGCTCTTCTTTGGTAACAAACGGATAGCATCGTAATCAAAAGTTTTCATAGATAAGCTCCAGTCAAGGCACGTGCCTTGCTATTGGCCAAAGTCGGATGACTTGGTCGTTCGTTAAAATGCAAATTAAAATTAGGGGGAGGGACGTCAAGTCCGTCTCTCAATCGAAAATCAGACGAGGAAAGACCCAATGGCCCGTCCGCAACAAAAATAAAAATCAATTAGGTCTTAGCCCGGCACAATCGCCACTCAAATTTTACGGGTGGTAGCCCGGGCAGACGAAAAATAAAAAGAAAAACGACCAGCCTTAGACCTTGTCGGCCGTGGGCCGGCAAAAAGTCCAGGACTGGTCGTCAGATAAAATCAAGTTTTTAATTTTCCCAGAGGTCTGTCAAAACATTGGTTGCTTCACGGTCGGGACCAACGGCAAAGGTTGCCAGTGGGAGACCAACGATTTCGCAAACGCGTTCCAAATAGTGACGGGCGTTGTCTGGCAAGTCAGCCAATGAGTGGGCCTGGGTGATGTCTTCTGACCAACCTGGTAATTCTTCGTAGACGGGTTGGCAGCGGGCCAAGTCGGCTTCTGAAGCAGGGTAGTGGTCGATGACCTGACCATCGAGTTCGTAATGAGTAGCGACCTTAAGGGTTTCAAAGCCAGACAAAACATCCAAACAGTTCAATGATAATTGGGTCAAACCAGATACTCGCTTGGCATGACGAAGGGCCACCGTGTCCAACCAACCAATTCGGCGGGGACGACCCGTTACGACCCCATATTCGTGGGCGACGTCACGGATGGTTGAACCAACTTCGTCAAAGAGTTCCGTTGGGAAGGGACCTTCACCAACACGGGAACAGTAAACCTTGGCAACCCCAACGACTTGGTCAATTCGGTTCGGACCAAGACCAGCACCGACGGCAGCACCACCGGCGATTGGGTTTGATGAGGTAACGAATGGGTAGGTCCCATGGTCGATATCTAACATGATTCCTTGGGCCCCTTCAAACAAGACGCGCTTGTTTTGGTCCAAGGCTTCATTAATAAGGTATGAAGTGTCCGCCACAAATGGTCGCAACT
>NZ_DF968005.1:292435-299145 GCF_001047075.2 Fructobacillus ficulneus
TAAGCCAAGTATTCTTCGTAAATGGTATCGAAGTCCAATGGCTCGTGGTCGTAAACCTTTGTTAAGAAGAGGTTCTTAACCTTTAACGCTTGCGTTAAGCGCTTCTTCAAAACCTCGGCATCCAACAAATCCGCAATCCGGATTCCAATCCGGTCGAGCTTATCTTGGTAGGCTGGACCGATACCCTTGTGGGTCGTTCCAATCTTTTCAGCCTTGAGTCCTTCTTGGAGTTCGTCGAAGAGAGGGTGGTAAGGCATAATGACATGGGCCCGTGATGAGACCTTTAAATTATGAACGGTAACACCGTTTTCCTTTAAATAGTTAATTTCATTAAATAGAGTTGCTGGGTTGACCACCACCCCGTTACCAATCACGTTCGTGACTTGGGGGAGAAAAATTCCGGATGGAATTAATTGGACGTGCAGCTTTTTGCCATCGATAACTAGCGTATGACCAGCATTGTCACCTCCGGCGTAGCGGACAACGAAGTCGGCCTTTTGACTCAAAAAGTCTGTTATTTTACCTTTACCTTCGTCACCCCATTGGGCGCCGGCAATCACGATTGAAGACATGGTTTACCTCTTTTATCCTTTATTGGTCATCTTTTGACCAAGAGATAGTATACGGGTAATCGTTCTCGAAATCAAGGGATAATTCGGAAATATTCGGTAAATAATGTTCGGATTCTACATAAAATTCGATTATTTTATAAATAGTTCGTATTTTTGGCAAAAATTATGTATACTATTCTTGCACGTTTGATAAAAAAGGAGAGTCACACAAATGTTAGACCGTTATAGCCGACCCGCCATGCGCGAGATTTGGTCCTTGCAAAATCAATACCAAACTTGGTTAGATGTTGAAATCGCCATTGATGAAGCCTGGTCAAAGTTGGGCGAAATCCCAGCCGAAGACGTTGAAAAGATTCGTCAAAACGCCACGTTCGATGTTGCCCGGATTGAAGAGATTGAAGCAGTAACGCACCATGATATTGTTGCCTTTACCCGAACAGTTTCTGAATCATTAGGGGATGAAAAGAAGTGGGTCCACTTTGGGATTACCAGTACGGATGTTGTCGATACAGCCTACGGTGTTCGTTTGAAGCAAGCCAACGCCATCTTAGAAGAAGACTTGGAAAACTTCATCGCCGTTTTGAAGAAGCAGGCCTTGGCTTATAAGGATACGGTTATGATTGGCCGGACCCATGGTGTTCAAGCGGAACCAACAACCTTCGGTTTGAAGATTGCTCGTTTCTATTCAGAAATGGAACGAAACTTGGACCGCTTTAAGCGCGCTGCTCGTGGTGTTGAAGCCGGTAAAATTTCCGGTGCTGTCGGAACTTTCGCTAACATTCCACCTGAAATTGAAGAACATGTTTGTCAAACGTTGGGCTTGCACGCCCAAGAAATTTCTTCCCAGGTCTTGCCTCGTGACCTCCACGCCGACTATATGAGTACTTTGGCCTTGATTGCCTCAAGTATGGAAGGCTTTGCGATTGAAATTCGTTCATTGCAACGATCAGAAATTCATGAAGTCGAAGAACGCTTTGCCAAGGGGCAAAAGGGTTCATCAGCCATGCCACACAAGCGAAACCCAATCGGTTCTGAAAACATCTGTGGTTTGGCCCGCGTTATCCGTGGCCAAATGGTGACGGCTTACGAAAACATTCCATTGTGGCATGAACGTGACATCTCTCATTCATCAGCCGAACGAATGATTTTGCCCGACAGTACCTCATTGTTGGACTACATGCTCAACCGTTTCATGAAGATTATCGATAACTTGACGGTTTTCCCAGAACGGATGAAGTCTAACATGGACTTGACGCACGGCTTGATTTACAGCCAACGGGTCTTGTTGAAGTTGATTGAGACGGGGATGGCCCGCGAAACGGCCTACGATTTGGTTCAACCTTTGACAGCCCGGTCATGGGACGAAGGTTTGTCCTTCAAGACCTTGGTTGAAGAAAACCCAACAATCACGGCTCATTTGTCACAGGCTGAAATCGATGATGCCTTCGACTACCATTACCACCTCCAACAAGTTGACACGATTTTTGCTCGTTTGGGCTTGCTAGATTAAATTCATTTAAAATTAACAAAGACCAGGGTTGCCATTTTTAGGCGACCCTGGTCTTTTTCTGTTGAAATTTTAAAATTTAGTTTTGCTTTAATTTCTTTTTGTTATCATTTATTACACGAATGTGCCGTGTTTAGAATGCAGATTAAAAATAAAAAGGCCGAATTGACGGCCTTTGTTGAAAGAAATCGAGTAAAATAGCGGTTTCTATTTGAATTTTATCTAAATAAGTATACAATATAAATATGACAATACTGTTTCAAAAGTTTAAGAGAGGTGCTTAAATTGACTAAATTCCATAATCTTGTAACTAGAAAACAACATTATAAGATGTATAAAGCGGGTAAGTTCTGGGTGATGTCCAGCTTGGTCGTTGGTTTTTTGGCCATGAGTGCACAGCACCACGCCCACGTTCAAGCCGATGAGGGCAAGGATAAGGCGGCATTAGCGCCAGCCAGCCAAGTCACATCATCTACTCTAAACAACTCCACATCAGACCAGGGGTCCAGTCTGTCCAATAGTACAAGCTCAAGCACGAGCGATTCGACTAGTCAAAAGGAACAACAATCACAGAGCATAAGCACATCGCTTGCGAACAGCAGCTCTGTTACTAAGAATAACCAGGGTTCACAAAGTGCCACAGTAACGGCCCAGGGTGAACAAAACCAGTCGAATAGCAGCAGTACAACAACGGCAACTGATCAAAATCAAGACAAAACCAGTAGTACCTTGCAGGTGGACACCAGTTCATTGGCAACCGGAACGACTGGTACTTTGACGAGCAATCTTTTACAGTCAACGCAGACTTTGAATGTTGCTACAACTGACACAATTGTTGATTCAGATGGTCTTTCATACCGTGATAACTTAGCAACGGCCAGCCAAACACCCCAGCCTGGTACTGTTCAAGCTCAAGCGGATGATTCGACTTCTCGGTCACAGTTTAACCAAAATCTGGCCAGCAACGATGCATCGAATACGAATGCTCAAAATGCTTCAAGTATCACGGTGCCAAAGCCTACTCAATTGACGAATCTTGACCAGAATAAGCAAACTGCTCAAACAAATAAAACATATGCTGATGTTGGTTCTTGGGCCGACTTCCAGAAGGCTTACACAAATAACAATATTAGTTATATCAATGTTACTAAGAGCTTCAATTCGACAGATCCGAATAACTATAATTCTTTGACTGAACGAACTGGTAGCCTGATTATTAATGGAAATGGCTATACCATTAACTTGGGCCAGTCTGCCTTGCGGACGGGTCAGTCACCAATCGCAGCTTCGAATGCTAGTGGTGGGTCAGTTCTGACGATTACCAATTTGAACTTGCAGCAATATAATACCGGTGGCAACCAAACCGGCGATTCCGGTAAGACCGGTCGTCCTGATGCTGCCATTGATGCCTATGCGTCAGATAATTCTTATGGTGGCTGGACATATAACCTGGATAATGTGACCTTGTCAACTCCTGATGCTAATAGTGGTCAACCTTTGCGGTTGTTAGATGCTGAAGGTTCTTATGCTGTCTTGTCAGGAACAGTGACAGCTAACGTTCGGCAAGAAATGATGAATATCAGTAAGGTCGACATCGTCAATGGCGCAAATGTGACCTTGAACCGGGTTAATGGTGCTAGTTTCAATGGTGCCACAATGTTCAACTTTTCGGCCAATAACCCTAACCAGTCGGTCAAGGCGAATGCCACGGGTTCCGACCACCGCTTTACGGTCGGGGATGGGGCAATGGTCACAGGAAATGAGTTGACTCGGACTAATAAAGCAGATGGAGCAACTTATTACGGTTTAGTTAATGGCAATTATTCAGGTATGTACGTTGGAGATAATGTCACTTGGACACTAAATCGTTTTCAGACATTTATTAACCAACAAACTGATAATGCTAGTTACTATCAAAATAACCGCCAATATAATTTTGGACGGAATTTCACAATCAATATCACCGATAACGTTGATACTAGTGGGAGTAACTTAGTTGGTATTACCGGTCGAGATTTCATTAAAACCTTAGATAATACGAATACCAATATCTATTTTGCGCCAGGCTTTTCATTGGCAATTAATCAAATTAATCAGCAATCAACGTTTGTACTTGGAGCGGGTACTCAAGTCGTGATGAATGCACCAAAGAATTTTCATCCAGGATTATTTGACATGGGGTATGATGGTGGAATCGATGGAAAAAATCCAGGAGGATATTACTTAGGCGGAGGATTATTTTCTATTGGCAATAACGCTAGTTTTACAATTTTAAATGCTAATACTAGCTTTTGGGATGATAAAACTTCGAGTACTCCTAATACAAGTAATTACCGTCCAAATCGCAATTTAGCAGTTGGAGGTTCTTTTGTTGTAACCAGCAATAAAACAACGAATACAGATGCAACTGGTAAAGTAACTGCAACTTCGACTAATGCTATCCGTGAAGTTTGGGCTCAAAACGCCCAAAACGGTGCTGTTCAACTCCAATATATTGACCAAAATGGTAACTTGGTTAACACCGTTAATGTGCCTACCAATGGGGCGCAAAATTTTGTGAGCCAACAGATTAATTTGGCAAGCACGCCTTATGCCATAACAAACATGCCCAAGGGCTATGCTTGGGCAATGCCAAGTACCTTAAAGGCCAACCAAACCCAAGCAACGACTGCAATCATCCCAGTTTCTGGTCAAACTAACGTTTACACGATTTATGTCCTTGGACTGCCAGAAACGGTGCAATACCAATACGTTGATTCAGCCACAAATACCGTCCTTTCAGGACAAACAACAGGTCAAACCGGAACAGAAGGTTCGACGGCTGGTTTAGTGACCGCTAATTACGGGAACGTGATTGATTTTACAAATGGTTATTACACCACGACGAATGCTCCAACTGGCTACCATTACGACACAACTAATGCCAACCAACCAAAATCAGTCAAGGTAACGGATAACAATGGTTTAGTGACAATTTACGTCGCTGGAAACCCTAAGTCAGCAAAAATTGTTTATCAAGATGATAAGGGCAACACTTTGTCGCCGGACTCTGGTCAGAGCATTACAGGGGTAACTGGTCAAACCATTAACAACTTGCCACAACCAAGTGTTAGTGGTTACTCAATTATGACAACCAAGGTCAACGGGAATGTTGTTGATCCAACCAAGCCATTTACTTTTGGTTTGAATGACACAGTTACCTTTATTTATCAGACCAATGCCGATCGACGGACGACCTTGATTAATCAGTTGAACCAAGCTGCCAGTGATGCCAAGGGAAAGGTGACAGCTGACCCAACATTGACAACAGCTGACCAAAACAAACAACTTTCTGCCATTGATAGCAGCGTTCAAGCATCGACGGCCACGATTAACAATACAAATGGTAATAGCATCAACGATGTCTATGCACAGGCTGTGGCACAATTAGCCCCATATCCAAGTCATGGGGTTGATTTGGCGACCCAAAGAGCCACCTATATTGATAAATTAAACAAAGCTGACTCTGACAAACAGACAGCTATTAATAAGCAGGCCGATTTAAATGATGCGGACAAGACTGCACAATTAGGCACACTGCAAAGTACTTTGGCGGATGGAATCGCTGCGATCAATGGTGCTACGAATGCGCAAGGTATTTTGGACCAGTACACCGATTACAGCGGACAAATTAATGCCTATCCAATCATTAAGAAAACCCTTGCTGCTCAAAAGACTAGCAATCAGGCGTTGATTAATAGTTGGGCGCAAAATGTCCAAAATGATATTTCCGCTGACGCAACTCTTTCGAGTGATGAAAAGTCGAGTCAGACACAAGCTGTCACAGATTTGGCCAAAAAGTTTAATGACAACATCACGAACGCAGCTGATGCCCAGCACTTGTTAGACTATATGGCTACGAGCCAACCAGCCACATTGCAGCAACAATTACAAAACCTGCACACGGCTGGTGAAGGCGTTGACCAACGCAAGACCGATGCCAAGGGTCAGATTGATACCGAAGCAGGAACAATTAAGACAAAAATCCAAATTGATCCAACGATTTTGGAGGCCACTCGGACAACTCAATTGGCCAACTTAGACAAGGCAGTTTCTGATGCCAAAGCCAATATTGATAAGCAGACGACTGCTGATACGGTTAATGCTGCCTTAACAGCGGGAAAGGCTGCGGTTGATGGAGCCAGTGTTCCAGGTCTATCCGTGGATACGCAGAAGACCAATGCTAAAACACAAATCGATACCCAGGTAACAACAACCAAGAACAGTATTAGTTCTGATACGAACTTGACGCAGGCCCGTCGTGATTACCAAAACAATTTGGTTGATACAGCAGCGACCGCTGCCAAAACGGCTATTGATCAAGCTGGAAATGCCCAACAAATTGCTGATGCGACCAGCCAAGGCATCAAAGACGTTTCATCGAAGTATGAAACAGGTAGTTCGATTAATCAGGCCATTCAAGATGCCCTACAAGGGCTGAGTCAAAAGAACACTAGTGTTACGAATTCAATTACGAATGAAGTGACTTTGAGTGATGCGGAAAAAGCCAGTCAAAAAGCAACCTTACTGTCCGCTTACAATACGGCTCAGGGTAACGTTAATAGTGCTTTGACGGCCGCCGCTGCAACTGC
>NZ_DF968005.1:299185-302317 GCF_001047075.2 Fructobacillus ficulneus
CCGGCCAAGCTGGTCAAACGTCTATGGCTGTTTTCAAGCCTGGTGAAAGTTTGGCTGATCGGCGGAAGACTGCTCAAGATAGCTTGGATGGGGTTTACAATACAACAAAACAATCCATTACTGCAGAAAACACACTGACAGATGATGTTCGATCAAGTCAATTAGCGGCGGCTAAAGCAGCTTATGATGCTGCGACTGCTAATATTGCAGCAGATACCTCAGCTCAGCCAATTATTGATGATGGAGCAGCTGGTGAGAAGGCGGTTCAAAAGATTTACCAACCACAAGCTTCCGTTGATGACCAGCGTAAGGCTGCTCAAAAAGTTTTGGATGACGAAAAGGGGTCAATCTACTCACAGATTAATTTGGAACCAACCTTAAGTGACGATGAAAAAGCGGCCCACTATACTCAGTTAACGACTGCCTATAACCAAGCAAGTTCGGCCCTAACGGATGCCAAAAATGCCCAAGCTATCTTAGTTGCTAAAACTAATGGTGTGGCTGCCATTGATCAGGCCATGGGCTATGGTCAATCAATTGCTGACCGAAAGGCTGCTGCTAACAAGGCTTTGCAAGACGAAAATAATAAGGTTGCCGCAGCTATCAATGCTGACGGGACGCTTTTGGACCAGACTAAAAAAGACCAATTAGCCGCCTTGGCAACCGCCTATAGCCAGGCAACGTCTAGTATTAGTGGGGTAAACTATGCCCAGGCCATCATTAATGCTCAAAAGGCTGGGATTGATGCTCTTGATGCAGCCCACCCTCAACCTACAACGACCGTGGCTGATCTTCAGTCAACCGCAAAGCAAGCTGTTTCGGCTGCCCAAAAGGCTGCTGATGATGCCATCGATGCTGACCCAACTCTTTTGAATTCGGAAAAGATCGCTCAAAAGAAAATTGTTGATGATGCAGCATCGACCGCTAATACTGCAATTACTGGGGCTAATGATGAAAAGGCTGCCCAAACAATTGCGGATGCTCAAGCAACCGCTTTGGCTGCGATTACACCAGCTCATAAACCGGGAACGGCCGTTGAAGACCAACGGGCAACTTATTTAGATAACTTAAAGACACAAAATGACGAGATTTCATCAGCGATTGATGGTGATCAGACGTTGCTGGATGCCGATAAAACCGCACAGAAAGCAGCTTTGGCCAAGGCTTATGGGGATGGTCAAACTGCCTTATCAGCAGCCAATGCTCCGGACGCTCAAAGCATGCTGACAGCTTACAATACTGCTCTTGATGCTATGACTAAGAGTCATCAGGCTAAGGGTGATTTTGGAGCTCTTTTAACTGACGCCAAAAATCAGTTACAAAACAAGTTTAATTCGGTTTCTAATGATATTCAAAACGATCCAACGCTGCTTACTGCTGATAAAACAAAGCAAAGTGACCTCTTAACCAAGGCCTTTAATGCTGCCAATGATGCCATTGGTAAGGATACAACTGCTCAAACTTTGGCTAATGATTTGAAGCAAGGCCTCCAAAATATTGGAGATCAACACCAAGCAGGTAAATCAGTCACTGACCAACAAGCCCAATTGGTAACAGATTTGACCAATGCAGCAACGAATGCGAAGGCTGCTGTTGATGCCGACCCAACTTTGTTGACAAGCGCGCAAGCAAGCCAAAAGGATGCCATTGATGCTGCTGTGAAGGCTGGTACAACAGCCATTAACGGCACAAATACAGCTCAAGATGCTTTGGACAAATATAATACTGCCTTAAATGCAGTGAATGGTGTTCATACACCTGCCTCGACTGACTTGGCTGCCCAAAAGCAAACGGCCTTGACAACCTTGTCTGCTAAATATGGTCAGGTTAAAAGTGCTATTCAAGGTGAACCAACTTTGACTAATGCGGATAAAACCAGTCAATTGGCTAACCTTAATAAAGCCAACGCGGATGCTATTACTGCTTTGAATGGGACCTCGACAGCCCAAGCCTTGGCGGATGCCCTGGCTGCCCAGGAACAGGCCTTACAAGATCAGTTTAAGAAGGGCTTAGACCTTGACACCCAAAAAGCCAATGCTAAGGCTGCCTTGAAGCAAGCATCGGACACAACTCAAGGAAAAATTAGTAATGAAAAGACCTTGCTGATTACTGTCAAGACTATGCAGAATCAAGCTGCTTTAAAGGCCGAACAGGATGGGGATGCCAAGATTGATGGCGAGAACACAGCCCAGGCCATCTTAGATGACCAAAATACTTGGACCGATACCATCAATAACACATTCCAACCAGGGGACTCCCTTCCTACTCAGCGCCAAGCAGCAATGAAAGAGTTGACGGATGAGGGTACAAAGGTGAAGGGCGACATCGATGCTGATAATACCTTGACCGATGCCGTCAAAACGAAACAGAAGGCCGGAATTGATACCAGCTTACAGACAGCTCAAACAAACCTTGATAATGCACCAGATGCGCAATCAATCAAGGAAGCTAAGTTTACCGCCATCACGGCTGTCGATAATAACCACCAGCCGGGAAAGTCAATTGCCTACCAGGCGAGTGACTATAAGAACGGCTTGGCTAACTTAGCCAAGAGCTTGCAAGTTAATATTAACAATGACAGTACCTTGACGACAGCACAAAAAACCCAACAGGGAAACCAGGTCAATGCTGATTTGGCAGCCGCCCAGACTGCCTTGGATGCGACAACAAATACTGCCCAACAGTTGTTTGATTTGAACAAGCAGTACACTGACAAGCTCAATCAGGACCACCAGAGTGTTGGTTCACTGTCAGACCAGGTTAATGCGGCCAAGATTGCCTTGTCGACCTATGCGATTAACGTTAAAAAGAATATTGATACTGATGTAACTTTGCTGACAGCAGAACAAGATAGCCAAAAGGGCAATGTTGACTCGACTGTTACGGCTCAAGATGCCATCTTGGAGAAGGCAGGGACGGTTTCTGCTCAGTCAATCGCCGATGCCTTGGCTGAAGCTGAAAAGCAAGTTGACAAACAGCACCAACCTGGTTTGGATTTGGCCACGCAACAACAAAACGCCTCTGACAAGGTTGATAGTATCGCTAAGAGCGTTAATTTGGCCATCACCAATGACGCGAGTCTGAATGACTCGGCTCAACAAAGCCAAAAGGCCCAGGTTGGTCAATTAGTGA
>NZ_DF968005.1:302347-302659 GCF_001047075.2 Fructobacillus ficulneus
TCAAGCTAAGCAAAATTTGACAGCCGATACTGTCAATACGGCTCAAAAGCTTGCTGACACCTTGGCTTTGGCTCTATCAGGAATTCAAGGTGTCCACCAACCAGCCCAATCGTTGGCTGACCAAATTAATGCGGCTCAGGCCCAATTGACGCAGACTTATCAAGGTGTGCAAAATGATATTAAGGCCGATTCAACCCTGAAGGATTCTGATAAGGCGAGCCAAAACACTGACCTTGATAGCCGTTACCAGCAGGCCCAAAAGGACTTGGCCAACGCTGGGAAGGCTCAGTTGCTCGATGACCTCTTGAAAAA
>NZ_DF968005.1:302693-307453 GCF_001047075.2 Fructobacillus ficulneus
GACCAACAGTCTTTGCAAAATGCTCATCAGCCAGCAGCTGACCTGAAAACGCAACGCCAAGCTGCTCAAGACCAGTTAACGTCTGCCTATAATAAGACACTGAACTCATTAGCGGCCGATCCAACCCTTCTCATTAGTGAGGAACAGACCCAAGCCGCTACGTTGGCCCAGTCTTACCAGGCTGCTAAGGATTCGTTGAGCAGTGATAAAACACCAAATGCCCAGACGATTGCCGATGCTTTAGCAGCCGGCTTACAAACCATCACCTATACACCTGGTACAGCGCTAGCTGACCAGAAAAAGGCCGCAGATAGTCAAGTTTCCGATGCTGCGCAAGCAGTTATCACGGATATTTCAAATGACCCAACGTTGACGGTATCAGCGGTTCAAAGTCAAACAGATGCCGTTACGACTGCTGCGAAAGCGATCACGGACAAAATTACTGACGCACAAAACGCCGAAACGATTAAGAATTTAATCGCGGATGTTAAGGCTGTTTTGGCTACAAACCATACCCCAGGCCAAGCCGTTGATGGTCAACAAAGCGCTGCCAACACGGCTGTCAGTGGGGCTGGAACTCAAACAAACCAGGCAATCCAAAATGATCCAACCTTGGACCAAGCAACCAAGGATGCCCAAAAGGCTAAAGTTAATCAAATCGTCAAGGATGCTTTGGCTAAGATTAATGCGGACACCCAGGCCGCTCAAATTGAAGCTGATAAAAACCAAGCTACTAGTGATATTTCTCAGGCCCACCAAGCCGGCCAAGCGGTGACGGGCCAACAATCAACCGCTATTGCTAGCTTAACAACAGAGGCTGGTAAGGTTTCAGATGCTATCGATGCAGATGGTCAGCTAACTGATGACCAAAAGACCAAGCAAAAGGCTGATGTCGCAACCGACCTTGACGCTGGTAAGGCCAACATTAACAAGGCGACGACTGCTGATACCATTAACCAGGCTTTGGCTGCCGCCATCAGCAAGGTTGATTCCGACCACCAGACGGGTGATACCATCCAGCAACAAAAGGCAACTGCTGTTCAGAATTTGAAGACAGAAGCCGATCAAATTAAGGCTGCCATTGCGGCTGACCCAACCTTGGATAACGCTGCCATTGCAGCTCAACAAGCTAACGTGGGAACGACCTTAGATAAGGCCATCAGTAATATTCAAGCCGACACTGTAACTGATGCTCAGACCATTTCGCAGTTGCAAACCGCCGGAAAACTTAATATTGATAACCAACACCAAGTTAATACCGTCAGCCTAGCTCAGCAAATTATCAATGCCCGGGCTACCTTATTATCGAACCATGATGATGTTAAGGCTGCCATCAATGCTGAAAAAACCCTAACCAATGCGACTAAGGCAACCCAGCAAGGTAATTTGGATGCAGCTTATAACAAGGCTGACTCGAACATCCAAAATGCGACGACAGCCCAACAAGTTGAAGATTACTTGGCCGCTGGACAAACAGCGGATAATGCGACCTTTGTTGTTGGTGCAACCCTTACAGCTCAACGGACAAGTGCCTTAAACGCCTTGGCTACGGCTGCTCAGGGTACCAATATTTTGATTGCTATTGATCAAACCTTGACCAATGCCCAAAAGCAGGCGCAAAGAGCCCAGGTCACCGCAGCTGTTCAAGCTGGTCAGGCGGCCTTGGCCGATAACCAGACACCAGATGCTCAGGCAATCGCGGATGCATTGACGAATGCTCGCAATAGCATTTACGACTTGCACAAGGCCAACAGCCAAACGGTTGACCAACAAAGTACGACTTACCAAGGTCAATTAGACCAAGAATTGACAACCATTCAGGGCAATATTGATGCTGATAAAACTTTGACTAGCTCTGCTAAGACCAGTCAAAAAACGGCGGCCCAAACGGCCCATGACCAGGGCATTACTGCCTTGCAAAAGGCTAGCTCTGCCCAAGCTGTCTTGGATGCCTATAATGCCGCTGTGACGAATGTTGATGGTAGTCACCAACCAGGTGTTGATTTGGCAACGCAAAAGGCTGCAGCAAATGCTGCTTTGGCTTTGACTGCTAAGACGACTAAGACTGACGTTACCAAGGACCCAACGCTTTTGACGGCGGACCAGGTGAACCAACGGGCCAAGATTGATGGTGACTTAAGTCAAGCAGCGACAGCTATTAATAATGCTGCCGATGCCGATGCTATTATTGCCGCGCAACAGGCTTGGAATGGGACTTTGACCACTGACCACGTCACCGGGACGCCATTAGCGACCCAGCAGGCTCAAAAGATTGCGGACTTGAACCAATACGCCGGTAGCGACACGAATCCTGTTGGTGTATGGGCGGCTATCGATGCCGATCCAACCTTGACTGATGCTGACAAGGCGACCCAAAAGGCTGCCTTAGCAGCGACCCTGAAGTCTTACACAGATAAGGTTACCGCCCAAACCTTTGCTCAAGCAGTTGTTGATGTGACCAGCAAGGCCCAGAGTGACCTCTTGGCTGACCACACGGTTGGTTTGAGCTTAGACGATCAGAAGGCTGCAGCTAAGAAGGACACAGGTCTTACGGCTACCCAAGTTCAAAAGAACATTGCGGCTGAACCAACCCTAAACACGGCTCAAATCACGACAGAAGTGGCGAATGTGACGTCAACGTTGACGTCTGTTAACCAAAAGATTGACTCAGCTACTACTGCTCAGGCAATCTTAGACGCCAAGAACCAGGGAAACATTGATATTAACAAGCAATTTGTTGTCGGTGACCCAATTGCCGACCAAATTGCTGCTGCGAAGGCAGCGGTGGCGACTAAGTCCGACGATGTTCAGGCCGGAATTGAAGCCGACCCAACGTTGACTAAGGCCGAACGAATTACCCAAGAAGATAATATCAAGGCTTATTTGTTGACCTTGGACTTGCCATTTAGTAACGCGACGACGGCCCAACAAATCATTGGTGTCAAAGAAACCGCCATTGATAAGATTCAAAGTTTGCACGTGGCTGGCTCAACACTCGAACTCCAGCGTGATAACGCCAAGGGTGCCCTTGATACGGTTGCCAACCAAGTTTTGCAAACGATTACAGATGATAAGAGTCTGACTGATGAAGCCAAGGCAGCTCAGCGCCAAGACGTGGCGAATCCTTTGGCAGCTGGTCACACGGCTATCGACCAAGCGGCCGATGCCCAGGCTATCTTTGACCAACAAGCTAGCCAAACAACTGCAATTCAGGCCCAACACAAGGTGGCCGAGGATGTTCAAGTTCAGTGGCAAGCGGCCAAGGAGGCCTTCCAAACTGAGCATGATACGGTTTATAACGCGATTGTTGCGGATCAGACCTTGACTAACGACCAACGGCAAAGCCAGTTGAAGGCTGTCGACCAGACCCTTTTGGCTGCTAATGCCGCCTTGGCCAATGCGATTACGGCTCAGAACATTTTGGATGTTAAAACGGCTCAAATTAAAGCCATTGATGGCAACCATGTCCCTGGGCTAAAGATTAGCGACCAAGTTACTCAAGCCAAGCAGGCTCTCTCTGACCTGAAAGATCAGTTGAGTAGTGCTGTGGCTGGGGATAATAACCTGGTTAATACCAGTAAGGCTGCCCGTCAGGCCCTCTTAATTTCAGACTTAGCCAAGTACCAAGGTGAACTTGATACTGCTGGAAACGATTCAGCAACCACTGGTCAAATTATCTTAAACATCTTGAACTACGGTAAGAATGCTCTGCAAAATGACCGGAAGTCAGATGATGGTGTCGGCGCCTCAGTTGACCAAACTTTGGACCAACAAAAGGCGAGCGCCAAGGCTCAAATCCAGGCGTTGACCAAGACTGTCCAAGGAAAAATTAATATTGATAACTCTTTGAGTCAGCAAATGATTGATGATCAGACTGCTTCTAACAGTAAGATTGCTAGTCAAGCTTTGACCGACTTAGATGGGGCTTTGAATGCTCAGGATTTGGCTGATAAGTTGCAAACGGCTCTGACGGCCTTGAACAAGGTCTATCAGACTAACCCAACCTCCTTTAGTGACCAACAAAACCAGGCTAAGGCTGCCTTGAAAGCAACCTATGAAGAGGTTAAAAAAGCGATTAATACCGATCCATCCTTGACGAGTGCTGTCAAAGCTAGTCAGGTTGCTCAGTTGGATAACGCGCTCTTGTCCGGAACCAATCAAATTAGCGGTGCCAACAAGGCGGTTGATTTGAATACAATCATCCCCGTCGTTACGAAGGCTGTCACGGACGTTCACCAAGCAGATAACTTGGAAGAACAACGTCAAAACCTACAGAATTGGTATAACAGCCGCGTCCAAGCACTGGCTGCGACTGAAAGTGCTAAACCAATCTTAGCCAATGAACAGTCAGCTTTGGACCAAGCGATTACCCAGGCTGAAACTGCCTTGCAGACTCAGATTACGAATGCCCCTGATGCCGATACCTTGGTGGCCCTTGGTAAGAGTGGTTTGACCACCTTTACCAATTTGACCCTCCAAGTCAACCAGGCTCAGGCTCGTAACGCCGTCACAACGACAGCCAATACGGAAATTGCTAAGGTTCAGAAGGATACCTCGTTAACAAAGTCCGGCGCTACTGGGCAAGATGCCCAAGTTAGTCAAATTAACCAAACGTTAACAAACGTTCTTGCTAATATTGCTTCCGCCACAACCGTGGCCCAAGCATCAAAGGCCCAAAGTGACGGGATTACGGCCTTGCAGAAGATTTATACTCCTGCTAGTCAGAGCTTTGACCAGCAAAATCAGGCGGCGCAAGCCAG
>NZ_DF968005.1:307492-308912 GCF_001047075.2 Fructobacillus ficulneus
GCGGCAACAGCAATTAGTTCTGCCTCAACAGCGATTGCCAACGCCCAACAGGCCGGCCAAATCACGGCTGACCAGGCCAATGTTTTGAATACTGCTGTCCAAGCGGCCCAAAGTGCCAACCAAAATGCTTTGGCAACCGCCAAGACCGCTGATGACATCAATACAGCAAGCACGCAGTTGACCAACGCCTTGGCCCAAGTGCAGCTTAATTTGCAAAAGGCTAAGTCAACAACCGCCATTAACAAGGCGGCCGACCAGGTTAGTGCTGATATTGATAGTGACAAGACCTTGGATGATGGCCAGAAGGCGAGCCAAAAGGCCAACGTTGCCGGTCAAAAGAAGGCTGCTCAAACTCAGATTGATGGTAGTACGACGATTGCTGGTGTGCAGGCAGCAGAAACCGGCTTTACAAGCACTGTTGCCGGTAACCATGCGCCTGGCCAATCAATTGATGACCGTCGTTCAGCTTTGAAGCAACAAATTACCGATGCGGTGAACCGGGCAAACTTGAAAATTAATGCCGACCCAACTCTGACGGCGGCGGCAAAGCAAGTTGAAATCAATGCGGTTAGTGCGGCACAAACCAGCATTAACCAACAAATTGACCAGGCCACTGATGCTGCCACGGGAGTCAATGTGACGGCTACTGGAGTAACCACGATTGCGGGTATTCCACAGCCAGCCAAGGAAACCTTGGCTCAACAAAAGCAGGATTTGTTGGACTATTTGAACCAAACGATTACAGCGGCGCAAGCGGCCTTGAACCAGCAACAAAACTGGACGCAAGACCAGGTGGTTCTCTTAACCAGTCAAATTTCAACCATTAAGAAGTATGTGACGAACAAGGTTGGGACCGACCAGAACGCCGATGATTTGGTTAACTCTCGGTCAATCTTGGATTACAACATTAATTCGGTTAATATCGAAACGGCTCAAATTAATGGTGCGCGGGCCTTGTCAGCTGCTCGTTCAACTGCTCTGCAGAAAATTTATGACAACGGCACGCTGTCAAAGGATGAGCAGTCAGCCCAAGTCAGCCAAGTTACGGCTCTCTACGGTCAGTACATGTTGCAACTAAGCCAGAGTGTGACTCAGACGACCGTGGCTGCCATGCAAGCGGCTGGGACAGAAGGTAGTGCCGCAATTGCTGCGACACCACACGACCTCCAAACCATCCAGGAACGGACACCGGCCTTTGAAAAGCAGTTGTCAGATGAAACTGACAAGGTTAAAGCCGCTATTGATGCGGATGCCACTTTGGATTCAGCCACAAAGGCGACCCAAAAGGCTGCTACTGATACCGCCTTGGCAGCTGGTAAGACAGCTATTGAAAAGACTTCGACTGTTCAAGACGGTATTGACGCTTTGAACGCTGCCTTAACGGCCATCGACAAGACCCACCAAGTGGGTGCTTCAATCG
>NZ_DF968005.1:308961-314778 GCF_001047075.2 Fructobacillus ficulneus
TAGTCAAAAGACAGCCGCTTCAACCACAGCTGCGACGGCAGTGAACACGGTTAAGAGTGTCATCAGCAATGACTCCACTTTGACAAGTGCTGAAAATGCTACGCTGACTGGTATGGTGAACCAGGCCAATACAGCCTTTGCCAATGCCTTGTCAGCCGCAACTACCGCTGATGCCATTAACCAAGCTTTGACGGACTTGAATGCTGCCTTGGCTCAAACAACGAACCAAGACACGCAGTACAACTTCGCTCACCAGTTGCAAACTGCAGCGGACCAGACAAAGGCGGCCATCCAAGCAGACCCAACTTTGTCGGCCCAAGAAGAAAACAAGCAACTTGGGGATGTCGACCAACACCTTAGTGACGGTTTGAAAGCCGTTAATGGGGTTAGTGTGACCGACCCTCAGGCGCAAACACTCTTGAATCAGGCCTTGTCAACCTACAAGCCTTTGATTACGGGTAGTCATGTCGCAAGTAAGAGCGTGGCTGACCGTCAAGCTGGTTGGCAACAAGCGCTAAATGATGAAGCTGATACTGTTAATAAAGCCATTGATGCTGATTCAAACTTGACTGGAACGGACAAGGAAAATCAAAAGGCAGCAGTCACGGCTGCTTTGAATAATGCCTTAAACCAGTTACCTGGCGTACAAACAGCCCAGGATGGAGATAAAATCCAAGCTGACGGTATCAAGGCCATTGATGACAGTCACAAGGCTGGTCAAAGTGTTTCTGACCGGAAGACGGCTGCTAATACGACCATTGATGCCAATACGGCGGCTGAAGAACAGGCTATTAATGATAATAGTCAGTACTTGACGCCAGACCAAAAGACGGCTTTGCTGAACCAACTTAGCACCGCTAAGCAGGCAGCCATTACCGCCCTTGGTCGAGCAACGGATGCTGATAGCATTAATACGGCCATGAGTACGCTAGCGACCCAGGTTGCAGTTGTTGATTTGCAATTAGGTCGAGAAGCAGGTCAATTCCAGTTAGATGCGAAGAACGCTCAAGTTAAAGATGACATTAATGGGGATGCGACCCTCTTGGCAGATGCTAAGCAAAGCCAGTTAGCTAACTTGCAAACGGCTTATAGTAATGCATCGAGTGCCGTTCAGTCTGCTACAACTGGTGATTTGGCCCGTTCGGCAACTTCAGCTGGGTTGACTAACATGGATACTGCCCACCAGAAGGGTCAAGACCTTGATACGCAAAAGCAAGGATTTGTCACTAGCGTGCAGAACGCTGATAAAAACTTGATTGCCTTGATTAATGCTGACCCAACGCTGTTATCAGCCGATAAGCAGAATCAGAAAAACAAGATTACGCAAAATGAAACAACGGTCGTTAATAGTATTAATGCCGCAACAACTGCCATTGCTGCCCAAAAGGCCGCGACCGATGGTATTGCTACTAATACGACTTACTACCAGCCTGGAACACCTTTGGCTGACCAAATTAGTCAGTTTAAGGCCCAAGTCACGGCAACTTCAGCCACGACCCAAGCAGCGATTAATGATGCGGCTAATAAGGGACAGATTACGGCTAGTCAACTAGCTGATTTGAACCGCCAGTTATCATTGGCTACTTTGGTGGCTAATTCGTCAGCAACCAATTCATTGAATGCCGACCAATTAAGTCAAGCTAAGCAGTACTTTGCTAGTGATCAAACCTATGTGAACTACAACTTGGCGACGAATGTGGCCAACTATCAGATTAACCAGGCTTTGACGACCACGAGTCAAAATATTGCTAATGATCCAACCTTGAGTGCTAGTGAAAAGGCAACCCAGACTGCTAATGCGACTGCTGCTAAAAATGCCGCTGTGCGTAAGTTGTCTTCAGCAGCCAGTGCTGACCAGGTTTACCAATTGGCACAAACTGGGGTTGATGCGGTTAACGGCAATCACACCGCTGGTAAGACGGTTGCTGAACGAATGGCAGATTACGTTAGCCAAATTGACGCAGCCGCTAACCAGCAAAAGGCAACAGTTGCCAACGATGGTACGACCTCCGCTGCTGGTAAGCAGATTTTGACAGAAACAATCACGGACTTCCGTAATTGGTTTGTGAGCCAATTGGGGACTGCCCAAGACGTTGTGACTGCCGATGCGATGGTCCAACAGGATTTGGCTTCCTTCGGTGTTGGTCAAACAGACGATACTCAAATGGGTCAGGCAAAAGTTCAGCTCTTTAATACCATGATGACGACGTTGCGTGGGGCCGACCAAACGATTTATGGTTATGCCAACTTGACTGCTGATCAAAAGGCAGGCTTCATGGCACAGGTGTCAACACTCCGTGACAATACCAAGGCTGCTGCTTTGACCAGTCCGTCACTCGAATATACCGCTGGTTTGTTGCAGAACTTCATTGCGACTGTCCCAACGATTACCTTGAAGGCGGACCAAGCAGACGCAGTGAACCAATTGCAGCAGAAGTTAACCTCTGTTGAAGGCGACATCGCTGCTGATACTTCATTGACGACTGACCAAATTAACGGCCAGACTCAAGATGCAAAGACTGCCTATGGTAAAGCAGTTGATAACGTTAATAGTGCAACTTCGACTGACCTTGTGGCGCAAAACTTGGCTTCGGGTAAGGACCAAATTGGGGCTGCCCACAAGCCTCAAACAGCTATTCAAGGTGAGGGTGGTCGTGTCGACCAGTTCAAGGGCAACCATCACCGCTGCCGTTAACGGTATGCGTGATCGATTGATTGCTGAATTGAAGACAGCCACGACAGTGGTTGATGCTGAGACGATGGTCAGCGATGACCAAAATGCCTTTGCCCTCGGCCAGGGAACTGGTTCTGATATCAGTCAGGCTAAGAGCCAGTGGGTTAACCGTTTGTACAGTACTTTGACTAGTGCCGACCAAACAATTAACGGCTACCATAACTTGACGGCTGACCAACTCAGCGAACGGTTGAATGCTTTGCAAACTGCCGTGACAACAGCTAATGACCAAGTCCAAGGAACGACGACTTGGTCGGCAACGACTGATATCTTGACGAACTTCGTGAACACAACCGTGCCAGCCATCACATTGAAGGCTGACCAAGAAGACGCTGTTAACCAGTTGCAAGCTACCTTGGCAACGACTAAGGCTACTATCGAAGCTGACCCAACTTTGTCAACGGATGATAAGAAGAATCAAAATGCCGCAGCCGATGCTGCCTTTAAGACGGCACAAGATCAGGTCAACGACGTTTCAACCACTACTACCACTGATGTCGCTGACAAATTAAAGACTGGTAATGACAACATTACAGGAACTCACAAGTCACTGACACCAATCAATGGTAAGGGTGGTCGAGTTGACCAGTTCAAGGGCGACATTACTAACGCCTCTGATCCGGTTCGTCAACAAGTTGAAGCTGCTAGCCAAGCCGGTACGATTACCGCTGATCAAAAGCAAAGTCTCGACCAAGCAATTGACCAAGCAGTCGCAACGGCTCAGGCAGCTGCCGATAAGGCCCAGAACGCCGATGACATTAACAATGCTCAAGCGGTGTTGGATGTTGATTTGACCAAGGTCCAATACGACCTTGCAACGGATATCGAAAACCACAACATCAAGGTTGCCCAAGCAAATACCTTGCAAGCAATTGCCGACGACAAGACCTTAAGTGGTCAAGAAAAGGCCGACCAAACGGCCAAAGTCAACCAAGCAGTGACGGATAGTGCCAAGACTTTGTCTGATGCTACAACACCTGCAGCAGTGACAAGCGCTGGCCAAGGAATTGTTGCACAAATCAACGGCCTCCACACGACCAGCACGCCCGTCTCTGACCGCTTGCCTGCCTTCATCAAGCAAGTGACAGAAGCAGCTCAGGCTTTGGTTGCCCAAGCCAAGGCACAGGGTGCCTTGTCACAAACAGGTTTGGCAACGATGACCGCAGCCATTAATGGTATGCGTGATCGGATGATTGCCGAATTGAAGACTGCCGACAGTGTTGTCGGAGCAGAGACAATGGTTAGCGATGACCAAAATGCTCTTGGTCTCGGTCAAGGTAACGAAAGTGCCTTGAGTCAGGCTAAGAGTCAGTGGGTTAACCGTTTGTACAGTACTTTGACGAGTGCTGACCAAACGCTTAACGGTTACCACTACTTGACGACTGACCAGTTGAACGACCGCTTGAATGATTTGCAAGCTGCTGTGACATCAGCCAATGCGCAAGTTCAAGCAACGAACAACTGGACGGATACGGCAAACATCTTGCAGACCTTCGTCAATACGACAGTCCCAGCCATTACTTTGCAGGCTGATAAGGAAGATGCCGTTAACCAGATGAAGGACACCTTGGCAACAACTAAGTCGGCTATCGAAGCTGACCCAACCTTGTCAACGGCTGATAAGAACAGCCAAAGTGCTAATGCCGATGGTGCCTTTACGGCAGCAGAAGGCAAGGTTAATACCGCCACAACCACTAGTGATGTTGCGGACCAAATGAAGACCGGTAATGACAACATTACCAAGACTCACCAGGCACAAACACCAATCACTGGTAAGGGCGGTCGGGTTGACCAATTCAAGGGAAACATTACTGATAGTTCTGCTGCAGTTCGTGCTCAAGTTACAGCTGCTAGCCAGGCCGGCACAATTACTGCCGACCAGCAAGACAGCTTGAACCAAGCTATTGATCAAGCTGTCGCAACGGCGCAAGCCGCTGCCGACAAGGCCCAGAATGCCGATGACATTAACACTGCCAAGGCGACTCTTGACCAAAGCTTGACCAAGGTTCAAACAGACCTCGCCAAGGATGTTGAAAGTCACAATATCAAGGCCGCTCAGGCAGCTGCCTTGCAGACAATCGCCGATGATAAGACCCTTAGTGGTCAAGAAAAGGCCGACCAAAGCGCTGCAGTTAATAAGTTAGCTGATGATGGTCAAAGTGCTTTGACCAGTGAGTCAACGGCTGATGCAGTAACTGCAAACGGTCAAAAGACCGTTGATGCAATCAAGAATCTTCCAAAGAACGGTCAGCCGGTTTCCGACCGCTTACCAAACTTTGAAGACCAGATTCGTGCTGCTGCCCAAGGATTAGTAGCTAAGGCTACTTCCCACACAGATCTTTCACAGACTGGTTTGGCCACCGTGACTTCTGCCATTAATGGTATGCGGGACCGGTTGATTGCCGAATTGAAGACTGCTGATAGCGTGGTGGCAGCTGAGACGATGGTTAGCGATGACCAAAACGCCTTTGCCCTTGGCCAGGGAACCGGTTCTGATTTGAGCCAGGCCAAGAGTCAGTGGGTTAACCGTTTGTACATTACCTTAATTGGTGCTGACCAAACGCTTAACGGTTACCACAACTTGACGACTGACCAATTGAACGAACGGTTAGCTGCCTTGCAAACTGCAGTAACGGAAACGAACACTGCAGTTCAGGCAACTAACAACTGGGCTGATACGGTCAACTTATTGAAGACCTTTGTGGATTCAACAGTGCCAGCCATCACTTTGAAGGCTGACCAAGAAGACGCAGTTAACCAGTTGAAGGCAACCTTAACGACAACTAAGTCCGCTATCGAAGCCGACCCAACTTTGTCAACAGCCGATAAGGATAGTCAGAGTACTGCTGCCGATGGTGCCTTTACGACAGCAGAAGGCAAGGTTAATGACGCCACAACCACTGATGATGTTGCGGGTGAAATGAAGATTGGTAATGACAACATTACTAAGACTCACAAGCCACAAACACCAATCAATGGCGAAGGTGGTCGTGTTGACCAGTTCAAGGGAGCCATCACCAACGAATCTGACAAGGTTCGTGCCCAAGTTGAGGCGGCTAGCCAAGCCGGTACGATTACCGCTG
>NZ_DF968005.1:314817-315624 GCF_001047075.2 Fructobacillus ficulneus
AAAAGCAAGGTCTAAACCAAGCAATTGACCAAGCAGTAACCACTGCCCAAATAGCAGCCGGTAAGGCTCAGAACGCCGATGATATTAACAATGCTCAAGCGGCGTTGAATGTTGATTTGACCAAGGTCCAATACGACTTAGCAACTGATGTTGCTAACCACGATATCAAGGCTGCTCAAACAGCTGCCTTGCAAACAATTGCTGATGACAAGACCCTTAGTGGTCAAGAAAAGGCAGACCAAAGCGCGGCAGTTAATAAGTTAGCTGACGCTAGCCAGGCAACTTTGACTAAGGCCACAACGGCTGATGGCGTAACTGCTGCCAGTCAACAGATTGTGAAGGACATTAATGGTGTCCACACAACCGGTAAATCAGTTGCAGACCGCTTGCCTGACTTTATCAAGCAAGTAACCGATGCGGCGCAAGGCTTGGCCGACCAAGCCAAGGCCAATACGACTTTGTCACAGTCTGGTTTGGCCACCGTGACCGCAGCCGTTAACGGTATGCGCGACCGGCTGATTGCCGAATTGAAGACTGCCGACAGTGTGGTTGATGCTGAGACGATGGTCAGCGATGACCAAAACGCCTTTGCCCTTGGTCAGGGTAACGGAAGTGCCTTGAGTCAAGCCAAGAGTCAGTGGGTTAGTCGTTTGTACAGCACCCTTGTGGCGGCTGATCAAAAGATTAACAGCTACCAACACTTGACCACTGACCAAGTTGCCAGCTTAGGACAAGGTTTGTCGACTGCTGTGACGGCAGCCAATGATCAAGTTCAAGCCACTACAACCTGGTCTTCAACCGCCGACA
>NZ_DF968005.1:315668-316255 GCF_001047075.2 Fructobacillus ficulneus
TCTGAATAACTTCGTTAACACGACGGTTCCAGCTATCACTTTGCAGGCTGATAAGGAAGACGCTGTGAACCAATTACAGCAGACCTTAGCAGCTACGAAGACGGCAATTGAAGGCGACCGGACGTTGTCACCTGCCCAAGAGACAGCTCAAAGTCAAGCAGCACAAAGTGCTTACGACCAAGCAGTTGATGCAGTAAATGGTGCGACGACGGTTATGGCAGTTGGTCAAGAATTGTCAACTGAAACAACCAATATCCAAAAGGCTCACCAGTCTCAAGGAACGTTGGCCGACCAGTTGCCAGCCTTGAACAAGCAAGTTGATAACAGTGGCCAAGCTGCAATTGATACCATCAACCAAGACAACACTTTGTCACAGGTTGAAAAGCAAAAGCAGATTGCTGCTGTTAAGGACCAAATCGAAAAGACTAAGCAAGCCATTGCCAGTTCCGCGGACCCTCGGGCTGCGGATGCAGCCTTGGCAGCTGGTCAAGACGCGATTAATCAGGTTCACCAACCAGGTCTTGATTTGTCAGAGCAAATCAAGCGGGCCATCAAGCAAACTCATGTAGCTGCCGATGAGGCATATC
>NZ_DF968005.1:316302-336007 GCF_001047075.2 Fructobacillus ficulneus
GCCAAGTGGTCAACAAGGTAATTATCAGGGAGCCATTACGGCTCTAGTTAACCAAGCCATTGCTGACTTGAATAAAGCTGGCAATACTGACACGATTAACCAAATCCTGGCTACCTACCAGCAAAACTTAGCTGGCATGCAAGGTCAGGCAAAAGACAAGCAGGCGGTCATCGACAAGGCCAATGATGCTGCACAAACAGTACCAAACCAAGACCACCGCTTTGATGCCGCCATTGACCAAGCCAAGAAGCAATTGCTGGACGACTTAGCCCATGCTCAAAGTCAAGCGGATATTGATCGAGCCTATGCTCGCTTCAATGCCACATTGGCTGAGATTAAGGCTCAAGCGTCCGCAGTTGCCACAAACTTGCCGGTTACGGATAGCCAAACGAGTCCTGCACCGGTAGAAATATTGCCAGATACGGATAACCAAACGAGTCAGACATCGTCAGAGACGTTGCCTGAAACAAGCGACGAACCAGCTTTGCCTGATACTTCACGGGTTCATCGCTATGATGAAGATTCAAAGGACGTCACAGCTCTGGCTTTGGCAAGCTTGTTAGCTAGTTGGTCAGGAATTAACTTTAGTAAAAAATCAAAGAAAGGTAAGAAAGGAGAAAAGAAATAAATACGATTAGTCCTGCCAAAGGCTGACCAATCAAAAGAAGTGGTCCTCACTGTTTTAACGACAGTGGGGGCCACTTTTTATTTGGAATCAAAATAAACATTACGTTTATATTTAATTTGTAACATAAGGAAAAATGCGCTAATTTCAAATGAATTCTAAGCATATATATGTACTTTATAATAAAAATTATTCTAAGTAAAACAATGAAATTGGAATAAAATATGATTACTTATGTGTCTTTTAAAATGAGAAGACATAACTAAATACTGTTTTAATGCCTATTAAAGTGCGTTATAAAAATATTAACTTATTTTGAATATAGTGACAAATGAAATCTAACATTTCTAAATAAATTAAATAAATATTAAATTATTTCTGGTAATAGTATTGAAATATAAGTAAAGATACATTATAATTTATCTTGTAAGTTTCAAGAAAGCACACATTTAGAGGTGGAAATACATGGAAAGTAGAGTAGATAAATTTACTATGAAAAAGCACTACAAGATGTATAAGTGAGGTAAACTCTGGCTATTTGCGGCAGTTGCCGCATTTGCCGTCACCGGCGCAGCGCAAGCTAAGCCTGGTGTCGTTCCTAACTTCTTAGGCGATGGACATTCAATGATGTTGAATGCGTCGGCGGATGAAAATTCGACTTCGACTTCTCAGACTCCAGAGCAAAAAGCTGCTTCACAGTCAACAAGCGCGTCGACATCGCAATCAGCAAGTACTTCGGCTTCAGAAGCAACAAGTACGGCAGCCGCAAGTACATCTGCTTCACAAGCTGGTAGTACTTCAGCTTCAGTTGTGGCAAGTACGTCAGCATCACAAAGCACTGTTGATTCAAAGTCAGCAAGTAAAACTACTACACAAACTGAAAGCAGTAAGAATTCTGCAACTGATTCTCAATCAAATACCACTAATTCCACTAGTGGTTCCCAAGCTGATTCAGGCTCAGCAGAAAGTCAAGATTCGGACGACGTCTATCCTGATGCAGATAAAAACAATGCAGAATATGAGAGCTATTCACTAGATAACGCTAGTTCAGCAAATCTTGGTTCTCTTTTGGACAGTAAAATAGGCAATGATGCCGGTAGTGCTGCTGCAGCTGTCAATGGTGCTTCGGCTTCTGCAGCTTTTGATACGTCAAAGTACTTGCCAGCCGATGACCCCGCTCAAATGGGAAGTGTTGTTAAGTTCAATACCTTCTCTGACGCCGTTACTGGTGCCTTATTTGATTTACCAATGCAGACAAAAATTGGATATGATCATGGTCAATATATGAACTTCCAAGTTAAACAAGTTTATGTTTACTTGGACCCACAAACGGATGCTTCTGGTGTGAACCACCCAGTACTGAAGATGGTCTACATCCCTGGTACAACTACCTTCCAGATTCAGTCACAAGGGGCAGATAATAATGCCAACGTTTATGTTGGTAATAGTAACGGTGCACCAGCCACTAAAGCAGGTAGTCCTGTTGCAAGTACGACAACCGATTCCTCAGGGAACAAAGTGACAGTGGCTGCAGACCCTGACTACTATACAGCCAATACTGGAACTTTGGCCTATAACGAAAAGATTTTGGATGCTAGCACAAGGCATTCAACAACTTATACTTGGAGCCAGATAGGTGGTGGAAGCCCTCGTAATCAAGAGATGAATACACTTGCGATGCCTAGCATGAGCGATGCCGATGCCGCTAAGGTTACCAACCTTAATATTTCGTATGTGTCGGATAGTGGTAAATCTGTTGATAATACTGGAAATGCTTCTGGATTAAACGATGGTGTTGCCTACTCAAACGTTAAGGTTCAAAATTTAGCTTCATTGCAAGCCCAAACTAAGAAGACCGCAGCTGACTTGGCAACCATGTCTCAAAACGTCAGCGATGCTGTTTCTAAGATTGACGGGCAAGCCCAAGATACTATCAACAAAATTCAAAATGATAAGACATTGACTTCAGACCAAAAGCAGAATGCTGAAAACCAAATCAAAGACAATGTTACATCTGCTAAGAACACATTGAATAGTACAATTTTCCCATCTGATTTTGCAAAGAACAATACTAATGCTACAAATAGTGTGACAACATACCAAACACAACCAAGTGTTGCTACTCAGGTTGCCAATGCTGAAAGTCTGTTGGATAGTGAATTGTCCACTGTTCTTGGAAATATCAAGGCTGATACTGGTTTGACCCAGTCTGAGAAGGACAAACAAAGTGCTAAAGCGCAATCTGATCACGATACACCTTATAATGCATTGAAGGCATTAAATACAAATGCTTCTGACCCTAATTCAAATGATGCTGATGATATTACTAAAATTATGGCTAGTCAGCAAGCGACAGATTTGCCAAATGACTATACTAAGTCAACCTCATCTGCTAAAGAACAGCAACAAGCTGCTGCAACGCAGGGAGCAACAGATGCCGCTACTGCATCTAGTGCTATTGATGGTAACCAGAACTTGTCTGACACTGATAAGACTAATTTAAAGAATGCCATTAGCTCAGCCTTAAAGGATTTGCAAAATGATCCCGGAACAGATGCTGAAACAGTTGCGCAACATAAGTTGGCTTTGGAAAAGGCTATGAATAAGGCCTATGTTGCAGCCGCAGCCGCGGATGCTAAGGCCGCTGCTGCACAAGATCCTAATCTTCAGAAGAACACGACAGCATTGTCAGCTCAACAAGCTCAAATTCAAAAACAAGCCGATACTGCAACTGCTCAACTTGACAGCGCCAAAGAAACTGATGATTTGACTGCTATGAAGAACACCGCTGTTGACAACATGAAAAAGCTTCAAGCTGCGCAACAAGCTGCAAACAAGGCTGTTGCTGATGCTTTGACTACTGCTAAGAATAAAGTTGAAACAGACCCTAGTTTCAATAACATGGATCCAACAGCCGCCGCAACCGCAAAGAAGGCTCAAGAAGCTGCTTTGCAACAACAAGCCGATGCAACAATGGCTGAAATTAACAAGGCAACCAATGCTGATCAAGCAAAGGCAGCCGGTAACGATGCAGGTAAGACAACTGACTTACAAAAAGATCAAGCTGCAGCTAATAAGCAAATTGCTGATGCCTTGACTAAGGCCCAACAAAACGTTGATGCAGACCCAAGTTTGGCTAATAATCCAGATGCCAAGACTGCCCAAAAGAACGCTTTGGCAGCCCAGGCTGCCGCAGCCCAAAAAGCTGTTGGTGCTTCAACAGACCCTTCAGAAGTCGCTAACGCCGGAACTGCTGGTTCAAGTGCAGTGAGTGGTTTGCAAGCCGCCCAAGAATCCGCTAACAAAGCAGTTGCTGATTCTTTGACTAAGGCCCAAGCTGCCGTTGATGCAGACCCTAGTTTGGCTAATAACCCAGCTGGTAAGGCTGCGCAAAAAAAGGCTTTGGCTGACCAAGCTGCTGCTGCGCAAAAGAATGATATTGCCAATGCAACGACACCTGACCAAGCTACTCAAGCTGGTAATTCTGCAGCTGATGGAGTTAAGAACACTCAAGACGGTCAACAAGCTGCCAACAAGACAGTGGCCGACGCATTGACTGATGCTCAAAAAGCCGTTGATGCAGACCCAAGTTTGAAGAACAATCCTGAAGCAGTAGCTGCTCAAAAGAAGACGTTGCAAGACCAGGCCAATGCTGCCCAAACAAATGATATTACTAACGCCGCTAGTCCAGCCGCCGCCGATGCTGCCGCCCAAAAGGCCGCTAGTTCAGTTACTGATTTGCAAGCTGCTCAACAAGCATCAAATGCAGCTTTAGCTAAGGCTGCCAGCGATGCTGAAAATGGTATCAATAATAATGCAGCCTTTTCAAAAAGTGAAAAGGCAAAGCGCCTGGCTGATTTGCAAGCTGCTCAAAAGACTGCCCAAGATGCCATTAACAATGCAACAACCCCAACAGATGCCGCTGCTGCCTCTGGTTCAAACTCACCCTTTGCCAATGCTGCTAAGACAGCCGGTGATGCTTCAAACTTGCCATCAATTGATGACCAGAAGAAGACTGCTACAGAGGCAATTGATGGTGCTTTGAAGAATGCCGAAGCTGCTGTTGATGCTGACCCAAACGCTTCAGCCGCTGACAAGGCTGCTCAAAAGAAGACCCTAGAAACTCAAGCGGATAAAGACAAGCAAGCTGTTACCGACGCTAAAACTGCTGATGACATTCAAGATGCATCTGATAAGGGTACTAAGGATATCTCTGGTCTACAAGCTGCTCAACAAGCAGCTGATGCCGACTTAGCTAAGAAGGCTAAGGACGCTGAAGATGCTATCAATGGTAATCCAAACCTTTCAAAGGATGAAAAGGCAAAGCGTGTTGCTGCTATTGAGGCCGCTAAGAAGACTGCCCAAGATACCATTAACAATGCCACAACTCCTGCAGATGCCACCGCTGCTACTGGTTCAGACTCAGCCTTTGCTAAGGCTGCTGCTACTGCAGGTGACACAACTGGTTTGCCAACTGTTGCTGACCAACAAAAGACGGCTAAGAACGCTATCGCCGATGCTTTGAAGAGTGCCGAAGCTGCTGTTGATACTGATCCAAACGCTTCAGATGCCGACAAGGCCGCTCAAAAGAAGACTTTGGAAGCTCAAGCTGATGCTGCTAACAAGGCAATTGACGGAGCTGAGTCAGCTGATGATGTCACTGCTGCATCTGACAAGGGTGCCAAGGATATCTCTGACCTTCAAGCTGCTGAACAAGCTGCCGATGCTGACTTAGCTAAGAAGGCTAAGGATGCTGAAGATGCCATTAATGCTAACCCAGTTCTTTCTAAGGAAGAAAAGGCAAAGCGTGTGGCTGATGTTGAAGCCGCTAAGAAGGCTGCTCAAGACATCATTAACAATGCTACAACTCCAGATGAGGCAAATGCCGCAACTGCTAAGGGTTCAGTCTTTGACCAAGCTTCAGCAACTGCCGGTGATACTTCAAAGTTGCCAACTGTTGCTCAGCAAAAGCAAAGTGCTTTGTCAGACTTGCAAGATGCTGCTGACAAGGCCAAGGCTGCTATCGATGCTGATAAGACATTGTCAGCTAATGAAAAGGCTACCCAAAAGGCTGCTATCGATGCTGATAAGACATTGTCAGCTAATGAAAAGGCTACCCAAAAGGCTGCTATCGATGCTGCCTTGAAGGCCGCTCAAGCTGATGTTAACAGTTCTAATGGTGCTCAAGATATCTTGGATGCACAAGCCAAGGCTGCTAAGGCCATGGCTGATGCTCACCAACCTGGTCAAGATTTGGCCGCACAAAAGGCTGCTGCCTTGGCTAAGATTGATGAAAAGGCTGCTGAGATTCGTGCAAGAATCATGAACGATCCAAAGTTGACCCAAGAACAAAAGAACAAGGACTTGGCAATGCTTGATGACGCTGTTGCTAAGGCTAAGGCCGCGGTTAACAACGCCCAAGATGCAGATTCTATCCTTGATGGAATCAAGATTGGAACGGTTGATGCAGAAGCTGCTTACGAGACAACGGTTCAGGAGCAATACGCTGAACCAAAGCCTCAACCAGCTCTTCCTGATACTTCATCTCCAGTTTTGCCAGAAACGAGCCGCGTTGCCCGTCATGGTAATGATTCAATCTTCGCAGCAGAAATGCTCGCTGCTGTATCAGCCTTCTTCTTCGCCGGTATTTCTCGCCGTAAGAAGAATGACAAATAAAAATTAACCTCGATGTTAATTTGCATAAAGACGATCAATTCATAAGAATTGGTCGTTTTTTGTTTTTAAAGGGATTTATGGGGCTAAGATTGAAGTTTAATTTAGAATGATTCGAGTTGCAATTATATTTATAAAGAAATATACAGAAATTATTGTAATCGTATTGAAATCTATAAAAACACATATTATAATAGTTCTTGAGGTTACAAAATTATTACTTTTATGAGGTGATGAAATGAAAGATAACATTAATAAGACGGAACATTACAAGATGTACAAGGCCGGCAAGCACTGGTTTTTTGCTGGAATTACGGCCTTTGCCTTAGTTGGTGCGGTCCAAGCTGCCCAGCCTGATTTAGGTAATTCAATGCACGCATCGGCTGCCAATATTTTGCAAGATAACACACAAGCAGCTGGTTCTTACTTTAAAAGTAACGATGCCTTGACGGCTTGGATTAACCAACAGTTTACTGACCCAACGACTGGACAAATTGATGTTGGTGCCGGTGTCATTGGTAAGTATGTCACACTGCCAAAGGATGTCGGTGTTGCTCAAGATAGTAAAATTAACATGGATTACTGGGTGCAAGATGCCTTTATTCAGCTTGTCCATGGTCAAGGGCGTATCACTTTCGTTGCCGGTACGACAACTTTCTTCATTACCGTTCACGGTAACACCAGTACAAACGTCGATGTGTCTTTCCAAGCACAAATTGGTAATGGTTCAACAAATGAAATGAAGTTGTTCTCTAGTGTTCAACCTGAACAAACGGTTTCATATACGCCAACTGATGCAAACGTTGGTGATGGAGGTGACAACGTTACCTTGAACATGCGTTATCATGACCACGGAAATGATAACTGGTATGGCTATTACCCAATTCACGTTGCCTTCCAGACGGCTGCACAGCACCAACAGACGTTAGCTCAAGCTAATGCCGATAACACAACCTTGGCAAATAAACGTTCAGATGTTGCATCAAAGAACGCTACCGCTCAAACAACAGCTAATCAACAGATTGACGCTGATAAGACTTTGACCGCTGCTCAAAAGGCAGCTAAGAAGCAAGCTATTCAAAATGCTATTGATGCTGAAAACAATGCAGCTAAGACAACGTATTATGTTTCTGATTGGAATGCTAATATGCCAGCTTTGCAAAATGCTGTTGATAGTGCAACAGCTGCAGCTAAGACTCCTGGCACACCAATTCCAGACCAGCAAAAGCAAGCTGTTAAGGATTTGACAACAACAGCTAACCAAGCCTTGCAAAACATTGCTAATGACAATGGTTTGACAACTGCTCAAAAGCAAGCCCAAACAAAGGCTGTTAATGATGCCTTGGCTGCAGCAACTAATACTATTAACAATGCTGATAATGCGGATGACATTCAAGGTCAAGATACACCTGATGCAAACGCTAAGATAGCCGCATTGTATCAAAAGTCAACAGCTACACCAGCTCAACAAAAAACTGATGCTGTTAATGCAGCACCTGGATTGGCAACAGCTGCAAAAAGTGCCATTGATGCTGAACCAACCTTGACAGATGCTGAAAAGGCCGCCCGTAAGACTGCCATTGACACAGCGGTGACAAACTTGCAAAATGCTCAAGCAACTCCTGATGATGTTGCTGCTAAGCAACAAGCATTGAACGATGCCATTGCGGCTGGTGAAAAGCCAGGTGATACCGTTGATAATCAAAAGGCTGCAGCAATTGCTAAGTTCAAGTCAGACAACAATGTACAAAGCACCTTAGATGCCATTGCGAATGACCCAACGTTGACCGATGCCCAAAAGCAAACTCAAACAAAGGCTGTTAACGATACGGTTGCTAAGGTATCGAATGATGTGAACGCAGCTACAACGGCTCAAGGTATTCAAGATGCGGTGAAGAATGATGCTTCTCAAGTGGCAAATATTCAGCACACAGCTGGAACACCTGTTTCACAGCAAGCCGCACAAGCGGATTCACAAGTTGACCAATATGCAGAAATTACCAAGAAGACAATCGATGCTGATAATATTTTGACATCCGATGAAAAGACAGCTCAAAAGGCTAAGGTTGATGCACAAGCCGCAACAATTAAGCAAAGCTATGCAAATGGTACAGCTCAAACAATTGCAGCTGCAATGCAAACGGCGCAAGGACAATTGAATGGTCAGTATACCGCTGGAAAGCCATTGCCTGACCGTCAAAAAGATGCAGAAACAGCCATTGATCAAGCAGCAACACAGGCAAAGTCTGACATTGATCCAACATTGCCAGATGCCGAGAAGACTGCACAATCAAATGCAATTGATGCAGCTGCTCAAGCAGCTAAGTCTAAGGTTGATTCAGCTACAACCGCTGATGACGTGAACTCAGATGTTTCAGCTGCCCAAACAAACTTGTCAGGATTATCAGATGCCAAAAAGACTGATCGTCAGACTTTGAATACTCAAGCAGCAAATGCAGTTAACACAGTCAATGCCGATAATTCATTAACCAGCCAGCAAAAGACCGACCGGATTAATGCTGTTAACGCAGCCCGTGATGCCGCTTTGCTGAACGTTGATAAGGCAACTTCTGCAACTGACGCAAATACAGCTACAAATGATACCGGTTTGACCAATGCCATCACAGCTTCTCAATCACATGATGGCATTGCCTCAGTGACTGACCAACAAAAGAATGCCGAAGCAAAAGTTGATAACGCGGGAACTGATGCTAAGACAGCAATTGATAATGCTAAGACAGCTGCTGAAAATGCCATTGCTCAAGATGGTTCGTTGACACCTGAACAAAAGGCAGCTCAAAAGACTGCTATTGATTTAGCCGTTGCCCAACAAAAGGCAAGCATTTCAAATGCAAACGATGCTGATGCTATTGCCAAGGCCCAAGCTGCTGCAGTTCAGGCTATCCAACAATTGCAAGCTGATAAGGCCGACGCTCATACTGCCTTGGCAAAGCAAGCCCAAGCTGCAATTGACCAAATTAATGCTTCACCAGTTTTGTCATCTGCTGAAAAGGCAAGTCGGGTGCAAAACGTCACAAATGCCTACAACGCCGCGATTAACAATGTTGATCAGGCAACCACTTCAGCTGACGTTGCCACTGCTAAAAGTGCTCCAGCTTTGAACAGTGCAATTACGACCAATACGGATACATCAAGTGTTCCAACTGTTGCCAAACAACAAGATGCTGCAAACGATGCTGTTGATTCTGCTGCAACTGCTGCAAACAATAAGATTGATGATCAAGCAAGTGTCGCTGAAGGTACTATTGACAGTAATGGTGCTTTGACTCCTGCCCAAAAGCAGGCACAAAAGGCTGCTATTCAAGCAGCCGTAACTCAGGCCAAGAAAAATATTAAAAATGCTCAAACTGCCGATGATATTACCAAGGCTCAGAATGCTGCTGAAACGACATTAAGTGGTTTGACAGATGCTAAGGTTGCGGCACACAAGTCATTGGCCGGATTGGCTAACGATGCCATTAGTAAAATTAATAATGATTCGAATTTGACAACGACCCAGAAGGGTGAACGTGTTGCTGCAGTTACCCAAGCTTATAACAACGACATTGCTGGTGTTGATAATGCAACGGATACAGCAACAGTTAACAATGCGGCCGGTGGCTCTGATGCTCTTAAGAACGCTATTAATACCAATACATCGGATGATGGTGTGCAAACCGTTGCTCAACAGGCTGAAACGGCTAAGAGCACCGTTCAAAAAGCATTGTCTGATGCTCAAGCTAAGGTTGACGCTGATAGTACCTTGACAGCTGACCAAAAGGCAGCCCAAAAGGCAGCCTTAAAGACAGCAGCCGACAACTTGAATGCTAAGATTGCAAATGACAAAACGGCGGACGATGTCCAAACCGATGCAGATAATGCTCCTGCAACTTTGCAAGCTTTGACGGATGCCAAGTCCACAGCTCATACTAATTTGGATAGCGCCGTTTCAGCAGCAAAGGCTAAGATTGACAACAACGCTAACTTGTCTCAAGCAGAAAAAAACAAGCGAAACCAAGCAATTGATGCCGCTGCACAAACAGCTTCAAACAACATCGACAGTGCCACGACACCAGCTGATGCCAATAGTGCTAGCTCAAGCAATGATTTGACAAATGCGCTTAATGCTCAAACTGATTTCTCAAATGTTCCATCACTTGATGAACAACGTAATTCCGCCTCAACGGATGTTGACGGTGCCGCTCAAACAGCTAAGAATAACCTTGACCAAGCTGCTACTGCTGCTAAAGATGCTATTGATACAAATGGTAATTTGACTGCTGACCAAAAGGCAGTTGAAAAGGCAGCCATTGACCAAGCCGTTCAAACTGCCAAGGACAACATCAAGAACGCGCAATCAGCTGATCAAATTGCGTCATTGAAGCAAGCAATTATTGATAACGTCAATACAATTAACGCTGAAAAGCAACAAGCTCATGCAACCTTAGCTAAGCAAGCACAAGATGCTGTTGATAAGGTGAATGCAGACCCAGTATTGACTGCCGACCAAAAGGCTAGTCGTGTTCAAGCGATTAAGGATGCCTTGGCAAATGCCGGTGATGGGGTTGATAAGGCTACCGATGCAACATCAATCAACAATGCTGTTGCAAACAACGGTTTGGCTGCTGCAATTACTACAGCGCAATCACATGATGGCGTTCAATCAATTGCCGACCAACAAGCGGCTGCTCAAGGTTCAGCTGACCAAGCTGGACAAACAGCTGAAAACAACTTGGATAAGGCAGCGACTGCTGCTGAAAACGCCATTGCTACTGATGGCTCATTGACCCCAGAGCAAAAGGCAGCACAAAAGCAAGCTATTCAAACTGCTGTTGCTAATGCCAAAGCAAGTATTGGAAATGCTCAATCAGCCGATGGTATTGCAAGTGCTAAGCAATCAGCTCTTGATGCTATCAATGGTTTGAACGATGCTAAGGCGACTGCTCGTAAGGCGTTGGCACAAGAAGCTCAAAACGCCATTGATAAGGTTAATGCAAACCCTGATTTGAGTTCAGCTGATAAGGCAACCCGTGTTCAAGCAATTACTGCCGCATACCAAGCAGCCGGTAATAAGGTTGACCAAGCTACTACGATTGCGGATGTTCAAAACGCAGCTAAGTCAACTGACTTGGATAATGCTACAGCAGCCAATACAGACTTTTCAAAGGTTACACCAGTGGCCCAACAAGCCCAAGATGCTGTTACTGCCTTGAAGCAAACCCTAGCTGATGCACAAGCTAAGGTGGATGCTAATAATGTGTTAACCGCTGATGAAAAATCCGCTCAAAAGCAGGTTTTGGCCAATATTGAAGCAGCACAAGAACCAATCCATACTAGTTCAAAGTCTGCTGATGATTTGGCAACCAATGTTAAGAATGCTAAAAATGCCATCAATGCTTTGGCAAATGCTCAAACAGTTGCTGCCACAACGGTTGCAAGTCAGGCTAAAAGTGCAACAGAGGCCGTTAATAACAATAAAGCGTTAACTAGTCAAGAAAAGACTGACCGGATTAATGCCTTGAACACAGCAGTCAAAACCGCTCTAGGAACAATTGCAGAAGCTTCAGATGTTAATACAGTAAATGGTGTTACGGCTGCAGGTTCAACCTTTGACCAAGCTCAAAAAGCCGCAACGTCAGATGCTGATGTTGTTCCTGTTGAAACCCAGAAGGCAAATGCTGATTCAGCTATTGACAAGGCGACAACTGAGGCTAAGGCTAAGGTTGATACTGATTCAACATTGTCAGAGGCAGATAAGCAAGCTCAAAAAGCTGTCATTGATGACCAAGCCAATGCTGCTAAGAAACAAGTGACGGACGCTTCGACAGCTGATGATATTAACAAAGCTATTTCAGATAACCAAAAAGCGATGGATAATCTGGATAAGACAACTGCGGATGAGTTTTTGGATAGTGCTGTAAAAAAGCAACATGCTTTAATCAATGACAACGTTAACATGACCCAAGCCCAAAAGGATGCTGCTAATAAAGCTATTGATGATGTCCGTGCTACTTATCAAGATTATATTAATAAGGCACCAAATAAGATTGAAGCTTTGGGAGATGCAACCACAGGAGCTGACAGAACTTTAGCAGAACAGGAAAGGGGAGCCAATGTACCTGATATTGATTCTCAAAAAAATACAGCTAAGGCAGCTATTGATGATGCCGAAGCTGCTGCTGATAAGGCAATTGATAATGATGGTTCATTGTCCCAAGCTGACAAAGATGCTCAAAAGGCAACAATCAAGGAGCAAGCCGACAATGCTCGGACCAATATTGCGAATGCCAAAAATGCTGATGATGTGAATACTTATCGCGACAACGGTAAGTCAACTGTTGCTGGAATGGACAAGACGGCCGCAGATAAGACCTTGGCTGATTCAGTTAAGAGTCAACACGAGGCTGTTAATAACAATAAGGCCTTGTCACAAGCCCAAAAGGATCAAGCTAACCAAGCGATTGACGCCGCTGCTAAGACTGCTCAAGACACCATTAACAAGGCAACTTCAGCAGATGATGCCAACAAGGATGCCCAAGCTGGTGTAACTAACTCTACTCAAGCTGGAACTGCCGTTACCTCTGCTGTGCCAAGTATCGATACCCAAAAGGCAACCGCTAAGGCTGATGTTGATGCCGCTGAAAAGGCCGCAGATGATAAGATTGATGCCGATGGTTCTTTGTCACAAGCTGATAAGGATGCTCAAAAGGCAACAGTTAAGGCCCAAGCGGATGCCGCTCGTACTAAGATTGCCAACGATACCGACGCTGACTCATTGAACAACGATGTTAAGGCAGTGCAAGATACTTTGGCTGGAATGGACAAGACAGCCGCGGATAAGACCTTGGCTGATTCTGTTAAGAGTCAACACGATTCGGTTAATAACAATAAGGCCTTGTCACAAGCCCAAAAGGATCAAGCTAACCAAGCGATTGACGTCGCTGCTAAGACTGCCCAAGACAACATTAACAAGGCTACCTCAGCAGACGATGCCAACAAGGATGCTCAAACTGGTGTAACAAGCTCTACCCAAGCCGGAACTTCCGTTACGTCTGTTGTGCCAAGTATCGATGCCCAAAAGGCAAGCGCTAAGGCTGATGTTGATGCCGCTGAAAAGGCCGCAGATGATAAGATTGACGCCGACAGTTCTTTGTCACAAGCTGATAAAGATGCCCAAAAGGCAACAGTTAAGGCCCAAGCGGATGCCGCTCGCGACAAAATCGCCCAAGACACCGACGCTGACTCATTGAACAAGGATGTTAAGGCAGTGCAAGATACTTTGGCTGGAATGGACAAGACGGCCGCTGATAAGACATTGGCAAGTACTGTCGCAGCAGAACACGCAACTATCAATTCGAATAAGGCATTGAGCCAAGATCAAAAAGATGCTGCAAATAATGCCATTGATGCCGCTGCTAGGGCAGCTCAGAATACAATTAACAAGGCTACCTCAGCAGATGAGGCTAACCAAGCTGCCCAAGCCGGAGTGGACAAGGCTTCAGAAGCAGCTATGAGTGCCACAGATAATGTACCAACAGTTGATACTCAAAAGGCTGATGCGGAAAAGTCAATTGATGACAATGAAGCAGCTGCTGAAAAGGCAGTCGATGCCGATGCTAACTTGTCTGATACCGATAAGACTGCGCAAAAGTCTGTCTTGAAGCAAATGGCAGCCACTGCTAAGGCCGCTGTCGCTAAGGAAGATAACGCCGATGCGATTGCGAAGACTACAGCGGATAACAAGCAAGCAATGATTGATTTGAATAATGCTAAGTCTGCCGCAGATAAGGCTTTGGCTGATCAAATCAATCAGGCTGAAGCTGATATTAACAAGAATGTTAATTTGTCAGGAAGTGAAAAGGCTGACCGAATTGCTCAACTTGAAGATGCTAAGAAGAATGCTCAAGGTTTGATTAATGCCGCGGAAACACCAGCAAATGTTACAGCTGCTACCGCCAAGGGTTCAAACTTTGACAGGGCCCAGGGAAGTGCAACTGATGTCTCTGCTGTTAAGACTGTTGCTCAACAACGAGCTGATGCAACTAGTGCAGCTGATACTGCCGGATCAACTGCCAAGAATAACTTAGATAAGGCAGCTACTGCAGCCGAAGGAGCTATTGATCAAAATGGTAACCTAACTCCTGAACAAAAGGCCGCTCAAAAAGCCGCTATCGACAAGGCTGTTGCAGATGCTAAGGCTAACATTGGTAATCAACCAAACTCTGATGATATTACCAAGGCTAAGCAAGCAGCTCTTGATTTGGTCAATGGTTTGTCACAAGTTAAGCAGGATGCTCGTAAAGAGTTGGCTGCTGAAGCGCAAAAGGCAATCGACCAAATCAACAGTGATAAGGCCTTGAATGCACAGCAAAAGGCCGACCGAGTGGCAGCTGTGACAGCAGCTTACAACAAGGCCGGTGATGCTGTCGATCAGGCAACTGATAACGATGGCGTTGCTGCCGCTGAAAACTCATCTGATTTTGCCAACGCTCTGAAGGCCCAGACTGACGTCTCAGCCTTGCCAACTGTTGACCAACAACACGACACAGCAAAGAATGCCATTGCTCAAGCTTTGGCTGCTGCTAAAGCTCAGGTTAATGCTGACAAGAACTTGTCACAGGCTGATAAGGATGCTCAAAATGCTGTCTTGCAAAACCAAGCGGATACTTACAACAAGGCTATCGCTGGTGCAGACAACGCTGATGACATTAACAAGGATGCCGCTGTTGGTGGTCAGGCATTAGGTGACTTGGCAAATGCTAAGAAGGCCGCTGACCAACAATTGGCGGACCAGATAACGGCTGCTGAAAAGGCTGTTAATGATAACAAGGCCTTGTCTTCAGCAGAAAAGACTAAGCGTGTCTCTGATTTGGAAAGTGCTCGTCAAGCTGCCCAGTCTGCTATTAACCAGGCAACCACGCCAACATCGGTTTCAAATGTCTTGGCGCCAGATTCAATTTATTCAAAGGCTACTGCCAACGCTCAAGATACTACCGGTGTTGAAACTGTCGACTAACAAAAGGCTGATGCCAAGGACGCCATTGCGAAGGCATTAGCTGCTGCTGATGCTAAGGTTGATGCCAACCCAGCTTTGTCAGCTGCTGATAAGGCGGCCCAGAAGCAGGCTTTGCAGAAGCAAGCCGACGCTGCCAACTCAGCTATTGATTCAGCCACTCAAGCCGATGATATTACTACTGGCAAGACGACTGGTATTAAGAAGGTTAGTGATCTCGAAGCCGCCAAGGAAACCGACCGGAAGAACTTGGATGATGAATATCAAAAGGCTTTGGAGCAAATTAACGATAACCACGCTTTGACGGATGCCGAAAGGGCAGCACGTAAAGCTGCCTTGGATAAGGCTTATGCCGCAGCCAAGGATGCCATTAACCAAGGTACTGATATTTCTTCAATGGAAACTAATGTTAATTACAAGAACTTTGATTCTGCTAAGGCTGCAGCTACTGACTTCTCTAACATTACACCGTTAGACCAACAGAAGGCCGCCGCTAAGGCTGAAATCGACGAGAAGGCTCAGGCTTTGATTGATGAGGTTAATGCTGACTCATCATTAACACCAGCTCAAAAGCAGGCTAAGATTGCTGCCATCGAAAAGGCCGCAGCCGAAGCTAAGGCAGACATTGACAAGGCTCAATCAGCTGATGAAATTAAAACTGCTTTGAACCTTGCTGAGGATAAGACTGTTGAAGCAATGAAGAACACTAATGTTCCAGCTCCAACACTGCCAGAAACTGGTGATAGTGAAACACCTGTTTTGCCAAATACTGGTGAAAGAGATTCTGAAAGTGCATTTGAAATTGCAATGCTGTTAATCATGCTAACTGGCTTCAGTTTGGCCGTAACAAAGCAACGCAAGAATGATTAGGTAATTATTTGCCGAAAATGTACGATTTGTAACAATAAGAAGGACCAAATACAAATATTGTATTTGGTCCTTTTTTTGTATTTTTTTAGCTAAAAAGATTAGAAAAGCCTGTAAAACAGCTAATGACGGTGTTGTAACCGGTATCAAATAAATAACTTACCCGACTTATTCTAAACATATCAAAGAAATTATAAAGAAATCTTGTAAAATACTTGCAATGTTTAGAATACGAGATTATAATCATTCTAGAGGTTACGAAAAGATTACATACATGAGGTGGGGACATGAAAAATAACAGTCAAGCAACAAAAACAACTTTAAACGCAACTGAACATTACAAGATGTACAAGTCAGGAAAAATCTGGCTCTTCGCAGCAGTAACCGCTTTCGCTATTGCTGGTGGTGGCCAGTTAGCTGGTCAAACATTGCATACTAACTTGGGATTTGGTGAGGGAATGACGGCCTATGCCTGGAATAACTATTTGTACAATTATGATGGTACAAATTCAAATTCTGGGGCTGATACGTCTCAAGATAAGCCTGCATTTCCAACCCAACAAGCATTAACCAATTGGGTTAACGCTCAGTTTGATCCAAATAATAAGAACTATGTTCAACAGACAGACCAGAACGTTGCTGATACCTTGGCTCAATCTGGCCTAAGTCAAAGTGCATATGATGCCTTGACGGATAACGCTAAGGGAGTTATTGGAAAGTTTGTTGACTTGCCTGCTGATACGCATTTGACTCAAGGACCAGATAATGGAAATTTTGATTACCAAGCTAAGCGTGTTTTTGTTCGTCGTGATGCGAACGGTAATGGTCAAATTTTATATGTGCCTGGGAAGACTACATTTTATATAACTTATCACTCAACTAATCCCAATAGTTCAGTTACTCTCTCATATCAAGTTAATGATAATGAAATTGATAAATTGAAGGTTAGCTCTGGACAAACAGCTTCATATTCACCCACAGAAAGTGACTTTACAGCACATGCCAACCAGGACGGCTCTGTGACATTGAACATGCGTTATAACGCTAGCGATGGGAATTGGTATGCCTACTTCCCAAACCCTATTTCTTATGAATTGCAAGCCAACTTAGATAAGGATGTTGCACAAGCATCAAAAGATCAACAGACCTTGGCCACTGATCGTGATACAAAGACCCAGGCAATGCAAGCAACAGTTGATAAGGTAACTAGCAGTATTGATGCTGACAAAACATTGACTGCTGCTGAAAAACAGGCAGAAATCACAGCTAACAACCAATTAGTTACCAATGCAGCTACTTCTTTGGCAAGTCATGACCACCAAGATGCTAGCTATAATGCTGATGTTCAAGCACAACAACAGATTATTGCTACTCAAGCGGTCGACAAGTCAGGTCTGCCAATTTCAACACAACAAGCTAATGCTATTGCTGATTTGCAGAAAGAGGCGAATGCAGTTAATGCAAAAATCGATGCCGACACAGGATTAACTACTGCTCAAAAAAATGACCAAAAGCAAAAAATCAAAGATGCAATTACTAAGGCAACAGGTGTCATCAACGAAGCTGATAATGCCGATGATATTCAAGGCCAAGATACTGCGGCTGCCAAGGCTACCCTAGATGCCCTCTACCACCCATCAACAACAACCCCAGCACAACAAAAGGCGAATGCCATTTCTGCAGCAGCTACTGCCGTTTCAAATGCTGAAGCAACCATTGCTGCTGATCCAACGCTGACTAATCAAGAAAAAGCTGACCGTAAGGCTGCTATTGATAAAGCATCCCAGGCCTTACAAAATGCGGATGGTACTAGCGCGGATGATGTTGCCAATAAGCAACAAACTTTGACTGATGCTATTAACGCTGGTACAACACCTGGCAAGTCACTTGACCAGCAACGAGCGGATGCTTTGGCTAAGTTTGAGTCAGATAACAATACTGCCCAAAAGTTGGCGGATATTGATGCCGATAACTCGTTAACTGACGCTGAAAAAACTGCCCAAAAGCAAGTGATTAATGACGCGATTAATCAAATGCAAAGTAACTTAGCTTCGAAGACTGATGCGGACGATATTAATACTGCTGAAGGAGATACCTCCTTAGCTAGTGCTGTTCAAGGAGCTCACACTGCCGGGGCGGAAACGTTAAGTGCCCGCCAAAGTGCTGCAGATTCGCAGATTGATGCTGACCAAAAGGAAGCGAACGCCAAGATTGAAGCGGATAAAGGACTGACTGCACAACAAGTCAGTGACCAAGAAGCTAAGGTTACCCAAGATGTTGCCAAGGCTAAGCAAGCAGTTGCCAATGGAACCGCTCAGCAAATCGTCAATACATTAGCTGCTGCTGAAGGACAGTTTAACGGTGAGTATACTGCGGCCAATCCTAGCTTTGACCAGCAAAAGGCAACAGCCGATGCCAATGTTGAAGCGGCAATTCGTAGTCAAAAAGCAGCTTTGGATGGTGATTCTGATTTGACCCCGGCAGAGGTGGCCGATCAAAAGGCTGCTTTGGATAAAGCGCAAGCAAACGCTGAAGATACGATTGCAATGGCAACCAATGCCGATGATCTTTCAGCTAAAGCAGCAACCGCGACTGATAATATTAACAGCTTGAATGCAGCCAAAAAGGCTGCCATTCAAAAAGCCAATGCGGCCGAGGCAGCGGCTGAAAGTACGATCAATGGTCTCAATAACCTGACCACTGATCAGAAAAATCAACGTATTCAGGCTGTCCAAAAAGCCCGTGATGCTGATATTCAAAGTATTGATGCTGCAACTGATCCGGCTTCCGCAACCGCAGCGCAAGCTAATGGTACTTTAGCTGGTGTGGCTGCCACGAATACTGATAGTTCAAATGTTCCATCATTGGCAGCTCAACAGGCTACAGCCGTTAAAAAGCTCCAACAAGCATTGGCAAATGATCAAGCAAATATTCAAAATGACCCATCCTTAAGTCAAGACGGCTGCGAATGCGACCTTGGCTCAAAACTACCAGAACGCCACCAATGCGATTGCCAATGATCCAAACTTGACCGATGCGCAAAAGCAAGACCGGCAAAATGCTTTGGATACCGCCCACGCTACAGCGGAGTCAGCGATGAACGCTGCTCAAACACCAGCTGCAGCCAATAGTGTTGTTGCTTCTGGTTCAGACTTTGACAAGGCAACCCAAACAGCCAAGGATGACTCGAATGTCACCCCATTGGCTAGCCAAAAGACTAACGCAACTGGCACGGTCAACGGTGGTTCTTCAAATGCCCAAAACGCCATTGACCAACAGGCAACAGCGGCTGAAAATGCCATTGATTTGAATGGCAATTTGACACCAGAGCAAAAGGCAGTCCAAAAGGCTGTTATTCAAAAAGCTGCCGAACAGGCAAATGCCGACATTAACAACGCTTCAAATGCTCAACAAATTGTCGATGCTCAAAACAAGGCCAATGATATCTTTAATAACTTGTCAAATGACAAGACAGAGGCTCGCAAGAGCTTGGCTCAACAGGCCCAAAATGCTATTGATGGTTTGGA
>NZ_DF968005.1:336067-337580 GCF_001047075.2 Fructobacillus ficulneus
ACCGCAGCTGAAAATTCATCGGACTTTGCTAATGCTTTGAAAACAAATACCGACGTTTCTGGTGTGAAGTCATTAGCTGACCAGAAGACGGCAGCTGTTCAAAAGCTTCAAGAAGCCTTATTAGCAGATCAAGCAACCATCGACCAAGACCCATCATTGAGCCAATCTGACAAGGATGCCCAAAAGCAAACCTTGGCTCAGGTTGAGCAGGCAGCCGAAGGCAACATTACTGGAGCCACTGATGCCCAAGCAGCTAGTGATGCTGAAGCAGCTGCAGAAGGTGCTTTGACTACTTTGGATAATGCGAAGACGGCAGCGAATAAAACTTTGGCTCAGAACTACCAAGATGCTTCAAATGCAATTAAGAACGATGTAAATTTGACCGATGCGCAAAAGCAGGACCGTCAAAATGCTTTGAATGCAGCCCATGCCACAGCAGAATCAGCGATGAATGCTGCTCAAACACCAGCTGCAGCCGATAGTGTTGTTACTTCTGGTTCAGACTTTGATAAGGCAACCCAAACAGCTCAAGATGACTCGAATGTCACTCCATTGGCTAGCCAAAAGACTAACGCAACTGGCACGGTCAACGGTGGTTCTTCAAATGCCCAAAACGCCATTGACCAGCAGGCAACAGCGGCTGAAAATGCCATTGATTTGAACGGTAATTTGACACCCGAACAAAAGGCCGTCCAAAAGCAAGTTATTCAAAATGCTGCTAAACAGGCAAATACCGACATTAACAACGCCTCAAATGCCCAACAAATCGCCGATGCTCAAAACAAGGCTAATGACATCTTTAATAACTTGTCAAATGACAAGACGGCAGCCCGTAAGAGCTTGGCTCAACAGGCCCAAAATGCTATTGATGGTTTGGAAGCTAACAAGGATTTGACGGATGCTGACCGTCAGGCACGTGAACAAGCTATTAAGTCCGCTTACAACACGGCCGCTGGTAATGTCGATAGTGCCCCTGATGCTGCCAGTGTTACCGCAGCTGAAAATTCAACCGACTTTGCCAATGCTTTGAAAACAAATACGGACGTTTCTGGTGTGACCCCATTGGCCACTCAAAAGACTGATGCTGTAACCAAGCTCCAAAATGCTTTGAAAGCAGATCAAGCAATCATCGACCAAGACCCATCATTGAGCCAAGCTGACAAGGATGCCCAAAAGCAAACCTTGGCTAAGGTTGAGCAGGCAGCCGAAGGCAACATTACTGGTGCTAATGATGCCCAAGCAGCTAGTGACGCAGAAGCAGCTGGGGAAGGTACTTTGACTACTTTGGATAATGCTAAGACAACGGCGAATGCAGCATTGTTAAACGATTACAACAATGCCAAGCAGGCAATTGAGAACAACGCTAATTTGACACCTAGCCAAAAGCAAGACCGAGAAAATGCCTTGGATGCCGCCCACGCAACTGCTCAAAGTGCTTTGAACAATGCTCAAAACCCAACGGATACCAATGCGGTTGTTGCTCCCGGATCAACATTTGAAAATGCTGCTGATA
>NZ_DF968005.1:337613-337864 GCF_001047075.2 Fructobacillus ficulneus
CTAAGAGTAACGACGGGGTTCTACCAATTGCAGACCAGCAAGCTGCAGCTGTTAGTCAAGTTGAAACAGCATTAACGAATGCCAAAAATGCGGTTGACCAAGACCCTAATTTGAGTGATGCCGATAAGGCTGCTCAAAAGGCTACTTTGGCTGCCCAAGCTGCTACCTATGAAAAGGCCATCAAGGCGGCATCTGATGCAACGACAATTGCTAACGACCAAACCGCAGGCAGCCAAGCTTTGCAAGACTTG
>NZ_DF968005.1:337902-340716 GCF_001047075.2 Fructobacillus ficulneus
GCTAGTTATGCCAAGAACGATGCTGCTTTGGCTAAGGCTGTTAGTCAAACACAAAATGCTATTAATACTGACCCAAACTTGTCTGGTTCAGATAAGCAAAGCCGCTTGACTGCCTTGAAGACTGCTCAAGAAAATGCGCAGAATGCCATTAATACGGCAACTTCTCCAGCCCAAGCCGACAGCACATTGGCAACTGGTTCTGACTTTAATAAGGCTACCCAGGCCGCAACTGATGACAGTAGTGTGACCCCATTAGCCACACAAAAGTCAAATGCCGCTAATCAACTTGATAACGACAAGGCCGGTGTTGATGCCCCAATCAACAATGATTCAACTTTGAGTCCGGCCGAACAGGCTGCTGAAGTTCAGGCTGCTAACAACATCTTGGACCAAGCTAAGACAACAGCAGCTAATGCAGCCGATGCCGATAGTGTCGCCAATGCAGTTGCTAGTGCCGTTCAAGCTGCTAACGCCTTGCATGACACGAAGACCGGTCTCTTGAACCAATTGGACCAAGAAGCCACTAACACGATTAGTAATTTGCAAAAGAATAAGGCTTTGACTGCAGCACAAGAAGGTCAATTGGAGCAAAACGTCAAAGATGCTTTGGCCAAGGCACGGACAGCGGTTGCCGCTGCTCCAGATGCAGCTAGTGCTCAAAACGCTGCCCAGTCAAGTGACTTCGCCAACGCCTTGCAAGCAGCTCAACAAGCCAGCGATGACACACCAACTTTGTCAGCCCAAGCAGGTACTGATGGAGCAACTTTGGCTAACCTGGTTCAACAAGCCAAGAATGCTTTGACCGGCTCAAATGCCAGTGCTCAAGGAGCCGCACTTGATCAATTACTTGGTCAAATGAAAGACGACTTGGCTAAGCAAACGGATGCCGATGCCATGGCTAAGGAATTGGCTGCTGATACTGCCGCAATCAATGGTATGAATGCTGCGAAAGCAGCAGCAATCAGCACCTTGGCAGATAAGGCTCAAGCAGCAGATAAGGCCTTGGACGCCAACGTTAATTTGACTGACGATGAACGACAAGACCGGAAGAACGCTGTTGCAGCTGCCTTGGCAACCGCAACGGATGCTGTTAACCAGGCCACGAGTGCTGATACTGCAACCGCGGAATCAAACAGCTCAGACTATGCAGATGATTTGGCTAACGCAACGAGTGGCCAAGGGGTTAAGAGCTTGGCAGACCGTCAAGCCGATGCAACCCGTGCTTTGCAGGTTGAAGAAACAGTTTTGGCTAACAAGATTGATAACGACCCAACATTGACAGCGGCAGAACGTCAAGCCCAAAAGGATGCTTTGGCTCAGGCCACTGCTCAAGCAGGTCAAGCAATTACGAATGCCGGAAATGCCACGGCCGTTGAGAATTCATTGAACTTAGCTACGCAAACACTCGATACTTTGCAAGCTACAAAGCAAGCTGACCGGGCTAGCCTGGCTGCTGATTACCAAAGTGCTACTGCTGCTATTAAGCAAAATGACACTTTGACAGATGCCCAAAAGGCAGACCGTCAAGCAGCTTTGGACAAGGCCTACCAAGCAGCTAAGGATGGCTTGAATGCTGACCAAAGCACAACCGGTGTCCAAGCAGATCCAAATTACACAGGCTTTGCAACTGCCAAGAACACTGCCACTGACTTTAGTGCCGTGCCATCATTGGCCGACCAAAAGGTAGCGGCTAAGAAGACTTTGGCCCAAGCTGAAGTTGATGCCGAAGCTGAGGTTCAAAAGGACCCAAGCCTTGATGCTGCAGCTAAGACCCGTCAAATCCAAGCTTTGGAAGCTGCCTTAACGACAGCCGAAAGCAACTTGGACCAACAGGCGAACGCCCAAGATATTACGGATTATACACCTGCTGCTTCAAAGGACTTTGCAGACATGAACCAAACCAAGGCTCAAGGTCGTCAAACTTTGAACACTGATGCAGCCAACCAAATTGCTGCTATCAATAATGACAGCACTTTGTCGGCTGACCAAAAGCAAGCTGAAATCCAAAGCGTTCAAGCTGCTTTGGCTAAGGCCTTGGCTAAGATTGATGATGGACAAGACGTTCCAGCTATCAAAGCCGTCCTTGAATCAGCCGACGTTCAAGCTAACGTTGTGACTGGTCACCATCCTGCACCAGCTAACCAAGCAGCGGTTTCAGAACTTGCTCGCACAAGCCTTGAACCTGCTGTAACACCAAAGCTTGGCGCACAGCCAGCTGCAGTGAAGGCTCAAACACCTGCAACAAAGGCTGCCCAACCAGCAACTCGGGTAGAAAAGCATGGTGACAAGGACCACGCTAAGAAGGCACCGGTTGCTCAAAAGGCAACTGGAATTAGCCAGAAGAAGTTAATTGATGCCGGCTTCTTGACTTCAGCCATTGGAACAATGGCTTGGGGCTTTGCTAAGCGTTACAAGAAAAACTAATTAGGAGGAATATTAGTACAATTAAAAACTGCTCCGTGGTCAATCGACCGCGGGGCAGTTTTTGATTTGGCAGGTTTTTTGTTGGACTTTTAGGATGAAAAAATGCAAGATAATTTGTTTATGCCATTACGGTTGTCAAAGGGGACTGGGCCCGGTATACTGCCAGCAAGTAGGAATTAGACAAGCTTAATCGTAAACCTCCAAGCGGGGGTAGAGAGGTAGTTTGCCGATGCAGAAACAGATACGAAAGAAAGTAAGTCTAACACTCTTATTAGTGTTAATCGGACCATTGTTGGTTCAGGCAGGAACCCAACCGCTGCAGGTCTGGGCCGACCAGGGAAAGCCGGGTCGGTCGCCAGCTGCTCTTAGTCAGGCCAGTCCAACCAATAC
>NZ_DF968005.1:340753-341186 GCF_001047075.2 Fructobacillus ficulneus
ACGAATGAAGCGGACCAGCAGAAATTCAGTCAGGACCACCAACATCAGCTTGACGAAGCCAATCAAAAGTTTCAAAAGGCTGCCCACGCCCAGCTCCAGGCGAAAGGGTTACCTGACCCGCATTCAGCTAAGGTGCTCAAGCAGAGTACCGTTACCATGTTAGTCGAGTTTGATCGTGATCCGGCCGCACTAAAACTGACTAATCCTGGCCAAAAGCCTGTTGCTCCGGCAGTTAACCAGGCCAGCCAGGCAGTGATTGACCAACACAAGACAGCCCAGCAAAAGATTGAAAAGATTGCGGGCCACCACGCTCAAAAGTCCTTTGGTTACCTGGTTAATGGGATATCAATTGATGCCAAGGTTGGTGATGCCGACAAAATCAAAGCCATCCCCGGCGTCAAAGAAGTCCAGCCCACCAACGTCTACCAGCCCA
>NZ_DF968005.1:341252-341564 GCF_001047075.2 Fructobacillus ficulneus
ACCAAATCATCGGTGCTCTGCCAATTTGGGCCAAGCACCGCATCAAGGGGGATAAAACCATCATCGCTATCATTGATTCGGGCATCGACGACCGACATGAATTGATGAAGCTGAGCCCAAAGGCCCAAGTCAAAATGACCAAGGACCAGGCCAAAGTTGCCATTAAACGCCTCGGTCATGGCCGGTATGCTTCGGAAAAGATTCCTTACGCGTATAACTACGCCGATGGGACCTCGCAAACAGTGGCCGACCTGAAAACTAACAGTATGCACGGGATGCATGTAGCCGGGATTGCGGCGGGTTATGCTCACT
>NZ_DF968005.1:341574-341931 GCF_001047075.2 Fructobacillus ficulneus
CTCACTTACCTGACCGGCCGAAGTTTGACCAAAGGGTCCACTCGATTGGGGCGGCCCCCCATGCCCAGTTATTGAATATGAAAATTTTTTCCAATAACGGTGGTGGGCCAGCAGCGATGATATTATTGCCGCTGTTGAAGACTCAGTCAAGTTGGGGGCCGATGTCCTAAACCTTTCCCTCGGTTCAGTCAGCGGCAATGCCAATCCGAATAGTCCTGAGCAACGAGCCTTAACCGAAGCCGCCCACCAGGGTGTGATTCCAGTGGTTGCGGCCGGTAATGCCGGCCTGTCAACCTCCCAGAGGGGACTGAACCAGGTCAATAACCTGCAGACCAAGGATGGGGGTACCGTCGGTTC
>NZ_DF968005.1:341975-342555 GCF_001047075.2 Fructobacillus ficulneus
GCCCGGTGTCGACCAGGATGTTTTGACCGTCGCTTCCTCCGATAATTTACCCTATGATGCACCGGAAAAAGCACCGCGACAGTCTAGTCAAATGTCGTCCTTTACCTCCTATGGTCCAACCCCGGACCTCCAGTTGAAGCCCGACATTACTGCCCCAGGTGGGGCCCTGCTTTCCAGCTTGAACGATAACCAGTATGGCAAAAAGAGCGGGACATCAATGGCCACGCCGGTTGTCGCTGGCGCCACAGCCCTATTAACTGAAAAATGGCAAGGAAAGCTGAGGGCGGTTGACCGCCTCCAAGTCCTCAAAACCATTTTGATGAATAGTGCCCATCCCTTGCAGGACAAAAACCATCCGGACGCAATTATTTCGCCCCGGGCCCAGGGGGCCGGCCTGGTTCAAATTGATCGGGCCATCAACCAGGAAGTTTTGCTCACGGGCGCAACTGGACGGGGAGCCGTCACGTTAAAAGACTTCCAAACGGCCCACCAAAGCATGCAAGTCGTTTTGGATAACCGGTCGGATAAGGACCAGACTTACCGGTACCAGCCGGATGCGGTTTACACGGACGGGGCAAGC
>NZ_DF968005.1:342951-345780 GCF_001047075.2 Fructobacillus ficulneus
GCCCCTTGGTTTGACACCCCAAGGAACGATTGACCCGGCTAACATTGCTATTGCGCCCGGTGTGTCGGCCTTTCGCGAAGCCCGGCCATTCTTGAACCTCTTCCGCAATGCCAAAACGGTCACCTCGACGATTTTTGCCAGCCAACCCGACTGTCCAACCCAGCCTAGTGCCCAAGCCTTGGCGACCGTAAACATCACGCCCAAGGCCACAAAGTCCTATTACAGCTACTCCTTGAGGGGGTTCACCCATTACCAGGATTCCCAGGCCCGCTGGCGGGGGCAGGTCTATAATGCCAAGACCGGCCTGGATGACCCGGTCCCAGATGGCCAGTACTATTACCAAGTTTCCGCCCAACCGATGGGTGTCTCAAATATTTCCCCACAAAAATTAACCCTCCCGGTCAAAGTCGATAGCCAGGCTCCAACCATCAATAACTCTCAGTTAGTCCCAGGCTCAGACAACCAGGTCCACTTCAAAACAACATTGGCTGACGCCCTCAGTGGTTTGGATGCCTTTGGCCGGATTGGCCTAACGGTTAACGGCGTTTTTGAAATCTATTCCTTCCATTTGGACCAAAGTCACCAAGTGACAGCGGATGTTGATTTGACCTTAACCAAAGTCCAACAGGAAACAGTGAAAGCTGGAGCCAACCAGGTCCGGGTCATGGTGTACGATAATGCCGGAAACTTAGCCGACGTTCAGGCGGACCTGTCTGGCGACCAGGTAGCCAGCTTGGTTGCACCAGGGTCTCCCAAGGACTCAGACCAACCACAAACCGGTCAGAATAAGGCTGACCCAGCCAAGTCAGGAGAACCGACTAAGGTTGACCAGCCAAAAGTTGGACCAGTAGGGTCGAAGTCCCCGACTAAAGATAACCAACCCGGTAGTTCTAACGGTTCCCGCCAGCCAGGAACCCAACCAGTAAAGTCCGAAAATGATAAAACTGCGGCTAAAAAGGCGGAAGACCCCCTAGTGGTCTTTGACCATCACATCCGCCTTGGTTCTAATACCATTAGTGCCCAAAATTCCAGCTATAATCTCAAAAAACAGGAGTTGACGATTTCTGGCCGGGTTCGGTCAGACTGCCGGCAGGCAACTCTGCTGATTGGCGAAAAGGATGGTCAAGGCCAAACTGTGGCCATTGATCCACAGTCGCTGACCTTTACCACGACTATCCCAGCTCCGCCGAATGCCAAGGTATCGGTGCCAATCCGTCTGCAACAAGACGGCCAGGATAAGTTAGTTGGTGGTCTCCAGTTCTACCTGGACACGACCCTGCCGGAGCTGAGCCTCTTTGAAGAAAAGTCCTTCGAACGATTGTATAATGGATACTATCAAATTAAAACAAACCAAGACCATTACAAGTTAACCGGCCAGGCCGGCGATAATTACGATGGTTATCGCATCTTTATTAACGGGAATATGGTTGCTCGGAAGAACTTTTCAATGACCTTTAATCAAAAGAATAACGGGTCTGTCACTCAGTTTGCCGTGCCAATGGCCCTGACAACCGGCGATAACTACGCAGATATTCGAGTCTATGATGCCTCCGGTAATTTTAGTTCCAAGACCTTCAATGTCCGTTATTACCAGGCCGACTTGCCAAAGCCAACAGTTCAACGGTCAGAAACTAAGCCAACCCAGTATCCCATCCTCTTAATCCCTCGGGCTACTTTGCCAAAGGATGTACCGGCGGACGATGCCGTGAAGATTGAATATTCAGAGGACCAGGGTCAAACTTGGTCTGAATACCAGTACCAGCTTTCTATCTATCAGAACACCACCATCTTATTCCGGTCAGTCGATAGTTATGGAAACCATTCACCAGTCGTAGCAGAAAAGATTGCTAATATTAAGGGTGGTCGAGCTGGAGTTCCGGCGCCGAACCAACCGCGGACACCAACACCGGTCAAGCCAAGCCAGCCAACTAACCCAGGACATGGAACGGGTAATCAGCCAGGTTCTCAACCAGGTCAACCCGGGGTCGTGAATTCCACAACTCGAAACAAGCATTGCCAGCATGGTCAATCACGGTTGCGACATCGGGTGGGTTGTCGTCACGCTTGCCTGCGAATCGGCCATGCCATTCGCCATCAACTTCACCTTCACAATCGAAACGCCCGCCGTCTTTACCACCAAGGAACGCACTTGATTCATCGCATTAACCACCAGATTCGCAGGAATACCCGCCACCTTATCCATGGCGGATTGGGGTGGTTGAGGCGGATTTATTAACTCGCTATAAGTGTTAATTTTGATTTGGTTGTTATAAAATTAGTGTTTATTTATATTGTTAACTTATAAGTACACTTAATTTAATAACGAAATAAGGAGGATGAGCCACCGTGTTCATCCTTTTTGCTTCAGTGATGCCGGGCTGCCCGGTACCAGTACAAAGTTCATTAATCTCAATCGGGCAAAGTGGTGTAAAATAGTCTTATTACTTGTAAACAATTAAGAGGGGTCCGCCAATGCCAGAAATGCGAATTGATGCTTTGAACGAGATTTCATTAGTGCCAGCGACCCCGGTCATGGCCGAAGAAATTTATAAAACGATTGTGGCCAACCGTGATCATATTGGTGAATTTTTACCTTTTGCCTATTTAACAAAATTTCCAGCCGATACACGGGCCTACCTGATTGAACGGACGGCCGATGTTGTTGCTGGAAAGGAACAGGTTTATGCGATTCAAAAGGCTGGTAAGATTATTGGGATGACCGACTTTCACCAATATAATCCAACTGATCATCGGATTGAGCTAGGCTACTGGCTGGCTCAGGATTATACCCGCCAGGGGATTACGACCAAGGTTTCCCGGGCCATGTGT
>NZ_DF968005.1:345816-346412 GCF_001047075.2 Fructobacillus ficulneus
CCATGTGTGCTTTCGCTTTTGATGAACTGGAAGTCCACCAAATCGGCATCTTTGCGGATGTTGATAATGTTGGTAGTAATGCCGTCATCAAAAAGGCTGGCTTTACATTTTTGGCCCGTCATCCAGAATATGCGCACCGGGCTGATGGCTACCATGATATGAACGAATACTACTTATTAGAACCAAAGAACTGAGAAAATAAATAGAAGGCGACAGTGATTTCTGCTGCCGCCTTAATTTAATTAGTAAAAATGAAAGAGAATAACCATGACCATTATTTTAGTTGGGTAAGTTTCTAAAAACCGCTAACCGCTGATCACCCAATCAGCCTTTAACCAAGAAATCGAAACGGAGTCCCATACTTATGAACCTTGAACACATTCGCAATTTTGCCATTATTTCCCATATTGATCACGGTAAGTCGACGCTATCAGATCGGTTAATGCAAGCCACCAAAACCGTGGCTGACCGAGAAATGGCGCCCCAACTTTTAGATAGCATGGGGGTCGAACAGGCCCACGGCGTGACGGTTAAGTCACGAGCGGTCCAAAACGTTTACCAGGCCGCAGATGGCCAAGCCTACCAATTGAACTTGA
>NZ_DF968005.1:346528-348114 GCF_001047075.2 Fructobacillus ficulneus
TCGATGCTACCCAAGGCGTCCAAGCCCAAACGGTTGCCAACTGGCGGTTGGCTCATGACCTCGGTCTGCCGATTCTGCCTGTCCTGAACAAAATTGATGCCGCTAGTGCTGAAATCGAAAAGAGCGAAGACCAACTTCGCGGCCTTGACCCAGACTTGGCTGATGCCCATATTTACCATATTTCCGCCAAGACCGGTCTGGGTATCCCAGAACTGCTGGAAGCCATCATCACCAAGCTACCAGCTCCTACCGGCGAACCAACCGCACCTCTGAAGGCTTTGGTTTTTGATTCAGAATACGATCCCTTTTTAGGCGTGATTGCCCAGGTCCGGATTTTCGATGGTAAATTAACATCCGGCACCAAGCTGAAATTAATGTCGGCCGACCAAGGCTTTCTAGCTAAGGAGGTCGGGGTCTACCGCCCCAACCGGGTTCCCGACCAAGAGTTGACGGCTGGTGAAGTTGGCTACGTCGTGACCGGGATTAAAGACCCCCGCCAGGTGACCGTTGGTGATACCCTGACGACCCAGCAAAACGGAACGGCCCAAGCCTTGCCCGGGTACCAGAAGAGTCAGCCAGTTGTCTATGCCGGAATCTTCCCGGTTGATGACTATCCGGCCCTCCAAGAAGCCCTGCAAAAATTAGCCTTGAACGATACCTCCTTAGTTTTGGAAGAAGAAAATTCCGAGGCGATGGGGCCGGGCTTCCGTGGCGGCTTCCTCGGCATCTTTCATTTGCAAATTATTAAAGAACGGCTGGAGACGGAATACGGGGTCGACGTGATTGTGACGGCACCCAACGTTTCCTACCAGGTTTCAGTGGCCCACAAGGGGAACGAAATCGAAGAACGCCAGGTCGACAACCCGACCCATTTTCCCGACTACCATGAACTATTGGCGGTAGCCGAACCGATGGTCGAGGCCGAAATCACCACGCCGGCCGAAACGGTCAACCAGTTGATGAAGTTGGCCGATGATTATCGGGGGACCTTCGTCGACATGGGGAACCGGGGCGACTATGTCCGCCTGGTCTACCAATTGCCGCTGTCCGAAATTGCCTACGACTTTTTCAACCAGCTGAAGTCAATTTCCCACGGTTATGCTTCCTTTAGTACGGAGCCGGCTGGCTATGCCGAAGCCGACTTGGTCAAGGTTGAAATCCAAATTAACTACGCGACCGTCGACGCTTTGACCTTCATCACTCACCGGTCTCGGGTGGCCGACCAAACCCAAAAGCTGGTCCATGAATTAAAGATGACGGTCCCACGTCGTTTGTACCCAATGCCGGTCCAGGCCCAAGTCGAAGGGCGGGTCGTGGCCCGGGTCGATGTTCCACCACTGCGGAAGAACGCGGCCGTTTCCGGCCAGGCCAAGAGTGTTTCCAAGAAGCAGGCCTTACTCCGCCGGCAAAGCGCCAATAAGCGCCAAGCCGCCAAGTCCGATATCGAATTACCCCAGGAAGTTTTCAATGCCTTGCTCTCGGTGAAGTAAAGCGGTCGATTGAGCGTTTTGTTGTCAGTGAAATAAATGCTAACAGCAGAGGACGAGGTTGGTCATGATTATCACTGGAATGGTTTTAAATCACTA
>NZ_DF968005.1:348162-350077 GCF_001047075.2 Fructobacillus ficulneus
TATTTTAAAAGAGGAGGCCGTTATCCGGCCTCTTTTTAATTATTTAAAATAGTAATTATTTATTTAAAAATTTAATTTGACAAGGCGTTTTTTCAGAGCTACACTCCTTATAGTTTCACCAAATAAGAGAGGGAAAAAGAAAATGCAAAAATATGGTGCTGATATTGTCACCGATTCGTTAGTCAACCACGGGGTTGATTTGGTCTTTGGAATTCCTGGAGCCAAAATCGACCGCTTGTTTGAAACCTTGGACCACCCAAAGGCTGGCCAAAAGGTGCCCAAGCTAGTTGTTGCCCGTCACGAGCAAAACGCCGCCTTCATGGCCCAAGCCTTTGCCCGGATTACTGGAAAGACGGGGGTCGTGATTGCGACTTCTGGACCTGGTGTTGGGAACTTGGCCACTGGCTTAATGACGGCCAACGCTGAAAGCGACGCGGTTGTTGCTATCGGTGGTCAGGTGCCACGTCGTGACTTGTACCGGTTGACCCACCAATCAACAAATTCAGTTGCACTTTTCTCTTCAATTACGCAATTCAGTTCAGAAATCCAAGATCCAAATAACATTTCTGAAATTTTGGCCAATGCCTTCGCAGCGGCTGATGGCATGAAGCGTGGGACAGCCTTTGTTTCATTGCCTCAAGACGTTGATGATGCACCCGTGTCAATTAATGCTTTGCCACCAGTTCCTAAGGCCCAACAGGGAGCCGCTTCATTGACTGACTTGGCTTGGTTAGCTGAACAAATCAAGGCCGCTAAGTTGCCAGTTTTGCTCGTTGGGGCCCGTGGTTCTGACGATGACACTGTCGCCGCTTTGCATAGTTTATTAGAAGAAACACCATTGCCCGTTGTTGAAACATTCCAGGGTGCGGGTGTAATCTCACGTGACTTAGAAGAAGAGACTTTCTTCGGTCGCGTTGGTTTGTTCCGTAACCAAACAGGGGACAAGCTGCTCCAACAGGCTGACTTGGTTGTGACCATTGGTTATGATGCCATCGAATACGAACCTCGTAACTGGAACAAGGAAAACAACTTGAACATTGTGGCTTTGGATACAACGCCAGTTCAAATCGATAATAACTTTGTCCCACAACGCCAATTGATTGGGGACTTAGCTCAATCATTGACAATTTTGACCAAGGCTGTTGCTGGTTACAAAGTGCCCGCTGCCAGCCATAAGACCCTAGTGGCCTTGAAGGAAGATTTGCGTGCTGCTGACAAGCCTTCATACACGCCAGCCGCTCCCGAATTAAACCACCCCTTGGATGTTGTTAAGGCTATCCAAGACCATGTGACCGACGAAATGACCGTCTCAACGGATATTGGTTCCCACTATATCTGGATGGCTCGTCACTTTAAGTCTTACATTCCTCGTCACTTCTTGACTTCAAATGGAATGCAAACACTAGGGGTTGGTTTGCCATGGGCGATGGCCGCTGCCATGGTCCGTCCCGATGCGAAGTCAGTTTCAGTTTCTGGTGACGGAGGATTCTTTTTCTCAGCCATGGAATTGGAAACGGCCGTCCGTTTGCACTTGAATACGGTTCACATCATCTGGAATGATAATGCCCATTATGACATGGTCAAGTTCCAAGAAGAGATGAAGTATAACGGTGCTTCTGCCGGAGTTGACTTTGGTAACATTGACATCGTCAAGTACGCCGAAGCCTTTGGAGCCAAGGGCTTGCGCGTGACAACGCCAGCCGACTTGGACGCCGTTTTGACGGAAGCCTTCGCAACTGAAGGCCCAGTTGTCGTTGACGTTCCGGTCGATTACACCCACAACTATGAATTAGGTTCACAATTAATCGAATCTGAAGGTTAAGCTCCCCTTAACCATTAGCAAATTAAAAGCCCAGCCGATCACACAAATGGTGACCGACTGGGCTTTTACTATGAATGTTAATTTGTCAGGGGA
>NZ_DF968005.1:350124-353370 GCF_001047075.2 Fructobacillus ficulneus
TCTGATTTTACTGAGCAGATCCTTGAATTTTAGTTAAGCCAGCACGGGCGATTGGTCCGACAATGGCTAATTGCAGGGGCAAGGCGACGATGATATTGAAGCCCCAAGTCTTTGGGTATGCTGACAAGGAGTTGCCAGAAACGAGGATACCGAAGACCGACATGCAAGTTACCATTCCTAGGACCATCAAAACGGAAATCGTAATCCCAATCTTGGCTCCTGAAGGCTTGGCAAACTTTGGCACAATGGCCTTAAAGGCAATCGCCTTGGCGATGGGACCCACTAAGATGCCGTCGCAGATCATGGCAACGAGGAGGCCAAGGGGGTAGCCGAGGAGGGTATCCTTGGCTAAATTATCGAGGCCTTGGTGCAAAAAGACGTTGTAGGTGGTCATTCCCAAGACCATCAAACCAGCCATCATGATCATAAACAGTAGTTCTTCTTTGAAATTCTTTGGCATTGAAATAAATGCTCCTTTTCTTGATACTTCTAACCTACCATAATAAAAAATTCTTCATAAGTAACAATTTTGTGACAAATATGTAGATTGGGTCTTGACTTAGAGCCCACTTGAGGTTGTATAGTGGATGTAAGCATTCATGACAGTCGTTTTGACTGCTAGGCAGGATGCTGGTAAATTAGAACTAACTCATGATGACCACTTTTCATGACCACTACTCTGACTCAGATAAAATGGTCCGAGCCGCACAGAAAGGCGTGTACGAATGAAATATAAAAAAACTCTGATTGGGACTTTGATTGTCCTAATTATTGGGGGGATTTGGTTAACCTTTAGTTTGTTAACGGCCAACCAAACCAGTCGCCCTCATAGCGAAAGCGGACCAAAGCCAACCCAGGCGACCGTCTTCTTTCACGGGTACGGCTCGAGTCGCAATGCTGAAAAATCAATGGCTTCGTACCTTATCAAAAATAAGTATTCCAACCAAACGATTAACGTGACCGTTGCCAAGGATGGGTCAGTGTCAATGAACCGACCAATTAAGGCGGGAGACAAGAACCCGTTAATTTTAGTTGAATTCAAAAACAACCGGAATACCAATACAACCGTGATGACCAACTGGGTCTCAACCATTATGCAAAAATTGCATAATCAGGGTATCAAGTCCGTCAACATGATTGGCCATTCGATGGGAACGATGGCAATTGCCTTCTACCTCTTGCAGGCCGAAGATGACCAGGACACGATGCCGAAGGTTGCCCGTCAAATTTCAATTGCCGGAGTCTACAATGGGGTCTTGTCATCTGCTGCTTCAAAGTCAGCCTTGAATGACCAGGGGGAGCCAGCCAAAAAGACAGAATTGTTTAATCACCTGAATGGCTTGTCGACTTACTATCAGACTCACCACACCAAGGTTTTGAATATCTATGGTAATTCTGAGGGTGATGAAGAGAGCGATTCAACCGTGGCCAACAACTCCTCCAAGGCTTTGCGTTACTTCGTTCAGGATCCAAGTACTTACAAGGAAATTGAAATCACTGGTAAGCAGGCCCAGCATTCAAAGCTTCACGAAAACACAGCGGTTGACCAAGATATCTTGGATTTCTTACAAGATAAATAAGTCCACTTATTAAATAACCGCTGTTAAATTAAAAACACTAACCACGCTATCAACTTGGGCAAATCAATGATTGCTCAAATAGTACGGTTAGTGTTTTTTATATTGGTGGCAGTTAATATCTTTATTTCAGCCGGTCCTGGTTGATTTCGACGAAGTACTCGTAGAGATTTTTATCCCGGTTTTTGAGCTGGTCGGTATAGGTATCAATCTTATGATTAAGCATTTCCAAGTTCTTTTGATAGGCGGTCAATTTGTCTTGAACGTTATCGCGGTGTCGTAACAAAATGTCCAAGATGTCTTGTTCGTAGTCCGTGCCGTAGCGACGAAGCTCGACAAAGCTTTTCAGGTCTTGGATGGACATGTCGGTTGACCGCATGTGATCAATGAAGAAAAGCCATTCGACATCGCCTTGGCTATACTGGCGAATGTTGGTCTCGGTTCGAGCGGGAACGACCAAGCCTTCTTTTTCATAATAGCGGAGGGTGTGTTCGCTGAGCCCCGTCTTTTCGACGACGGTTTTGATTTTAAATTGTGGTTGTTCTTTATCCATGCCCAAAAGTATACCATAATTCCTTGACCTGGAGTGAACTCTAGGGTTTACAATCAAAGCATTAAAGGGGGAATGATAATGACAGAAAAAGTAACTGCTGGTCGTGACCAGTTGGGGGACTTTGCCCCTCAGTTCGCGGCTTTGAACGATGACGTTTTGTTCGGCCAAGTTTGGGCGGACCAGGCTAACCTAGGTAACCGTGACCGTTCGTTGACAACCGTTTTGGCCTTGATGACGATGGGGGCTTGGGACCAGTTGCCCTTTCATTTAGCTAAAGCCAAGGAAAACGGTTTGCAGAAAAACGAAGCGGTGGCCTTAATTACCCACTTAGCCTTTTATGTCGGTTGGCCCAAAGCTTGGTCAGCCTTTCAGATTGCAAAAGATGTTTATGGAGATGAGAAATAATGGCAAAATTTGATGAATTAGCTCAGGGCGGAATCTTTGGTGAGGGTGTCGAAAATCCTTACGGCCAATTCTTTTTGGGCCAAACGTATTTGAACCAACTCACAATGACACCCGATGACCAGGTTGGCGTGGGAACTGTCCGCTTTGAACCCGGCGCCCGGAATAACTGGCACATTCACCATGACGGCTACCAAATCCTTTTGGTAACTGACGGTCAGGGTTGGTACCAAGAAGAAGGAAAGCCAGCTCAAGCCTTGAAGGCCGGGGACGTGGTCGTGACCAAGGAAGGTGTCAAGCATTGGCACGGTGCCCAAGCCGATTCATGGTTCGAACACATTGCTTTGACGGCTGGAACCCCAGAATGGTTGGAGCCGGTGGACGACGAAACTTATAACAAGCTTTGATTTGCACTGAGGAGGACAGACTGTGTTGAATGAAACTTACAAATTGGCTAATGGGGTCTTACTGCCCAAGCTAGGATTTGGAACTTGGCTCTTGGATGACCAGGCCGTCGTTCCAGCCGTCAAGCAGGCCCTCGACTTGGGCTATCGCCACATCGATACGGCGGCCGTCTATGGCAATGAAGCTGGCGTTGGTCAGGCAATCCGAGAATCTTCGGTTGCTCGCGAAGACATTTTTGTGACCACTAAGATTTTAGCCGAAATCAAAGATTACGACGGAGCCGTCGCTGCCGTTGACGAGTCCTTAGAT
>NZ_DF968005.1:353414-366104 GCF_001047075.2 Fructobacillus ficulneus
GCTTGGAATATTTGGACTTAATCTTAATCCACGCGCCCAAGCCTTGGGCCGACTACACCGGGACCGATGGCTTTGCGGCCGGTAACCTAGCCGCTTGGCAGGGACTAGAAGCTGCTTACCAAGCCGGCAAGGTCCGAGCAATCGGGGTGGCTAACTTCGATCAAGCCGATTTGCAGAACTTGTTGGATCACGGGACCGTCGCACCAATGGTCGACCAGGTCTTGGCTCACATTGGTAAGACACCCTTGGACCTGATTGACTTTGCCCAGAATCATGATATCTTGGTGGAGGCTCATTCACCATTTGGCCACGGGGACTTGGTGTCTAACTCGGACTTGCAAGCAATTGCTGGGACCTATGGGGTGACGGTGCCGCAATTGGCCGTTCGCTACTTATTGCAATTAGGGCTGGCACCATTGCCAAAGGCGACGAGTGCTGACCACATGCGGTCAAATGCGGCAATCGACTTTGTGATTTCAGATGCCGACATGGCTAAATTAAAAGCCTGGACAGGCTTCCATTATTCGGACGAAACTTCGGTCTTCCCGGTTTACCAAAAGTAAACTTTGTTTACGGGGGTCAGAGCTGGAAAAATTTTTATATGAAGATGACGATCAATTTCGGTTGAAGTTGACCGTTTTTTATTTGCCAGGAGTCCTTGGTATAATAGAGGAAAATTCGATCTAGTGGGTGCCGGTTGGCGCTGATGATACATAGGAGAACAGGAATGCTTTACACAGCGACCTACAATTCAATCCTTGGTGAGATTATTCTGGTCAGTGATGACGAAGTCCTTGTGGGTCTCTGGTTCCAGGACCAGCCTAAGCCTCAGCTTGACCTTAGTGAAGCGGAAGTTACTCTTAGCGAGACTGAACCAATTCGGTTGGCCCGGATTTGGTTGGACCAATATTTCAAGGGCGAAAATCCAGCAGTCGATTCGGTACCAATTGGTTCAGCAGGGACGGCCTTTCGCGACGCCGTCCGCCAAGAACTTGTGCAAGTACCAATGGGGCAAAGAATCTCTTACCGTGATCTGTCAGATGCCTTGCAAAAAGACCAGACGGTTAAAGCCAATAAGTCGCGAGCCGTCGGTAATGCCGTAGGTCATAATCCAATCTTATTGCTGGTACCTTGTCACCGGGTGGTTGGCAGTGATGGGTCAATGACAGGCTATGCTGGTGGTCTGGACCGAAAGAGGGCCTTGTTGGAGATGGAAGAGGAGTGGCAAGGATGAAATGGGTCAATCGAATTCAGATAGGATTGTTTTATTTGATTCGGTGATGGAAAATGCCTATCAATATTCTTTTTTGGAATATATGGGTACGCATTTAAGTAGTTTTATGTATTATAATATTTATAGACAAGATTTAAGTATGTCGTCTAGATTGCTCTTGTCCATGTCTAAGGTTGCGGAAAACCTAGGGGATTCTTGTTGGACTTCGGGTGCCAACCCAGCTAACTCATGGCTATATGTGAGATTCTTGTCAGACTTCGGGTGCTGACCCAGGGCGCTCCTACCTTTAAAATTTCCGCATACATAATCGGGATTTGTTAAATCAGAGTTTTTATTTTGGTAGAAAAAATGGATAAGGATTTTTCAACAAAAGAGAAGCAAAACGATATTTTAAAAAAATGGCAAAGGGCTGCTGATTTTTTTGATGAAAATTTTACTAACCGACTTGTTAGTTATTGCTATAAAAAAGATGGTGCATTTTATGAAATAACTATACGATTTCAAAAGCATAATTTTCAACATTTAATGGGGATACATTATGACAGGGGAGCATCAAGATTTTGGTCGCATGTTGTAAAGGGAAATGTTGATTTTTCATCTGTAAAAGTTAATAGCTACAATGCTAAGAAGTATAAGCCATATAGTAATGATAAACGTTCAGTTTTCGTTAAAAAACTGAATGCATTGCAGGATTTAGATAGTCTTATAAAGAAGCAAGTCAGAATTGTCGAAAGTGGAAGAATTGGAAACGTTGTATTTGAACATTTGATCCGTTCTCATAGGGTGACTATAGCTTTAGCGACCAAAAGAGAAAATAACAGTGTAAGTGAATATATTTTGTCTAATATTAATTTGGATAACGAACTATCATCAAAGCATAGGGGATATCCCGTCATAAATCTGTATTCTTGCAATCTTCAAGGTGGCGATGAAAAATTTTACTTTTGATTGTTTGACTTGTATCCTATAGTTTGTGGTGATTCTTCAAAATTAAGATAAGAGTCCACCTGTTAAAAATCCAATTTTTCTGCTTGCTTTGGAGTGAACTCCAAGGTGTATCCTAGTTTTTGTTCTAAAAAATAGGAGAGCAAAAACAGGATGTTTAAAACGAAAAACGAAAAAATTATTTTAACCCTCGTCTTAGTCAGTTACCTGATTACGATTTTGGATAATTCGATTGTCTTTACTGGGACAACCAAGATGGCGGCTGACTTACACCTTTCCGCTGGATCATTAGCCTGGGTTCAGACCGCCTATGCTGTGATATACGGCAGTCTCTTACTTTTGGGTGGTCGCTTAGGTGATTTATTTGGTCGCAAGGGGGTTTTCCTAACCGCCATGGCGCTGTTTGGACTTGGTTCTTTGTTGGTTGGCTTGAGTACGAACGCAGTGATGATTATTTGTTCTCGTGCCTTTCAGGGAATTGGCGCGGCCATCTTAGCGCCAACAACCTTGGCGGTCTTGATGGACGCCTTTCAAGGACCGGAACGAATTGCGGCTGTTTCGGGTTATGGTTCAGTTGCGGGAATTGGTTCAGCACTTGGCCTCTTAGTCGGTGGGGCCTTTGCGACCCTGGGCTCATGGCGGGATGGCTTTTTGATGAACGTTCCGGTAGCTATTTTGGTTTTGATTTTAGGCCTGGCAGCCTTGCCCCACGTTAGTCGGTCAAATAACCAAGAGCGAAAACTCGACCTCCCCGGCACAGTCGTTTCGGTTTTGAGTATGTTTTTACTAGTCTATACGGTCAACGGGGCGCGATACCCGGTTGTGACTTTCTTACTGGCTGTGGCCGGGCTGGGTGCCTTTATCTATATCGAAAAGAAGTCGGCCAATCCCTTAATGCCCTTATCTTTATTTACCAGTCGTGAACGGGTCGGAGCCTATCTCCTGCGGTTCTTATACCTGGGAGGAATGCTCGGCTTTTGGTTTGTGACCCCACAGTTGATGCAGAACGTTTGGGGCTGGTCGCCCTTATTGGTGGGCTGTGGGTTCTTGCCACTATCCCTGGTCTATTTTGTAGTGGCCCTCCAGGTACCACGGTTAATCCGCCGCTTTGGTAATACTCAGCTTTTAATTATTGGCGTTGGGTTAACCTTGATCGGCTTTATCTGGCTGACCCTTTACCACGTGAACTTTGGTTATTGGCTAGGCATCGGCCTGCCAATGACCTTACTGGGAATCGGTCAAGGACTGGCCTTTAGTCCAATGACCAATGCCGCGATTGCCGGCACGACTGGTCGAGATAATGGGGCGGCCTCTGGTATTTTGAATACTGTCCACCAAATTGGTGGGTCACTAGGACTTTCCGTGATGGTTGTCTTAGGTAACCGCCAACCAACCGCCGTCGCAGCCTACCACGTGGCCATGGTGGTCTCGGCTTGCTTATTGGGTGCTGGATTCTTAGTGACGGTCTTCATTTTGCCCAAAAAGTCCGACTCGGAAAATTAACGTCCGCCATCATGTCGGTCATCTCGGTAGAAAATTTTGAAGGTAATTTGTATGAATGTGAAAGAAACAAGTCAATTAACTGGGATTCCAGCTGATACCATTCGCTACTATGAAAAAGAGGGACTAATTCCCAAAATTGACCGTAACGAGGTTGGTAACCGAGAAATCGATGAGAAAATTATCCGTCGGCTAACATTTGCTAAGAATATGCGGGCGGCCGGTATGTCGGTCAAAGCTCTGCGGGAATACATTCGTCTCGTTGACGAAGACCGCGATAATACTGACAAGCAAAAGGCAGTTTTACGGGAACAAATGACTATCATGTTAGCCAAGCGAGCCGATATTGATTATGCCGTTGACCACCTGCAATACAAGCTCGACCATTACGAAGATCATTTGAAGAAGACGGAAGAGGGCTGGCGGGACTAAGTTAAATGCGCCACTGGTTAACCCCTAAAACAAAAAATTCAAACTAGTTAAAAACAGTCACCGTCATGATAGCGGTGACTGTTTTTAATTTGCCTTGAATTTACTGTTTACAAATGTAAACTCAAGAACTATACTAAAGAAGTTGTTTACAAGTGTAGACTAAAAACCGAAAAAAGGAGGAAAGCCCATGAATAAGATTACGGATAGTGAGCAAGTGATTATGCGGATTGTTTGGACTAAGGGCCAAGCGACCGGGCGGGAAATTATTACGGATGCTCAGGCCGCACACCAATGGTCGATGTCGACTATCAAAACTTTGATTCGCCGGTTGACGGACAAGGAAATGCTGGCAGTGGATCAAAGTACCTCGCCATTTACCTATACGCCACTCGTTGCCGAAAGCGATGCTACTGATGATTTCGCTCAGCAGTTTTTTGATTCAGTTTGCAATGCCTATAAGGGAACGCTCCTAACCGGTTTGCTGGAGTCAGAACCATTGAGCAAAAGTGATATTCAAAAAATGCAAGCGGTTTTGGCTGAACGTTTGCCTGATGCACCGGACCAAGTGCCTTGCAACTGTCTCCATAGCGATATCGATGAGTCTTGTGCGATGACGGCTAACCATGAAGGAGGACACCATGGATAAACTGATTGTATTAATAGCAGGTCTGGCCTTGATTGCCTTTATCCTTTGGTGGTTCTTCGGCCATCACGAGGTTGACCAGGCGGAGGCCAAAACAGTGGCTGACCACCAAGCGGTTGCCATCGAAGTGAATGGTGGGTACTCACCGGAACGAGTGGTCTTGCAACAGGGAGTTCCGGCCACATTGACCTTCACCAGAACAGATGCTTCATCCTGCCTGGACCAGGTGGTTTTCGCTGATTTCGGGATTAATCAGGACCTGCCAGAAGGACAACCGGTTGCCATTGAGATTAATACTGACCAAGCCGGCGACTTTACCTGGGCCTGCGGGATGGATATGTTCCGCGGTCAGATAGTAATTAAATAATGTTTTAAAATTAACGATAAAAACATAAGTTTACATATAAAAAGGAAGATATTATGACAAAGAATAACGAACAAATCATCACAGTTGACGGCCAATACCAACCAAACGTGGTTGAATTTAACCAGGGCGAAGTTGCTAATCTAACTTTTAAGCGCGTCAGTGACCGTGGCTGCCTCGGTGCCGTTCAATCGCATGACCTTGCCTTCTCAGCCGACCTACCATTGAACGAAGCTGTGACCTTTGAAATCCCAACTGACCAAAGTGGTGAATTTGAATTTGCCTGTGGCATGGACATGGTTAAGGGCAAGATTGTCATCAAGTAAGCGGGTTTTGATTTAGAATTTTGATTTAGTAGAGGAGGGCGCCATGCACTTAACAATTAAGCAGCGGTTTGGGATTGCGGTCGTCTTTTCCTTGCCGATGGTAGTACAAATGATTTTGATGCCAGCCGGAATTGATTTTCTGGGTGGGCCGGTTACGGAATGGGTCCTGACGACCGTCGTGATGGCCGTCGCAGCCGGACCCTTTATCAAGAGTGCCTGGGCATCCTTTAAAAAGCATAACTCCAACATGGATACTCTGGTGGCCATCGGAACCGTGACGGCTTACTTCTATAGTATCGGGGCCATGGTTGAAGGCCAACCGGTCTTCTTTGAAGGCGCGGCGTTGGTCGTGACCTTCATTCTCTTGGGCCAGGTCTTTGAGGAACGAATGCGGGCTCAGGCCTCCGGTGCGGTTGATAAGTTGCTCGACCTCCAAGCCAAGGAAGCCGAAGTTGTTCGGAACGGTCAAACCATCACCATTCCAGTTGAAAAAATCGTGGTCGGTGATATTGTCCGGGCCCGGCCAGGACAAAAGATTGCAGTTGATGGGACTGTTGTCGAAGGAAAGACGGCGGTTGATGAGTCGCTGGTCACCGGCGAAAGTTTACCCGTTGAAAAGCAGGTTGGCGATGCCGTGATTGGTGCTAGCATCAACCAAAATGGGACAATTCTGATTCGGGCCGAAAAGTTGGGGTCAGATTCGCTCTTGGCCCAAATCGTTGATTTGGTTAAATCGGCCCAAAATAGTCGGGCGCCAATCCAGCAACTAACCGACAAGGTCTCAACGGTCTTTGTCCCAGTCGTGCTAGTGGCCGCGATTGCGACCTTCTTACTCTGGTACGTGGCCTTCGGCGTTTCTCTGGGTACGGCGGTTGTCTTTGCGGTTTCCGTTTTGGTCATTGCCTGTCCCTGTGCCTTAGGACTGGCAACTCCAACAGCCTTGATGGTCGGGACCGGCCTCACAGCCCGCCATGGAATTTTGATCAAAAATGGTGAGGTTCTGGAAACTGTTTCGGCCGTGAAGACGGTTGTCTTCGATAAGACCGGGACGATTACCGTGGGTCAACCAACCGTGACCGATGTGGTCGGCGAGGAAGAAAGAGTTTTGTCAGTCGCCAGCCAATTGGAAGCTGGTTCTGAACACCCATTAGCTCAGGCCATTCTTGACCGGGCGAAAGTATTCGGGCAAATCAAGGTCGAAGAGGTTAACGGTTTCGAGGTCCTTCCCGGACAAGGCGTTCAAGGGCAGACCTCAGCTGGACCGGCCTTTGTTGGTAACCAACGTTTCTTAGACCACCAGCAAATGAACCCAGACCTAGCCGTTTCATTCAAGACGCTGCAAAACCAGGGCAAGACGGTTGTTCTTGTGGGTCTGAACCAAGAAGTGATTGGTCTGATTGCCATTCAAGATGCACCAAAGGCCCAATCCCGCCAAGCCATGGCAACATTAAAGACCCGTGGATTGGAAACGGTCATGTTGACCGGGGACAACCAGGCGGTTGCTGAAGCGATTGCCCAAGAAGTTGGCATTGACCGCGTGATTGCAGAAGTTATGCCCGCCGAAAAGGCGGCCCACATCCAACAATTACAGGAAGTGGGTCCGGTCGCCTTTGTTGGTGACGGGATTAATGATGCGCCGGCTTTGGCGACCGCCGATGTCGGAATTGCCATGGGGTCGGGGACGGATGTTGCCATCGAGTCTGGTAATATTGTTCTTGTCAAAAATGACCTGACTGATGTGGCTACTGCTATTGATCTTAGTGCCAAGATTTTCAAACGAATTAAGCTCAACCTATTCTGGGCCTTTATTTATAACGTTCTCGGACTACCAATCGCCGCTGGTCTTTTTTACGGCCTCGGCTTTGTCTTGAGTCCCGAACTGGCCGGCCTAGCGATGGCCATGAGTTCTTTGTCGGTGGTGACGAGTTCACTGCTCTTGAACCGGACCAAGGTGAAAACCACGCCGGCAACAATTTGAATACTTAACAATGAAATGGGCTTCGGTCCTTCATCCATTAAATTAGCAGGAATGCCTTTCTAAAAAGAAGCATTCCTGCTTTTTACTTGCAATTTTTCAAAACCGGTGTAAGATAGATACAGTTGACCGTTCGAAACGACACGTCATATCGAACGGTGGCGCGAGAAACGATTCAACCAGGAAGGAGCTAATTATGTATGATTTATTAATTTTGTCATTGCTGTCATCACGATCGATGTCAGGGTACAAATTAGCGACAGTTTTAGGTTCGACAGTGGTGCCACGGCGAAAGATTTCAAATGGGGTTCTGTATCCCGTCTTGAACCGGATGGAGAAGGCAGGTTATATCGAAGGATATGACTGTCATAGCCGGAACGCTAAGGTTTTTGACATCACGGATGCTGGTCAGGACTACTTGTTAGACCTGATCAATAAACCTGTTGGCCAAGACGGTAATCGGGACAATGCCTACTATTTCAAGTTTCGTTCATTTTCCTACCTGGAGAATGATAAGAAGGCTGAAATTTTGACGGACTACCGCAATGCCGTTTTGACGGATAAAAACATCTATGCCGAGTTAGTCCAGCATTACCAGGACGAAACCAAGGATCACCCGGACCGTGAGGATTTTTACCAATGGGGCTTAAAAACCATTGAAATGAAAAACCAAATTGCCGATACGAAGATCGCCTGGATTGATAGTCGCTTGCAAGAACTTGGAGGGAAAGAAACACATGAGTGATACACAAGAACACGGGTCAAAGCGCTGGATAGCGTTAATTGCCCTTTCATTAGGGGTCTTTATGGCCCTGCTCGATGTCAGCATCGTCAACGTGGCCTTACCCACGATGGTTAAGAGCTTCAATACCACTTTTAGTAACGTTCAGTGGGTGATTAGCTCATACACGATTTCATACGCCGTAGTCATTTTGGTTCTATCAAAGTTGGCCGATATGTATGGTCGCAAAAAGTTATTCTTGGCCTCAATGGTCATCTTCGTCATTGCCTCAGCCGCTAACGGTTTGGCACCAAACCTTTTGGCCTTGGATATTGGTCGAGCAGTTCAAGCCATCGGTGGTGGTGGTTTGATGACCGTTGCCATGGCCTTGGTTGCTTCAATTTTCCAGGGTAAGGAACGGGGACTGGCCATGGGAATCATGGGTTCAGTCATGGGACTTTCAACCGTTTCTGGTCCTTTGATTGGTGGTGCCTTGTCAGAAGCCTTTGGTTGGCCCGCAATTTTCTACGTGAACGTACCCTTGGGTATCTTCGCTGCTGTCTTGGTTTGGTTGACTGTTAAGGAAACACCAAGTTACGGCCAGGGACAAAAGATTGATATTCTCGGAATGGTCTTGTCCGCCGTGGCAATTTTCTCAGCCGTTTACGGTTTGATTCAAAAGGAAGATAACCCACACTTGGCCTGGACTGACCCAAAGATTGCACTTTGGTTGGGTCTTGCCGCAATCTTCTTGGTTGTTTTCATTTTCGTCGAATTAAAATTAAAGCATCCAATGATGAACTTGAAGCTCTTCAAGAACAAGAACTTTGTCGGTGCCGTGGTTGTGGCCTTTGCCCTTGGTTCAGCCATCTACGCCATGAACGTCTTCTTGACTTCATTGATGCAAAACTACATGGGTTACTCAGCCTTCAATACCGGCTTGCGACAAATTCCAATGACAATCTGGACTTTGATTTTGGGCCCTGTGACGGGTTACTTAGGTTCACATTTCTCAGTTAAAAAATTAATTTCTGGTTCATTATTGATTGCCGGTTTGGGCTACTGGGCTTTTGCCAGTGCCATGACAAGTAGCTTGTCATATGTTGACTTGTTGTTGCCATTAACTTTGTTGGGAATTGCCAACGCCTTAATCAACCCATTGTTGAACAACGCTGGGTTGGCTGGTGCCAAGCCGGAAGAAATCGGGATGACTTCTGGTTTGATCAACGTCTTCCGTCAATTGGGAATTTCATTTGGGGTGGTAATCCTCGGATTGACTCAAACTAACCAATATGATTCATACTTGAACGGCCACTTTGCCTTGCACGGTATGGGTGCCAATGTTGTCGCATCGATTAAGCATGTCTTTGTGGAAGCCGGACCATTTGCTAGTCACTCGGTCGCCTTCTCAAATTCATTTGCACATTTCCCAATGATCGGACAAGTCCAACATGTTGTTGAAGGAGCCTTCTTCGCCGGAATGAGTGGTTTGTCCTTTACAGCGATGGCCATTGTTTTGGTCGGTGCTGTGGTTTCCTTCGTACTCTTGCACGACGGAGAATCTGCTAAAAAGTAAGCTCAATAAGGGAGATTGTCATGTCATTAACTGCTAGTCAAAAAGTTCAAACAATCCGAGAGTTGCAAGCCAATTTTGCTTTGTTGGATTTGCCACTATCAACAGTAGCGGCCGACTTAAAGACGACAACTGACCACCTCGAAGCTGTTTTAAATCTGGAGGTTGCCTTTATCGAGGAACCCTGGATTTTAAAGGAGTATCTGGCAAGGCAGCTAAAGGAGCGTGACATTCAACCGGTGCCGTATACGGCACTGGTTGGAAATCCCGCTGATTACTGGTTTTTAAATCAAAAGTGAATTCGCTTAGGCCAATTAGCGGCCAAATAAATAAACGACCTTACCGAATCAAACCGGTGAGGTCGTTTTTGCATATTAACTATTTTTTTGATTGTGGCGGTTAATGAGATAAACCAAGGCTACCGGAATAAGAATCAAAGGGATAAAGACCGGCCAAACGCTAACTTGGTTTTGGGTGGCCATTTCATGGTCAACTAGCAGTTGATAGAGAAAATTACCAGAAAAGACAAATAGGGCTGTTGCTGCCAATGCGATTTGGTTAAACCGTCGAGTAACTTGATCAATGTCTTGGTACTGAAGTGGTAAGCAATACAGGGCAATGAATGTCATGCTCAGGCTAAGCAGTAGGTCAACGCGGAGTGGGTGTTGACCTGAATTGTAAGACTGCATCAATGCATTCATTGGTAGGGCCGCTAAGGCAAAGAATAATTTTGGACTGCGACGTGTTTGGTTTAACATAGAATAAATACTCTCTCTAAAAATTATTTCTAGTTCATTTTATCATACTCAGAAACCGCTTTCAAAGCCGATTTTTGGGCATTTCTCAATTGAAAAATTTATATAAAAATGAAAATTAAGGCCGGATTTGATTTTAATTTTAAAAATATTTGAAAATATGCTTGCGTTTTAGGGTAAAGGTTGTATAATTCAGTTTAAGGAAATGGCCGGCCGTTTCCACAAAGCGAATACCTTGGAGCTACTGTCTATGAAGAACAACTTTTCTCGTAACGTAACTTTGAGCTCACGCTCAAAAAATCCAAGTAACTATTTGGCGAATGCCGAGGCCTTGCAAGAGTTCGCGTTTATGAAACGTTTTGACTCCGTGGTGAGTCCAGGATAGAATGGAAGCGTTCCACGTCAATAACCGTCTATTACACATTTAATTAATTACATTTTTTTGCCGAGTCACGCTAACCGAGAGGAAGCGTGGCTCTTTTATTGTTAATTGAAGAGTTTTAAATTTATCCTTGACTATTAATTCTCATGGTGTTTTAATATAGCTATTCAAGGAAGTGAAAGACTATGACAAAAAACCTAACACAGAACAATTCACGAATTATTATCAGCATTATCATTCCTTAGGGTCGGTGTGCTGATACTTTATTGTGCGCCTACCCGACTAAAGAAGGTAGGCGGCTGATGTTTGGTTTTAAGACCAGCTGCAATTTTGCGGCTGGTCTTTTTCTTTGTTAAAAATCAATTGCTTAGTTGAGAATTGGTACTAGAAGAGAGAGGTACGGAAATGAAAGATGAAAAATTGTCACGAAAACAGCTGTTCTTGCTGTCGTCATTGATTTTTGGGATGTTCTTTGGAGCTGGAAATTTAATTTTTCCGGTTCAATTAGGACAAAATGCCGGTCATAATTGGCTTCCAGCAACTGCCGGTTTTCTGTTAACTGGTTGCGTGGTGCCATTCTTGGCGATGCTGGCGGTCAGTATGACCCACAGTAAAAGTGTTTACGATGTTGCTGCTCCGGTGGCTCCTTGGTTTGGGACAGTGGTTTTGGTTGCTGTTCACATGACGATTGGTCCTTTATTTGGAACTCCCCGTACAGCAGCGACAGCATTTTCGATGGGGGTAAGTCCCTTCGTGAGTGCTAAGTACCAAAATTTGGCCATGTTTCTGTTTTCAGCAGCGTTCTTCGGACTGGCTTACTTCCTCACAGTTAAGCAATCAAGCCTAATGAAGTGGGTTGGTAAGTACCTGAATCCGCTTTTCCTAGTTTTATTAGTTGTCTTACTAGTTTTGGCTTTGGTTCTACCAATGGGTAGTCTTCACCAAAGCGTTGGCACAAGTTATCAAAGTAATGCCGGCTTCCAGGGAATCTTGGATGGTTATAACACAATGGATGGTTTGGCTCTCTTAGCTTTTGCTGTCACTGCAGTTTATGCCGTTCGCCATATGGGTTTTGAAGGGAAGTCAGTTTCAAAAGTCTTGGCTAAGGCTGGTCTTTTGAGTATCTTCTGGGAAGCTTTGCTTTATGTTGGTTTGGTTTTGTTGGGAGTTTCAAGTCTCGGTAAGATGTCTGTTGCTGCCAACGGTGGAACAGCCTTTAGTGATGTAGTCACTCATTATGCGGGGAACTTTGGTGTCTTAGCAACAGGGGTCTTAGTAACTTTGGCAGTCTTCACAACAGCAATGGGGCTCTTCGCTTCCTTTGCCCAAGACCTACACCGGGCCTTTCCAAAGCTATCATACCTTTGGTGGCTTCGCTTGACAGCTGTGGGATCATTCGTCACTGCTAATGCTGGTTTAACGAACATCGTCAAGTGGTCTGTACCTGTATTGATGCTCCTTTATCCATATGCTTTAGCCTTAATTACTCTGGGTGTTTTGAACAAATGGGTTAAGCAGTCCCCATATTTGTACCGATCAGTCATGGCCTTTGTAACTGTCCCAGCCTTTCTGGATTGTTTAGCTAACTCACCATTGTTAAGCATGACCACAGTTAACACCGTAGTCAATGATTATCACCAGTACTTCCCATTCGCTGGAAACGGCTTTGGTTGGGTTGTGCCTGCCTTAGTCGGTGCGGCTGTTGGCTTAGTTTGGCAACTTGTTGGTCAAAGAGAAGGGGCAACAGTTAGCCAAACTGAAGACCAAGAGGAAAGTAAGTTAGCTTAAATTAAGACAGTGTCCAATAAGCAAGTAAAAAAGACGTCCCAGTTTAACTGGG
>NZ_DF968005.1:366183-377780 GCF_001047075.2 Fructobacillus ficulneus
CCTGATATAATATAAAGTCGAATGATTCCGATTATTGACAGACAAACAATCTAATTTTAATGTTTCAGCTTCGCTTGCTCTTTTTTTAAGTCTGCAATTTGGTTATTAATGGAAGCCATCATTTCCATTTGCATCTTTTGAATTTGCAAGTTGTTAGGCTGGTCTTGTTGGATCAAGTGGTCAATTTTCGAGTGGAGGAGACGAATTTCCTCTTCGGATTTCAAATTAACGTGGTAATCGTTCTTTGATTCCATTCTGTCATAATTTCCAGAACGATTTTGGCTCATCATGATAAGGGGCGCCTGGATAGCCGCAATAATACTCAAGAAGAGGTTAAGCAGAATGAAAGGAAATGGATCGAAATGCAGACCAAAAAGGTGGGTAGCGTTAATGAAAATCCAAATCACGATAATTGAGATAAAGGAAATTACGAATGTCCAACTTCCACCAAAACGGGCTACGCCATCGGCGACCTTTTGACCGAAAGTCAAAGTGGTTTCCAACTGCTTTTCAACATCGATGATTTTGTAGTCATCACTGGACATCAGTTTGGTCATCCGGTCGTTAATTTGCTTATTTTTTTGATGATCATCATTAATCATCCGGTTCATTTTATTCAAACGATAATGAACTAAATGTTCACTACAGATAAAGCTATTATCAGACGCCTTCGGAAAGTCCTTATGGATTGATTCTTTGATAAAGGGGTCTAATTCATGCAGAAAATTACCATCGATTAAATCGTATTCTCTTTGGTCAATTAAGCACCAAAGCGTGTCGTCTATGCGATCATTCTTTTTCATGAATAACTCCCTCACAATATGTATTTTCTGTCTCATCAATGTCATAATGATGACTAAATATTTCCCAATGTATACTATTATAGCTCTTTCGTTGGAATATTTGTTGATTTACGAAAATAAATTAGAATTACTAGGAAATATGCTATATTGGAATAGGTTAAATTGTTGGAATCTGAAAAATAGGGCTGACAGTTATAAGGATGGATACTCATTCATCAAATGGAAAATTAACGACTCTCAGCGCAAATATACAACGTCTAATATAATGAAAGTGTTTAAAAAGTAAAAAAAATGCAAAAAGTTATCTTAATTACCGGGGCAACCAGTGGAATTGGCTACCAAACGGCCGAGTTACTGGCCAAAAGTGGTCAAATCGTCTATGGTGCTGGTCGCCGACTCAACAAGCTAAATGACTTAAAAGCAATTGGTGTTCGCCCAATCGAATTAGATATTACAAATGAAGAATCGATTCAACGGGCGGTTGAGGCAATCTTGATTGCTGAAAACCGGATTGATATTTTGATTAATAATGCGGGATACGGGTCTTATGGCGCGGTCGAAGATGTTAATTTGTCAGAAGCGAAACGTCAATTCGAGGTGAATTTGTTTGGTGCGGCTCGATTAATTCAGCTAGTCTTACCAACCATGCGTAACCAAGGCAGTGGAAAAATTATCAATGTTTCCTCTGTTGCCGGTCGAATGGCTAGTTACTTTGGGGCATGGTACCACGCTACTAAGTTTGCCTTGGAAGGATTTAGCGATTCCCTGCGAATGGAGGTTAAACCCTTTGGGATTGATGTTGTTTTAGTTGAGCCAGGTTTGATTAAAACAGCTTGGGGTGAAATTGCTGCCGATCATTTAATCGAATCGGCGCAAGATGGCCCATACCAGGATGCTGCCTCACGAACTGCTGCTGGTTTGAAGCGTCAGTACAGCGGTAAATGGTTGTCATCTCCTAATTTGATTGCGAAGACAATTGCCAAAGCCTCTCAAAAAAAGCACCCGAGAGCCCGGTACCTAGTAGGTTTCGGAGCTAAACCACTTGTTTTGTTACGGACAATTTTACCTAGTAAATTATTCGATTGGTTTATGCGCCACGTGCTGGGCTAATAGTACTGGTAGCACGAACAATAAGAAACAGTGGTACCAATTCCAAAAATTAGTCCAAAAAAATAAACCACCCATTTGCTAGAGCAATTAGGGTGGTTTACTGTTTGAACTATCCTGACTTAAGAAGGTGTTGTGTACGAACGCAAAACTCTTGAGGAAAGGAGAACCTTGATGTCCAATTCGTATGTCGTCATGGTTAATGAGATTGACGTTTGAAATGTGTCACCTTACACTTAGTTAGTATTGCGATTGAACTAATCGATAAGTTTCGATAAATTTGTCCAAAAAAGTAAACCATATCTAATGCTTTAGCGAGCTTGCTGGTTCATTTTTGAACTATTCAGGATAGCTATCGCTTACACGGGATGCAAGAAGAAACCGTTCAATTGAAAAGTGATTTACTTTTTGCAACAACATTATAACATCAAAAAATTTAATTGGCAAAATCCAAAGACCATGTTATATTTTTAGGCATAGCAAACAAGTAAAGATGGTGGCTGTCCTGACTGAAGGAGGTGATGCATATGAATGCAAAACTCTGGATGAAAGGAGTGCCTTGATGTCCAATACGGATATCATTATGGACCTGTTAGCGTTTGGGATGTTTATCCTGGCGCTGATTCGTCTAGTGATTGTACTAATAGAAAAAATTAGTCCAAAAAAGTAAACCATCTTTCGCTTTGATCGGCTTGATGGTTTACTTTTGAACTATTCAGGACAGTCACCGTTTACACGGGTTTGCTAGGAGAAACCGCTAGTAGCATAGCGGTTTCTTTTTACAAATTCATTATAGCACCAAAGATTCAAAAAGTGAAACACTACAAACCGAAGACCCGTTGGTAAAGGAGAGACCAGTGAGCCAAAATGAAATTAGTGATGCTAACCAAACAGTAGCACTTGTCCTATCTTATGTACTTTTTGCCTGTTTCCTGATCAGTCGAAATCTTGTTGTTTTTATGGGTGTCTTGCTAATCAGTGCCTGTATTAAATGGCGGGCGATTATCCTATTTTGTAAGAATATCTATTTTAGCTTTCGGTATGAAGCACTTAATAAGCCTCATGATCCCGACTGGGAAGAAAAATTAACGGTTAATTTTTCCTGGTTTTGCTACTATGCCGTGGTTGTTGTCATTGGCATCAGCGTCATCAGTCATTTGTATTGGGTTCTGATAAGCTTACTTATACCAGTATTCATGCAAATTAAGTATTTTAAATCAAAAACAAACAAGTTACCGAATAGGTAATTCAAAAGAAAATGAGCACGAGCCTTGGAATTTAGGAATAAATTCTAAGGCTCTTTCTATTTTTTAAGAGTTCTGCTCGACCATCATAGCGATTCCTGGTTCTACTAATGTCCAAACGTCTTCAAATCGTTGTTGAAAATCTGGTAAAAACCAAGTCTCCTTAAAGTTCGGCAAAGTGAAGAGACTAAAGGTCGATAAGATGGCTTCGGCCTCTGCAGTTTGCTCGTCTTTCAACTGCAAGATTTGGTTGATTTTAATGTACAAACCCTTTAAGACTTGGCGTAAGGCAATCGGGTTGTTTTCAATATATTGCGTATTTAAAATAAACATTTGTTCATTTTCACGGTAGGCATTTCGCTTAACGTCGATGAAAGACCAGATTAATTGGTGCAGTGCCTCGACTGGATTAGCTGAATCGTTCGTTTTATTTAGTTCCGATAAAATATTGGTATTAAACCATTCAATAGCAACGCTTTCCCAAAGGTCTTGCTTATTGGAAAAATGTTTATAAATGGCCGCGTGACTGACGCCTAATTCCTTCGCAATTTGTGGAATTGAAATGTCGGCTTTACCTAATTTAAGGATTAAGTCACCAGCAGTCGCGATAATTGATTCTCGAGTATTTTTTTCTTTAATCATGATGGCAGGCTTTCTAATAAGTTAATACCTATTATTTTACCATAAAAGTTACATTATTTGACAAATGTAACTCAACGAGTTATGATTCATTCAGTTACAAAATCAATAAACTGTTACCAAGGAGCTAAAAATGAAAGCAGCCCAACTAGATCGATACAGCAAAGACTTCACTTTAAATGTCCGAGAAGTCCCAGTACCAGCTATTAATGACGATGAGGTCTTAGTTAAAGTCAAAGAGGCGGCTGTGAATCCATTAGAAAAACTAATCGGAACCGGTAGCGTCAAACTAATCCAAGACTACGACTTGCCAGCAACAATGGGGAATGAATTTTCCGGTGTGGTAGACCAAGTTGGGTCTAACGTTTATGATTTCCAAGTCGGTGATTCGATTTACGCCCGGATGCCGCTGAATAAAATTGGGGCCTTTGCCGAATATGTGGCGATTAAGGCAGATGAAATTAGTCTTTTGCCGACTAACCTTGATTTTAAAACAGGGGCCGCAACGGCGTTGACTGCCTTAACTGCCTATCAAGGATTATTGGAAGACCTCCAGGTTGAAGCAGGTAAGACTCTCTTCATTGCTGGTGGGTCAGGGTCATTTGGCCAACTAGCCATTCCATTAGCAAAATCGATGGGGCTGAAAGTGATTGTTAGTGGTAGTTCACAGTTTGCAGATCAAGCACAAGCAATGGGTGTTGACCAATACTTACCTTATCAAACAGAAAATTATTGGGAAAAGTTGCAAAACATTGACTACGTCATTGACACCTTAGGACCAGCAGAATTCGACCACGAATTAGCCGTCCTTAAACCCGGTGGTCGGTTACTTTCATTAAAGACGGGACCAAATAAAAAATTTGCGGTTGACCATAATTTTTCATTTGCCAAGCGGATGCTCTTTACTTTAGCTGGGGCTAAGTACGATAAAAAGGCGCAGAAGAAGGGCGTTAGTTATCACTTCATCTTTGTCCGCAGTAGTGGCGACCAGTTACGACAAATTTCTCGAATCATTGAAGAAAAGAACATCGTTCCCAGTGTTGACCCGAACACTTTCACCATTGAAGAGGTCAACCAAGCACTAGATTTGGTTTTCAATGGTCATCCAAACGGAAAAGTGCTGATTAGTTTTTAAATCAGTTTTAAAATTATAACTACACTTACAAAATAAATAAAGGATTTACAAAAATGAAGAGATTAGACGGAAAAGTAGCAATCATTACAGGTGGGATTTCAGGTATCGGTAAGGCCGTTGCCCAGGACTTTTTGAATGAAGGGGCCAAGGTTGTCATTACTGGTCGCCGTGAAAAATTGGGTCAAGAAGTTGCTCAAGAATTGGGTACCGAAGACCAAATTATCTATTTGCCGCAAGACGTCAGCAACGAAGAAGATTGGAACCGAGTTGTTCAAGAAACAAAAGCTCGGTTTGGCCAGTGGAATATTTTGGTAAACAATGCCGGCGTTGGTGGGCCAGGAAAGTTAATCACGGAAACGACCAAAGAAGAATGGCAGAATGTGATGGATATTAATTTGACTGGTAATTTCTTGGGGGTCAAAAAGGCCTTGATCGAAATGGATCAGGGTAGTATCGTCAATATTTCCTCTGTTCTTGGCATCACTGTTCCGATGCCAGGCGTCGGAGCATACGCTGCATCAAAGGGTGGCACTCGAACTTTGACGAAAGCCGGCGCCAGTGAAGCGATTAAACTCGATAAAAATATCCGAGTTAATTCTGTCCACCCAGGTTTGGTGGCAACAGACATCTTACCAGAAGCGTATCGAACAGCCGCAACTAATACCGGAGATGTCATTCCAACAATTGGGCAACCGGTTGATGTCGCTAAGGCAGTGACCTACTTAGCATCGGACGAAGCACAGTACACGACTGGTTCAGAACTACTATTGGATGGTGGCGTTGTCGCCGGCGGAAGATAATCGTAGCAAAATAAAGAGACATCCATTCGGATGTCTCTTTTATTAGTAAGAATTTGTTGAAGGGGTTCTGTTTGATAAAATGAAATCATTCGGCCTGATTTGCCAACCAAGCCGGAAAGACAATATGATCAATCAAAGACTCTGGGCTTGGTTTATGTTCGGGACTAAGAAAGGCGTAGTACCGACTGATATTACCTAATAACATCAGAACTTCAGGGGTGGGAACTTGCTTTAGTTCGCCACGGTCGATAGCCCGCTCAGCGACAAGAGTACTTAACCGTAGAATTCCTGTTTCGGCTTCTGCTAACATATCATGCTCAACGGTTTCATTGTTAAACATCTGGTACATCGAAAGCTTAACAAAGTATTGGTTCATTTTATCGTGTAATTTGGTAATTAGTTTAGCGTGAGTTAATAGGTCATCATGCAAAGAACCAGTGTCAGGGAATGTACTTTCATCAAAGTGTTCTGGTAGGCCTGAATTTTCGTGGGCCCAATTATGGACGGCATCAACGAGGAGACTGTGAGGTGAATCCCACCGTCGGTAGAGAACACTCCGTGATGTTTCTGCTTTTTGAGCGACATTGTTAAAGGTCACAGCTTCAATTCCCTGGTCATCAAAAAGCTGGAGAGTTACCTTAAAAATTGTGTTTTTTAATACTGATCCGCATTTTCTTGTTTTAACGTTTTTTTCCATACGACTATTTTAGCACAAAATATAAGATACAAATTGTACCTTATTGACTTAATGGCCAATAGGGAGTACTCTTGTTTAGTTACGAAAATTAAAAAAATAGAAACTAGGAATAGGAAATGGATTTCAAACAAACACGAAATGTGGCCTTGATTTTGGCCTTCGGGTTATTGGCACCAATGCTGGACACGACGATGACCAACATTGCCATCAATGATATTGGCCGTGATTTGAATACGACTTTGAGCAGTGTGCAATGGATTATCACTGCCTATGTGTTGGCTACCAGTATTGCCGTGCCATTATCAGGCTGGCTGATTCAGCACTTTAACGGTAAGTATGTCTTTTTGACCGCCGAACTTTTCTTTGGCTTGTCATCAATTGGAGCAGCATTAAGCCATGATATCAACACCCTGATTATCTTCCGAGTTATTCAGGGCTTTGCTTCTGGGTTACTTTTACCCTTGGTCACAACAATGATGGCTATGATTTCACCACGGGAATATTTACAAAAATTAATGATGGTCGTGATGCTGCCAATTCTGGCTGGTCCAATCTTTGGCCCGGTGATTGGAGCAGTTGTTGTTCAATACAGTAACTGGCAATGGGTTTTTTGGATCAACGTGCCAATCATGATCATTGCGGCTGCTTTGAACTACTGGAAAATTCCGGATATTCCAGCATCCAATCGGGAAGCTAAAATCGATGCCATTGGAATTGCTTTGCTCGGTTTTGCCTCTGCAACTATCATTTATGGGTTCTCTCAAGCTGGTGAAAAAGCCACTTTCAATAATTCTGATACGTGGACTTATGTTACGATTGGCTTGATTGCGGCTGTTGTTTATTTACTTTGGGGCCGTTATAAAAAAGGCAACGCCGTCTTACCATTGGCATTGTTCAAGTCTCCAGTCTACGCAGCCACCACGGTTAACTTAGTCTTAGCTGGAATGGTGACGAACGGGCCGATGTTGATTTTGCCTTTATATTTCCAACAAGGACGTGGCATGAGTGTTCTAGCCACTGGACTTTGGCTCCTGCCACAAGGGCTGGGTATGTTAATGATGCGCCCGGTATTGTTACGGTTGCTCGAACGAATTGGTGTCCGCTACGTAGTTTGGTTAGCCTTGACACTATCCTTGGTCGGAACATTACCATTTGTTTGGATTGATGCTCATACCAATATTGTCTTAGTCGGTGCCATTCTCTTTGTTCGTGGACTCGGCGTCGGTGGGGTCGTCATGCCTCTGATGACAAACATCCTATTGGGCATGGAAAAGGACTTGATTCCGCATGCCAATACCGGTGCTCGAATCTTCCAGAACATTGGTGGAGCCTTTGGGTCAGCAGTTATCGCAACAATCGTTGCCACCTACTTATCAACTCACCGAGTTTTGGGTGCTAACATCGTCGCTTACCAACACGCATTTTGGTTGGCAATCGTCATGACTCTGGTTATGTTTATCCCAGCCATCTTCTTGCCAAAAGAAGTTCAAAAGTAACTATTAGCTTAATCAAATAAACAGCCACCTAGATGTCACTGAGACACTCGGTGGCTGTTTTTGGTATGTGAATGATGCTTGCAATTTGTGGAAATTGTATGCTATATAGTAAATGAGAAAAGGCGGATATAATTTTACACCGTAAGGCTGAATGGTATTGAATAGTTTTGCTCCTAACCACAAAGTAGCTGAGTGTACTGGTATTCAGGATCAACGATTTATCGATTGAAGAATTAGTAACTTTCGCCGACAAACTTTTAGCTCAAGAAAAAAATTGGAAAGGAGTGACAATATGCTTGATAACAAGTTAGGGTTAAAAAGTAATGTTGCTTTGGCTGAAGCCGAAGAACGGTTGACTAAGCAACGAGCCAAAGAACTTTATGACTCTGGTCTTATTGAACAAATCGAGGTCGGTACTTATCGCGGTTTAGCTCAAATTCATCATTTTCTGTTTCAAGATATTTATGATTTTGCTGGACAACAGAGAAAAGTTAATTTAGCAAAAGGAAACTTTCGTTTCGTACCGGTCATGTACTTACATAATGCCCTTGCTTCGATTGATAATTTACCACAGGCATCGTTCGATGACATTATTGCCAAATATGTGGAAATGAATGTTGCTCATCCGTTTCGAGAAGGGAATGGTCGAGCTACAAGAATTTGGTTAGATTTGTTATTGAAAGAATCTTTAGGCCAAGTGATTCATTGGCCCGGGGTGAATCCTGAGGACTATTTGTTAGCGATGGAAAGAAGTCCTGTCCGCAGTACGGAAATCAAAACGATTATTTTCCAAGTACTCACAAATGATATTAATAACCGAGATATTTATATGAAGGGTATTGATCAATCATATGCTTATGAAGGTTATCAGTTGTATCAAACAGCTGACCTAGGCGGGCGTGAAAAAGAGAGTAGACCATGACGAACATTAAAAGCCATTACAACATACTTAGTTTCGGGCCAAAATATTTAACTTTTTTAGTCGAATATATTCAAATAATTCAGTTCTAATGTTCCAAAATCAAATACCTCTTGTATTTCATTTTCACTTAAAAATTTCAACAAATACTTTTTTTCGTTCACTAGAAATTGAGGATTATCTTCTAAAAGAAAGGCGATTTGATTGGACCTTTGCAGAGTTGAAAATTTATCAGATCGATTTTGCCAAAGTCGGAGATGATCTTTTAAGGAATTAATATCCGATGATTGATATGCTCGCTGTAGCGTGGGAAGTAGGTCGTTCGTATAATTATTTGATTTTTGATATAAAAATTCAAATTCAGATAGTTGAACATTAATTCGATCAAGCAGTTCTAGTAAATGCATAAAAGAGATATCAGTTAATCCTCTTTCAAATTTTGATAAAAATGTATACGAAACAATTCCTCTGCTTGCTTCTTGCAGAGTAACGTTTTTGCCTTTACGAAAAAGTCTAAATACTTCACCAATTTCAGTCATTAATTTTACCTATATGCACATTATCTTTCTTTGTAATATGGGTATTCTATCATGAATATATTCAACAAAGTTTATTTCTGGTGAAAGTAAATTTTATCTAAAAACTATTCTCCTATAAATATTTATGACGTTGTCAATAAACAGCAGTAATATGAAGGGGGATAAAATCAAAATGTCCAATTCAATATTCAGACAAAACAAGAACAAGAACTTTCATTTTTTGTGGGGGAGCTTTTTAATATCCACTCTCGGAGATTGGATGTATCGTTTGGCACTGCCAATTATTATTTTGAGGAAAACTGGTTCAGCCTATCATGCTGCTACTGCCTTTGGAGTTTCATTTGTTCCTTGGATTTTCTTTTCATTGATTGGAGGAGTCATAGCTGATAATTGTTCGAAGAGAAAGACATTAATCATTGGTAACATGTTAGCTGCAGTATTCAGTTGCTTTGTATTACTGAGTTTAAGCACTGAACATATTGATTTCTCGCTTATGTATTTGGCAATTTTTTTGTTAGCTTCAATTGATCCATTAATTCATCCAAGTTTTCAGAGTATCATTCCAGAAATTATTAGTCGAGATGACTATGCTAAATCTAATGCACTAATTCAAACAATCGATAACATGCTAACAATTTTAGGACCTTTACTAGGTGGAAGTATTGTTGCACTGGTTAACGGCCTAAATGCGCTGTGGTTTGACGTTATTTCATTTATCATTTCTGCCAGTATTTTATATTGTTTACCAAGCGATAGACGAGTCAATAAAAATAAAATCTCTCTGACTATTTTTAAAAAAGATATTTTAGACGGATTAGTATACAGTATTCATCAGAAAGTGATTTTAAGCGGTTCACTAATGTTCTTTGTCACAAATTTTGCACTTAATATGTTTGAAGCGAATTATATTTTCTATATGACAAAGGAATTAGGGTATCCATTGATTGATGCCACCGTTTCTTTGTCATTGGGTGGTATCGGTGCATTAGCAGCTGGTCCAATAAGTACACATATTATTAAGCGATTTCCTGCAGGATTCATTCTTTCGCTTAGTACATTTTCTGCCGGAATTAGTACGTTGCTATTATTAATTAATACTAGTTATCTATATATCGGCATTGTTTTAGGCTTAGTCAGTTTTTTTGGAACCATAAATGTCATTACTTATTTCACTCTGCGACAGCGCACAGTTCCTTATGAAAAGTTAGGTCGAGTAGTTGCTATTACGAGAATGCTTTCTTATGCTTCAATTCCGATAGGATCGTGGTTTGGCGGTGTATTATTGAATAATGGTATTTCAATGTTTTGGGTTATTTTAATAGCGGGACTACTAAGAGCAGCAGCAGGTGTTTGCGCTGGTGTTTCACCATTAGGACGTGAAAAATAAGTTTTAATTTACTTCAAGTTTAATCAATGATTGATTTTATCATGAGATAGAGTAGTGAAATAAAATCCATTGATACCTATATTTTGTTTGACTACCAAAAACAGCCATCCAGATGTCGTTGAGACACTCGGTGGCTGTTTTGATATATAAATTTGAAAATGAAAGTACAACTAGGACTCTAAATCGAGAGACTGCTTAACTTCAGCCATCGTATACCGAGTACCATCGTCCTTAGCTAGCGTTTTTTCTAAATCAGACAAGTCTCGTTCATCTTCGATTTTTTCTAGCATAGCATCTCTAGCGAATTCGGACAGGGTTAAATGATGACCTTTGGCAAATTTCTCGAATTGAATAAAATCTTCTTCGGTAAAATGCAGAGTAAGAGTTGTCATTTGGTTTAGTCAACCTGGCTACATTTTACTAAACGATTCAACTAGGCATACCGGTTAAACCATTCCACAATATCCTCGAATCTTTGAACCCGCAGGGAAGGGATACCGTTTCTTGAAAATCCATGATATGATTCGGGATAACGGATGTAGTCACAATCGGTTCCAGTACCTTTGACAACACGGAAGAGGGATTCACTCTGGCTGACTGGGCACCGACAATCCAAGTCACCGTGCTGGATGCGGACTGGGGTTTTAATTTTATCAGCGTAGGCCATTGGAGACTTTTCCCAGTAAAGCTGGTGGGCATTTGTATCCTGGTACAAGTCGGCACCGAGTTCTGCTCGCACAAAACGGACACCAATATCACTGGTTAGGTAGAGATTAACCCAATCAGTCACGGGGCGTTGCACGATGGCAGCGGTGAACCGGTCGGTATGGC
>NZ_DF968005.1:377810-377916 GCF_001047075.2 Fructobacillus ficulneus
GTCCAAGAGGAAAGGAAGCCACCATAGGAACCACCGGCAATGAAAATCTTGTTTTTATTAATGCCGTCAAAGTGTGCAAGGGTGTAATCCAGACCTGCCATGATGT
>NZ_DF968005.1:377955-387297 GCF_001047075.2 Fructobacillus ficulneus
TTCGCCATAACGGCCCATTACGTCCGCAGCAAAGTTTTGCCCATAGCTAGTCGATCCCCGCGGGTTAAAATAAACAACGTGGTAGCCTTTGGCTGCTAATGCTTGGAACTCATGAAAGAAGGTCTCACCGTAAGCAGAGTGGGGGCCACCGTGAATATACAAAATTAGGGGAGCTTCTGCAGCAGCAGTTTGTGCTTCAGCCAGCCAGCCTTGCAACTGAACTTTTTGGTCAGTTGAAGGGTAGTAGAATGACTTAACGGGAGCAAAGGTATGATCCTTTTCGTAATTTTGATTAGGATTGAAGAGGAGGACTTCATTACCAGTTTTCAAGGAAAGGGACTTCAACTCGCTGGGCTTTATAGGTGTTGAAGTCGCCATGATAATTTGGCCGGCGTTAGTCACTGAAAAATCAACAATATCCCGATGATCATCATTTAATAGGGTGCAAGTTTGACCGTTCCAAAGGTAAAGTTGACTATGGCCGTGGTGGTAGGCATGGAAAAGGTATTGGTCATTAGCTAGCCAAAAGCCACTGACATGGCTAGCATTTTGAGTCATATCGGCAGCCAAGCCGTGATCATAACCGACATCCAGGTCGGAGTCGCCGGTGATATTTTCAAAGTGCTTGGTTTTTAAGTCATAGAGGTATAGCTGGTTAACTGTGGCCGAATACTGTGAGTAGTCGCTACCAATCAGCATTACTTTTTGACCATCAGCAGAAAAGTGAGCGTCAGAAAAGACACCAGTCGCAAAGATACTGGTTAGCAGCTCAGTTTTATCCAACTCGAGATCATAGAGGAAAACGCCTTGAGTCGTATCAAATTCATTTTGCCATTCAGAATGAGTAGGGGCTAAGTACAAAATTTGGTTGGAACTAGGACTGATATCTTGTAAATTAAAATCGTGAGAACTTGTCCACAAAGTACTTTGTTTACCAGTCGTCAACTCAAACCTGTCCAAGGTGTAGGTATTGTCAGTTGGTAGCCAGCCTTGACCATCGGCTTTATTCTGAACTTTGGTAACATGACGAGTCGGGAAAGGATTGGAATCAGGAGTTGGGGTGTGAACGGTCTTCAAAAACAATTCAGCTTGATTAGAACTGAGCATGATCTGGCCAATGCTGTCACCAGTAGTTAGTTGTTTCGCAACGTCGCCGTCAATTGGCATTTGCATCAATTGAAATTGGCCATCAGAATCCTTACTGCGATAATACAAGAAATTACCAGCAACCGTTGGTTGCAAGTTTAAACCAGCGTTCGTCCATTGACGTATTTGCTGATTATCATCAAGACTGTAAATATTGGCAGTATAGCCATTAGCTGCCTGATCGATTTCATTTTGAACAAAGAATGTGTGGTCGCCAGCTGACTGTGGCTGACTAATAGTTTTTAAGGTAAATAAATCCGTAACTTGAACTCCGGGCATATGATTCTCCTTAATTGATTAAGATTAGACTCAGTATAACAGAGTTCAGCTGGCAATATCGGTTTTTAAAATCAATTAGAGTACAGAAAAAGATGGCGTCGTATATTTGCTCTGAGAGGACAAATTTGTACGATTAGTCGAACAAGTGTGACAATCGGACGCTAAATTAGCAGATTAGGCGTAATTATGAATATTTACAACAAAAACAGCTAAATTTAACTAAATTAAAAATAATTCAGCAAGTAGACCATGATTGAGAGCTATTTAAAGATATTCTTTAAAAATATGGACAAAAATAGAGGAAATGAGGCCAAAATCAACTAAATTTTGGTATCCAGGGGGGGTACAAATCATAAATTAGCGTTTGATTTTGTTTTATATAGTCTACTTTACATAATATATATTATCGAAAGTAATGTATATAAATATAAGGATTTTATCCCATTAGTATTTCAATCATCTTTTCTTCTCTTTTTGGCATTTATCGACTAACAAAACCTGGGTTCGTTTTTATTTAAGGCAGATTGTAAAATTAAACCGAACACCTTGCATAAAAAAACTGCAGAGACTTTAATGGTAATTGACTAAAATCAACCATAAAGGATCTGCAGCTTATGTCTTCTAGTTTATCAGCTCACGAACGTTCTGTCATTGAAACAATGATCAAACTTAATCATTCAACTCGAGAAATAGCCCGTTTCTTAAAGCGTTCTCCTGCAACTATTACCTACGAGTTAAATTGAATTAAACCATACAATGCACAACAGGCTCATCATTTAGCCCAGTGTAATCGGCACAAACACGGTCGCCATCCGACCCTGACACCTGAAATATCAGCTTTTTTGAACCATCACATTGGTATCTTGAAGTGGTCACCAGAAACGGCTGCTCATGTATTGGGTATTGCTTTCAAGACCATCTACAACTGGATTCATCATGGTTTGCTTAAAATTAAGTTATCAGATTTACCTGATAAAGGTATTCGACGTAAACGTCAATCTGACGGCCGTAGACGTGTTTTTGCTCATGGCCGTTCAATTGAAAAACGACCAAAAGCTGTCCAATTAAGACAAGAATTTGGTCATTTTGAAGTTGATACGATGCAATCTGGTAAAACACGTGGCGATGTTTTAGTGACCATCACAGAACGATTGAGTCGACAACATATCATGAGACATGTCAGTGGGCGCAATAGTCAGGCAGTGACACCAGCTATTATTAGGTTTTTCAAGGGTATAAAAAATGCTAAATCAATTACAGTTGATCACGGTCGAGAGTTTGCAAAATATGATGACATAGAAGAACAGCTAGGCATACCGATGTATTTTGCACACCCATATTCACCAGAAGAACGTGGTAGTAATGAAGTGCTAAATCGATATGTCCGTTGTTTTATCCCAAAAGAACGCAAAATTGAAACCATCAGTCAGAAAGAATTAGATCAAATTAATCATTGGATTAATGCCAGGCCAATGAAAACGCTCAACTGGCAATCACCACGAAAAGTCTTTCAGAAACATGCGGTGTTCGGATGATTCTTGCAATCTGCCTTAACTTAAACACTTTTTATTTTCAAAATTTATTTGTTATTAATTTAAAAGAAAGCTTAATCTAGTTTTTTAATAATTAATCGGTTTTCTAGTAAGAGTTTTTGTACTAAATTTCGTCCGTGAGTTTTGTTATCAAAGCTCTCGCCATATTTGGTGAGTAATAATTCAATTGCTATTTTGTAGGATGATTCAATTTCATTTGCTATTTTTCGATTATAAATGGAATAGTAAAAAATGAGCTCTGTATCGCTATGATATAAATCAATGCTATCAAATAAGGCTTGAAAATATGAATAATCAGCCTCACTAAGTGAATGTCCATAAAATATGATTTGTTTCAAATTTTTAGGGTTTAAGCGCCAATGATTTTTCTTTAACTGAGTTGAACTAAAAGAGTTCTTTAATACTCTACTTTGTTTTGAAAAAGATTGAAATAAAATTTTAGAAGTATTATCAGTATAATGTTCATGAAGGCTACTTTTATCAATACCAAAAATAATATTATGTTCATCTAAATTGCCATGAATTAAACGATAGTTTGTTAAATTATTTTTTTTAAACGGGTTGGTATAATTAAAACTTAAAACACTAATATCCTCGATATTTGCATTTTCGGACAATTGTTCTAAAAGCATTCTGCTACGAAAATAATATTTTGAATTATTAGTAATTTGATTTTTAAGATATTTAGAAAAATCAGATTCTAGCTTTCTGAGGTCATTCAATAGAATGGTTTCTATAATGCTATTAAAATCACCAATAGAATAAAAATTTTCAGTGATTGGATAAAATGTTTCCCAATGATCAATTGTGGCTTTTTTAATTATAAGTCGGAAAATATACTCTTCGTTATTACTTTCCGTCCATACCGGTTCCAATTGATTTACATCTCTTTTTTGGTTAACTTCTATTAATTTATCAATCAAATCAAATTTTAAAAGCGGGTTATTTGCATTTTTATAATCACAGCATAAGATATCAAAGAGTAAAGTCTCTAAATCAGACCAGTTTTCAATTCCAAAACCTCCCTGGTAAGCTCGGACATATCTTATGATAATATCCCAAATGTTATACTCTGGATTTTCGAGAAGTTCACTTTGATTTATATCTGATTGATCACCAAAATATGGAAATCTATGATCAAAGTAATCTTTAAAAGTTGACTTAACACCAATATTAAGGTCGAATCCATTACCTAAAACTAATAATTGCTGGCTCATTTGTACTATCCAATTTCTATTACTATTCTTAAATTTGATTTTACACTGTGAGTATTGTTGGGAATTAACAAACAAGAGTCCATTTTACGACAATCAAAATAAAACATTTTTATAGTTAAAAATGAGTTTAAATAGTTTCTTAGAATTTGAATTGATTATTGAGTTAAACCTAATGATATAATACTATATAGCTTAATAAAACGAGGAAATTAACCCATGGGTAAAAATGAAGTTTTCGCATATCTAAACGATAAGAACATTTGGCATGAAATCACGGAACACGAACCAATGTTCAGTATGGACAGCGTCTCTGATGTTGATTTGCCTTATCCAGATGCTGATGCCAAGAATCTCTTTGTTCGTGATGACAAGAAAAGAAATTATTACTTAATCACTGTTCGCGGTGATAAAAAAGTTGATTTAAAGGCCTTTCGTAAAGAAAACCAAACACGGTCATTATCATTTGCTTCTCCAGAAGATTTGTTGGAACTGATGGATTTAATTCCTGGATCAGTTTCACCCTTTGGCCTTTTGAATGATGCCGAACAACAAGTTCACTTTTTCTTAGATGAAGACTTCTTAGCTGACGAAAAAATGATTGGTATTCATCCAAATGAAAATACCGCCACAGTTTGGCTTAAGTCAGAAGATTTGATTAGTTTGATTAAGGAACACGGCAATGATGTTGACGTCGTGTCAATTCCGGTTCGTGGTTAAACAACAGCGAACTTTTTAGTATAGAATATTCTCTTTTAGAATATTACTATGTTCAACAACCCTTGTAATCCAGCGATTACTTGTTATAATAAAGGCATAAGAAAAGAAGTTGCCGTTCTAACCGGCAACTTCTCCTAGCAAACCCGTTTGAACGGTGGCTAGCCTTGAATAGTTAGAAGTAACCATCAATGGCCTGCTAAAGCGTAGATGGTTACTTTTTTACTTGCTAATTTTATCGATTAGCTCAATTACGATGTGAATTAATGATAGGATAAGTGATCCAAACATTAACGCCACCATAATAGTGCCTGTAACAGACATTAGGCGTTTCCTTTCGTTAAAAGTTTTGTGATCATAATAATCACCCCCTTCAGTCAAGGATAGCCACCATCTTCACTTGTTTGCTATACCCTAAGTATATCAGGAGGAAGTTTACCTCATTATCGCGGCTATAGTAGTCAAAATTTGCAGTGTGCGTGTGTTTTGAACGCATTTTCTGGTATGACGTAGTTCAAATTAGATTAATTTTAGTATGATAATTTGGAATATTTTGTTATTCAATTTTTTCTGGTAATCACTTACTTGTTATAATAAAGGCATAAGAAAAGAAGTTGCCGGTTAGAACGGCAACTTCTCCTAGCAAACCCGTTTAAACGGTGGCTAGCCTTGTATAATAGTTAAAAGTAACCATCATCGGCCCGCTAAAGCTTAGATGGTTACTTTTTTTACTTGCTAATTTTTTCGATTAGCTCAAAGTCTATGTGAATACGTGTTCAGTATTTCCAATCCAGCTGAATCTAGAAGAAAATCACCAATCATTTTTTCAAATTCATGTGTGATTTCATCCGTTTCGTCTTGTCCGCGACGTGAAACATCCCTTGAATACGATGACACATCAATTGGAATAATCACGACAGTTGTTACCTTTTCGTCAAAATCAAAATCATCAAGTTTATACTCTCTTTTCAAGCTTGCGATTGATGCACCTTGTTTTACTTGATCATTGTAAGCCTTAATCAAGTCGCCAAAAGTTGAATCTTCACTTGGGTCTGAACGACCATTTTCAAGAGTATTTGACCAAAATGAAGACTTCCCAACTACTAAAATCTTGCCGTTTTCTAAAACACTAACAAAGACGTATTCATAGTGGGCTTGTGCCTTATCTTTGTCCTTCTGTGCGTATACTGTTCCACGCTGACCAAACTTAGCTTGATCCTTAATCATTTCTGTTTTTTTATTTTTGAACTGCGCAGGGTCTTTAACATAAGAATTCCAATTTGGAATAATAAAAGCCTGACCTAATTTATCAGCATCATTGAAATTTTTCGTTTTAAGATAATCTTTAAAGTCTTGACCGTTAATATATTCTTGAACTTTTTCCGCTGTATTTGTATCTTTCATCGCATTCTCCTTTGCTATTCTATGCTCATTATAGCTGTTTTATATTTTATTGTTGGGAATTCTTCTGGTGATACTTAAAAATCGGCACAGAATCCTAGCAACGTCGATTTTTAGAACATGTTAAACTTAGGTTAGAAAGATTCACAAGTTTGCCCATCGTTCAATAGACAACGGAGCTATATTATGAAGAAAAACCATAGAACTTTATTCAAATTTGTCAGTACGCTTATTGTGATATCCCTTGCGGTCGTTGTTTCCTGGCTTTCATTTTCTGCAGGTCACCACCATAACAATCATTCAAGTACTAGCAGTCAAAGTACTACCCTTTCAAGTGCTAAGACATCATCATCGTCATCCAGTGTTGCTGCATCGGCCTCATCAACCAGTAATCCTACTTCAATTGGGTCTTGGTCAAGTGCTAAAGACAAGCAGCTTTCTTCCTTTATGTCATCTTGGCAGACTAAAATGAGCCAGACCTATACCGGAACCTATGATGGTAATGAACCTAACTTTTATGGCATTGCTTTCCCAGCAGCATTCTCAAATGCCAATGCTCAGGGACACTTCGTATTTGACAATACACAAGAAGATGTCACTTGGGACCCAACCAATCAAAGCCAAGCTGACTTGAAAGTTCTAGCGGTTGCAGTTGGTCATCGTAATGATGCGGCTACCGCTTTGATTCTTTATTTCTTCGCTGTTAAAAATGGCCAACCAGTTGTTTATGTTTCACAAACGACCAATGGTCCGCAAGTGTACTTCCAAAAGACCGATAACGCTGACTTGCAGAACGGTTTTGCTAAACTTTACAATAAGTAATTCTTATTAGAAGGCACCTCAAATCTGAGGTGCCTTTTTTTGAAGACTTTTTCAAATTAACAACCATCTCCCCTCCCATTTTTGGCCATAAAATTGACCCCCTGCCCGACTTGTGATATTACTGACAGTAACGAGTTTATTATAAGTATTCCAACCTACTTTTACTGAAAATTTAGGAGGCAGTTTATGACGGAAAAGACATCGGCACCCACAGAAATCGAGGTTCGTGGCGGTCGAGTCCATAACCTAAAGGACATTAATGTTAATATTCCCCTGAATCAATTTGTCGCCATTTCTGGTCTCTCTGGGTCCGGTAAGTCTTCCTTAGCCATGGGTATCCTCTTTTCCGAAGGGTCACGTCGATATTTGGAAGCCTTATCAACCTATACCCGTAACCGGATGAGTCAGGGCCAGGTTGCCGACGTGGATTCGGTTGAGTTTATTCCCTCCGCAATCGCTCTCCGTCAGCGCCCTTCTGTTCCCAGTGAACGGTCGACAGTTGGTTCCATTAGCGAGCTGTCAAACTTAGTTCGTTTGATTTTTTCACGGTTAGGATCACCTGTCTGTCCCAATGGTCACCGGTTACCGCCCTCTGCCGCCATTGCTCAAGCAATGAATGCCAGTGAAAAGCCTGGTCTAAAAGATACTTCGGACCAGTTAACCTGCCCAGTTTGTGGTGTGACCTTCCACCCCTTTTCAGCGGAAGACTTTTCCGCTAATAGTAGCGGTGCATGCCCAACTTGTCATGGGTCCGGCGAAGTCCGCGAATTGGATGAAAGTAAGATCATCAAAGACCCCAATCTCACCATCCAGGAAGGTGCCATTGCATCTTGGCACTTGCCAGGTCGCAACTTCATGCCCTCGATTGCCCAAAGTCTGGGTGTTCGCCTCGATGTACCTTATAAAGACCTGACTGAAAAAGAACAACAAGTTGTTCTCCACGGTGAAAAGAAACTATATCCTGTTGATTTTAGAACTTCAACTGGTCGGGTTTACCATTCCGACGGGACCCTCTATGAAAATGCCTATGATGCGGTAACTGATGCCTTGGCTTCAGTTAAAAGCCAGGCCACGCTGAAGAAGCTCAACAAGTTCTTTCATTTTTCGACCTGTCCCACCTGTCACGGGTCACGGCTCAACCCAGACCTTTTGAAGCAAACGGTTGATGACCAGGACATTGTGGCCATTAACCACCTGCCATTGGAAGGTTTAAAAAGCTGGGGTCAGAAAACACTAGCTGCTTTGCCTGCCGACCTACAGAAGCTAGGTCAGGAACTCTTCAAAAACCTTGATCAGATTTTGCAGCCAGTCCTGGGCCTCGGTCTCGGCTACCTATCCTTGGACAGACCAGGTGCATCACTTTCAACTGGGGAACTCCAACGATTGCAACTAGCCAAAACTATTCGCGCGCAAACAACTGGTGTCCTCTATGTTTTGGACGAACCTTCTATTGGCCTCCATCCAGACAACATCAAGGGACTGATTAAGATATTCCGGACCCTAGTTGACCAAGGAAACTCCCTGGTCGTCGTTGACCACCAAGTTGATTTGATAGCGGCCGCAGATTGGATCATCGAAATCGGACCGGGTGCCGGTGAAAATGGTGGCCAAGTTATTGGTGCTGGCCGACCTGACCAGTTAGCTCAAAACCAAGGTTCACTAATTGGACCATATTTAGCTGGCACGGCCAAGATTTTGCATGACAAGGTGAGCTCTCCGGCTGGGCCAAAGTCCGGTGAAACAACCATGACCGTCACCGACTACTACAACTTGAAAAATGACCAAATCTACCTGCCCAACCAGGCCATTACAGCGGTCACGGGCTTCTCTGGAGCTGGAAAAACCTCGTTAATTTTGAAAAGCTTGGTGCCAGCTATCAACGCTCAAGGTAACGATGAAGAAAGCCCTGAACAAGTAAGTAAACTTAAAACTCCGTTAAAAAAAGCGGTTGCGATTGATGCCAAACCGATTGGTCGCAACACTCGGTCGACACTGGCAACCTACACGACTATCATGAATGACCTCCGCAATCTTTTTGCCAGTCAATCGGCGGCCAAAGAGCAAAAAATGGACGCCAAATACTTTTCCTATAACAACAAGGAAGGTGCTTGTCCAACCTGTGCGGGCCTCGGTGTGATTACGGAAGATATCCAGTTCTTGCCTGATATCGTTGAGACCTGTCCTACCTGTGGTGGTGGCCGCTTTAACGA
>NZ_DF968005.1:387341-389330 GCF_001047075.2 Fructobacillus ficulneus
CCGTCACCAAAATCACCTGGAACGGGTATTCGATTGTGGATGCCTTAGCCTTGTCTGTCCAGGATGCATTGCCAGTTTTCGCAGACCAGCCGAAAATCAAAAAGCAACTTGACCTCCTGACCGAAATCGGTCTCGATTACCTCCACCTCGGTGAGGCCACTCCGGCCCTATCCGGTGGTGAAGCCCAACGGCTGAAGCTAGTCACCCATCTGAACAAGAGTCAAACCAAGACGCTTTTCGTCTTCGATGAACCATCGATTGGCCTCCACCCCTTAGACATACAAACCTTGTTAAGCGTTTTGAATAAGCTCAAGGAAACCGGGGCCACGATTGTTCTGATTACCCACGACCTCAACCTGATGACCAATGCTGATTACATGATTGACCTTGGTCCCAAGGGTGGTGACCAGGGTGGTCAAATCATGGCGATGGGCCAGCCCTTCGACTTAGCTAAGACGGGGACTTCCCTAACCCTGCAGTACTTACGGGCCCACTTGCAGAAGTTTGGTCTGCTCCAGGATTAATTTGACAAAATAAAGGCGTGCATCAAATTCGATGCACGCCTTTTGAATGAACTTTTATTTCTTTGGCTCGAGGTCAAAACCAACATAGGTTTTACCCTTGTACTTTTTCTTGGCTAGCTTACCTGTGGCGGTATAGGCCTTGCCCCGTTTGCTCTTAGCCAGAAAGGAAATCGTTTCGCCATTCAATAACTGCTGAACTTCGGCCTCGGTAAAGGTATGACCGGAAAACTCCTTACTAAACTTGATTTCCTCGCCACGCCATTCCCCAGCTGTCTTTTCTTTGACGACGGCCTTCTTTGGCTTTTTAGGCTGACCCAAAACGGTCACAAGTTGCTTAGCATTTTCGGCCATGACCGGAAGGTCGTGGTTGACGGTGATGTTCAATGAATTCAGTGCTTCGTCGGCCGTCATTTCAAACCGACCGACTTGGTCAAAGATGTCAAAGACTCGTTTCGTCGTTTTCGGATTGGCGATGTAGGTTCCTTGCGCCAAGATAGCGGCCGCAATCCCGTTATCAGTCAGGGTAATCTTCCCTTTTTTATCGATCATGTAGGCCTTTTGGCCACTGGTCAGATCTCCATAGGTACTTGTCCGTGTGGCACCGGTCCCGATATCGTACTTTTCCAGGAAAGTTTTCAGCCATTTCCAGGTTGGTGCAGCTGGCTTTTTATTTTGCCCTTCAAAGACAAAGCGGTTAGCAATTTGGCCGATACCTTTGGCGTTTTTATCTTCCTCTTCGGCATCATCGTCCGTGTAGACCTGCTTCCAGCCCAAAGCGATTGGTGTATTAATCGTCGTGGTAAAGGCAGGCAGTTCGGTCAAGTGGGCTTTGATTTGCTGGTAACGGTAGTTTTCGGCTAGCATGGCTAGGTAGTTTTTTGCCAAAACCTGGTAGATCATCGCTGCTGACCGACCGAACTTTTCCAAACCAGACAAAGACGCTGGTACTTTAGGGCCGGGACGGTTGGCTCCGTGGGCACCCTGGTCTTTGACATGAGTTGACCGGGGCTGACGGTGGGTTAACAAGTCCAAATCAACACCGACCAAGTTGGCGATTTCATCCACCTTTGGTAATAGGTCGGCAAACTGCTCCGAGGTAATCGTCTTATCTTCAGTTCGAGGATAGGAAACAATCTTGGCTTCATAAAGCTTTTGATACGTCGACAAAACTTCCTTGGCCTGAAAGCCACTCTTGGCCAAAATGGCCGACAAGGAAGCCAAGTCCAAGAGTTTTGGTGGCGTTGTCTCCTTTTCCTTTTTGGAAGTCAGGACTGGATGAGCTGTCTCCAGTAAGTTCTCACCTGCTTGCGCTTCGGCCTCGCTGGCATAGCGGAAGATCGGTTCTTCGTCCTTACCGACATGGCGAGCATAAACATGGCCGTTTTCATCTTGAAAACGGTTTTCAAAGAATGGAATTCGTTGGTAGTTTTTAATGGCTTCGAGTTGTTGGTAAACTTTGAGGGTC
>NZ_DF968005.1:389375-395095 GCF_001047075.2 Fructobacillus ficulneus
ACTTCAGTCGCCCTTGGCGGGAAACAAATTGGTAGCCCTCTGCCTTAGTCAACGTAGTCGCTCCCCGAGTTAACTGCATCGAGGCAAAGTCCCACTTGTTACGGGCCAGTCCCTTTTGCAAAGGACCGTGTTGACTAAAGTCAGGAATTGGCTTCAAGTTTCGCAGGGCCTTTTGCAATTCCTTTTCACTTTCATCAACAAAGTTGGCTCGAAAGACTTGGCCTTGCCAACCGATTGCTTCGATGGCTTCAAAGGCCAACAGATCACCTTCGCCAGACGGGTCGGTATCGGTCGCAATCACGATGGCATCAAAGCCAGCCTTCGCTGTCTTCTTCAGGTCAGTTAATAAGGATTTTGAACTTTCCTTCCGTCCGGTCCGAAAATTCTTACTCGATATGTAAGTACGCTTCCATGAAAACTGCGATAAGTCCCAGGGTAAGTCAGCCAACTTCCAAGACTTCAGTTGCTTGGTCAGTTCTGGACCAACTTGGTCTTGGGGCTCCGCCAAGGTCATCACGTGACCTCGCAGGTTCGTTAATTCATAGTCAAAGTCGGCAAAGTGTCCACTCTCACCGCCAAGGGCCCTCTTGAAGTTTTGCCGGGCACTTGATTTTTCAGTTAAAATTAAATATTTGGGCATGAAACTGGGCTCCTTGAATTTAGTCGAGATGGTACTTGTGTCGATGTTTGATTACTACTCTTAAATTATACGGAAAGCCGGTTCCAGTGTCGAAGTATATATTTAATAATTTTTTAGATTAAATAATTGATTTTCTATTAGCAATTTTATCAAGTAAAATCTGCTTATCTTTTGGGTCTTCCAGTGTATGGATTCTAGCATGACAGTTTGGACAAACCGCAATACAGTTGTTAATCGTATCATGGCCACCCTGTGATAAGTACTGGACATGGTGTGAGTGTAAGAAAGGTATTCCTTGCTGGTCGATGAACGGAGCTGGCTGTCCGCATAGCGCACAAAACCCATGAGACAAGTCTTTAACATAACGGGCAATATAGGGATTCCGCTCAAACTGTTGACTAGTGACTTCGCGATAGCTAGCAGTTAAAGCAGGCTTTTCATCAACAATTTCTTGGTTTAATCGGCTAGCTTCTTTGGCGTATCTTTGAACAGTGGCATCGTCTAATTTTCGAACAATCTGTTTTTCTTTATTGTCTACTTCTCGAAGAAGGCGTTCATCCAGTGAATTTTGTTGGTCATTTATTTGGATTGGAAATTTATAAACAATTCGTTCGTTGCCATTCTTATCAAGTTCTGAAACTGTGTAAGGCTGATCGATTAAACGGCCTTGTCCACGATAGATGTTTTCACCTTTAACGAATGCTTCAAATAAATGAATTTGAATCGCTTTTTCAGATGAATTAGCTAAAACCTTATTATTTCGTGTTAGGGTTTGGTCGCCTTCCATACCCTGCCCAGTATAGTGGATAACATCACCAACCCACTGATCTTGGTATGGCATCTCTTTGGCATTTGTTGTGTAGCGAAATGAAAAAATCACAACACACTGAGTTGTTTTCGAATAGCGAATGCCACCGGAATTTGCAACTTTAAAAGCTTGCATTATTTCATTATTATTATAAATCTGCCCAATACTTAATTTAGAATTTTCCGTCATATTTTGTATTATATCCTTCTCTATCTTGAATATATTATACAATATATATAAATAACGTCTTTAAAAATAAGGGTCAGTTAGAATTGGAAAATATCACCTGTAATTTTAAAAAATACTGTTGTCATTTTAGTAATCTTAATGTTATAATCATTTTTGTAAAGAGCTAGCTAGCTTTGCGACCTAACTCTTGGGCGAACCGGTTACATGGTGGTAATTCCTAATGCGTCATCATTAGGTCTCCTTCTCAGGACTGGATATTATTTTTCAGCCTATTCTATAGGTGCCCACCTCACACAACCTCTTTCCAGTGAGCCACCACCTAACTTATTCGCTAAGTTTAGGGTAACGGTAAGCAAAAACCTCCGAATTAATTTTCGGAGGCTTTTTTGTTTTGAAAACCCAACCGGTAGTTTCACCATTGAGGTTCATTTTATAAAAAGTTACAAAGTAATACATAACAGGCTGTTCCGACAAAAATCGATAAGAACATATTCCGACGCCAGAGATGAACAGCCAATGTGACTAGTCCAGCAACTAGACTAAAGAGTGCTGTCGAAGAAGCCGTAAATAAGACGTCTTTATAACAGTAAACCACCAGGATTCCCAAGATTGCTGGTGGTAAGAAGTCCCCCAGCCTCTTGATAAAGACCGGTGTTCGCTCACTGTTGGAAAAGACCAAGAATGGTAGGAACCGGGTGGCCATTGTGCCAATAACGGCCATGGCAATGGTGATGATTTGCTCAGTCAAAGTCATAAAATCGCTCCTTCCGCTTTTCAAGGATGGCGAAAATCACAACAAGGAGGAACAAAGTGATGGGCATGAAGTAGGTCTTGCCCGTCACAGCTAAAATGCCTAGCGACAAAAATAGCCCAGTCAGAGAACTAAAGTGATGGTCTTCGCGCAAGAACTGATCGGTCATCATAACAATGAATAAGGCGGTCATCACAAAGGATAGTCCCTTCACGTTAATGGCAATTAGACTGCCAAACAAGCCGCCTAAGCAGGCGCCACTAACCCAGTAAATTTGGTTGAGGATGGTAATGGTGAACATGACTTTCTTCTTATCAAATTCCAGCGGGACTTTCGTGGAATAGTTAAGCGAAAAGGTTTCGTCGCTCATTCCAAAAATCAAAAATGGTTTCCGCCAACCAGTATTGCCGTACCTGTCCAACATTGAAATCGCATAAAATAAGTGTCGCGAGCTGACAATTAAGGTCACAATTAGGACAGCCCAAGGATCAAAGGCTTTAGTTAATAGGTTGGCGATGATAAATTCGACCGACCCACCATAAATGGTTAGCGCCATTAGGGTTGGATATAAAAAATTAAAACCTTGCTGGTTCATGTAAATTCCATAAGTCATCCCAAGGAACAGGAATCCCGTCATAATTGGTAACGATTTTCGAAATGCAAATAAAAATGTCTCTTTTCGATTAGCCATACTACCCCTCCCTCAACAAACAATTAGCATCTGTCTAATTTAACACGAGTCAAGGGATTAGGCTAGCTTTAATGACATAACAAAACGCTTAACTCGGTTATCGCCAAGTTAAGCGTTTTTTGACTGATTAGTAAGCGTGGTTTTCTTGTACTTTGGTTTGGGTTGAGTGCTGGCTTCTCTTAGTTAAAAAGTAGAATGGAATGGCCAATACTAAGGCCCCTAACCCTAATACCAAGTTACTTAATTTGACATAGTACAAAAGCCAAAACGAGGTTCCAAGGGCCAAAACTGGAACTAATGGGCCAAATGGAATTCGGAAGGCATGTGGGTCGAGTTTCTTGGTGCGCCGGAAGACCAGGACGGCAATACAGGTCGGAATAAATTGAGCAAACCGTGAAACCGCGCTGATTTGCGCCAACAAAGTAAATGAACCAGAATAGGCAATTGTCAACGTTATGGCGCTCGATACCAGAATTGAAACGTATGGTGATCCCTTTTTATTATTTAAGGCTAGTTTCTTGGGCATCATACCGTTTTCAGCCAGGGCAAGTCCGGCACGAGGAGTAACGAATGATGCAGCAATTGCAATCCCACCAGCAGATAAAATAGTTCCTAATGAAATTACGGCTCCACCAAAACCACCGGCAATTTTTTCAAAGGTGGCTTGCAATGGCACTGCTGAACCAGAAAGGCTATTTCCCAGAACACCGATACTAACAACCATAATCAAAATATAGATTGTCGCTACTGCCGCAAATGAAATAATTAGAGCTTTTGGCAAATTCTTTTTGGCATTCTTCATATCACCAGCAATCACACCCAAGGCTTCAAAGCCGGTAAAAATATAAAACATGGTGATTGCGGCGTCGGCGAAATTAGTAGTGTGGGTCAACTTCGGAATAAAGAAGGGTTGGAAGTTTGTTGGTTTGATGAAGAAAATACCCACGATAATCAATAGTAATAATGGAATCAATTTGCTAACCGTAACTACATTATTGATGGCCGTGGTTAATTTGACCCCACTCAAGTTGATAGCCATTAATGAAAGGCCAACAACAGTGACGATGATGTTCTTTGCCAATGGACTAGCTAGGGCTGGGAAAAGTCCTCCCAGTGCAGTGGCCAAGGCAACGTAGATGGTTGCTTCAGCGATAATGTGAATGACCCAGGCAATGATTCCAACTTCGTAGCCAACAAAGTCACCAAAGGCCTCTTTAGCATAGAGGTAAGGCCCACCGGTTTTATCAAAATAATTTGCACACTCTGCAAAGCAGAGCGCAATGACTAGTGCTAAAAATGTATCAAAAAATAATACTAAGATGCTGGCAGGCCCAAAAGTTTTCATCCCAACACTCGGCAGGAGAAAAATCCCGGATCCGATAATGGCGTTAATTCCTAGGAGGACAATACTCCAGAAGCCAATTTTTTGGCGGTTACTTTTATTCGACTGCATTTTTATACCCTCTCTTTTATAAGTTGAACAGCAACATCACGTAAACTCAGATTGGCTGTCACTAGGCAACCCAATAACCTATACCAATCAAAAAGTTAAAAGTTTCCGCCTGCTTATTCGATATTGTAGAACGGTTTTAATGAAAAAACAAACATTCGGCAGATTGCCCAATTAGCTGGAATTCTTGTTGGGCATTTGTTCAATCAACGTTAGGATAGCTGACAAAAACAGTTCGAAGTAAGGCGTTGCTTTTATGATAATAACCAACCTAACTAGTAAGACCAATGTTTCAACCAAATGAGGAGAATATTTATGGATCAAAGCGTAGAAGTTAATAAAGATGGCACCAAACGAACCCTGTCAAACCGACACGTCCAGATGATTGCGATTGGTGGTACCATCGGAACTGGGTTGTTCTTGGGTTCGGGTTACACCATTTCTCAATCAGGACCAGCAATTATGATTCTTTATGCTATTCTCGGCGTCATTTTCTTCTTTATGATGCGGTCAATTGGCGAAATGCTCTATGCCAAACCTGGTGAGCACACCTTTGTATCCTTCATTACCAATTACCTCGGACTGGGTACCGGTGTCTTTGCCGGTTTTACCTACTGGCTGTCGTTGATTTTTGGTGGAATGGCCGAATTGACGGCCATTGCGGATTACGTTAAATTTTGGTTCCCTTCGTGGAACTCGGCCTTAATCCAAATTGGCTTTCTCGCCGTCTTATCATTAATGAATATTGTGGCTGCTAAGGCCTTTGGCGAAGCGGAATTCTGGTTTTCAATCATTAAGGTGATCGCCATCGTCGCATTGATCGCGACAGGGATAACCATGGCTTTGACCGGATTTAAGGATTCTGCCGGCAACCAAGCCAGCTTTGGCAACATTTTTTACCATTTTCAGCTCTTCCCCCACGGCTTAACCGCCTTCATCGGCTCGATTCCCCTCGTTTTCTTCTCGATGGTGGGGATGGAATTTATCGGTATTACGATTGGTGAAACGAAGAACCCCCGTCAGGTTTTGAAAAAGGCCGTCAACGAAACAGTTTTCCGGATTTTGATTTTCTATATTGGGGCCCTCTTCATTATTATGGTCATTACGCCTTGGACATCCATTTCAGCTAATAGCAGCCCCTTTGTGGAAGTCTTCCGATTAGCAGGCTTGCCTGCGGCGGCGGCCGGGGTT
>NZ_DF968005.1:395160-398653 GCF_001047075.2 Fructobacillus ficulneus
CAGCCGCTTCCGCTTTGAACAGTGTTTTGTTCTCCAGTGGTCGCCACCTTTACCAGCTTTCTACTGAATTAGGGATCAAGTCATTTACTAAGATTTCTAAAAATGGAATTCCCTTCACGGCGGTTTTGCTTTCAGCGGTCTTATTGGTCTTTGCCCCGGTTATCTCCTCAATTCCTGCCATTAACAACGCTTTCCAGTTTGTTAGTGGAGGTGCCAGTGACTTGAGCATCTTCGTCTATGTCTTGACCATGGTGGCCCACCGCAAGTATCGTCAATCGCAGGACTTCTTGCCAGATGGGTTCAAGATGCCCTTTTATTCAATCGCTAGTCCCCTCACGATTATGGCCTTTGTCTTAATTTTCTTCTCTCTCTTTACGAATTGGAATGATATGATTCCTGCTATTGGAGCCATCGCTTGGGCTGTGATTGTCGGCGGGTTCTGCCTCTTCTATTACCGTGATAAGAAAGTTGCGGTTTTGGAGTAAAATCTATCCATAAAATGAACGCTGACTTGGGTTGGCGTTTTTTATTTCATCGAAAAAAGCTAAAGCAACGATTTTGACCGCTGACTTTAGCTTTTTGATTTGGATTCATTTAATTTTTAATACCAGCTAGGCTTAGGAAGCCCTTCTGATCCAGGTTCCCACAGTCCAACGCTAGCCTGAACGTCATTACGGACACCGGTCAGGTTATCAATCACAAACTGTGAGATGGCTCGCCGGGTGATTTGAGCACCAGTAAAAGGTTCGCCCTTAGGACTAACGACGTAGTCCGTACGATCACCATTGTAAAGCCAGGTCATCCGCATGTAAGTATATTCTAAGTTGCTGTCTTCCAAAACTTCGTTACCACGGCCCGTTGCAACTCGCCGGCCCAACATTTGAGCATTCCAGGTTGCAAAGGGTTCAGTGACTTCGCCATAAACACCAAGGACACCGGCCTGAATGATTCGCTTTACTCCCTTTTCTTGCATGACTGAAACAACTTTCTCGGTGACTTCTTTGTTATCAAAATTCATATAAACGGCATCTTTGTCGCTCAGAGCCGCAACCAGTTGATATGGGTCACTGGCATTGCCCGTAATCTTATGCACATTTTGGTAAGGCAAGTCACCGGCATGTGAACCAAACAAGGTCAAATCAAAGTCGGTTTGCTCTTGCAGCATTGGTACTAAGAATTTGGGAATTTGACCACCTGCTCCAAGGATTAAAAGCTTTTTCATTTATCGGCCTCCGATAGTCTTTATGTCTTTCTTAGACCTATTTTACAACTTTCAGTAGACTTTAAGTCAAATTTCATGTTATTTCGTAAGAATATTATAAGTGTTGTTACTTTTTATTTATTGCTTTAAAAGCATTTTAATCAATACTATCAGAGTTTTTAATTTTATTAGAATTATTCTTCGCTGGCAGAAACTAGCCGTTCTTTTTTCAGCAACCAGGAAAAACTAGCGAAAATTGAATTAATAATATAGTAAATGTACTTGGCCACATTGGCAAAGTTACCAAGACTAAAGGCCTTCCCTAATTGGGCAACGTTGTAAATTGCCCAAAAGGTCCACTGGGATGGTAACTTGAAAACGTTCAAGACGTTAGCAATTAGTGAAAAGGTAAAAGTAATCGATGAGAAATAATACAAACTATTGATTTCTTCATGAGCCAAGCCCACGTAAGCAATGTAGTTCAGCCCAAAGCCAACAATTACGGCACCAACCATGATGGCTGCCAAGAACAAAGGAAAGTTCTTTTGCCGACCGAATGAATGGCGGTACTTCTTGGCCCAAGTTTGACTGGCCTGCCAGTTTAAATAGACTGACAATGGATAAGTTAGGACTGCCCCAACATTTCCCAAAAGGAAGTCAATTGTGCCGGAAAAAATGGTATTGATCCAGCTAACGACATTTCCCCAATTACTGACTTTGGCAGTCAGTCTAGTTGCCATGATAGAGGCAATCGCTGATAGCGTCGACACAACCCCGATTAGTGGCCAGGATAAGAAAAAATTATCATGACCGGCAAAGACCCACGAGGCTGAAAGCGGGGTTTTGTAGTAACCCAGCATAAAGACCGTGGTAAGGACAATGGCCACGCCTAGAAAATCAAAGGATTTTGATTCGGCAATGGCTTGGATTTTTCGATTAAACATCTGTTCTCCTATTTGTTGTTTACTGGAGCCGGAAGGAAATACAACGCCCCTGGAATTATACGTGTTCGGTCATATCCCGAACGTCTCTTATCATACTGTACCTGGTCGGATAAGTCGAATTTGTGAAGGTGTGCCTTCATTTCAACAATCAGAAATATCAGGACAAGCAAAAAGCCCACAAACTTTGTGGACTTTTTCTTAATCGTTAAAGAAGTGTTCGAGCCGCTTAAGGGCTTCAGTTAGGTCAGCAGCTGACTTAGCATAACTAAGCCGTAAGTAGCCTGGCATTCCAAAACCTTCCCCAGCCGGAATGGCCAGCATTTCCTCATTTAGGAGTGCCATTGATACCTGGTTAGTATCCTCATAGTTGTGACCTTGCATAAACTCCGGGTCAACCTTGAAGAAAAGATAAAAGGCGCCCTGGGGCTTAAATGGTACCGATAGGTTGTTAATTTTAGTGATGCCATCATAAATTAAATTCAACCGCCGTTCAAAGGCTTGACGCATCAGCTCAACGCTGGTTTGGGGACCAGTTAGCGCCTCAATCGCCGCATATTGGGCAGCCACCGTCGGGTTTGAAGTCAAATGGCCCAGGAGTTTATTCATCGCCGCGGTGATTTCTTCATCCGCTATTGCCCAACCGATTCGCCAACCCGTCATAGCATAAGATTTGGAAACCCCATTGATAATGATAACTCGGCTGCCGGCAATCGGCATCAGTTCTAGTCCCGAATGAAACTTGGTATCGCCATAAACGAGTTTGCCGTAGATTTCATCCAGAATCAAGTAGACGCCGTTACCCTCAGTCCACTTGATTAAGGCTGCTAATTCGTCCTTGGTATAGACAGATCCACTGGGATTATTGGGCGTATTTAAAATCACTAATTTTGGTTTTTGGTCGAGGGTCTCTAGGCTTTTAATCGTTAACTTGCATTCCAAATTTGTCGGTTGAACCACTGCCAAAGTACCCCCAGCTAGCTTGACCTGCTCGGAATAGCTAACCCAAAACGGGGCTGGCGTGACGACCAAGTCACCCGGATCAACGAGGGTCTGCATCAGTGTAAACAATGCCAGTTTAGCACCAGTCGTGACGACAACCTGATCAGGATTAATGGTTGTTTGATAGTCTAATTGGACCCGGCTAACGACTGCCTGCTTCAATTCTGTCAAACCACTCGTGGTCGTATAGGAATCTGTCTCGTGGTGGCTAATTGCGGCTACTGCTTTCAGGCTGATATTGTCCGGGGTTGAAAAATCTGGTTCTCCCTGGCTCAAATTAACAACGTCGAGACCCTGGACAATCATTTCTTTTGCTTGTTTCCCCATTGCTAGGGTTGGTGACTGTGCA
>NZ_DF968005.1:398734-406966 GCF_001047075.2 Fructobacillus ficulneus
TTAATTCTTCGATTCGACTCGCCATTGGCCGTTGTGGCAGGACTAACTGCCAGGGCCTTTGGCGAGCAATTTGTGTTATCAGATTTTGTTGGTCTTGCAAGCTTTGCCAAGCTTCTGCTAAGGAAACCTTTTCAAAGGCCAATGGCTGACTTTGTGGCCATTGAGCTAGGATGCCCAAGTCCGCTTGAATCACCTTGGCAATCACCGGATAACCACCATGGGTTGCCCGATCCGCCAAAAGAATAATGGCTTGTCCATCACGCGCAATTTGAATGCCACCGTTTAGATTTGCCTCAGAGAGCAGGTTTTCATTTTTAAAGCCTAGCTGTGGACCGTTGAGCCGAAACCCCATCCGATTAATATGTTGACTTAGATGAAAAGGCTGATGAAGAAGCTTTTCCCATTCCGATTGGTCAAACCAGTCGGCCTCTGGCCCGGGAACGACCCGGATGGTTTGGCTAGGATTGAAGGTTGTCCCCGTTGGGCCAGTTTGAGGGTCAAGACACTTGTCGTGATAAGCCCCCGTCTCTGTCAAATCAACTAGACCAAGTTCATCACCGGTTTGAAGTTGGCGACCGTGAAAGCCACCGAGCGAAACGGCTAAGGTTGTTGACCTGGAGGCCATCACTTCTTCGACTTGGAAACCACCAGCAACGTTGAGGTAAACAAAGCGCCCAGCTTTAATGTGGGAAAAGTCTAAAATATCGTTTTTCTTCACGTAGATTGGCTGGTCTTGGTCAATGGCTTCTTCGTTACGTTTCAAATCAACACGGCCACCCGTCACCGATACAATCGTCGGTTGTGTGAACTTTACCACTCCACCGGTAATGGCAAATTCGATACTGGCTGGATTAACCGCTAAGTCATTTCCAACTAAGGCATTGCCAACTCGGTAAGCGTAGTTGTCCATCGCCCCTGAGTTGAGAAAACCCTGACCTTGAAAACCAAGGCGGCCCCCATCTTGAATAGTAGCCAACATGCCGGGGTTGATGATTTTGATTTTATTCACTGGGCCACCTCCCGTTGAAAGTAGTCATTGACGGTTGTCTGTTCGAGAAGGTCGAATTGGTCTTGGTCGATTGGAACAAATTCAATTCGGTCTCCCGGCTGAAATAGAATTTTGGGCTGGTTGATATCGAACATTTTGAGAGGTGTCTTGCCGATGATTTGCCAGCCCCCCGGTGAAACTACGGGGTAATACCCGGTCTGCTCGCCACCAATGGAAATGGAACCAGCTGGAATTTCTAGTCGCGGGGTCGCCTTCCGAGGGGTATGCAAACGTTCATCTAATCCACCTAAAAAGGCAAAACCGGGTAAGAAACCCAGCATATAAACTCGGTATTCGCGGTTAGCGTGGATGTCGATGACTTCCTGAGGTGTTAGGTGGTGGTAGTCTGCTAATTCTTGTAAATCAAGACCGACGGTGTCGTTATACAAAACCGGAATTTTGTATAACTTTCCGGTAGTTGTCACAGTGCTTTCTTGGACTTGTTGAACGAGGTCTGCTAGGTGGTCTTCAAAGGGCTCAACATCAAGGGCCAAGGGGTCAAAAATAAAGGCAACCGTTCGGTAAGCTGGAACAATGTCGAGAATTCCGGGGATTTGCTCCTGACCAACCTGACTGGCTAAATATAACACTTGGTCATTAATGGTGGCCGAAACCACGTTATCGAAAACCACGCTAATACTCGTATCGCCAGAATAGATAATTTTTGTTGTCATGAGCGACCCCTCTTAAAACTTAGTCGTTAACAAAGTTTCAACCCCGGCAAAGGCCATAAAGGCAACAACAATCCAGCCGAAGATACTTAGTAAAATTGGGTGACGGTAAGTTGCGCCCATGATTTTGCCTTGGTAAGAACCAATCAAAAGGATTCCCAGGGCAACCGGTAAAATTAACCCGTTCACGGCCCCAACAATTACTAAGATTTGAGCAGGCTTACCAACAAAGTAAAAGACAAGGGTTGAAATGGCGATAAAAGCGATAACTAAGTAAGGACGAATTTTTTCGAACTTGTCTGCCCCATCTTTGCTGTCGGAGTAGTTTAAGAATGAAACAGAGGTAAAGGTTGAGCCAAGGATGGATGTCATTCCAGCGGCGAAGAGCAAAATACCAAAGAACTTATAACCGAAGTTACCAGCAGCGATCTTGAAAATTGCTGCTGCGGGGTTAGCAGGGTCGAGCTTGTGTCCGGCCAAAACAACTGCTAAACCAGCTAAGAACAACATTACTCGGATAACAGAAGCAATTCCAATTCCGGTCAAGGCCCCTTCATTAACGTACTTCAACCCTTCCTTACCACGAACGCCCCCTTCCAGTAGTCGGTGACCACCGGCAAAGGAGATATAACCACCAACAGTTCCACCGACAATCGTCACGATTGAGTAAAAATCAATGTGAGTTGGGAAGAACGTGTGGCTAATCGCTGGGCTAACTGGAACTGTCATAACTGACAAAATATAAATCAAGACGGCAATTTTAACGACGGCCAGTAATTGAACCGTGCGATCCATCACTGTTAGGGCATTTTTGACCACAAAGATGATAATGGCTAAGATAGCAGCGATGATGGCTCCGTTTTCGGGAGAAATACCGAACAGAACATTTAGTCCTAAGCCGGCCCCGGCAACGTTTCCAATGTTAAAGAAGAACCCACCAACAACAATCAAAAATGTTAAAAAGTAACCCAAGCCAGGAAAAATATCGTTAGCAATTTGTTGGGCATGCTTACCCGAAACGGTAATAATGCGCCAGATGTTCAGCTGGACGACAATATCAATCAAGATTGTCACTAGAATGGCAAAACCAAAATTAGGACCGAGTTTACTTGTAAAGGTCGCGGTCTGAGTTAAGAACCCAGGTCCGACGGCAGCCATAGCCATGACAAAGGCGGCACCCATGGCAACGGACCGAGCACTTCGCTTGTTAATTGCTGGTTGTTCAGTAATTTCACTTCTTTTATCCATTAGAATTTATCCTTTTTCTTAAATTTCACTAGTGATGGTGATGCCGTTTTCGGCCAAAGTCGTCTTGATTTTTTCGGTTAAAGCGACGGCCTCTTCGTTATCGCCATGAACACAAATCGAATCCACTGCCAGTGGCACGGTTTCGCCGGTTATCGCAGTTAAGGTCTGTGTTTGAACCATCTTCAAGGCTCGTTGTGTTGCCAGGTCTGGATTGGTAATCACAGCGTTATCGTGGGTCCGAGGAACCAAGGTGCCATCGGCCTGGTAATTTCGGTCAGCGAAAACTTCTTGGGCATAGCGCATATTGGCTTCTTTAGCCGCCTCAATCAGTTGGCTGTTGGCCAAGCCATAGACAATCGTGTCCGGTGCAGCAGCTTTAATCCCAGCAACGACTGCATCGGCGACCACCCGATTTTTAGCTGCCAAGTTATACAGAGCTCCATGAGCCTTGACGTGGTGGAGTCGATGGTCGGGTGTAAAGGCAGCTAAGGCTCCAACCTGGTATTGAACCATTACGGTAATATCTTCCGGAGCCATATCGATTTTGCGGCGGCCAAATCCTTGTAGGTCTTGGAAACCGGGATGGGCACCGATGGCTACGCCCTCACTTAAGGCTAATTTAACCGTGTTCCGCATTACTTTTGGATCACCGGCGTGAAAGCCACAGGCGATGTTGGTCGAAGTTACTTGTTTTAAGATTAATGGGTCTAAGCCAACAATGTAGTGGCCGTAACTTTCACCCAAATCTGAATTAAAATCAACTTTCGTCATGTTTTTCTTCCTCACACAATTAGTTCTTTATTTGGCAAATCAGTGATTAGCATGTGCCCGGGAGCATGGGTAATCGCAAAGTCTGGCTTAGTCGCCATCACTGCCGCCTGGGGAGTGACACCACAGGCCCAAAAGACCGGGATTTCACCCTCTTTGATGGTAACGGCATCGCCAAAATCGGGATGCATTAAGTCTGTGATACCAATGGCAGCTGGATCACCAATTTGGATGGGAGCACCGTGAACTCCGGGTACCCGATTGGTAACTCTGACGGCCTCTGGAATTTGCTCACCCTTGATGGGACGCATACTAACGACCATATTTCCCTTGAATTTACCGGCTGGGTTGAGGAGGATGTTAGTATTGAACATCGGCACATTAACCTTTTCGGTGATGTGCCGAATCTCGATGCCGGCATCCATCAACATGTCTTCAAAGGAGAAACTACAACCGATTAAGAAACTTACTAAGTCGTCACGCCAGTAATCCTCAACATCGAGGTATTCAGAAGCCAAGACACCATCACGATAAATTCGGTACTTGGGAAAATCACTGGCAATGTCGGTATCTAGTCCTAACTTATTCAGTTGCCGGCTTCCCATCTCACTAACCTCGAGTAATGGAATCGGTTTGGGATTCCGTAAGGCAAAGAGCAAGAAATCATAGGCATCCTTTTTTGGCAGGACAATCAGATTTGCTTGAGCGAAACCGGGGCAAAGCCCAGCGGTTGGACTTTGAAAGGTATTGGTTCTCGTTGTGTGTCGAAATTCAGCTGGTGTCATTTTTCCTCCTCAGCATCTAAAATGCTATCAAGCCAATCAATGTCGGTTGCATTTTCGTTGGTCGTAAAATCTGGATGATTTAAGATTTGAATTAGCAAATCTAAATTAGTCTTTAACCCGGTGATGACGGTCTCGCCAATCGCTTCTCGTAACCGCTGTAAGGCGGTAACACGGTTTGGTCCGGTTGCGATGATCTTTAAAATCATCGCATCATAATTTGGTGGGACAACGTAACCTGGATAAATCGCAGTTTCGACTCGGATTCCGAGGCCGCCTGGTAGGTGCAAAAAATTAATCTTGCCGGCTGTTTGGGCCACAACCCGGGCTTCAATTGCGACCCGACCTTGATTGTCTCTGGCAACTTCCGGGAGGCCTCCTCCCGCAGCCTGGGTTAGCTGGGCGCCAACGAGGTCGACTCCGGTAATTTCTTCAGAGATGGCATGTTCAACTTGGATGCGGGTGTTCATTTCCATGAAGTAGAATTGGCCAGGGCCTTGGTACAAAAACTCATAGGTGCCGGCACTGCGGTACTGTTGCTGTTCTGCTGCGTGAACCGCAACAGTCAACATTTCTTGCCGTGTTTCCGGGTCAATTTTGGTACTGGGGGCTTCTTCGATTACCTTTTGATGGTGGCGTTGAATGGTACAATCACGTTCGCCTAAGGCGATTGCCTTTCCTTGGCCATCACCTAAGACTTGAACTTCGATATGGCGGGGATGAATAATCAATTTTTCCAAGTACATCCGCCCATCACCGACTGCGTTTTTAATTTCGCTCTGGGCTAGTTCAAATAATTGTTGAAAGTCTGCGGCCTGAGAAACTAGCCGCATACCTTTACCGCCACCGCCAGCAACTGATTTCAGCATAACTGGGTAGCCGATTCGTTCGGCTTCTCTTAGTCCGATTTCTGCTGACTCGAAAAAGTCAGCACTACCAGGAACAATTGGAACGCCGGCACTGGCCATTAGTTGGCGGGCTTGCTCCTTGTCGCCCATTTCTTCGATGGTTTGACTTGTCGGCCCGATAAAGATTAGACCAACTTCTTCGACTAACCTGGCAAAGTGAGCATTTTCGGATAAGAAGCCATAACCAGGGTGAATCGCATCCGCATGAGAAATTTCAGCTGCTGCTAAAATAGCTCGAATATTTAAATAACTATCCCCGGCACTTGCTGCACCGATTTCCACGGCCTCATCTGCCATTGCAACATGTAAAGAATTTTTATCAGCCTCTGAATAGACAGCGACCGTTTGCATTCCGAGAATTTTAGCTGCCCGGATAATGCGAACAGCGATTTCACCACGGTTAGCAATTAATATTTTTAATTTCTTTTTCATCAAGTCCGCCATCATCCTATCCTGAATAATTTTTGACCGTATTCGATATTATCGCCATTGGCAACGAATACTTCTTGGATAGTACCGGACAGTCCAGCCTTAATTTCCGTCATCATTTTCATGGCTTCAACAATGCCGACTGTTGTTTCCGGGGTAACTAAATCACCAACGGTAACAAATGGTTCTGCCTCCGGATTGGGACTGGTATAAAAAGTTCCAACGCCGGGAGCCTTAATAGTGTTTGTTGTATCGGCCGAGTCTGCTTTTTGTACTGGGCTGGCCGGTATAAGGGCTGCCGGTTGGGCGGTTTTACTAACTCGGATTTCATCATTGCCGTGCTTTACGCTAATGCTCGTTAGCTGATTATCAATGAGTAGATTGATAATCTTTGATAGTTCATCGTCCATAATTCCCTCACAGTTCTAATTTGTTTTTCATGTTTGAACAATAGAATAATCCTTAGAATGAATTTAAAAACAAATTATGTTAGCTTTATTGACTTTTAAAACAGTTAAATACGAATAATATTTATTATTTGATATTTTTGTACGTTTATTTAATTTTTAAAATTAAAACCGATATCGTCCCTCTTCACCCGATTTTGTGATCGAATGACAATCGCTGGCCGAGGTCTGCTAAACTAACGCGGTTTGACCTTTATCTGGTCAAATGTTTTATACTCGGTCTAATTAGGTTAGAAATAATTTGAGATGGAGAGATAAATGGTTGGAGAACTAATTATCATTGTGCCCTTAGTTGCCCTAGCAGGCTTTGTCGATGCGATTGCCGGTGGTGGTGGCCTGATATCCTTGCCAGCCTACCTTTTGAGTGGTCTACCAACTCACTATGCGGTTGCCACCAATAAACTCTCATCATCACTGGGAACAACCGTTGCCGCAACCGGATTTTTAAAAAACGGTGATGTAAAATGGCGGCTAGCCCTACCCTCAATGATTTTGGCAGTACTGGGATCAACAATCGGTTCCAAGTTGGCTTTGATTTTACCCAGCAAGGATTTTACAATTTTTTTGCTAGTGGTCATTCCACTGACTGGACTCTACCTCCTCTTTAATAAAGGGGCCCTAATCGGTACTGAAGATTCAGATCAACCAGTTAAAAGACGGACCCTGGCTCTGGTTTCTTTGATTGCCTTTATCATGGGAATCTATGATGGCTTTTATGGCCCCGGTACGGGCACATTTCTTCTTTTATTATCGGTTGGTCTGGCTAAGTTATCTCTCGATACAGCGGCCGCCAACTCTAAAATGATTAATTTGACGACCAATATCACCGCTCTATTGATTTTTTTAATCAGTGGCAAGGTTCTCGTTACGATTGGTTTAATTGCTGGAGCCTTTAGTATTGTTGGAAACTACCTTGGTATGGTTTATTACCGGCACTATGGCAGTGCCATTGCTCGGCCGATTATTTTGGTCGTATTAGCGATTTTCATGGTGAAGATGCTCATTTCACTATAAGGTCAGTTCTAAAATCAAAAAAAGCCACCCCAGTATTACTGGAATGGCTTAACGATTTAAAGGTAAAGTTCTAACTGCTGGGTTAGAACTTTTTTTGATGCGTCGATGATATTCAATATAAAATAAAATATTCACAATATCTTTGTGAAATAATAACAAGGATTTGAATTTAAAAGTGAATAAATGAACTATGCCTATATATCAACGCTCCTAGCGTTTTAGCACTCTATTTATTCCTCGGCGGCTAAGACGATTTTACCGTGAGTATGCCCGTCTTCACTCTTTGTTTGAGCCTGGCGGACTCCCTCAACCGTTAGTGGAAAGACGGAATCGATGACAATTTTAATCGCCCCCTCTTCCACTAAATCAGTCAGTTTCTGGAGGTCTTGTCCATTTGACTTTAACCGCCAGAAGCTAGCCCGGGCTGGGCTGATTGCTTGATCTGCTTCTGTCGGTGCCGCTACGATACTGACCAAACGACCGGTTGGCTTTAAGATGGCCATTCCGGCTGGAATTTGGTTGATGGTGTCGAAGACGGCATCATAATCGTGCAAAAAGTCAATAATTGGACCCTGGTGGTAATCGATGACTTCATCCGCTCCGAGACTTTTAAGCAAGTCATGGTTAGCCGGGCTGGCGGTAGTCGCCACATAAGCACCGAGATGATGGGCAATTTGAATAGCAAAGAGTCCTACCCCACCGGCCCCAGCTTGGACTAGGATTTTTTCGCCTGGCTGAAGGTTCATTTGCCCGACGATGACTTGCCAGGCCGTTAAGCCAGCTAACGGTAAGGCAGCCGCTTGGTTAAATGATAGGGTTGCTGGTTTTTTAACCAATTTATCAGCCTTCACCAGGACATAGTCGGCATAGGTGCCGTGGGTTCCGTCCCCCTGTAAG
>NZ_DF968005.1:407005-411611 GCF_001047075.2 Fructobacillus ficulneus
TGTAAGTCTGGTCCATCCGGACGAGCTAAGATTTCATCACCAACTTGAAAGTCAGTTACCTCCGTCCCAACAGCGGTAATCACGCCACTTAAGTCCCAGCCCAGAACAAGTGGAAAGGACCTGGTTGCGCCCTGAGTTAAGTGTCCCTGACGAACTTTCCAGTCGATCGGGTTGACACTCGTGGCCTTGGTTTTGACCAAGACCTCATTGTCAGCTGGCTCCGGCAAAGGTAGGTCAGCTGCCTGAAATTGGTCAACGCCACCGTAGTGATTGATAACAATTGCTTTCATTTTTTCTCCCATCAAAGTGAGTCTAAATTATTTTTTTAATAAATTTCATTTGTTTTTTAACTAGGGTAAAACCCCGGTTTTGATAAAACCGATGGGCTGAAGCCCGTGACTCACCTGAATTCAGGAGAATGCCGGCTATATGGCGTTGCCGTCCTTGGTCTTCCAACCAAGTTATTAAGGCTGTGCCAACTCCCTGGCCTTTCCATTTTTCGGCCACCGCTAGGGCTAAGATATTCAGCTGAGTATCGGCATAAATTTCTTGGTAGACTTCGGCGTGAATGTATCCCTGGACTTCCCCATTCTGGTCATCGACTGCAGCGGCCAGAAAATGATGGCCTTGGTCAGCTAAAAGACTTTGAAGTTGGTGGCGAGCTTTATCTTCAGGGTATTGGTAGCCAAGCTCGTTTTCATTTAGCGCCATTAGGACTGGCAGGTCAGTGATTTGAATTGGTCGAATCATGGTTGAGTCCTCCACTAAGCTTGTTCAAGTTAACTAACTGTCAAAAAGTGTTGACGAATGGCATGGGCGTCAACTTTGGTCGTACGAATGGTAATGACGTCACCTGGCCGCAAAATAATTTGACCACTAGGCATTAGCTCTCGGTCACCCCGTTTTATGCCAGTGATGATACTAGGAACTGGCCAAACCAGGTTAGTAATCGTTTGATCAGCTAAAGAACTGCCAGCAAGGACTGGAATAGTTACAGCGCTAAGCTCACTTCGGTCTTTAGCCTGTTTTTCATTTTGTAATAACCGGTCGAGTAATGACTCGTAGATGGGTGCACCATTGAGCGCATCAACGACTAGGTAAGCAACCAACGATACGAAGGCTAATGGCAAAACGTGAGTCACGGATCCAACCATTTCAAAAATCAAGATAATGGCGGTAAAGGGTGCCTTGCCGATGGCAGCAAAGTAAGCCGCCATGCCAATTACAACAAAATCGATGCGATAGTCACCGGAGAGCCAACCCAATTGAACAAAAGCTTGGCCAATCAAGGCACCGTTTAGAGCCCCAAGAGTTAGTATTGGCAAAAAAATTCCACCGGGAAGTCCCGACCCGTAACTGATCATCGAAAAGACAAAGCGTACAATGACCATTGCGAGTAGGATTTTCAGGGTTGGTACATGCTGACCCAGGGATAGGATGAGACTATTGCCCCCACCCAAGCCGGCCGACCAAAAGAGGCCAACGGGAATAACCAAGATGAGTGGAATGAAGCCGTTCATGTACTTGGGTAGTCGGGTTAATTTGTAAGCCGTTTGACTGGCTAAGAGGGTTTTCTGGTACAAGAAGGCTAAGAGGCCCAAAACCAATCCAAAAATTAACAGCAGCCCGTAAATATGGACCGGGATGTCTGGTAAGTTGCCGACGGCCAAGACTGGCTTTTGACCGAAAACCACTGTTGAAACCGCATCGGCCAAGACCGCCCCCGCTAAGGCACTTAACCAAATAAAGGAAGAAAAGCTGTGATAGATTTCTTCCAAGACAAACATGACGCCGGCTAAGGGCGCATTGAAGGCGGCGGCTAAACCGGAGGCCGCTCCAGCCGCAATCAAACTCTTCTTTTGACGGTGGTCGACTTTCAAAATTTCACCAACCCCTTGACCAACGCTGGCACCGAGTTGAATCGAGGGCCCTTCCCGACCAAGCATGAGGCCACTCCCAATCGAGAGGACTCCAGCGATAAATTTACGCCAGAGGATGGCAAACCAGGACAAAGTTAACTCATCTTGTAGTTGCCCTTCCACTTGAGGAATCCCCGAACCGGCAATCTGTGGTTCTTTTTTGACCAGGCGACTGACAATTAACCCAATCACCAGGTTTAAAAGCAATATAATAAAAATCATTTTAAGGTGGCCGTTTATAGTGTATGTATACATACGTTTCCACCAGGATAGTGATTGTTCAATGCACCAACGAAAGGCCGAAACCACGATTCCGGTTAAAATTCCAACCAAGGCCCCGGTGATAATGACCTTGAATTGGCTAGTATTAATTTTAAAATTTGATTTTGACATAGGATTATTTTACACCTTTGACTCTTTCAAAAGTGAGTAGAATTTCTAAATTTTTATAAAGAAAAAACCGCGACAGCGTTGTGCTGAGCGCGGCTTCTAGTCCTCATTATTGGCGAATTTGACCATCACCAAAGACTTCATATTTAATCGTCGTTAATGCTGGCAGACCCATTGGTCCGCGAGCATGGAGTTTTTGTGTTGAAATTCCGATTTCAGCCCCAAATCCAAACTCAAAGCCATCGGTAAACCGACTTGAGACATTTTGGTAAACGACAGCCGCATCAACCAGGTTCATAAAGGATGCGACGTTGGCTGGGTTTTGGCTGAGAATTGTTTCGGAATGATGGGTCGTGTGGGTATTAACCCAGCTAATGGCCTCGGCAGTATCCGAAATAACTTTGATAGCCATGATTAGGTCGTTATATTCCGTGTCCCAATCAGCAGCCGTTGCCAGTTTAATCCGGCTGTCGAGAGCACAAACGGCCTCATCACCGCGAAGTTCAACCCCGGCGGCAATTAATTTGTCTGCAATCTTTGGCAAAAACTCCGCAGCAATTGCCTGGTGAATTAAGAGCTTTTCAGCGGAATTGCAGACGGCTGGCTTTTGAGTCTTAGCGTTATGGATGACTTCAAGAGCTTGGTCTTGGTCCGCGCTTTCGTCAACAAAGATATGGGTATTCCCTGCCCCGGTTTCAATAACTGGCACAGTTGCGTTAGTCACGACAAAATCAATAAACTTCCCTGATCCACGGGGAATCAAGACATCGATGTACTGACGCATATGGAGCAGTTCATTGACCGACTCGTGACTGGTATCTTCAATTAACTGGATGATGTCAGGATCAAGGTTGTGGTCAACCAAAACCTGACGTAAAACCATTGCCAAAGCAATATTGGAATGGATAGCTTCTTTTCCTCCACGCAAAATCACGGCATTCCCAGACTTGAAGGTCAAAGCAGCGGCATCGACCGTCACGTTTGGACGAGCTTCATAAACCATGGCGACAACGCCGAGTGGTACCGTCTTTTTGATGATTTTAAAACCGGTTGGATGGTCCCAATTTTCATAAGGGCCAGCCAATGGATCGGCTAGGTCGGCCACTGCTGCTAATGATTCAGCAATCCCGGCAATTGTTTGCGCATCCAAGGTGAGCCGGTTTTTCATTGGCCCAGTTAGGTCCTGGGCGTTGGCCAAGTCTTCTTGGTTGGCTGCGATAATCGTGCTTTGATTCGCTGTTAAGGCTGTGGCCATGGCCTTTAAAATCTCGTTACGGTCAGCCAGGCTAAGTTGACTAACAATTTGGCTTGCTTGCTTGGCCTGTTGGCCTATTTTTTCTACTGTTTGCATATTATGATTGACCTTCAAATAAAGTTCCGATTTTTTGTCCGGCAATCACGGCTAAAATATTAGCCGGATCATTACCGTTGATTAAGGCCATCCGACTACCATTTTGCATGGTTAAGTCGGCAGCCCGTAATTTCGTGCTCATGCCCCCGGTACCCAAGCCAGAAGTTGACCCGGTTGCGCTGAGACGGATGGTATCCGTGATTTCAGCAACTTGGTGGAGCGGTTGCGCGTTTTCATCGATATTAGGGTTAGCAGTATAAAGTGCGTCAACATCGCTTAAAACAATTAAGCCATCTGCCTTGATTTCCTTAGCGACCAGAGCTGCTAAATAGTCATTATCCCCAAATGAATGCTGGTGGTCCAATTCATCAACGGCAATCACATCATTTTCGTTAATGATAGGAATGACTCCCTCAGAAAACATTGTTTCAATGGCATTGGTTGTGTTGGCCAGCATCCCGGGGTTATCAAAGACGTCGTAGGTCAACAAAACCTGGCCAACAATTTGCTTATAAAAGGCGAAACTTTGGTGGTAAATTGACATCAGATAGCCTTGACCAATTGCTGCCAAGGCCTGCTGGCGGGGAATTTCTTTCGGTCGTTGGTCTAAATCCATTTGACTCAAAGCAACCCCAATCGCTCCTGATGTTACTAATAAAACCTCGTGTCCACCCTGTCGCAGTGTTGCCAGTGTTTGGGCCAAACGGTTGATGACTGGGTAATTGATTTGCCCCTCTAAGTCAACAATCGTGCTCGTCCCGACCTTCACAACAATCCTATGCCACTCTGCCATATCTTTATTTCCTTTGAATAAGTTTATTTAAATTATACCAAGAAATTTCTAAAATGAACGAAATTATCGTCATTCTACTTAGATAAATAACTCATGATTTGTTCGACTAAAATTTCATTAAAAAAAGCCAGGTGCAAGAGCACCTGGCCTAAC
>NZ_DF968005.1:411668-411814 GCF_001047075.2 Fructobacillus ficulneus
GAAACCAAGTAAAGGTCATTTCCATTTTCCCGCTGATGGGTCATCGGTTCACACAATTGCTGTCTTCTTAATGCCCCAGAGTTTATCTGGTTTTTTTGCTTGGCCGACAATCCGGGCTGGAATACCGACAGCCGTCTGCCCTGCCG
>NZ_DF968005.1:411861-421608 GCF_001047075.2 Fructobacillus ficulneus
ACCACTGCGTTAGCACCAATCTTACTGCCACTGCCAATTGTAATGTTTCCTAACACCTTAGCTCCGGCACCAATCATGACATGGTCGCCAATAGTTGGGTGGCGTCGTTCGCCCGGCTTAGCAGTTCCGCTGGCACCGAGGGTCACACCCTGATAAATCGTGACTTCATCACCAATAATAGTTTCTTCGCCTATCACCACGTTAACACCATGATCAATCACGAGGTTTTCACCAATGGTTGCACCGGGGTGGATATCAATCCCGGTTCTTTTCTTGCTATGGTTCGAAATAAGTTGGGCTAGAAACTTGTGCCCATGAGTCCAAAGATAGTGACTAGTCCGGTAAGCACGAATTGCTTGATAACCGGTGTGAAAGAATATGACTTGGTAACGGGAGTGAAGAGCCGGGTCACGCCTAATGTAGTCATCAACAGTTTCAAACATAAAATCATTCTCCTTTTAAACTCAATCCATCACAGGACAGCCAATTCGGTTTTTGTTATTGGTATTCCCGAATATTTGTAGACTAATATACTCTCAAATTCGCAATATGCCCTATAACTTGTGTCAGAAAACCTGCCAAAATTAAATTGGTATGGTTAAATCTTACGTTATGATTGAACATGTAATAAATTAAGTGATGGATAGTTAATTGGAGGAAAGTAATATGGATAGTGGTAGCACAGCGTGGGTCTTAGTATCTGCGGTATTAGTTTGGATTATGACTCCTGGATTGGGATTGTTCTATGCCGGTTTGGGGGATAAGAAGAATCGTCTTCACACTGTTGGCCTTTCAGTCCTCTTGATTGGTCTAGCAACAATCGTGTGGGCCTTAGTCGGTTATAGTTTGGCTTTCGGTGGGTCCGGTGACTTCATTGGAAACCTTCATTTCTTCGGCTTTAACCATGTTTCGCTTTCATCATCAACGCGCGGGTTAACCATTTCGGATGGGACCTTCGCCATTTTCCAGGGAATGTTTCCTATCATCACCATTGCCATCATTACCGGATCAGTCGTTGGCCGAATGCGCTTAAAGGCAATGTTAGTTTTCCTAACTCTCTGGTTGTTGTTCATCTATGCCCCCCTCGCTCACATGGTTTGGGATAATGGTTTCTTAGCTAAGTTGGGTGCCATTGATTTTGCCGGTGGAACAGTTGTTCATATTTCATCCGGTGTAACTGGTCTCGTGTTAGCCCTTGTTATCGGGCCTCGTCACGACCGTCGTCCTAACAAAATTAGCCCGCTCTATGTTTTGACTGGTGGCTTCTTATTGTGGGTTGGTTGGTACGGGTTCAACGCTGGTTCAGCACTTGCTGCTAATAACCAAGCCGTTGTTGCTTTAGTTAACTCATGGTTTGCTTCATCTGCCGCTGTCATGTCATGGGCAGCAATCGCCTACTTTATCCAAAAGAAGGTAACAGTTGATGGATTGGTCACTGGTGCCTTAGCTGGATTAGTTGCCATCACCCCCGCTGCTGGTTATGTTCAACCTTGGGCAGCGATTGTGATGGGATTGCTAGCCGGTATTCTCGGATTTTTCAGTATCACTACTATTAAGAATTTCTTTGGTTACGACGACACCTTGGACGCCTTCGGTATTCACGGTATCGGTGGAACAGTCGGCGCCCTCCTCACTGGGGTCTTTGCTGATAAGCACTTATCTGGCGGTATCCCCGGTTTGATTCAGGGTAACTGGACTTTGTTGGGTCACCAAGTGATTGCCATCCTGGTAACCTTGGCAGTCGTAATTGTTGGAACGCTAATCCTTGCTAAGGTTACTTCTTGGATTGCTGGTCCCTTGCGTGTAACAGCTGAAGAAGAAAAGGCCGGCTACGACAACTCACTACACGTCATTGTTGTTGACGACTAAGATACTAAATTAACTAAAAAAAGTTCAGATCAATTGATGATCTGTACCCCAAAAGTTGTATAAACTTACGGGGTATAGATCATGATCTGAACTTTTTTTATATTTTAAAACGGAGGTTATTATGAAAGTAATTCATAACGACTGCCGGATCAGCTTTTAATTTTAAAAGAAAATCTTAATTAAAATCAGAGCCAAAATGACTTGGCTAGCCCCAACAACAAAGCCGAAGCTTAAGAACTTCACACCACTCTTCTTAATCACTGTCCACTTGAGGTTTAGACCAATGGCAGCCAAGTTGACAACCCCGAAGAAGGAGCTAATCGTATGGCTAAATTGGTGAACACTGCTTGGTAAAGCGGCAAGGGAATTAACGATAATCAAAACGGCAAAAACGATGATATACCATGGCAAGATGGTAATCTTACCCGCCTTGGCATCAGCGGCTTCCGTACCCGCCTTAATCCGGTCGCGCTTGGCTAAGTAAGCAAACAAGACAACCACGAAGACCAGCATAATTACCCGCAACAACTTGAACAAGGTGGCATAGGTCACGACATTGCTATTAATCAGCGAAGCAGTCCCGACAACCTGACCAACGGATTGAACGGTTCCACCGACCAAGGCTCCACGAAGAAGGTTGTTATCGCCGAAGAAGAAGTGCGATAAGGTTGGCAACGTTAGCAACAATAACATTCCCGTCAAGGATACTGTGGCGACAGCCGTGCGACGGTCGTCGTCTTTAGCTTGAATAGCAGGTGCAACGGCCGCAATGGCACTCGAGCCACAAACCGCGTTCCCAGCCCCCATTAACATCGTACTTTGGCTATCAACTTTAAAAAGGTACTTGCCAAGCAAGAAGACGGTTGTAATCACCAAAATCATATTGATAATGATGAAGGCCACCCCGTTCAAACCCAACTTAGACAAGGTCTTGAAGGTCAGTGTTGATCCGAGCAAAGCAATTCCGATTTCAATTGGATACTTTTCAGACCACTTGATTCCTGCCCCATACTTACTGTCGGTAAAGATAGTGTTACCGAGTAAGATTCCAATAATCATTGCCAAACTTTCGGCACCGAGTTGAGGCAAATACCGGCTTAAGAATTCACCGACAAATGAAACTACTAAAACCAAGGCAATGCCCACGAGGTGGGCTTTTTTAATTTTCATATGTGACTCCTATCACTAATTTAGTACTTTCCCAGGATAGTACAGAGCTAGAATGAATGCAAGCTAGCAATACTAAAGTTTGGTTACAAACCACCGACATTTTCTTGAGCAAAGGCAATGAAGTGCTTAGCCGTACTCGTTAGCAGACCCTGAGGACGGTGTAATAAACTAATTGGCCGTGAAATCACCGGATCAATTTCGAAAGATTGAATCTGGTAGAGCTTTTCGGTCTCGGCATCCATGGGCATAATGCTATAGCCAATTTTTTGCTCAACCATTAGAATCGTTGAAAGGCTGTCATGAAGACGCATGGTAACCTTCGGCTCCAGACCAATCGCTTTAAAGGCCGCCAAGGATTCACTAAAGAGCCCCTCTTCCAGTAAGAGATAAGGTTTATCAGCCAAAGTCGCCAAAACTAGCGGCTCGTCAGGCAGGCCCTGGGCCAACTCTTGGGGTAAAACCGCCCGGAGGTGCTGGTTTTGGATAACGAAGTGGTCAATCCCAGCCTTGTCATCTCCGTTCAAATTAACAAAACCGATGTCGGCATCACCGTTTTCAACCCAGCTTGGAATACTAGTATAATCCCCCTGTAAAATTGAAAATTCACTATTGGGATAAACTTCTTGAAAGTGACTGATTAACTTGGGCAACCACTGTTGGGAGATACTAGGAATCGTTGCCAATTTAATGACGGCTTTCTCGTTATTAATCTCAGCCTTTTGTTCTTCTAGGGCCTGGTAGTCATTAATCAATTGATTGATAATCGGGAAGATTTTCTGCCCATTGGCTGTTAGCTGAATTTCATGGCGATTTTTAATTAAAAGTGGAAAGCCACAATCCTTTTCTAAGCTCTTCAGCATTTGGGTAACAGCTGGTTGGGTATAGCCTAAAATTTCGGCTGCCCGGGAGATATTTTGTTGTTCTAAAACAACTTTGAGAGCCAAAAATTTGTTCATAAGAACCCCTTATATTTTTATAAAAATTATTCATTTTCATTATAACTCCATTGGCCTTATATTGTTAGATAAGGAGTCAACTCTATGAAAAAATCACAACAACAAATCGGTCTCTTCTTCGCCATTGCCGGTGCTTCTTTTTGGGGGCTTTCTGGCGTAGCCAGCCAATACCTCTTCCATGATACCGGCGTCTTACCCACTAGCATAGTCGCCCTCCGCCTGCTAATCGGTGGTTTGCTCGCCCTCCTTTTGGCCGTGGGTTCCCCACGACTACGGACACAAATTTGGGCAATTTGGCGCGATCCCGCTGACCGAAAGAGGCTTTTACTCTTTAGCCTCTTCGGCTTCTTGCCTTCACAGCTGTCTTACTTCTTATCGATTAGCTATGGTAACGTGGCAGCGGCAGCAGCTCTCCAGTTTCTTAGTCCAACCTTCACCCTGGTCTACTTGATTGTTGGTCAGCGGTACCAACCAAAGATGTTGGAACTCTTAACTATTTTAATCAGCGTCGTTGGGACAATCCTCTTAATCACCGATGGCCAACTGGCCGTCTTCGCCATTGCTCCTCTCGCTATTTTCTGGGGACTAGTTTCAGGCATGGGTCAAGTTGCCTATAGTATCTTGCCCAAACCCCTCTTGGAAAAGTACGATACTTCGGTCGTTGTTGGTTGGGGAATGTTTTTAGGTGGGATTCCTCTTGGACCAGCTATTTTCAGGGATTCAGCCTTGACTACTCTTTCAGCTTGGCAATGGACTAATGTTGTTTTCATCATTTTGATTGGAACCCTAGCAGCCTGTCTTTGCTACATTAACAGCCTCAAATACCTGGCGGCGACGGTCGCTCAAATGTTGGGGTCCTTTGAGCCCCTAACCGCCACAGTCTTTTCAGTCTTGGTATTGAACCAGCACCTTGGTTTGGTGGAGATTTTGGGCATGATTTTAATTATTAGTGTTGTCTTTATTCAAAGTCGTAAAAACGAACCAGAGGAAATTACGACCGCCGACCTTTATATAGTAGATAAAAGCTAAAGTTTTGTTTGATATTTCTAGTTGGATAGTGCATGATATTAATAATGATTTTATGTAGATTGACGACTAGGAGAGTGTTTACGCAATGTACCAGTATTTAATTTTTGATTTGGATGATACCCTACTTGATTTTACCGGTGGTGAAATTGCCGGCATCAAATCCCTCTTCCAAGACAAGTTAGCCATTCCGGCTGACCAAGTTGACCAAGCCTTGGCAACCTACCAAGAAATCAACCACGGTCTCTGGCACCAATATGAACAAGATGAAATTCCTCGTCAACAAATCTTCGATACCCGGTTTGCCTTAACTTTGGCAGCCCTAAAGATTGACGGAGATGCGGCAGAATTAGAAAATGAATATGCGTACTTACGCAACCACAACTTCCGCCTCTTACCTTACGCAACTGATGTTTTGAAAAACTTAAGTTCCGATCATACCATTATCGCCGGAACAAATGGTCAAGAAGCAACCCAACTTCTGCGCTTAAAAGAGACTGGTTTGGACCAGTATTTTGACCAAATCTATACATCCGAAGGTGTTGGCGCTTCAAAACCTGATACCGAATTCTTTGATAAAATTTTCAAGGATAATCCAGGTATGAATGCTGACAATACTGTGATGATTGGTGACGGCCTTGGTTCTGATATCTTAGGTGGACAAAATTACGACCTTGATACAATTTGGCTCAATGCCAAAGGGCAAGATTTGCCCGCTGACTTACACCCCACTCACCAAGTGACCAACTTGGTTGATTTGGAAAAAGTTTTCAACTAATTTTCATCGATAAATTAAAAGACCTAGAATAGCTATGACTCCGCTTTGAGTCAGCCGTTCTGGGTCTTTTTATTTTGGTTTTACCTGTATTTGCCAGTTTTTTCATCAATCGTTAAAACCGGTCCATCGACCTGGTAAACAACTTTGATATAGGCTGAAACCTTTTTAGCTCCCGCTCGCACGGCAACATGCTGGCACTCCTTAGCAATATCCATTAATTGATCATAGTCATCACCTTCTAAGGTCGTTTCAAAGGCGCCGACTTGGTAATGAAGACCGGTTGAATCAAGGTAAGCAATCACCTCATCGACAATCCGGCAAAGTTCTTGATTATTTGGTGCTTCAGGTAAAACCTGAATGGCAATACTGGCAGTCATATTTTTCTCCCATTAATAGGTTTTTAAAGTTTCAGTCGCGTAATTTCGAATCAATTGCCAGTCGTGGTTAGATTGATAATCATAGACACCAACCACCACGAAGCCAGCTTGGTGAGCAGTCTTGATAGCATAAACCGCGTCTTCATAAACGGCAACTTGGTCTGGACGGACACCCCAACGTTGACAGGCTAAATTGTAGATAATCGGCGAGGTTTTGTCAGTTTGGAAATCAGGGCAGGCTAAAACAAAGTCAAAGTACTGGTCTAAGTTGAGACGCTTCAAGCAATCATGAATCAAATTTTTGTCAGCCGTCGAAGCCAGCGCTAATTGACAGCCTTGATTCTTTAAATTGGCTAAATAAGCTTGAACACCGGGTTTAGCCGGGATGTCTTGCCGGTAGTGCTGGTCCATCAGGGCATTAATCGCAGCTGTAATTGCTGCTGGTTCGTCTGTTAGACCAAAATAGTCCTGAATAACCTTGGCTGCTTCATCGACCGTTAGTTGCTCGATTGCTTGCAATAGTTGATTCGGAGCTTTTTCAGTTAATCCATGCTGGACTAAAAATTCCTGGGTTAACTTTGTCCAGTAGACTGAAGAGTCGACTAGGGTGCCATCCAAATCAAAAATCGCATAGGTTTTATCCATGTTTTTTCCTCTTGTCTAAGAAATCAATCATTGTCCATTAATTCGGTGAACCATTTGTTGCAAGACACCAGCCTTCTGTAAGACCAATAAAAGTGCCAAACCCATCCCAGCACCGACAATTGCAGCGGGGGTATAAAATGGGACGAAATAGTACCAATGTGGTAAGTCTACGCCATATAAGTATTTCATGAATGGATAAGAGGACAGAGCTCCGATGACACCAGTGCCAAAGACTTCCGCCGCAAAAACCAAGTAAAGGTTATGCGTCTTACGGTAGACCAACCCACCGAGGATCGGTCCAAAAATGGCCCCTGTTACTGCCTGGATTGTTCGCCCTGACATCATCCGTAAAATTCCGCAAATTAAAGCACTAGCAAAACCATACCAGGGTCCAAGCAAGACCGCAGCAATCACATCAACAAAGTGCTGGAACGGAGCCATGGCTGGAAAGTGAACAAAACTATTTAAGACATAAGCTAGCCCAGCCAATAAGGCCGTTACGACTAATTTTTTTGGATCTAAACTTCTCTTGGCTTTCATCAGAAAACCCTCCTTGTGAGTCACAGGAAAACGAAATCAACCACAACGTTTTCCTCGAGTAAAAGATAACAGTGAAAAGCCTGCTACCTAAAGAAAAAGCGGTCGAAACTCACTGGTTTCCTCTCACGCCGGAACACGGCTTCCCATCGCTGTAATTACCAATCACGGGCGCTCCCCCGGACTAGTCACGGTTTTCACCGTGCATTTTCATTTTCCTCCTTTCATCAAGGCACAAAAAAAGAGACAGTCTGTGCAGACCGCCCCCATAAAAATTAATCAATCATTCTCATAATTCCTACGGCGGCATTATCCGCATCAGGTCAACGGGTCGAAGCTTTTGCTTCCTCTCAGCCCGACACACGAGCTCCCCTACGAGAAAAATTATACTCAATTTTGTTAAAAATCACAAGACTGTGATTTAAAATGTCCTTAGTCTTGTACTTCCACAACAACGTCTGGGAAGTTATGACTGAACGAAGCCTTCCAAGTTCCCTTGGTAAGATTCGCAGGCAAGAGGAAGGTTCCTGATGAAACACGTTCCCCGGCCTTCAAGGTCTTACCTTGAGCATCCAACTTCTGCACCAACCATTGTAATGACTTCAATGGGTTGCCAAGGACCTCTGATGAAACCCCTTCAGCAACTTGTTCGCCATCGTGGTAGAGCTTAGTAGTCACGTTAGTGAAGTCTTCCATTGATAGATCTGTGCTGTCACGCTCCTCACCGTAGACAACAAAACCACCAACAGCGGCATCAGACATGACCAAGTACTTGCTCAAGCTTGGGAACCAGTCTGAGAATCGGGCGTCAGGAACTTCCACCCCGGCAGATACTTGAGTCTTGCGTTGCAAGTCTTCCAAAGTATCATTAACATTTAAGTCTTCCTTAGCCTTGAAGACCAGTTCGACTTCCGCCAATGGCTCCATCAAGTTATCCTTCAATGAAAGAGTGGCCGGTGATTGGACGAAGTGGCTTTGCACTTGGGCCCCATAGAGTGGTTCGTTTGAATCAAACATTTCTTGGGTTTGTGGGCTGGTCAAGCTGACCTTGTAGCCCCCAAGTGGTTGGTTCTTAAATTGCATCAACAAGTCTTGGACTCGGTAAGCTGTTTCATCATCACTCACCAAATCAACCCATTCGTTCATTTGCAACGGTTGCTTTTCTTGGTAGGCATTGTACAATGCATGGGCCAATTGGTCTTCGTTGCTTTCTGGTGTTACTTTTACATTCAAGTTAGTCATTGTCATAATCGGTTCTCCCTTTATCAGCTTAAAAACGGTTCGCAGTAGTTGAAACACATCAATAATTTAAGTTGCTGAATACCTCCCTGATTCCTAGACTAAACAAATAAAAAAGCCCCTAGTCCAAACGAAAAAACGTTTAGACTAAGGGCGCGATTAGCACGGTACCACCTTATAATTTTCGAAGCCAAATAGACTTCGAACTCATCCCGTACGGCCATCAACGATGACGATACAGTGGCAAGGTAACGGTTGCAACCGAGTGGCACTTACTAAGTCAAGTTCAGTCCACTAGCTAAAGAAGGATAACCTTATCAGTAAGTCCCACTGCGTTGTTGCACCAAACCAACGCTCTCTTAGAGTAGTCTTACAAAGGCTGTTTCTTATAATCGCTTTTGCTTTCTTATCTGTTGAAGCTTAGTTTACAACTTTTTAAATTGATGTCAACACTTTTTATCATTATTTTTTAATTTGTTCATTTTATAATCATTTTAATCACATAAAAAAAACCGTTAATGCTAGTTGTTAACGGTGTTTTATTAAAATTAATATATTTTTGATGAGAATAACTCTATTTAGCTCACTGAGATTGCTGCTTTGATTGTTTGGCGCTGGTCCATTGCTTGGTAGGCTGCATTGATGTCGGCCAAGGCATATTCACTCGTGAAGACTTTGCCGGGGTTGATTTCCCCATCCAAGACCGCCTTCAACAAGACTTCTTTGTCGTAGGTTGTTACTGAGGCCGGTCCACCACCGATAAAAATGTTGCGGTAGAAAGTTGTGGCCATGTCGATGTCCTTACCATGAGGCAAGCCAACTCGACCAATGCTAGCACCGGGACGAGCGACGGCTACAGCAGTTTGCGTTGACTGCTCATTTCCAACACATTCCATCACGGCATCGGCCCCGAAGCCGTTCGTCAAGTCCATCACTTTTTGGACGCCCTCTTCGCCACGTTCAGGAATGATATGAGTAGCACCAAATTCCAGAGCCAACTTTTGTCGATCTTCGTGGCGACTCATAATGATAATTTGCTTAGCACCACGGAGCTTAGCGGCGATAACGGCACACAGACCAACGGCCCCGTCACCAATAATCACGGCTGTATCACCCTTTTGGACGTTAGCTGTCCGAGCGGCATGGTAAC
>NZ_DF968005.1:421651-438348 GCF_001047075.2 Fructobacillus ficulneus
CAGTTGGCATCACATCGGCCAATGTCAAAAATGAATTCAACATTACTGGCGTATAGTCTTCGGGCTTACCAGGAACCTTGACCAAGGCCCAGTTACCGTGTTGGAAACGGATGTATTCTGCTTGGTCACCTTCCGTGTAGTTATCACGGTGACTCTGACATGAACCATCAAAACCAGCTAAACAGGCAGCACAGTGACCACACCCGTGAGTAAAGGGAGCAATCACAAAATCGCCGGCCTTGAGCGTTGTGATGGCAGAACCAGTTTCAGTCACAACCCCAATCGCTTCATGCCCAGTATTTTGTGAATGGTCCGGGCGGTCATCGCTACCCCGGTAAGCCCACAGGTCAGATCCACAGACACTGGCCTTCAAAACGCGAATAATGACATCATCATCCTTTTGCAGAGTTGGTTGTTGGCCGTCTTCAACTTCGACTAAACCGGCCTTCATAAACATTGCTTGCTTCATGGAAAATCTCCTATCTTGTTTTTACGTGCGGATAATTAACCGTAAAATTTATTAATCAAATTAAAATAAGTCTTGGATTGCTTGGTCACCAGCAGTCAAGTCATAGGTTTTGTTAATGGTATTGTCATGAGCTAGGACTGCCACAACAAAGTCCGCGACATCGTCACGAGCAATCGACAATGGCCCTTGGTCGAAATCAACATTCAGTGAAACTCGACCAGTTCCAGCATCATCAGTCAAAGAAGTTGGTCGAACAATTGTGGCTGGCAAACCAGTCTGGCGTAAAATCCGATCAGCATAATGCTTCAAAACGAAATACGTATAGATGCCTGACTTTTCCCACCGGGTCCGGTCATCGGCACCAGCTGCAGAAACCATGACATAGTGCTGGATTTCTGCCTTTTTAGCTGCATCCATCGTTTTCACGGCCCCATCCAAGTCAATATCAACTGTTCGTTCCGCACCACCCTTACCACCAGCACCGGCACTAAAGACAACTTGATCAATTTTTTGTTGGTTCAAAAAATCAACCATCGTTAGTTCATTAGCTGCCAAATCAAAGACAGCAGGTGTGACGTTGGCGAGACCGGCAACGGTTTCAAACTGGTCTGGTGAACGAAAACCAGCAACAACATCCTGCCCGGCGTTGGCTAATTTTTTAACAATTCGTTGGCCAACCCGGCCATGTGATCCAATTACAAGTACTGTTGCCATCATATCCTCCTGATAAATCCTGTCGAAAAAGCAGCGTTAGGATTAACAACTGCTCACTAGTGCCAGTATGAATGATGTAACCTGAAAATTCAAACCGAATTAGCTTTGGTCTATTTGTGAAAACTATTCTTTTAACCAAAAATAGCCGAGCCGGTGTTAAAACCAGGTCGACTATTTTACTGTTTAAATTAATGATTTTTTGTAGGTTGATAGGTCCGCTGAAAAGTCATAGCGAATTGGTTGACCGTTGGCAATTTCAACCTGAGTCACCTCTTCAGGTGTTAGTCCTTCAATTAATTTCGTTAAGGCTCGGATTGAAGTACCGTGGGCGACAACTAGGACATCCTTGCCAGCTTGTAGGTCAGCCAAGATTCCACTTTCAAATAACGGTTGGACCCGTTTTTCCGTGCTTTGGATATTTTCACTACGTGGTAGCAGCCCAAATGGCACATCGTGGTAACGATGATCAAAGGCTGGGTAAGTTTGACCACCAATGGTTACTGTTGGTGAGAAACTAATTGCCTTTGGTGGCAAAACCGAGTATGATCGTCGCCAAGTTTGCACCTGGTCTTTTCCATACTGAGCCCGCATTTCGTCTTTATCATGACCTTGCAGGATTCCGTAATGGCGCTCATTTAACCGCCAAGACTTTACTAATGGCACATAGGCTTGGTTGGCCTCTTCTAAAAGCCGATTGATTGTCATAATTGTGCGACTCAAAACTGAGCTATAGGCCTGGTCAAAAACCAAACCGGTGGCTTCAATTTTGCGACCGGCAGCCCGGGCTTGTTTTTGACCTTCTGCTGATAAATAGGTATCAATCCAACCGTTAAATCGATTAGCTTGGTTCCATTCGCTTTGACCGTGGCGTAATAAGACAAGTGTTGGCATTGGTTTCACTCCTTTTGCCCTATTTTACACCGATTCCGGTTATCGAACCACCATGCTTTACTATTAAAATAAAAAGCCGCTAATATAGCGACTTTAAAATAAGTTAACATATAAGTTTACCATTCAACTCCGTATTCTTCGAAGAATTCAGGTAATGTTTTGAGGTTTTGGCCATCGTATGAGTCTAAGAATTCACGAACTGATGCTGGTCGTTGCAAATCTAAGTTACTGTTATAGGTTGGACTCAAGACTTCCTCAACCCCATTTTCAGTATCCTTCAATTGCAATTCTTCAACTGGCAATGACCGGGCAGCGGAAATCTTAGCATCAATCAAGAATGGTCGGCCGGCCTTCGTCACCTCAATCGCCTTGTCAAAAGCAGCGGGCAATTCGCTAGCCTCAGTTACCGTGACGGCCTCGACCCCCATTCCCTTGGCAATCATGGCAAAGTCTTGGTCTGCCAAATCAATTCCAGAGTGATGCATAGCAACATCATCTTGCTCACTCTTGATAAAGTTCAAAGTGGTGTTAGCCGTAATCACATTAATGATTGGCAAGTCATACTTCTTTTCAGTTAAGAGGTCTTGCATAATCATTGAGAAAGCACCATCTCCGGCAACGTTCCAAACCTGACGACCAGGATATGAAAGTTGACCCGCCAAAGCGGCAGGAAGACCAGAACCCATTGAAGCAAAGATAGCTGAAATCACAAACTTATTCTTGGGTGTCACGTGCAAGTGACGGAATGAATTAATAATGTTGTCCCCAATATCAATAGCAAAGACGGCATCTGGATCGGCTACTCGGTTAATTTGCTTGTAGATTGGTTCTGCTCGTAATGGTGACCGAGTGTCATCTTGCAATTGCTTTTGATAGGCAAACCAATTTTCCTTGTCTGCAGCGGCAGCCTTAAAGAAGGCTGATTCTGGTGCTTGCTCGCTACGGTCCAAAGCAGCCTCGACGAAAGCTGTTGCATCGGACCAGATACCGAGGTCAAGGGTATGGTGGCGACCCAATTCTGTCCGATCATTGTCGATTTGGACAAACTTAAATGGATGTGTGGTGTAAACCAACTTAGCAAATGGGAAGTCTGCTCCCAAAGCAATCACTAAGTCAGCACTGGCCATAATTTCATCGGCGGCTTTGGAAGCGGCACGGTTAGCCATTCCCAAGTTACCCTCATAGCTTTCATCAACGTGACCCTTAGCCAATCCGGTCATCACCAAGGGTACTTGGAGCTTCTTTGATAGTTCAATCAAAGCGTCCCCACCATCTTGGATTCCCCGACCAACGTGAAAGACTGGTCGCTTAGCTTCTTTTACCAAGGCCAAAAATTCGTCAATTTCAGCAGCGGTTGGTTCTGGCTGTGGCAGCTTCTTATCATCTGTAGCACTGTGTGAACCATAGGCAATATCAGGAATTTGAACGTAGCCTAAGTCGTTCGGAATAATAACGGTAGCAACGCCCTGGTGCTTATAGGCCTCACGAATTGCTTGGTCAACAACGTGAGGCAAGCTTTCAGGAGTCATAACCGTCCGGCAATAAACCGAAACATCTTCAAACATTGGATCTTCATTGAATTCTTGGAAAAAGTGCGAATTCATCACGGCTCGGGGTGTTTGCCCAACCAGAGCCAAAACGGGTGCGTGGTCTTCCTTGGCATCATAGAGACCGGTCAACAGGTTCGTTGCCCCAGGTCCAGCAGAGCCAAAGGCGACCCCAATTTTACCAGTTAGCTTGGCATCAGCCGCAGCGGCTAATGCTCCAACTTGTTCGTGGCGAACTTGGATGTACTTAATCTGATCTTTTTGCTCAGCAAGAGCAGCCATGGTGGAGTTAAAAGAACCGCCGGGATAACCAAAAAGGTGGTCAACACCCCAGTCTTCTAGGACCTTCAACATTGCAACACTTGCCGGAACCGTATTCAATGACATAAAGATATCTCCTGTTCTCATTATTTGTCCATATTATAATCCAATTTTACGAATGTGTAAATTGTTTCTTAGAAAAGAAACAAAAGACGTTCTAATATCCTTTCTAATTGCTGAAATTGTGGGCGTTACTAAAAAACCGCTAAGCCAAAGTGATTCTGACCGGACTTTGTCTTCGCAAACTAGCAATTAAGGCATCCAAATCGGTAATTTGTCGGCGGGGAACGGTTTTGATTTGCCGAGAAATTGTTGACCGGCCAACCAGCCCCCACTCAAAGAAAAAATTAACTTGGTTAGAATATGTTTGGTTGACCACCCGTAATTCATAGACGGTATTTTTCGCCTTTTTAAACAACGGCTGAGTTGCTTGCAATAGTTCTTGCACTAAGTCTTCATTTGTCATGGTTTACCTCCACATAACGCATTTCTTCCCATAACTGCGGTTCTTGGTCTAAATAGAAGCCACTTTCAAAAAATCCAGTAACCTTTCCGCTAATTAAGGGACTAAAAAAGCCATCAGCATTGCGGGTATCTAACTGAATCGTAATCCTTTGTCGGTTACTGGCGGCTTGGCCGACAACTAATTGGATTTGCTGGTAGTCCATCGGTGGCCGCAGGGTCTCATGACTGGCTAGGTTTTGGTCCGCCTTTTGGGCCTTTAATTTGGCGGTATGGTCTGATAGGAAAAAACCATTCCATTTGACCTTACCACGGTCTCGATAATCATAGTGAAAATAAGTTGCAACCGTCTTCACCCACTCTTCTTCAGTTTGAAAATCGTTATTCATAGGCATTCCCCCCGTTGTGACCGCCGACTAAGTTGGCTCGACTGATGGCCGTTGCCCCCTTTTCCAAGGAGTGTGATCGAACTAAACTCGCAGTCCCGAACCGTTGGCGAATTTGATCAACTACTGCATCAATTGGATCTTCTTCACTCGCTTCTTGGGCTGGTTCGGGGTCAAATAAAGAAATCGCCTGAATTTTTTCCGTGTGAAGGCCACTAAAGGTCACCCCAATATAGCGGACTGGCTGCCCCGACCAGTGCTGCTGGAATAAGTCTGTTAAGACAGTCATTAAGGTTTGAGTCCGATTGGTTGGTTCAATTCGGATACTTTGATGGAGACCTGTCTGATTACGGTGACGGGTATTAAACTGAATTCCTTGATTAGCGTATCCCAGGTATAGGGAAGCCAAACTAGCTTGCTGGCCATGGGCCCGCAGACGGCTAGCAACTTGGTCAGCCATTTCTTGGATGACGACTTGAATGGCCTCGCGGTCATGGTAATCGGCCGGTAAGACCTGTGAGTTTCCATAAGACTTATCCTTAACGACCGTTTCTTCTCCCAGGTCACTGCGATCAATTCCCCAGGCCAAGGCATAGAGTTGCTCACCAACCAATCCCAACCGTTCCTTCATCAAATAGGGATTGCTGCGAGCTAAATCACCTAATGAATGAATACCCCATCGTTCCAGCTTGTCAGCCGTCTTTTTTCCGATACTCCAAACCTTGGAAAAATCAGTTACCGGCCATAACTTTTCTGGGACATCCTCATAGTGCCACTCTGCTAACAAGTCGGGGGCTTTTTTCGCAGCCAAATCCAAAGCCAACTTGGCCAAAACCGGGCTATCACCAATACCAACAGACAGGTAAATCCCGGTTTCATGACGAACCTGACGCTGAATCTTTTTGGCGACTTCAACTGGGCTATCCCCAAATAAGTGCCAAAAATCCGTGATATCTAAAATAGATTCATCAATTGAATATGGCAGTAAGTGATCATCATCGACATACTGCTGGTAGATGGCGTTGATTTCTAAGTTTTTTTGAATGTAGACATTCATTCGGGGTTCAGCCTTAATCAACCCCGGCACATCTGGAACATCCTTCTGCCGAGTAACGTTGGAAATTCCCAACTGCTTTTTAGCAACTGGGGAGGACGCCAAAACCAGACCCCCACTTTGATTTTCCTGGTGGGACATTACCACCAGCATGGCCTTTAAGGGATTAAGATTGCGTTCAACGGCTTCGACACTGGCATAAAAACTTTTTGAATCAATCAGGAAAACAACCCGTCGTTTTTCATGTTGATAAATTGCTTGTAATTGTTCTGCCCGCATAAAAATTATCCTCTTGTTAATCTATTTTTATTATACGAACAGATGTTCGGTAAAGCAAGAAAAGTTCCCTTAAAATTTGCTAAGAAAAATGGCATCCTAAAGCCTCAATAGTCTGACTACTCAAAAAAGTCCCGAAATTTTATCAATTTCAGAACTTAATTTAATCAAATACTTTTAACCATGAACATGCAAAACTTGACCAACGATTTCATCAAAAATCGCTGGAACCCAATCCGCCCGACGTTGAGTCTGTAAGGCCAAGGCAACCGTTGCTCCTTGATAATCTTTCAAGAAACGATCATAGTAGCCCCCACCAAAGCCAACCCGCAAGCCAGCGTCGCTAAAGGCCAAACCAGGTACGATAACCAAGTCAATTTCGTTTTTGGCAACCAAGTCGTTACTTTGTGGTTGTAAGATGCCAAAACTATCCCCGCTTACCAAATCATCATCTGGCTCAATGGTGACAAAACCCATTTCCCGGTTTAAGACCTTGGCCAGGACAACCTGCTTACCGGCTTGCCAGGCAGCTTCCATAATTGGTTTAGTGTTCACCTCAAAGGGTAAAGAAGAAGTTACGGCGACAGTTTGAGCATTTTGCCAATCGGGTAAGGCAAAGAGCAGTTGGTAGAGCTGGTCTTCCTCAGCTTTTTTGGCTTTGCTATCTAAAGCACTAAGCTTTTCCCGTTGCTGGCTACGAATTGTTTTCTTATCAGGCATTAGTTGCACCTCACATCTTTTCAAATAAAAAAAGCCATTAAGACAGCTTTTTATGATACGTAAACTTATAAATTAAGGGAGCTTATGACCCATGGCCAAGCGTTCAACCCGCTTTTTAACATCCTTCAAAGCCTTAGGGTCATCATAGTTGTGGATTGCTTCAACAATCAAGGTTGCCACTTCAGCACTGTCGGCTTCATCGAAGCCACGAGTTGTAATAGCTGGCGTTCCAATTCGAATACCAGAAGTCACAAAGGGACTGCGTTGTTCATTTGGCAATGATTCCTTGTTGGTCGTGATTGAAACAGTGTCCAACAATTCTTGGGTTTCTTTTCCAGTCAAATCCGTCTTCGTCAAATCCAAGTTGAAAAGATGGTTATCAGTTCCACCTGCAACAACGCGAATATCATCTGTTTGCTGGAAGACCTTAACCATGGCTTGAGCGTTTTTGATAATTTGTTGGGCGTAGTCCTTAAATTCAGGTTGCAAAGCTTCACCAAAAGCCACAGCCTTAGCAGCAATCACGTGTTCCAAAGGACCTCCCTGTGAACCTGGGAAGATAGCTGAGTTAATTTGCTTAGCATACTTTTCCTGAGACAAGATAACCCCACCACGAGGGCCACGCAAAGTTTTGTGGGTTGTTGATGTCACAACATCGGCGATACCAACTGGATTCTGGTGCAAACCAGCCGCAACCAAACCGGCAATGTGGGCCATGTCGACCATCAAGAAGGCCCCAACTTCATCAGCGATTTCGCGGAACTTCTTAAAATCAATTTGACGTGAGTAGGCAGAAGCCCCAGCCACAATCATTTGTGGCTTAACTTCCTTAGCTTGGGCTAAGATGGCATCGTAGTCCAATGTTTCTGTTTCCGGATTCAAACCATAAGTTTCAGAATGGTAGACCTTTCCTGAAAAACTAACTTTAGCACCGTGAGTCAAGTGACCCCCAGCGTCCAAGTCCATTCCAAGGATAGTGTCCCCAGGCTTCAAGAAGGCCATGTAGGCTGCAGCATTGGCTTGTGACCCTGAATGGGGTTGAACGTTGGCATATTCGGCCCCGAAGAGTTCCTTTAAACGATCAATGGCCGCTTGCTCAACGATATCAACGTATTCTGTCCCCCCATAGTAACGCTTGTAGGGATAGCCTTCGGCATACTTATTCGTTAAAACTGAACCTTGAGCAGCTCGAACAGCTGCAGAAGCAAAGTTTTCAGAAGCAATCAATTCGATGGTCCGGTTTTGCCGGGCGCCTTCTTGTTGGATTGCTGAAAAAATAAGTGGGTCTTGGTCAGTAAAAGTCATGGTTTGGTTCTCCTAAGTGAGTACTTTCATAAACAGGAAACAAAGACGACGCCTAGCACCGCTGTACTAGGTTAAAATAATTATAGCAAAGTTTTGTGGCAATCACTTAACATTAATGTACTTTTATTAGAATTCATGTAAAAATTCATTTAGTTTGTTCGTGTTTAGTTTGTTTTCAAGCCCAATCAGCAACTTTAATCGGGCTTTTTGCCCATTGACTGCCGTAGCAAAGATGGCCCCGGCTTTTTCTAGTTGAACACCCCCACCCAGATAATCATAGACAGGTTCCGCAATTCCCTTAAAGGACCGTGACACAATCACGACTGGAATATCCGCGGCCAAGAGTTCTAAAACGCCTCGAGCCGCGTCCGTTCCTAAGTTTCCAGCTCCAAGGGCCTCAATCACAATCCCATCAATTCCCGCTTCAGCTAGCAAGGTCAAAATATGGCCATCCATTCCGGCATAGGCCTTCATAACGGGAATCCGCTTATCAACGGCTGAAATTGGATAAGTTTTTTTATTTGGTAAATCGTAGAAAAAGAGGATTTTGCGCTTATTAACCATACCCATTGCCCCCGAAATTGGTGAGGCGAAGGTAGCAACATTTGTCGCATGGGTCTTCGTCACAAAACGAGCCGCATGAATCTCATCGTTTAAGACAACGAGAACACCCCGTTTAGCCGCTTGGTCATCAATGGCGACTCGTAAGGCAGATTGAAAGTTGTACAAACCATCTGAACCAATTTCGTTTGATGACCGCATTGCACCAGTCATGACGATTGGAATCGTTAGGTCCAAGGTACTATCAAGGAAAAATGAAGTTTCCTCTAAAGTATCTGTCCCGTGAGTAATTACAACACCGTCAAATTCATCTTCGGCATTTTTGAGGCGGTTATACAAAGCCAACATGTTGTCTGGGGTGATATGTTCGGATGGCAAATTAAAGATGTCCTCCGTCACAAGTTCTACGGCAGGCAAATCAAACTGAACGTCATTTAAGGGATTTTGAGCTCCCTGTTCGACATCACCATCAACATCTTCATGCATGGCAATCGTACCACCAGTATGCAGGACTAAGATTTTCTTCATGATTTTTCCTCTCGCTCTCGGGCTTTAATTTTTAATTGCCCTTCCCAGGCAGCCATTTTTTGAATAAAGACTTTTTCTTTGGGTTTTAAACCGACTTCACGTTCATAAAGGTAGTCAATCACCCGTTGGATACCGCGCTTAGTCATCATCGACAAAGTCACCTTAGAAATTTTATCGACATCAATCGCTGAAAACTGGCGTAAATAATAGACCACTTTCGGATCAAGGTTTAACCGGTGGTCATCGAGGGCAAAGTGCGACCGTTCGATGATACCGTTATATTTTTCTGAATAGTCAAAGTCACCAACAACCGCTCCGGAAATGGGATCAGCCTGCCAGTTTGGTGCAACACCAAAGCTAGGCAGTAATTGCAGTTCAAAGATATTAGTAATAATTTGCGGATCAATGCCCTGGTTCAATTTATCAAAACCAATTAGGGCCTTTTGGTACCAGTTAGGCTGAACTTGGCCTTCTTCAAAGGCTAAGTCTAAAATTTTGACAATTAAGGCGGCATAGGCGCTGACGGTAATGTCTTCGACAACGTGCCGGTAAACGCGACTATCCTGAACGGCATTGATAAAACCAAGACCCTGACCATTTTTGGGATAGACGCCATCAAAAACGGCCCAGGTATAAGCCTGGCAAGCAAAGCCGACTTTTGATTTGGCCTTTTTGGCCCCACGAGCCATCAAAGTCACCATGCCCTGGTCCTTAGTAAAAACGCGGACGAGGAGGTCGCTGTCACGGTAAGGACGGATATAAAGAATTAAGCCTTCAATTAACGCCATGATTCCCCCTCCTTTCTTTGAGTTAAAGAAAAAACGCAACCACTAAGCTGCGGGTTGCGTTGTCAGCCGATAATTGGTTGAATCAGTTTTAAAAATCATCCTTACGGTAGCCAAATGATTGCAAAGCTTGGGGACGGTCACGCCAACGTTCTTCGACCTTAACCCAGGTTTCCAAAAAGACCTTTGATCCAAGCAAGCGTTCAATATCCTTACGGGCTCGGGTCCCGATTTCTTTAATCATCCGACCCTGCTTCCCAATCACGATATTCTTTTGAGTTGGACGTTCAACGATGATTGAAGCCTGAATACTTACTAGACCATCGGCATCAGAACTAATTTTATCAATGACGACGGCTACTGAATGGGGCACTTCTTGTTGGGTCAGTTGCAAGACCTTTTCACGAATCAATTCCGAAATAACAAACCGTTCGGGGTGGTCAGTCAATTGGTCAGCGTCGAAGTACTGTGGCCCTTCATCGAGTTCAGCAATCACGGTTTCCAACAATTCTGGCACGTTATCGCCTTCGCGAGCTGAAATTGGGAAGATTTCCTTCCATTCCGGTGCATCCTCTTGATAAGTCTGGATGACGGCAAAGAGGTCTTCCTTGTTTAACAAATCAACCTTGTTAATCAACAAATAAATCGGTGTGTTCTTAACTTCCTTCAAGCGGTCGATAATGTAGTTGTCACCACCACCACGCTTTTGGCTAGCATCAACCACAAACCAAATGGCATCGGCTTCATGCAAGGCAGAAAATGCTGACTTAACCATGTAGTCACCCAAAGAGTTTTGCGGCTTGTGAACACCGGGGGTGTCAATAAAGACCACTTGGGCTTCATCAGTTGTATAGATTCCTTGAATCTTGTTACGAGTTGTTTGAGCCTTGTCCGACATGATGGCGATTTTTTCACCAACAATACGGTTTAACAACGTTGACTTACCAACGTTCGGGCGACCGATAATGGCCACGAAGCCAGACTTAAATCCTGGATTTGTCATAAAATTATCCTTTCAAACGGTGGATGAAACGCGAGAAGTTGGTCTCAATCCCAAAATAGTGCCACACATGCGGCTGGAAAATCAAAGCTAAAATAATTAATTCGGCACCGACCGCCACTAAGACCATCCCGGCGGCAACATCCTTAACCAAACCGGCTAAAGGATGGTAATGGCGCTCAACCACGAGGTCAACCACGGCTTCAACAACCGTGTTTAAAAATTCGCCATAGACCGCCAAGAAGACGGCAATCACAACCCAGAGCCATTCAGACCGGTTCAACCCAAGGTAAAGACCCATCACCAAAACAAAAAAAGCAAAGCCAAGGTGAAAACGCATGTTGCGTTCCCGAATCACAATCAGAAAGATTCCCCTGAGTGCGTGATAAAGGGAAATGAAAAAATTAGAGTTGCGGCTCGATGGTTCTTTGGCGTTGTGCCGTTCGGCTAACTTTTCAACCGTTGATTTGGGATGAAAAGTTTCGGATTCGTTTTCAGTATCGTGCTTATCGTGTAAGTCCGTAGTCATCTAATATCTTCCTTTGCAGGTCAAACATTTCTTTTTCTTCGGCATCACCGAGCATATGGTCATAACCATTGAGGTGCAAGAAACCGTGGACAACGAGAAAGCCAAGTTCCCGTTCAAATGAATGACCTAAGTATTCAGCTTGACTCGCAATGATGTCAACTGAAACCAAGATATCACCAATATTTTTGGCAATTTCTTCGGCCATTTCTTCGTCGGGTAAGACTGGACTGTCATCGCCATCTTCTTCGATAGCAAAAGAAATGACATCCGTCGGCTTATCCTTGCCACGGTAATCGCGGTTGTAGGCCTGGATAGCATCGTTGTTCATAAAAGTGACAGACATTTCCGTGTTATCGGGCAAGTCTAAATAGGATCCGGCATAGTTTAAAGTTGCGCGGACAAGGTCCTGGTGGAATTGTGAGACACCAGCCTCTGTTTGGTCAATTAAAGCTAAATCCATTACTTATTTGCTTCCTTTTGTGCTTTTTTTAATTCAGCCAGGCGAGTTTCTGCCTGGTCATAGGCCATAACAATTTGTCCGACCATTGGATGGCGGACAACATCGGCACTATCAAAGTTAATAAAATTAATCCGGTCGACGTCACGCAAAATTCGCTGAGCGGCCACGAGACCGGATCGGACACCATGTGGCAAATCAATTTGGGATGGGTCGCCGTTAACGACCATTTTTGACCCAAAGCCAAGTCGGGTCAAAATCATCTTCATCTGAGCGTTGGTTGTATTCTGGGCTTCATCGACGATGATAAAGGAATCATCGAGGGTCCGACCACGCATATAAGCCAAGGGAGCAATTTCTAGAACACCCCGATCAATTAACCGACTAACGTGGTCAGCCCCAACCAAGGTATTCATGGCATCGTAGATTGGCCGCATATAGGGATCAACCTTTTCCTTCAAATCCCCTGGCAAGAACCCTAATGATTCTCCAGCTTCAACAGCCGGACGAGTAATCACGATGCGTTCGACATCGCCTTTTTTCAAAGCCGAAATCGCCATAGCAACGGCTAAGAAGGTTTTCCCAGTTCCGGCCGGTCCAATCCCAAAAGTTAAGTCACTCTTACGGATTGATTGAACGTATTGACGCTGGCCATAGTTCTTAACTCGAACTGCCCGGCCCTTATTATCGCGAATAATACTTTCGCTGTATAAGTCAGCGAAGTATTCTAAGGTGCCGCGGTTGGCCATCGTGACAGCAGACGCCACATCAGCAGGGCCGACGCTAATTTGTTTTTTGATGAGTTGTGTGAGGGCATCCAAAACAGCTAGAGCCGTCGATGCCTTGTCTGAATCACCTTGAATGGCAACTTGGTTGCCGCGAACGAGCAGGTTAACCTCTAAGCCCTCTTCAATCAGAGCCAGGAGTTGGTCTTTAGGACCAGTCAACTTGGTTTGTTGTTCGATGTTTTCGAAGGTGTAAAGTTTTTCTGTTTGTGTTGTCAAAAATCCCATACCTCATTTTGGTCTGAACTTACTTTATTTTAACACAATTCCACACAAAAAAAGCCCGACAGAGTCGGACTTTTCCATTAAAAATTAAAATTAAACAGTTTCAACAGAAACAGTGTGGGCTGCAGTTACAACAACAACCTTGTCACCTGCTTCGGCCAAACCTTGAGCTGAAGCATAGGCCTTAGCTTCGTCAACTGACTTTTGTCCGTCAACCAAGATAGGCAAGATGCCGTTGTTCAAAGTCAAACCACGTTGTACGCGTTCAACAGTAGTCAATGCAAGGATTGCTGCTGCTGGACGGTGCTTTGAAACCATACGAGCTGCGTAACCAGATTCAGTCAAGACAATAACTGCCTTAGCTTCAACTGAGTCAGACAAGCGGGCAGCTGCTGAAGCAACTGATTCCACATCATCATCACCGTAGAAAGTATCTGCATGACGGCTGTACAATGCCAAGGCAGTTTCAGCCTTTTCGTTGATAGCAGCCATAGTAGCAACAGCTTCAACTGGGTAATCACCGTTAGCTGATTCTCCAGAAAGCATTGTTGCATCAGTACCATCAAAGACAGCGTTAGCAACATCGGAAGCTTCGGCACGTGTAGGACGTGGGTTTTCTTCCATTGAGTCAAGCATTTGAGTGGCAGTAATAACTGGCAAACCACGCTTGTTCATCTTAGCAATCATTTCCTTTTGGATCAAAGGAACGTTTTCGGCAGGGATTTCAACACCCATGTCTCCACGTGGAACCATCAAACCATCAGAAACGTCCAAGATAGCATCCAAGTTATCGATACCTTCTTGTGATTCGATCTTAGGAATGATTTGAACATGTTCCATGTTCTTTTCCTTCAACAATTCACGAATGTCCAAAACGTCTTCTGGCTTACGAACGAATGAAGCAGCGATATAGTTGATATCGTTGTCCAAACCGAAACGAATGTCATCGGCATCCTTTTCAGTGATACCAGGCAAGTTGATTGAAACACCAGGTGCGTTAACACCCTTACGTGATCCCAACAAACCGTTGTTTTCAGCCTTAACAACCAATTCCTTGTTTGCTTCGTCCTTTTCAGTGACAGTAGTAGCTAACAAACCATCATCAAAGAGTACTTGTCCGCCGACCTTAACGTCATCGAACAAACCTGGGTAGGTAACAGCAATCTTTTCCTTAGTTCCTTGCAAGCTTTCATCCATAGAGATGCGGAATACATCCCCAGTTTCAAATGAAATCTTACCATCAGCTTGCTTAGTAGTACGGATTTCCGCACCCTTTGTGTCAAGCAAACGACCAACAGTCTTACCAGTAATCTTTTCGGCTTCTGCAACGTTTTGCATACGACCTTGTTGTTCTTCGTGATCACCGTGTGAGAAGTTGAAACGGAACACGTTGGCTCCAGCTTCAATTAACTTCACAATAGTATCAACGTCAGTTGATGATGGACCAAGTGTTGAGACGATTTTCGTCTTTTTCATGGGTAAATAGCTCCTTTGATATATGGTGAGTTGCTTACAAAACAACTTCCTTGCTCATATTGTAATACACTCTATAACCAATTCACAAGACACAATTTAGTCTTTTTGTCGGAAAACCACGTTTTTTGCTGTTAAAAGTTGGTCTAAAGGCTTTTTCAATTGGTCTAGTCCTGCCAAGTTATAGCTTGGTGCTAACGCTTTTTTAACTTTAGTGGCCGGCCAATACAGGACAACGGGGTTCAAACCGGGATTTTTTTTCATGACTGACCACAATTGGGCCTTAATTTCTTCTTGGTCATGGTCCTCGTCTAACCGTAAAAACCAAGTTCCAGTTGGCAATTGGTTTTGACTAACTGGGTTAGTCATCCCCCCTCTTTGGTCATGAACTGGATGAGCCTTATCCTGGTCGGCCTGAACAACCGCTTGTGGCTGAGCATCTAAGTGGTCAATACTGTTAGCCACCACCGCTAAGCCTTGACGAGTTTCCGTCTTACCGCTGACGCGCACTAACTGTCCCGGCTTTAACCAGCCCTGAATCCGTGCATAGGTCTGAGGAAAGACCGTGACATCGACACTCCCTGTCATATCGGTCACCGTGGCAAAGGCCATCGCATCCCCCTTCTTGGTCTTGATTGCCTTGACCCCCTTCACGAGGCCTAAGACCTTGACCTGCTGGTTTTCCTGCAAGTCAGCCATTGGCACAACGAGCTTAGCATCGAAGTCCGCCTGGTAGGCTTCCGTTGGATGCCCGGACAAATTAAAGCCCAAGGCCTCCTTCTCACTTTGCAGGCGTTCAATTAGGGAGAGGTCAGGAACTTTTTTAATTTTCGTTTCGGATAAGACCAGGTCACCGAAGCTCGCTGCCATGATTAGGTCTGGCAGGTTCTCAAGGAGTTCGGCCCGATTATAGCCAAAGTGGTCTAAGGCGCCCGCATAAACCAGCGGGGTCAAAAACTTCAAGTCCCGGTACTTTTCCGGCAAGGCCTTGATAAAGGCCGGTAAGGCATCAAAGTGCCCATCTCCACGAATTTCAAGGAGCGTCTTCACAAAGGCCGTCTGCAAGCCACTGATTTGTCCGAGTCCCATGATTAGAGCTCCGTCCTGGAGTGACCACTGGGCCTGTGAACGGTTAACGTCTGGTGGCAGGATGCTGACTCCCATCTTCTTAGCTTCTGCTAGGTAGGCCTGGGCCTTGCTTGCTCCTCCCTGGTAAGCGTTTAATAAGGCCGTGTAAAAGGCCAAGGGATAATGGGCCTTCAAGTAGGCTAACTGGTAAGACAGCTGGCTATAGGCGACCGCGTGGGACTTGTTAAAGCCGTAGTTGGCAAACTCATCGATATAGGCAAAGAGTTTTTCAGCTGCCTGCTGGTCATGCCCCTTCTGGACTGCTCCAGTGATAAAGGCCGTCTTGGCTTCCGCCATCTGGTCGACCTTCTTCTTCGACATCGCTGACCGCAAGTAATCCGCCTGAGCCAAAGTAAAGCCGGCATAGGCCGCTGCGACTCGCATAACCTGTTCCTGATAAACCAGGATGCCATAGGTCTCGGCAAGGACTTGGTCAACGACTGGGTCAATGCTTGGAACCGGTTCTTGGCCTAACCGCCGTTTGATAAAGGTATCAATATGCTGACTAGGTCCCGGTCGGTACAGAGACGTTGCCGCCACAATCAAATTAAAGTCATCAACCTTTAACCGCTGTAAGACATTACGCATCCCCGTTGATTCAAACTGGAAGATTCCGGTTGTCTCCCCCCGGGCAAAGAGTGCTAGTGTCTCTTGGTCCTGCAAAGAAATCTTCTTAATGTCAAAGTCGGTACTAAGGTCTTCATGGTCTTGAGCCAGGGCAATCGTCTGGGCCAAAATTTTCAGGTTCGTTAATCCTAGGATATCAATCTTTAAAAGTCCCAACGCTTCCACGGGTCCCTTTTCAACTTGGGTCATCAAGTACCCGTCGTTTCCAACTTGGACTGGGAGGGTTTCCACCAAAGGTTGGTCCGAAAGAACAATCCCAGCCGCATGGGTCGAGTAGTTTCTTGGCAGGTTTTCCAGTGCCACAGCGGTCTTAAAGAGTAATTGACCATTTTCCAGGTCGTAGATGGCGTCTTTTAATTTGCCGGTTGGATCATTCCAGGCCTCTTGCAAGGAAACTTTCCGACCGTTTTTTCCAGCTGGAACCCCATCCGATAGCCGTTTCTGGGCTTTCATA
>NZ_DF968005.1:438393-440795 GCF_001047075.2 Fructobacillus ficulneus
AGGCCAAAAACCCGAGCAGTATCACGGAGGGCCTGCTTAGCTGCCAGAGTCCCAAAGGTAATAATTTGGGCAAAGGCTTCCTGGCCGTACTTCTCGTGGAGGTAGGCTAGGACTTCATCTCGACGGTTATCCGGCCAGTCAATATCGATATCGGGCATCTGGGCCCGGTCGGGATTTAAAAACCGCTCAAAGAGCAGGCCACTGGCGATGGGGTCCACATTGGTAATCCCTAGGGTATAGGCCACTAAAGACCCGGCTGCTGACCCACGGCCCGCTCCGGTTTGAACCTGGTGGTCATGGGCGTACTTGATAATATCCCAAACAATTAAGAAATAGTCCGCAAAGCCCAGGCTATTAATGACTTGGAGTTCATGGACTAACCGGTCCTGGTAGGTACCCGTCTGATTTTGGGCAATCCCCTGGTCCTTTAACCGACGGTCTAAGCCTGCTTGAGCTAACCGACTTAAATAATCCTGTGAATTCAGGCCCGTGTCTTGACTATAAACCGGTAAGGCTGGGTTCTTAAAAATCAAATCAACGTTGGCCGCCGCTACCAGGTCCTGGTTATTAGCATAGGCCGTCTGTGAGGCCAAACTCGCTTGGTAAGCTTGGGCGAGGTCTGAGGCCGGTTGAAGGGCAAAGGCGCCCTTTTCTCTGGCCAAGTCCGTCACGTCTTCCAATTGAATTCCCTGACCAATGGCCCGTAAGACTTGGGCCGCAAAGGCATCGTCGGGATTTAAATAGTCGACCTGGTCCCAGGCAATCAAGGAAACTTGGTTATCTTGGGCATAGGTGGTAATGGCCTCTTGGTGTTGACTTGGTAAGGCTGGGTTGATGCCCAGATAAAGGTCGTGGGTCGAACCATCCCCCAGCGCCTGGTTAATTTGGTCCAAGTAAGTTTTAACGACCCCCGCTTGAGCAATCAAGAGCTGGCCTAATTCCGACTTAGGCGACAAGGTGATGGCTAGTCCTTCAGTATGTTCCGCTAAATCTGCAAAGGTGACCGGGTCTTCCCCCTGGGTCATCTTCAACGAGGACAGGTAAACGAGGTTTTGGTAACCGGCCTGAGTCTTAGCCGTCAAGAGAACTGGAAACTTCGTGGCCGTGTTAACCAAGCCATTGACTTCCAAAACCAAAGAAAAGATGGGTTTAATACCGGCCTTTTGAGCAGCTCGGTAAAAGCTAACGACCCCATACATCACATTGACTTCTGCCAAAGAAAGGGCCTGGTAACCCCGGTCTTTGGCAACCTGGATGATTTGTTCGATTGAGTTGGGACTCTGTAAGAGTGAATAAGCGCTTTTGACTTGTAGTGGTGCGTACATGATTTTCTCCTATCGACGGCCCAATCGCGTTCTAGGTGAACTGATGGAAGACCCTTTGTCCCGATTTACTAAAGACTATTATACCGAAAAACACCGCCAGCTTTTTGAAAAATGTTAACAGCTAACCGAGCTGCCTTGTCTCAGCCCGGACTTAACCAACAATTATTAAAAATTGTCGAGAACAAATCTAATAATTCCCTTTGTTAAATCCAAAAAGGAGCGTATTATAGTCTGTAAATCAAAAAGGAAGTGGAATTTATGCGCTATATTACTGCCGCCGTTTGGTGTGCCCTCTTTGGTGAAATCATTGGTTACCTAGTTGGACAAATGACTGGTGTCGATTTCCAACCTGGTACCAGCGCCCTTGTCACGGTTATCGTTGGTGAGGCTGCCTTGATTATGGTTCCTGCTTTGTCAGGTTCTGCCAAGGACACGACTGAAGCGGAAGCTTCCAAATAAGAAGACTGGTTTGCCAGTTTAAAACGACCTGCCTACTCGGGACATCCCCAATAGACAAGCCGTTTTTCTTTTGCCCACTTACTGCCACTAATAATATTGTTGAAGCAAAAGAGCGCTGATCCAGAATAACTGGGTCGGCGCTCTTTTGGTTAATTTCAAATTGAACGCTGCTTAACCTTAGTCTTGAGCGGCCTTCTCCAAGATGCCCAACAAGACATCGGTTGCTTGAACCATAACTTGTTGTGAAACGTATTCAAAGCGGCCGTGCATGTTTTCACCACCGGCAAACAAGTTCGGTGTTGGCAACCCTAGGAAGGTAATCTTTGATCCATCAGTTCCACCACGGGCGGGATCAACCAAGGGCTTGATACCCAAGTCGGTCATGACGGCTTCGGCCAAGTCGACTGATTCTTGGTGGTCTTTGATGACATCCCCCATGTTGTAATACTGGTCAAACATTTCCAAATCAACGCGGTCCTTGTGCAAGTCCTTGTTGAGTTGGTCGGCGATTTGTTGCATCGTCGCCTTGCGGTTTTCGAAAGCATCGTGGTCATGGTCACGGATAATGTAAGTCAACTTAGCTTCTTCCGGTGTTCCCGCCATATCAATCAAGTGATA
>NZ_DF968005.1:440850-442085 GCF_001047075.2 Fructobacillus ficulneus
CCTCTGTCTTTTCGGGACGGTCATGTTCAGGCAAAGTGTTATGGAAATCAATCCCAACTTGGATGGCGTTAACCATCGTGTCCTTGGCCGTTCCCGGATGAACGTTTTGACCGGTAATAGTCACTTCGGCTTGGGCGGCGTTAAAGGTCTCCCATTCTAATTCACCCAATGGTCCCCCATCAACGGTGTAGGCAAAGTCGGCGTCAAAAGCCTTAACATCGAAGTGGTTAGCCCCAATCCCAATTTCTTCATCGGGTCCAAAGGCAAAACGGACAGGACCGTGCTTGACTTCTGGGTGGGCCAACAAGTATTCGGCTAAGGCCAAAATTTCAGCAACCCCCGCCTTATCATCAGCACCAAGCAAGGTTGTTCCGTCGGTCGTGATCAAGTCGTGACCCTTATAGTTTTTCAAGTGTGGGAAGACTGCTGGGTCCAAAGAAAAGCCAGAAGTCCCAAGCTCAATCACTGATTGGCCGTCGTAATTGTTGATTTGTTGTGGTCGGACGTTTTGGCTTTCAAAGTCAGCCGTGTCAACGTGGGAAATAAAACCAACCTTAGCCCCCCCACCATTAGGTAAGTTTGAAGCCAATTCCGCAAAAACGTAGCCATCGGCCATGGTGCGGACATTGGTCAAACCAAGGTCTTTTAGTTCTTGGGCCAGGTCCTTTAAGAATTGGACTTCTTTGGGCGATGATGGTACCGTTTGGGACTCTTCATCCGACCGGGTATCAACCTGAACAAAACGCAAGAAACGCGACACTAAGTTGGGATACTTCTCAGACATGCAAAACCTCCTGGGGTTCAAACAGACCTAAAAATAGGTGTAGGGATCAGTATTGATTTGACTCACTGAGACGGGCAGGTCTTCAAACCACTCCCCCACCTTGGCGGCCATTGGTGCTTTGGCCAAGGCTTCCATGTGGTGGTCGGGGTCTAAGACTGCAAAGTCAGCGGCCAAAATATCATGACCAACATGGTAATACAAATCAGCCGTTAAGTAAAGGTCAGCGCCAGCTGTCTGGGCCGTCTTCCAATACTTACCACCATCACCACCGAGAACAGCGACCGTTTGAATGGGCTTTGCTGGATTATTGGCAATGACCCGGACAGCATCAACCTGGCAGATGGCTTTAATTTGCTGGGCGTATTCGGCAATCGTCACCGGTTGGGCCAAGTGGCCAATCCGTCCCAGGCCAGTTTGCCCGTCGGGGTTAGCCAAGAGCGGCTGGGCCTCT
>NZ_DF968005.1:442132-443483 GCF_001047075.2 Fructobacillus ficulneus
ATGCCAAAGGCCTCACAAAGCCAGTCGTTCAGCCCACCGGCTGCTGCATCCAAGTTCGTATGCGAGGCATAAATCACGATGTTATGCCGTAAGGCCGTCGCATACATTAGATTCTGGGGGTCAGCCAAGTCGAGGTTCTTCGCCGGGAAAAACATTGCTTCGTGGTGGGCCCAAATAAAGTTAGCCCCCAGGTCAATCGCTTCTTGAACAACTTCTGGACGAACGTCTAAGGTCGTTAAGACCCCGGTAATTTCCTGGGTTGCATCCCCAATTTGCAATCCCGTTGGGTCCCCGGTCTCTGCCAGGTCCTTGGGCGCAAAGGCTTCAATTTGATCAATTAAATCTTGGGCTTTAATCATGGAAGACCGCCTCCTTAATCTTTTGGTATTCCTTGGCTAGGTTTTGGTACTTATCCGTCTCGCCTTGACCATTTGATTTTAACCGGTCTAAGAGCGTCTCTAAGCGCCCTTTCTCAAGTTCCCACTTAGTCACAAAGACCGGGTCTCTTTCGGCCAATAAAACGGGTCCAAAGGCCAATTGTGTGGGCGTGAGGTCTTGGATTCCTGGTTGGGCGACGATAATTTCATAGCGGTGGTGCCCTTCGGCGACAATTTTCTCAGTCGTAATGGCATAACCATTAGCCACTAACCACCGACGGACGGCTTCTTGGTCGGTGTTAGGTTGGAGGATTAACTGGTCAAAGGGCTGGTCACTGGTCCCAGCCGCAAGGATTTTTTCAATTAAAAGTCCCCCCATCCCGGCAATCACAACGGTCTGAATCCCATCAGTAGGTTCAATTGCTGCTAAGCCGTCGGCTAAGCGACAAGTCACTTTTTCATTCAAGCCGGCAGTGCCAACCGTATGGCGGGCATTGTCCAAGGGACCCTGAGAGACTTCGCCGACCAAAGCGGCTGGAATCCGGCCTTCCATTAAGAGGACAGCCGGTAAGTAGGCATGGTCTGAACCAATGTCGGCCAACTTATGGCCTGGCGTCACTAGGTCAGCGACGGCTGCGAGACGGGGACTAAGTTTAATTGTTGCCATTTCAACAACCTTTCTTTCGTTTTTCTTTGAGTTTAACCCAACCGGGTTTCGTTAGCAAAAAAATGAGCCACACATTGGCGGCTCATAAAATTATTTATTTGGTTAGAACTTCTTGGACCGGGCTAAAACTACGCCGGTGAATTGGACAAGGACCAAGCTTAGCCAAACCGGCTAGGTGCTTGGCCGTTCCGTAACCGGCATTATTCGCCAGGTCGTAGCCGGGATATTGCTGGTCATAGTCAACCATCATCGCATCCCGGGTCACCTTAGCTAAGATACTGGCAGCGCCAATCGAGTTCGACCGGGC
>NZ_DF968005.1:443521-444298 GCF_001047075.2 Fructobacillus ficulneus
TCGCCCTTGATCAAGGATTCTTGGGGGATGTCTAGGTCAACGGTCATCGCATCGATTAAGAGGTAATCGGCGGGTTGGTCCAGGTTTTCAATCGCCGCTTTCATGGCGAGTCGACTAGCCTGGTAGATGTTAACTTGATCAATGGTTTGGGCATCAATCACACCGACCCCGTAAGCAATGGCCTCGTCCTTAATGGTTTCGACGTACTCCAACCGGTGCTTTAAGCTGACCTGTTTGGAATCAATTACGCCATACTGGTCAAAGGTCGGTGGTAGAATCACCGCGGCGGCCACGACGGGACCAGCTAGCGGCCCCCGACCAACTTCATCAACCCCGGCAATGGCGGAATAGCCTGCCTGCCAGAGACGGTCTTCCTCGCTAAACCGGGCTAAAAATGCAGCCTTTTGGTCGGCTTTGGCCTGAAGACGTTTGTCAAAGGCAGCTAAGGCCGCAACAACCCCCTTGCGGGTGTCTTGACGCCACTCGGTTAAGCGGGCATCATCGGCCTGGGCGCTTTGCAAAGCGGTTTTAATTTGAGCGATTGTCTCACTCATTGATCAAATCCAGGGTATAGGTCCCGAGCTTCCCCTGGCGGAGGTCATTTAAGATTCGGACAGAAGCCTTCTCGTAATCATCTTTAAAGCCGAGCTTGGCAGTGATGTTCATTAACAAATCAACATCGCTCTGGTCGTAGGCATTTTCGGCCAAGTGGTAGCGGTCGATAATGGCTTGGGGGTTGTAAGTACGGAAGAAGCCGAGCAGCGTCAAAACAGCATC
>NZ_DF968005.1:444350-487651 GCF_001047075.2 Fructobacillus ficulneus
TGGCAAAAAGGGTATCCTTGACGGCGCCGGACAAGGCCAAGCGCAAACCAATCTTTTGGTCCTCAAACTTGGGCCACAAGACCCCGGGTGAATCCAAGATTTCCAACCCGGCCGGCGTTTTCAACCAGGCAACCTTTTTTGTCACTCCTGGCTTGTTGGCCGTGGGAGCGACGTTTTTTTCCACCAGGTGGTTCAAAAGCGTTGACTTCCCAACGTTGGGGATGCCGGCCAGCATGGCCCGGATTGGTCGGTTCTCAATTCCCCGCTTGGCCTGGGCCGAAATCTTATCGGCCAAAACGGCCTTGGCGGCCCGAGTCATAATCTGCGGGGTTTGCGGACTCCGAGTATCTAAGACGACGACCTTGAGTCCTTGGGCTTCAAAGTGTTCCTTCCAAGCCCGAGTTTCCTTGGGGTCGGCTAAGTCAGCCTTAGTTAAAATCAACATCCGGGGCTTGTCCCCAATTAGCTTATCGACTTCAGGGTTGCGCGATGAGGCCGGTAACCGGGCATCGACCAATTCAAAAACGATGTCGACTAAGTTCAAGTTTTCGCGCATTAAGCGAAAGGCTTTGGCCATGTGGCCCGGATACCATTGTATTAATTGTCCCATGCTTGCTCCTTTTAGCGACTAGCTTGGTATTGTGACCAGGCCTCATCAAAAATCGTCATCGACATCAAGTAGCCGGCAGACCCTTCAAGGTAGTCTGATAGCTCATCGAAATCCGTTGACTGTTTGGGAAAGCTCTGATCTAAAAATGCGTTATTAGCAAACTGTTGAATTTCATCAGCTGCTACTGGGTTACGGTTAGTCATCAACCAACCGTAAAAAGTTTGTGACTTACTTGGCACTAGTATTTACCTCGGAAAACTTAAAGATACCCTGTTCGATATTAATGGCATCGGCTTTATAAGCTAACGTATCCTGGGCAGTTAATTCTGGAATATCCAAAGCAATCCGGTTTTTATCCGGTTGCACAACTAGGCCGGCCGGAATGTTATCGGACTTAGCCAGGTAGCCCAAGGCAACCTTGGTTGGCACGGCCGCAGAACCAATGGTAGCTTTTTCGACGTTTAAGAAAATATTGCCATCTTTGGTGACTGTCGGTGTCATGGTTAATTTAGCATTAACCTTAGCCCCAAGAACAGTGGTTGCCCCACTGACCGTGATGTCTTGGTCACCGACCGTGACATCATAGCCGGCACTACCCAAGTGGCGTTGCAAGAAGGCCGTAAATTCATCTTTGGTCATCGATAGTGTTTTAACCGTTTGACCACCAGTTTGACTAGCGTGAAAGGTCGTCTTGGCCGGATGGTATTCCTGGTAGGCCACAAAGCCGCCAACACTACCTGCTCCCAGGCCAATCACGCCCAAGGTCGTTAATAGGACAATTGTCCGCTTTTTCATGTCTAGTCTCCCCTTCTAATTGCTTATTCCGCTTCAAACAGGATGGCTAAGGCGCCCATTCCTGTGTGGGTTGAGATAATTGGCGTTGCTACAGATACTAAGATGTCCAAGTCAGGCCAGATTGTATTCAACCGTTCAGCTAAAGCTTCTGCCTCATCGGTCACACCCGTATAGGTCACCCCAATCGACTTCATCGTGGTGAAGGCTTTCATCTTCTCGATGACATCTTCGTTAAAAGCCTTAATCGTCTTCAAGCCTCGGCCCTTGACCAAGACATCAACCTTACCTTCATCGTCGACTTCAGCACCAACCTTGATGTTTAGGAGGTTACCAATCAGACCCTGAGTCTTAGACAACCGACCACCGGCCACCATGTTATCCAGTGAACGGAATGACAAATAAATATGAGTTTGGTCACGGGCAGCTTCTGCCACCTTCAAAACCTGGTCAAAGTCTTGACCTTCTGCAGCAGCACGAGCAGCGGCCAAAACAACAAAGGCTTCGGCCCGGTCAGCACTCAAGGTATCAAAGGCAAAAACATCGGCCTTGGTTAAGGCATTAGCCTGGGCCGCAGCGTTAACCGTCCCTGAAAGACCTGATGACAAATGCAAAGAAAGCACCCGCGCTTCTGGGTCTTCCTCAAAACATTGGTCATAAATTTCTTTAAAAGCCCCAATAGATGGTTGTGACGTTTGGGGCAAGTGGTCGCTCTTTTGCATCTTGTCTAAAAAGTCTTCCGCTGAAATCGTCACACCGTCTTGGTAAATGACCCCATCAATTTGGACTGACAAAGGAACAACCTTGATGCCATATTCTGCTATTTCCGCGGGCGTAAACTGAGCGGCTGAATCCGTTACTATTTGTACTTTCGCCATAAAAATCTCCTAGGATTTACGTTGATACGTTTGAAAGGTGAAGTGGTAATCGCCATCGGTGTGGCTTTCTTGGTTCACGAGGGTAAAAATATCTAAATCAATCGGGTCAACAAAGGTATCGCCGGCGTATTCGCCAGCAACCTTGGTAACCGACAACTCGGTCGCAATCGGCATTAAAGCATTAAAAACTTGTGCCCCACCAGCAATCGATACTGGTTTTCCTGCTTGAACTTGGTCTTCAATCAAGGCTTTTAAATCGGCTAAGGAATGAACCACCGTGACCTCGTCAAAACCTGGATCAAAATCGAGGTTTCGGGTTAAGACAACAGTTTTGCGACCCGGTAGTGGACGCCCAATTGAATCCCAAGTCGACCGGCCCATCACCATCGTGGTATTGATGGTTTCATTTTTAAAGTGCTTTAAATCAGCTGGAATATGCCAGGGTAAGTCGCCATCTTTGCCGATAGCGTGCTGGTCATCTTCAGCCCAAACCATTCTAATTGTTGCCATTATCATTCCCCCTTAACCAGGCAATGATTGCTGGCTTAGTATTTTCAACCTGACCTAAGGCCACCGCTTTTTCCAGTTGGTGTAAGGTCTGGCCCAAGGCAGGTCCCGGTTGCGCTAATCCTTGCTGAATCAAATCTCCACCGGACAAAACAATTTCCTTGGACGAGTAAATTGGTAAGGCTGCATACTTCGTTTGGACAGCTTGAATCACCGCATTCTCAACCCCCATAATTGTCAGGGCCTCAACCAAGGTCTCAATCTGGCTATTGTGCTCATAAATCGCCCAAGTTGAGATTTGCTTTGGTTGAGCTAAGAGTGGTGCTAAAGCCACAACGGTTTGCATCACATCACGAGAAAGTTTCCACTGCCGGAGTTCATCTTGTAAGTCTGGTGCTGACAAGCCTGCCTGACCGAGGTAAATTGTCCAAGCAACCTTTTCATTGCTTGGTTGGCGTTGGCTTAGTTGGCCAGCCACCAAATTTAAGTGATCAGCTGTAACTCGCCCAGTTTTACCAGGTAAGTAGGGTAAGAGCTGAGCCTTTAACAAGAGCCGCAAGGCCGGTCCAGCAGAACTTCCTTGTAAGAGCTTTTCAAACTCAACTCGAATCCGCTCGACGGCGATTTTCTCCAAGTTGGGCCCCAAATTAACTAAGGCTTGAAAGGTTTGATCTTCAATTGTGAAATCCAATTGAGACGCAAACCGTAAGGCCCGCATCATCCGCAAAGCATCTTCAGTAAACCGTTCCTGGGCTCGACCAACCGCCCGAATTTGTTGGCGGTCTAAGTCAGTCAATCCATCAAAGTAATCAATCACTTGCCCATCTGCCTGTAAGGCAAAGGCGTTAATCGTAAAATCACGCCGTTTTAGGTCTTTACTCAATGACCGAACAAAAGTCACCTGGTCGGGACGGCGGAAATCAGTATAGGTTGACTCCGTTCGAAAAGTTGTAATTTCATACCCTTCTCCGTGGTCTAACACCATCACCGTCCCATGCTGGATACCGGTATCGACCGTCTTTTTAAAAATCTTTTTTATTTCCTCTGGGTAGGCCGAGGACGCAATGTCAACATCATGAATTGCTTTGTTTAAAATAATGTCGCGGACACAACCGCCGACAAAATAAGCCTGAAAACCGGCTTGATTAATCTGGTCCAAAATTGGCTTGGCAGAAATCAGTTCGCTTGGTAAATTATCCAGCTGCATGAGCTACTCCTTCGTGCCTTTTTATTCTTTTTAATTTTAGCAAGATATAGGTTAGAATGCACGTTTTCAGCGAATTTTACCGTTTCAATTAAAGGTCTAATGATAGATCAGCCAAGCGGTCAGCTAACTCAAAGTTATCAGGGTCAAGGTCGACCGCCTTTTCCAAAGCTTGCAATTCGTCCTGACGGCGACCAACTTCATGGTACCAATCAGCTAGGTCATGCCAGAAATCTGGGTTTTCAGGATAGTCCTGGGCGGCAATTAGCCATTGCTCCGAGGCTTTATCCTCTTCTTCCTTAGCATGGTAGGCCCGCGCCAAGTCCCAAGCAAAGCGAGGATCAACTAAATCTTGGTCAGCTGCGGCCCCGATTGTCGCAATCACAGCATCATAGTCATGAATAGCTAAGTTCAAATCAGCCAAAGCCGTGTAAGTGGTCAGGTCTTGGTCATCTAAGTCCAAAGCAGCCTGGTAGTATTCCTTGGCCAGGTCAGTGTCCCCTAGTCGAAAGGCCAAGGCCCCCGCTAGCCGGTATAAGATTGGGTTGGTTTGGTCGTAGGACAAACCAATTTGGTAAGTCTTTAAAGCCTCAGCCGTGTCCTTAATCCGTTCGTACAGTTGCCCTAGCAAGGGATAAACCGATGTGTACTGGGGGTCAGCCTCCAAGATGTCTTGGAAGAGTGGCAAGGCGTCATCGTCAGCCTTCTTTTCAACATACAAAAAGGCCAATTGGAACTTTGTGTCGATGGTCAAATCCAAGGGCTTAATTTGTTCCAGGTAAGCGATGGCATTGTCAACATTCCCGATGGCAGCATAAGCCGTTCCAATTCGGGCAGCCATGTCGACTTTGGCAATCCGCCGTTGTCCCTGCAAGAGCAAGTTCCGGTAGTTGGCAATGGCTTGGTGGTACTCACCGGTTGAAAAATAAAATTCTGCTAAAGCAAAGGTCACAACCGGCTCGTCCGGAGCTAAAGTCTGAGCTTTTTCGAGTGCTGCCTGGGCTGATTCAGTTAGCCCTTCGCTTTGGTATAAGTCTGCCTTGACCATCAAGGCTTCTAGGTAGGCTGGAGAGTCCTCTTCAATTTGGGCCAGATAATCTTGAGCCTGGTCCAAATCATTTTCTTCAATCGCTAATTCGGCCAAAGCCGTCTTCAATTGCCCCTCGTGTGGGTACTTTTCGACTAAGTTTAAGTAAGCCTGCTTAGACTCTGACACAAAGCCCATGGCATATAGGTCTTCAGCCAATGAATAGATTAAATCATCACTGTCGTTAGCTAATGATTTTTGAAAAAGCGTTTGGGCTTGATCCAATTGTCCGAGACGGATGGCCGCCATCATTTCTTCTGCATAATTTGTCAATTGTTTACGCCTTTCTACCGACTCTTAAAAGCCTTTTTCTATCTTCCTATTCTACTAAATTTAGCCCTAAAACACAAAAGCAGTCCTTTTGTAAAAGAACGGTCATATTCAAATAGACCAATTCATGTTAAAATGGTCTAGAAGTATTTAGGAACGGGTGTTCCTAAGCTAGATAAGTTCTAAGAGGAGGTTAAATATATGTACTCTTTAACCAAAAAACGTTGGCAAGCTATCCAAGACCGCGATGCGGAATTCAATGGTAGTTTCATTTACGGGGTCGGAACAGACAAACGTGTTTGTCGACCATCTTGCGTTCATGGACCAGAAACAAATCCAGACGAAATTCAAATTTTCAAAACGAACGATGAAGCCCTATTCGAAGGATTCATCCCCTGCTCAGAATGCCAACCATTTGGCGAGTTATCTGAAAAGGCTGACCTAGTGTTCAAGGTCAAGGAGTATTTAGCGACCCACTACAAAAACCGGATTACCTTGGAATCATTAAGTGACCAATTTGATGTTTCCTCTGGCATCTTACACCGATCATTTTTGGCGGTAGCAGACGAAAGTCCCCAAAACTATCTCTTGCGGGTTAGAATGTTCCACGCTAAGAAGATGTTACGTGAAAGCAAGGACTGCGTTGCCCTAATTGGTTTGAAGATTGGCATTCCTAATCTTTCGTATTTTAACACTGTTTTCAAGCAAGAAGCCGGCTTAACTGCTGCCCAATACCGGAAACAAGTGAAATAAATTTGCCATAATTGTCAAAAAAGTCTAAAGTAGACAGCAAATCCAGATTTGCTGTCTTTTTTTGTACAAGGAGGAACCTATGTTTCAAGATTTGAACCAAAAAGTTGCTGTCATCACCGGAGGGTCGAAGGGAATTGGCAATGCCATTGCCTTGCGTTATGCCCAAGAACAAATGAATGTCGTCATCAACTACCATTCTGATGAAGCCGGTGCCCAAAAAGCTGTTGATGAAATCAAAGCCAATGGCGGCGATGCTGTCGCTGTCAAAGCCGACGTTGCCACAGAAGCTGGTGTTCAGGCTTTGTTGGATGCTGCCGTTGATAATTTTGGCGGTCTTGATGTTTGGGTCAATAATGCCGGGATGGAAATTCAAACCCCAACCCACCAAATTTCCTTAGACGAATGGAATAAGGTCATTGGCATTAACATGACTGGGGTCTTTTTAGGTGCTAAGGCGGCCTTGAATTACTGGCTAGACAATGAAAAGACGGGAAACATTATCAACATGTCTTCCGTCCATCAACAAATCCCTTGGCCAACTTTTTCTTCTTATGCCACCGCTAAAGGTGGGGTTAAGCTCTTTACTGAAACGATTGCCATGGAATATGCACCCAATGATATCCGCGTCAACAGTATTGCACCTGGGGCCATTAATACGCCCATCAATGCCGAAAAGTTTGCAGACCCCGACCAATACGCCCAAACCCAATCAATGATTCCTATGCAAAAGATTGGTGAACCAGAAGATGTCGCCGATGCGGCCGTCTGGTTGGCCTCCGACCAAGCCAAGTACGTCACCGGAACCACCCTCTTTGTGGATGGCGGAATGACCCTTTACGCTGCCTTCCAGGACGGTCAAGGTTAAACTAACTTAAATCACAAAAAGGAAAAAGCCAACTCACGTTGGCTTTTTTCTTTTACACAGAGTTTTTGGACAAGTAACCGGTCCACTACTCTCATAACTCATTTTATTACTGACTAGGTTGACCCGGTTGGAAGACATTACCATCTAATCGATTGGAATTAATCGGATAACCAGCTTGAATTGCTTGGTGAACAAAGTTTTGTGCCAGGCTAACCGCTGCTTTTAGGTCATGACCTAGGGCCAAATTAGCCGTAACCGCCGCTGCCAGAGTACAGCCAGCTCCATTAATAAAGGAATCAGCCGGTAAAGCTGGTAGGCTTAAATTGCTGACCTCCTCACCTTTTACCAAAACATCCAAGGTCTCATCTGACAAAAAGCCTAGTCCACCCTTTACCAAAGCCGCTGTCCTTCCCGTCTGACTCAGTCCAAGGGCAATGGCCGTTAAATCACTCGTGTTCTGAATATCTTTAACTGACTGGTCTGACAACAAAGCCGCTTCATTTAAGTTAGGTGTAATGACTGTCGCTAAGGGCAACAAGCGCTCTCGGTAGGCTGCTACCAATGCTGGATTTTCAGCCAGCTCCCCCTCCTTCAAGGCCAATACGGGATCAACAACAATCGGACAAGTCTGTTGCCTTAAAAAATCAACAACTAAGTCGAGTTGGGTCACCGAGGTTAGCAAACCAACTTTAATGGCAGCAAAATCATCAATCTGGTTCAAAGACCTTAACTGGGCTGCAAGTATGGCATCATCCACCCCAAATACTTGAACATCTTCCGGGTCAATTGTCACAATCGCCGTGAGAGCAGAAAAACCAGCTAACCCTGCTTGAGCAAAGGTAGCCAAATCGGCTTGAAGACCACCTCCTGCTAATGAGTCCGACCCGGCAATGGTTAAGACTTTTAAAACATTCTTTTGCGCCATTTCAAACTCCTTTTTGATTGAAAAAGCCGACCACAGGGCCGGCTTTTATTTTAAGCTTCTTTTTTATTGTCAGTTGCTTCAGCCGTAGCCTTGTCACTGGCTTGGTCCTTAGCTTGGTCTTCTTCGCCTTCAGCCTTAGGCTTATCCCAAGAAACAAAGTCACACTCAGGGTAGCGGGAACAGCCGTAGAACTTCCGACCACGCTTGGTTTTGCGTTCCACAACTTGTCCCTTGCCACACTTCGGACAAGCAATCCCAATCTCTTGGACAATCGCCTTAGTATTACGACAATCAGGGAACCGTGAACAAGCGTAAAACTTACCATACCGACCCATTTTGATGACCATCGGTGCGCCACAAACTTCACAGTCCATACCGGCCAATTCGTCGTGCATGGTAATCTTTTCCAAGGTTTCCTCAGCACTTGCGACTTCTTTAGCGAAAGGCTTGTAGAATTCGTCAACAACCGGCACCCACTGCTTATCACCGACTTCAATATCATCGAGTGAGTGCTCGACTTGAGCCGTGAACTTCGGATCCGTAATATCAGGGAACTTATCATCAACAATTGTCTGGACAATTTCACCAAGCTCCGTTGGCACAAACTTGCGGGCATCCACCCGAACATAGTTCCGCCGTTGAATGGTATCCAAAGTTGGTGCATAGGTTGATGGGCGCCCAACACCGTTTTCTTCTAAGGCCTTAATCAGGGCCGCTTCGGAATAACGGGCAGGTGGCATGGTAAAGTGCTGTTCCGGACTGGTCTTAGCCAAATCAACAACATCCCCCTCAGCTAAGTCAGGTAAGAGGTTATCCTTTTCCTTAGCTGCCGGGTAAGCTTTCGTGAACCCAGGGAACTTCGTCTTAGAACCGTTGGCATGAAACAAAACGCCATTTTGTTCGACCGTTACTGCCAAGGTATCCAAAATTTCCGGTGTCATCAAGGAAGCCACAAACCGCGACCAAATCAATGAATACAACTTGAACTGATCGGGGGTCAATTTATCCTTAATCGATGATGGTGTCTTCGTCACATCAGTTGGTCGGATGGCTTCGTGGGCATCTTGCGCCCCTTCTTGCGGTGTCCCAGCGACTGGCTTGTGACTTGAGTACTCTTCACCCCATTCATCATGGATGTATTGGGCAGCGGCATTTTTAGCCAAAGCAGATAGTCGCGTTGAGTCGGTACGCATATAAGTAATTAACCCAACTTGACCGAGTCCACGTCCCAAATTAATTCCTTCATAGAGCTGTTGCGCCGTCATCATCGTCTTACGAGTTCTAAACTTCAACTGCGTGTTAGCCGCCTGTTGCATCGTTGAGGTCGTAAACGGTGGCTGTGGCTGGCGCTTACGCTCCTTAGCCTTGACGGTTTCGATGTTAAAGGGTTGGTTTTGATCTAACTGACCCATCACATTTTGGACAGCAGCATTGTCGGGCAAAGGCTGCTTCTTGCCATCAAAACCATAGAAGTTAGCCTTAAACTTGGCCTTACCCTTCTTGAATTCCGAATCCAAGGTCCAGTATTCCTCAGGTTGAAAAGCCTGAATTTGCTTTTCACGAGCAATAATTAAGCCCAAAGCAACAGACTGGACACGACCAGCTGACAAGCCTCGTTTAACCGTCTTCCAAAGGACCGGCGAGATTGAATAACCAACCAAACGATCGATGATTCGTCGAGCCTGCTGGGCATCAACCAAGTCCTGGTTAATGGTCCGTGGTTCTTTAAAGGCATTTTTAATCGTATCCTTGGTGATTTCATTAAAGACAACCCGGTTTTCTTGTTCTGGGTCCAGCTCTAAAATGTGCTGTAAGTGCCAAGCAATGGCCTCACCTTCACGATCCGGATCGGATGCGAGATAGACTTGCTTAGCGGCCTTAGCAGCTTTTTTCAAATCTTTAATAACGGGACCTTTCCCGCGAATATTAATATACTTTGGTTGGTAATCTTGGTCGACATCAACCCCTAAGGTTGACTTGGGTAAGTCGCGGACGTGACCAATTGAGGCGACAACTTGATAGGTCGAACCTAAGTATTTTTCGATTGTCTTAGCCTTTGAGGGACTTTCAACAATCACTAATTTTTTACTGGCTTTAGCCTTACTCGTTTTTTTTCGAGTGGTCTTTTTCTTAGTTTTTGCTTCTACCAACGTCTGATTCCCCATATTTCTATTAATCTTGGTGCCTGCAAGCTACAAATAAATCAGCCAACCGGCTCTATTTTCCATTGATTAACCTAATTTTTTGGTTTAACTCACTTATCATACCAGGGCTTTCTAGGCTTTGGCAAGATTTCTTGTCATAAAAATAAACATTTTCCTACTATATAATATATTACTATCCTAACTGTCGAACTGACCCTATAATATCACTTGCACTTAAAACAGGCAAAGCCCCCGCCTGAATTAGGGCATTGGCGCCAGCAGAGCTCGGCGACAAAATCGATCCCGGCACCGCCAAGACTTGTCGGTTTTCTTGCAGGGCTAAATTAGCGGTAATTAGCGACCCGGAATGGAGGTGAGCCTCAACTACCAGGGTGGCACTGGCCAAGCCCGCAATAATACGATTTCGATCAGGAAAATGTCCCTTTAACGGGCCCGTTCCCGGTGGGTACTCACTCAAAACCAAGCCCTGTTGGCTAACCTGTTCTTGCAGTATCCGATGTTGGCGTGGGTAGACGCGGTCTAACCCTGTTCCAATCACTCCGATTGGAATCCCACCAGAGGCAAAGGTCACCTGATGGGCCATGATATCGATTCCTTTAGCCAGCCCTGAAACAATGGCACAGCCGGTATCAATTACTTCCGGCAGCAAGGCTCGAACTACTTGGAGACCATAAGGACTGGCCTGCCGAGTGCCCACTACTGCTAAAGCCGGTAAGGACAAGGACTGCAGATTTCCTTGGTAAAAAAGAATCAAAGGTGGCTGATAGATTTCCCGCAACCGCCTTGGATAGTCCAAGTCAAAGTACGTAATAAAGGGAACCAGAAAATTCTCAGCCAGATTTAAACTTTGTTGGTACGTTGCCTGAATTTGTTGATAACTCGCACTATCAGCAGCTAAGCCAAGAATCTGACTTAATTCAGCTAAAGACCAGGGATAATTTTCCGAATTTTGACCAAATTCGTTAATATAATCAATGATTCGGCTTTCCCTGGCCTTACCAATTCCAGCCGTTAAGTGCAGAGCCAATAAAAATTGTGTTTGATTCATCTCTTTCCTCTCTTCCATTCGCAAGACTAGTAACTATGCAGTCAACTTTCCTAGCTATTAGACGAGATTAAGGTCAAAAAATCACAATTTAAAATTAACTATTCCGAAAATAAAAAAAAACGACCAGCTGATCGTTTTTAATAACATTAGTCAATTGTCTTACCGAAGTAAGCTTCTTCCCAAAGGCCCTTGCTTTCAAAACTTTCGGTTACTTCTTCACCGTTGAGGATTTCAAGCTTAACAATACCAGAGAACCGTAAGTAGGCACCGTCAAAGCCAATCATTTTGGCCATGAACTTCTTAAAGCCATCAATTTGGTCAATCATCTTATCGTGCGTGATAACCTTTTCGGCTGAATAAGTGACCCGGTAATGGTTCTTTTGGTCGTTATAATCAAAGACAATGTTTTTGTAATATGGCTTACCCGTTACCGGTTCCACTTCGCGATCACTTTGTGTATAAGTCACGTACTTAACATCGTCGGCCAGAATTTCTTCCCGCTTTGCCAACAAGAAGACTGGCACCTTGGCATGACCGTACTTCTTTTCAGTCGTCATGTATGAATCAATAACAGTGTAATCACCGATGTTAGCGCGACCCCAGTACCAGTGGTTCATCACCTTCATCAAGGCCACGTCACCCCAGTTGTGGTCGTGGTAGCAATCCCCTTCAAGGTCTTGCGTTTGGCCGTTGGCCGTCAACTTCACCTGGGCATGGCCACGAGGTGTTGCTGGCAACCAAGAGAAGTTATTTTCTTCTTGGTCACCATAGAAAGTAGCCAAGTTTGGTCGCCAAGCTGGCGTGATGTTATCGAATGAAATTTCAACTTGGATTTTTTCACCAAAAATCCCAATTTCATAGTGATGTAAGTCACCACGGAAGTAGTTCTTACCCATTTTAACGTCACAAGTATCCTTGCTGGCACTAAAATCTTCGGGTTTAAATTCAATTTTTTCTTTAATCGCTGTACCGTCAGCCTTGGTCCATTCAACTTCCATTGAAGGCTTGAGACCGGGGGATGGATTGACAACGGACTTAGCATAGAAAGTTGTCACTAGTTGAGATCCATCATTGAGGTTGGCATCAAAATACCACCATTCATAGTTTTCACCGTCAGGATCAACTCGTTCTCCGTCTTCACGCGCAACGATATGGTTCTTATCTAAGCCCACCTTTGCGAAATCAGCTGCTTCATCTGCTAGTCTTACTTTTGTTGCCATTTTCTTACCTCCGGCCGTAGTTTATAATTCGATTATAACACGGTCTTGATTTGATTAATGGTTTTTCTCTTAACCACTTATACTTATCATACTGGTGTTGTGTAAATGTAAATTAAAAAATTTATAAAAAATTAAAAAATAAAAAGAGCAAAACTTAATTTTGCTCTTCCACAATTTCGCTCAGTTCTGCCCAGCGGTCCATTTTTTCGTCTAATTTATTACTAACAACGGTTAATTCAGCTTGAATTTCAGCTACCTTTTGATAGTCAGCCCCGTTTTCAGCCATCGACTCATTTAGACTCTCGCTTTGGTCTTCCAATTCAGCAATTTCATCTTCGATTGTCTCCCATTCGCGTTTTTCGTTGTATGTTAACTTACGCTTTTTGGGTATTGGTTCTGACTTACGTCCTTGGTCAGCCACCGGCTCAGCTTTTTTAACTGCTGATACTGGCTTCTTGCTTTGTAAAACGTTATCTTTCAAGTAAGTTGAAAATTCACCGTTATAGCGGTCAACTTCACCACCACCGGCCAAGTAATAACCGTAATCGGCAACTTCATCCAAGAAGTACCGATCGTGGGAAACTGTCACAACAGTTCCAGCAAAACTCTTCAAGAAGTTTTCTAAGACCGTTAATGTGCCAATATCCAAATCATTAGTCGGTTCATCTAAGAACAAAACATTAGGCTCTTGCAATAAAATTTTTAACAAGTACAACCGTCGTTTTTCCCCACCCGATAATTTGCGAACCAGAGTTCCGTGCATGAATGGCGGGAAGAGAAATTGTTCCAATAGGTCCTTGGCAGAAATAACATTCCCATCGCGGTCTTTGACGGCCGAGGCAACGTCCGTTAGGTACTCAATCATGCGCTTATCGGCCGGAATTTCTTCCGTTACCTGGGTGTAGTAGCCAATTCGGACGGTCTCGCCAATTTCAAGGATTCCATCGGTTAAAGGTATCCTTCCCGCCAAAACATTTAGTAATGATGACTTACCGACCCCGTTTGGGCCAGTAATTCCAATTCGATCTCGTTGACCAAACCGTAGTGAAAGGTCTTTGAAAAGTACCTTGTCATCAAAAGCTAAGGTCGCATGGTCTAAGGCAATCACCTTTTTACCAAGGCGTTGTTGTCCCAAAGAAACTTCAACATCTTGGTCCGTTTGCACCTGTCCCATTGACTCTTCCAACTCCGCAAAGGCACGTTCCCGCCCCTTTTGCTTGGTCGTTCGGGCCCGAGCTGACTTATTCATCCACACTAATTCTTTTTCATAAAGTTTTTCACGCTTATGTTCCGCTGCTAAAGAATTTTCCTGACGAATTGCCTTGCCTTCGACATAGTCTTGATAGTTTCCATCATATTCATAGACCTTACCAAAGGATAGCTCGAAGATACGGTTGGTAACTCGGTCTAAGAAATAGCGATCATGGGTGACCGTTAACAAGGCTCCCTTATACTTTGCTAAGTACTGTTCTAACCAGGCAATGGAATCAAAGTCTAAGTGGTTAGTTGGTTCATCTAAAATCAGCAAGTCAGGTTCTTGAATCAAAACCTGGGCTAAGCCAACCCGCTTTCGTTGTCCCCCGGACAAATCAGCCACGTTTTGTTTTAAATCCGTTAAATGTAGCTGGGTTAAGATAGTCTTAATCTGTGCTTCAATGGTCCAGGCATCATCCCGGTCCATGGCTGCTTGGGCCTTTTCAAACCGTGCGCTGGCCTTAGGATTTTCTGGCTCATCAGCCAAAAAATCTAATGATTCTTGGTAGGCCCGAATCGTTTGAAAGACTGGCTGGTCACCGGCATAAATAGCATCTAAAACTTGTAAATGACCGGCTAAATCAGGTTCTTGCTCCAAATAACCTACTCGGTAATCATTTTGAGTAGTAATTTGGCCGTGATCCGCTGGCTGCTTGCCAGACAAGGCATTTAGCAAAGTCGTTTTTCCAGACCCATTCACACCAACAAGACCAACTCGGTCCCCCTGGCTAATCAAAAAAGAAATATCATCAAATAAGGTCTTTTCACCGTAGACCGACGTTAGGTGTTCAACTCGAAATTGTTTCATGTCCCCATTATACTAGAAATAGCCCCCCTTTTTCTGGAATAATCATGATAAAATAAACAAATAAGATAGGAATAGGCATACTTATTATGGTCACTTTATGGAATTGGATTAAACAAAATAAATTTGGCGCAATCATCGTTAGTGCCTTTACCCTAGCTACCATGCTTTTAATTATTTCATTAGCACAGCAAAATCAACTAACGACCCGACCAAACCAAGTTCCTCTACGAACCGGTCCCGGAATTGGATACTCAGAAATCACTAAACTTAATTCAGGAACAAAGTTGACCGTCGTCGCCCGTAACAATGGCTGGTGGAAGGTCAAACGAAATGACAATCAAAAAGTTGGCTGGGTTGCTTCTTGGGTTGCTAACAACACTAAAATTAGAACCGCAACCCTCCTGTCCGAAGCCACAATTGTCTTGGATCCTGGTCATGGAGGGTCTGATACTGGGGCAATTTCAACCGATGGTAAACACTACGAAAAAACCTACACACTCAGAACCGCCCGCGCAACTGAAAAGGTTCTGACGGATGCGGGTGCCCGAGTCATCATGGTTCGCAATAGCGACGTCGTCGTGCCCCTCCTTTACATCCCACGCAAAGCTGAAAAATATAACGCGGATGCCCAAATATCCTTCCACTTCGATTCTTCCGAATCAAATAACACCGCTTCAGGAGTATCACAGTACTACTACAATGATAATTCCTTGCCTTTGGCTCAAGCCCTTAGCGGGTCTTTGAATAATCTGCCACTCAATAACCGCGGTTATGAAACAATGCCTTACCTCGTGATTAAAGACGTTACCCGACCGGCCGTCCTCCTAGAAAACGGTTTCATTAATTCAGATAGTGATTTTTCTTATATCCGCCAAACACGCTATCAGCAAAAAATCGCGACCGACATTAAGACTGGTCTGATTACCTACCTCAATAATCTTTACCCTAGCAAGTAAGCTAACAAATAAAAGACGAGTGCTCACCAATCGCAATTTGGTTAGCACCCGCCTTTTTAATTTTAAAATAAAAACAACCCTTATCCGAAGATAAGGGTTGGGTAGGTAGATAGATAAATACTACCTCAGTTGGTTGAGTTAATTATATCATGGCTCAAGCTGGGTAACAATCCTTTTCAGTTCAAAATCCATTAATTATTTCCTTAAGCCCATCCTAATTCACTGACGGTACTTTGAATCAAAGGAGTTTGCCAATTTTCGCCCAAGCTTAAAGTAACTAAAGCCGAAGAAAAAACCAACCAAGCCTCAATTTGGTCTTTCGACAAAATGCCAGTCATTGTCAAAATTAAAGACACGCTTGAATCCTGTTCGGCCAAGTTAGCTAAAACCAATTCTAAATCTGCCAAATCGATCTCTGCTAAGCAATCAGCACTGACATGGAGGTTCACCGCTGCAGGATTAGAACTCAGTAACTGTTGATAAACGGCTTGGAATGCCGTCTCGGTCATTTCATCAACCTGGCCGGTCGCAATCACCGGCACACCAGCCTGGTCAGCTGCCTCAACCACCTTAGCCTGCAAGCCTTCATCCAATTCAGCAGATAAATAAACACCCGCAAAGCGTTCACCGCCCGCCTTCAGGGCATTAGCCAAAAAGAAGGCTTGGTCAACCGGGCTCAGTTCACCTTGACCACCAACCGCCTTACCACTATAAGCTAGCAGAACTAAATGATTCCCAGCTGTCGCAAAGGCATTATTGACCAATTCACTAACAACTTGTTGGTGGATGGCTGGCCAATTTGACAAAAATTCCTGGTAGGCTTGGTCTAGTTCAGCCTTCATCGCTGCCTTTTTCATGGCAGACAAATCTCGTTCATCAACCGCCTCAGCCCCACCGGCCTTGACCTGGTCCCAAATCACTTCCTTGGAAAACTCATCAGCAATAGCATCAGCCTGCCAAATCACGGCATCAGGATTTTTTTCATCAAGTGTTTTTTTGAAGGGAGTAAACTTATCGGAAGGACCCAAAGCCATCGGTACTGCCAAAGCTGACTGAGCAATGGCCTTTTTTTGTTCGAATAATTCTGTAATTTTCATGTTTTTTAACCTATAAAGCCAGCTGCAATCACAGCTGGCCTTTTATTTTTGATAATTAAATTTGATATTAGAAAAAGTTCATGGAGTATGAACCATTAAAGGTATCACCAGCGGCTAAGACATTGACGCCGAACTTTTCTTTAAAGTTTCCAGTGGCATCAACCGTGTCAGCAATTCCCCACCAAGGTTCGACTGCAATAAATGGTGCATCCTTACCAGCTGGGGTCCAAATCCCAGCGTATTGGGCATTGTCAATGGTCATTTCCATTCCATGCTGGTTCGCCAACCGAGCTAACAAGAAAGTCGTTTTCTGCCGGTCAAGCTTTAAGATAATGGCATCGTCATGGTAATCTTCTTGTCGCAGACGCAAAGGAATATTGGAGCTAAAAGGAGTTGGGACATTTGGATTAGAGTATGGACCAACTAAGCGAATTCGGTCATAGACCTTTTCCGGTGTAACCGATAGGTAGTAGTCAGAAAACTTACCGCCATCGAGGGGTAAGTTAAAGGCCGGATGGCCACCAACTGAAAAGAAAAGTGAATCGTGGGTGGCCGGATTATTAACGATGTATTCAACCTTAAGTTCTGAATCAACTAAAGTAAAGACGACATCAAAAACAAAGGCAAAGGGATAAACCCGTCGCGTTGATTCTGAGTCCTCTAGTCGTAGTCGAACCATATCATCCTGCCGGTTGACCACCATAAAGTCCATATTGCGGGCAAAACCGTGCTGGTTCATATAGTAGGTTTGACCAGCTAAGTCATACTGGTCCCCCTGCAGACGACCAACAATTGGGAATAGATTTGGTGCATGACGACCCCAATACTTGGGATCACCATACCAAATATATTCCAATTCAGCCTCTTTATTCCAAGCAGAGGTCAATTCGGCCCCGTGCTCGTTAATCTCAACCTTTAATTTTTCATTCTCCAGTATTATCATGTCTTTATTTTACTATCCTTTGATTACAATAACAATTGGCAATCATAGTCAAAATCAACCAATTGTCGGTTAATAAAACATTCGCGCTGGTACTTAGATAACTTTAACGTTTGGCTCTAGGAAAATAACTTTGATAAGAGGACTGGAGCATCGCCTTCGACACATGAGTATAGATTTGAGTGGTTGATAGGTTAGCGTGTCCCAAAAGTTCCTGAACAGTCCGCATATCCGCTCCACGATTCAATAAAGCTGTCGCAAACGAATGACGCAGCATATGGGGGTGAATCTTACCTGTTAAAGTCGTTTTCTGCATCAACTGGTTCAAAATATAGGTCACCCCTGCCGAAGTTAATGCTCCTCCCTGAGCGTTTAAAAAAACGTTCTGGCTTGGATTGGCAACCGTTTTACGAGCCACTAGCTCAGGCCGACAATTGTCTAAATAATCCACCAAGGCTTTTTGAGCATACGAGCCAAAAGGAACATACCGGTCTTTATTTCCCTTCCCATGCACTAAAATTAACCGCTGTTTCAAATCGACTTGGTCTGTTTCCATATTTGAAAATTCCGAAACTCGCATCCCAGTCGCAAATAAGACTTCCAACAAGGCGGCATCACGCCGCCACAACGGATGTTCTTCACGCTCATAGGCCGCCTTAAATAATTCTTGAATTTCATTATCATAGAAAAATTCAGGTAAATGGGCCTGGTGCCGTCGTAAAGCGACTCCCTCAAAGGGATTATCAAGACTAACCTTTTGACTGACCAAATACGCATAGAAATTTTTCAAACTCGAAATTTTACGGGCAATGGTTGTCCGAGCCAGCACTTGGTTATATAAGTCCGCTAAGTAAAGCCTAACTTCAAGAGTTTTAACCTTCGTGAAGCCATCAAAACCACCATTAGTATCAAGGTAATAGCGAAAGGCAGCAATGTCTTTCAGATAGGCTTTCACCGTTTGGTCAGAATACCCTCGTTCGGCCTCTAGGTATTGTTGGTATTGTTGTTCTTCCACAGTCTTCATATTGTTATTATACCCAGTCAATTCTTAAGAAGACCTTAAGAATCTTATGATTACAGAAACATTGATACATTTGAAACCTTTTCGTCTCAAATAACTGTATAGTGAAACCATGCAAAACAATTATTTCGGAGGCATTTTATGAATTTACCAGTAACTTCAACAAAAGATTATTTGCTGCACGTCACCGGGTTGAAGCGGGTCAAATTTGACGCCTTCTTCTTAGGCATTCGCGACAACATCTTAAACCACCGTGACCAACGAGTAGCCTTACAAAAAGGTGAGGTCTTCAAGCCCCGTCACCATCAAGCTCACACATTGCGCAATAAACGCGTGATTACAAGTACAGACCGGTACGCCTACCGGCCACGGGCTGAAAAGCGTCAAATCCAAGAAAATTCAAAATATTAATCCCATTAACTAAAAAGGTTACCTTCAGTAACTGACTAATCAAAGTCAATTACTTGGGTAACCTTTTTATTTTAGTTTTTAAATGAATGGATTGGTGCTGGCACATGACCACCACGGTTAATAAAGTCAGCAGAAGACTTTGGTACCACTGGCATCACGGGTGCTGTTCCCAACAAACCACCGTAATCAACCATATCCCCGACCTTAGCACCGTTGGTTGGCAAGATTCGGACAGCAGTTGTCTTGTTGTTTTGAACACCGATAGCGGCTTCATCAGCAATCATCGCTGAAATCTTTGTGGCATCCGTTTCACCAGGAATGGCAATCATGTCCAAACCAACAGAACAAACAGAAGTCATGGCTTCTAACTTGGCCAATGACAAAGTTCCAGCCTTCACGGCATCAATCATGCCGGCATCTTCAGAAACCGGGATAAATGCTCCAGACAAACCACCGACACCTTGTGAGGCCATAACCCCACCCTTCTTAACGGCATCGTTGAGCAACATCAAAGCAGCAGTTGTTCCGTGGGTTCCAACTTGTTCCAAGCCGATTTCTTCCAAGACTTCGGCAACAGAGTCCCCACGAGCTGGCGTTGGTGCCAATGACAAATCAACGATTCCAAAGGGAACACCTAAGCGTTCAGCAGCGACAGTTCCAACCAATTGTCCAACACGAGTAATCTTGAAGGCTGTCTTCTTGATTGTTTCGGCCACCGTCGTGATTGATTCACCCTTAACTTGTTCCAAGGCCCGCTTGACAACACCCGGTCCAGAAACTCCGACGTTAATGACAACATCAGGTTCTGAGACACCGTGGAAGGCACCCGCCATGAAGGGATTGTCTTCGACAGCGTTAGCAAAGACAACCATCTTTGAATTTGCTGTATCGGACTTATCGGTGATGGCCTTAATGGTTTCACCCATTAATTTAACGGCATCTAAGTTGATACCGGCCTTTGATGACCCAACGTTGATTGATGACATCACAACATCGGTTTCAGTCAAGGCAGTCGGCAATGACTTGATCAAGGCCAAGTCACCGTGTGAAAAACCTTTTTGAACAAGGGCTGAATAGCCACCGATAAAATCAACGCCAACTTCTTTAGCAGCATCATCCAAGGCGTGAGCCAAGACCAAAATTTCCTTTTCGTCGGCTGAGCCGGCAATCAAAGAAACTGGGGTCACGGAAATTCGCTTGTTGGTAATCGGCACGCCATATTCACGTTCAATTTGTTGACCGACAGCCACCAGGTTTTTGGCATAAGTCGTGACTTTCTTGTAAACGTTCTTAGCTGTTTCTTCAGCCGAACCACCAACTGTGTCTAACAATGAAATTCCCATCGTGATCGTGCGAATGTCAAAGTTATCTTCTTTAACCATTTGAATGGTTTCTTGAATCTGTGTTGTATCCATTTTGCTTACTTATCTCTTATTTACTGTTTATTTTTAATTCGTTAAATTAAATGTGGGCCATCGTGTCAAAAATTTCTTCGCGTTGGATGTGGATCGTCACACCAAGGCGACTTCCTTCTTCCTTCAAGGCTGCATAAACTTCATTGAAGTCGTCTGCTTCATCGATTCCAACCAACATTGACATCGTGAATGTCTGAGACATGATTGTCTGAGACATATCCAAAATATTAACCCCATGGTTAGACAAAACTGTTGCCACACCGGCAACGATTCCTGTCTGGTCTTGGCCAACAACAGTAACAACCGCTTTAATCATCTTCTACTCCTCTTTCATCACAATTAATGAATTTAAAATCGTTATCCTTAGATGACTTGGCCATCATAAGGAACAACGGGTAAGTTTTCCAAATCGTAATCTGCCACAGCTTCAACACTATGCAAATAGGCCGTTAATGACTTGGCAATCATCAAATTCAATGTCACCGCTTCATCTTCCTTAATTACAACAACTGGAATGCCCTTAGCATGGGCATAACCAATTTCCCAGGCAGTCCCTGAGTCAGCATCCTGGTTATCAAAATCAGCAATAGCAACAACGACATCACAGGCATCGATGGCCGCAACATCTGATTCGTAGGCAGCTACTTGCCATTCTGGTGAGAACAATTCAAATTCCTCGTATTGGTGCTTACGGGGTGAGAAGAATCCACTAACCTGTGGGTGTGCCTCTAAAGCTTTCTCCAAGCGTCCAGCCTTTTCATTTTGTGTTTCTGAAAAAAATGGACCAGCCATATAAACTTGCTTAGCCATGGTAAATTCTCCTTTATCTTACCTTTATCAATTGTAATTCTAGTTTAACAAATCCAAGTTGCAGGGGTATAACATTCTGACAAAAAAACGGCTTGAAAAGCTGAACTTTTCAAGCCATTTATAGTTAATATATGCCTTTAACCAATTCGGTACTGGCGTTCGCCACTTTGCCAACCAAGGAACTGGCATAGGCCGGTTCCAGCTGGTGCTTGTGACTGTGAATCAACGGCTGAATCAAAGAGTTGAGAATTAAAGATTTCTTCATATTCTGCAACACTGACCATCTGACGATGGGCTAACATTCCTGCAACGTCCTGCTGAGCCACCACTTGGTCAAAGCCGTCAGACAATTTAAGCGAAAATAGTTCCGCCTCGGCCCCCGACCCATATGAAAAGACCCCTAATCGTTGGCCAGTCTGCAAGTCACCCTCTTTCAGCAAAGAAAGTAGAGCCAAGTAAACTGAACCAGTATAAAGATTTCCCACCTGGCGGTTATAAACTTGCGAAGCAGCGAGCTGGGCTCGTAGAAATGCTTGACCGTCCGCATCGACTTGGTCCATGATTTGGTCCAAGGCCTTCTTGCCCATCTTGGTATAAGGCAAATGAAAGGCAAAACCAGCCAAATCAGACAACTTCATCCCAGTCTGGTCTTGGTAGCGTTGCCAGAGCGTTAAGAACATTTCCTTGTAGACGTCTGTCGAGAGGTGTCCATCAACTAGAGCAGTTGTCGAGTCGATTGGTCGCCAGAAATCAGCCACATCACGACTCATATAAACAGAATCGGTTGCGATTTCGGCAATGGCCGGGTCGTCAGAAACAACCATTGCGACTGCCCCCGCTCCTTGGGTCACTTCACCCGGGGTTGCTAGACCATAACGGGCGATATCCGCCGCAATCACCAAGACTTTTTTCCCAGGATGCAAAGCAACAAAATCGCGGGCCTGCATCAGCCCATAGGTTCCGGCGTAACAAGCTTGCTTCATCTCAATCGTACGAATAAAGGGTGAAAGCCCCAAAAGTTTTTGGGCAAAAACAGCTGCGGACTTGGAATTATCGACCCCAGATTCCGTGGCAAAGACGACCATTTCGATTTGTTCACGGTCAGCATCCGTTAAGATTTTTTGAGCAGCATTGACGCCCATCGTCACGACATCTTCATAATTTGGCACGATTGTTTGGACTGATTGACCAATCCCAATCGTATACTTATCAGGCTCATCACCCCGGACCTGAGCCAATTCAACCAGGTCCAAAGCTAACCCTGGCGTGTAAAAACCAATCTTATCAATACCAACAGTCATCGCTGTCTCCTCCAAACTGCATTTAAGCAAAAAAGCGCCCAAAAGCGCTTCTTTTTTTATCTTTTAAGTCTTCTTATTCGTACAAAGCCTTAACCTTGGCTTGGATACTGTCAGAAGTAATAAAGTCATCATAAGTTGTGTCCAAACGGTCAACAACACCATTGGCTGAAACTTCAACAATGTGGTTGGCAGTCGTTTCCAAGAACTCGTGATCGTGAGAAGTCATAATCACAGAACCCTTAAAGTCAGCGACAGCATCGTTCAATGACTGAATTGATTCCAAATCCAAGTGATTGGTTGGGTCATCTAGCAACAAGACGTTGGCCTTCAAAAGCATCAACTTTGACAAGACAATTCGAACTTTTTCGCCTCCAGACAAAACCTTGATTTGCTTCAAGGAGTCATCACCCTTAAAGAGCATTTGACCCAACATCCCACGGAGAGATGTGTTGTCCTTTTGTTCTTCTTCAGCGTAATCACGCAACCAATCCAAGATAACCATTTCTTGGTCTTCGAAGTTATCATTCAAATCCTTAGCCAAGTATGATTGAGTGGTTGTCACACCCCAAGTAACGGTTCCTTCATCAGGTTCCATCGTGCCGGCCATGATTTGCATCAAAGTTGTCGTTGCCAAATCTGACCGAGACAAGATCGCCAACTTGTCGCCAGGACGACCAGTAAAGGTAATGTTATCCAAAACCTTTTCACCGTCAATGGTTTTTGAAACGCCTTCAACTCGAACCAAATCATTCCCTAGTTCACGGTTAAGTGGGAAGTTAATGTATGGGTACTTACGTGAAGATGGCTTAATATCATCAAGGGTAATCTTTTCCAATTGCTTCTTACGGGCTGTCGCCTGCTTAGACTTTGAAGCGTTGGCAGAGAAACGCGCCACGAATTCTTGCAATTGCTTAATTTGTTCTTCTTTTTTAGAGTTTTGTTGTGAGGCCAAACGTTGAGCCAATTCGGCTGATTCACGCCAGAAGTCGTAGTTTCCAACGAATGACGTAATCTTACCAAAATCAACATCCAAGATGTTGGTTGAAACAACGTTCAAGAAGTGACGATCGTGGGAAACGACAATGACAAGGTTATCAAAGTCAGCCAAGAAATCTTCCAACCAGCCGATAGTTTGGGCATCCAAACCGTTGGTTGGTTCATCCAAAACCAAGATATCAGGGTTACCAAACAAAGCTTGGGCCAACAAGACCTTAACCTTGTCATTTTCAGTCAATTCACCCATTAGGCTTTGTTGCATTGAGTCATCAATACCTAACTTCGTCAATAATTGAGCGGCTTCAGCTTCGGCATTCCAGCCATCCAATTCTTCAAATTCAGCTGACAAATCACCAACGCGAACACCGTCTTCATCAGAAAAATCAGGCTTAGCATAAATAGCATCCATCTCTGTCTTGACTTGGTGAAGTCGCTCATGTCCCTGAATAACCGTATCCATTACGGTAAAATCATCAAAGGCAAAGTGATCTTGCTGGAGTGATGACATTCGGTCGTTTTGACTGATGTTAATCGTTCCTTCAGTTGGTTCCAATTCACCTTGCAGCAACTTCAAAAAAGTTGATTTTCCAGCGCCATTAGCTCCAATAATCCCGTAAGTGTGGCCGGGTACCAATTTTAAGTTAACGTCCTGGTAAAGCTTCTTACCAGAAAATGAAAATGTCATATCTGCAACGGTGATCAAGAATTCGTCCTCCAAGTGGGTCAAAAGTATAAAATATCCTGCTAATATCATAACAAAAAAACGCCCTCTTTTGGGCGTTTTATCAAAATGCTTTATAGGTTTTTCAAACCGCCATCAATCGGCTGCATGTTTTCGTCTGGGTCAGACCGAGTATCTGTCCAAAAAGTAAAAATGGTTAGGACAAGGTAAAAGACAGCTAGATAGTAACCATATTCCTCATTAACCCAGCCTCCGATACCCGTTGTTACAAGTGCAAAGAGTAGACCTTGTGCAAAAATCCAATAAAAACGCAGACCTTTAACACGAATTTGATAGCCAAAATAAAGAGCAAAGAGGCCATTCAAGACAAAGTAAAGTCCCACTACTTCAGTTGTATCAGACCAGTCGGAGTGATCAGCCATAAAAGGCAACAAAATTGTCACAACGATCATTAGGATTAAGTTATAAAACCAAGCTGTCTGCCGGGCTTTATTCAGCGAGTTAAGCATGAAAAACCTCATTCAAAGTAAAATAGATAAATTCAATTATACGGGTTTAATTATTACTGGGCAAGTCATTTTCCTGTATTGATATCTTTGTTACCAGATTGTTGAAGTTCCAATAAAGTTGATAATCCGGCTAAAAGGTACAACGGTGCAGTTTCAGCCCGCAAAATTCGTGGACCTAGTCCTGCTGGTCTGTAATCTGCCGCAGCCAGTTCAGAAATTTCCTTTTCTGACAAACCACCTTCAGGGCCAAAAACAGCTACAAAGTTATCACCCATCATTGTTCCTTGGGCTACTTCAACCAAAGTGGCTGTTTCCCCCTGCTTGGCTGATTCTTCCCAAGCAACAATTCCTTGATTTTTCGTCAAAGCTAAAACCTCTTGCCAAGTCGTTAACTCAATCGACGGAATCAACAAGCGATGTGATTGCTCTGCGGCATTTTTAGCAATTTTATTGAGTCGGGTTAACCGTTTTTCATTTTGTTTACCCCAGTCAACAACCGTCCGTTCCATCTTGGCTAAGATAATTCGACTAACCCCAAGCTCAGTTGCCTTTTGTACGAGCCAATCCGTCCGGTCATTTTTGACTGGTGAAACAACAATTGTCACTGCTACCGGCAATTCAACCTGTTGGTCGAGGTCCTCTATCACCTCAATCTGGGCTTCTGCATCAGTTAGTGAACTAACCTGGCCAACAACCAAGCGTTGGTTACTAGCAACGAACTCAGCTTTTGTCCCAACTTTAGCCCGCAAAACTCTGGCCAAGTGATGATAATTTTCATTATCAGCCGCCAAGATAAAATTTTGATTAATTTCTTCGTTTAAAAAATAACGATGCATATTTTCTTCCTCAAATTAATTATTAAATAGCTAAGTTATCGACCGGCTTTTGGCTAATAAAAGCATGCCAGGTGCCCTGGTTCAGTTCTTGAATAATCGTTAACCCTTGGTCGCTTAGGGCTTGGGCTACGTCTGCTTTAACGTCATCATAAATACCGGAAACCAAGAAGTAGCCTCCACTCTTTAACAAAGGATAAACCTGAGGGATTAAGGGCGTAATGACATCAGCTAAGATGTTAGCCATGATCAAATCGCTATCAGACCAGGTCGGATCAACATCGGCCATCAAATCTGAGGCAATCACTTCAACATCCTTTGCGACAGGATTTAAATCTAAGTTAGCTTGAGCAGTTACAACCGCCGCCTCATCAATATCGGTTGCCAATAGGTCGCCAACACCTAGGTGTTTAGCAGCCACGGCTAAAACTCCAGACCCTGTCCCAACATCAATTGTCTTTTCACCACCACGAACAACAGCTTCAAGGGCTTGGAGCATCAAAGCAGTTGTCGGATGAGTTCCCGTGCCAAAGGCTTGGTCTGGATCCATGACGATTAAGAGTTCTTGATTTTGGGCCTTTTGATAGTCTTCCCAGGCCGGTACAACTGTAAAATGATTTGTTACTCGGGCTGCATGATAATAATTCTTCCACTCATTTTCCCAGCTCGACGATTCAAGTCGTTCTTGAACAATTGGAGCTGGATTGATTTCTAGGCCTTGTTCCGCCAAAATACCCATCCCAATGGTATAGGTTTGAATCTTATTTTCCCAACCCTCAATTTGATTTTCGTAAATTGTGACTGTTGGTTGATTATTTGCATTGAGACCAAGTTCAACACCATCAGCCCCTAATTCTACCAAGGTGGCTACAGCGATATCTTGCGCTTCCACCGGCACCTGCCAAACTATTTTTTGATATACTTCCATCTTATTTTCCTTCAGTCAAATAAAAACCGGCGGCAAGTCTGCCACCGGTCAAACTAGTTCTGTTATTTTTGGATTTTAGCTAATACCGTTAATCGGCTGAGACTACTTCAACCTTGGCTGGTTCGATCTCAATTGAATCTTCTTCCTCTTCATCCGCTAGAAAATCAATTACGACCTTACCCATCACATGGTGGCTAGCAACGTCCTGGTTAGCCAAACGAATATTATTGGCTGTGAGGCCTCGATAAACCTTAGTAGCAGTTGAACGGATGTAGCCAGCGTCTAGGAGCTCAGCAACCTTTTGAAGAATTTGTCCTTGTTCTTCCAAATTGTAGTTTTCATTACCACGGGCCAGCATAAAGACCCAAGTAAAGGAAACCGCTTTACTCTTTAAATCACCTAAGTCAACTGGCAATGTTGTATCAACAATCGCAGCAATTTTACCATATGGCGCAATCACATCAACCATCAAATCCCAGTAACCAGTAGTATCTTGCAAGTTAGCGATATAGTCAACTTTGGGATAACCCACCGCAGCCAGCTGCTGAACAAGATCTTCATGGTAATCTAAAACAAAATCAGCCCCGAGGTCATGGACCCAATACTTGGACTCTTCATTACCAGCTGTAGCAATGACCGTTAACCCAAGGTATTTGGCCATTTGAATCAAAACCGAACCAACACCGCCGGCCCCATTAATAATTAAGACAGATTGGCCAGCACCAATCCCCTCAATCATTGGTAAATTAAAGCCATGGAACAAGACATCATGGGCAGTGATTGAGGTCAATGGCATCGCCGCAGTATCAATATTATTTAATTTCTTGGGTGCATTGGCAATTAAAGCCGCCTTAACAACCTGATAGGTTGCGTCGGCCCCATCTTGGCGCTGAGTACCTGAGTAAAAAACACGGTCACCAGCGTAGAAAGCATCGACGTCTTTACCAACTGCCTCGACAATCCCAACAACATCCAGACCAAAGACACGAAAAACGCCTTCATCCTGGTAACCAGCCCGCATTTTTGTATCGACCGGATTAACAGCAGAAGCTAGAACACGAACGAGTACCTCGTCTGCAGCTGGCCGGGGCTTGGGGACTTGCCGTTCAATAAAGGCATCATTCGAATCTAAGGAAACATTTCGAACAATTCCGACCGCTGACATCCGTGGTCGGAAGCGGCCAACAAGATTTTGAAAAACATTTTTTAAAGACATCAATCGCTCTCCTTAAAATGGTTATTAGGATTATTTTAAACTTAGGCCCCTATTTTTTCAAACAAATAAAAAAGAATTGCTTTGATCATTAGTTACCGCGAGCATACTTTTCATCATCATCAGTTTGCAAAACGGCCATAAAGGCTTCTTGTGGCACCGTTACCGTTCCCACTGACTTCATCCGAGCCTTACCGCGCTTTTGCTTATCGAGCAGCTTAGCCCGACGGTCTGGGTCACCCGTATGAATCTTAGAGGTAACATCCTTCCGATAGGCCTTAATATTAGTCCGAGCTAAAATCTTATTACCAATGGCAGCCTGAACTGGAATTTCGAAGTTTTGACGCGGAATAATTTCTTTCAATTTAGATGTAATGACCCGTCCTCGTTCGGCCGCAAAGTCACGGTGAACGATAAAGGAAAGTGCATCGACCTTTTCTGAATTCAATAAGATGTCGATTTTAACCAGGTCAGCCTTCCGATAGCCTGACAATTCATAATCCAAAGAAGCATAGCCACGAGTTGAAGACTTTAATTTGTCAAAGAAATTAAAGATAACTTCCGACAATGGTAGGTAATACTTAACATTAACCCGGTTTTCATCCAAGTATTCCATGGTGTCAAACTCACCGCGTTTACGTTGAGCCAGTTCCATCACGGCACCAACGTATTCGTTAGGCACCATAATCTGTCCGTAAATGAAAGGTTCTTGGATTTCTTTGATTTGCTGTGGCTCAGGTAATTCAGATGGGTTTTCAATCATCAAGACTTCATCATCCACAGTCGTAACCTGATAGGTAACAGATGGGGCCGTTGTAACCAAGTCCAAGTCGAACTCCCGTTCCAACCGTTCCTGGATTACATCCATGTGTAAGAGACCAAGGAAACCAACTCGGTATCCAAAACCAAGAGCCTGAGAAGTTTCGGGTTCAAAGGTCAGGGCGGCATCGTTGAGTTGCAATTTTTCCAATGCTTCTCGAAGGTCGCCATACTTGGCGTTATCAGATGGGTAAAGACCAGAGTAAACCATCGGCGTCATCGGTTGATAACCAGCCAATGGTTCGGTGGCCGGGTTGGATACAAGGGTCACCGTATCACCAGAATGAGTTGTCTGAATATCTTTAATCGAAGCCGTCAAATAGCCAACATCACCAGCCATCAAGTAATCGCGCTTTTGAGCGTTAGGTGACATCACCCCAACTTCTGTGACCTCATATTCCGCCCCAGTATTCATCATGCGAACCTTATCACCAGGTCGGACAACACCCTCGCGAACACGAATATTGACCACAACGCCACGATAAGCATCATATTGTGAATCAAAAATTAAAGCACGTAAAGGTGCTTCCAAATCACCATCTGGTGCCGGAAAGTCAGAAACTATCCGTTCCAATAAGGCTGGAATACCAATCCCCTGTTTGGCCGAAACCAAAACCGCGTCTGATGCATCGAGACCAATTAAGTCTTCAATTTCACCTTTGACCATTTCCGGATCAGCAGCCGGCAAATCAATCTTGTTGATGACTGGCAAAATTTCCAAGTCATTTTCAATAGCCAGGTAAACGTTAGCTAACGTCTGTGCTTCGACTCCCTGGGCAGCATCGACAACTAGGATGGCACCTTCAGCAGCGGCCAGCGAGCGAGATACTTCATAAGAAAAATCAACGTGCCCCGGTGTATCAATCAAGTGGAAAATATAGTTTTCGCCATCATTGGCCTGATAGTGGACTTCAACAGCATTCAGCTTGATGGTAATCCCACGTTCCCGCTCCAATTCCATGGTATCGAGCAACTGGTTTTGCATATCACGTTCAGCAACCGTCTGCGTCTGCTCCAAGATTCGGTCGGCAATCGTCGACTTTCCATGATCAATATGGGCGACAATTGAAAAATTACGGATATGTTTTTGTCGTTCTTTTAGTTCTGCTAATGTTAAATCTGCCATTGTTTTCCTGCTTTTTTAAAGTAGTTAGTTAACTTTATTTTACAGGAAAAAGGTCGCTGAAACAAAGTAAATCAAGGATTTGCCGACAATATTTTTATTTTGATAAAGCAAAAATCAACTTGATTACTTAAAGCCCGTACTAAACTTACACTATATCCTAGAAATATTTAAAAGGAAAACCTTAAAAAAGATTGTCCTTTTAGTGATTATTTATATAGTAGACTTATAAGTATGCTTATTTTATAACGATTTGTTCGATATCACCCAAGCCCGAAATCAAAGTATTCAAAGCATTTAATTGAGCATAGCGGTTCTTCTTAACTGCCTTATTATCGTCATTAACCATGGTATGGTCAAAGTAATCAGCAATCACATTTTGCAATTTAGCCAAGGCTTGGTACAAGGCTTCTGCCCCCTGCCCTTCCAAATCAGCTAAGTTCAAATTTTGAGTTGCAGCAAACAAAGCCTTTTCTTGGTCGTTTTCCAAAAGATCAGCCTTGACTGGTGTATCAACTGTTTCCTTAGCGGCTAAGCGACTAACTCGAGAGAGAGCTTCCATGACATCACGGAAATCATCATCTTGGCTGTGTTGAGCCAAAACATTAGTCCGGTCAGCCACATAGACAAAGTCGCCGGTCGTAACATCAGCCGTTCCAGCAGTTACGATATCTGAACGGATACCATCATCGGCAGCCAACTTACGAACTCTGTCCGTCAAGAAAGCAATAATTTGATTCAAGTCAGCATCAGCAGTCTCGGAATTCAAGGCCTTGAATTTTGTCAAAACATCCAACAGATTCAAATGCCAGTCGTGGGCTTCCAAGGTCCGAACAACACCAGTCGCTGCTCGACGCAATCCATAAGGGTCGTTGGCTCCGGAAGGAATCAAATCGGCCGCGAAGAAGGTCACGATGGAATCCAACTTATCGGCAATGGCCAATACAGCCCCAACCTTTGACTCAGCTACAGAACCGGTTGCCGAAGTTGGCATGTAGTGCTCCACAATGGCTTGAGCAACGACATCATTTTCACCAAAGAGCTTGGCATAATGTTCACCCATCACACCTTGCAATTCGTCAAATTCACCAACCATCCCAGTCATCAAATCGAACTTATAAATTTCAGTAGCTCGGTTCAAATCTGATAATTCATCATATGATAAGTCCAAAGCCTGACCAAGTTCACCTGCCAATTCACGGACACGAACCATGTGTTCGTAAACCGTTCCAATCTTTTCATGGAAGACCAATTTCTTAACTCGGTCCATATAGTCGTCAATCGACTTCTGTTGGTCTTCTTGGTAGAAGAAGACCGCATCTTCCAATCGAGCAACCAAGACCTTTTCATTTCCAGCAATCACGTTGTCAATGTTTTCGGCATTTCCATTTCGAACTGATAAGAAGTGTGGCAACAATTCGCCCTCTTCGTTGGTTACAAAGAAGAAGCGCTGATGGTCACGCATTGAAGTGATCAAAACTTCCTTAGGCAAGGCCAAGTACTTGTCGGCAAAGTTACCGGCGAAGGCCGTTGGCCATTCCACAATATTATTGACCTCTTCCAAAAGGTCCTGGGCTTGGTCGGTTGACAGGTCAAGTCCCCACTTTTGGTCGCGAGCAATCGTTTCCAATTGGTCAGTGATTGTCGCCTTGCGCTTATCAGCATCGGCCATCACAAAGGCATCTGCCAAAGTTGCTTCGTAAGATTGGGCGTCACCCACCGTCACGTCTGCATTTGACAAGAAACGGTGACCACGAGTTGTCCGGCCAGTTTGAACATCCAAGACGGTAAAATCAACAACGTCTTCGTCCAACAAAGCCACTAACCAACGAATTGGCCGGATATAAGAGAAACTGTGGTTTCCCCACTTCATGTAGGTTGAAAAAGTCATCTTTTCAACAACTTCTTCGCCCAAATGGCTTAAGATTTCAGCTGCCGGAACACCAGCAATTTCAGTCTTAGCCCAAAGGTAACCATCCTTTTCAACTAAAGCTTCAGGGGTTGTCTTTTGACCACGGGCAAATCCTTGGGCCGCCTTTGACCAATCACCATTATCATCCTTAGCACGATCAACACTAGGACCACGCTTCTCCTCTTGAACGGCCTCTGACCCGGCAGCCAAACCAGTCAATTCAACAGCCAAACGGCGTGGCGTTGAAAATGGCTTAATTGCTTGGTAAGCCAAACGGTGAGTAGCTAGGAAATCACTAACCCGGTCCACTAATTGCTTCTCTGAACTGGTTACCAAGTGGGCTGGCATTTCTTCCAAGCCAATTTCTAAAATAAAGTCTGCCATTAGTCTTGCTCCTCCTTCTTGGCGTACTTACCCTTTGGGCCTAAGTATTTTTCGCGCAATTCTTCATCCTTCAATAATGGGAAACCAAGCTTAGCTCGTTCTTCAATAAAGACCTTTGAAACCTGGCGAGCCATTGTCCGAATGCGGTGCAAGTAACCCGCACGTTCGGTAACAGAAACTGTTCCACGGGCATCTAGCAAGTTAAAGGTATGAGATGACTTCAAAATATAGTCGTAGGCTGGATGAACTAAACCAAGGGCCAAGTTATGCTGAGCTTCTTTTTCAAAATCATCAAAATGCTGCAAAAGCATTTCTTGATTTGATTCTTCAAAAGCGTACTTTGAGTGCTCGTATTCTGGCTCCTTAAAGATATCGCCGTACAAAACGCCATGGCCCCATTCGAGGTCATAGACTGTTGGCACATCTTGGATATAAGAAGCTAATCGTTCCAAACCGTAAGTAATTTCAGAAGTCACAGAATCGACTTCGATTCCACCAACTTGCTGGAAGTAAGTGAATTGAGTCACTTCCATTCCATCAAGCCAAACTTCCCAACCAATCCCGGCAGCACCCATTGAAGGGTTTTCCCAGTTATCTTCCACGAAACGGATATCGTGTTCAAGAGGTTTGATTCCAAGTGCTTCCAAAGAAGCTAAGTAAAGCTCTTGAATGTTGTCTGGTGAGGGCTTCATCACTACTTGGAATTGGTGGTGTTGGAACAACCGGTTTGGGTTGTCACCATAACGTCCATCTGCTGGACGCCGTGATGGTTGCACATAAGCAGCTCGCCATGGTTCTGGACCATTAGCCCGCAAAAATGTATAGGGGCTTTGCGTTCCCGCTCCGACTTCATTGTCGTAAGCTTGCATCAAGTTAGCACCCTTGTCGGCCCAAAATTGTTGCAACGTTAAAATAATGTCTTGTACTGATAACTTTTCACTGGACATGAGTTTCTTTCCTTTAATTCTATTTTTTAGTAATTCCAACCTAACAACCGATGACTAATCGTCGTGCAAGGCGTCAAACTTGGCCCGCATGGTTGGATTGCCCTTCGTCAGTCGGTCAACCTTTAAGTCTTCAAGTTTATTGTTAGCTAAGCGAATTTGATTTTCTGAGGTCGTCAAACTCTTTTTAATATTTTCCATCTGACTGATGGTTCGATCAATTTGTTCAATTGCTTTTTGAAAATTATTTGAGTAGGATGTATAGTTTTTAGCAAACTTTTCCTTGAAGTCATTAATATTATTTTCAAAATTCGTAATATCAATATTTTGGTTACGTTCAACTTCCAACTCTTTTTTATACTGCACAGAATTCAAGGCTGCATTGCGTAAAAGTCCAATAAACTGAACAAAGAACTGAGGCCGAATAACATACATTTTTTCATAATCATGAATTTGAACAATTCCGGTATTATACAGGTCATTATCAGCTTCTAATAAGGAAACTAAGACAGCGTATTCCGTTCCCTTTTCGCGCCGGTCTTTATCAAGTTCCTTGAAGAAATCTTCATTACGGTGTTTTTTCTCGGTGGCATCAGCTTCGTTTTTCATATCAAACATGATGGAAATGAATTCTACCCCATCTTGATAATCTCGGAAAATAAAGTCACCCTTTGACCCCGACTCCTTCGAAACTTCGTTATCTTTTTCAAAGTAGGCATTTGGAAAAGCATAGGGTCGAATCTTATCAAATTCCTGGTGGGCATAAACTTCCAGGCTTTCTCCAATTTCTTTAGTCGACTGTTTGGCCTTAAAGTCCTTATACAATTCAACTTGTTCCTGTGCTAATTTCAGCTGCCCTTCATACTCGGTCTTAACTTGAGTCAAAGCGAGCTGCTTGTCGCGGTCTTGATTTTGTACTTGGTTATTCAAATCCGCCAATTGTTTTTCAAGTTCGACTTGGGTGGTCTGTGCGGCATCCTTTTCCCGCTGGTAGTCAGCCTGCAGTTTTTCCTTTTGTTGGGCTAAGGCCAGGGCTGCCTCTGATTCCTGTTGTTTTTTGGTAGCTACCAAATCGGATTTCAAGGTCGCTAATTCTTCTAGAAGTTGAGCCTTTTCAGCTTGAGCCTGGTCTTTTTCAGCTCGTTTAGCTTTTTCCAAATCAAGGTCGGCTTGACTTTGAACCTTGTCCAGCTGTCGCTTTAACTCAGTCAACTGCTCTTGCAATTGGTTCTTATCCGCTTGAGCTTGGTCTTTTTCAGCCTGCCTAGCCTTCTCTAAATCAAAAGTAGCCTTTTGCTTCTCTTGGTCTAATTGTGCTTGGACTAATTTTTTCTGGTTTTCTTCCCAAGCTAATTTTTCTTGGGCAATTTTCTCAGAAAAAGCACTTTGAACAGCCTGACCTAATTGACTCACATCGACTTGCTGTTCATCCTTCAAATCAAGAGTGTCACCGGCTTTGCCATCTTCATTCAGAACTAAGACCGTTTCTGATTCAAGGTGATACGTTAACTTTGCCATCATCTCTCCCTTCCGACAAAAAAACCGCGGTCAGCAATCCTAATGCCAAAAAAATTTGACATCAGGACGCTCACGCGCGGTTCCACCTGATTTCCAAAGAACAATAAGTTCTTTGACACTTTCACAGTTCTCAGCTCGCCGGGTGCCAAACCGGGTCAAAGCCTTGATTTAATCTAAACATATTATGCCGAATTTCTTAAAAAAGGTCAAGACCAAGAAATTAGATTTTCAACAATTCCGCTTCTTTTTCAGCAGCAATTGTATCGATGGCCTTTGTATTTTCATCCGTCAACTTTTGTGCTTGTTCTTCAGCTTCACGTACTTCGTCTTCCGTCATGTCATCAGCCTTTTTGATAGCATCCATGGCATCACGACGAACGTTACGAACGGCAACCTTTGACTTTTCGGCTTCGGCTTTCACTTCCTTAGCCAATTCCTTACGACGTTCTTCCGTCATTTGTGGAATTGCCAAACGAACGATATTTCCATCAGAAGCTGGGTTTAAGCCCAAATCTGAAACGTTAATTGCAGTCACAATTGCTTCCAAAGCATTCTTGTCGAAGGGTGTAATCAACAACATCCGTGCTTCAGGAACTGAGATTGAAGCCACTTGGTTCAATGGGACCATTGAACCGTAATATTCCACTTGAACACGGTCCAAAATTCGGGGGTTGGCCCGGCCAGTCCGGATTTCTGCTAATTCACGGCGCAATGCATCTTGGGCACCCTTCATTCGTTCTTTTGTACTATTAAAATCAAAAGCCATTACTTTTCTCCTGTCACAGTCGTTCCGATTGCTTCACCTTGGATAACACGTTGGATATTACCAGGTTGGTTCAAGTTAAAGACAACCAGGGGCATGTTATTTTCCATCGAAAGTGATGAGGCCGTTGAATCCATGACCTTCAAGCCCTTCTTCAAAATATCCAAGTGGGTCAAAGTTTCAAACTTCGTTGCATTTGGGTTTGTCCGAGGATCATCATCATAGACACCATCAACACCGTTTTTGGCCATCAAAATTGCATCCGCATTGATTTCATTGGCGCGCAAAGCGGCAGTCGTGTCTGTTGAGAAGTATGGTGAGCCGACACCGGCAGCAAAAATTACAATCCGGCCCTTTTCAAGGTGGCGGATTGCCCGACCACGAATATATGGTTCGGCAATTTGTTGCATCGTAATAGCAGTTTGAACGCGAGTATCGACACCGGCACGTTCCAAGGCATCCTGCAAAACCAAGGCATTCATGGTTGTACCGAGCATGCCAGTATAGTCAGCTCGTGACCGTTCCATCCCAACTCGTGAAGCAGGTTCGCCCCGCCATAGGTTTCCACCACCAACAACGATGGCGATTTGAGTGCCCATATCATGAACCGTTTTGATTTCTTGAGCAATTTGAGCCACAGTGTCGAGGTCAATTCCTTGACCCTTATCTCCTGCCAAAGCTTCACCAGAAAGCTTCATCAGTACACGTTTATATTTAGTATCCGTCATGGTTCTCCTCTTTCTTATCGCATCTATTATAACATAGCAAATAAGAGTTCATTTCATAAAAAAAGTGTCCAAATTGATGGACACTCTGATAAAACTTAGTTATTGATTTGCTTAGCAACTTCTTCGGCCAAGTTAGTCGTTTGCTTTTCGATACCTTCACCAACTTGGTAGCGAACAAATGACTTAATTGTCATGCCGTTTTGCTTAACGAATTCAGCAACCTTCAAGTCACCGTTCTTAACAAAGTCTTGGTCCAACAAAGTGATGTCAGCCAAGAACTTCTTGATACGTCCTTCAACCATCTTTTCCTTGATGTTGTCAGGCTTACCATTCAAGTCTTCAGAAGCCAATTGAACTTCCTTTTCCTTGGCGATAACATCAGCAGGAACTTCTGCATCAGAAACGAATTGTGGTGCAATGGCAGCGATGTGCATTGCGACGTCACGAGCTGCATCAGCATCTGAACCAGTCAAAACAGCCAAAGCTGAGATTGAACCACCCATGTGTGAGTATGCGCCAAAGACTTCATCAGCTGACTTGTCAGCAGTTGCGAAACGACGCAAAGTAATCTTTTCACCAGTGATTTGTGAAACGTTGATGATCTTGTCGTTCAAAGTCCGACCTTCTTCACCAGCAACTGGCAATGCCAAGGCTGCTTCAACATCAGCAGGTTGGGCATCCAAGATTGTCTTAGCAACAGTAACAAGCAAATCGTTAAATTCCTTGTTTCCAGCCACGAAATCAGTTTCTGAGTTCAATTCGATGATGGCAGCCTTGTCGCCTTCAGTCATAACGTAAGTCATTCCTTCAGCAGCAACACGGTCACCCTTCTTAGCGGCCTTTGCCATTCCCTTTTCACGCAACAAATCAATTGCCTTTTCGATGTCGCCTTCAGCTTCAACCAAAGCCTTCTTAGCATCCATCATTCCAACTGATGTCTTGTCACGTAATTCCTTAACCATCTTTGCAGTAACAGCCATTGCAAATGCTCCTTTAAATTCTTACTTTAATAGTAATACCAATAATATAGAAAAAAGCCGTCCAGCGTCCCAAGCAAGGTCCACCGGAACGGCAAATCATCCAACTAACTAAGTTAGTTTAGTTGTCTTTTTCAACAATAGTAGTGATTTCTTCGATTGATTCTGTTTGTTCGTCACCTTCGATGAAAGCATCTTCAGCAACGTTATCTTGACCTTGACGGCCTTCGATAACGGCATCAGCCATCTTAGCAGTGATCAAACGGATGGCACGAATAGCGTCATCGTTTGCAGGAATCTTAACGTCAACATCATCAGGATCGGCGTTAGTGTCAATCATAGCTACAACAGGGATGTTGAGCATGTTGGCTTCCTTAACAGCGATTTCTTCCTTCTTAGGGTCAACTACGAACAAGACATCAGGCAAGTCCTTCATGTCTTCGATTCCGCCCAAGAACTTTTCCAACTTTTCGCGTTGCTTGTTCAACAACACAACTTCCTTCTTAGGAAGTTGTTCGAAAGTACCGTCTTCGGCCATAGCCTTCAAGTCCTTCAAACGCTTAACACGAGTCTTGATAGTGTTCCAGTTAGTCAAAGTTCCACCCAACCAACGGTGGTTGATGTAGAATTGACCGGCACGAGTAGCTTCTTCAGCGATTGCGTCAGATGCTTGCTTCTTAGTACCAACAAACAAGATGTTAGCGCCATCAGCAGATGCGTTACGGATAAAGTTGTAAGCTTCATCGATCAACTTAACAGTCTTTTGCAAGTCGATGATGTGAATGCCGTTACGTTCCGTAAAGATGAATGGTGCCATCTTTGGGTTCCAACGACGTGTTTGATGTCCAAAGTGAACTCCTGCTTCGAGGAGTTCCTTCATTGTAATAACTGCCATTATTGGCCTCCTAGGTTAAACCTCCGGTAAATTCTTGGTCCGCACTGACAAATAAATGCACCTGTGCGTTCTCGTTTACCGTGTGTATTTTTGTTGTTCTCACAACAGATATCATTTTACTCGAGCTAGTATGGAATTGCAAGTCTTTTTTACTTCAATAACCCCAGTCCAGCCCCTTCAAATTAAAAATCACCGCCATGATTTTTACCATGGTGGTGATTAGTATTTAATCTTTTAGTTCTCGACCCAACATCTTGGCCAAAACAGCGTTTTGTCCGGTTTGGTCTAAATCTTGACCATTCGTAACAACTAAGTTGGTATCCGAATTAGCTAAGGCCTCAAAAGCGTTGATTGATTGGTTATTAAAGTAGTTTTGGTCAGCATTCTTCAAAGCTGCTTGAACTTTATCAATTCGATAGCTTTCAGCATCGGCCCGGGTCTTAGTTGCCTGGGCATTAGCTGTCGCTGTGGCAATCAAAGCTTCGTTATTGGCTTGGGCTCGAAGTTCAATTGACTTTGCCTCACCTTGAGCTTGTGAAATCGCAGCAACTCGTTCCCGGTCAGCCTTTAATTGCGTATCCATTGAGGCTTGAATGGCAGCACTAGGCTTTAATTCATCAATGTTGATTCGGTCAACATTAATACCGTAGGTATTCGTTAAATCACCAATTGCAGTGGCGAGGTCCTTGTTAATTTGGCTAGTTGAACCCAAAGCTTGGTTCAAATCCATCCGACCGATGATATCACGCAAGTGGCCTCGAACCAATTGTTGCATTGATTCGATAGAATTCGTATTTTCATAGGAATACTTGACTGGGTCAGTGATGTGGAAGTTCAAAGTAACCGTTGCACCGATATCAGCGTTATCTTTTGTGATAACTGAATATCCGGCCAACTTAAGTGGTTGCAAGGCCAAAGAAACGACCCGGATTTTTTGAATCAATGGCAAACGGAAGTTCAACCCCGTCTGACGGGTCGTTGAATACTTACCTAGCGTTTCCAAAAGGCCAACGCAGTTTTGTGGCACAATCCGAAAACTCAAAGCGACTATGACGATGATAAATGGGATTAAAATCATTGTTCCATCCTTTATAGAGGGGTAATTGTCAAAACGTTACCAGCAACTGCCGACACTTGATATTTCTCTTCAGGTCGGATTACTGCACCATCTGACAGAGCGTAATGGTAGTAATTCCCAATAACAGACACTAGTCCTGCTTTTTGGTCAAAATCAGCATAACTTACCTGCCGGCCGACAATCTGGCTCATTTCAAATGTCGTCATTGATGTCACCACCTTAATTATTCTAGGTCCATTTTAGCATGGTCAAATCAAAATTAACATTGTTCGCCCTCACTTAGACCAAATTTTCGGATTAACAGCGTGGTCGACCAAAAAATCTTCTTTTGCCTTGCGAGTCAAATGTTTAAAAGTGGCCTCGGCCGATAAGGCATCATGCTTTGTCGCAAATGTTTCCTGGTAAATCAACTGTAAGGGGTGGCGGGATTTAACCCTGGTAAACTTCGCACCCTTACCAGCCTGATGAGTTAGAAAGCGACGGTGAGCATCATCTGAAAAGCCACCATAAAAGTAGCCATCAGCCGTGTACAGGACGTAGAAATCATAAGTTTTTTCATTTTCTGCCGTCATTTTTCTTTCCTTTTAATCCTGCCAAGCAGACCCATACAAGATTTCCTGGACTTGGTCCGTATAGTCATCATTGTCCGTATAAGCAATAATTGGTGGCAAAATCCGCACCCCACCTGGCCGACCACCCTTAATGGCTTCGACCAAAACCATATTGGCCTCACGTCCCTCTTTGCCATAGACAAATTGGATACGCTTGATTTCCAACTTACGAGCAGCTAGGGCTGCCATAATATCGTTCAACCGATCTGGCCGGTGGACTAGGTAAAACTTACCATTATTTTTTAAGAGCTTGTTAGCAACCTGGGCCAACCGTGGTAAATCAATGGCAATTTCATGACGGGCTAGTTGGTAATGTTCATCAAGATTTTGCTTTGTGGTTTCGTTGACCGAAAAGTACGGTGGGTTCGACAAAACAGTATCAACCGATCCAGGTTTAATTTCGTCAAAAATTTCTTGCATATCTGAATTTAAAACGGAGACCCGGTCGTTCAAATCGTTCAAAGCGACCGATCGTGCGGCCATCTCGGCCAGGTCTTTCTGCAACTCAACTAATTTAACCGTGCCCGTTGTCTTGGCCGCGTAAAAAAGACCGATTGCACCTGTTCCAGCACCTAAGTCCACTGATAATCCCCGCCCCCGTTGCTTGGGTTTGGCAAAGTAAGCCAGCAAAACAGCATCTAATGAATAGGAAAACATATCGGGGTTTTGGATAATTTTAATTTGTTGCGAAGGGAGGCCGTCGATTCGTTCGCCGACCCGTAATTGTGCGTCTGTCATTTCTCTTAGTTGCCTTTTTCAATTAAAGTAAGTAAAATTAGTTCGTTAAGTAATAAGAAAGGGACAAGCAGATGCTATTCTATCGCTTTATCCGTGTTTTCGTTGTTAGTTTTGTCGGCCTAATCAACGGCCGTGTCACGTACCTTCATAAGGACCGCTTGCCAAAGGATGATAACTTCGTCTTAGTTGGCCCTCACCGTACTTGGTGGGATCCCGTTTGGTATGCCATGGCTTCTTACCCAAAGAAATTTATTTTCATGGCTAAAAAGGAACTGTTCAAGAATCCTGCCATGCGAATACTAATCGAGACCCTTGGTGCCTTTCCAGTTGACCGGAAAAACGTCGGCACTGATACGATTAAGTACCCCATTAATGAATTGAAGAATGGAAACCGATCACTGATTATGTTTCCAACCGGATCACGCCATTCTCAAAGCCTAAAGTCAGGGTCAATCTTGATTGCTAAGCTCTCGAAAAAGCCAATCGTGCCAGCCGTTTATCAAGGACCTGTGAAGTTTTCACACCTTTTCAAACGCAATAATACCACAATTAGTTTTGGTGAACCAATCATCATCGATCCTAAGGCTCGACTAACGGATGAAAAGATTGCGGAATATAATGAAAAAATCCAAGCTTCATTTGATGCATTGGATAAGGAAATTAACCCTAACTGGGTTTATGTTGATCCAAAACAGCAAAAAAAATAAGCCAAACGGCTTATTTTTTTTGTCCTTTAGCACTTTGGGCCTTCATTTGAGCCATCATTTGGTTCAACTTCTTTTGTGAAGGCTTCTGTCCCATTGACATCATCATTGACTTCATCATTTCTTCTGAAATTGGTGGGTTCTTTGCCAAGTATGACTTCATTGTGTAGCGAGCAAGGAAAAATCCACCCGCAAGGCCTACAACCAAGGCCAAAATTCCAACTAATACAACCATTGTGGTCTCCTTTGGTTACGTAAAATCTATAAATGATTATAACATAAAGCCAGTCTAGGCAGTAACTTTTTCACAAAACGGTGGAAAACCGGACAAAACTTCAGTTTTTCATTCGCTTATCCCCTTTTCTTAAACATTATGACACTATCCTTTCAAACTTTGACTTTTCTTGAAAAATGTTGCGAACATTTGTTTGCTTTTTAAATGAAAATTCGCTAAGATAAACGTAGCAATGACAGGTAGGAAAGTACATATGGCCAGTTCTGATTCAAAACAAATTCAAGTTCTCAGATTCATTCACGACTACCAAGGGAAAAATGGGTTCCCACCCACTATCCGTGAAATTGGTGAAGCAGTCGGTTTGTCTTCTTCGTCGACCATCCATGGTCATATTGCCCGCTTAATTAAGCATGGGTACTTAGAAAAAAAGGGCGAAGGAACGAAAGCTCGAGCAATCGAGGTTACACCTCAAGGCTTTGAAATCCTCGGCATTTCAGCAACCGCTGGAAAAATACCAGTGCTCGGTCTAGTGACTGCTGGACAACCTATCTTAGCAGTTGAACAACAGGCTACTGAATTCTTCCCCATTCCTGAAGACTTGATTCCTTACGATGGTGATTTGTTCATGTTAAATGTCCGTGGTGAATCAATGATTAACATTGGCATCCTTGACGGCGATAAGGTCATTGTCCGTCGCCAACAAAATGCCGATAACGGTGATATCGTTGTTGCAATGAATGAAGATAACGAAGCAACCGTCAAGCGGTTCTTTAAAGAAGGTGGCCACTACCGTCTTCAACCCGAAAATGATACAATGCCCCCCATCATTCTCAGTTCAGTTTCCATTCTTGGAAAAGTCGTTTCTCTTTATCGTGACGCCATTTATTAACATTACTTTAGCCAGGCCTGACAAATCATTGTCAGGCTTTTTATTTGAAATTATTCCCACTAAAAAACGGGCTACCACATGGTAGTCCGTTTTAAAATAAAATGACTTTAGCTTAGGCAAAAGTACTTTGGTCAGGAACACGGACAAGGTCCATATCAACCAACCGTTCAGCAATTTCAACTGTGTTCCAAGCGGCACCCTTCAACAAGTTATCAGAAACAACCCAAAGGTGGAAAGCTCCTGGATTTTCCAAGTCAGGTCGAATTCGACCAACAAAGGTTTCGCGACGGCCCTCAGCTAAAATTGGTTGTGGGTATGTTTGTGTTGCTGGATCGTCTTGTAAGACTACTTGATCGGCATCGGCCAGGATGGCACGAATTTGATCAGCGGTTGCGTTTTCATCACCAGTCTCGATATAAACACTTTCACCGTGGCCAATCATAACCGGTACTCGAACGGCCGTACCCGTAACCTTAATGTCCTTAGCGTTCTTATCACCCAAGATGATCTTCTTCGTCTCATGAATCATCTTGTATTCTTCATGAGTATAGCCCTCTTCTTCGAAAACATCGATTTGAGGCAAAAGGTTAAAGGCTAATGGATAATGTTTCTTATCACCCTTAACTGGCAAAACATGGGCTAAATCAGCCATATCTTCGCCCAAGAGACGAGCTTGGGCTTCTGCCAAGACTTCATCCATTGCAGCCTTACCTGCTCCAGAAGCAGCTTGATAAGTTGAAATAATGACCTGCTTCAAACCAAACTTTTCAAAAACTAGGTTTAAAGCAACTACCAACTGAATAGTTGAACAGTTCGGGTTAGCAATAATACCTTGATGGTCCTTCAAGGCTGCTGAGTTAACCTCAGGAACAACCAATGGGACATTATCGTTCATCCGCCAGTATGAAGAGTTATCAACCACAACGGCCCCTGCCTTTACGGCTGCGGGTGCCAAGGCTTTTGAAGTCGAACCACCGGCTGAAGCTAAAACAATATCAACTCCAGCAAATGAATCTTCCGTGGCTTCTTCAACTGTTAGCTCACCATCTTTAAATGGTACCGTTTGACCGGCAGACCGAGCGGAGGCTAAGGCCTTTACTTGGTCAAAGGGAATTGTTGACTTAGCCAATTGGTCCAAAATCCGACGACCAACGGCCCCCGTTGCTCCAAGAACTGCAACATTATACGCTTGCTTTGCTACCATGATAAAAATTTCTCCTTCTCTGAAAAAAACTTAGATCGATATTACTGATTACTCACTTAAGGCTGTTTCAATTTGTTTTTGAATGTCTTGAGCTTGAATGACTGTTTTGTGGCGAATTGGTCGGTCAAATAAAGTCTGAACTTGCTTTGGCACCGCAGTTTTTGTTGCTTGAGCCAAGGCAGTCAATCCACCTTCGCCATCAACTACCGGCTTACCTAAGGCCTGCAAAACAGTTTGCGGGAACTTGTATGGGCTAGCTGTTGCCGCCAATAAGGTTTGGT
>NZ_DF968005.1:487707-489247 GCF_001047075.2 Fructobacillus ficulneus
TCTTTGTATTGGTGAACAGCTACAGCCGTATGTGGGTCAAGTAAGTAACCCGTTTCACTAAACTTTTCAGCAATGGTCTCTTCAACCTGCTTTTGTGTTGTCCATCCTGCTGAGAACTTCGCTAAACCAGCTTTGGTCTTGTCATCAAGCTCGTAGCGACCTTGGTCCTTCAAGGCCTGCATATCGGCTGCAATTCGTTCTGCATCTTGACCGCCGGCAAAATAAAGAAGGCGTTCCAAGTTTGATGAAACCAGGATATCCATTGCAGGAGCGTTAGTAACCTTAAATTCACGGTTACGGTCATATACCCCAGTTTGGAACAACTCTGTCAAAACGTGGTTTTCATTTGATGCAACTGTGAAATGGTCAACTGGTAAGCCAATTTGGCTGGCATAATAAGCGGCCAACATGTTGCCAAAGTTTCCAGTTGGAACGAGAACGTCAATTGCTTCACCGGCCTTAATTTGACCGGATTTAACTAATTGACCATACCCGTAAAAGTAGTAAACGATTTGTGGCACGAGGCGACCAATATTAATTGAATTTGCAGAAGAAATTTGAATATTTTTTTCTGCCAAGAAAGTGGCGAATTGTTCGTCACCAAGTAATGCCTTAACGGCTTGCTGGGCATCGTCAAAGTTTCCTTCGAGGCCATAAACGTAAGTGTTTTTACCTGGTTCAGAGACCATTTGCTGGCGTTGGATATCTGAAACCCCAACTTGTGGGTACAAAACAGCAATTTTAGTACCGGCAACATCTGCAAAACCAGCCATCGCTGCTGTTCCAGTATCACCGGAAGTAGCGGTTAAAATAGCAATTTCTTTTTCCAAACCAACTTTTTTAGCAGCCGTCGTTACCAAGTAAGGCAATGCTTGGAGGGCAATATCTTTAAAGGCTAGTGTTGGACCGTGAAAGAGTTCCAAATAGTGCAGGTTCCCTTCATCAGCAACTGGCACTATTTTTTCGGTATCCCACTGTGAACCATAAGCACTTTCGACCACTGTTTGAATCTCATCGGCAGTAAAGTCTGGTAAAAAGCCAGCAAAGACTTTTTTAGCGAGGGTCTGATAAGAATAGGTACCCAACTCTGCTAAATTCAAGTCCAATGTTGGCCATTGATTTGGAACGTACAACCCACCATCAGGGGCTAGGCCTTGCAGAATGGCATCAGCAGCCGAAACAGCCGGAGCCTTTCCTCTGGTCGAAACATAATTCATTACTCGCTCCTCTAATCTCATTTTATTTTAATGACAGTATAACAAAAACATTCCCTTTTATGCAGGAAAATGTTAAAGTTAATAGAAAATTATCACTCGTTGATAGTAAAAAACGATAGAAGAGGACATTATGGAAGTGAAGATTGGCCTTTTTGGCTTAGGAACCGTAGGAATGGGCTTGTTAACCTTATTAGAGGAACAAGGCACCAAGATCAAAGCAACAACTGGTTTAGATTTAACCGTTAAAACCGCTATGGTCACCTCGTTAACCAAAAACCGTCCTGGCCTTGACCCCATGATTACCTTAACAACTGATCCTGCCG
>NZ_DF968005.1:489326-491291 GCF_001047075.2 Fructobacillus ficulneus
TCGTTGAAGTTGCTGGCGGAACTGGATCAGCTAAAAACTGGATTTCCCAAGCTTTAGCAAGCAAGAAGCCCGTTATCACGGCAAACAAAGACTTAATTGCTACAGCCGGACTTGAATTACAAGATATCGCCACCAAGGCCCAAGTTCCCCTGTTATATGAAGCTGCCGTTGCTGGTGGAATTCCAATTATCAGTACCCTTCGTCAGTATTACCGAACGGATACCATCCGTTCATTAACTGGAATTGTCAACGGAACCACCAACTTTATGTTGACTCAGATGGCTCAAAATGGTCTTTCTTATGACCAAGCTCTCAAGCAGGCTCAAGACCTTGGTTTTGCTGAAGCTGACCCTACCAATGATGTTGCCGGCTATGATGCAAGCTTTAAGGCTCTGATTTTGGCTCGCCTAGTTTTTGGCGTTCAGGCCAACCTAACTGACATCAAAATTACCGGTATTCAAAAGATCACCGCAAATGACATCGCCGCCGTCAATGTTTTAGGTGGTCAAATTAAGTTGCTCTTTGCAATTGACCAGGTCAATGCAGACCAAGTCAGCCTCTTTGTGGCACCCCAAGTCGTAACAGGCGATTCACTACTCGCCCAAGTTCACAACGAAAATAATGCCATCGCCGTTAATAGTGACAACCTTGGTCAAGCCTTGTACTACGGTCCTGGTGCCGGTGCCCGACCAACTGCCCAAGCAGTCCTAGCCGATATCATTGAGGCAGCCTTTGCTCCTAAAGAAGCTCGCCAACCGGCACCAATCAAGTCAATGACTCTAACAGCACCACACGCTCAAGCCTACTGCTGGATTATGAACGAACCCACCCCAGCAACCTCACCTAACCTGGCCCCCGAATTAACAGCTTTAATTAGCCAACAAGGGAACCATGAAATTAACGAAAACACCAGCCAATTGGTGGTCTTTACCAAGGAATTAACTCAAGACCAACACAACCAATTGCTATCCGCCTTTAGTACCAATCACTCATTAAGTCAGGAGTTTGTGATTTCCCCATGTTAACAATTACTGTTCCAGCAAGTTCTGCTAACCTCGGCCTTGGTTTTGATTGTCTCGGTTTAGCACTTGATTTTAATTTGACCCTGACCTTGGGTGAAGCACGTTCATCCTGGCTGGTTCACCACCCTTACGGGCCAGAAGTACCAACTAACGAAGAAAACCTAGTTATTGAAACGGCCTTAATGGTCGATCCAAGTATCCAGCCATATGAGATTACCGTTACCAGTCAAATTCCATTAGCCCGCGGTCTTGGTTCATCATCTTCTGCCCTTGTTGCCGGACTAGCTCTTGGCCACTGGTTGGCTGAAGGAAAAATCGATAAGGAACAAATTTTCCAGGAAAGTGCCGCATTAGAAGGTCATCCCGATAATGTAGCTCCGACAATTTTTGGTGGTCTACAACTAACCGGTGAAACAGCAACGGGTGTGAAAACTACGGCGTTGCCTTTCCCAAATGATTTAGCCGCATTGACCTTCATCCCAAATTATCCATTGAAAACTGCTGAAGCACGGGCGGCCTTGCCAGCGCAGTTACCTTTAAAGTCTGCTGCTTTGCAAAGCCAACGATTAGCTAACTTAGTTGTAGCCTGTTACGAGGGCGATACCCGTGCCCTTCAACACTTAGTTGAAGGCGACCATTTACACGAACCCTTCCGGGCATCATTAGCACCAGAATTTTTAACAATTCGTGCAGAACTCCATCGACTTGGCCTTGCCGGAACCTACCTATCGGGGGCGGGCCCAACTGTCGTATCATTGATTAATAAAACTCAGGCTCAGCCAATTGAAAAAGCAATTAATCAATTAGACCTTGATGGCCAACTTGTTTTACTACCCATCCAATCGTCCGGCTTACAAATTAACAAAACCAACGATTAATATTAGTCTTTTAATTAATTTTATAGAGAGAAACTTGAGAGGAGTGTCGGCCTTTGGCCGACGAT
>NZ_DF968005.1:491361-530859 GCF_001047075.2 Fructobacillus ficulneus
GTTCATCCCTAGCAACTGGTCAACAATTTGACCGCGTCATCGACATTCTTCAGCAAGACAACGACCGACAGGTTGTTGTCACATCCGCACCGGGTAAGGCCGCTGAATTTCCAATCAAAGTAACGGACTTGCTCATTCGCTACGGTAAAGAAGCCATTAATGGTGAAGATTACAGCGAAACAGTTCATGACTTAAAGGAACGCTATCAAGAAATCGCTGATCATTTTAATTTGGACCAAGAGGTCTTCCAGCCAATTTTAGATCAAATTGATGATTTGCCAAAACCACAATACCGGTCATACAAGTACCTTAAGGATACTTTTGCCGCTAATGGTGAATTCTTAAATGCCCAACTGTTGGCCATGGTTTTGCAATCAAAGGGTGAAAAAGCAGTCTTTGTTGATCCCAAGCAGATTCAAATGCAGACAGATGTTCAAATTCCAACATTGGATGAAGAAAAAACTTATACTGCTTTGGCTCAATTCGAGTTGGAAGACGATACTCGTTACATTTTCCCCGGGTTCTTTGGTTATAATGATCGCGATGAAATCGTAACTTTCTCTCGTGGGGGGTCAGATATCTCTGGAGCAATTTTAGCCCGTGGTTTGATGGCCGATGTTTATGAAAACTTTACCGACGTTTCAGCAATTTATGCCGTTAACCCCCGTTTAGTTGACCACCCTGCCGCCATTAAAAATATGTCTTATAGCGAAATGCGGGAACTCTCTTATGCTGGCTTTGCCGTCTTCCATGATGAGGCAATTATTCCCGCTATCCAGGGTCAAGTACCAATCAACGTCAAAAACACTAACGACCCAACTGCTCCTGGAACATGGATTGGCCCCGCCGAACAGAACAAACCCGAACGTCGTGTGACTGGAATTGCGGCTTCTGACAGTTTCTGTACCCTATACCTCCATCGCTACCTGTTGAATAAGGAAGTGGGCTTTACCGCTAAAATTTTAAAAATTTTAGCCCGGCACGACGTTCCGTACGAACACATGCCATCCGGAATTGATGACTTAACAATTATCTTTAACAAAAAAAGTTTGAACAAAGAACAAATCAGCCAAATCCAGACAGACATTGCTCGTGAAATTTCACCGGATACAATGGCTTGGCACGACGATTTTGCCATCATCATGGTCGTTGGTCAAGGAATGAAGGACCGCGTCGGAGCCTTTACAGAAATCGTTACCCCTCTTCGTGATGCAGGAATTTCTTTGCAAATGGTTAACCAGGGCGCTTCAGAAATCTCAATTATGCTCGGTGTCCAATCTCAAGATGTAGATGAAGCTGTTAAAGCTATCTATCACAACATTTTTGACTAGCATAGCTACAACCATATAAAACGGCAGCGACTTACGAAATAATTGTAAGTCGTTGCCGTTTTTAATATCAAAATTAATGCGCATCCTTCTCAGGCAAACAAAAAGACCTAACACTCTGTGTTAGGCCTTTTGTTATTCATTAGCTTAAGCTTGTTGAGCCTTAGCGTATGATTCTGAAACTGGCTTAGTTACGATTTCGTTAATTTCACCCAACAAAGTGTTCAACACTTGTTCAGCAGCCATCAAATCTTTGATCTTGTCGTTTTCTTGCACTTGCTTAGCAACGGCGTCCCATTCCTTTTCTTGATCAGGAGTTGGTTGTTGTTGCGCTTGCATCATTTGTTGAACAGTCATTTGAATCATTTGGAATTGCTTGAACAAATCCTTTGAATCAGCATCGCCTTGAACTGCATCAAAAGCAGTTTGCCAAGCCTTGTATTGGTCAGTCTCAACCAAAACTTTTGCCATTTCGTTTGCGTTGTCATAAATATTAACAGTCATTGTTAAATCCCCTTCGAATTTCAAAAGTCACGTAAACAAATGTTTACTAGTTATTTTTGTTAAATACACCGGTAATAGTATCCCATACTTTTGCCGCTCCGGCAACAGTTGTATTGACACCATTATTAACCGCATCGGCCGCATTGTTTAACCAATCAGACGACGAATTGGAACTCTTTTTACTGCTACTACTGCTACTACTTGCCTGACTGGCATCTTGTACAGTAAAGTTGTTTTCAGAAGTATTCGGAACGATTTGTCCCAATGATGTTTTCACGTAATTACCAATCGTACTCATCAAACCAATTGGCAATGAGCCTGTATTATTGGCACCTTCCAATCCTTCCCAAGAAACTTCAACAATGTCCTTAGTATAAGCCACTGCCCATGAATCTTTCGAAGAATTAGCGTTATTTGGATCATTAGGATTTTCGGTTGTTCCGGTCTTTCCGGCAATCTTATAACCAGATGGTGCTGCTCCAGTACCAGTTCCACTGGTATAGGTTCCCAACATCATCTTCGTCATATCATCAGCTACAGATTGAGAAATAACTTGTGTTTGACTTGCCTTAGGGCTTTTAACAATTACTTTTCCTGTTGAATCAACAATCTTAGTAATGTAATGAGCCTGTGACATCGTTCCATTATTAGCAAAGGCCGTATAAGCTTGGGCCATTTGTTGTGGCGAAACTCCGTTAGTTAAGCCTCCAAGAGCAAGAGAATAGTTCTTATCAGAGCTAACAAGTGGCAAACCAAACTTTTTACCAGAATCATAACCAGTGCTAATACCTAGCTTATTTAACAAATAAACAGCCGGAATATTATATGAGTGTTCCAGAGCAGCATACATTGGTACGTCGTCAGTTTGAACATTCAAGGCATTATTTGGTGAATAGTTATTAGTACCGAAGTTCATTTTTTTGTTCGGCAACTTGTCGTTAATATTGTAACCAGCCTCAAGAGCCGGTGCATAAACAACCAATGGTTTGATAATCGAACCAGGCTGGAGCTGTGACTGCGTTGCGCGGTTAAAGCCACGGAATGTATGCTGAGTTTCTCGACCACCAATGACAGCTCGGACACCTCCGGTTGTCGCATTTAGAACAATCGAGGCAGCCTGAGCTTGGTTTTGATTACCAAACAAACTATTCTTAGTAAAGTCATTTTGCAGGTTTTCTTGGTCTTTTTGATTTAAGGTCGTGTAAATCTTGTAACCACGATTCATGATGTCTTTTTCATCGAGACCATATTTGTTAACAGCTTCGTTAATAACGGCATCAAAATACCAAGGATAATTATATGATTCATCACCAGTATAGTTATCATTCAAAACAATATCCGTTGCCTGGGCGGCTTTTTCTTGCGCCTTAGTCAGCTTCTTATTTTCATACATCGTCTGCAAAACTAAGTTACGACGAGCCTTGGAGCGAACCGGATTATCGATTGGATTAAAGCCAGACGGATTAGTTAACATTCCAGCTAATGTGGCAGCCTGCTCAGTCGTCAAATCCTTGGCGTGGACACCAAAATACTTTTCAGAGGCATCTTCAACCCCCCAAACTCCATGGCCAAACCAAGCGTTATTCATATACATCGTTAAAATCTGATCTTTGGAATAAACTTGTTCAACTTGCATCGACAAGAAGATTTCCTTGGCTTTACGCGTAAAAGTTTGTTCCTGTGTTAAGTAGGCATTTTTAACCAACTGCTGGGTAATCGTTGAACCACCACCGGAAATAACTTGCGAACCAGTTAAACGGTTACGAATAAAGAGGTATGCCGCTCGGCCTAGACCCTCAACTGAGAACCCATGTTCTTTATAGAACTTACGATCTTCAATCGACAAAACAGCATCACGCATATTTTGCGAAATTTGATCATATTTGACGTAAGTTCCTTTTTGCGAGTAGAGCGAACCGGCCTTGTTACCGGCATCGTCATAGACATTTGTTGTCTGTGACAATGATGATTCTAATTTTTCGACATGTGACGTCTTAGCTAAAGTCACTAAGTAAATCGAACTGATTAAAAAGATTGACATAAACATCAAAATTAATAATCGACCTAACTGGTAACGGTTCCATATGGGTGCCGTTTTCTTCCAAAAGGTAGTATTTTTAAGAGAAAATTTTGTTTTCATCCGCTTTCCTTACAACCTTACTTTTTGGCCTGTAGTAATTCATGCAGGTAGTGACTAATGTTCAATCAATCTTCGCTTACATTTCTGCAGGTGCTTTCACACCCAAAAGTGTCAAAGAAGTAGTCAAGGTTGTGGAAACGGCCTTAACGAGTGCTAAACGGCCATTCAATCCGGCATCGTCAGCAAGAATCTTTGAATTAGCATAGTACTTGTTAAATGCACGTGACAGAGTCAATGCATACTTTGCCACAATTGATGGCTCACGATTTTCAAAGGCTCGCTGAACCGTTGCTGGGAAGTTGGCCAATGTTGTCACTGCTTCCCAAGTTTGAGGGTCATCAAGATCAATGTTTGTTTCATCAACAGCAACCCCTGCCTTACGCAAAATTGATTGCGCGCGGGCATTCGTGTATTGAACGTATGGTCCAGTGTCACCTTCAAAGCGCACGACTTCGTCTAACTTGAAATCGAAGTTATTCGTTCGGTCGTTCATCAAATCATGGAAGACCACGGCACCGGCACCAACTTCTTCAGCTGTTTGGTCCTTGTTAGCCAAAGTTGGGTTCTTTTCGTTGATTTGTGACAAGGCCAATTCATGGGCATCATCCAAAACATCCTTCAACAAGACAACATCACCCTTTCGAGTTGACATCTTCTTACCGTTAAAGGTAATCAAACCAAAGGAAATGTGTTCAACGTCATCAGCCCAATCAAGACCAAGCAATGACAAGACAGCCTTTAATTGAACGAAGTGTTCACGTTGTTCACCGCCAACGACGTACAATGACTTCGCAAAGTCATAAGTTTCTTTCCGGTAAATGGCAGCAGCCAAATCACGGGTCATGTACAAAGTCGCACCATCAGTCCGCTTAATCATGGCCGGCGTCAAGTTTTCGTTGATTGAACTCAAGTCAACAATTTGAGCTCCTTGAGATTCTTCCAACAAGCCCTTATCTTCCAACATAGAAACGACTTTATCCATCTTATCGTTATAGAAGGCTTCACCGTTAAATGAATCAAAGGTAATGTTTAGGCGGTCGTAAATTTCAGTGAATTCCTTTAATGATTCTTCGCGGAACCAAGCCCAGAGTTTTTGGGCTTCGGGATCACCATCTTCAAGCTTCTTGAACCAGGCACGACCTTCATCGTCCAAGGCAGGGTTTTCCTTGGCCTTTTCGTGGAATTCCACGTAGTACTTCAGCAAGGTCGCGATTGGGTCAGCTTTAACTTCTGCTTCTGAGCCCCAAGTCTTATAAGCATAAATCAACTTACCAAACTGTGTTCCCCAGTCACCCAGGTGGTTAATTTTAACCGGTTGGTAACCGTTCTTAGCAGCCAAATTAGCCAGAGCATTTCCAATCACAGTTGACCGTAAGTGTCCCATTGACATTGGCTTAGCAATGTTAGGTGATGACATGTCCAAGGCAATTGTCCGACCTTGGCCATCATCATTTTGTCCATAGTTAGGACCAGCAGCCAAAACAGCCTTCAACGTATCAGCTGTCATCACTTTTTTATCTAAGAAGAAGTTGATGTAAGGACCAGTTGCTACAACCTTTTCAAAGTTGGTCTGATCAATTTGTTCAACTAAGTCAGCCGCGATTTGTTGCGGTGCTTTTCTCAAAACCTTAGCTAAGGTAAAAGTTGGAAAAGCCAAGTCACCCATTGAAGAATCCTTGGGTGCTTCGATTTTAGCAGCGATATCAGCTGCTGTCATATCAGGTAAGACCGCTTGCAAAGCGGAGGTAACTGCTGGATTGGTTGCCATTATTTTTTCCTTTGTCTATTAACAATATTTATTTTGTAAAAGAGGACTCGTCTCTTAAGAAAACTAAAGAGACGAGTCCTGCCCGCGGTACCACTCTAATAGCCAAATTGGCCACTTTTGTTATCAAATTATGAGCAGAAAAAAGTGCGCAGGCAAGGCCCAGTCCTCAACTTCCACCAATGTTAAGGTCACTGTTTACTGGGGTCATACCGTATTCTTTTTCAAGAAAGAGGATTAATCTTCCTGGTCTTTTGGTTCTTGGGGTGCTGCTTGAATTACTTCAACGTCTGACATCCGAGAAATTGCTCGGTGGTTCATTTCGTTGACTGCAGGCTGGTCCGCTGGATCATTTTCAATGATTTCAACCAACAATGCGTTTTCGTAAACCTTTTCAACTTTACCAGTGAAAGGTTTCTCTAAGTTACCATATGCTGGAGCGAGTAACACATCCCCCACGTGGTACTTGGATTCTTGTTCTTCGTCTGCCTTGCTCATCTCAGCCTCCTGATTACTTTCGTTAGATTACTATTATACCACAAAGTTACTAGCAGATTGTATCCTGGCGATTTCTGCAACAATATCGGTGGCTAAGTCAGTTTTTAATTTGGCCGCTAGTGACCGTGGTTCATTATCCTTGCTTACCAGTGTTACCTTATTGGTGTCCTTATTAAAACCTGCTTGTGCTTCCAAGACGTTATTGGCCACAATCAAATCTGCATTTTTACTGATCAGCTTCTTTTGAGCGTTTTCCACTAAATTTTGTGTCTCGGCCGCAAAGCCTACTACAACTTGGCCTGGTTCTTTATTTTGACCCACAGTTTTTAAAATATCAGGGTTTTGCACTAAGTCTAAGACCAGGTGGTCATCCCCATGTTTTTTGACTTTGTTCTCGGCCACTTGAGCGACCCGGTAGTCCGAGACAGCCGCTGCACCAATAAAGACGTTTGCACTTGGCATTGCCTCTTGAACTGCAGTCAACATTTCTCGTGCCGAGGTCGCCGTGACGACGTTGATGGCCGGATTGACCGGTAAGGTCTTAGCCGCTACTAAGGTAACCTCAGCACCAGCTAATCGTGCGGCTTCCGCCAAAGCGTAGCCCATCTTACCGGATGAACGATTCGTCAGATAACGGACTGGGTCGATTGGCTCTTCCGTCCCGCCAGCTGTCACAACCACATGCTGACCTGCCAATAAGGCCGGTTCTTGAGTTTGGCTCTGATTTAGTTCTTGTTCAATCATTGTCAAAATATCAGCCGGCTCAACCATGCGGCCTTGGGCTTGGTACCCTTCTGCCAAAAATCCGGTATCTGGTCCAACCATGGTCCAGCCATCATTGACTAACAAATCAACATTACGCTGAACAGCAGGGTTCCGCCACATGCCATCATTCATCGCTGGCGCGGCAAACTTAGGAGCCGGACTAGCCATCACCGTTGTAGTCATGACGTTGTCTGCTTGACCAAGTGCCAACTTGGCTAAAGTGTTCGCCGTTAATGGCGCCACAAGTACCAAATCAGCCCAGCGACCAAGGGCCACATGGTCAACGGTCGCCGAATCACTATGCCAGCGTACGTCGGTTAACACCTCGTTTTTGGAAAGAATGGCCAAGGTCTTAGCAGGAATAAACTCCTGACTCGCATCGGTCATGACAACCTTAACCGTGGCGCCGGCTTTAATAAGCGACCGTGTCAACTCGGTCATTTTATAGGCCGCGATTCCGCCAGTCACGGCTAACAAAACATTTTTATTTTGGTAGAAGTCTGTCATCGTTAGTCCCCCACAGTTAAAGTTCCGCCTTGTGCTAGAATCGCTTGACACTCTTGAACGGCGGCATAATCACCAATGTATGGTGTATCGACCCCATTAATTTTTTGGTAAGGGTCTTCGCCCTTACCTGCCACAACAACCAAGTCGTTAGGACCAGCTAAATCAATGGCCTGACGGATGGCCGTAATCCGGTCCATTTCAAAATGAACCTGAACGCCTTCGTTATCAATCCCTGCCGCAATCGTTTGCGCAATGTCCATTGGGCTCTCATACTGTGGATCGTCTGCCGTCAGGATAACTTGGTCGGCTTTGGCTGACAAAACCTTAGCAAAATCAGCTCGACGAGAAACTCCTTTATTTCCAGGAGCACCCAAGACAACAATAACCTGTCCCTCTGGTGATTGTGCCTTAGCAAAGGCCAGCAAAGACAGCAGGGAGACATAGTTATGGGCATAGTCGACAAAGGCTACTCCGTGTTTGGCCAGAGTCAATGACAGCATCCGACCCGGAATGGTCACGCGGTTTAACCCACTAACCATTGCAGGGTGCTTTGCCCCAGCTAAAGCAGCCATAATGAGTGACGCCACGGCGTTTTCCTCGTTAAAGTCACCCGGCAAGTTTAACCGGTAGGCCCCGTTAATTTCAGGAAGCTGAGCCTCTTGGCCGGCTGTTACCGTGAAATGTGACTCATGGAGAGCACTGTTTTGGCTTTCAAAGGTTACCAAGGGTTCATTTGAATTGCCGAGACGACCATACGTAAAGACACGGTCATGGCTTTGTTCTGCCCGGTCCAAGATTTCCGCATAATGATCCATCCCAGTATTTAAAATAACTTCATCCGAATTGTCTAAGAGCATTTCTTTATGAGCCAAGTAATCGGCAAAGGTTGGATGTTCATTTGGGCCAATGTGGTCGGGAGAAATATTCAAAAATGCGCCAACGTTAAATCGTAAGCCATAAACTCGGTTACGAAGATAAGCCTGCGAGGAAACTTCCATGACCAAGTGGGTCATACCGTTATCCACCGCCCGACGCATATCCTTGAACAATTCATAGGACTCCGGTGTGGTTAAGTCAGATTTCTTTTTATCCTCTGGCTTTGGTCCAACAATGCGGTCAACCGTTGAAAATAAGGCTGTCTGACCCTGCGTCTGGTCTTGCAACATCGTGTAGGCAAAGTAGGCTGCAGTGGTCTTACCCTTGGTTCCGGTAAAGGCACCAATCCACAAATCCTTTTGTGGGTAGTCAAAGTAAGCCATCGCTAAAATTGACAACGCTTTTTGGGTATCCGTGACCACCCACTGTGGCCAGCCCCCAGCTAATGGCTTTTCTGTTACCAAAGCGGTCACGCCATCCACACCATCGAGGTATTCAGCCTTGAAAGCCCCCTTAACAACAAAGAGGGTTTCCGCGCGCACTTGACGAGTGTCATAGTGAAGGTGGTTAAAGGCCAAATCCACTGTTGGTGCTGACACAAGTAGATTTTTTGATTCTAATAATTTAGTTACTTCTTGGCTAGCTAATTTCATAGACTCATTATATCATAGGGCTTCCAAAAAACCAGGTGAAAAGACTGGTTTGAAGCCATTTTAAATTGAATTATTAAAATCAAATCCACACAGCAAATTACAACAAATCAACTTGATACCACTAATCATTTAATAGCCTTTTTAAAGCAATCGGTGTAAAAATAGTTGTCAACAAAATAACAATTGTCAATAAGGCATAAGTGTGACTATTGATGGTCTTCACGGAAAGCGCCAAGTCGGCAATCACAATCGCCATTTCGCCTCGTGACACCATCCCAGCACCAATAATTTGAGCACTATGATGATCAATCCGTGACCACCGAGCCCCAGCATAGGCACCAAACCACTTCGTCCCAATCGCCAAAATCGTTAGCATCAAGATGAGCGGTAGATTAGCCCACTGATTAGCCAAAGAAACTTTCAAGCCAATATTAACAAAGAAAACCGGAATAAAAATTGTCTGACCCACTGTGATAAAGCTATGTTCAACCTGGTTGGCGTTACTCTCTTGGGAGAAAAACAATCCCAGTAAGAACGCAACAATCGCCCCAGAAAAGCCAACCCATTCCGCCAAATCAGCACTAGCGAGGAGCACGGCCAGAATAAAGGCTAATTTTGCTCCCGGTAGCGGAACTCGGCCAATATAGGTAACCACTCTTCCTAAATACTTAAGAACAATAATTGCAAAAACCACCAAGAAGATAACCATAAAGGCGACAGTCAACCACAGCGGACGATTGCCACCGGACCCAATTCGGAAAACAGTTTGATAAATTGTCCACATCAAAATGGCCAATAAGTCATCTAAAACAGCGGCCCCTAAAATGGTCGCTCCAGCCGTTGATTTGACTTGCCCATACTCTGCTAGTAATTGAGCCGTGATTGAAACCGAAGTTGCCGAAAACAGCACCGCCCAAAGTAAGGCCTGCTGATTACTTTCACCAAGTAGCCAACCGAAAACCAAGAACACCACAAAGGGTGTCACGACACCTGCGATAGCAACAACCACAGCCTGTCGAGCGTGACGTTTGAGCAGGTCAAAATCCGATTCAATCCCTGCTAGAAACATTAAAATCAATAAACCAATTTCAGCCCAGGAACCGATGCTATGCGTGCTAGCTAGGTAATGAAAGCCTGCTGGACCCAATACCATCCCAGCACCAATTTGACCAACAACAGTTGGCAGGCCCACCCGATCCGCCAACCATGCAAAGCCAAAGGCCATCGTTAAAATCACTGCTAAAGTTAAAATTGTCATTTTCTGACCTCCCTCTCAAAATACAGTTAAATCAACCAAAAAAGGCCGACTCAAAGCAATCCTAACTCCCCCGTTAGGATCCGCCTTGAGTCTAGCCTCAACCAAAAAAATTATTTATTTTATGATAACTAAGTCAACTTAGTCAACAGCAACCAAAGTGCCAACATGTTCCTTCAATAGGGCTCGGACTTCATCAGTTGCGTGTGTTTCCATTAACATTTGCCGTAACTGTGATGCGTGGGCAAAACCGCGCAAGTAAATCTTAAAGTATCGCTTGAGTGCTTCAAAATTCTTTTTATTAGCCGTCTGATTAACTTCATCAAACAAGTCCAATTGCAATTTTAACAAAGCAATTGATTCAGCTAAGGTATGGTCCTGGTTACCGGGTTCAAAGGCATAGGGGTCATTCAAGACACCCCGTCCAATCATAATGCCATCAACACCAGGGTGTTCCTTGGCTAAAGCCAAACCATGTTCATAATCTTTGACATCGCCATTGATTTGCAACAGCGTCTGTGGTGAAATCCGGTCGCGCATAGCCACAATGTCGTCAATTAATTCGAAATGAGCCTCGACCTTTGACATTTCCTTACGAGTCCGCAAGTGGATTGTCAAAACTTGGACATCTTGTTTGAAAATCATTTCGAGCCAGTCGTGATATTCATCAACTTGGTTAAAACCTAACCGAGTCTTAACCGAAACAGGTAAACCACTTTCCTTCGCTGCCGCAATTAAAGCAGCAGCCCGGTCAGGGTGGCGAATCAAATCGGATCCAGAATCATTTTTAATGACTGTTCCATCCGGGCAACCCATGTTGATATCAACAGCTTGGTACCCCAAGGCTGGCAACAACTTTGCCGCCCCACCAATCGCTTCTGGTTTTGAGCCCCAGATTTGGGCAATTGGCATCTTTTCGCCATCCGCAACCGCTAACCGACCTTGGACAGAAAACTTGGCTTCCGGATGAACCATCGAGGCTGCGTTAGTAAACTCGGTATAGTATAAGTCCGGTCCGCCCGCTTGTGCCACTACCCGACGGAAAATAGTATCCGTCACGGCTTCCATCGGTGCCATTGAAAAGAATGGGCGTTGGTTCCCGTTTTCATCCTTGGCATCATCAACAACTTTTTGCCAAAATGGACTTTTTGCAGTGGTCATAAGTGCTCCTTTCGGCCTTTTTCAAGGCCCAGTAAATTCAACTTTACTATTTTAGCATACCCAGGTGTATTTTTCAAAAATCAAACAAAAAAGGAGCAAATTTGCCCCTGTTCGTCTGATATTACTTCAGAATTTATTTGATTTTTTTAAAGCTGAATTTGTTCAATAATATTTTTCAAAGCTCGTGATCGATCATGGTAGGCGACTACCTCATCTAATGACATCTCAGATAGAGTCTTACCATTTTCCGCTTCCATAATATCATCTAATCCACCAATATAGGGTCCTGAATGAGCTTCTTCAGCAATTCGAACCCCACCACGTCCCTCGGCCAGAAACATCTGCCCAGCCGGTGTACAGAGGGCCAAGACGGCTAACAAGTAGGCCGACCGGTCTTCTTCGGAATGATAGAGGGACTGAATATATGCAATTTCAGCTTCTGTCCCCAAAACTCCCAAGTCTTTGAATTCTCGAGAAGACGTTACACCAAAGCGGTTGGGGAATGCCTGTAAATACAAACCAGTATCGTCGGCTAAAACCCAGCAATCAGGCAAATACTGATGGACAAAATTTGCCTTAATGCGAGCATTTTCAACCTGGGAATCAGTTGTTTCGGCTGGAAATTTCAGTTCGCGACCTAAAACGTCACGGTAATTGATAACACGATGGCCCATCTTCTCTGCTAAAATTGTCATTTCTGCCGTCTTGGCAGAATTATTGGAAGCAAATATAAATTCCATCATCAACCTCTTTTACAAATTTAAGTTTTCAAATAATTTGACCTTGGTCACTTCACCGGCATACAGTACCTCGCTTTGACCAGTATTGGCTAGTTTTAACACTAAACCACCTTGGTCACTAATATCCGTCACCGTACCAGTCAGGATTTTCGTTCCAACTTGAACAGTCACAACTTGCTGGATTAAAAGTGATAGTTGACGGTATCGTGATAAATACCCCCCGCTCTGGTAGGTCAAAAACATCTTAACTAGATTTTGCAACAGTTGTGTTAAAAGTAAATTAAAATCAACATTAATTTCACGATTTTCAGTCGTTAAAATTGACTGAGCCTTATTTTCAATTTCACTCGGGTAATCACCTGGCAAAAGATTAATCGCAAAGCCAACTACAATTGCTGAATACTGGCGACTTTCAAAATCGAAAACGCCCTCAGTAATTACCCCGCCCACCTTGTGACCGTGTAATATCAAGTCATTAACCCATTTAAGTTGAAAGGGTTCGGTTGGAAAAAACGTTTCCAAGCCATCCACTAAGGCGACTGCTGCTGATGTTGTTAACAGACTCGGATTGATTTCATTGTTTGGTTCAACTGGAAAGACAACAGAAACATACAGACCGCGATCTTTGGGTGAATAGAAAGCTCGACCTTGCCGACCGTACCCGGCTCCCTGTTGACGAGCAACAAAGACCTGAGGCCTTAAGCTTGGGTGTTGAGCAATATAATCCTTAGCAACAGTTTGGGTTGAATTAATTTGATCAAAAAAATGCAAATCGACCTGGTCACCATCTGTTAAGCCATAGATAGATAGCCATTCTATCAGCGTTTGCCGGTTCAAGTGCTGACTAGTTAAATAAGCATAGCCAGTCTTTTTCTTGCTATCAATCTTATGGCCATCCTTTTTTAAGGATTGAATCGCTTTCCAAACAGATTCTCGGGACAGGCCCAATGTTTGGGCTAAGTCATCACCCGAAAGGTACCTTCCCGCTTGATTGAGCAGCTGAGCCAATACTTTTTCCTTAGTTGTTGTCATAAAATTGCGGATGCTCCTAATATTATTTAACTCTGGCCAGGGCCTGGTTAACAGCAACTGCCAGAGCCACCTTTAGCAAGTCACCCGGGATAAAGACAAAATTAGCTCGGTACATTGCCCAAAAATTTAAACCTTGGTCAACATGCAAGTATCCTGCCCCTAAGCCATATACAACTACTATATCAACAATCGCCAATAAAATGAAACTTTGCCAACTAATAGCTCGGTCCACTGGTTTCTTACCAAAGACCAACCGGTTTAAGAGCCAATATGCGCCCGGCATAAGCAGCCAAGACCAAATATAACCGGCAGTTGGACCAACCAAGACTGCCAAACCACCGCGTCCACCAGATAAGATTGGCATTCCGCATGCCACCAGGATTAAGAAGGCCACCATTACCAAAGTGCCACGCTTAGGTCCTAAGATCAAAACAATTAGCATGACGGCTAAATTTTGTAAAACGATTGGTACTGGCAAAAAGCCAATTGGCAGAGCTGGGATTAACGCAAAAACAATTAATAAGGCTAAAAACAGCGCTCCTTGGGTTAAATCAACAAGTCGTGTTGAACTTTTCATTATTCTTCTCCTTTAAGTAACCCTAATATTATAATACGGGTTACTTAATTTTAGCAAGACCGAAATTTTCTGCTAACTTAGAAAAATATCACTGTTGCATTCAAATTCAAGCAAAAAAGCTAAAATCTTAAATATGATCTGAACCCTCAATTTGGGTCCCGTGTCAAAGCTAAGAATTCAGCTTTTATTGTTGGCATGCCTCTTTCAAAGCATTGCTTCCACTATTTATTTGAATCATTTTCAGGTTGACGTTCCTTAATAGTAAATGAACGTTTTTTGTGATTTTGTGGTGTCTTACTTGGTTGTTGACCCTTAGCACCTACCCGACTAGCTGTCTTTTCTTGACTATTCTGTCGGTTAGCTTGAGTGTTATTCCCATCCTTTGGCTTGACACCTGTATCAACCGGATTCTGCTTAGGTTGACGATCAAGTTCTTGCCCACGGTTTGAGCCACCATTAGTCTTATTAATCGGTCTATTACCGGTCCGAGTATTCTTTGTTTTGCGATTACCGGACCCCTTCCCATTAGCCGATTTGACGTGTTCAGCATTAGGTCGGGAATTAGTACTTTCTTGTTTCTTATCTGTTTCACCGCGGTCCGTTTTAGTAAATTGATGTTTACGTTGGTTAGCAGCATTGCCCTGTTGACTGTTTTTTCGCGGACGGTTAGTAACTTTTTCGCGGGGACCAGTACTGGTCCGATTTTGTCGAGTATTAGTGCCAGTGGCACTTTTAGACCGCTGTTGACTCTTTGCTGGTGCCTTCTTTTTAGACCCTTGTTGACTGCTTGCTTGTTTTTGGTCCCGTTGCCAGTCTTGCAAAAAATCATGGACTTTGACCGGACGAAAAGCCGGTGCGTTATTGGCCAAGACAAAGTATGGTGCACCAAAGTTCACATATTCATATAAGTAATCAGCCAAAGCTGAAATTTTTTGGTCGGCGGTCACCGACCGGTCATCCTGGTAAAAACCACGTAACCGCAACTGGTCAGCAGATATATCACCAACAATATAATCATATTGTTTTAAAAGTGGCGTATACCGGATAGCTAACTTTGCCGGGTCAAAAGCCTCTTTAAAGTTTTCCTGCAACGTCAAACTTAGACCGTCAATGGTAACTTCATCACCAAAAACATTAATTTCAAATTCTTGCTCCCGCTCAGCCTGTTGGTTGAGCGTTCGTTCTTTTAAACTTTCGTGATCCATAGTCCCTCTTTAAAAATAACGATGGCGCTTTTATTTTCCGGCTGTTAGCGCCTGTTCTTGATAGTATTTCGCAAGTAATTCGCGTAAAAGTAAATTTAAATCAATTTCCGCAGGGGAATCATCCAAAACATGGAAAAAGTCGACCCAGCGATAATGGTCCAAGGTCGCCAACTTGTATTGCTTATCGGCTTGGACCACTTGGCCAGCATAGAGCAACTGACCTTGGTCATCGTAAGTTAAGCCTGACAACAGAACTTGACCAAAAACCTTCCCACGAAAGCCAGATCCCTTCACCCTTTGATTCAGCAAACTAGCTTCCTTGGCCTTCAGCTCAGCCACCAAATCCTTCAATTCGTTCCCCGTCAGGGTTGCGACCATCGGATGAATCGAATGCGGCATCGAGGCCAAAAAATCCTCAGCAGTATTTTCTCCTACGGGTAAATCTTGCAAAAATAGTCCAGCTGAACAAAAAGCAACATCCAAGCCACTTTTTTCTTTCAAAGCCTGCAGACAAGCCCGTCCCTGGTCAGCAATCGTCTGCACCTGGTCAAAATGAACAATCTTGTGTTCATTTTCTAACTGGATTCCCCGATCTTGGAAAGCTTGAATTTTATCCTCGTCACCAGGCTCAATAGGTAAATCAGTCAACGGAATTGCTTGAGCAGACTTAGTCACAATTTGATGGTTATCATCTAAAACCAAATCAATTTGACCGACATGGTCGCCATAGCGCCCCGCAGCAGCAAGCAATGTACCATTCTTAAGCTCTCCCTGTGGCAGGACGTGGTGGGTATGAGCCCCAATAATAACGTCTAAATCATATTTATCCGCCAATTCGCGGTCCGTTGGCAGCCCCAAATGGGACAATAAAACGACAAAATCTGCTTGATCTCGTAACCGAGGTAGAAGTCGGTCGAGTGTTGTTTCAACATCATGAGGATTCCAGCCAACCGATCGGTAAGTTAGCTCATAGGGTGCTGTTAAGCCAATCACACCGACCTTGGTGCCCGCTTCAGTTTCAAAAATATGACTTGGCTGAGCCCAGGCGGGCTGATTATTCCCAGGAAGTTCTGTTAAATTAGCTAGTAGCACTGGATAATTAGCATGGTCGTACAAGTGGTTCAAATCTTCATGAGACAAACCCAAGCCTTCATTATTGCCAATCGTCACAGCATCGTAACCGATTTGGTTCATCAGTTTTACGTTGGCCTGACCCATTGTCGCATCAGTTAAAGGATGAAACCGATCAATGGCATCACCAATATCGAATTTATAGGTAGTTTGAGCCGTAGTTTGTCCCTGTAAGTACCGAGATACCCGGGGCCAAGACTCAAGATGTGAATGTAAATCATTGGTGTGACGCAACTGTATCGATTCCATACTTTACCTCCATTGTCCTATCTTATCATCAATGGCCAATTTCAGGAATATTTTTCATGAAAAAAGTATCCCCAACCGTCACCATTTCAATTGCTTAGCCCATGCCAGGTTTGGAAATTTGCTTACCGGCTTTTCAGATTTTTAATTTGACAGAAAAACCCAGAAATTCCATCGGAATTCTGAGTTTCGTTTGACCACTCAATTATTTTGTTTGTACTAACAAAGTCGCCTCACATTAACTCTGACTACTATCTTGATTTGAACTACTATTAGCCGGAACACTATCCTGGTCCATTGGCAAATATGAAAAGTCTTCTTTAGCCTTAGAAAAATCAACCAACGCGATGATTTTATTAATAGCATCACGATTGTTCAGATAGTTTTGATAAAGATCCTTTTTGCTAAGATTCTTTTCAAATTTCCAATATGAATTATCTTTATCTGTATGGGCATCGTCCTCAGCAGTACTATCGGCAGTCGAAACCTGATAGTTACCGTCATGTGTGTCAGTATAACGGTATGAATGCTCTAAAACACCACCAGCGCCTTCACCGTTATCAAAGATGACCATCTTATTTGGCTTACCACTGTAAAACATATAATGCGTGTGATAGAAGAGCTCACTGGCCGAACTATCACCATCATCAGAATCAATGAAGGTTGCCTTAATCAGAACGGCAGCCTTATCTTTTTGGCTAAGTTTGTCAAAATCCTCAGCTTGCTTCGATGACTTATCGGTCGTTCCACTTTTATCAGTTTTATTTTTAGCAACAACAGTCGACGAGCTTCCGTCATGGTTATTCGATTTTGGAGCCAAAACTGTAGTAACACCAACTCCTCCAATGATAACCACCGCTGCACCAGTCAACCACGCATACGTTTTTTTACCCATTTTATAATCCTCCCATTAAAATTTAAAAGCACTTTCACCTAATAGAAATATCATACACCTTTTTGAAAATAGGTGAAAATTTATAAATTTTAAAATTAAACTTTGAAACTCGAAAGCTATTTGTGGATTTAAAAATTAACAAATCGGCCTTAATTTGCCACTTGAGAAAAATAAAAAGATTGCGGGCAACCTGTCCGCAATCTTTTCAAAAAGTATATTTTAATCAACTGGTACAACAACCAAATCCTTTGGCAAGTCAGCCGTCAAATTTTCGTGACCATCCTTTGTAACTAAGATATCATCTTCAATTCGAACGCCACCCTTACCAGCAAGGTAGATACCAGGTTCAACAGTCAACAAGTTTCCTGCCACAATTTCATCACTTGACCGTGATGAAAGGTAAGGCCCTTCGTGGATGTCCAACCCTGCACCATGGCCAGTTGAATGTTGATATTGTTCACCGTAACCATGTTCAGTGATGAAATCACGGGCAACACGATCAACTTCTGACCCTGAAACGCCTGGTTTCAAAACTTCAATTGTGATTTCGTTGGCTTCTTTAACGATTTCGTAAATTTTCTTCAATTCGGGATCAATTTCACCCAAAGCGAAGGTCCGAGTCACGTCAGAAGTATAGCCATCAACATAGTAACCAAAGTCAACCGTGACCAAATCACCAGCTTCTAATTTCTTATCGCTGGCCATTCCATGAGGCATTGCTGATCGATATCCTGAGGCAACAATTGTTTCAAATGAAGGCTTCTCTGCACCGAATTCCTTTTGCAAAACGTCCAAGCGGTTAGCGACTTCTTTTTCAGTCATACCAACCTTTACTTCCTTCAACAAAGCGTTAAAGGCCTTAATTGAAACTTGGGTGGCCTTACGCAAAGCTGCTGCTTCTTGGTCGTCCTTGGTTTCCCGCAATGCTTCAACTGCACCGGGAACAGCATCAAAGCTAACACCTTCTGGCAACAAATCATCAAGTTCTTCATAGAAGGCGTATGGCAAGTCTGATTCAAAGCCAAGTTGGTCGATACCGTATTCCTTCACGATTTCAACGGCCTTTGGATAATATTGACGAGTGATTGCTAGGTCAACGCCCTCTGGCAAAGTGCCAGTGTATTCGTTTTCGTAGCGTGCGTCAGTAATGAAAGCAGCTTTGTCTTGCGAAACAACCAAGACACCATCACCAGGAACACCACTAAAGCCAATCAAGTAGTTCATATTGGAAGCATTCGAAATGATCATGCCCTGCAATTCAAGCTTCTGCAATAACTTTTGAAACTTGGTCAAACGTTCTTCATAAAATCCCACGGTAAAAACCTCCAAAAATTTAATCTATCTTGAGGTCATTGTAACACACTTTTGAACACCTCTAATAGAAAATTCTCATTTTATTTTAAGAATTTTAAAGATAAAAAAAGACCAAATACCATTTGGTATTTGGCCTTTTAGCCAGTAACATCTGCTACTGACAACACTTGTTAGGCCTTAGCAGCCAACATAGCGTTGTATTCTTCCCGAGTATAAACGGAAACTTGGCGCTTTTCGCGTCCCTTGCGTTCGAACTTAACAACACCGTCAGTCAAAGCAAAAAGTGTGTCATCGCCACCCTTTTTAACGTTTTGACCTGGGTAAATGTGCGTTCCACGTTGGCGGTAAATGATTGAACCAGCAGTCAAATCTTGTCCGTCAGCGACCTTCGTACCTAAACGACGACCAGCTGAGTCACGACCGTTGGCAGATGATCCACCACCCTTGTGGTGAGCAAAAAGTTGCAAGTTATCTTGATTCATCAACATAAGTCTATTCTCCTTTTACAGTGATGATTACGCGATTGAATCAATCTTCACGCGTGTATATGGTTGGCGGTGTCCCTGCTTAGTGTGGGAATGCTTCTTGGCACGGTACTTGAAAGTAACAACCTTCTTTTCCTTACCTTGCTTTTCCACTGTAGCAGAAACCTTAGCACCTTCAACAAAAGGTGTACCAATCTTTGAGTCAGTCAAGACAACTTGGTCGAAAACAACCTTGTCCCCTTCTTGTGCGTCCAACTTTTCAACAAAGATAGTATCGCCTTCAGCGACTTTGTATTGCTTGCCGCCTGTAACAATAATTGCGTATGCCATTATTGAATTCTCCTTTTATACTTAGACTCACCATTCCTAGGCGACTATTACTAGTTAACTTAAACCCGAAATGTGTGGTTGTAGCTGCGCTAACAACTAATTAATTTTAACAAAGATTGCTTGAATTAGCAAGCATACTGATGGTTTTGACAGCTAAGCATCAAAATCAAAGAGCATCAGCCCCGTTTTTTGGCTTCGAGTCATGGTTACCCGCCAAATTTCACGAAATTCATCCAGTAACTCTTCATATGTTAAAGCCATCGAGTCTTCTAACCATAGAGAAACACAGGCCCAAAAGCCAGCAATGATGATTTCCCATTGATAAACCAAGTGCATCCGCTCCCGTTCATCGATAATATCAGCTAATGCTCGGTTACGTTGCTCACGTAGGGCCAACATTAGACTGTCCATTAATTCGGGATCGCGCCCCTCATTTAAGACAGCATTATAAAAAATACCTTGTTCTGAAATAACTTCCAAAACTGCTTGAACTCGAAACTTTCCTTCAGTTTTTTCTGTAAAATCTTGTATCAATTCACGATTGACGTCTGTAATTAAGTCTTCGCGATTATTATAATGGCGGTAAAAGGTTCCTCTTGTGACTCGTCCTTTAATAAGTAGTTCAGAAATTGAAAAACGATCAGTTTTTGAAAGCAAGTCAATTGCTGCTGTTCTCAAAACTTGTCTTGAACGCAGAACCCGCGCATCAGTTACATTTTTCGCCATGTGAACGTCTCCAATCTTTATTTAGTCTAGTGAAAATCTTCAACTTGCTTTGAGTATAACAAGAACTTTTCATTCGCGCTAAAATAATGGCACAATTGGCATAAATGGTCGTTTTTTTGTCATAAACGACAAAATTACGACCATTTTACTTAAAAAAGTTTAATAAAATCTGTGTCAAAATCATTAATTTTGAACTTTAGTAGCCCGTGACCATGGTGAAAAGAACAAACCAATGACATCGTTACCAAGATATAGTGCATACGTTGCGAATAAAACCCAGTTTGCGTCGCCTTGCGATGCTGTTACACCCCAAAGAGTAACTGACATTAAGCCCTGCAAAGTCCACATCCAATATTGCGAATGGAACTTGGCGACCGTTAATGTTGCACCTGTCACCCCAATAGCAGCTGAGAAAGCATCAAGCCAAGGACGAGGTGAGACAAGAATTTGAGTATCTAGTGTATATAATAGGAAGAAAGCAACAATAAACGTTACCAAGGCAGTAACTAACCCCGTCGTGTTCATGGCCTTGATCTTCCGATTTTGCCAGGCATTTCCAAAGAACATAAAGTTTAAATCCAATGTGATCACATAAACCATTTGCATCACGATATCAGAATAGTTCTTTGAATGGAAAGCAACGATTGAAATTAAGATGGCTGAAACAAAGCCAAGTAAACCGTTAATTCGCTTATTAGCTGTAATTGCCAAAGTACAGGCAAAGCCGATTGCCCCACCAATCATTGACAAAACTGACAATGTTTCAAAGCCGTGTGGCAAACCGGTCAACAAAATGACTACTAGACCAATTGCCAACCAAGCATAAGACTGCTTGTCCCAACCAGAAAACCCTTCCTTGTAATACGACCAAGTGAAGATTTGTTTCATGTTCGCTTTGACATCAGACCAAGAGTAGCCTGATGTTGTTTCTTTATTTACCATATTTCTCCTCAGGTGGCTCAGGAAGTACTTTTCCCGAACAAATTAATGCGTGTTCCCAAAGATGTTAACCAAAACCACTCCAGCAATTAAGAGGGCCAGACCAACGATTGTTTGCCAGTTCAAAGAGACCTTGAACACAACAACACTAAAACACGAGATTATTAGTATACCACTTGCAGACCAAATTGCATATGTTAAATAAACTGGAATTGTTTTAACAACGATAGCTAAAAGGTAGAAAGACAGGGCATAGCAGCCCAACGTTAAAATTGTCGGTAATAATTTTGTAAAGCCATCGGTACTGCCAATCATGACTGTCCCGGTGGTTTCGGCAATCACCGCTAAAAATAAATAAAAATATGATGACATTTTTGTCTCCTTAGATTGCGATACCTCTTATTATTACTGATAAACAGCTAACCATCAAGGATTCGCTTGTAATAAAACATTTTTTGGCATAACTAAACTAATTTAAACTTTGAATAGTAATTTAGTTTATTTTTTGCTATTCTTAATAGTGTTCCAAATGATACTTTTTGCACTGGTAGCTCAGCTGGATAGAGCAGCCGGTTTCTACCCGGCAGGTCGAGGGTTCGACTCCCCCTCAGTGCACTAGAAACGCTGATATATCAGCATTTTAACCAATTAAGAAGCAATGAAAAGACTAGTTATACGATAATGGTATAACTAGTCTTTTCACTATTCGATGACTAATCTTCTAATTTATTTTGACGACTAATCCACTTTAGTCAGTTAATCCCATCCCCACCTTGCTCAAATGCTATACTGGTTGAAAAACAGATAGGATCAGTCGATGTTCATTGGAAAAAACGTAAAATTATCTCACTATCACGATACTGATGGCGAAAAATTGGCCAACTGGCAATGGAACGATGACTTCCTAAATTTATTAACAGCTGACGTCATTCATCCCTTTACCGCTGAAAGTTGGGAAAAGCTCTTTCGCGAAGGTGCTGAAAGCGATGAAAATTTTGAATTTACAATTCGAAAAGTCTCAGATGACCAACTAATCGGGTTTGTTAATCTATCAGATATCAGCATCCGCAATCGAACAGCCAACTTAGGAATTGGCATCCCCAATGCAGCAGATCAATCACAGGGATTCGGGTCTGAAGCACTGGCGTTAATTTTAGATTATGGTTTTAATAACTTAAACCTCCATAAAATCAAACTATCGGTGTTTGACTTCAATACGGCCGCCATCAAAGCCTATACCCGCGTTGGCTTTCAAAAAGAAGGTGTCTCAAAACAGGAGTCCTTTTATAATGGCCATTGGGTTGATCTTCATCACTATGCTATTTTCCAAGATGACTGGTTCGAAGCCCATTCAAATGATGAAACAAATGATTAATGGTAAGGCTAATGGCCTAACTCGGCAAGCTCTAGGACAGTTGATGTCTTTGGGCTTATTTTTTACACTCGATTCACAATATTTCAGCAGTTTGATGAATTAACGAACTATTACTTTAAGCTAAAAAAAACGATTAACCAATTAATAAATTGGTTAATCGTTTTGTGTGTTATTTTAGCAAAATTTAAAAGTAATCTAGGGGATGAAGTTAAACCTTAGACAGCATTGACAGAGCTTCTTGCACTATTTTATCCGATAGTGTCTTCTTATCAATAGCAGTATTAAAAGAAGAATTATCAATTTTTTTATCTTTATTATCGACGATACTTACAGACTTATTCTGAAAATTTTGATTAATCATCAACATATCCAAACGCCTCCTGCTTATTTCTAATAGGTTCAATTATACCACCTTAAAAAGACTTATTTAAATTATTTTTCTATATCATATATATGGTATAGTTCATTAAATTTCGTCATCATTTCAAAATTCAGCGAAGAATTTTGCATAATATACTTCTTAAGTTCAATTTGAGACATTTTGCCTTCTGCAATTTTAACAGAGATCTCGTATAATTTTTTTGCATCTTTTATCTTAAATTTAATAAAATTTTGATCTAAGAAAACTAGTCCTGCTAACAGTGCTGTCCTTTTGTTACCATTATGAAAAAGTTGTTTAGTCGCCAATGAATACCAAAGGTAAGCTGCTTTATCAACAATCGTCGGATGGTATTCACGACCAAAGGTTTCTTGGTTACATAAAGCTAACAACTGCTCTAAGCCCTCCAAATCTTTTAAACCGTAGATGCTATCCGTCTCAAACATTTTTTCGGCTTGCTTATTAAGACTTTTCATTCTATCAACGGTTAAGCTGTTAACCTGAAAGGTTATCAAAGCGAATTTGAAAGACGTATCCTTATCAGCAACAGTTAAAAGTCGATACCCTCTTTGTTTCACTGTTGTTAATTTTGCATTTTCTGCCCCTGAAAAGATACTACTTTGTAAAAGTAAACGTTTAAATTCTTCTAATTGTTTACGGTTATCATGCGTATAAATAAAGACATTAGTAACAACTACCTCTTTAGGCATGGCTATTCTCCTATAGATACATATTTAATAATAGTAAATACATGAGCAACTAATCATTGTCAGAGTTTGTTAATTCGGTCAATCACAACACCTTCCACTCTTCAAAGCAATCATCCGTCGCTCGAAAAGTCCCGGTCTCCAAGTATTCTTTAGCTTTCATCACTAATGGTGATGAATTTTCCCAGGTCAAAGCGGACAAATTAACCACCACGGCCCCGTTGGAGTCTTGGCCGGTAAATTGGTCAACCCGACTTCGCACTGCCCCAGTAGCCCGCTCAACAAGGTTAAAGACCGCAATATGCTTGTTGTAGTCAAATTGTTCATATTGCCAGGGGTAACGAAAGGTCGCCGCCCCTATTTGGTGGAATTCTTCAACGTGCGTGCCCGTCTCTTCAGTAAATTCCCGGATCAGCGTTTCAGATAAGCCCTCATAGTTGGCCATCGTACCACCCGGTAAATCAAAGCGGTTAGCATAGGGTCCTTGATTCTTCTTAATCACGAGGACCATCCCCGGCTGCGGGGCATAAATGCCGTAGACCCCCAAAGCAAGGTGGTACTCGCGTTGATTTATTTGTGTCATCATTTAGCTCCCGTTCTTTTCTCACCATTTCCCTGTGATTCTACCACATCCACCCATTAACCACCGTTAAATTACCGCATTTAAAAAGCTAGTATTCATTTTCGAATACTAGCCTTTATTTTGACCTAAATTAATTGATTACTCGTCACAGGACAACATTAACATTATGTGATTCACCAACATTTAAATTTGGATGGGCCAACAAATAATCACTAATCAGTTCAGTCACATCGGTCGGTAATTCACGAATGATTTTATCAGGGCTAAAGACAGCATTTCCTGCCCCATTAGCTCGATAATTATTAACAACCACCTCGTATTTTGCGGTCAAGTCCAGAGGTTGACCGTCCACACTAATCGCACTAATCCGTTCACCAACTGGCTTGGAAACGGTCATAGTATAGGTCAACCCACTCCATAAGTCATAATTATAGTGCTGGACTTTGGGATAAACATAGGCCTGGTTCACAACTATTTGCTGATTCTGGACCGCAAAGTAAGCGGCATTAATTTCTAAAGCCTCTTTTAATTCAGCCCCCGACAGCAATTCAACTGCCAAAGTATTGGGATAAATATAATTTGTCGCCACATCACGTAATGTCACCTTATCAGCAAATCCCTGCATTTCATCCGAGAAAATGGCATTGGTGGATATTTTAGCCCCGGTCGCCGCCATTTGAATTTGATTAATTAAGTCAGCAAAGGGGTGACCATGCAATCGGGCTGAAAAATGATCTTGCAATTCTAAATTATGACCAACATGGCCAATCGGTTGGTCCAGCCATCGGTTCGTCTGCTGGTACAAGTCATTGATTTGATTTGTAAGTTCAGCAGAAGCCCCGACCCCCTCCACTGACAACAAGGTTGCCTGGTTCCCATCATCGCTGATAGTCATCCAGCCAACGGCTTGGCCTCGGTATCCAGGCTGGGTAGTGGCAACCCCATGCACAACTTCGGCCAGCATTCGGTGTTGGTGACCAGTCACCAAAGCATCGACTCCAGCTAGGGCGAGTAGCTGATTACCTTGATTTTCCACCGTCTCAGGTTCTAACAGTTCATCCGTTTGCAAATCTCGGTCAAAACCACCATGATAGGCTAAAACAATTCGATCAACCTGGCCCACCAGTTTCTTAATTAAGTCTTTCGCAACTTCGACAGGGTCCAAAAACCGGAGCCCTTGAATATTTTCTGCAGCTTCCCAATGCGGAATATACTGGGTCGTCAAACCGATGACCGCTACCTTAACACCCATTTTTTCAAAAATTTTGTAGGGCTGACCGATAAATGGCTGGCCGGTCTGGCGATCAATAATATTAGCATTCAAGAGTATTGGGTCCGTTGCGAAGAGCTTTTCTAAATACTGGCGGCCATAATTAAATTCATGATTTCCCAAAATGCGAACATCGTAGCCCACTGGCTGGGCTAGTTCACCGTAGACCCTATCCTGGTCCGGGTTCTTTTTTTCAATATAATTCGTTAACGGAGAACCCTGGATGAAATCACCGTTATCAATCGTCAACACCAAGTCAGCGGGATGGTCATGACGAACCCGATCAATAACGGTCAACGTCTTTGCTAAGCCAAAATTAAGGTCCCTCAGCGGTCGTCGATAATCATCAGCCACAAAGTAACCATGGACATCGGAAGTTGACAAAATCTGAATATTCATAACTTGCTCCTTCAACCTTGAATTAAAAAAGTGATATGCAACGCACATCACTTGATTAACGTATCTTTTAAAATTAAACCAGTCGCTTTCTAATTTGTCCAGAAATAAAATCAATCACTGTGACCATCACCACAATTCCGATTAAAATAATTCCAACTCGCGACCATGACCGTGTCGACAGCGCAAAAATCAATGGTGCTCCCACACCACCAGCACCCACAATTCCTAAAATCGAAGCTGAACGAACCGAAATTTCAAACCGATATAATGTGTAATTCATAAATTCTGGTAAGACGTCTGGAAAGGTTGCTAAAGCCAGGCCATCCAAGCCACTCCCACCAGCTGCTGCAATCGCTTCATTGGGACCGTGATCAACATTTTCAATTGCTTCTGAAAATAGCTTACCCATCATCCCCACGGAGTGAAATCCCAATGCCAAGACTCCAGCATAGGCTCCCGGTCCGACTGCTTTAGTAAACATGATGGCCAATACTAATTCTGGGAATACCCGAATGATAGTGAGCAATAATTTACCAAAGGCCGACCGTGGTGCAAACAATTTAGCATTCGTTCGAGCTGCTAAAAAGGCAAAGGGTACCGCGATAATTGCTGAAATAAAGGTTCCCAAAAAGGCAATTGCTAAAGTCTCCAACAAAGCCGATACCAAGTCTTCACCATCGCCGGTATAAACGTATGACCAATCCGGGTGAAATAACCCTCTCATGATTGAAAAGAAGACTTGCCTAGCTGTGTCTTTAATTCCAGTTAGCGGAATCCCAGAAAAGGCCCAGATGAAGATTGCAATTACCACAACCGTAATCGCCCACGGTTCAATTTTTTTAAATAAACTCTTTTTCATATTCATTAGGCTAAACGCTCCCGTAGTTGGTTGGAAATCACATCCACCACAATTACAACGGCCAAAATTGCCAGAATAACAATGGAAGTGCGATCATAGCGGAATAATTCAAGGGTTGTGTTCAAATAAAGACCAATCCCCCCCGCTCCAAGGTATCCTAGAACGGTTGAAGCTCGAATATTGATTTCCAAGGTATACAAGAAAAAGCTCAAAAATTGATTAAAGACTTGAGGAACCACCGCGTAGACAATTATTTGAAAACTATTGGCACCAGCTGCCTTTAGCGCTTCAATCGGACCTTCGTCAATGGTTTCAATGGCCTCATAGAGTAGCTTAAACATCATTCCAAACGAGAAGACGGCTAGGGCACACATTCCGGAAAATGCCCCAATCCCAACAACTGCAACAAACAAAGCAGCCAACAGCATTTCTGGCAATGACCGTGTTAGGTTCATTAGAAAACGAACCAACCCCCGGACAAAGGCGTTCTTAACAATGTTTTTGGCAGCCAAAAGTGAAACCGGCACAGCAGCGACACCACCTAGCAGTGTGCCCGCCAAGGCCATTTGAACGGTTTGCTCGATTGGTTTCATAACGGATGGCAGGTAGGACCAATCAGGTTTGGACATTTTAATCCATAAATCAGAAAACTGATCCCAGGAAAAATCTTGACCGACACCCGTTGACTTACCTGACATCAAAATCAAAATCACGAAAACTAAGAAGAGTGAAAAGCCAATGACATGCCACTCTTTCAAAAAGCTTCTTTTTGGTAATTCTGGCATCATTTTTTATCCCCCGCCTCGGCATAAATTTCAGTAAAGTCTTCTTCTTGAACTTCACCAATTGGCTTGTCGTAGACTAACTTTCCAGCCTTAAGACCAACAATCCGGGTGGCATAGGCCATTGCCAAGTCAACGGAATGCAAGTTGGCGACAACCGTTAAACCGTCTTCATCATTAAGACGCTTAAGGTCATCCATAACTAACTTAGTCGTCTTAGGATCTAAACCAGAAACGGGTTCGTCTGCCAAAAAGACAGCTGGCTCTTGCATTAAGGCTCGAGCAATACCCACTCGCTGCTGCTGCCCACCTGATAGGTCACGGGCTCGCGTATAATACTTATCCAAAAGGTTGACCCGCTCTAGACTTTTAGCTGCCCGATTTTGATCATCCTTATTAAACAAACCGAAAGCTGACCGCCAAGTTGAGTAATAACCCACTCGACCAGATAAGACGTTCTTAGCAACAGTTGACCGTTTGACCAAGTTATAATTTTGGAAAATCATGGCGACGTTACGCCGCATGTTGCGTAATTTTTTGCCGCTGGCTTTCGTGATATCATCGCCGTCAATCTTAATGGTTCCAGCCGTCACGTCGTGCAAGCGGTTCAAAGCTCGCAGCAGCGTTGACTTTCCCGCTCCTGAAAGACCGATAACAACGACAAACTCACCAGGTTTAATTGACAGATTAATATTATCTAAGCCAACCACCCCATTTGAATAAATTTTAGAAACACCTTCGACTTGAATTGCGCCTTTGCTTACCATTGTAATTTCCTTTTTATGTTCTAGAACTTCAGCAACTTATGTAAAAATCGTCGCCATCTAAGATGGTGACGATTCCATATATGAAAATTTTACTTAATCTTATCCATCACTTTAGCGTAGTCACGAACATCGTTAAAGTTTGAATCCTTGGCATCTGTAACTCCAGTCCATGAATAAACATCCTTGAACACTTCTGCTCCTTGGCTAGTCTTCGAAACGGCAATCATAGCCTTCTTAATAGCCTTTGAATCAGAATCTGAAATACCCTTACGTAGGGTAATCGTGTCATTTGGAATTCCCTTCGTGTAGTAGAGAACACGAGTATCCTTAAAGACATTAGGTTGGTCCTTCTTAACAATGTTACGGGCATCGTCAAAGACGAAGGCAGCATCAGTGTCACCATTCAAAACCGACATAACACCTTGATCATGTCCCTTAACTTGGACAAGTGTATCATCCTTCACGACGTTAACACCCTTCTTGTACAATTCAACAGCTGGGTAAATATAACCAGCTGATGAAGTTGCTCCTTGAACGGCAATCTTCTTACCCTTCAAATCCTTAATTGACTTGATTGGTGAATCAGCCTTAACTAAAATCATTGACTTATAGTTGTTAACCAACTTATCAGTATTGGCACCAGTGTTATCATCCTTCATACCCAAGCGAGTTGATTGAAGAATAACCTTAGCACCGTATTGCTTGTTAGCAGCAACATAACCATCAGGTGGCAAGAAGCCCATGTCAACCTTCTTTGAACCCATTGCTTCAATCACTGTGTTGTAATCAGTTGAGATTGAAACGTGCACTGGAATTCCAAGTTGCTTGCTCAAAAGCTTTTCCAACGGCTTAGCCTTAGCCAAAATAGTATCCGCTTGTGAAGACGGTACAAATTGGATATTCAATTCTTTCATTGAAATCTTTGAACTGGAACTGCTAGATGAATCTGATTTTTTCGACCCTGAGGTAATGGCGAAAAATCCACCGACGACGACCAATAAGACAGCAAGTGCTGCGATGATCTTTTTCATGATGTTCTTACACTCCTCTTTCTGCGTTCGTGACCAAATAACTAATCGCTGCTATTAAAACAAGACTAACAACCGGTTTAAAACCTTTCTTATTCTAATAACAACATCATTATCGTGGATATTAAACGAACATTCAAGTTTATTTAGATTAAAATGATGTGATTTCGCTAATTTTAGATACCATAATACGAACTTATCGGAACAATTCATCAGTTCATTCGTGTCGTTTTTTCAAGTTTAGAATTTTTTCGAGTTTAATTGAAAATTAAAAAAGCATATTTTATTAAAATGGCTAGTCATCATCATCACCAATTGTTGTCCTTGCTAACCGCTCACCTCCCCATTCAAACCGCTTACCGACAAAGCCGAGACAGGCGGCCCTGCCCCTTGCTAGGATAGGTCTTGTAAAGGAGAAGTGCATATGATTTTAACGACTAAGAACCTCACGCAAAAATACGGCGACCACGTCGCCGTCAGTGACATGAACTTAAACATCGCCCAAGGAAGCCTAACCGCCCTGCTAGGTCCAAACGGGGCCGGAAAATCAACCACGATGCGGATGCTGATTGGTTTGACCAAGCCTAGTTCCGGGTCGGTAACCTACCAGGCCGGGACGAAAATCGGGGTCGTCTTCCAACAAAGCGTCCTTGATGCCGAACTAACCGTCCGGGAAAACTTGGAAATCAGGGCCAAGCAATACCGCCACGTCCCAGCTAACCAAGTAAACAGTCTGATTCAAAGCCTGGGCCTAAAAAACTTCGAAAACCAGTTCTATGGAACACTTTCAGGTGGGCAAAAGCGCCGAGTTGACATTGCCCGCGCACTGATTAACGATCCCGACGTCTTGTTCTTAGATGAACCGACAACCGCCCTCGATATCCAAACGCGGATGGCCATCTGGGACTTGCTTCACCACCTCCAGGTTGACCGACAATTGACCATTATCTTAACAACCCACTACCTGGAAGAAGCCGACCACGCCGACCAAGTCTACGTCGTTGACCATGGCACGACCATCGCCTCTGGTTCAGCCCGGCAAATCAAAGACCAGTACACGGCTAACCGTTTAATTTTGGCCATCGAACCCAACCAACAACAACAATCCCTACTAACAGCCATCCAAAATGCTGGCTTGAACGGAACGCCCACCGCCGAAACTGAGATCGTTGTTAGTCCCATCGACGCTCAAGCAGCCATCCCCCTCCTCAACCAGATGAAAGATCAAATTGTTGATTTTGAATATTTGGCCGGAACGATGGATGATGCCTTCGTGGCCCTCACTGGAAAGGAAATCCGCTAATGTTAACCATGATGAAACGTAACTTGCTCTTATACTTCCGTAACCGAAGTGGCGTAATCTTTTCGCTCCTGGGTGCTTTGATTTCATTTGTTCTCTATATCATTTTTCTGAAGAAGGGTATCGCCCAGGACTGGAATGGTATCGAGGATAAAAACCAACTCTTAGATATGTGGCTGATTAGTGGTACACTAACGGTTACAGGAATCACCACAACTTTTACCAGCCTCGGTCAATCGGCCAAGGACCGCGAGCAGGGCGTCAGCCAAGACTTGCTCTTAACCGACCTGTCACCCTTCCGCAGGCACCTTAGTTACGTTTTTAGTGCCGCCCTCACTGGCTTTTTGATGCAAATCGTCATGCTCGTCATTATGGTGGCCTACTTTGCCCTGGTTGACCAAATTTCTTTCCCCTTGGACAAAGTGCCCATCCTCTTGGTCATTATGGTCTTAAGCGCCCTCACGGCCACCTTAGTCAATGACCTGATTGTTAGCCACATCCAATCCGTCGACGCCCTCTCAAAGCTCGGCACGATCATCGGAACGGCTTCCGGGTTTTTGGTTGGGACCTACTTCCCAATCGGCAACATGCCCGACTTTGCCCAGGCCTTGATGAAATTAACACCGGGGGCCTACATCGCCGCCCTCTTCCGCCAAGTCCTAATGGGACCAACGGTTACCAAAGTTTTCACTCACAACGTCACAGCAATCCACCACTTTGACCAGCAGTTAGGTATCCGCCTGCAATGGACCCACCTCCTTAGTCAGGGTGAGACTTACTTAGTCGTTACCGGCTTTATTGTTATCGCCATCGTTTTCATCGCCTTACCCAGTCTGAAAAATAAAAAATAACCCTCTGGAGTATTCTTTTGAAAAGTCACTTTCATGCCAACCACAATCTTGGACCCGACGAAATCGAAGTCACGGTTTCCGCCGCCGACCAGGGACCAGTCGTCAACCAGCTTTTGGACTACCTGGATGCCTTTCAAACGTCCCAGCCAACCGTCTTGACGGTTAAAACCGCCGATGAGATTCGGCTAATTAAAATTGATGACATTATCTACGTGACCATCTTAGAGGATATCCTTTCGATTGTCACCAAAACAACCGTTATCGAGGTTCGAGAACGGTTGGCCCATTTTCAGGCTCGGACCAACCCACAAAAGTTCGTCCAAATCTCGCGCCATGCTCTGATTAACCTCGATCACCTAACTTCCTTGTCCAATAGTTTTTCGGGTAATATGACCGCCCACCTTCTGGGTAACCACCAAGTTACGGTTAGTCGGCGCTACGTTAAGAACCTGACCCAGCGGTTTGGTTTATAAGGAGAGAACAATGAAAAACTTTTTTAAACGAATGACAACCGGTGCTGGTTACGGTGCCACTGCCTACCTCTTGATTCTCTTCGTCACAGGAACTACTCGAGTGGTGACCAATACCGATATTCTTGCCATTTTAATCATGAGTGCCCTGATTGGTTTACTGACCTTCCTTTTCAGACTGGACAGCCTTTCCTACCTAGCCGCTGTCGTCCTTCATTTTTTTGGCACCTTGGCCCTCGTCTTAATGACACAAAACTTAGCGCATTCGTTCTCCATGGGTTGGCAATTTTGGCTAATTTTTGTCACGACCTATGTTGTTATCTGGTTGACCATCAAAGCCAACCAGAAGATCACCACGGACAAAATTAACCACGCTCTACAAAACCGTAATCAGCAGGATTAGCCTTTTCAGCTCATAGATGCTAACAAATAAAAGCCGATAACCTCCTCAATTAGGAAGTTATCGGCTTTTGATTTTAAATCAATATATGATTATTTATATGTTTACATACGTTTTAATGACTAATATACAGATACCTTTTTCCAAACTCTAGTGAAAATTTTCGTACCATCATTAACATCAAGGTCGAGTCGGTCAGCTACTCGATCAACTCCATAGTTAAATCCATCCCCGCCCTTTGGAAGAAAAACAGCTTGCGTTAAGAGACTCTGATTTGCTACCCGAGGTAAATCTTTTGGCCCCATTACCACTTGAATTGCTCCGTCATCTGTTTGGGTTTGAGTTTGGTAACCTGTTGGAACCTGACTTTGTTGAGCGTAGAGACGACTAATCGTAGTTTGCCCAGCGCGTGTCAAATGAACAATTCCTGTTTTACTAATGGTCACAGTGTCCCCTTCCTGGTTCCTCCAGGTTCCATTAGCCGTGGAAAAATTACCCTTTTGAATTTGTTCAATATTTAAGCGTTGAATTTTCGCTGGTGAATTTGAAACTGTTTTAGATTGCTTTGTTCCCTCGTGACTTCTTGCCTTCAAGGCCGCCGTCGTCACGCCCATTACTAGCAATAAAGTAATTATTCCAATGCCGACCTTATTTTTCATTTTCTCTCCCGCAATTTCATCTCACTTGATAACTTTCCCACTGTATCACAAACAATTTTATTTTTCATTGAAAGCAAAAAAGCTCCAAGGATTTCTCCTTGAAGCTAGTACTAAATCAAAATGGTAGTACATTTTTTTAATATTTAGTTTGCATACTTACTTAAAATTTTAAAGTTATAAGTATCTAGCATTTTCTTTCCACCGGCATGGTTAACAAAGTCCAGAATTTCTTGCATGGGAATCAATCCATCACTCATATCAGTTTTTTTGGTCTTATTCATCGTTGGATCATCGGGGTCAGGTTCACTGGTCCAAAATGCAAAGCAAATCGGATTCTTACTATCATCGTAGTAAAATTCAGCAGAACCAACCCCACCAAAGTCAGGTGATGAAATAGTAAAGGTGAGCCCATTGTTTGCATCAGTATCCGACCGACATTCAAGTGTCGCATCTGAATGGTTCTTTAAGACATCTTGAAGTGATTTCCAAAGTCCTTTGGCATCAGGATTCATAATGCCATAATACATAATTGCTTTATAGAAATAGTCTGACCCATCATTAGTAGTAATATCATTTGAATTTGTTGATGAATTATTAGTACTACTGTTGGCACTACCAGCAGTTTCATCACTGATTTTAACCTGGTCAGCATAATCATTGAGGTCTGATTGATCATAATGCTTATTCACGTAATCAACCACGGCGGCTAAGGATACATCCTTAAAGTGTTCGCCGGTTGACCCACCGTAAAAACCAACCGTATCATGGTTGCTACCAGTTAACTGGTAGTAGCCAGTACTGGCTAAATCAGCGGACTGGTCGGTTGTTAATTTGTATTGGTAAGTACCATCATCGGCCTTCACAATATGAACAGTGAGCGACTTTCCCGTTATGCCGGCCTTAATCGCCGACCAAGAATTTTCGCTTTTTAATGTAGTCCCACCATAGAGGCCAATCACAGTGGCTGACAATTTCGCGTTCTTTTGCGTGTCTGCCACAGTAATGCCTTGACCGTTAGTTTTCTTCTTACTTTTAACAACCGTTTGGCTCGAATCCTGCTGACTCCCCTTGGAGCTGGAACGATTTTGGTTCCCAACCCAAAAGAGGACCAGCAGAATAAACAAAATTACTGTCGTCGCAATAACGATTAACCGTTTCTTTTTCATTTTTCTCTCCCCCAAAAAATCAAAATCAACATTCTTAATAGTTTTATCGAATTGTGCTATTGAATCCTTGAATCTATGAGTACCAATATCAACTCATTTAGTTAACCTTCTGAAAGATATTATCATCCTCGTAAGATTGACCAGTATAAATTCGGTCATGAGAATTATCACTGGTACCGGTCATGTTGACACCCTTAGGAATGAAGTAGAATTGATCAACGCTGGAGGCTTCTTCCAAGTTTTCATCCTTTGGACCCAAATAGGCCTTTAACATCCCATCTTGAATAGTAGCCGCTGGTAAATGCTGCGTTTGGTTCACATAAACTGTGTAATCAGTAGCAGTTGTCCCACCAAAGGTAGTCGAAACCAAACCATTTTTATCGAAAACCAGCTTATTTCCGTCAGGATTTTGCCAAGTTCCTACCACACTAGAATAATCACCATTTTTAATGGCATTAATATCCATTGCCTTAGTTACAGGTTGGGCTGGTGCAGCTGAGCTTGAACTTGAGCTTGCCATAGTAGAGCTGGCTTGACTGCTGGCCCCAGTATTAGGAACCGCACTAGTGCTTGATGATTCCGTAGCAGCCATCTTCTTAGACGTAATTTGGACGGACGTCTTGTCCTTGTCTTCATGGTGAGACCCTAATTGACTCCCCATTACATAAGTTCCGGTCCCGGCAGCAATCACCGCTACCGTTGCAATTGTGAAAATTGATTTTCTCTTTAACATCTTCTCTCCCTCCTACTTTCTCTTAACCTTTCCGTAGCCAGAATGTTCCAAAGCTCAAAATCCCTAGACCAACGACGGCCGAAGCACCAAGCAACAAATCTTTACGCCATTGGCTGCCTTTTTGAGGATGAGCATATTTAACTGCTCGGTATTGCGATTTGGCTGGATCTGTCGCCTCCGTTTTAGCCAAAGCACTGACATCCGTCCCGCTGTTAGGCAACGGACCAGTCCCAAATAAGGCTAGTCGGCTCCCAACATTTAATTTCGCAGGACTATCACTAGCTGTCTCCACACTAGCCTGACCTTGCTCAGATTGACTGTCACCACTGACCATAACGCCACGATCATTTGCGGCCGAATTGGCCAATTGAATTGAATCAGAATCTGGCTGTCTCTCGCTAGTTGGCTTTTGATCACCATCAGTGCTTGCCACCACTTCCTTGGCCGTATTCTGGGGAGCTGAACCAGGGCTAGTATTGGTATCCGAATTGTCAGAATTAATAGTGGTTTGGTTGGGCTGAATCATAATATTTGTCAAAGCCTCAACCTGCTTTAAACGGAGCTGCCGTCGTTGCAGTTCCTTCGTATCAAGGTCCAGTTGGTGGCTAAGAGTTGTCGCTTGTTCTTGTAAGCTAGCCAATTCAGTGGTCAATTGCTGCGCCTGAGCCGTCAAAGTAGACAATTTCGCACTAATCTGTTCATCCAAAGCTAATTGTTTTTGCAAAACAGTCAATTGCTCTTGGGCTGCCTTTAATGCAGCCTGAGCTTGGGTTAATTTATCTTGGTTCCGTGCTAAGTCGGGATTGGCCACTTGTTCAACACTTCCAATCGTATTCATATTTTCTTGTAACCCTTGATACTCACTTTGTGCCTGTTTTAGGGCCGCTGCTGTCGTCTGAGTCTGGTCACTGGCTTGCGTCACTGCCGTTTGTAAATTAACGATTGCTTGGACCTTCGCCAACTCTGCATGAAGGTTGCTTTGCTGGGTTAATTCGTCCTGGGAGGCACCATATTTGGCCCGGGCCGTATTAATAATTGTCAGTGCAGACGATGGGTCAATGACATGGTAGTCTGCCGCCATTTTATTGGGCAAAGCCCCCATCATTTCGATAATCACATCGTAATTATGACCGCCAAAATTCTGGTTTTGGGCAGCATCGTGCATATCATTGATATCTAGGGTGACATAGGTGGCCGTTGGGTCTTCTAGGCTTTTTTTATGGCCATTATTCGACCCTTCATCGTCGTAGATCATTTGTTCTAAGACGGCATAAATTTGAGATTTCATTTCGGCCATTGTGTAGTAGCCAGGGGTGCTTTGGTTGGCCACCATCCCCATATCTTCCGACTTCCAATCCAAACCGTATGACTGAACCATCTGTCCGAATTTTTGCGAATCTGCTTGCTTCTCCGCATCCGTTTGAAATAATTGACCCGTATCCAGGTCAAACATCGGCGTATGCGTCCAAGATACTTGGTATTGATCGCGGAAGTTTTTAATAAATTGGGCAACCTGAGTCCCCTCTGTCGTTAATTGAACGGGATTCAAGCCCAATGACTGCCGATGGTCGTTTAAGAGCGTGACAAAGTAGTTTGAAATTTCAGCTAACTGGGCTGGTGTCATTTCCCCATCCAAAATATGGTCAGAATCATCATTTTCATCTTGATAGACAATCAAATTTTTATCCGATGTTCGGTCTGGATTTGCTTCTCCGGCCATCGGGTCGATTAATTTTGTTGGCAAGGTTGCCGTATTATGGACAAACATCGTAGCCGGATAATCATTAAGGATGGTTTCCCCTTTGTATCAAAGGGAACAGCTGGTGCTGGGGCACCTGCACTGGATTGGCTGACAACCTGGTCAATTTTTTTAACCTGGGTCTGGAGGTCAGCTAGTTTTTCGTCGATTCCCGTTGTATCAGCATCGCCCAAGTTACTTTTTGCTTGGATCAACTGCTGCTGGGCTGCATCATTGGCTTGCTGAGCAGCAGTAACTTTGGCTTTGGCTTGAGTCAAATCAGTACTAGTACCCACTGGCACGGTTTGGCTAATGGTTGCAGGAGTTTGTGCTAGGACTTGTTGGGCTGCAGTAACTGCATTATTAGCGTTTGTCACCTGACTCTGTTGCGCGGTAATGGCCGCTTGGTCAGTAGAAATTTGCTGTTGTGCGCTCTGCGCTTGATTAAGCTGTTGCTCAGTGTTGGCTAAAGTTGCCTGCTTTTGATTAACTTGGTCCTGGTTGCTTGTTACCTTGTCTTGGTCTTGGGTAACAACCTGATTCTGCTGGTCAACTGCACTCTGGGCTTGGGCCAGTGTTAATTTAGCATTTGTTGTATCCGCTTGACTAACAGTTTGCGATTCAGCAGAAATATCATCCGCATGAGCACTTTGATTAGCGCTTGCTAAGGTAATCCCCGCTAAAGTAAACGCGGTCGTCAAACCAATCATTTGCGTTAACTTCTTGTCCATTCTTTACTCCCTAAAAATAACAAAAAATTTAAAATTGTTTCATTTGTAATTATACACAATAAAAGTCTTCGTAATATTACATTTATTACTTTGTATTGATTCAAAATTAGAATGAAACACTGCTACGCTTTTACCTGAATTATGTTTAATTTTTCAACAAATCAAACCGAAAAGTACCAATTTTCAACTATCATTTGCATTCCTGGTTGATTCCCCTACAATAGTAAGTGTTAGGAGCACTTTTTCTAAGAGTTCACTGTCCCAAAAACAGAACGAAGAGAGGCTTTTCATGGTTCAATATAATTTCATTGTTGCTTCAGCCCGAGTTGAAACCAATGTTCAACTCCCCCTACCACCACATAAAGGTGACGTAATTTCCTTGTCAACTGGTGTTTCTACCCCACACTACCTCGTTCACCGAGTTGAATTATTCGCTAATTCAGATGTGGTTAACGTTCACGTTCAACGCTTTTCTGACCAACTCTCCGCTAAACTGGCCATTGATGGTTTCCGTAATACCCGCAACTTTTTAAGGGAAGACTAAAAAATCCACCGAAGATGTCGTTCATTTTTTCTACGAACGCCACCTTCAGTGGATTTTTTATTTTTTAATTAGAAATGAGCCTTAACCTTGTAGATTGGTTGTCCCAAGGCCATAAACTTTTGCTCGTACTCAGTTTCGACGTTACCTTCAACCTTGTCGGCATCGGCGTGCAAATCAAGGGTATAATCAGCAGGCGTCCAACGCATGCCGAAATCCATGAATGAAACCAATGAGTATTCAAAGAGGTGACGGTTATCCGTCTTGAATTCAACTTCACCACCATCAGGTAAAACTGCTTGGTATGATGACAAGAAGGTCTTATAAGTCAAACGACGACTTTCATGACGTGACTTTGGCCATGGGTCAGAAAAGTTCAAATAAACCTTGGCAATCTCACCCTTTTCAAAGTATGTTTCCACACCTGAGCCATTACCATACAGGTAACGCAAGTTTGGCAAAATACCAACGGCATCGAATGACTTCCGAGCAGCAATCGCAACAGCCGTCTCTTGGATTTCCATTCCAATATAGTTAATATCGGGGTTCTTCTTGGCCATTTCCATGATAAATTGTCCCTTACCAGAACCAATTTCAACATGAATTGGTTGTGCCTGATCAAAGATTGCTTGCCACTGGCCGCGCTTTTCTTGGGCGTGTTCTTGGTCAATGACCAAGTCAGTATGAGCCTCGAGCCAAGGCTTGGCCCATTGTTTTGAACGTAAATGCATAATAAATGTTTCCTTTTTATAATTTCTTTTGTAATGTTTTGGGCAACCAAAGCAAATGAAGGACTAAGCCCATCAAAGTTCCTGATCCGAGCACTACCAGAGCCGCTAATGGTCCGGCAAAAACTAGCATCACCACAAAGGCAAGGCCAACCACCATTGCCGTAATCTCGGCCAGCACCGTCAAAAACGTCTTGGTCTGTTGCAAGCCAGAACCCAAAGCCAGTTGTGTCCACAAGACCGACCGACTTTGTTCAAAGACCGGTAGGAGCTGGAAGTTAACGAGGTAAACTAGCAAAACTATCCCACCTGCTTGCCAATAACTTGCCTGGTTCGGCAAGACTAACAAGAGGACCAGGGCGACCACGACAAGACGAAGGACTAAAACAAGTTCATCCCCACCACGGAGTAATTTAATCCAAAATAATCGCCGCGCAGGATTCTTTTGAAATGAAAAGTGGGACAGCCAGCGGTCAAGATAGGATCGACGTTTGACAACTACGCCCTGGTTCGGTACTTGGGCGAAGAGGCTGTAAAAATGCCAAACCGCTTGATCATGTTTTTGGCTACTTGCTAAGGCAACTGTCCAATCAAGGGCTAGCGTTCCTTGAACCTTTTTAGTTCGTTGGAACCATGACCATGAAAGACAAAGTGCTAACAATAATGAAAAACCGATTACCAACCAATGACCAAGTCCTGGTAGAAAAATAATTCCGGCAAAAATCACTGTCTCTAAAGCTAACCGTATCCAGGTCGTCTGTCCAGCAGTTGACACCTTCGTAGGAGAAGGACTTGATATTAACTGATTCAGACTTACCGTCATCATCAGTGTTTTGACTGCCAAGAGAACCAATAAAACAGCTCCCCAATCAAGCAATCTCCCTTGCCCAATGGTTTGAAAAACAGGCCAAGCCAAGGTTGCAAACAAGACTTGCCAACCAATCGCCAAGAACAGTGACC
>NZ_DF968005.1:530912-531406 GCF_001047075.2 Fructobacillus ficulneus
GCCAAGCCTTCTTCAAGTAAACCTTCGTTAGGAAGTCGTCACCTGCAGCCAAAAAGACTCGATCAGCTGGCTGAAAGTACGTTACCAAAGAGCCAAACTGCAAACCTAACACTAGCCAAGCAAGTAAGCCATACTGCCAATATGTTCCCAAACTAAACGGTGCCGACAATTCTTCATGACGAATGGATTGAAAGCCTAAAATCAAACTCCCCAAAACCAAAAGTAAAAAGACAACGAAATGGTCATTAAATAGAAGTTTTAGGTAGCGTTGGTTACGCTTTGTGACAGCCTGGGCCCGCTCTTGGTAAAGTTTATCTAAATCAATTGTTTTTTCGACCGCGTTCATGAAAACAACTCATCCATCTCTGTTAATTTCAGGCTATGATGGTCGGCCACTTCTTGTGGTGTCCCCTGGTCTACAACTTGTCCTTGGTTTAGAACAACAAATTGATCAACAAAGTCAACCGCAGCTGCCAATAAGTGGGTCGTAAGCA
>NZ_DF968005.1:531456-543664 GCF_001047075.2 Fructobacillus ficulneus
CCACCTTCGTTAGCCCGTTCTTGCATCAAGGACACCAAGTCGCGTTGAGCCAAAACATCCAAGCCTAAGAAAGGCTCATCAATTACCATTAATGGTGCTTCCAGAGCGAAGGCAGCGACCAACATCACCTTTTGTTGCATCCCTTTTGAAAAGTTTTGCGGCAACCAATGCAACTTATCTTCCAACCGGAAAGTCTTCAACAGGTCCTGGGCCTTTTGCCAGTGTTGACTGTCATCTAAACCATGGCTTGCAAGCATCAAATGCAGGTGCTCACCTAAGGTCAATTCAGCATAGAGAATTGGTTGTTCAGGTATGTAGGCCAACTGTTGCTTAAACTCACTTGGATTAGCCGTTAAAGAAACATCATTCAACATGATTTGACCAGTATGAACCGGACGTTGACCAATGATATGCTTGATTGTTGTTGATTTACCAGCACCATTCAAGCCAATCAAAGCCACAATTTGTCCATCCGGAACGGTTAATGATAAGTCCTTCAAAACATCTTGGCCAGCATAGCCACCATATAAATTTGTTATTGTTAATCCCATAACCATTATTATACCAGGTTCGCATGGCAGGCGGTTGTTTTGCCAATATTTTTGCTATAATAGGAATAAATGTAAAGCAGAAAAAAGGAGAACACTATGGCCGACATCTTTGACAAAATTATTGCAGGTGAGATTCCAGCTTATAAGGTTTATGAAGACGACGATTTACTCGCCTTCTTGGATATCTCACAGGTGACACCCGGGCACACCCTCTTAGTGCCAAAAAAGCATGTTGATGATATTTTTGCCTACGATGACGAAACAGCCCAAAAAGTTTTGCTCAAGTTGCCCTCCCTTGCACGTGCAATCCGGGCCTCTGACCCAACAATCACTGGTATTAATATTTCTTCCAATAACGGACCGTCTGCCGGCCAAACGGTCATCCATTCCCACTGGCATTTAATTCCCCGGCGCGATGATGATGGTTTGAACGCTGCCTTGGCGCCAACTATCGATAACTCAGATAGCTATACTGAAGACCAGTACGAAGACCTGGCCCAAAAAATTCAACAAGAATTGGGGTGATTTGATGTTTCTCAACAAAATCAAAGAAAGCTTTAAAACAGCTAAGCGGGTTGTCCAACTTGGCCGTCAAGCTCAAACGGAATTAGCCGTCTTACAACGGTCTCTCGCTGCAAATAAGCAAGATATTGCCGACCTAACCCGCCATGCTAAAAGCATCCAATATCAAAACCAAGTTCATCTCGACCGAATTAAGGTTGTTCAGAAAAAGATGGCAGGAAGTCAGTCGCACAGCTAAATCTATGGTAGAATAGCTAACGATATGATTATTTTAAATTGGAAGGAAATGGATTAATATGTTCCGCAAAATTATGTGGGGTTTAATCGCCCTCGTCTTTATTGGTGGGGTAACTTTTCTTGGGTTAACAACAACCAAGACGTTGGTTACGACTGATGCTGGTAAGATCACCAAAGAAGAGTACTACAACCAAGTCAAGTCAACTTCAGCTGGTAAGCAAGTCTTTGCTCAGATGGTGATTGATAAGGTTTTCGAAAAGCAATATGGTAAACAAGTTTCCAAGTCAGACGTGAACAACGCTTTCACGACTGCTAAGGCCCAATACGGGGATTCATTTGCTTCAATGTTGACACAGTCAGGTATGACTGAAAGCCAATACAAGACTTCACTTCGTGAAAAGTTGGTTATGAATGCCGCTGTGAAGGCTAACTACACGATTTCAAAAAGTAAGTTATCTGATGCTTATAACAACTACGTTCCTGACACAACGATTTCATTAATCACTGCCAAGGACCAAGACACAGCCCAACAAGCTATCGATGCTTTGAACAACGGTACTTCATGGGATGACGTCTACAAGCAATATTCATCAAAGAACTCACAAGCTAATAAGAGTGGTCAACTTCCTGCCTTTGATTCAACAAACACCACAGTTGATACTGAAATCCGTAAGGCTGCCTTTAACCAATCAGTTGGTTCATACTCAACTGACCCAGTTAAGGCCAGCTCAGGTTCAAACTACTATGTTGTTCGAACTGACAAGATGATTGATAAGCCAGCTCAAAGCAAGGTTGAACAAAAGTTGAAGGATAAGTTAACGAACGACTTTATCAACGATTCAAACAACCAGACGGCTATCCAAAAGATTATCGGTAAGCTCTTGCGTAAGAACGATGTAACGATTAAAGACTCTGACTTGAAGAATGCTCTGGCAGCATACTTAACAGCCGGTGTTAACTAAGTAAATCGTGCCACAATAAAAGCCGACTTCTAATATGAAGTCGGCTTTTTATATTCTTAAAATAAAGTTCCGGGATCAATTTGGTCCAGTGAAGCTAGGTCATCATCAGCAGTCGATGGCTGTTGAGCACTTTCTGGCTTATAAAATGACCGGTTATCCAAGGGGAAGACCCGCTTTGACCAGCCACCGGGCGCCGTTTGTTCCATGGCCCCCGTCATCATTTGCATCGAAGCATCCATTTCATCCAACTGGTGTAAAATTTCAGCTTCCATCACCTGGGGCCGCACAGGTGATCCATATTCCAAAAGGCCGTGATGAGCTAAGACAACATGGCGAAGAAGCAAAACATCTTCCCGTTGCAAATTAAGGCCCAGGTCACGGGCGGCCAAGACCAATTGTTCATCCACTAAGGTAATGTGACCAATTAACTTACCAGCCGTGGTGTATTCAGTTGCCGTCGGTCCCGACAGCTCAATCACCTTACCCAAGTCATGCAATAATGCTCCCGCCAATAATAAACTTTTGTTTAACTGGGGATACAAATCACTAACTCGGTCGGCTAAGCGAGCGATTGAGAGACTGTGAAAGGCCAAACCACGGGCAAAAGCATGATGGTTCGCCTTGGCTGCTGGGAATTCTAAAAATTCTGCCTGATACTGCTTAAATAAGTGGCGAACCAAGCGGTTCCAAGTTGGCTGAGTAATTTTAAAGAGCGTATCTGTTAATTCCTCTTCCAAGTCAGCCTTTTTGACCGGGGCACTTTTAACAAAGTCGGCCGCATCACTAGGTTCACCCGCTTCAGGTAAGCGCATCTTCGCAATTTGTAATTGCGGATTGCCCTTAAAGGCTCCCCTGGTTCCAGTCACCTTCACAACCGTACCGGCAGTAAAGTTTTTAATATCATCTTGGCTGACATCCCATAAATTACCAGGAAGATCCCCCGACCGGTCTGCAAAGGTCAACGATAAAAAGTCCTTGCCTGTCTTCGTTTGTCTAACTTCTGCCTTTTTCAACAAAGCAAAAGCGTCAACTGCATCATTATCTTGGTATTGTAATAATAATTTAGCCATGAATTTCTCCTAAATTAATCTGCTTGTCCGTTACTAGGTGGCGGTTGAATGTCCAAAAAAGAATTTGGTGGGTCGCCGTTAGGTCCTGTAACAAGGATAGCACTTCGGCCTGACGTCGATCATCAAAATTAACAAAACCATCGTCAATTAAGAGTGGTAAATCTTCACCCAATTTCAAACTAGCCACCAAAGCTAAGCGAACTGCCAAATAGGCTTGGTCTCGTGCACCCGTTGATAGTTCAGCTAACAAGAAGCTTTCACCGTCTTGGCCAATGACCTCCACCTTTTTTTGGTTGATGGCCATCTTGTGGTACCGACCGCCAGTTAACCGAGAGAAATATTGACTAGCAACTTCTTGCACCTGGTCGCTGAGGTCTTCTTCTTGACCAATCAAAGCCCGCTTAACCATTTCAACTACTAATGTTTCGGCCAGGTACTGGCCAAAGCCTCCCTTCAAGTCCGCTTCTTGGTTGGCTAACTGCTGACCAAGGGATTGATACTGGTCAGCCGATACCAAACTGGCTTTCGAAACGCGTAATCGTTGGATTTGGTCTCGGTAGCCCTTAACCGTTAGCTGTCCGGCTTCAATCTTATCTCTAACCTGAGCCAAATCAACCTGAAGGTTTGCTTGATTGCGGTAGTGGCTTAGTAGTTCCCATAAATCTGAACCAATTCGTTCTTTTAAATCGGCCAACCGTTGAATTTGTTGTCCTTGTTGGTCTTGACCAGCGACTGCTTGATCAAGGTCTGCCAAAGAAGTCAGACCATTTTGACCTAAGAGGTTTTGAATGACGCTTTGTACCTGAGTCTTTTGCTGCAATAATTCCCGCTCTTGTTGCATTCGCTGATTCTTGGCTAGCTCATTATCAAGTTGCTGATGAATGTCTTGATTTTGACCCTCTAAGACTTGATGAACGAGGTCTTGAACCGCTTGACTATCAACTAGACTCGGATCAGTAAATCGCCCTCTAAATTGACCATCGAAACGTACTAAACTCGAAACTAAGTCTTGAACCAATTGTTCTTGGTGGCGGGTTAAATTCGCTAATTCGTCCTGAACTTGAGCGGCTCTTTGGACATGTCCCTGAGCCTTAATAATCGCTGCTGGGTCTAGCGGGGCGTAGTCTTTTAAAATTGCTTGCCCCTGTTGGTGGTGACGGTTAGCTAAGAATCCACTGGCGACCGTCACTAGCAAGAAAATCCCTTGAGTTACCAGTCCCAAAGAGGCCACCACGGCCAAAAGCGTCCCGACTAGGCCAGCTAGTGTGACCCACAGCCAGTAATTTTTACCAGTTAATGCCTGCGAGTCACTCGAACTGAGCGGACGCGGAATGCTGCCAGTAAAGAAATTTTGAAACTGGCTTAACTGCTGGTTACGACGGTCGCTTTGCTGTTGATTATCTTCCAAGGTCGCCAATTGATTGGCCATTGTCCGCAAAGTCTCTTGTTGGTTTTCATCAATGGACCCTGAATTAATAAAGGACTGGCTTGGTTCTGGATGTTGGATTTGCCCTAGTTGTTGGTTCAGCCAGTCTAATTCCAGACCCAATTCCTTCATTTGCTTTTGGTCAGCCGGGCTAATCACCTTAACTTGCGGGTGGTCCTTGGCAAAACCATTTAACTCTTTTTGCAGCGTCAAACCCTCTTGGTATAAAGGCCAAGTTCGATTAGCCTGATCCAGATTTTGGTACTTCTTGTTCAAACTCTCAAGTTCGCCTTCTTTGGCTTTAATTTTGTCAATCAAATCAGTTTCTTCCAAACCGGCTGTCAAATAATCGGACAACGCGCCCGCTTGGTCTTGGTGACTTTTCTTTAAGTCCAAGTACTGTTGGCTAGCTTGGTTCAGAGGCCGTTTCCCGTTCTTTTGCTTGGAAAAAAGCTGGACTGCAGTACTTTGATGGTCATCGGCCCAAGCCAACCACTTCGATGCCTGGGGCTTAGTGTAGGCTAGCAATTGTTTCTCGAGGTCGGGTCCGGTAATTTGGCCAACTAAGCTTAAATCATGCTCATTAAAGGCAAAAATTTGCTCGTAATCAACACGGTTCAAGGATCCAAAAATCTGTTTTAAAAAGCGTTCGCCATCTAGCTCTAAGGATTCCATACCAACCTTAGTGACAGTTAAAACCGATTGTGTCCGCCCCTTTCGGCTGATTCGATAATCTTGGCCGTGAACCGTCACCACGAGTGCCCCACCGTATTGCGCCCCAGACCGGGGCTCATAGTTTTGACTGGCACGGGTCTTAAAACCAAAAAAGATACCAAGAATAAAGTCTTTTAACGTTGATTTACCAGCTTCATTTTCACCATAAATCACCTGCCACTCGGCTAAATTATCAATCGTGACATTCGTCCAACGGCCAAAGCCGGTGATTTCAATTGCCTTAATCTTCATGGTCGTTTCCCCTTGCTAATATTTTGGCTAAACGGTCGGCCAAGTCGGCCTGTCCGACTTCGGAATAAAAATAATCACGGACAAAGGCAGGAGCCTGGTCCGATAGCCATTCACCAACTACTCCCGGTTGCACGACCTGATTAATAATTTCATGAAAATCAACACCAGCCGGTAATGGCAGGTTCGGACCGTGGTCTTTTTGGTCGGCTTTGATTTCGACTCGAATTGGCCAATATTGAGCTTGAGAAGCACGTTGCCCCTGCAACTTTTCGACCAAAAGGCCGGCTTCATCGTTTGCCAGTAATTCTTCACCAACGGTCTCGGTTAATTGTATCGTTAACAAGGTTGGCTGATTGAAGTGGTGGTCGGTCAAAATATCTTGGAGAGTGGCAAAGTCTGGACAGTTGGCAATTCGAATGCTTTGCCAAAGGACGGGCCCTGCCGGATAAAACTCCGGTTTGAGTTCCAAACCCTCTGTGTCAGAAACCAAGTAGAAGCCCTTGACACCGGCTTCGGTGCGGTTCAATCCTTGAATATTTCCTGAGTAAGCAATCACAGGATTTTCATGGAGAATTTCTCGTTGGTGGATATGTCCCAGAGCCCAATAGTCATAGCCCTTAGCCACCATCTCATTCAAATTAAAAGCGGCATAGGCTTCACCATCTTGACCAACCACTCCATGATAAAGACCAAGGTGATAATCGACCGTTTGGTCCTTGTAGGGAAATTCGGACAACTCTGAATGATTATGTTGTCGGTCACCATAAGAAAATCCGGTCAAAGCGACCTTTTGACCATTTTTTAATGTGACAGTCTTAGTTTCCACTGCTTCACCGAATACCAAAACATGGTCAGGCCAGAGTGGATGAGCCAAAGAGCTTTGACTAAAATCATGGTTCCCAAAGGAAACAGCCACCCAAATTTCAGCCTGGTCAAGTCGCCGCAAGACTTGGTTAAGACGGTCTTGGATTAGGGCTGAATTATCACTACCGTGGAAAAGATCACCAGGAAATAAGACGAGATCGACATCTTGGTCAATCGCTGTCTCGACCAAATGGTCTAAGGCTTGGTAGGTCGCTTCTTGAATTTTATTTTGAAAGTCCGAATTTAAGTTTTGGCTTAATCCGGTGAAGGGGTTGCCGAGATGGACATCACCGGCGTGGATAAATTTTATCATTGCTTGCCTTCCCTATTTATTGCTATTTTCGGCCATCTAACAGAACAAATGTTCGCTTCTATATTATACAAAATCTAAGGAACCGAGAGCAAACAAAAAACCGACTTTCGTCGGTTTTTGTTAATTCATTTTAGTAGTTCAAGAAATAGTTATCCAATTCCCATTCAGAAACAAATTGACGGTATGATGTATACTCAATTCTCTTTGCTTCCAAGAACTTATCAGTAATGTGAGTACCGATGGCATCAATCACGACTTCATCAGTGGCCAATTCTTCCAAAGCAGCCAACAAAGTATCAGGCAAGTTCACGATACCAGCACGCTTACGTTCATTTTCATCCATTAAGTAGATGTTCTTATCAACGGCTGCAGATGGTTCCAACTTGTTGTCGATTCCATCCAAACCGGCTGACAAGATGGCAGCTAACATCGTATAAGGGTTGGTTGTTGGGTCAACTGACCGCAATTCCAAACGAGTTGCCAAACCACGTGATGCTGGTACTCGAACCATTGGTGAACGGTTTGAGGCTGACCAAGCAACATAAACTGGGGCTTCAAAACCAGGAGTCAAACGCTTGTATGAGTTAACCGTTGGGTTAGCCAAAGCTGTCAAGGCTGGAGCATGCTTCAAAACCCCACCCAAGAAGTGCAAGGCTGTTTCTGACAAGCCCAAGTTTTCATCTTCATCACTACCGCCACCATCAAAGGCGTTGCCATCCTTGGTGAAGAGTGACATGTTGGTGTGCATTCCAGAACCGTTAATACCAGCCACTGGCTTTGGCATGAAGGTTGCATAGTAGCCGTTTTGACGGGCAATGGTCTTCACAACCAACTTGAATGTCTGAATTTTATCAGCCATATCAACGGCATCAGAATACTTGAAGTCAACTTCATGTTGACCGGCTGCAACTTCGTGGTGAGCAGCTTCGACTTCAAAGCCCATCTTTTCCAAAGTTAAGACGATTTCACGACGAACATTTTCACCGTTATCAAGTGGTTCCAAATCAAAGTAGTTTCCATGGTCGTTCAATTCCATGGTTGGCGCACCCTTTTCGTCCAACTTGAACAAGAAAAATTCTGGTTCAGTTCCAACGTTAAAGGCTGTAAATCCTTCTTTTTCAGCACGAGCAACTGCATCTTTCAATGCAATCCGGGGGTCACCCTTAAATGGTGTCCGATCCTTTGAATAAACATCGGCAATCAAACGAGCCACCTTACCACCATGAGCATCTGTAGCCCATGGGAAAATCATGAAGGTTGACAAGTCAGGGTACAAGTACATATCTGACTCGTTGATGCGGACGAATCCTTCGATTGAAGAACCGTCGAACATCAAATCGTTATCAAGAACTTTGTCTAGTTGTGAAACTGGCACTTCAACATTCTTAATTGTTCCCAAGACGTCCGTAAAAGTCACGCGAATGAATTCTACTTGTTCGTCTGAAACGATTTGCTTAATATCTGCTTTAGTGTAAGAAGGTTTTGCCATTAGAAACTCCTTTACTGGCTGCGTATGGGTTCATATTTTCTTGGCCACAGGCTCTCTGTGACCAAGCTTTTCTACATAAAATTAAAACGGATAATCAATTAAATTAATGTTGGTTAAAGCGGGCAATCTGCGCGAATTCATCTTGCAATGACCGGCGGAGCGAGTTTTCAGAATCGAGCTGACTCTGGTGCTTCCGTTCTGCCTTAGCAAAAAGCTCTTTAATATCTGCCGTTGAATCACCGGCGTCTAAGTAGTCTTTAATTTGGAGGAGTCGGTCAATATCGTTTAAGGAAAAACGGCGTTGACCACCCTTACCCCGCTGGGGCGTTATCAGTTCATGTTGTTCGTAGTACCGAATCTGCCGGTCGGTTAAAAGCGTTAGCTCTCGGACGGTTGACATCGGCAAAACGGCTCGGTTACGTTGCAATTCTGAACTTGACATTGGTACTCCTTTCCAGCGGGAAGCGGTAAGAGTTACTTGGCTTCGTACCAGGTTGGACCGGAATGGTCTTCAACCTTCAACGGCACTGACAAAGTAACAGCGGAATCCATCACAGACGTGACTAATTTTTGAACTTGTTCTAACTCCTCTTGGGGGCATTCAAAGACCAATTCATCGTGGACCTGTAAGAGCATCTTTGTTTGAAGGTTTTGATCTTTCAATGCCTGGGCAACTTTGATCATTGCAATCTTGATAATATCAGCGGCAGAACCTTGAATCGGTGAGTTCATTGCTGTTCGTTCAGCAAAAGATCGCCGGTTAAAGTTCTTTGAATTAATTTCGGGTAAGTAGCGACGGCGGTGCTCAATTGTCTCAACAAATCCATCCTTGTGAGCCTGGTCTTTAACCTGGTTCATCCAGGTTTGGATGTTGGGGAACTCACGGAAGTACGTCTCAATGAAGGTCTTAGCTTCCGTTCGTGAGATGCCAAGGTTCTTGGCAAGACCAAAGTCTGAAATACCGTAAACAATCCCGAAGTTAACGGCCTTAGCAGTCCGACGATGGTTAGCATCAACTGGCTCGTCATCTTTCAATCCAAAGACGGCTCGAGCAGTTTCAGCGTGAATATCATCGTCGTCCATGAAGGTCCGCTTCATGTTGGGGTCACCTGTCACGGCTGCCAAGACTCGCAATTCAATCTGCGAGTAATCGGCACCGAAGATTAACCAACCGGATTGACTCGGAACAAAGGCATGGCGAATTTTCCGCCCTTCCTCTGTCCGCATCGGGATGTTTTGCAGGTTGGGATCAACGGAAGACAAACGACCGGTTTGCGTTAGCGTTTGCAAGAACCGCGTGTGAATCTTTTGGTCCGCTTGGTCAACCACCGCCAACAAACCATCTACATAGGTTGATTTGATTTTAGCAAGTTGCCGGTATTCCAAGATGTGACTCACAATCGGTGCCTGCGGTGCCAATTCCTCCAAAACTTCGACGGCGGTTGAATAACCGGTCTTGGTCTTTTTGATGACTGGCAAGCCCATCTTCTCGAAGAGTAAGACCCCTAATTGCTTAGTAGAATTGATGTTAAATTCTTCCCCAGCTAAGCGATAAATATCTTCTTTCAGCTGAGCAATTTTTTCATCTAATTCCTGGCCCATCTTAGCTAACCGGTCTTGGTCCAAGGCGAAGCCCTGGGCCTCCATCTCGGCTAAGACAAATGACAACGGTAACTCGATGTCGTGGTAGAGATGACTTTGCTGGTGGTCGGCTAAGTCAGAGAAGGCTTGGTCACGCAAAGCGTAAACAACTTCTGCCTTATGTCCCAAGTGGTTATAAACCGCGTGGTCGTCACTTGGGACAGCAAACTTAGCACCCTTACCATAGAAATCATCATCCGACTCCAAGTACCGGTCATAACGAGTAGCCAAAGTTGACAAGACGTTGTCATTACCAACTGTGTCTAAAAGATAAGCCACGAGCATAAAATCAAAATCAACCCCGGCCAACTTGACGCCTAATCGGTTCAATAAGACCCAGTGTTCTTTGGCGTTAAAGAGTCGAACTTGCTGGTCTTGATTTTCAAGCAAGGCCCGCAAGCGGTCATCTTCAAACCAGGTGAAGTCGCGACTGGCAAAGTAGCCAACCTCGTCATTACCGATGGCAAAGGACAAAAAGTCAGCTGTATGGTAATTATCGGAATCCGTATCGATTTGCAAGGCAAAGTCTGAAACCTTAGCCAAGGTAGCCAAAGCTTCATTGTCTAGCTCTTTAACAACCTGGAAGTCAGCCTGGTGCTGCAAGGCTGTTTCAACCGGTGTGTCATCTTGGTCGACAATTTGGTGAGCTCGTAGCCTTGCTAAGGCCTGCTTGAAGTGCAAGCTTTCAAAGAGCCCGACCAAGTCTTCAGTTCTAGGACCATCATAAGCTAAGTCAGTTAAACCAACTTCAACGTCTGCATCCGTTAAGATTGTTGCTAACTTCTGTGCCCGATAGGCCGCCTCCTTATCCGCAATCAAGTTTTCCTTCATCTTGGACTTTTTCATCTCATCAACGTGAGCATACAAGTTATCTAAGTCATGGTACTCGATCAACAACTTCAAAGCTGTCTTCTCACCAACCTTAGTCACACCCGGATAATTATCAGAAGTATCACCCATTAAGGCTTTTTTATCAATGATTTGGTCTGGCGTTAAGCCAAACTTTTCCATGATGTAAGCTGGGGTGTACTTCTCAATCTGAGTTACACCTTTTTTAGTAATCTTAACCGTAATATCATCGGTTGCTAGCTGGGTTAAATCTTGGTCCCCAGTGATGATAACCACCTCATAACCCGCAGCGGCTCCCTGCCGTGACAAAGTTCCGATAATGTCATCTGCCTCTAAACCGATTTGTTCGTAGTTGTGTAGACCATGGGCTAAAACCATTTCCCGCAAGTATGGGAATTGTTCTTTAAATTCAGCAGGTGTCTTATCACGACCACTCTTGTATTCGGGATAGAGGTCACCACGGAAGGTTTCTTTCCCTGACCGGGCATCCCAGGCAACCACAGCGAGACTTGGTTGCATTGGTAATACGATTGATTCTAAAAAGTTGTTAAATGCCACTAAGGCATTCGTGTGTAATCCCTCCGGCGTGACCATTCGGTCTAGTTGCTGGTACATGGCGTAGAAAGCCCGAAATGCCAGCGAATTCCCGTCGATTAGTAGTAGTTTTTCAGTCATTGGTTCGTCCTTATATAACTTGTTTGTAGTTTAGCACAAAAAAAGCCCGCCTAAGCGAGCAATGTTAGTTTTTCTGACATCTTAATTTCGGTTATCGCCGAAAATTTGGATCAAAGCGTAGAAAATGTTCATGAAATCAAGGTAAAGCATCAAAGCGCCAGTCACAGCAAGACCAGTTGTTTCTGTTTCGCCGGCACCGTTAGCTGACAATTGTGTGTAAGCCTGGCGTAAGGTGTTATTATCATAGGCCGTGTACAAGGCAAAGACAATCACAGTCGCGATTGAAATAATCAAGTGCATGGTTGATGAGCCAGCAAACATATTGAAGACCGATGCCACAATAATTCCGATTAATGAACCGAAAAGAATTGGACGCAATGAAGCCATTGACCGCTTTGAAAAGAAACCATAGGCAGCCATTCCACCGAACAATGCGGCTGTTGAAGCAAAGGCAGCCAAGACAGAAGCCCCTGTATAGATAGCTAACAACAAACCAAGAGTCAATCCTTGAACGGCAGCAAAGGCCATCAAAAGGCCGAAGGCCTTTGATGGGTTATTCGAGAAAGATGCGCCACGAATCATCCCCACAATCAGCAATTCAACAACCATCACGGCCGCAAAGCCAATCCAGCTACCGTAAAGT
>NZ_DF968005.1:543710-557148 GCF_001047075.2 Fructobacillus ficulneus
CAGCCACTTGAGCCAAGAAGTAGTGTTGGACAATGTAGCCAGACACGGCGGTCATGTCTAAGGCAATGCCCATATAGCCGTAAACGCGTTGGAAGAAGGTCTTCATCCCTTCATCCGCTCCGGTCACGTCCCGGCGGGCGTTCATATCAAAATTATCAAAATTATTCATTTGGAATACCTCCCATTGGTATTGTGAATTCTAACAAAAATTATAGCAAAAAATATTTAAACTAAGATTAAATCCAAATAACTAGTTAATATCTGGTTGAATCTGACCTAACAGTTTTTCATAGGCAAATTCGTATTTCTGAATATCTCCTGCACCCATAAAGACCAAGACAGCATCATGGTGCTTCAATAATGGTGAGACATCATCTTCCTTCAAGATGCTAGCACCAGCTGGTAACTCGTTGGCAATATCTTGGGCTGAAACTGTCCCTTGGGCTTCTCGTGCTGATCCAAAAATTGGCGTCAAGTACACCGTATCAGCTGCTTGCAAGGCTTTAGCAAATTCATCCTTGTAGGCAATTACTCGAGTAAAGGTATGGGGTTGGAAAACAGCCACAATTTCTTTATCCGGATACTTTTGTCGAGCCGCATCAATTGTAGCTTGAATCTCGGTTGGGTGGTGAGCATAATCATCGATAATCGTAATATCTTGGACCTGCTTTTCTGAGAAACGACGCTTAACCCCTGGGTAAGTTAACAAATGTTTAGCAACAGCTTTCAAATCTAGATTTTCCAAGTAAGCCACAGCAATAACTGCCGTCGCATTGAAAACGTTATGCTGCCCAAAAATTGGAATCACAAACGTACCTAAATCCTTACCACGGAAAGAAACGGAAAAGCTCGAACCACTAGTTGTCTTGGTGATATTCGTAATCAAAAAATCGTCTCGGTCTGCTTGGTCCCCATAATAATACACAGGAACGTCAACACCCAAGTTTTGTAAGCTGGGATCATCGCCCCAAGCTACAATTCCCTTTTTAACCCCATGAGCAAAATCAACAAAGGCTGAACGGACGTCAGCTAGGTCATGGTAGTAATCCGGATGATCAAAATCAATATTCGTCAAAATCGCATAATCAGGGTGGTATGGTGCAAAGTGACGACGATATTCATCGGCTTCCAAAACAAAAAAGTCGGAGTTTTCAACGCCATGACCAGTCCCATCACCAATAAGGTAAGATGTCTTGGCTAAGTTCTTAACGACATGAGACAACAAACCTGTCGTTGAAGTTTTACCATGGGCTCCCGCAACGGCAATCGTGGTTGCTCTGTCAACCTGTTGTGCAACAGCATCAGGATAAGAAATCATCTTAACGCCAGCTTTCAGGGCAGCAGCAACTTCGACCTGGTCGTCTTCAAAGGCATTCCCGCGAATAAAGGTAGCGTCCAAATTTTCCAGCACGTTTTTTGCGGCAAAGGGCAAAATCTGAATTCCGGCTGCTTCTAGCGGAGCCTGTGTGTACGTAAATCGATCAATATCTGAACCAAGGACAACATTTCCCTGATCATGCAGGATTTGAGCTAAAGGACCCATCCCAGTGCCCTTAATCCCAATAAAATAATACTTCTCTGCCATTTTCGGCCCCTCTTTAATAGTTTGTATCAATTAAGCCGTCCGCATACAAACTTTGGGCAGCAGCAAAATCAAAGGCTTGTCCAACCTGACCAAAATCAGCTGGTAAGACCAAGGCACCAGGTTTATCAGGTGCTCCTGGCAACTTTAATTCACGACCTGAAACGATCATTCCAGCAGAAGGAACCCCGCGTAAAGCCCCATCCCAGATGATTTCGCCAGAAGGCATCATTGACCCTGGTTGAGCAACAACCACTCGGATTCCTTCAGCCATGTTGGGTGATCCTGAAACAATTTGCAAGGTCTCATCCTTACCAACATTGGCTTGGGTAACGTGCAAATGGTCTGAGTCAGGATGAGTTGTCATTGAGGCCACTTCACCAACGACCAAATTTGAACTTTCAACTGCGATTTGATCGGCAAAGCCAGCTGCCTTCAAGGCCGTATTTACAATAACTACTTGATCTTCATTTAAGAAAACTTGGCCTGTTTGGTCAGTTAGCTGTAACTGTTCACCTAAACCAGCAATGTTTAAAGCAATTGTTTGGTTATTTTCTGGATTAGCAACCCGGGTTACTCCAGCTTGGCTTTCAACCGTTACTTTGTTTTGGCTCGGTGCAAAAGTGAGCATCAAAATGTCACCAACAGCTGCTTGGTTATAAACTGCAATCATGGTTAATATCCTTTATCACAAAATTTATTTTTGAAATGTTTAAAGAGCAATGCTATCTAAGTAAGTCAACAAGAGCTTAGCTGATTGACGACCAGCTTCGACAACATATTCATCAAAGGTTACTGATGATTCACCGTTAGCTAAATCAGAAACCCCGCGCAAAACGATAAATGGCACGTGGAAACGATTGGCAACTTGTGCGACTGCGGCCCCTTCCATTTCAGCCACTTGAGCTTCAGGGAAGAACTTCGCAATTTCGGCTTTTTTGGCATCTTGAACGAAGCTGTCACCAGAAACAATTAAGCCAGGCTTTGCATTCGTTAATTTGGTAAAGGCATCAACTAATCCTTGGTCAGACTTAAATCGGGCTGGTTGGTCAGGAAGTTGACCAAAGTCATAACCGAAAATGCGGACATCAGCATCAAAGTAGGTCAATTCAGTTCCAATAACTGCATCGCCAATGGCCAAATCAGGTTGCAAGGCCCCAGCTGATCCTGTGTTAATCAACACTTCAACATTGAAAACTTGAGTTAACATCGTTGCGGCTGTTGCGGCAGCAACTTTACCAATCCCTGATTCAGCTAAAAACACTTGATGGCCAGCGTAATCACCAACTAAAACAGTTAAGTCAGCAAATTTCTTTTCCACACCGTTTTGAATCGCAGCAGTCAATGCCTTCTTTTCCTCGGGCATTGGGGTAATAATTCCAATTTTCACAATAAATCCTCACAAAGTATCTTAATTATTAAAGTTAACAAAGAAGAAGAACAAATAAGTTAAGACAATCAAGACGGCAACTAAAATCATTGCTCGGTTGTATCGATAAGATAATCGATCAGTCTTACCCTTCTCCGTCAATTGTCCATCAGAACCAAGTTGAAACTTACCCTTTTTCGTCAGGCGCATTTCAGCACGGTTTTCTGGTTCGACAACTGTTATCGTTTCCGCATGGGTCTTGGCATATTCTTTTTCGACCTTATGACGCTGTTTTGACCGACGACGTTCCTCACGACTTTTTCTGCGTCGCAATAGTCCATTTTTATCTGCCATTATTCATTCTCCAATTTGTCCAATAGAAGTAAGCCATTAAGGTCTTTATATCATTTAACTTGCCATCTTGGTACAAGGTTGTCATTTCAGCAAATGAAAGGGTCACTAAATCAAGCGACTCTCCATGGTCCCGGGGTAACTTATCATCACCCGACAATGGCTGCATTTCACTAGCTAAGTAGAAAGCCATCTGGGCATCTGTAAAACCAACCCCCTCATAACCCAACGCAAATTCTTCCAAATGACCAGGATGATAGCGAATTTCTTCGTTTAACTCACGAATTGCCGCCGCTTCACAGGCGGCCTTTTGGTCACCGTGGTCCCGACTATCGACTTTCCCAGCGGGGATTTCAAGAACAAAATCGCCAGCGGCTGCTCGCCATTGACGCACTAAAATTGCATGATCTTCATCCACCAACGGCAAAACACCAACTGCCAAAACGTGATGAACAATATCACGTTGCGCAGTGGTCCCATCAGCTAATTGTACCTTTTGTTTTTCAACTGAAAAAATTGGACCTTGATAGATAGTTTCACTTGCAATTACTTGTTCTTTATCAGCCATTATCAGTCTTCCTTATCGACGACTTGAACTTGAGCTGCCTGAAAGGCATCTTTTCCTTGAACCAAAACATAGGCCACCCGTTCACCAGGTGTCAATGACTTAAAGCCGTCACCAGCAATCCCATTAAAGTGAACATAAACATCGGGTCCCTTTTCTTCGGGTTCGATATAACCATAGCCGCGTTCGGCTTGCCAAATTTTTACTTTTCCATATTTCATATTTTCATTATAGCAAAAATAACCCCCTACCTGTTGGAAAAAGTCGGTTTCTCACCAATCCCAGAGCAAATAAAAAAACGGCTTGCGCCGTTTTGATTTGACTTAAATTAAAGCCAACAAAATGAAGTTTGCCAAGAAGAAGGCCGTAATCAACAAGAGAATTGGTGACAAGGTCTTAAATTCCTTCTTCGCGATTTTAACAATAATATAGAAGATGAAGCCGGCTGCAATTCCATAAGAAATAGAGAAAGAAAAGGCCATAAAGATTGAAGTAAAGAAGGCAGGAATGGCAACTGAAAGGTCATTCCAATCAATCTTCTTAAATTCGCCCATCATCATGATTCCCACGACAATTAGCAATGGCGCAGTTGCCACACCAGGCACAACTGAAACCAAAGGTGCCAAGAAGAGCATCCCCAAGAAGCCAATTGACGTCACAACGTTAGTCAACCCAGTCCGACCACCAGCAGCAACACCCGTTGCTGATTCGATAAAGGTTGTGGTGTTAGAAGTCCCAACAGCTCCAGCCAAAGTCGTTGTAAAGGTATCAACAACTAAAGCCTTATCCATCTTTGAACTGAAAGAGTTATCGGCCACAAAGGCCTCTTGGTCCTCCTTGGTAAAGATACCAGTTTGGTTACCAATTCCAATCAAGGTTCCGATGGCGTCAAATAACCCAGTCAAGCCCATGGCAAAGATTGTCACCACGGCCAAGAGGGTCTTCTGCCAAGTGCCGAAAAGTGACTGCATTCCATTTGGTCCAAAAGTTGAACCGAATGTTGAGCCAAATTCAGAGAAGGCATGTGGGAGAGAAGTAGCGGCTGACAAATGGGTATCCGTCACGCCCATTGGAATTCCGATTAAGGTGGTCAAAATCAAGGTAATCAAGAAAGCTCCTGGGACCTTGCGAATCAACAAGAACGTAATCAAAACCAAACCAATCAAAGCTAACAAAGCTGGTGCATCGGTAAACTTAGTCAATTCAGGGGTCACCCCACCTGAGGCCAACAGTGAGTTCAACCCACCCTTCACAGCCCCACCAGAATAGGCATGATCATTGACCTTGATGATGTTATTTCCATCAATCACAAAGTTAATAAAACCAGCATTTTTCAAGCCAATGTAGGTCACGAAGGCCCCTAAACCGCCACCAATGGCAGCTTTGAGTTCTTCGGGAATCGCCTTTACGATTGCTTGACGGCCGTGAGTCAAGGTAATCAAGACATCCAAGATTCCGACCAAGAAGACGATTGCCAAGGCCTGTTGCCACTTAAAACCAAAGCCAAAGACGATGGTATAAGTGAAGTAGGCCTGCATCCCAATTCCGGGTGCCAAGGCAAAGGGCACGTTGGCATACAATCCCATCAAAAGGGTTCCAAAGACCGCCACAACAATGGCAGCCACAAAGACTGCTAATTGAGGCATCCCCGTTTGACCCAAAATTTGTGGGTTCAAAAAGAAGATATAGGCCATTGAGATGAAAGTCGTAATTCCGGCAATCACCTCTCGTTTCACGGTGGTGTTATTTTCTTTCAATTTAAAGAATTTTTGCATAATATCCGGCTGAAAAGCGCCGGCTCCTTTTCCTTATTTTTTTGATAACTGCTGATATCCGCCACAGCAGGTCGAACTAAGTCTTAGTATATGGTGCTAAAGATTAAAAATCAAAGAGCGACAATTGATTTTCATCTGGTAGGTCCGAAATCACGGAATGAAGGGTCAAGAACTCAATAATCGTTTGTGACACCTTGCCCCGCTTTTTCAGGTCTTCCTTACTGATAAACTTCTTTTCCGCCCGGGCCGCGACAATCTGGCGGGCAACGTTATCACCCAAACCAGGAATAGTGGAGAATGGTGGAATTAATTCGGTTCCATCAATTACCCAGTCGCTAGCCTCAGACCGGTACAAGTCAACCATCTTAAAGGAGATTCCTCGTTCGAGGGCCTCGTTGGCCATTTCCAGAACAGTTTGCAAGTCTTGGTCACCCTTGGTGGCCTCATTACCGAGGTCACGAATCTTAGTGATGGCAGACTTAACCGCATCCTTACCCCGGGCCATCGCCACAATGTCAAAGGCTGAAGCACGAACTGAGAAATAGGTTGCATAGTAAACCGTTGGGAAATAAACCTTAAAGTAGGCAATCCGCAGCGCCATCAAGACATAGGCCGCCGCGTGCGCCCGTGGGAACATATACTTGATTTTCAGACAGGAATCAATATACCATTCTGGCACCTGGTGTTCACGCATCAAGGCCTGGTACTCATCGGTAATGCCCTTTCCCTTTCGGACCTTTTCCATAATATTAAAGGCGTCTTCGGAAGGGAGACCATAACCGATCAAATCGGTCATAATCTTGTCTCGGGTTCCAATCACGGTCGCAATCGTGGCCGTCCCATTTTCAACTAAGTCGTGAGCATTGCCCAACCACACATCAGTTCCGTGCGACAGACCAGAGATCTGGAGCAATTCGGAATAGGTATGGGGTTGGGTGTCTTCAAGCATTCCTCGGACGAAGGTTGTCCCAAATTCAGGCAGACCAAGCGTCCCAGTCTTAGAGTTGATTTGCTCGGGTGTCACACCCAAAGCCTCAGTCGAGGTAAAGAGACTAATCACACCAGGGTCGTTAGCTGGAATTGTCTGGGGGTCAATCCCCGACAAATCCTTCAGCGTCCGGACCATGGTGGGATCATCATGTCCTAGGATATCCATCTTTAACAGATTATCGTGAATTGAATGGTAATCCATGTGGGTCGTCTGCCAGAGGGCATTTTGGTCATCGGCCGGGTATTGGACCGGCGTGAAATCATAAATGTCGTGGTCGGCTGGCACAATCAAGATTCCACCGGGGTGCTGGCCGGTTGTTCGCTTGACTCCGGTTACTCCGGCTGCCAAGCGTTCAACTTCGGCCCCACGGAAGTTCTTATCGTGGTCGCGTTCATAAGCCTTGACGTAACCAAAGGCTGTTTTCTCGGCAACCGTCGCAATTGTTCCTGCTCGGAAGACCTTTTGTTCTCCGAACATCACCTTCATATAGTTGTGAGCGATTGGCTGGTAGTCCCCGGAGAAGTTCAAATCAATATCAGGCACCTTGTTACCCTTGAAGCCCATGAAGGTTTCGAAGGGAATATTCTGCCCATCCCCAATTAACATTTCGCCCGGATGGTTAGGGTCTTCCTTATCCGGTAAGTCATAACCTGACCCATAAAGCTTTTCGTCAGCCAATTCAAAGTAATCACCATGAGCCGACCGGTAATGCGGCGGCAAAGGATTAACTTCGGTAATTCCAGACATCGTCGCGACGAAGGAAGAACCAACCGATCCTCGCGACCCAACCAGGTAACCGTCCTTATTAGACTTGGCCACCAACCGTTGTGAAATCATGTAGTGCGGGGCAAAACCGTTTCCAATAATTGACTTTAATTCCCGGTCAATCCGTTCCTGAATCAGTTCAGGCAATGGGTCCCCATAGATTTCTTTAGCAGTTGCAAAGGTCTTTTCTCGTAATTCATCCCCCGCCTCAGGAATTTGAGGTGGGAAAGACCCCTTTTTCAAAGGTGAAACCTTATCAATTTGGTCAGCAACCACATGGGTGTTATCAATGACCACCGCTTGTGCTTGGTCGTCGCCCAAGAAGGCAAACTGGTCCAAGAGGTCCTGGGTCGTGCGGAAATAAACATCCGGTAAAGTTGTCCGGTTGAGTGGGTTTCCTGGTTGTGATCCAATCAGGATACTCCGGTAAATTTTGTCTTCAGGGTTGGTGTACTTCACGTCTCCAGTCACGACCACCGGCTTATTCAACTCAGTACCTAACTGCAGCATTTCCTTAATGATGCTTTCCAATTTCCCTGGGCTAGCAATCAGCTGGCTATCCAGCATCGGTTGGTAGTTCGGTAGCGGTTGAATTTCAATGTAATCGTAGAATTCAGCCTTTTTCTTAGCCGCTGCATAACCCTTTTCAATCAGAGTAACAATCACATCACCACTGGTATCACCAGTACCAACCAAAATTCCGTCACGGAACTTGGTTAAGACAGACCGAGGAATCCGCGGCACCTTGTTAAAGTACTTAATATTGGATTCCGAAACCAATTGGTAGAGGTTCTTCAATCCCTGGTCATTTTGGACCAAGAGGGTCGCGTGGAATGGACGGCCATGTTTCCAGGCCCCACCATCCAACATATGGTCATTTAACTGGTTAAAGTTGGTTAGCTCATACCGTTGGTTGGCTTCTTTCAACAACTTCCAAGCCAAGTGGCCAGTTGTCTCGGCATCGTAAATCGCCCGGTGTGCTTGTTCCAGTTCGATACTGAACTTCTTGGCCAAAGTGCCCAACCGGTAAGACTTGTAGTCCGGGTATAACCAGCGGGTTAAAGTCAAGGTATCGATAACGGGATTTTCAATTGGTCCCTGGTCGTAGCGGGCATAGGTCGCATTCATAAAATCAACATCGAACGTGACATTATGGCCAATCAAGACCGTCCCTGCTGACCATTCCCGAAAGGCCTGAATAACTTCAGCTTCCGGTTTAGCATTCGCCACCATCGCATCCGTAATCGACGTCAAATTCGTCGTAAATTCTGACAACGGAAAGCCAGGATTAATGTACTCCGAAAACTTATCGACAACGTTGCCCAGTTCCATTTTGACCGCTGACAATTCAATAATTCGGTCGGCTACGGCCGAAAGCCCCGTCGTTTCCAAATCAAAGGCAACGTACAATTGGTCTTTAGCGAGCAAATCAAGGTCTTGCGAGTTAAAGGCAATTGGGTCCCCATCTTCGACAACGTTGGCTTCCATCCCGTAAATCATCTTAAAGCCTTCATCATCCCCAGCCGCAGCATTAGCGGTTGGGAATCCTTGAACATTAGCATTGTCAGTAATGGCTAAGGCATCTTGGCCCCAACCCTTGGCTAACTTGGTTACTGCAGTAAAGTTAGTAACCGCGTCCATCCCAGACATGTTTGAGTGGGCTTGTAATTCAATGCGTTGTTGGTCTCCCTCGTACTCTTCAGCCCGGTTTTCATGGTCAACCACTTGCAGGTCGTAAATGTTAAGCGCTAATTCACGGGCGTAAGTATCTTCTTGGACATTCCCACGAACCTTAACCCACAACCCTGCCTTTAGTTGGTCAAAAATTGCCTCGTCTTGTTCATTGTTGGAAAACTTTTTTGCCGTAATAGAAGACGAGTAATCGGTAATCTTCAACGTTAAGAGCTTTCGACCAGACCGTAATTCCCGGACTTCATCAGCAAAGACATACCCTTCAACGGTGACCCGCGATTCTTCCCCGTCGATTGCTTCTAGGCGGGTAATATCCGTATCGGGATTAATCGCCCGGCCAAGGCGGAGTGCTAAACCATTAGCACCAGTCTTTGGCTTAGCTGCATTGACCTTTTCAATTGCTTGGTTGACCGTTTCTTGAACGGCTTGTTGGTGAGACTCGTAATTCTCGTGCAGTTTCTTTTCTAAGTCTTGGTCAACGCTAACGGTAAATGTCAAACCTGACAAACCAAAATCAGCATATGCCTGAATCAATTCCGTTAAAACGGTCTTATTAACTGCCTGAGCAATGTTAGCAACCGCCACTGCAATTTGTACCTGCCCGTCATTTGCCAAAGACAACTTTGATGATGCAGCTAATTGTTGACTGATGGCAAAAGGTAAGGACGTCTTGGCCAAAGCTTGACGATAGTATTCCTGAAGGTTAGTCATCTCAACCTGGGCTTGGTCGACTTGAATGGCTAAATCAACCTGGGAGACATGCTGAAAATTTCCTTGCAAACCAGTTAAAAACGCCAAATAAGTTTTGAAAGGCAAGACTTGTGGTAAGGCTACCACAAACCGCCAAGATTTTTGACGAGGGTCGACTTGCACAGCAGCTAAATGACCGCCCTTAAAAAAGGCTCGATCAGCGGTGCTTTGCTGACTTTGATTTAATAGCTGTTCCAATTGTTCTTGTGGATTAAGCGGCATAATCAACCTTCCTTGTTAAGTCAAAAAAAACCGATGGTTATCGGCTTTTTAAAATTACATAGTTTCACTTTGCCCGTTTAACAAAACGGCAATTGAATCTGTCACTTCTGACAAACGCATTTCAAAACTTAATTGGTCAGCACGGACAGAAACTTCAACAATGCCTTCACCGGCCTTCTTACCAACTGTGATTCGGATTGGCAAACCAATTAAGTCAGCATCAGCAAACTTAACTCCTGCCCGTTCCTTCCGGTCATCAACTAGGACTTCAAGGCCTTGGCCGGTTAATGCTTCTTCTAATTCAGCGGTAATCTTCATTTGGTCGTCATCTTTAACATTGACAGGCACCAAGTGCACATCAAATGGTGCAACAGCAGCAGGCCAAACCAAACCGTTCTCATCACTCTTTTGTTCCGCAATCGCTGCCAACAAACGAGAAACACCAATTCCGTAAGAACCCATGATGATATCTGTGTTACGACCATTTTCATCAAGGACTTGGGCACCCAAAGCCTTTGAGTACTTGGTCCCTAACTTAAAGATGTGACCAATTTCAATTCCCTTGGTAAATTGTAATTGTCCCTTACCATCAACAGCTGGATCGCCTTCTCGAGCTGTTCGGAAATCGGCCACTTGGTCATCTTCCAAGACCACGTCGCGACCCCAGTTAACATTTAAGAAGTGCTGACCATCTTCATTGGCACCAGCTGCAAAATTAACCAAGTCGGCCGCACGTTCATCGACCAAAAGCTTAACAGATTCAGGTAAACCAACTGGTCCTAATGAACCAAAGCCAGCCCCAACCGCTTCGCGAACTTGATTTTCATCAGCTAATTCAACATCTGAATAGCCTAGATGGTTTTGAACCTTAACCAAGTTCACTTCAAAGTCACCAGTCGTGACAACCGCAACCAAATCTTGGTCTGGTGTGACAACCATGATGGTCTTAACTAAGTTAGCTGGGTCTTCATCCAACAAAGCTGCCAATTCATCAATAGTCTTAGCAGTTGGTGTCGCCAACTTTTCCATTTCGGCTAATTCTTGGTCATCCTTGTTAACACGAGTATAGTCGTCCTTGGCCATTTCCAAGTTGGCGGCATATTCACTTTGGTCTGAGTAGACAATCGTGTCTTCACCAGCAGCGGCAGGTGCAGAGAATTCCTTCGAATCTGACCCACCCATGGCTCCTGCATCACCAACGATTACTCGGTAGTCAACGCCAATGCGGTCAAAGATTTTAACGTAGGCGCCTTCCATCTTCGTAAAGGCCGCATCCAAACCAGCCTGGTCGGCTGAAAATGAATAGGCATCCTTCATGATAAATTCACGAGTCCGCAAAAGTCCAAAACGAGGACGACCTTCATCACGGAACTTGGCTTGGATTTGGTAAGCCAACAAAGGCAACTTCTTGTATGACTTGATGTCATTCCCAAACAATTCAGTAAAAGTTTCTTCATGGGTTGGACCCAAGATAAAGTCACGGCTTTGACGGTTCTTAAACTTGTACAAGTCTTGACCGTATGTGGCATATCGACCAGACCGTTCCCACAATTCTGCCGGCAAAACTTCTGGAACCAACATTTCATTGGCTTGAACGGCATCCATTTCCTCGCGGATAATGGCTTCAATTTTGTTTAACACACGCTTTGCCAAGGGTAGGTAAGCAAACATCCCAGCAGTTACCGGGCGAATGTAGCCCGCCTTTAATAAGAGTTGGTGGGACTTCACTTCAGAATCTGCTGGCACTTCCCGTAATGTTGGCATAAAAAGCTGTGATTGTTTCATAACATCCTTCTTTCGGCTCTAATTAGCTTCACGAGTTTTCTCGTTTAATAAAGTAACTTTGTCCTGATTAATGTTGTTTAATTTATTGACCAAGGTCTTTAATGGTGACCAAAACCATCAAAACGACTAATAAGGCTGTCCCCACTCCCGTGAGGGCAGTTTCCAACCAGGCAGGTGCCGGTCGTCTGAAAATTAGTTCAATTAAGTCTAAAAAGATTTTACCACCATCCAAGGGTGGAATGGGTAGCAAGTTAATAAGGCCCAAATTAACTGACAAAAGCCCCAATAATGCTAAGACAGTAATCCATCCTTGGTGAGAAGCCTTGGCAGTGGTCTTCGCCAGCATCACTGGGCCACCCAGCTTATTAATTGAAAAGCCCCCCTGGAAAAGGTTGGCAATTCCCTGGCCAACTTGGGTAAACCAAGTCTTAGAGTTATAAGCAGCAAACTTGATACGAGAAATTGGATCAGTGTAATCCTTAATTCCAACACCAATTCGAATTTGATTTTGACCATCAATTTTGATTTTTTCGGGCTTAACCGTTTTCGTCAACGTCTGACCATCACGGCTAATCTTTACTCGTAAAGATTGATTTTCATGCTGCGTAACTTCGTTAGCAAAATCAGTAAAAGTCGCTACTTTAACACCGTTAACGGCCTCAATCCGGTCATTTGTCCGCAAACCAGCTTGAGCTGCTGGTTCACTTTTAACCACTTGACCAATAACCGGTTCATTAAAGTGAACTGATGGCAAGGCAAAACTCAAAATACCAGCTGCCACAATGGCTAAGATGAAATTCATCGCTGGCCCAGCAAAATTAATAATCAATCGCTTCCAAACAGGAGCAGATTCAACCCATGTCGACTTGGGAGCAATCCGCGTTGTAATCCCATCTGTCCCGATTCGAATTGCATTGACCGCCACTGGCAAAACAACCATATCTGCTTGGTCCTGCCGGTAACCAGTTAACGTCAAGGCATCAACCAAGTCAGCCTGATCAATTTGAAATAGGAAACCTGGGCCATCTTGGTCAACCCGTTCATCCAGAGCAGTCACAAAACCGGCCTCGTCCATTGTTAATCGGAGACGTTGACCGGCTTCCAGCTCATCCTTTTCCATCTCGCTGGCCATACGAACATAGCCGCCGACGGGTAATAAACGTAAAGTATAAGCCGTTTGATTTTTATACCATGACAAAATCTTAGGACCCATTCCAATCGCAAACTCACGGACTAGAACTCCAGATTTCTTAGCCACGATAAAATGACCGAACTCATGAAAACCAACTAATAGTCCAAAAACAATTAAAAAGGCAATGATTGCGGTAACGCTCATGTACTGTCCTCCTAGGATTGAAAGCAGGAAAAATTAATTTTAGTGTAACATATCCAAAACGGCCATCATTGGCATTACTACTAACATTGAATCAAAGCGGTCTAGGATTCCACCATGACCAGGTAGGATATTCCCTGAATCCTTGACACCAAAGTGGCGCTTTAATGCTGATTCAATCAAGTCACCGATTTGACCACAAACTGACAAGATAACAGCCATCAGCAACAAGTCAACCAAGCCGTACTCTAACCACTT
>NZ_DF968005.1:557188-563355 GCF_001047075.2 Fructobacillus ficulneus
TGTGGCTGCGTACAAAACTGTCACGACAACAACGGCAATTAGCGAACCACCGGCTGAGCCTTCCCATGTTTTATTTGGTGAGACATGGGGTGCCAGCTTGTGCTTTCCAAATGACTTGCCCACAAAGTAAGCAAATGAATCAGTCAGCCAAACACACAATAGGCCAAAGAATAAGACGGCTAAGCCCCGATGATCAGCAGCATAGAAGTAGTGGAAACCAGTTCCAATATAGACCATGGCGATAAAGAGTGTTCCAGCATCTTGGAAGTTAAAACTCTTTTTAGCAAAGACTGTCCGAGCTAAGAACAAAAAGGCTAAACCATAAATTACCGACTGACTATTGACTGTTTCGGGCCAAAAACTATTTGTCCAGTAATCTTTGGGCAAAATAATGGCAATTACTCCAATATAAGAAACCAATCCCTCAAAAGAAACTAAGAGCGTATGGGTCATCCGTAAAATCTCACCCATAGCAATCACACCCAGGGCAATGGTCAAAAGTAACAAGGGTAACTTCCCAATAATCAAAATTGGTACAAATACTAGCAAGGCCACAACGGCCGTTATAATCCGCGTTTTCATCGGAAATCTCACTTTCTGATTTAAAGTTTAAGCTTTAACCTTACCAAAACGCCTGTCGCGCTTCGTGTACGTTTGTAAAGCTAAATTAAATTGGTCTTGGTCAAAGTCAGGCCACAAAACATCGGTAAAATAAAATTCAGAGTAGGCTGCCTGGTAGGGCAAGAAGTTTGAAAGTCGTTCTTCTCCCGATGTCCGAATAATTAAATCCGGGTTAGCCAGATCACCCAAGTAATGTGTCGTTAATTCGCCAGCAAAGGTTTCAGGGGTGATATCTTTAATTTCCATCACGCCTTCTTGAACTTTTTGAGCCAAAACCTTACTAGCATCAACAATTTCTTTTTGACCGCCGTAGTTTAAGGCAAAGTTCAAAATCATCCCCGTATTTTCCGCAGTTTGACTCTGTGCGTCCAAGACAGCTTGCCGAGTTCCTGCCGGTAAGGCTGAAATATCACCAATCGTTTTGACGCGGATGTTTTTTTGAATCAACTCCGGTACAAAAGTATCGAAAAAGGTAATTGGCAACTTCATCAAAAATGAAACTTCATCCTTTGGCCGTGACCAATTTTCTGTTGAAAAAGCATACAGAGTTAAGACCTTGACACCGGCGTTTGAAGCCAATTTTGTCACGGTTTTGACCGTTTCCATCCCCTGCTTATGACCAGCCACTCGCGGTAGGTGCCGATTTTTCGCCCAGCGACCATTGCCATCCATAATGATGGCAATATGCTTAGGAATTTTAAATTCTGTCAAGGACGGCATTTCTGTTGCCTGCCCTTGGTTTTGTTTAGAAAATAGTTTTGCCCAGAGGCTCATCTTTTCATCTCCATTTGACTTTTAATAGCGAATAACATTCTTTACTATTTTACCAGAGAAACGCTTAACAAACAAAAAAGCCAGCTGATTTAGCTGGCTTTCTCTTTACAAGTTAATAGACTAGATTGCAATTATTAAAGATTACTGAACTGTCACTGACTTAGCCAAGTTACGAGGACGATCAACATCCAATTCACGGTCCAAAGTTGCGTAGTAGGCAATCAATTGAGCCGGAATCACGGCCAAGATTGGCATCAATAATTCATTGACTTCTGGCAAGACAAAGGCATCGCCTTCTTTGGCCAAACTTTCAGAAGCCAAAACAATCGTGTTGGCCCCACGGGCAGCTACCTGGGCAACTTCACCACGGAGCAAACCAGCTGTCTTTCCTTGGGTTAACAAGGCAAAGACTGGTGTCCCATCTTCAATCAATGAAATCGTACCGTGCTTTAATTCTCCAGCCGCAAAACCTTCCGTTTGCACGTATGAGATTTCCTTCAACTTTAAGGCTGCTTCCAAAGCGACAGCGGCGTCTAAACCACGGCCAATATAAAAGGCTGACTTTTGGTCACGCAAGGCTGATTCCGCAATTTCCTTGAAAGTTTCCTTTTCGTCGGTAATCGCTTGGATTTCAACGGCAACCTTGGCCAATTCGGCCTTCAAATCAAAGCCGGCATCGCCCATGGCTGAAGCCAAAATTGCTTGAACAAGGACCTGAGCAGTGTAGGCCTTGGTTGAAGCTACGGCAATTTCAGGACCAGCCAAAACTGGCAAGGCAAAGTCGGCTTCACGTGTTAGCGTTGAGTTCATGACGTTAGCCAAAGTCAAGGCTGGGAAGCCTTGCTTCTTGACATTATCCAAAACTTCTCGTGAATCAGCTGTTTCACCTGATTGTGACAAGAAGATGAAGAATGGCTTAGCTGACAACATTGGTTGGTCGTAAGCAAATTCAGAAGCAATGTGAACTTCCGTTGGAATGTTAGCCCATTGTTCGAAGTAGCGCTTACCAACCAACCCAGCGTGGTATGAAGTTCCCGCTGCCACAATGTACAAACGGTCGGCTTCGGCCATCTTATCAGTAATGGCACAGCCGATTCCTTGAAGGTTACCATCTTCATCAAAGTAATGAGCAGCGATGTTACGAGCAACAACGGCTTGTTCGTCAATTTCCTTCAACATGTAGTAAGGGTAAGCACCCTTGTCTGTGTCTTCAGGATCGATTTCCAATGTAAAGGTTTCACGGTCAACTTGCTTTTCATCAGCATCGTAAACCGTCACTGAATCGGGCTTGATAATGGCAACATCGCCATCGCGCAATTCGATAAAGTCCTTGGTGATATCCACCATAGCTGCCGCATCAGAAGTAACGACGTTCCCGTGGTCAGAAACACCAACAAGCAGTGGTGACTTCTTCTTAGCCGCAAACAAAGTTCCAGGTTCTTGCTTATCAACCAACAAGAATCCGTAAGCTGAGCTTCCTTCCAACAAAGAAATCATCTTGCGGAAGGCATCAACGTTTGACAGGCCTTCTTCAGTCGCAAACTTGTCAACCAACTGAACAGCAACTTCTGTATCGGTTTCAGAAACAAAATGAACACCCTGTAAGTATTGGGCCTTCAATTCTTGGTAGTTTTCAATGACACCGTTGTGGACCAAGAAGAAACGGTCGTCCGCAGACTTTTGTGGGTGTGCGTTTTCAATCGTCACATTGCCGTGTGTTGCCCAACGAGTATGAGCAATTCCAGCAGTGCCAATAAAGCCATTGGCTTCAGCCTTCTTGGCCAGCATTGAGACACGGCCCTTTTCTTTAATATAGGCATCGTTACCTTCCGGGTCTGTCACATAGACACCAGCGGAATCATAACCACGATATTCAAGCTTTTGTAAACCGTGCAAGAGGCAAGGCAAGGCTTGCTCAACACCGGTAACGCCAACAATTCCACACATAGTAACAATCTCTCTTTCAAAAATAATTGGTTTGGTAATACTTTTTAATCTAACAATAGCTATTTTAGCAGGTTTGGCACGGTAGTCAATCCCAAAAATTAAAATTGGTATAGACAACACCGCGCCATTGAACTATCACTTTACACGGTGAATCTTAAAAGAAAGTAAATTTTACCGCTTCTGGACAAAGATTATGCTAAACTGGATAAAATCTAAAATGCCAAAAGGAGCGTTATCATGTCACAAACCGTTGACTTTTGCCTAAAAAATGGCCAAGTCTTAAATGTTTTTAACCAAGAATTTAATCAAAAAGACCTCTGGATTAAAGCCGGGAAAATTGTTTTTGTCGGTAAAAATGACCAATTAACGGCTCAAACGACGGTTGATTGCACCGGAAAGTACCTTGTGCCCGGCCTAATTGATGCTCATTTACATATTGAGTCGTCATTGTTAACGCCCTCGGAATTTGGCCGTCTTTCGCTGCAAAACGGTGTGACAAGTATTTTTGCTGACCCTCATGAGATTGCCTCAGTAGCTGGAATTTCTGGCATCCAGTACATGCTGGATTCAGCTAAAAAGACGCCCCTCCATATCCATTACATGTTGCCCTCTTCCGTTCCAGCGACCCCCTTTGAACACGCTGGTGCTAAACTTGATGCCAATGCTTTAAAACCTTTTTACCAGCACCCTGAAATTGCCGGTCTGGCTGAAGTAATGGACTACCCCGCCGTAGCGAACGCTGATGCTGACATGATCCAAAAAATCCGCGATGCTCAAGAGGCTCACCGCCACGTTGACGGCCACGGTGCTGGCTTAGGTCCCAAAGAACTAGCAGCCTATCGAGCATATGGCATTGATACTGACCACGAAGCCACGAGCAAGGAAGAGGCACTCGACCGTGTTAACGCTGGCATGGCCGTCTTCTTACGTGAAGGGACTGTCGAACGTGATGAGAAAAACTTGCTCGGTGCAATCACACCAGCCAACCAGGGTCACTTCGCCTTTGCCACGGATGATAAATCTGCAGCCGATATTCAAAAGGAAGGGTCAATTAATTTCAACGTTGCTCTGGCTATCCAAGAGGGTCTCAAGGCCGAACAAGCCTACACTATGGCCTCATACAACGCCGCCCAAGCCCATCACCTCGAAAACATCGGGGCCCTAGCCCCTGGTTTCACCGCCGATTTGTTAATTTTAACTGATCTAAACCAAGTCAAAATCGATCAAACCATGGTTGACGGTAACTTCTTTCATAATCAGACAGAGGACGTTCTCCCGCTCCCTGGCCAGCAAATGAACCTGACATTTGATGAAACGGACTTGCGCCTGCCCTTACAGGCTAACAAGCCAGCCCACGTAATTGAGATTGAGCCCCACCACATCACGACCTTGCATAAAATTGAAGACGTTCCAGTCGGTTCGACTGGCGAGTTTTCACCTAACCAAACCTATGCCAAGGTTGGTGTTTTTGAACGCTACCGTGACCTCGGTCATGGACTCGGTATTATTAAAGGTTTAGAATTAAAAGCCGGAGCGATTGCTTCAACGATTGCCCATGATTCTCACAATTTGATTGTTGCCGGCGTTGACGATGCCGATATGGCCCTCGCCGTTGAAACCCTCAAAAAAATTGGCGGCGGTCAAGTGGTCGCCAATCACGGCAAGGTTACAACCCTCCCTCTGCCAATTGGCGGTTTAATGTCCGATTTGCCCTATGAGGAACTAATTCTCAAACAAGACCAGCTTAACCAGGCCTTCCAAGAAATTTCTTCGCTACCTTTTGATCCATTTTTGACCTTGTCCTTTATGGCCCTCCCGGTCATTCCTTCTCTAAAAATTACTGACCAAGGACTCTTCGACTTCAACCAATTTTCATTTATCAATATTCAAGATTAAGGATTTTACCCATGCAAGCTATTAATGTTACCCCAGCAGAATTATTAAATGTCTTAGCCGGCCAAGAAGTGACTGCCGATGAAAAGATGACCGGCCAGTTCCTTCTTGTCGCTAAGGAAAACAACCAAACCAACCTTCCCTCCGCCATGGCTGGTGCCATTGCTGATATTGCCCTCGGCCAGGTGCAACTTCAAGCCCTGGTCCACCCCTTAAAAATCGCGGTCGCCCAGCCAGACTGGGCGCCCTACCAAATCGATGAAGCCTTCCTCACGAAGGAACCCCATAACTGGTTTGGTCCAGAAGCCATCGTTATTGAAAAACGCTTTGATGACTTTACCAAAGAATACAACGGCACCCGTGATTCTAATGGCGGTATTCCGCGCACAGCCATTCCTAAAAATATTGCTGAACCCCTCTTAATTGAAGACGCCTATTGGGCGGCCTATAAAACCTTCGTTAATGACCCCGATGGGTCGTTTGCCGAACAAATTCAACCATTCTTCACTGAATAACTACTCAACAAATAAATGCCCCCTATCAGAATTTGATAGGGGGCATTTTTGGTATTCAGTAATAACGATTGAAAAATCGAATTAATCTTCATCCTTTTTTGTCACATTAACATGACGGGGACGGGCCCCATCAGCCGGACCAATATAGCCGGCATTTTCTAAGTCATCAACCAGACGAGCAGCCCGGTTATAACCAATCCGGAACCGTCGTTGCAAGAGCGAAGTAGAAGCCTTTTGTTGGTCAATCACAAATTCCAGAGCTTCTTGGAAGAGTTCATCATCCGATTGGCCACCATTTGCTCCAGCTTCGTCCTGGGCAATTTCTTCGTCTGTGACCGTCATTTGATCATCGTACAAAGCCTCCTGTTGGCCCTTGACAAAGTCCACCACCGCCGTAACATCTTGGTTGGAAATAAA
>NZ_DF968005.1:563407-568830 GCF_001047075.2 Fructobacillus ficulneus
TTGCAACCGCTTTTGCGGCTTGCCTGGTGGGGCAAAAATCATATCCCCGCGGCCAAGGAGCTTTTCCGCCCCATTGGTGTCCAAAATCGTCCGTGAGTCAATTCCGGAAGCTGTCCGGAAGGCAATTCGACCAGGAATGTTGGACTTAATCGTTCCATTAATGACCTTAACATCAGGACGCTGAGTGGCTAAAATCATGTGGATTCCAGCTGCTCGGGCCTTCGCCCCCAAACGGGCAATTGACACTTCAATTTCAGAGCCAACCGTCGCCATCAAATCCGCGAATTCATCCACAACGGCCACAATATATGGCAGTTTGGTCATCAAAGCATTCCCAGTTTCTTTGGCATGGGCATTATTTTCTTCGACCGCGGCATTGTATTCGCCGATATTTCGCTTAGAAAACTGAGCTAAGAGATCGTAGCGGTTTTCCATTTCATCAACTAACTTCTGCAAGGACTTGGCGGCCTTACGAGGGTCAGACACAACTGGTGTCAGCAAATGAGGAATCCCGTTATAGATTGAAAGTTCAACTACCTTCGGGTCGACCATCATTAATTTGACTTCCGAAGGCTTGGCCTTCAAAAGTAAGGAAACAATAATTCCATTCAATCCGACTGACTTTCCTGACCCGGTTGAACCGGCAATCAGCAAGTGCGGCATTGCCGCCAAATCAGCTGAGATGATATTACCCGTGACATCCCGACCCAAAGGAACAGTTAGAAGGTCTTGGTCAACCGTCTTCGATTGTTCGACCATATCACGGAAACCAACTACAGCTTGGCTATCATTGGGCACTTCAATTCCAACGTAAGGTTTCCCAGGAATCGGCGCCTCAATTCGAATTGATTTAGCAGCCAGAGCCAAGGCCAAATCGTCGGCCAAATTGGCAATTCGATTAACCTTGACACCCTGACCCGGTTTCAATTCATACTGGGTCACCGTCGGTCCAAGTGATACGGAAGAAACGGTTGCATCAACCCCGAAAGATTGAAGAGTATCATGCACTAACCGTGACTTAGCATTGAGACTCTGAGCCTCTTTAGATTGGTCAGTTGGCTTAGTCTGCGTTAACAACGACGTTTCCGGCAGGCGGTAGTCATCGTCAGCTGGACTTGCTGAGTTCAGTTCGACTTCCGGCTGGTTTGTCGGTACCGTTGGCGTTGGCGCTTCAAAACTCGAAGCGACTTGTCTTTCAGCCGGTGCCTGCCAATTAATCTTTGGTTCGACTGGTTCGCTTGATTCACTCTTAACCGGTGGAACATCATCATCGGTTGGCAGTACTGGGTCACCAAAGAACGGATCAGTACTTGGTTGATTGACGTCAGGTTCACTTTTGGACAAACCAAATGGATCGTCCCCAAATTCAGTCAAATCCTGCTTTTGCTTTTCCGCCAACAACTGTCGTTGGTCACGCTTCTTATTTTGTTCCTTCTGGAATTCAGTAAAATTCTCATGGGCCTTAATCACTCCCTTTTGGGCAATGTCTCGGGCCGGAACTCGGAAGGTTACAATCACACCTGCCAAATATAAGGTCGCAATCACAATTGCGGTTCCAATATCAGCTAATAGCGTATAAGTTAGCTGATAAAGCAAGGCCCCAACCATTCCAGCTCCAACGGGAGTTAGAGTTGAATGGTTGGTTAATTCCTGACCAATTATCCGCACAATTTGTGAAGGGAAATTCCCGGCCGGAAATTCATTTTGATTAAAGAACAACATCGACGACAACAAGGCGGTTGCCAAGTACATCATCAGTACACCGACATAAATGTGAGTGGCGATTGGATAGTTTTTATCCATAATCAAATAAATCAAGGCCCAGGCCATAATCGGTAACAAAGTAATTTGATACAGATTGCCAAAGAAGAAGCGGGCAAAATCAGCTAAATAGATTCCAAAGAGTCCGAGCTGAAAAATCGCAAAAATTGAAAAAAAGATAACCAGCAAAAGGCCAACAATCACACCGGCATCTTGGCTGCGACTCGCTTTCTTTTTTGGACTACGGCGTTTTGTTTTTTTAGCCATTGTCGTTTTCTCCCTTACTATCAGCGGCACAGTAGAATATTGTCACTGAAAAAAGTCTAGTTTACTTCATTTATATTAGCACAGTGACCAGGTTCTCTCTACCCTCGGTCAGCTTTTAAAGCAGATTGGTTCGAAGTAAGGTCTAGACCGGTTTTTGATTTTTCATTTGACGGAGGTATTTCAGAGATGATACACTCATTTCAACGTTAATATATTAATTGGAATAGTTGTAATATTATCGTTATTTTGTATATTATCCCTAATTATCAAGGATATATGCCTATATTTATTATTTATAATAATAATTGGTACTATCGTTATTTTTGATAATAAGAATTGAAGAGAAAGAGGAACTTATGTTTAAGCACACCCGAAAATTGCAATACAACGCCAAGCCAGACCGTCCAGATCCTTTGATGGCCCGTCGTCTGCAAGAGGCACTCGGCGGTCAATGGGGTGAAACAACTGGAATGATGTCATACCTTTCTCAAGGTTGGTCATCAACTGGTGATGAAAAATATAAAGACTTACTCCTCGATACTGGAACAGAAGAAATTGGCCACGTTGAAATGATTTCAACTATGGTCGGCTACCTATTGGAAGGTGCCCCAATTTCTGAAGCAGATGTTGCTGGTGACCCAATGAAGGCCGCTACTTTGGCCGGCATGGACCCAGAACACGCCTTGGTCCACGGTTTGAACGCTAGTTTGAACAACCCCAACGGCGCTGCTTGGAACGCTGGTTACGCTACTTCATCAGGTAACCTCGTTGCCGACATGCGCTTCAACGTTGTTCGCGAATCACAAGCCCGTCTTCAAGTTTCACGTTTGTATAACATGACTGACGACGAAGGTGTCCGTGACATGCTCCGCTTCCTTTTGGCCCGTGAAACGCAACACCAATTGCAATTCATGAAGGCTCAAGAAGAATTGGAAGAAAAGTACGGTGTCATCGTTCCTGGTGACATGGGCGATATCGAACACTCAGAATTCTCACACGTTTTGATGAACTTCTCTGATGGCACTGGTTCAGAAGCCTTTGCCGGTCAAATTGCTAAGGATGGCCAACCATTCACTTACCAAAAGGACCCTGAAGCCATGGGTGGCTTGCCAGAAGTTAAGCCAGCTGACCCCCGCTTGAAGAACAACCAGGGCTAAAATTTTACCTTTCATATTAAAACAAAAGACAAAGGACCGCTCGAAGCAATCCTTTGTCTTTTTTCTATTTCTTGATAGTCAGGTTAAAATTAAAAATACAATCGATATATCCGACCCGATACCTTTGATTCCTAGTTATTTCCAAGTTGTAATTGCTCCGCTACTTTCTCATTGGTTCGCTATGACCATCATGATGGTCGCGATCAAATTATTCAACATATGCAGGCCAATACTGACGGAAATCTTTTGGGACTGGCTGTAGGCATAACCAAGGGCTCCACCCAAAGTGCAGTAAATCAAAAATGCCGTCAGATTGTGTGTGGTTAACACTAGGGAATGCATATGTAAGTAGGCAAAGAGTAGCGTAGAAACAATGATACTTAGACTCGCATTATTTTTAAAGAAGACATTCATCATGTAGCCACGGAAAGCCATTTCTTCAAAAACCGGACCAATGACGATAATAAATACTAGTTCGGCCACTAACAATGGGATACTCAAATGGGCCAAAGAATCATTAATCATTTTTTCATTCGTCGCTTGTACATCACCGAATAGGTACGTCCCAACACACGAGATAGTGACGCTAATACCCAGCTGAAAAATATAGGTACCAATAATTATCAGGCCATCTGCCCTCGTTAGCCTCGTGAACCGTAACTGAGTTTGGCTAACATAAGCTGTAATCATGGAAGACCCTTTAATTGACAGTCCATAAACAACTAACACTCCCAGATAGGCCAGTAAGGCAAGCAATTGATTATGAATTTGACCAATATTGGTAAATAGCGTTCCCAGCACCATCACCCAGAAAATTTGCAGACCTAAAAACAATAATTTTTTAATGAACATTCCTGCCTCGCTTCTTAGTTTTCTTACCCCACTAACTCAGCTTGATCCGCAATGCGCTTTAAATTTAACAAATAATTTGTAAATGGTCAAAACGATTATGCTTGTTTTTAAATATTGGACACGTTGCCTACTTATCTTTTTAAAATCAAAACCCAGGTAATCTCGAATAGATTAGCTTATATTAGTAACAAATAAACTTACATCTTGATTTTGTTCAGAAAAACCGCTAAATATAATTTCACACAAAAAGTGAACGACTATCGAATCATCCACTAACTACAGCTGATAAAGTCGAACATCCCCACCCACCGTCCTTGCATATTCCCCGTCGCCCTGTTATATTTAAAAAAATTAGATTGTTTATAAAGGAGATTTACGATGAAGTATGCTGTTGTCGGTGCCGGGGCCATGGGCCTCCGTTATGGTTTGCTCTTACAGGAAAATGCCGGTGTTGAAGTCGACTTTGTTGAGCCAACCAAGGCCTCACTTGATGCCATCCATGCCCAGGGCGATGTCGTTTACCGGTCAGTTGACCATCAAGACCGGACAGCCATCCCAGTAAAGGCCTATTCACCAGAAGAATATACCGGTCAACCAGACGTCTGGATTTTCTTTATGAAGCAAATGCAATTGGCTGACACCCTCACCCGCCTAGCACCCAAGTTCCAACCAGGGCAAACTGCCCTCGGGGCCATGAATGGGATGGGGCACTTGGAAAAGTTCCAACAGTACTTCGATGACGACCATATTATTGGTGGAACAGCCATGATTGCGACGATTTTGAACGACTTCGGCGACGTTGATTTTATCGGAGGAACCGGGTCGGTCTATGCCAACATGACTGAGAAACCTTCAGAAGTGATGGACCAAGTCCAAGCAGACTTCACTAAGGCAGAACTTAACCCCTCTTATTCCGAAAACTTGCTTGGTACCCTCCTAACTAAGGTGGCCTTCAACTCCGTCGAGAACTCTGTTCACACGATGTTCCAAGCCCGGGTCGGCGAAACAATGGCCTACCCCAACTACATCGAAGGCGTTGCCAAGCCGATGCTCGATGAGGCCTATGCAGCGACCAAGGCTGCTGGCATCGAACTACTGGAAACAGAAGACGAAATGCTAGACAAAATTGTGAGACTCTCTACCGGTGCATTTGCCCAACACTTCCCATCAATGTACCAAGACTTCGTTAAGGGTCGTGAAACCGAGGTCGATTACATCAACGGTTACTTTACCGCTCTGGCTGACAAGCACGGTGTTCCCGCACCAACTCAAAAGCTGGTGACAAACCTCGTCCACTTGGCCGAGGCCATGCGCGAATTTAACCCACCTAAGAACAAGTTGGCCCCAGCAGAACAATAATAAATTAAACACAAAAAACCCCCCCCG
>NZ_DF968005.1:569048-578855 GCF_001047075.2 Fructobacillus ficulneus
GTTGCCGATATCTCTATCAGACAACTATATTAGTATAGCAACTGACCGACGGAATTGCAAGCTATTTTTAGCAATTACTTTAATTTATCTTGTTCGTAGGTATGAATCTTGTCCAAGCCAGCAAAGTCCTGTTGGCGCAAGGCTTCAAACAAGACAACCGCAACCGTATTCGACAAGTTCAATGACCGAATATTCTTATCATTTTGCGGAATACGGATGGCTTTTTCAGGATTTTGGCGCATAAAGACTTCTGGCAAGCCCGTCGTTTCCTTACCAAAGAGGAAGTAGTTGTCCCCACCCTCGGCAGCATAGTCTGGGTCAGTATAATCCTGGTTCGCAAACTTAGAAACCAAGTACAAGCGGTCAGTATCAGACAACGTTGCTAAGAAATCTGGTAACGAGGCGTGAGTATGCAAATCAACATGGTCCCAGTAATCTAACCCGGCTCGTTTAACGGCCTTGTCTGAAATATCAAAACCAAGTGGTTCAATCAAATGTAGGACCGCGTTTGTTCCTGCCGTTGTCCGGGCAATATTTCCCGTATTAGCCGGCATGACCGGTTCAAACAATACAATATGATTCGTCATTCTTTGTCTCCTAATTCTTCTTTAAATAATGCTGAGTTGGTCCGCCACCAGGTATACAAATGAACGACCAAAACCTTTAAGACCGCATAGCCTGGAACCGCCAGAATAAAGCCGAGTAACCCAAATATTTGACCAGCTGCTAACAAAACAATAATAACGGTTACTGGATGAATTTCTAGGGCGTCACCCAAAATTTTAGGTGTAATCAGGTGCCCTTCTAATGGTTGTTCAATTACCAAAACCAAGGCTGCCAAGGCCGCCATCTTCGGTCCTCCAGTCACAAAGGCAACTGCAAAGACCGGCACCTGGGCCAAGAATGACCCTAAATATGGAATCAAATTCAAAACTCCAGCCAAAATGGCCAACAGAATTCCAGATGACAAACCAATTAGCGTATAGCCAATTGAGAACATGATGGCAACTGACGTTGCGACTCCAAGCTGACCACGAATATACTTAGAGATTTGACTAGAAAGCTCGGTTAATAGGTGACGCGTTGAAGGTCGAGCCTTTGGTGGCAACTTATCGATAATAAAGTTAGGCAAACGACTGCCATCAACCAAAAGGTAGTACAAGATAAAGGGTGTTGAGACCAAGACAACAGCGACTTCACTAATTTTAGCCGCAATTTGTCCTACCCCAAGTAGGCCATCACCTAAGTGGTTTTGAACCCAATCGATGGCGGTCTTATTAATTTGATCATTTGATGTTACCAAGGCATTCCGGAGTTGGTCGAAATCTTCCCCCCTCAGCGTTGATTTAATCCAATCTTGTCCCTCTTTCACGTAGTTTGGCCAGTGGTTCAAAAGAACTGCCACCTGGTCAGCTACAATCCGTGTTAAGAAAACCACGGCTAAGACTAGGATCAAAATAAAAGTCAGCAGTACAACTAGGACAACATAATTACGCTTCCAATGTAACAACCTTTCCAACTTGCCAACGAGCGGGTTCAACAGGTAGTAAAAGACCCCAGCGATTAAAATCGGTGCCCCAACAGCTGTAAAAAACGATTCAATTGGGCCAAAAATAAAGCGGACTTGGTACCCTAACCAAATTATCAACAAAATCAAAACCACGGCAACCAAGGTTTTAATACCTTTAGTTGATGTAATTCCAGGCTTTTTAACTTCCTTTTCCTGCGCCATAACGACTCCCTTACTCAATATTTGTAATACTTAATATTTTACCATAGCCCTTAGACAAAAGAACTGAATTAACAACTTCTCAGCCTTAGCCTAGTAAAAGAACCAAATCGAGTTTTGCTTTTTTCTAACTTCTTTAGCCATGATTATAGCCAAAATATGCTACAATAACTCTGATTACAAAACAGAAGAAGGAGTGATTCAAGACATGACAGTTCATCACGTATTATTTGGTACATACACCCGCCAAAGTTCAAAGGGTATTTATGAGGCTGATTTCAACGATGCGACTGGCCAATTGAGCGAGCCACGCCTAGTTTTCGAGGCTACTAACCCAACCTACTTGGCCATTTCAAAGGCTAACAAAGTCTATTCCGTTGAAAAGCGTGGCGATGAGGCCGGCGTATTGGCCCTTGATAACGCTACCCGCCCTATGACAGAACTCGGTATCAACTTAACGGAAGGTTCTGCCCCGGCTTACATCGGTATCGATGAAGACCGCCAATTTGTTTTTGCCGGTTACTATCACCGTGGTATGGTAGAAGTTTTCAAAATTGAAGGTGACGGATCTTTGACCCTACAAGATACTTGGTACAACCACGGTAAGGGTCCCCGTCCAGAACAAGATGCTGCCCATGTCCACTTCACAAACTTAACACCAGACAACCGCTTGGTCGTCGTTGATTTGGGAACTGATGAAGTCATCACTTTGGACCTCGATGACCAAGGAGCCATGACCGAAGTAGCCCGTTACCAAACGGAAGCCGGCTTTGGTCCCCGCCATATCCGCTTCTCACCCGACGGACAATATGCTTACCTCTTGGGTGAATTATCTTCACTTCTTTCCGTCCTTAAATACGATGCAGATACTGGATCATTCGCCCATATCATGACAATCTCAACGATTCCAACTGACTGGGACGACCACAATGGAGCAGCCGCTATCCGTGTTTCTAGTGACGGTCGCTTCATCTATACATCTAACCGGGGCCATGATTCCGTTTCAGTTTTCCAAACTTCTAACTTCGGTTCCGAAATCGAATTAATTCAAACCATCGACATTGAAGGTTCATTCCCTCGCGATATGAATTTCGACCCAGCAGAAAAATTCTTAGTTGTCGCTAACCAAAAGACCAATAACGTTTCTGTCTTTGCTCGCGATACCGAAACTGGTGAACTAGAACTTGTTCAAAAGGACTTCCCAATTCCGGAAAGTGTCCGTGTTACATTTGAAAATTAATTTTCACCATCAGCTGACAACAATAAGTTGTCAGCTTTTTTATTTTCCAACAAATAAAAACCGCCAACCTGTTCGGTTAGCGGCAAAATTACATTCAATTAACGAGCCATCTTTCGTTCGGCAAAGCCCAAAAGACGTGAAATCGTAAAGGTCAAAACGAAGTAGATTAATGAGGCAATTACAAGTGGCAAGAATGGTTCGAACGATGCCCCCTGGACAACCCCAGTTTCGTACATCAATTCGCCAACACCAATGACGGAGATAACTGAGCCTTCCTTAATAACGGAAACAAATTCATTTCCCAAGGCTGGCAAAATTGTCCGCACCGCTTGAGGCAAAATAACAAGACGCATGGTCTTACCATGAGGTAAGCCCAATGACCGGGCCGCTTCCATTTGTCCACTATCAACGGATTCGATTCCAGAACGAATAATTTCAGCCACATAGGCGGCCGAGTTCAAGCCCATTGCTAGGGCACCAGCCACAAAGGCCGAAAGATGCAAGCCAATCGCCTGCGTTCCGAAGAAGACCATAAAGGCCTGAACTAAGAGTGGTGTTCCACGGACATACTCAACATAGATATTACCGATTGCCCGCAAAACAAAGACAGAAGACAATTTCAGTAAGGCAAAGATCGTTCCCAAAGTAGTTCCAATCAAAACCCCGATCACGGCCAAAGCCAAAGTAATCCCGGTTCCCTCGACGAAGTAATGGCCGTACTTGTCCCAGTAAGATTGACTCTTATTGGCAAACATTTGCTTTTGCGCCTTTGATTTCCAAGAGTTAAATTCACCATTCGTTGTGATCTTATCAATCACGGAATTAATCTTAGCCACTAAGGCAGGTGAATTCTTTGGCACAGCAACAGCAGAAGCACCCGTTGAATCTTCAGAGAACTTTGGTGTGACCACCGCAAACTTTGAATTTTGCTCCGCATAGGCCTGGGCAATCGTCTTTTCAGCGACAACACCAGCAACAACGCCCTGCGATAGCTGTGAAATTAAGTTGGGATACTTTTGCAAAGCAACAACTTTGGCATTTGGAATCGTCTTAGCAGCAGCTTCTTGAACGGTTTGGGTTTGTGCCCCAATTTTTTTACCTGAAAATGATGATAAATCTCCACTCTTGTACTTGGCTTCATCAGTTTTCAAAACAATCATTGTCTGTGGTGATTTCAAGTAAACATGGGAGAAATCCACTTGACTTTCTCGTTCGGGAGTTGCTGAAAATCCAGAAGCAATCATGTCAATCTTGCCGGTTTTCAATGCACCAAGCAAGGCATCAAAGCCCATATCTTCAATCTTAAGCTTCACACCCAGCTTCTTTGCCACCGCTTGTGCTAGAGAAACATCGAAGCCAATAATTTGGTCCTTACCATTGATTTGTTGGTGGAATTCATAGGGGGCATAGTCGGCAGACAAGCCGACCGTCAAGGTCCCCTTTTTTTGAATTCGTGTTAGTGTCGGATCAGTTTGGTCTGCTGCAGCACTCGTTGCCAAAGAAAAAGCCGGCAGAGCAAGCAGTGGCAAAACTAAAGCCATTAAGGTTCCTAGAGTTAAAAGCTTCTGACTCATTTTTTTAAACATATCCAAAGTCCTTCGTAACGGTCATGCCGTTCAATTATTGCTTGATTTGGACGCCAAATGATTGGCATCGCCACGTGGTTAGTTACAAGAATACACCAACTAATCAATATATATTCCATTCTACCAATAAATGGACATAAAAAAAAGCCCACAACGAGTGTGAGCTCCCTAAAGTAAGTATCTGTAGGCCATGTTTTGTTCCAGTCCTCAACAGGGATTAAGGACCTTCAGTAATCATCTATCTAAGCGTTGCCGCCATACCGACCATCGTTTCAATTCACTAGGTCAGCCGCCCCTACCAAAGTTTGGGTTGCCCGCTTGTGGGGTTTACCTCGTCTCAAGTCCTAGACTTTCACCTAGGCATTCGTTTCTATGGCACTTTCAGACCTATTTTGACATAGCAAAGCCGTAGCCATTTCAGTCGCCGTTGTGACTTACGTCACCCCTGGGTTTATTTTTTATCCCAGCACAAACACTACACTCATCGCAGAGTGTGCGAGCATGGACCTTCCTCACATGAGAAATATCATGCGCAATTACTCGATACTTACTAGTGCTAACATTTAAATTAAAATAATTAACAGTAAGATTTTAACACATCTGACCTTAGTTCGCACTATTTTCTGAACCGAAAACAGCACGTTCCAAGTTAGCCACACGCTTAATCAAGTCCAAATTAGTTGGTAACTCAGCAGGTTCTGCTGGTGCAACAGGCTCTGGTTCAACAACAACCGGTGCTGGTTCAACTACTGGTTGGATGCGTGACATTTGTTGGCTTTGTTCGTGAGCCAATTCTTCTTGGGTTTGCTTAAGGGCTGATTGCAATTGACCAACCTGAGTTTGCAATTCTTCAATCCGCTTGGCAAAGACACCATAATCAGAAATGATGTCATCCAAAAAGCCGTCAACGTCGTTAGGGTCGTAACCCACACCAACTCGCTTTTCCTTAAAAACGCGGTTATAAATATCTTTTTGAGTATACTTTACTTGTGCCACAAGAATAACTCCTTTGAATTCCTTTGAATTAAACTAATACTAACAGGAACGTCTACCAATATCAAGTAAAGATAGACACCTTAGTAACATCAGTGTAATTGGTCAAGATTAAATTGATGTTAAGCATTTTTTTTAATCTAAATCTTCATTTAAGGCTTCTTGGTAATCGCTAGCGAACTCTTGTAAATCATCCATGGTGACAATTTGTAATGGGTATGGCCGCTGGGTTCGAAAATCCTCAATGGCTTGATAATCATACTGAGCCTTACCCGGATAGTCTACGTCATAAACCATTACAGCCCCATCACTATGATTCAATAGGAAGTCCTGGTATTGACGTAATTGGTGGGGACTCTGGTAGTCTTCTTTGTGGACATCAGCATAAAAATCAACCTTGGTCTTCAAGTCGGCTAACTTTGCCTGACTGGATTCCTTCCATTGTGACCCAAAATGGCCAAAGGGCAAGAATAACGCTACGTGTAATTCTGGGTAGTCCTGCTTTAATTCTAAAGCAACTTCAACAGTCCAAGTTTCAACACCCAACTGTCCACCCGTCAAAACCCACTCCAAGCCTTGGTCAATCTGTTCCATCAGTGTTTTTTTAATCGCATATTTTAATACCTGGACCTTGGGATCTGTATCTTTAAAAACCCCCAGTTCATAAGTTCGATAGCCCGTGATCCAAATTCGACTCATCTATCCTTCCTCCTTTAGTCAACTCAGGCTACCAGTGATGGCTTCCTCATCATTTCCGATTCAAATCAAGCAAATACTGGTCCACGGCATGCAAATAGTCCAAATTGGGGTTTAATTTGGCGGGAACTTGGTAGCCAGTCTCGACAATTTCTTGATAGGTCAAAGACCGGTGTCCCTCCAAATCTTGCCAGCGGCGAACCAACTCGGGAGCTGGATAGAGATAGGTTTCATCCAGGGCCGTAAACTGAACCAAGACAAAGCCCACCCCTCCTTGAGCCACGATTTCTGCTAAGTGGCGGATTTGATGCTCATGGAAATTTTTCATTGGAAAAGTGGTTTTATTTTTCGTTTCCTTAGCGTCAAAATCAATATACCGGCCTTGGTAGATACCATTATAATCAGTTGTGGAAGGCTTTTGAAAGTAGGCTTCCGTAATTTTAGCCGCTGACCGGGCCGGGTAATCGACGTTCACAATCGTGACCGGGGTTGGCTTTTTATAAATCACGGCTAAATGATTGCTGAGATAATACTCGTTTGCTTCATTAATTGCGTCTTCAAGACCCATCCCCCGCCGACCAAAGATCATCCCCCGTTGGGTTGTCTTGCCCTTACGAACATTGTTATTGATTGGGCCCGTTTGTCCCGTGACCCCTTTGGGATAATTAACCATCGCACTTCCTCGAGAATAATTGTTATGTTTCTTTATTTTAACACAGCCCCAATTCTTTCATTTTGATGAAAAGTGAATAATAACACTTGACTTTTTCTCATTTTATTCTAATATATAGATTAACCTATTAGTGAAAGAAGGAAATATTTTATGTCGAAAACAAAAGCGAGCGATCTCGATTTCAATAACTTGGATTTTTCTTACCATGATCTTCCTTATCGGTACCGAGCTGAATACCATGATGGTCAATGGCAACCGGGTGAACTCACAACGGACTCAACTCTCCAATTAAGTGAATCAGCTGTTGCTCTTCACTATGGTCAAGAAGTCTTTGAAGGATTGAAGGCCTACCGTCGTAAGGACGGCGGTGTTAACATCTTCCGTCCTGACCGTAATGCCCATCGAATGCATAACTCAGCCGAACGTTTGATGATGGCCGGCTTCCCCGAAGATGAATTCGTGAAGGCTGTTAAGGAAGTAGTTAAGGCTAACCAAGAATTTATTCCTCCTTACGAATCTGGTGGATCATTGTACTTACGTCCTTTGTTGCTTTCAACATCACCTGAAATTGGTGTACACCCTGGACACGACTTCTTGTTTACTGTCTTTGCCATGCCTGTTGGTGCCTATTACCCAGGTGGTTTGACACCAACAGCCTTTGTGACATCAGAATATGACCGTGCCGCTCATGGTGGAACTGGTCAAGCTAAGGTTGGTGGAAACTACGCCGCCTCAATGCTTCCTGGTGATAACGCCCACAAGGCCGGTTTCTCAGATGTTGTCTACCTTGACCCTCGCGAACATGAGTATATTGAAGAACTTGGTTCAGCAAACTTCTTTGGAATTACCAAGGATGGTCAATTCAAGACCCCTAAGTCTCCTTCAATTTTGCCTTCTGTCACTAAATATTCACTATTGGCCTTGGCCGAAGAACTCGGGATGAACCCAGTTGAAGAAGCCATTTCAATTCATGACTTGGATCAATTTGCCGAAGCTGGTGCCATGGGTACCGCAGCGGTCATTTCTCCAGTCGGATCAATCACTAATGATGGTAAGAAGCATGTCTTCTTCTCAGAAACTGAAGTTGGTCCTAAGACTCAAGCCTTGTACGACCGTTTGATTGCCATCCAATATGGCGATGAAAAGGGTCCTGAAGGTTGGGTTCAAGACGTACCTTTGAAGTAATTTCCTTTAACACCTATGCCTAGCATGGGTGTTTTTTATTGTCCAGGAAGAGACCTTGATTCCGACAGTAGCAGTACTTAAAGTCAATTCTTAAAAAAATTAATTTTTGCCTTAGTTTTCCTTGGTTGTTTAGAACAAACCCGTTTTATAAAATAAATATATTATCGGAGGATCCTTTCATGAAAACGAAAAAATTAACTTATAGCTACTATTTATTGATCCTATTCCTTTTTTTGACTGCTAACGTGGTCTTCCATACTGCTGCTCTCAAAATCGTTGACAAGGGGGCCCATCACTTTGTTAAACACTTACATAGCCATGATTTAACCAGCTTTTTTAAGGTTATTGCTCATTTAGGCAGTCCCGCAGTCGCAATCGGACTATCAGTAGTCTTGGCCTTATATCTCTTTTTTATTCGTCGGCAAACCTTTTCAGCCATCTACCTGGCTGGTATCCAGCTTTCCGGGTCAGCGATTGCTGAAATCGTCAAATTATTAGTGCGTCGCCCGCGACCAACTTACAAACTTGTCCCAGACACAGGCTATAGTTTTCCCAGTGGTCATACCTTCACCACCGCTATTCTTGTTTTCTCTTTGCTCTTTTTACTATCAAATCAAGCCACGACTAGCCGCCGTATCATCGCTTATGTCTTGGCTTGGACCTGGATTTTCCTAGTTGCATTTTCACGAGTCTACCTAGGGGACCACTTTACATCAGATGTCTTAGCAAGTGTGCTATTGGCCAGTGCCTATTGGCTGTTGATGACAGCAATGCAAAATAAATTATTGGACTACTACCTCAGATTCATCCCCAACCACGGTCTAATTAGTCAGGAAGCCCCTCATGATTAAAAAAGCCCATCCATCCCTTTTAGCCTTGATACTGATCATTTCCCTGGGCATCGGCATCACTGGTAACATGACCAGCAAAACAGCCACTGTCATTATTGCGGCGGTCATCCTCTTAGTTAGTTTTTCGCAGTTACTAGCACGGCAAGTTAACCGTCTATCTCGCCCTTGGCTTCGTGCAATTGTCGGTGGTATCTTACTCGCCATGGTAATCGGTCAAATTTATGTTCTGACCGCCATGCCGGACACTATCTACCACGACCCATACCGGATTTTATCTCAAGCTGACCAACTCGCTGCTGGTCATTTGACTTGGGATACAACTTACTTTTGGCGGTATCCTAACAATGTTACTTTGGCCTATTTCTTGTCCTTGTGGCTCCGACTGACCAACCTTCTCGCCCTTTCGAGTAATGTTGCCATTCATATTCTTTCATTAAGCATCCTGGATACATTCATCGTCTTGACGCTGAAAACAGTTTGGCAAGTAAACAAACGGAACTCGGCCCTATTAGGTTCATTAGCCTTTTTAGCACTCACACCCTTTGCTTACACCTACTATTTACAAATTTTTTATTCTGATTTGCTTTCGATGCTGGTTCTCTTAATTATTATCAGAACTTTGCTATTTTGGAACGCTGAAAAATCTAGCCCCAAATCAATCAAAGGGACCATCCTCGTTTTGACTACGACTTTTGGAATGTTAATCAAACCAAACATAATCGTGATTGTACCCAGTCTTTGCTTGCTCCTAGTCGTCTTGTGGCGCAAAAAGCTTCTCAAGCAAACTAAGCTCCTCTTGCCCTTAGTCCTGATTGTCGTTGGTGTCGGTTTAGCCAAGCCTGTCACCCTAGCCA
>NZ_DF968005.1:578925-583090 GCF_001047075.2 Fructobacillus ficulneus
AACCATCCGGGCTATGAGTTCCCGGCTAGCCATTGGATTTTAATGGGAACAAATGAAAAATACGAGGGGATGTACGCTGACAACGACGTCGCTAAAGACATCGCTCTCCCCACTGTCCAAGCCAGGAAAAATTACGATGATCGGCAGATTTTAAACCGGCTTGGTCAGCTTGGCCCTCTTGGCTTGATCCATCTTTGGACCGAAAAACTATCAATTCTCCTCGATACCAGTCAAATTCAAGATTGGTACAATGGTGGTTTCCAATCAGCACCAGCTTGGTACCAAAAGCGGTCATACTTATTTCAAAAACTAACCCTCATCACCTATGCAGCAGCTACCATTACCCTTTGGCTCCTCTTAATCAGTCGTTTAGTAAAATGGCGCCCTGATTTAAGGCAACACCAAGAAGTCATAACCTTTTTGGCCGTGATGATTGCCCTAGCCTACTTAGCCTTCCATACCATTTTGTGGGAAACTGAACCCCGCTACGGACAAATTATCTTGCCACTCCTCTTGTTCATCACCAACGCCCTGCCACAGGGCCAGGCAGTGACCGAGAAAAAAGTTCATCTCCGAATTTACCGGCGTTTTTGGCTGCAAGCCAGCCTTGTCGGTTCTTCGGCCGCCATCTTTTTGATTTTCTCCCAACACATTCAATTAGACGATAATGTAGTCGCTGCTCAGCAAAGTCAATTGTCTACCCAATACAAGGCCAAACCGACGGCCATTGCTCCTGGAACAACCCTATCTGAAAAAATAAAATTAAATAAATCAGCCGACTATATTGACGTTCAAGTCCATGCCAATTCAACAGTTACCGCGAACCTAGTCGATAACCAAGGAAATGAAGTTAGTCGTTTAACCTATTCGGACGGAGACTACACCAGTAAGGAAAAAATTCAACCCGGCTCTTACCGCTTGGTCCTTACTAATCAGAGCTCTCAAAACCAATTAGTTGACGTTGTTCAAACCTATAATTATCAGCTTTCACCCTATCCGCTCGCGATTAACGGGACTGAATATAAGGATGCTTCCTTAATTTTCAACGTTCTTTTAACTGAAAAGCGGTAAGAACGAGACGTTTTGATTCTTATTCACTTAATTGATAACCACCAGCCTCGGTCCTTTGATCAAGGTCTTTGTTTATAGTGATTAAAAACAAGAACTGAATTGGCAAAATCGTGCTATTATGCCTAGTGTAGCCTTTTCAGTGTTAAAAAAACGCGAAACAAGGAGTCCTAACAATGCAACCGACCTTATTACTAGTTGAAGACGAAGACGGCCTGGCCAGTTCCCTAAAAACCGAATTCGAATTTGAAGGTTTTACTGTTATTCGGGCCAAGGATGGTTTAGAGGCCCTCGAAATGTTTCAAAGTCATCCTGCAATTAATGTCATTATTTTAGACTGGATGTTGCCGAAACTTGACGGTTTTAGCGTTTTGCGTAAAATCCGTAAAACCAGTGATGTTCAAATTATTATGCTGACTGCCCGAGACTACATTGGTGACCGAGTGGCCGGTTTAACAGGTGGAGCCGATGACTACCTGACCAAGCCCTTTGAAATGGAAGAATTATTAGCTCGAGTGGCAATTGCCTTACGTCACGGTCAACCAGCACCGACTGTCGAAACTGGTGCCCTATTGACTGTCGCTGACTTGTCGGTCAACACTACCACCAAAAGAGTTAGCCGCGGACTGGATATTTTGCCACTAACCCAACGGGAATACGAACTCCTCGTGGTGCTATTAACCCATCAAAATGATTCTTGCTCTCGTGATTTCTTACTCGACAGCGTCTGGGGCATTGATTTTAATGGTCAACCCAGTATTTTAGATGTCTATGTCCGCAGTCTGCGGGCCAAAGTCGATGCTGATTCCTACGGCAAGAAACTAATTCATACGATTCGCGGCGTTGGCTACATGCTCTCCGACCACGTTGCAGACTGGTAAGTTGAATGAAAAAAAATAAAGAAAAACAAACCAGTGCCAGCATCATGTTGCGCCACCTGTTAAAAATGATGGTGACCTTTACCTTGCTTTTTTCCTTGGCTATTATTTTGGCAATTAGCCATCAACTGCTGACCGAGGTGGCCACAAACTCAGAACATATCACACACAGTCTCAAAAAGACCAAAATTGATAGTGACCATGACTGGCATTATTGGCGCAAGAACAGCACGTTAGATACCAGCTATAGCTATGTCTACGTTCATAATGTTCGAAAAAACGCTGCCGTAGAACATTATTTTTCACCCAAGGCCGATGACATTTTGGCTATCAAGCCCATTAAGGTACCTCTAATTAGCAACCTCTACTTCCGTCCCGGCTTCGGTCTCCTATACCACCGTCTCGTCTATTCCGATGGTATTTACTACACCCTCTGGCAAAGTCTCAGCCCTCAACTCGCCGTCCTAAACCGAATTATCTTAGTTACCTTGGCTATTTTAGTTCTGACACTAATAACGACTCCACTGTATATTAAACGGCTAACACGACGACTAACAGATCCGTTGACTGAACTCTCAGAAAAAACGAAATTAATCAATAGCTTAAAAGAACCTGGAACATCCCAGCTACCTGTCCCAGTACAGCCAAGTGAAGTCACTGATTTGGCAACTAATTTCAATGACTTATTAACAGTTCTTGGTAAACGACAAGAACAAAAGGAAATTTTTATTTTAAATGCTGCCCATGAGTTACGAACACCCATTGCTACGATTCGTAGCAATGCTCAACTAATTGAACGACACGGGCATGCCCATCCTGAAATTATTGATCAATCGGTCGCCTACATTACTGAGGAATCGCGGGCAATGCAGCAACTAATTGACAACCTGCTGACCCAAATTCGAGCCAACCAACTCGTTGTAGATTTTCAACGAGTCGATTTAACAGTTATCATCCAAGAAACGATTAATAAGGTTCAAAAATCAATTAGCCAGCCCATCATCTTTAATGGGCCAGCCAGTTTGGCTGTGACCAGCCACGGCGGGGCAATCGAACAGATTTTAACTAATTTCATTATGAATGCCGGCAAGTATTCACCGACTGACCAACCAATCCTAATCAACCTCAACCAAGACGATTCTGGTACCTGCACAATTGCTGTGCAAGATAATGGAAGTGGTATCAAAGAAGCGGATAAGGCCCACGTTTTCGAGCACTTTTTCCGAAGTGACGAGGTTCGCAGTTCTGTACCAGGAACAGGTCTCGGCCTACCCATTAGTGCTCACCTTGCACAGGTTATTGACGGCACAATCACAATCCGTGACAACCATCCCCAAGGCACGATTTTTCAACTGTCATTGCCCGCTACACCAAACCTTTCATCCAGTTCATCTTCATAAGTCCCTGACGGGACTTTTTTTATGAGTTTTTGATTGGATCCTTAACTAATATTCTAAACAATAATGATTAAAACTTAATTTTTTTAAGATTTATTTTATATTATATGTGTAGCAAAATCATCAAAATTCCCTTATGCTAGTAGAATCATACAGAAAGACTACGCCTATGCCGACCGAAAAATTAACAATTGTTATTCCAGCCTTCAATGAGGAAGAAACCTTACAATCTTCCGTTCAAAGACTCCTTGAAATTGAAGACCAAATCGCTGCGTCTACAAAGTCTGATACAAACTTTTTAGCCAACATTTTAATTGTTGACGATGGATCGAGTGACCAAACTTGGCAAAAAATTGAACAATTAAATCGGTATTCTTCACGTATCGAGGCTCTAAGCTTTTCACGTAACTTTGGTCATCAAAATGCCCTTTTAGCTGGCCTCGCTGAAGCCGTTCAATCGGCCGATATGATTGTGACCATTGATGCCGATTTACAGGACGACCCAACTAAGATTGTCGACATGGTGGAGATGTATCGGAATGGGACCGATATTGTTTACGGAGTCCGTTCCAATCGGTCTTCTGATACCTGGTTCAAGCGCTTTACGGCTAACTCATACTACCGGTTTCGCCAGCTATTGGGGGTTAATTTGATTCCTAACCATGCCGATTTCCGCCTAATGTCTAAGGAGGCGGTCAATGCCCTCCTAAAGTACCATGAGCAAAACGCCTTTATCCGTGGGTTGATTCCTAAGCTCGGTTATACCAGCGAAAAGGTCTATTATAAGCGGGCTCCCCGAGCCGTTGGAGAAACAAAGTACCC
>NZ_DF968005.1:583146-586317 GCF_001047075.2 Fructobacillus ficulneus
TGCTAGCCTTCGCCTGGGATGGTATTACTAGCTTATCGATTGCCCCCGTTCGGTTAATCTTAGTTCTCGGTCTCATAATTTCTTTGGTTGCGACCGGGATGGTCGGCTATACCCTGACGATGAACGTCTTAGGACAAACCATCCACGGTTGGTCCTCCTTGATGATTTCAATCTGGTTCCTAGCTGGTCTACAAATGATTAGTCTGGGTATCATTGGTGAGTACATCGGAAAAATCATGCTAGACGTCAAGCACCGCCCGCACTATCACATTCAAAAAAAGTTAAAATAACACGGTTTAATTCATGTCATCTCAAATAAAACGAACTTCTTTTTTCGCTGGATTTCTGGCTTTTGTCCTCATCATTGGCGCCTTTGGTAACCTGGCCACACTAACCGCCTTAGGTACCCTGGCCTTTGCCCTGTTAACCTTAGCCCTAATCAGGGTTCTTCGTGACCATATCACCCGTCTGCCGATGCGAACCCTGACTTGGCTCATAGCCGGTGGATTTGTCCTCATGATGGCTGCCCAAGTCTTTGTCTTAAAGGTCATGCCAGATACAATCTACCACGATCCCTATCGGATTTTATTTCAAGCCGATCAAATGGCGGCTGGCCACAACCATTGGACAATCACTTATTTCTGGCGGTACCCCAACAATGTGGCCCTCACTTACTTCTTATCGGTTTGGCTACGGTTTACTCAGCTCTTTCATTTTTCAACCAATTTAGCCGTTCATTTACTTTCCTTTCTTTTGTTAAATACCTTCATTGCCTTATCCTTACGAACCATTTGGCAGCTAAATCGGCGTAAAACTGCCCTGGTTGGCGGTTTTGCCTTTTTTGCCTGTACCCCCTTTGCTTACACATACTACCTGCAGGTCTTTTATTCCGACTTACCCTCAATGCTGATTCTTTTGATTATCATGCAGACCCTGATGTTTTGGAGGACAAGGACTCCTTGGAAAAAAGCTTTGTCTGCACTTGCCCTGGTAGTAGTGACAACGGTGGGAATGTTAATCAAGGCTAATTTAATCGTCATTGTTCCGGCCATGGCCATCTTAGCCTGGCTCCTTTGGCGGCAAAAGCTCTTAAAGAAGTCTCAGTTACTCCTACCGATGGCTTTGATTACGCTGGGCATTGGTCTTAGTAAACCCGCTACGATAGCCATCAACCAAGTGACCGACTACAGCAAAGAAAGCCGATATGAATTTCCAGCCACTCACTGGATGATGATGGGGCTAAATTTCAATAATTTTGGAATGTACTCAGATGCTGATGTTAACCATGAAATTTCATTGAAATCAGCCACTGAACGAAAAGACTACAACAAAGAAGAAATCACCGACCGCCTGACTGACTTGGGTCCTTTCCGACTCGTCACCCTTTGGATAGGAAAAGTTGGAATTTTACTCAACGTTAGTCAAATTCAAGACTGGTATAATGGTGGCTTCCGTTCTGCCCCAGCCTGGTACCACAACCATCAATCCTTGTTTCAAAAACTAACGATTATCTCCTATTCTTCTGCGACTATTCTGCTCTTTATCGGACTCATCACTCGCCTCATTGACTGGAAACCCAACCTATCGGACTCCCAAGAAGCAGTAACCCTTCTGGCCGTTATTACCGTGCTAGGCTACTTGGGCTTTCATGCCATTTTATGGGAAGCAGAGCCTCGCTATGGTCAAATTGTCTTCCCTCTACTCATCTTTGCCTACAACAGCCTTTCTGACCGTCAGAGCGACTGGAACCCACCCTTTATCACAGCCAAGAATCAACACTTAGCTATGATTAGTACACTTACTGGTGCTGTTCTGTTGCTTGCTATTAACTTGATTTTCCCACATCAATTAAAAAATAGCGTCATTACCGCTCAACAAAGCCAGTTATCCGCACAATACCAGGCCCAGCCACAAACATTAGTACCTGGTCATACTGTTTCACAAAAAATCACCTTAAACCAGGTAGCCAATTACTTTGATTTGCAAGTCCATGCTCATGTGCATGTGACAGCCAAATTAATTCGCAATAGTGATCATAAAGTTTACCACCTTAATTACGACGGGGGTGACTACCTTCTGCATGACCGCCTCAGCCCTGGTTCCTACACCATTTTGATTGAAAATCATAGTGATCACGATAAGCACGTTGATATTGTTCAAACCAACAATTACAAACTTACCAATCATTCACTCTTTATCAATGGCACTGAGCAACAAAACGCTTCATTAGTTTATAACTGTACCAATGGTCCTAGGACAACACAGCCACTCCTTGTGACTGATTAAAACAAAAAAGACATAACCGCTTCAGTTCAAATCACTCGAACTGGGCAGTTATGTCTTTTATTTTACTTATCGTTATGATGCCTTCATAAAGGCTGCTAGGCTAGTTGATGGTGATGATTGATATGGTTTCAATGCCCCAAATCCTGTAATATAAACCTTTGAACCCTTAATCGCATAGTTACTTGAACCCAAAACAGAGCTTTGGCTGACGAAAGCAACATCGTTACCAGAAAAGGCCACATCCACCTCCGCACCAGATGCACTGACTTGAGCATAGGGGAAGCTACCTGACAACTGTGCGCCAGACTTAGCCTTCTTTTCACTCGTAAAGACAACAGGTAACTTAGTCTTCTTGTCTTCTAAGATGATACTACGATGGCTGTCATCCCAGAACCCAGTCATCTTGTCACCCTTCAAAGTAACACTAAATGTACCCTTCCAAGCATCGGTCATTTTATAAGTACCCGCCTGCTTAGTTGAAGTACCATCAACGCTCAGGGTCACCTTGTTATTTTTTGCAAAGGTTAACCGTTCCTTTTGATCCTTACCAGAGCTATCTTGCTGGGTTAAGGTATAAGTTCCCTTTAAATTTTGGTTAGCGTGAAGTCGATTATAAGAAAATCCTGCTGCCGCTCCTGCAATCACAACAACTAAGACTAACGTGGCAATGATTCGTTTCTTCGTAAAAAATCCGACAAATTTTGACATTGTTCTTCTTTCCATCAATCATCCAATGATTAATTTAAACCTGGTTGCTTCAGGGTCTTCCCCAAAAATTAAGCTACGTCTAATTTAACATAAAGTTTCATGGACTGTCAGGCAAGGAAATGTGGCTTATTTTCACCTGAAGAGGCGGTTGCTTTAGCTATTTAATCACTTTAGACA
>NZ_DF968005.1:586367-627136 GCF_001047075.2 Fructobacillus ficulneus
TAAAAATTGAAAGCCTGACTTTTGCCAAATAAATTACTTTACAGTAACCATGTCCTCTTCATTGCATCCTCAAACGTTAGTTCTAAACCTTTAACAGGAGATGGATTTGTAATTTTAACTATCCCATATTCACCGATGTAAACCAAACCCTTTCGGATTACATATTCACAAGAAAAATCAATCTGACCATTTTTATTAACAAATTTAGCCTGGTTACCGGCAAAAACAATCTTTGAATTTTGTGGGTAAGCATCAGAACTAGCAGGCTTGTATCGATAAGAACCAGACATTTGTGGTGTCGTCTTTTTCTGGTGGGCCTTTGTGTAGATACCGATATTACCCTCCGACGTCGAAAGAATTAAGTGCTTGTGGGAATCATCCCAGAACCCCTTAAATTTTAGTGTTTGAATCGTAATTTCCATCTGACCTGTCCAGACATTTGTCACTCGATAGGTTCCACTTACCTGATCTCCTGCCTGAATACCAAAAATCCCAACCTCAGGACTGTCACTTATTGTCCTCAAGGTAACGCGGTGATGACTAGTAATTTTCAATTGAGTAGCGACTTTTAATCCCACCAGAGATTCTGATAGTTGATGGTCATAGGTCCCCTCGATATTGGTATTTTTGTCAATTCGATTTATAACCCAACTAGTTCCAACACCAATAACCAACAACGTCAGTATCAGTAAAGTGCAGACTTGCTTTTTCGAAAGTAATCGAGCAAATTTTTTCATTTTTCTTCTCCTAGATACGTAATAACTAATTGAGTTATTCATTTTTATCAATTAAAATCAATCCATTCTTCCCTCAAAAACAATGATTCTATTTTAACATATTGCCCGTGTCTGGTCGGATTGCTACTAACATGGCCAGATAGTATGGGCCTCAACTATAGTTTCAACTAAAAAAAAACCTGTTCAAAGTGAACAAGGTCTTTTAAAAATCAAGCAATTTTATATTTATTCCCACTCAACCGTTGCTGGTGGCTTAGCGGTAATGTCGTACACGACTCGGTTAATGTGGTCGACTTCGTTAACAATCCGTGATGAGACCTTTTGCAAGACATCCCATGGCAAACGGGCAAAGTCAGCCGTCATCCCATCAACAGAAGTGATGGCCCGAACAGCAATCGTGTATTCATAGGTTCTAAAGTCCCCCATGACCCCGACTGACTTATTGTTGGTCAAGACAGTAAAGTACTGCCAAACGTCGGCCTCAAGACCCGCCTTGGCGATTTCATCGCGCAAGATGTAGTCTGATTCACGAACAGTTTCCAAACGGTCTTCGGTGATGGCACCCATGATACGGATACCCAAACCAGGACCAGGGAATGGCTGACGCCAAACCAATTCGTGGTCCATGTTTAACTCTTCCCCTAAGGCGCGAGCTTCATCCTTGAACAACTTGTTCAATGGTTCGATCAACTTGAAGTGCATTTCTTCTGGCAAGCCACCAACATTGTGGTGAGACTTGATGGTCTGAGCAGTGTCAGTTCCAGATTCGATGACATCAGTATACAAAGTTCCTTGAGCTAGGAAATCAACATCCTTCAACTTCAAGGCTTCATCGTTAAAGACTTCGATGAATTCGTTACCGATAATCTTACGCTTTTGTTCAGGGTCAGTAACATCAGCCAACTTTGACAAGAAACGTTCTTGGGCATCAACCTTGATGATGTTCAAACCGAACTTGCCACCTAACATGTCCATAACTTGTTGGGCTTCGTTCTTCCGCAACAAACCGTGGTCAACGAAGATACAAGTTAATTGGTCACCGATGGCCTTTTGGAGCAAAACCCCAACAACTGAGGAATCAACCCCACCTGACAAACCGAGCAAGACCTTCTTGTCGCCAACTTCGGCACGAATCTTTTCGATTTGTTCATCGATAAAGCCGGCCATCGTCCATGAGGCGTCGGCACCAGCAACTTCGATAACGAAGTTCTTGATGATTTCCTTCCCATGTTCTGACAAAGTGGTTTCTGAATGGAATTGTACTCCGTACAACCGGTCCTTGTCGTTAGCAATTGCAGCGATTGGTGTCTTTTCAGACCCAGCAGCAACGACGAAGTTTTCTGGCAACTTTGTCACGTTGTCTGAGTGAGACATCAAGACAACTTGTTCTTCGGGTGTGCCAGCAAAGAGCTTTGATGGTTCCGTTTGCTTGATGACAGTTTGACCAAATTCCCCGTTACCAGGGTTGGCTTCAACTTTTCCACCCAAGTGTTGGGCCATCAATTGCATGCCGTAGCAAACACCCAAAACAGGGATACCAAGCTTGAAGACTTCTGGATCAATCTTGAAGGCATCGTCTTCATAAACTGACTTTGGTCCACCTGAGAGGATAATTCCTTTGGGGTTGTAGGCCTTGATTTCATCAATGGTCATCTTTGATGACTTCAATTCAGAAAAAACGCCCAATTCACGGACACGGCGCGTGATTAATTGGTTGTATTGTGACCCATAGTCCAATACTAAGATTTTGTCATTACCTGTGGTCATGGCTTAGTCTCTTTCTTGTTCAACGTAGTTCGGTGCTTTTTTCGTAATTTCCACATCGTGGGGGTGTGATTCTTTCAAGCCATTATCCGTAATTTGGACAAATTGCGCTTTCTCTTTCAAATCAACAACCGTATGTGACCCAGTATAACCCATTCCGGCCCGGAGCCCACCATCAATTTGGAAAACAGCATCGGCTGGAACTTCTTCTTTGGCAAGGTAATCTGAAACCATCACCAGGTCAGCCCCACCGGCCAAGGCTTTAACAACATCCCCAGAATAGTGGATTCCACCCTGGGCAATCACAGCCTTGTTCAATGGGGTAGCTACTTCAGCCAAGCCCATCACTGTCGTCAAGAATGGATAGTGGATATCATCTGGCCAGGCAGAATGGACTGACCGACCAGCGATAACGGCGTCAGCGCCCAAGGCCAAAACCTTTTCTGCTGCGGCTGGGTCTTCCAAGGTTCCAACTGCCAAAACGGCGTTTTGCAATTGATCCTTCACAGCCTTGATAGCTGCGGCAACTTCTTCCGTTACGTCATCATTTAAGTACAAGAAGACGGCTGATACGCCGGCTTCAACCAAGGCTGCTACGCGGTCTTGGACATCAGCTGTTAACCAAACCTCGGCTCCAACGGCGTATGTTTCGTCAGCGGCAGTCAAAGTCTGTGGGCTCACTGCCAAATCAACAGCTGTTCCCTTAATGGCAACAACTTGAGCTGCTTGATCTTCAATCTTTTCAGTTGCTGGTACCAAGCCTAAACCACCTGATTGCGCAATTGCCAAGATTACTTCCTTGGCATCAGCTGCTGGGTTCAATGGTGCCCCAGCCAATGGGTTGGCTAATTCTAAGGCACCCAATTTTGTTTTCAAATCAACTAAGTGAGGCAAAACATTTGATGCTGCTGGCACGAGCAAGGTTTCATCGTAGCCCAGTCCGTGTTGTGCATGTGTGTCAGTCATAATTTCTCCCGATCAATCGTTTAGTGTTCGCAAAAATTACAAAGAAGCTTGGTAGTCAAAGACACCAGTGGTCTTTTCGACGTTATCAGCTTGGTCGATGGCTTCTTGGACAGTTTTAACACCCATTTCAGCCATTTCATGGCGGACGTGGTCCAAAATTGGCCCTAAGATATCAGCCAAAGTACCCTTGTAGGCAACGCGGGCTTCAATTCCTTCTGGAACCATCTTCTTGGCTTCATTAACTTCACCTTGGAAGTACCGGTCCTTTGACCCGTTTTCCATGGCTGCAATTGAACCCATGCCCCGGTAGAACTTAAACTTTTGGCCGTTGTCTTCAAAGACCTCACCAGGAGTTTCCTTTGTTCCTGAGAACATTGAACCGAGCATCACGGCATTTCCACCCATGGCAATCGCCTTCATGATGTCATCAGCGGTCTTAGCCCCACCATCAGCGATGATGGTCTTACCACGGCGCTTAGCTTCCTTAGCAGCGTCACGAATAGCTGACAACTGTGGTACACCGATTCCGGCGACAACACGAGTTGTACAAATTGAACCAGGTCCGATTCCAACTTTAACCACATCGGCACCGGCATCGTAAAGGTCTGAAGCAGCTCCCTCTGTGGCGATGTTACCGGCAATAATGTTGACATCTGGGAAAGCATCCTTAACTTCACGAACCTTGCGTAAAACGCCTTCTGATTGGCCGTGGGCAGAATCCAAGATAATAGCATCGGCACCGGCATCAACCATGGCACCAGCCCGGTCAACCGTATCGTTAGTAACACCAACAGCACCGGCAACAATCAAGGCACCATTAGCATCAGTTGCCGCATTGGGAAACTTTTCCAAATCAACGGGGTGGGCCTTAACCTTAGCAATTTCACCTGCTTGGGCAGCAATTGTCATGTTCTTGTGAACGACACCAAGACCACCAAACTGGGCCAAAGTAATGGCAAAGTTGGCTTCAGTGACTGTATCCATTGCAGCGGAAAGCAAAGGGATTTTGAGCTTCAAAGTTGGTGTCAACTCAGTTTCAAGAGAAACATCATCTAATGCTACGTCGTCTTGTTTAGGGGCTGACATTTGCATGTCATCAAAAGTCAAACCCATTGGGACGAACTTATTTTTGATCTTAAATTCTGCCATGATTCTCCTCACCATCTGTACAAATATATCTACCAAAAAAGCACTTTGCTAGCAATAACAGCTCCGCAAAATGCTCCCTAAAAAGTTTAGAAGTTCGCATTCACGGATAGTCACGGCTTTGGGTGCGTGGTAGAGACTGCTGGCCATTTTCCAGCGATATATCTGTAAATTCCTCTTAAATTGTTATATCTATTGTACTTGGTTTTTTCTCATTTAGCAATAAAAATTTCCGAACATTCAAATAAAAAATGCTGGTTCCACATTTCGCGGACAACCAGCATCAGTTTTATTTTGAATCGTCTTGATGTTGCTCTTTAAGTTGTTCCAACTGGTCAGCTAATTGTTGTTCAGCTTCCAATTGGGCGTCAATCGTGACCGCCTTGGGCCCCATTGATTTTTTCATTTGCAACTGCCGGTCGGCATCGAGGAATTCACCTGCCACCGAAACAGTTGATAAGAAGTTAATAAAGGCCCGCGGATCAACTGCACGAACAGTTTCTTGCATTTCAAAAAGTTCAAACCGTGATAGAACCATCATCAAGGTTGTTGACTCACGCTTAGTGTATGCACCTTCTGAGGGCAAGATAGTAATACCGCGAATTAAGTCACGGTGCAAAGCATCGATAACCTCTTCGCCCTTAGAAGTGACAATCATTGCCGTCAATTTCTGATATCCGGTATAGATACTGTCAATCATCCGTCCAGTCGCATAAATACCAATCAAAGTATAAAGGGCGTTCTGCCAGCCAATAAATGATCCAGACAAAAGAACAATGATGAAATTGACCATATTTGAGAAGACACCAATCGACTTTCCTGTTCGTTTCTGAACCACCATCGAAATGATATCAAGGCCACCAGTTGAAAAACCATAACGAAGGGCAATTCCTACGGAAGCACCGACTAACAATCCCCCAAAGAGTGAGGCCAGCAAAGGCTGGGTCGTAAAGTGGTGAACCGGCACGAAAATCAAACAAAATGAAACGGCGACCGCATTCAGAAATGATAAGATAGTAAACTTACCGCCAATCAATTTCCAACCCATAATTCCAATTGGGATGTTAAAAATCAAGAAGAATAATCCGGTTGGAATATGCACATGCCAAAAATCCAATGTCAAAAGTGACAACAACTGGGAAACCCCGTTAATTCCAACTGAGAAAATGTCATTTGGGATTAAAAAATAGTTCAGACCGAAGACCTGAAGACCCACAGAAATGATAAAAACAGCACCAGTTAAGGCACTCTTCCGCCAAGATTTAATACGAGCTTGCATGGCAGCCTCACTTTCAAAAAAGAATTTTGTATTCAAGTTTCATAATATCATAGACTAGCCCCATCTACAGCCCTTGATTTTAAAAATTTCAAAGAAAAATGACTAGGGATTTCCCTAGTCATTCAGGCTTTAAACGATATTGTTATTTTTGACCGCGTGCCAAAACTTGGCGCAACAAGCCCATCTTCTTGTACAAGATAACCAAGACGACTAAACCGGCACCAACACCTAAGGCAGTGGCTAAGCCAGCCCCGATCTTAGACGTTGCCGCCAAAAGATAATGGGTTGAAAGCCAGGACACTGCAAAGGCAACAATTGCCATTATAATCGCAGCAACATAAGTCTTTGTCATGGTTGTCCGAATCGTTCCTAATGAGACGTGGTACTCTCGTTTGAGGAACTTCATCATCAAAATCAATGACCAACCCAATCCAAGGGCGGTAGCAATCAAGGCCCCCATCCCCTGGAAGAGGTAAATCAAGGGTGCTTGGACAATTAGCTTAATCAAGAAGCCCCAACCAAAGGCCCGCATCACCTCTGTTCCATGGGACAAGGCCTGTAAGATAAAGGCCAAGAGCATGAAGAAGGACATAATTACCGTCAAAAATGCGGAGAACTGCAAGAGGTAAACCCCTTCTTGAACAGTATGGTCGATTGGGTAGAAGAACCGGTAGAGCGGGTCAGCGATGGCATACATCCCCAATGCCGATGGAATAAGGACCAGTGAGGTTAGGCGCAAAACCGCTACCAACTGTTCCTTCAACTCCTTGGCATTCCCAGCCGCTTTCTTAGCAGCCAAGATTGGCAAGGCCGTCGCAGCGATACTAGTGGCAAAGGAAATCACGATCATGACCAACTTATTCGGATTAGCCGAAAAGAGGGCGAATTGAATTTGTAAATTATTAGCCGTTGAATGGAAGAAGGTCTTCATCAATGGGAAGTAGGTGTACTGGTCAACGAACAAGAAGAGGTTGGTTGATGACCCAATCACGACAAAAGGCCATGATTCCTTCAAGATACTCCAAACCAGGTCCAAAGCCTTAGCAGTGGGTTCTGGTGTCTTTTCATCAGAGCTAGCGCTGCGACCGGCATTGCTCCGCTGAGCTAAGACCGCCTGCTCATCCGGCACACCCGCAACTGGGTGAATTAACCGTGCATAGCGGACCCAGCCATAGCCCAAGACCGCCATTGAGAACAAGGCTCCAATAAAGGCAGCAAAGGTGGATTGAACAACCGCACCGGTCCAGTTACTGCTATCATGGCTCAAAACCAACCATGTTGCTCCAAGCAAATAAATCACCCGGCCAACTTGTTCAAAGATATCAGACATGGCCGAGATGTGCATTAACTGGTGACCTTGAAAAATCCCTCGAATCATTGACATAACCGGGAAAATCAGGACAGCCGGAGCCAAGGAATGTAAGACTGGCACAACCGCCGAGTTGCCATTCGACAAGGCCGGTGCAGCCACATAAAGCAAAATTGAGAAGACAATTCCCAAAATCACACCAATTTGCAAGGACTTGATTGTCAAAGACCAGAGACCCTTTTGATCTTTTTTGGCAATTAACTGAGCCATGACCTTCGAAATCGCCGATGGAAATCCAAAGGTCGCAATCGAAAGCAAAATAGCATAGATGTTATAACCCTGAGAAAACAAGGCGTTTCCCTGGTTGGCTGCTTGGCCTAACATCGCTAACCATGGCAAGATGTAGACTGCCCCGAGCAGCCGGGACACGATGTTTCCTAACGACAGCCAAAAAGATCCGCGAACCAGGGCATTATTGCCCCCACCTTGACTTTGGTCTAAGGCCTGACTATCACTAGCCGACTGGCCAAAACTAGCAACAGCTTCATCAGCTAAGGTCGTGACTTCATCACCCTGACTTGCGGCCCAATCTTGCTGGTTCTTTTGGCGAGTTTCTTGTCGCTTAACTAGATCTTTCGACGCTTTTTGCCGGGCCTTTTTTTCTGATGAAAAAGACCACCAACTCTGCTTTTTACTATAGGGTTTATTTAACCGTGACTTGCCAAAGGACTTCGCCCGCCGGCTTTTTGGCCGTAAGTTTACTTCCAACTTGGCTAAGAGTTCATCCGCCGTTAACAATTGGTTATCAAGGGCACTACGGTCAAGTGGTCCTTGCTTTTTTTCTTGATTTTGATTTGAATCCTGGGACATGCTTTTATCACCTTTAAATATGTATCCCGGCGGTTGGTTAAACAACCGTCAGGTCAATCTTGGAATCATTAGCATTAATCAGCTAAAGACTAAGATAACACGTTACCTCTTACTTGGCAACAATATTGACGAACTTACCTGGAATGGCAATTACCTTTTTGATATCCAAACCTTCTAAGTTCTTTTGAATCTTGTCATCTGCTTTGGCAGCAGCAATCATGTCATCTTGGCTAGCGTCAACCGACATAACTTGCTTTGAACGAACCTTACCGTTAATTTGGAAAATAATTTCCTTACTATCATCAACCAAGGCAGATTCGTCATAAGTAGGCCAAGCAACATATGTGATTGATTCCGTTGAACCGGTCAACTTTGACCAAAGTTCTTCAGCCAAGTGCGGTGCAAATGGCGCCAACATTTGAACGAAGCCCTCCATGTAAGCTTCTGGCAAAGCATCAGCCTTGTATGCATCATTGATGAAGACCATCATGGCTGAAATAGCCGTGTTGAAATGCAAGTTTTCCAAGTCTTCCGTGACCTTCTTAACGGTCATGTTGTACTCTTTTTTCAACGTGTCATCGTTAACCTTGTCAGTCAACTTATCAGTCAATGATCCATCTTCTTGAACGAACAAGCGCCAAACCCGGTCTAACCAACGGCGTGATCCTGTCACCCCTTCTTCAGACCAAGGCTTACTTTGCGTCAAAGGACCCATGAACATTTCATAAATCCGCAAAGTGTCGGCCCCGTATTCGTTGACGATATCATCAGGGTTAACAACGTTACCCTTTGACTTTGACATCTTTTCGTGGTTTTCACCCAAAATCATTCCTTGGTTAACCAGCTTGTGGAACGGTTCCTTTTCCTTGACAACACCCAAGTCGTACAAGACCTTGTTCCAGAACCGGGCGTAGAGGAGGTGCAAAACAGCGTGTTCAGCCCCACCAACGTACAAATCAACATTCTTCCAGTAAGCCAATTTTTCAGGATCTGCTAAAGCATTTTCGTTGCGAGGGTCAACATAGCGCAAGAAGTACCATGATGAACCGGCCCACTGAGGCATCGTATTCGTTTCACGACGACCCTTCATACCATCTTCACGAGTAACTTCCAACCAGTCCTTGGCATTGGCCAAAGGTGATTCACCAGTTCCAGACGGCTTCAATTGTTCTTCTGTCATGTCTGGCAAGCGCAATGGCAATTCATCTTCGGGAACCAAAGTTTGCGTGCCATCTTCCCAATGGATAACAGGAATTGGTTCACCCCAGTAACGTTGACGAGAGAAAATCCAATCACGCAAGCGGTAGTTAACCTTCTTTTCACCGTCGCCATGTTCTTCCAGCCATTCAATCATGGCGTCAATGGCTTCTTGCTTACCCATCCCGTTCAAGAAACCAGAATTGATATGCACCCCAGTACCTGTGTAAGCTTCATCAGACAAGTCACCACCTTCGATGACTGGCGTAATCTTTAAGTCAAATTTCTTAGCAAAGTCGTAATCACGTTGGTCGTGGGCACCAACACCCATAACGGCACCAGTTCCATATGAACCTAGGACATAGTCGGCAATCCAGATTGGTAACAAGTCACCATTGACTGGGTTTTTCGCATAAGCCCCAGTGAAGACCCCTGACTTATCCTTGTTCAAGTCTGTTCGTTCCAAATCAGACTTCAAGGCAATCTTTTCTTGGTAAGCAGCGACAGCAGCCTTTTGGTCGGCTGTTGTGATTTGGTCGACCAAATCATGTTCCGGTGCCAAGACCAGGTATGAGGCCCCGAACAAAGTATCAGGACGGGTTGAGAAAACTTCAATTTTTTCACCAGCATGGTTTTCAACATCAAAACGAATTGAGGCCCCAATTGAACGACCAATCCAGTTGCGTTGTTGTTCCTTGATGGCTTCTGGCCAATCCAAACCATCCAAATCATCGATTAAGCGGTCGGCATAGGCCGTAATCCGCAAAACCCATTGCTTCATTGGCTTACGGTAAACGGGGTAACCACCACGTTCCGTCTTACCATTAATGACTTCTTCGTTGGAAACAACCAAACCACCACCTGGGAAGTCTGGTGCCCAGTTAACCATGATTTCATCTTCATAGGCTAAGCCCATTTCGTAGAGCTTTTCAAAAATCCATTGGGTCCAACGGTAATAGTTAGGGTCAGTCGTTTTGATTTCCCGGTCCCAGTCATAAGAGAATCCCAATGATTGAACTTGGTTCTTGAAAACTTGGATATTTTGATCTGTAAAGGTAGCTGGGTTATTTCCAGTCTTCAAAGCATACTGTTCAGCGGGCAAACCAAAGGCATCCCATCCCATTGGATGTAAGACGTTCTTCCCCTGTGCACGCTTAAACCGCGACACAATATCCGTTGCCGTATACCCTTCAGGGTGACCAACGTGGAGTCCTTGACCAGATGGGTAAGGGAACATGTCCATGACAAAGTACTTTTCCTTGTCTGACTTGTCGTCCGCCTTAAAGGTCTTGTTTTCTTCCCAATAGTGTTGCCACTTTCCTTCAATCTTCTTGTGATCGTATCCCATTTTTTCCTCCATCAAACAAAAAAAGCCCTATGTTAGACAAAAAAAGCCTAACATAGGGCGATTATCACCGCGGTACCACCTACGTTTTGTCCAAATTAATGAACCTCAAGAATGCCTTAACGCAGCAAAAACGTACCGACTACTGGACTTCACCGGCAGGTGCATCAACCGAGTTCGTGATTTTAGTTGGTAGACTCGCAGTCCCGTCTACTTTCTGAAGCTCCGCTATCACTACTAGTGTTGAAAAGTAACTTTATTATAGCACAAGGTCACAAAAATTCGCTATACTAGGACTAAGAAAACAAGTGGAGTACATGATGCAAATTTCAAATCGTTCATTTATTCAAAATATTTTAGAAAATACCATCCAAGCTGGCGCCCTAGTTTTGGACGGTGCCGCCGCTACCGGGCTTAACACCCGATTTTTAGCCAGTCGCGTTGGTAGCCAAGGTCAAGTATTGAGCTTCCACCAGCACAAGGAAGACGCTAACAAGACCGCTTCTTCCCTCTTTATGGCCGGTCTGCAAGACCGGGTAGCCGTAATTAATGGCGAATTGGATGCTAGTAAGCTCCAGGCCGAAATTGGTAAGTTTACCAAGTTAGACCTAGCCATCCTTGATTATGGGTCAGACACCGACCAGGCCCTTCCGGTAGCAGAGCAAATCACAGACCAGGCTCAGCTTTTATTTGATCACCTAAAAGATACCGGTCTTCTGGTGGTCAATATCGCCAAAAACAATAATCAAGGACCACAAAGTTTCTCACTTACTGATGAAGATATGGAAAACGCGACCTACCAAACAACAACTGATACAACCTACCTCTTTGAAAAAGTACCAGCAGAATAACAGTTAAAATCGTGCTATAATAGGTGCCAATCAAAGCCAATTGGAGGAAACATGCGATGGGACGAATTGTTAACCAAGAAGAACGTATCAATACACCTTTAGAAGATTTGATTAGCATGCCCGCTGTCGACGCGGAAGCCGATAAGGCTGCTCGTGACAAGGCCTTGGGACAAGATAAGAACAAATAGTGAAATAAAAGGAGGCAACCAGCTGAACAGCTGGTTGCCTCCTTTTTTTGTAGCCCAATTTACTGCAAAGAAAAAAGCCCACCTAAGTGGACTTTTTTGAAAAATAATTAGATTATTCTTCGATTTCAGTAACAGTTCCGGCACCAACAGTGTGGCCACCTTCACGAACAGTAAACTTCAATCCCTTTTCAATGGCAACTGGTGCAATCAATTCAACGTCGAACGTTACTTGATCACCAGGCATAACCATTTCAACACCTGCTGGCAATTCTACGACACCAGTAACATCAGTTGTGTGGAAGTAGAATTGTGGACGGTAGTTAGTGAAGAATGGCGTGTGACGGCCTCCTTCTTCCTTAGTCAAGACATAAACTTCAGCCATGAACTTCTTGTGAGTCTTGATTGAGCCAGGAGCAGCCAAAACTTGACCACGTTCGATCTGGTCACGATCAACACCACGAAGCAATGCACCGATGTTGTCACCAGCTTGAGCTTCTTCCAAAGTCTTACGGAACATTTCGATTCCAGTAACCGTAGTCTTTTGGATTTCTTCCTTCAAACCAACGATTTCAACTTCAGTACCAGTAGTCAAGACACCACGGTCAACACGACCTGAAGCAACAGTACCACGACCAGTGATCGTAAATACGTCTTCGATAGGCATCAAGAATGGCTTGTCATCTTCACGTGCTGGAGTTGGGATGTAAGTATCAACAGCATCCATCAATTCCAAGATAACCTTAGCTTGTTCTTCGTCGCCTTCCAATGCCTTCAAAGCTGATCCCTTGATAACTGGGATATCATCGCCTGGGAAGTCATATTCTGACAACAATTCACGAACTTCGATTTCAACCAATTCGATTAATTCTTCATCATCAACCAAGTCAGTCTTGTTCAAGAAGACAACCAAATGTTCAACACCAACCTGGCGAGCAAGCAAGATGTGTTCGCGAGTTTGTGGCATAGGACCATCAGTTGCGGCAACAACAAGGATGGCACCATCCATTTGTGCGGCACCAGTGATCATGTTCTTAACGTAATCGGCGTGACCTGGGGCATCGATGTGGGCGTAGTGACGAGCATCCGTCTCATATTCGATATGAGAAGTGTTGATCGTGATACCACGTTCCTTTTCTTCAGGAGCGTTATCGATTTCAGCGAAATCAGTAGCAGTTCCACCATCTTTTTTTGCCAATACCTTTGAGATAGCAGCAGTCAAAGTAGTCTTTCCGTGATCGACGTGTCCGATCGTACCAATGTTAACGTGGGGCTTATTGCGAACGTAAGTTTCCTTAGCCAATGTAGTTTCCTCCAATTTTGTCTCTCAGTTTGTCCCGAGAAAATCGTATGTTTATATTTTACAACGCCTGGGCCATAAAGGCAACCTTAATCAGCGTTTTTCTGGCACTTAAGCCGAGAATTATTATACTAATTTCTCTATTCTTTGTAAACACCTATTATTGTTAAAGTTGTTGTTGGGCCAACTCAATAAAAGCCTTTTGAACGAGGTCATGAACTTGCTTTTGGTCTGGCTCTTCATCTGGCTTTTGGTCCTGATAAAAATTTGCCAAATCAACATCTACCCAGGCTTCAGGATCAGGAATTCCTTCGCTTAATCGTGGGAAGACCAACATTGCTTCCAGTCGTAACTGGTCAAAGAGAGCCTGATAGGCGACTGGGTCTTCTTGACCAACTAAGTCATCCAAGGCCCCTACTAGGTCCGTAAAGGTCTTTGATGCGAAAACAGGGGCTGTTGCTTGAAAATCAACCTGGTAGCGGTTTCCATCCAGCCATTGGTATGTGGTTGAGCCATCCTCACCTAATTGTTGTAAGTCTGCCATCAAGGTTGCCCGCATCAACGGTGTGGCAAATGGGTCAACTAACAAAAATTTTGCCCCCGTAGTGAAGCTGGCGACCGGCAAATGAAATCCCTGTTGGTAGCGGTCTTGTTGGCCGGACCAGTCTTCGTCACTCAAGTGATAGAATTGCTTTTCAATCACAGCAATTGTTTGGCCCTGGTTCGCGATAGCTTCATTTTCAGCAGCACGGATTTTTCCTAGCTCAGTTTCCCGGTCTAAATCCTCTGGTCCTTGCAACACCCATTGTTGTGCCAGCACAAAATTTTGGGTGGCTAACAGTAAATCTAAGTACAAGGTAAAAAGGTCGGTGTCCTGCAAATAATCATTAATATGGTCATTAGCATAGTCTTTTGCTAGCTGAAATTGTTGGTCTTTTTGCAAAGCCAAGACCAAACTATGATTAACCTGGAGGCTCGATTCTTCTTGGTAAACTTCAGCCAATAAATCTGCAGCCTGACGGTAATTTTCCTGGTCATACTCATTTTGGGCCTGATCGATTAACTTGCTAATTTCAATTGACAAATTCTCGTCCTCCATCTGTTTTTTAATTTTTAAGAAAGTAAAAAAGGCCCTTCCGGGTCCTTTTATTTGGCAGTAGCAGACTCTGCTATTGCCTTTTTCTTTGCTTGGTTGGGGTTCGACTTTTTCTGACCCTTCCCTTGGTTTTTATTATTTTGCTTTTTATTATTTTGGTTTTTAGCCTGGGGCTTGTTACTTTCACCCTTTTCGCCAGGCTTTTTACCTGTCTGTTCAGGACCCTTATGGTGCGGACGGCGGTTTTGGTTAACTTCCATTACCACTGGCATCACCATTGGCCGGCGACGGGTTTCATTAAACAAGAACCGTGATAACGTCTCACGGACCCCATTCTTCAACTCGTTCCAATCAAAGACCTTTGAATCCTTCAAATAGTCTTCAATGGCATCGATGGTTAATTTGCCAGCTTCTTTCATCAAGTCACGGTTCGCCTTGACGTAGACAAAACCACGCGATGTCATCTTAGGCTTTGAAACAACCTTACGCTTTTTACGATCGATGGTCACAACAGTGACAAAGACACCATCCTCAGACAAGATTCGGCGATCGCGCAAAACAACATTACCGATATCATTCAATGAATCACCATCAATCATGGTTTCACCAACGGTAATTCCGCCTTCTTTGGCAAAGGTTTCACCGTTATAACGGTATTGGTCACCACGTTTGGCCATGATAATTTTATCGCTCGCAATATTTACTTCTTCCGCAGCCTTCTTGCCAGTTACCATCACCCGGTATTCACCAGAGACAGGGAACAAGAATTCCGGCTTCAAGAAATTAATCATCATTTGCAAGTCTTCTGCTGATCCGTGACCAGATGACCGCAAGTCAGTTGAAATTTGTTTAACATCAGCGCCCTGTTGGAACAAGAGGTTTCGTGTCTGTGCAACATAAGATTCAACCGCAAACGAAGGTGTTGTCGCAATAAAGACCAGGTCCGAGTTGCCCAACGAAATATTGGGGTTTTCGCCCTTAGCCATCTTGTGTAGATTTTTGACAGGTTCGCCCATCTTACCTGTTTCCAAGACGACAATCTGACCCGCTGGCAAGGTTTCTAAGTCAGCTAGGGTTGCAAAAAGTTCTTCCTTCGGTGCAGGCAAGTTTAACTTTCCGAGGTCCAAAGCAGTCGTCACGATTTGTTCAACATCTTGGCCTGAAAAAATCAAGCGGCGATGAGTCTTGACCGTTGCATCGATGACTTGTTGGACTCGTTGGATATTCGATGCCACAACAGCAACGATAATCCGCTTTCCTTTAGCATTTTCAAAACTTTCTTGAACATACTCGTGAATCCGCTTTTCGCTGACCATTGGCTTGCCAATATCTTCAGTTCCGGCCGTATCGGCCAACAAAGCCAAAACTGGCTTAGAACCGATTTCTGCCAAGCGAGCAAAGTTTGTTTGGTACCCAGCCTGGGCTGTTTGGTCAAACTTGAAATGGCCAGTATAAACCACTTGTCCTTCGTCTGTTCCCAAAACAATTCCCAAAGCATCAGGAATGGTGTGGGTGGTGTTGAAGAACGATACTTTTACGGTCCCAAAATCAATTTCAGTATTCTCATTAACAGCATGAAAATCATCAAAATGCTTCAGTGAGTCTTCACCCTCAATGGCCAACTTGGCTAGGGCTACCGTCAATTCAGAACCAAAAATCGGCACCTGTAATTGTTGGAGTAAATAAGGTAAAGCCCCAATTGAATCTGCGTGACCATGAGTCAAAAAGATTCCAGCAATCCTATCTTGGTTTTTCAACAGATATTCAAAGTCTGGGATGACGACGTCAATCCCGAGTTGTTCAGTTTCAGGATACTTTAACCCTGCATCTAAGATGAAAATCTCATCGTTGACTTCTACAGCATACATGTTTTTTCCGTTTTCACGTACGCCCCCGAAGGGAATTATATTTAAGTTTGTCATGTTGTTTCCTTTAATTACTTTTTTATAAAGTGAATCAGCTTGAAAAGCGGTACATTTGACCATTCTTCTCTTTGTCTCGATTTCAATTATATCTAGTTTACCATAATTCGCTCATATTTAAACAGTTAAGACTTAGTGAGTCCAAAAAGTTTTTTTAAAGGTAATCAAAGAAGTTTAGACTAAGTCGCCTGCGGCAACAATAAAATCAAAAAAAGACCTGACCGAAGTCAGATCTTTTAAAATCATTAACCAATACTGATTAACGATCAACCTTAACAGTTGTTTCAGTAGTTGCTGCATGACGTTCTTGAACCAATACTGAATCGTTTGACAAAGCTGACTTTGCTTGTTCAGCAAGCTTTGAGAAAGTATCGAAGTCAGATACGGCCAAATCAGCCAACATCTTACGGTTCAATTGAACACCGGCCAAATCCAAGCCGTGCATCAACTTTGAGTATGACAAACCGTTCATGCGGGCGGCTGCGTTAATACGAGCAATCCACAACTTACGGAAGTCACGCTTACGGTTACGACGGTCGCGGAAAGCGTACAAGTATGACTTGTACACTTGTTGCTTAGCAACCTTGTAATTGATGTGACGTTGGCCACGGTAACCCTTAGCCAACTTAATAAACTTTTTACGACGTGCGCGTGAAACTGTACCACCCTTAACTCGCATGGGTAATTCCTCCTAAATAATTAGTAATTTAACGACCCTTTAAAATTAGAGGGTAGACAACATCTTTGCGTACTTCTTGATGGTTGTCTTGTTCATCATTCGCGTACCACGCAATTGACGACGTTGCTTCTTTGTCTTACCGTGGAAACGGTGTGAAGTATAAGCTGAGGCTGACTTAAAGCCACCCTTAGCTGTCTTCTTGAAACGCTTTGCTGCAGCGCGATGAGTCTTCATCTTGGGCATGAGTCCATTCTCCTATCGTTTTTCAAGTATCCCAGAAACCAGCAGTTTGTCTTAGCCCTTCTTAGGTGAAAGAACCAAGAACATTTGCCGGCCATCCATCTTAGCGCGTTGTTCAACCTTGGCAATATCATCCAATTCGTTGGCCATTCGTTCTAAGACTTCTCGTCCAATGTCTTGGTGAGTAATCATCCGACCGCGGAACCGCAAGTTTAGCTTAACCTTGTTACCTTTTTCAAGGAACTTGATAGCAGCCTTTTTACGTGTTTCGAAATCGCCAGAATCAATCACCGGAGACATCCGGACTTCTTTAACCTGGACAACCTTTTGGTTTTTACGTTGTTCTTTTTGGCGCTTTTGCGCTTCGAACTTCGCTTTACCCCAGTCCATGATTTTAGCAACTGGTGGGACAGCGTTAGCCTGTACTAAGACCAAATCTTCTCCCTTGTCATCAGCGATGCGTTGCGCATCAGCAGTTGACATTTCCTCTTGCTTACCGTCATGAATCAATAAAACTCGACTTGCTCGAATATTGTCGTTGATCAAATCAACTTGTCGTGGTTGGCGTGCTATGGCTAGGTACCTCCAAAATATTTTGTTGTGAACAACGAAGAAAAAAGTGGACGAACCGAAGTTCGCCCACTTTACCTGACTGTACATAAGTACAACGTGTATCTGCCTAGCAACAGCAATCATCACTAGGCGAGAAGCGGGCGCTTCTACTTGTTCAACAACAGTAACTATACGTTCTTTTGGTGCTAAAGTCAAGCACCTTTTTAATTTTAAATGAATTTATTGTTCTGGTCGTTCAATAGCCAAATTTGCTAACAAGCGGCCACCAAAATGATAAACAACTAGGATGGCGAACTGGGCGCCCGCAAAGAAAATCACAAAGGCAGCCATATGTGTCGAAGCAGAGGCCTTCATATAGTCCCAAACCATCTGCAGGTTAGTAAAGACATCCCAGGAGTTCAACCGTAGGAACCGACCCAGGTAAATCCCAAAGGATGATACTAGTGAAACCACTGCCAAAGTAATCAAGATAGCTGCATCTTTTTGTTTTGGTAGGTAGTGATACATGATAATGTCCAGCGACAAGGCTCCTAAGAACACACCGATGAAAATCCCAGTAGCTAGGACTGAATAGTTAAAGTATTGGAAACGGACATCTAGGCCATCGCTGATGTACTGCAGATGAATAAAGTCCGTAATCATGTACATAGTATTTGGGAAGAACAAGAGCCAAAGCGTTGAAAAAACGGCCCGCAAAACCTTCGTTGGTGTCACTAAGACCATTAAGGCAAAGTCCAGTGGTAAAATAGCCAAAAAGACATTCCACATTAAAAAGGTAAAATGCGTCGGTGTAACCTCGACAAAAAGAATAAAAGCAATGACCACTAAATGAACCATTATCATATTTTTAACATTTTGCTTTACCATTTGCCCGGTGTCCTTTAAAATATAGTTTGCTTGGCTTGTTAACAATCGACAATCCCAAGCACTTCAGTACCTACTATTTTAACAGAACTCTTTGTCTACGTTAAGCTTTGTTTCTTGATTTTAAGGTTATTTCTTTGAAATTTAAAGGCAAGATGTTGACATTCGAGAACAAATTCGATAGACTTAATAGGTTGAATAAATTGGACCGAAAGGAGGTGCCAGCATGGCTACCCCATCAAACAAGAATTCTAAGTCTCACAAGCGTAACCGTCGCGGACACATCGGTTTGAATGTACCAAACATCGTTTTGGACAAGACTACCGGTGAATACCGCGTTGCTCATCGCGTCTCTCCATCAGGGATGTACAACGGTAAGCAAGTGACTGAAAATAAGTAATTTCACTTTAAACCTCGCTTTCAAAGCGAGGTTTTTTGTTGTCTTCTTTTGCTAAAAGCATTTCAAGTCCTCATCCGTTATAATAGATGTATCCCTATTTCCTTTAAAGGAGGAACGCACATGCCCCTTGATGGCCTCTTTGTCCATTCCCTGGCCAAAGAATTAAATGAACAACTCGCTGGTGGCCGCATTACTAAAATCCACCAACCATACCCAAACGAAATTATTATGGTTGTCCGGAATAACAGCACAAATTATCCGGTCCTACTTTCAGCAAACCCCGCCTATGCTCGAGCTCAAGTAACAAAGATTCCTTATCAAAATCCAGCTACCCCTCCTAACTTTGCCATGTTTTTGCGACGGAACCTCGAGGGTGCTCGATTGACGGCTGTTGACCAAGTCGAAAACGACCGAATCCTTAATTTTTCAATCAGTACCCACGATGAATTAGGTGATATGCAAACCTTAGTACTGACTTTGGAAATGATGGGCCGGCATTCAAACCTCTTCTTAGTTCGCCAAAAAGATCAGCGAATTCTCGAGCTCATTAAGCATGTCCCCGCTGACCAAAACCGTGTTCGTTCACTAATTCCTGGGGCAACCTATACCTTGCCACCAGCTCAAAATATGACGAACCCCTTCGGCAGCGACTTTCAAGCTCTCGGCCCAATCCTCCTTGACCAAGATAAGGCTGATTGGGCAAAGGCTATCCAACAAACCTACCAGGGCTTTTCGACAATTGCCGCTCAAAACTTAGCAACTGCCCTCGAAACCGGAGCTGATGCTATCCAAACCGCCAAGGACTGGCTAGCCAACTTTGATCAGGCTCAACCAACTCTCTACCAAATCAAAAACAAGTTTTCATTTGCCGCCTTTGATTGGCAACCTGAACTAGGTGGACAACATTTTGAAACTCTTGGGGCCTTGCTCGATGCCTATTTCCAAGGCCAAGCAGAAGCGGACCGCGTTAACCAACAGGCCAGTTCCCTAGTTCGTTTGGTAAAAAATGAATTAAAGAAAAATCTAACGAAGAAGAAGAAGTTGGAACAAACCCTAACTGACTCGGATAATGCCGATACCTTCAAGGTTAAGGGTGATCTCTTAATCACCTACCCTCATCTGGTTAAAAAAGGTATGCAGTCCGTTAAAATCGAAAACTACTACGACGATAACAAACTCTTAGATATCGCCTTAGACCCCCGTTTTGACGGTCTGCAAAACGCCAACCGCTATTTCCGCAAGTACCGCAAGCTCCGGTCAGCTAAGGATTACGTCATTGATCAGTTAGCTACCACCGACCAAGAAATTGACTACTTTAACCAGATTGCCACCCAGCTAACTGTTGCTTCCCCAAAAGATGTCGCCGACATCAAAGTGGAGCTAATCGACCAGGGTTACCTTCGTGAAAAAGTCCGGATTAAAACTAAGGGTAAGCAGACTAAAAAGCCCAAGCACGTTTTGTCAGCCCCAGATAAGTTCACGGCTAGTGATGGTACTTTGATTGAAATTGGTAAAAATAACTTACAAAATGATCAATTGTCACTTAAAAAGGCTAACCGTCAGAACATTTGGCTCCACGTTCAAAAGCTCCCAGGTTCGCACGTCATTATTCACTCGGACCACCCTTCTGACCAAACAATTGATGAAGCGGCTAAATTGGCCGCCTATTTCTCCAAGGCTCGCGAATCAGCCAACGTACCCGTTGACTATCTGCCAGCTGGCAAGTTGCGGAAACCAAATGGTGCCAAGCCGGGTTATGTGATTTTTGAAGGACAATCCACCACTTATGTCACACCAGACCCAAGTCTAGTGCAAAAATTGAAACAGTAGTGTTATAATAGACTCATTATACAAAGGAGTCTACTATGCGCTGGGTAAAAGAATTTAAAGAATTTATTAGTCGGGGGAACATGGTTGACCTCGCTGTTGGTGTCATTATTGGTGGTGCTTTCACAGGAATTGTCAAGTCATTAACGACCAACTTGATCAACCCCCTAGTGGGATTTTTTACCGGCCAAGGCGACAGCCTGACCAGTTTAAAGTGGGTGGCCTATAAGCACCTGGTCTTCAAGTATGGTGCTTTCTTGAATGACTTGGTTAACTTCTTCATCACTGCCTTAGTGGTCTTTTTCTTAATCAAGATTTTAACGAAGCTAGTTGTTAAAGAAAAAGAAAAGCCTGCTGCGCCAAGTCCTGAATTAGTCGTTTTGCAAGACATCAAAAAATTGCTGGCTGACCAACAAAATCAAAATAACTAACATAAAAAACGGTTCCAATCAGATTTGATTGGAACCGTTTTTTAGTTATTATGAACGGACCGCTTGAAGCGCATCCTCAATTTGACCCAAGATAATTTCTTGATTTTTTGGATCTTCTAAGTCGTACTTTTGCAAATCGACCTTAATTTTTGGTGATTGGTCATAACTAGCAAACCAACCTTGGTAGGCTTCCCACATTTTGCGGTAGTAAGCCTTTAATTCTTCATTATTTTCGAATTGTTCATACTCACGCCCACGTTTCTTAATTCGCTTCAAAATCGTGTCAAAGTCAGCATCAGCATAAACCATCAGGTCGGGTGCCTTTTTGGGTAGGGCCTGAAGTTCATCCATCATTCTTGTTAGAAGGTTATGGTAAACATCCATTTCCATGTCGGAAATATTGCCATCCTTGTGGTTTTCTTCTGTGAACAACTCATCTTCATAAATTGACCGGTCTAAAACATTATTATCATCAGCCAAAGCCTTCTTAATCATGTCAAAACGGCGGTTCAAAAAGAAAATCTGGAGTAAAAAGCCATATTGCTTTGGGTCTTCATAGTACAAGGGTAAGACCGGATTATCACCAACGGGTTCAAAGAATGCCTGTGTACCGAAGTGGTTAGCCACTAGCTCCGTTAATGTTGTTTTTCCAACCCCAATCATTCCTGCTGTAATTATCACCATACTTACTCCTTCTTCTTTTCGCTAACGATTCTTTTCAAAACCATCGCATTCGCTCTTGTGGTTCACGGTTGCTTACACCGCATCGACTGTCATTATTATGCTGAAACCAATAAGGCTAAGGCCTTAGAAATCAAATCTTCCGTTGGACCCGGTTCGCCTGCCAATGCCTTTTTAACTTTGGCAACGTCCTTAGCACTGTAGCCAAGGGCCGTCAAAGCCTCGAGGGCGTCGGTCAAGTTCTGATTGTCATTGGCTGTCAATGTCATTTGTCCACCAATGGCCGGCTCTTGTCGGGCTAGGTTTTCAAAGTCAGACATCTTCCCCTTCAAATCCAAAATGATTTGTTGGGCTGTTTTCTTACCAACCCCCGGGAACTGAGTAAGGTACGTGACCTCATCTTGGTCAATCGCGGCCACCAAAGCAGCCGGGTCTGCCCCAGCTAAAATGGCTAGCGCCGACTTAGGACCAATCCCGGAAACGTTCAACAGCTTATTAAAGAGACCTTTTTCAGTTAGTGTCGCAAAACCATACAATGACAGTTCCGTTTCGCGAACGATTTGTTCAATGTAGACTTGGGCCTCTTGGTCAACTTTGAAATGGTAAGGATTGGCCGGATAAATCTTATAGCCGACCCCTCCTTGATTTTCTAAAACAATATAACCAGGATAAACTCCAGTTATCATGCCTTTCAGGTACTCAAACATAGTAACTCCTTGTTTGTTATTTTAACTTAACCGTATTACGGCGTGACGTTTGTTTTTTGCGTTTTAGTATCAAAATAACCAACCTCTTGATTGCTGGCCTTTGACCAGGATTCAAACTTGGTGAACTTAGCATTCGTGATAATTCGCTTAGTTGTATCCGGGAAAAGACAGGTAATAATCGTCAACATTGCCTGACCTTGGTCTCGGTTATTAACGTCCAAAACAGACCCATCATTTTGATCAACACCTTTTTGACCGGTAATTTCATAGGTATAAATACCGTCAGTATTAGCTAAATAAATCTTTTCGCCATTCAACCAGTCAGATGTGCCCATTTGTCCACTCTGGTAATAGGGTGCATCTTGCTTTAAATGCTGCTGTAAGGCAGAAAATCCGGTGTAACCATTGTCCCAATTGTGGGCAGCCAAAGTATAGTTTCCTTGACCCATGGTTGGCACGGGTGTCCCCTTTTGAGCCGTATCTGCACCAACATCCAAGGCCTTCAATGAATAGGCATTATCGTAGATGGGTAGTAAGATTGATAGCTTTGGAATGGCAACAAAGCCCTGTTTATTAATTTTATAGCCCGTCTGGTCATTTTCACCGACATGACTAGCAATCTTTTTTCGAGCACTAGCATTGTAAGTCTTCTTTTGCGTCAACAACTTTTTCGTTGTTGTCTTAACGGGGCTCAGTGCTGGTTGAGTTTCATACCAGTGATACCCCATATAGGCGACCAAGACAATTAAAACTAGCCATAACGATCGTCGAATCCACTTAATCATTCGCTTAGACATGATTCATTTCTCCAATCCATTTCGTCTTAATTTAGCATTATAAATACAAAGAAAATTTTCTGGCTCAATGATGCTTATTATAGCATAAGGAATTCATCACCAAGTCAGACAGACCCAGACAAAGAAGAAAAACAATCCAACTGGATTGCTTAATTCATTTAAGAAATAAAGAGCTTCGTTAAAATTGTTTTTAAAACACCATCATGGTTTGAGTCAGTGACAGCTTCATTAAAACCATGAGCAAATAAAGCTGGATCGGCGTTAGGCATAATAAAGGGGTGCCCGACAAATTGCAACATTTCTAAGTCGTTGAGCCCATCACCAAAGGCCGCCATTTCTTCTGCAGAAATGCCTAATTGCTGACCTAAGTCATGCAAGGCGACCCCCTTATTAATTTGAGGGTTAACCATATCAACGGCACCATAACCCGACGTCGTGACATGAATCGGTAGACCTTGTTTTTCAATCGCAGCCATAAACGGCAATTCATAATCAGGTAAATCAACTGTTAGCTTCAAAATTGGTTCATCAATTTCAGACAGGTCATCAATCATCTGTAAGTCTTTAAAGTAGGATTGGGCCTTTCGTTCACCCATCCCTAAATCAGCCATTTCCTTGAGCATGAAGGCTTTTGTCACCCCCGTAAAGACCATTCCCATCGAAACCCGAGCCTGGTTGTCTTTGACAGTTTGCACAATTGGTGCAAATGCTTGTGGATCAATTGGATAGGTTTTTAAAATCTGACCATTTCGAACCACTTCGGCCCCATTATTGGCAATTAAAATGAAGTCCTGGTTAGTTCCCGCAAAATAGCTAGCAACTTTATCGGGGTGGTTCCCCGTTGCCACGACAAAAGTAACCCCCCGTTGTTGAGCCATTTCAACCATTGTCTGGTAGGCCTGGTGGTCAAAAGTCTTATCCGCCCGTAAAAAAGTGGCGTCTAAATCAGTTGCAATTAGTTTAATCGTCATCGTTTTCCTATCGTTTGTGAATCAACCAATCCTATTTAGCCTTGGTCCAGGTCAATCAATTAGGTGGCAAAAAATCCACAATCCTCGGCTTACTTCTTACCGCGCTTCTTCTTCAACTTCTTCATTTTGCGAGCAGCCTGCTTCATGGCAAAGTTTTGGACCTTTTGCCCAAAGTTACCACTTGGCATGCCGCCACCCATGCCGCCCATCATGGCGTTCATGTCCATGCCAGATTGGCCCATCATTGATTCCATGCCAGAGAAGTTACCATTTGAGGCTTGGTTCATCATCTTCCGCATTTGGTCGAATTGTTTGATCATCTTGTTAACTTCAACAATTGGACGACCAGCACCGGCTGCCAAACGTCGACGACGTGATGGGTTAATCAAATCAGGATCTTCCCGTTCGGCCTTAGTCATTGATGAAACAATGGCTTCCATATGAGTAAACTGCTTAGGGTCAATTGATAAGTTGGCCAAGGCCGGGTTACCAGCCATTCCTGGAATCATCTTAATCAAGTCTTCCATTGGTCCCATATTTTGAACCTGGTGGAGTTGTTCGATAAAGTCGTTGAAATCAAAGGTGTTCAGGCGCATCTTTTCCAGTTGCTCTGCCTGCTTCTTTTCATCAACATCCTGTTGAGCCTTTTCAATCAAGGTCAGGATATCACCCATGCCCAAGATACGAGAAGCCATTCGGTCAGGGTAGAAAACATCCAAGTCCGTTGGCTTTTCACCTTGACCCACAAACTTAATAGGCTTACCCGTCACATCACGGATTGAAAGGGCTGCTCCACCACGAGTATCCCCATCCAACTTGGTCAAAACAACCCCAGTTAGGTTCAATTCGTCAGCAAACCCTTGGGCCGTTTCGGTTGCGTTCTGACCGGTCATGGCATCGACCGTCAACAAGACTTCATCAGGTTGGGCAATTTCTTGCACATCCTTCAATTCAGCCATTAATTCGGCATCGATTTGCAAACGACCGGCCGTATCGATCAAGACATAGTCGTTCTTGTTAGCTGCGGCTTCTGCTAACCCAGCCTTAACGATTTCACGGGGATCAACATCAGTTCCCATTGAGAAGACAGGAACACCCAAGTCTTTACCAAGGATTTCCAACTGGTCAATGGCAGCCGGACGATAAATGTCGGCCGCAATCAAAAGTGGGCGAGCATTTTCTTCCTTCTTCAACTTGTAAGCCAACTTCGCAATTGTCGTTGTCTTACCAGCCCCCTGCAACCCAGCCATCATAATCTTGGTTGGAATCTTGTCGGGCTTGTTTAAAGGAACCGCTTCGTCCCCCATCAAAGCCGTTAATTCATCATTAACAACCTTGATGACTTGTTGGGCACCGTTCAAACCATCGAGGATTTCAGTCCCCTTGGCTTTTTGGCGGATTTGATCAATAAATTTCTTTACCGTTGGGTAAGAAACATCGGCTTCCAATAAGGCTAAACGAATTTCTCGCAGGGTCGCCTGCAAGTCTTCTTCGTTAATTTTCCCCTTACCAGTTAGGTTTTTCAGTGCCTTCGATAGGCGTTGCGTCAAATTTTCAAATGCCATGGTAATTTGGCTGGTGACTCAACCACCAGCACCTCCTTAATTAATTTCTTGGTTAACCAAATCATCTAAAATTTGCTTCAAATGTTGGTCGGAGTGGTAATTTTTTTCAACATAGGCCAACAGGTCTTGTTCCTGCTGTTGCCGACTTAAAGAGTCACGGTAAAGACCTAATAGGTCTTCATAGTGGTTTAAAGCCTCGACTCCCCGCTTTAAATTATCCGAAACCGCTTGGCGACTGACAACTTCAGACTCAGCAATTTCAATAATGGAAAAGTCATCTTCAAAGTATGACCGCAGGTAACTTTGTTGCTTATCTGTTAGGAGTGGCCCATAAAAGGGTAAAAGAGCGTTAACTTGGTTCTTCTTGGCTAAGTCCATTATTCTTGGACCAAATCTTTAAAAAGACCATAGACAAAGTCTTCCGCCGAGAAAACCCGCAAGTCAGTCGCTTTTTCACCAAAGCCAATCCATTTCACTGGCAGGTGAAGGCTGTCGCGGATAGCAAAGACAATTCCACCCTTGGCCGTTCCGTCCATCTTCGTCAAGACAATTCCCGTGACGTCCGATGAATTCTGGAAGAGCTTGGCTTGTTGCAAGGCGTTTTGTCCGGTCGTGGCATCCAAGACTAACAAAACTTCCTGGGGTGCCTCCGGCAAAACCTTCTGGATAACTCGGTTCATTTTTGCTAATTCGTTCATCAAATTAACATTGTTCTGCAACCGGCCGGCAGTGTCAACGAACAAAACATCGTAATTTTCGTTCTTAGCCTTTTCAACCGCCGTATATACGACAGAAGCTGGGTCAGCCTTTTCCGGCCCGGCTACAACAGGGACACCGTCTCGCGTTCCCCATTCTTGGAGTTGCTTAACAGCACCGGCCCGGAAAGTATCCGCAGCGGCCAACAAAACCTTTTTACCTTCTTGCTTATAAGTTGATGCCAACTTACCAACAGTCGTGGTCTTTCCAACCCCGTTGACGCCAACAAACAAAATCACCGTTGGTTGTCCCGCTGGGGCAAAGTGCATCGATTGGTCTTCGTTTTGACCCTGTTCTTCATACTGGTTAACCATTTTTTCAATGATTAAAGCCTGAATCTCAGCTTTGTCTTTGATGTTGCGTTCTTTAACGGCTTCTCGGACCTGGTTTGAAATCTGAATCGACAAATCAAAACCCAAGTCGGCCCCGATCAACGTGTCCTCTAACTGTTCAAAGAAGTCCTCATCAACCGATCGAAAATTGGCCAAGAATTGGTTAAACCGTTGGGCAAAGCCCTTCCGTGACTGGGACAAACCCTGGTCATAGGCTTCAGCTGTTGTTTTTTCCGACTCATCAGGATTTCCAGACTTAACCGATTCGGCAACGTCATCGACTTTGTCTGACTGACTAGCAGGAATTTCAATTTCACCCGGTGTTTCTTCCTCGGTTATGACAAATTGCATCGGGTCAAATTGATCTTTTGAATCAGTAGAGTCACCAGTAGCTTGAGTCACCGACGTTTCTTCCGTCGCTGCCTTCGGTTCTTCTTCTGTTTGGCCATCATTGGCAGGGGCACTTTTGTCAACTGACTCCTGGTCAGCAGGATTGGCTAGTCCTTCCTCTTGGTCAAGTGATTCTTCTGGGCTGTCAACCCGGTTCTTTTTCTTAAAAATATCAAAAAGTCCCATAGACTACTCTCCTCTTTAAGCGAGTTGTTGGTGTGCTTCTTCCAAATTAACGGCCACCATCTTTGAAATACCAGCTTCTTGCATCGTTACCCCATACAAGACCTTCGCGGCCACCATTGTTCCCTTTCGGTGAGTAATGGTAATGAATTGCGTATCACCGGCAAAATTCTTCAGATAAGCAGCAAAACGATCAACGTTCGCTTCATCCAAAGCCGCCTCAGCTTCATCCAAAACGGCAAAAGGCACTGGTCGAACTTGCAAAATTGCAAAAAGCAAAGAAATGGCTGTTAAAGCCTTCTCTCCACCCGACAGCAATGACATTTGTTGGAATTTTTTGCCTGGTGGCTGGGCCTTAATATCGATTCCAGTTGTTAATAAGTGTTCTGGGTCAGTCAGCTCAAGCTGAGCCTGACCACCAGCAAACATTTTGGTAAAGACGTCAGAAAAGTTTTCTGCCACTGCATCAAAGGTCTGCTTGAACCGGACCTGGACCTCTTGGTCCATCTCATCAATCGTGTCTTGCAAGGTTTGTTTAGCTGTCCGCAAATCGGCTGATTGCTGGGTCAAGAAATCATGACGAACTTTAATTTCATCATACTCTTGAATAGCTGCGATGTTAACCGGGCCAAGAGCATCCAAGGCCTTTTTGGTTGCTGATAATTCGCGGTCAACTTCCTGGTCAGACTGGTCTGATTGGACGAGGTCATCTTCAGACTCGACGTTTAATCCATATGTCTGACGAAGAGTTGTCACTAGCTTAACCAACTTTTCTTGGCTCGTCTGCAATTGATGAGTCACCGTCGATTGGTCGACTAAGCCGGTATTCAGGCTTTCTTGCACTTGACTCAACGCCTGTTCTTGGTCCTTAACCTGTGTCGATAACTGCGTCCACTGGTCAGCCAAAGTTTGCGCCTTGGCCTGATCTTGGTCTAAGACTTCCGTCAAAGCCGTAACAGCTTGGTCCAATTCTTCAGCACTTTGAACTTGGTTCAAGGTTGCTTGAAGCTTTTCTTCTTTGTCCGCTAAGACCTGCAATTGGTTTTGAGCTTGGTTCAAGCTGGTCTGGAACCGCTTTTGGTTATCCTGGTCCCCGACCTTTTGAGCTTGAACCTTAGCCAACTCAGCTTGAAATTCAGCCTTTTGGTCTTGGTAGGCCTGGTGCTCATGGTTTAACTGTTCTAATTGCGTCGTTAAATCAGCACTTTGGCTTTCAGCTTCGGCCTTGGCTTGGTCGCTGGCTGTCAAGGCTGCTTCAGCTTCTTGCTGGTCAGTGTCCAAGTCAGCCAACTGCGCCTGCAAATCGTCCAAATCCAATGACAGCGTTTGAACTTCGGTTTGATACTTAGCAACATTATCTTTCAAAGTTGCCAATTCATAATCAACCTGTTGTCCTTGAGCAACAAAGGTCCGACTTGATTGTTCCAAATCGGCCAATTGGTTTTGTAAGGTTAGAACCTTGTCTTGGCTTTGGTCTCGCTTTTGTGCTAAGTCGTTCAAGGCTTGCTGGCTTTGTGCGAGTTCCTGCTCCTTAGCCTTTAAATCGTTTTGTCGAGATAGGACAGATGGTCCTTGACGGAAATTGGCACCACCGGTAATTGACCCACCAGCGTTAACCAACTGCCCATCAAGAGAAACGACTCGTACTCGGTTTTGACAAGCTCTGGCAACTCGAGTGGCTGCATCCAAGTTAGTCACAACTAAGGTTGTTCCGAGCAGAGCGGAAAGAATGTTATCCATTCCCGCTGGCATCTTAACCAAATCGGCTGCCACCCCAATATAACCATTTTCCCGCGTTGCCGCATGAATATCACGAATTGACCGAGGCTTGATCGTATCAACTGGTAAGAGCGTTACCCGCCCCTTCTTGTTTTTCGTCAGGTAAGAAACAATCCCCTTGGCTGTCGCCGTCGTATCGACAACAACCTGTTGAAGGGCTCCACCCAAAACAGTTTCAATCGCCTTAGTATAGTCGGTTGGCACGGATAACAACTCCGCCACAACGCCCTTAATACCGGGAAACTGCCCCCGTGCTTGAGGATTCATCAAGTTTTTGACACCCTGATAGAAGCCCGCATATTCGTCTAAGGCCGCTTCAGCATGGTACCGTGATTGTGCTTGTTCTAACCGGTAGGCAGCCTGTTGCCAGTCTTTTTGTTGGCTTTGGTAGGCCTGCTTCGCCAACTCTAAGGCATCGGTTGCCCGATTAATCTTATCGACAAAGGGATTTTCACCACTAGCCACCGTTGGATGACTTTCCTGGTATTGGCTTAGTTTTGCTTCCGCTTCTTGCAGGTTGCCCTGAGCACTGGCCAAGGCAGCTTGTTTTTCACCCAACTGACGCTGGCTTTGCTCGGCTGCCTGTTTTTGATAGGCCAACTTATTATGTAATGAGGCCAACTCTTGCATCGTCGCAACATAGGCATTCCGATTTTCATCTAATTGACTTTGAACCGCAGTTATTTTAGCTGAACCATGGTCTTGGTCAATCTTAGTAATCGTTTGCTTCAATGCTTTTTCTTGGTCAACTAGGGCCGTTAGGTGGTCTTGGACCTCTTCCAAGTCGGCAGTTGCAGCTGTCAACCGTTCATTTTCAGCCGTCCGACTTTCCTGAACATTAGCTAAATCACGAACCAATGTTGCTTGTTCTTGGGAGGCTAGTTTTTGGTTCCCAATTAATTGCTCTTTTTCTTGAGTCTTGGCAACAATTTCGTTTTGTAATTGGTCGCGTTGAGATTGAACCTGGTCTAAGTCTCGGCGAGTTTGGTTCAAGTTGTTTTGTGTATCCTGAACGCTAGCCTGCTTTTGTTCAACCAAAACTTTGGCTTGGTCGACCTCAAGGCCTTGCTGGGCAACTGCTTTTTGCAAAGCCAAAATTGACCGTGTTAGCCGAACCTGGTCGAGCTTTTCAAACTTTTCTCGCTTAGCCAAATAGTCTTTCGCCGTGTCAGCCTGATGTGCCAAAGGCAATAATTGACTTTCCACTTCTTGAACAATATCGTCAACACGGGCTAAATTATCTTCTGTTGCAGCAAGGTCCTTTTCGGCCTTGTCCTTGTTTTGCTTATACTTATAAACGCCGGCAACTTCTTCGATAATGCCGCGCCGGTCCTCTGGCTTAGCTGAAAAAATCTTTTCAACTTGACCCTGAGAAATAATTGAAAAGCCATCGCGACCAAGGCCAGTATCCATAAAGAGATCATGGATATCCTTCAACCGACAATCTGACCCATTCAATTGGTAGGCGGACTCACCAGACCGGTAAAGACGACGGGTAATCCGAATTTCGGAAAAATCAGAAGCAATATAGTGGTCTGAGTTATCGAAAGTAATTGAAACCTCAGCTCGGTTCAAGGCCTTCCGGTCTTTAGTTCCACCAAAAATAACGTCAGCCATCTTATTTCCCCGAAGGTCTTTGGCTGACTGTTCACCCATCACCCAACGGATGGCTTCAATAATATTTGATTTTCCGGACCCGTTTGGGCCAACAATCCCTGTCATTCCCTGCTGGAAATCGATGACAGTTTTATTTGCAAAAGACTTAAAACCAATAATTTCCAATGTTTTTAATTTCATAGGGGGTCAGTTTACTCTTATTTTTATTTAGCAGTTAGCTCTTGATAAGCTTTTTGTGCGGCTGCTTTTTCCGCATCTTTAATGGATTGACCGGCACCATGGGCCAGTGTCTTGCCATCAACGGCAACAAAGACTTCAAAGACTTGACTGTTGTCTTCGTTCCGTTCTTCTTTTTCGATTTCGTAGCTGATGTCAACAGATCCTTGCGCTTGCAATTTTTCTTGCAGCCGTGATTTAAAATCAATAAATTGGTCGAAGAAATTTTCATCAATTGCGGCAAAAACAGTTTGGTTCAACAAATCAACAACTGCTTTTTGGCCCTGGTCGAGGAATAAGGCCCCGATAAAGGCTTCCCAGATATCTTCTAGTAAGGATGCCCGGTCACGAGCACCGTTCATTTCTTCACCCTTACCGAGGCGAATAGCCTCGTTCAAGTGAATTACCCGGGCGAAGTGAGCAAATGATTTTGTTTGGACCATCGTGATCCGCATTTCAGTCAATTGGCCTTCATCCCAATCGGGATAGCGCTTGAATAAGTATTCTGTCACAGTCGCTTGCATGATGGCATCACCTAAAAACTCAAGTCGTTGATAATCACGGCCGGTTTCCTTTGGATGTTCATTTAAGTAATTGCGTTGCGTCAATGCCTCTTGTAAGAGGGGGATATTATTAAAACTAATTTGAAAATTCTCTTCTAAATAGCTTTTAAAGTCAGATGGTGACAAGGTAGTTTCCTTTCAAAATACAGTTGCTATTATTATAACAGATTTGCCATTTTCATTGAGCTGAATCCAGACAAAAAACCAAGGAAAGAAGGTACTCATTCTCTTTCCTTGGTTTTTAACGTTACTTATTTTTCTTCGTTAACGACTGCAACAATTGCAGCAACATATTGATCAACTAAATCTTCTGTTTTGGCTTCAGCCATTACTCGAACAATTGATTCCGTTCCAGAAGGTCGGACCAAAACTCGGCCATCCCCCGCCATCTGCTTTTCAACTTCTGCAATTTTTTCTTGCAGAGCTGGATTAGCCATCATGGCGGCCTTATCAGGAACAGCGATGTTGACTAACTTTTGTGGATACAAAGTCACATCTTGGGCTAATTCGGACAAAGGCTTCCCAGTCTCACGCATGATATAAATCAATTGCAAGGCTGTCAACATACCATCCCCGGTTTTGGCCCAATCACTAAAGATAATATGGCCTGATTGTTCACCACCAAGGTTATCATCGTCAGCGACCATCTTTTCCATCACATAACGGTCACCAACTTGGGTTTTAACAGACTTAATCCCTTGAGCTTCTAATGCTTTGTAAAAACCAATGTTTGACATCACCGTTGAAACTACTGTTTGGTGCTTCAACCGGCCCTGATCATTCATAAAGCGAGCAGTGATATACATAATCTTATCACCATCAACAATATCGCCGTTTTCATCAACGGCAATCAACCGGTCACCATCGCCATCAAAGGCCAAACCAGCATTGAAATTGCCATTCTTCACCATTTCAATCAAGGCTTCTGGGTGGGTTGAACCGACATGGTCATTGATGTTCAAACCATCGGGTTCAGTCCCCATCGTCTTAAAGTCAGCACCCAAGTCAGCAAATAGTCGTGGTAAGAGGTCAAAGGTCGCACCATTGGCACCATCGAGGGCCAAATTAAAGCCGGCTAAGTCCGTTGGAATCGTCTTCTGTAAGAAGGCCAAGTACTTTTGGGCTCCCTCCTGGTAGTGAGAAACTTTTCCAAGGCCTAATGCACTTGGCCGAGGCAAATCATCGCTGGGGCTGTCCAACAAAACTTCGATTTCAGCCTCTAATTCATCTGATAGTTTAAAGCCGTCTTGGCCAAAAAACTTAATCCCATTATCTGCCGCTGGGTTATGCGAAGCCGTAATTTGAATACCGGCATCAGCTTCTAGTGCTTCCACGAGGTAAGCCACCGCTGGGGTGGTAATTACACCAAGGTTCAAAACATCAACCCCAACTGACAAAAGTCCGGCTGTTAGGGCCTGTTGTAGCATTTCTGATGAAATTCGTGTGTCTTGTCCAACCACAACGACCGGACGGCGGTCCGAACTATCATTATGTCGGGTCAGAATTGTTCCACCCGCCCGACCTAAGCTTAAGGCCAGTTCTGGCGTCAAACTTTGGTTGGCAATACCACGGACACCATCAGTGCCGAAGTATTTAAGTTTTATGTCTGTCATTTAATAATCTCCAATAATGGTTGCTCTGGTTGCCTGCTTAATGCTTACAGGACCTATTTGGGGATAATCGTTACCTGGACGCTCTGGTCCGATATTGTATCGACACCACTAGGCTTTGTAAGGGCCACGGTCTTGGTTACTTTACTCGTGATATTTGATAAATCCAAGCTAAGTGGAATTGAATCAATGCTATTTAGTGTATCACTGGAACCAGAAATTGTCACTGACCCAGGATTAAAGCTAATCGTGAAATTATCAAGTGAACCGCTGGTCGCTTGAGACGCTAGACCAACTTTTTTACTCGTTGAACTGCTTGATGAAGAACTGGCAGCTGAAGAAGCTGACGATGATGACGAAGATGAGCTACTTGAAGATGAACTATCGACCGTCAATGAAACCTTAGCCGTCTTCTGAGAGAGTGTCACTTGGAGGGGTTGATTGTTCTTGTCATATGCCGTTAATTTGGCCGTTTGGCTAACATTGGACTTAGTATTTTTATCTAGGTCCACGTCCGCACCAACGTGGTCAACGGCTGCAACTATATCCTTCGGTCCAGTCACCGTGACTGTCTTCGTATCCGTGCTAGTATCCGTTACTTCATAGCCGTCAGCAATCTTGCTATTATCATATTGAACCTTGACGTTCTTCTTGGCTGAATCCTTGACTGCCAGAGTCATCGTCACCGTTTGCGGGTTAGCCGTCGCTGTCAACGATGAGCTAACACCAGTTAAGGCAACCGTCACCGTATGTTGACCAGAGTACAGGCCACGCAAGTCAGCTACAGCCTGGATCTCGTTGTGGTTTTGTGCCGCCGTTACAAGGGCCGATGTCCCTTGGATATTTACAGCAACCGTGCTTCGTCCACCAACAATTACATAATCATCCGAATCATATTGTACCGTTAGTGGCACTGTTAATGTTGCCTTCTTTTCCGGTAACAAAGAGGTCGTATACTGTGAACTATTCGAACCGGAATAGCTTGGCTTGGTCGACAAAACATAGGCAGCAATCAATAGTGCCAAGAAAAATGAAAAAAGTAAACTAAGTGCTTTTGATGAACTCAACTTTTTCATAGTTTCTTCCCCCGAATCAAGAAATTAACAATTGGCCATTTCTTGCTATTCTTCTGGGATGTTTCAACCCATTGCTTTTCAAAGAAATTCAGGTAAGAATCACGGTCCATGTTACGGAGCAAGTCACCCCGTTGGGTGATCGAAATTTCCCCGGTTTCTTCGGAAACGACGACCGTGACCGCATCAGTTGCTTCAGAAATTCCCACTGCGGCTCGGTGTCGAGTACCCAATTCTTTTGGAATTCGAGTTGAGTCTGACAAAGGCAAGTAAGCAGCCGCAACAGCGATTTTATCATCATTAATGATGACAGCCCCGTCATGCAGTGGCGTATTTGGAATAAAGATGTTAATAAGTAATTGACCAGTGACAACAGCGTCAAGGGAAATCCCAGTTTTGATATACTCGTCTAAACTGTCCTTCCCGTTGATGGTGATTAAAGCCCCAATTCGACGCTTAGACATATATTCCAAGGCCATATCGAGCCCCTTAATCAATTCCCGGGCCTGCTCATTATCTAAGTGTCGTCGACGAACGGTTAGTCGACGACCAAGGTTTTCTAAACCACGCCGAATTTCTTGCTGGAAAATCACAACTAAGGCGATTGGTGCCCATGTAATCAATTGGTCCATCAGCCATGAAACCACGACTAGACCAACGTACCAGGCAACGACCTTGATTAAGATAATGGCTCCAACCCCTAAAAGAATTTGGAGAGCCCGCGTCCCTTCCACAAAGGTAATTACCTTGTAAAGTAAGAACCAAATAATTAATACATCGAGTATGTGGACCAAATTACTACTGGTCATGTACGCCCAAATTTCCATTTTTTACTCCTCATTTCGGCCAACTAAAATCCTAGTTTCCGCATAGTTTATCACTTGTCTTAAGTTAATACTAGTTTGTCGAGAAATTCGTTTTTGTTCATAAAGCTGCTGAATAAAATCTCGTTCGGCATTCAAAGCCTTGAGCTCTAATTCTAATCGCATCCGATCATCTTTCTCTTGTTGATCAAAGGAAGCAACGTGCTTCGTTTTTTCAATTTCAAACCGATAGACAACAATTAAATTATACGCCTCTTGGCGCAGGACACGCTGCATAACTGTATCCCCAACTTGCAAAGCAACATAATTTGAAATTGCTGCGATTGCGGCCTTTAATAATTCCCGTTTGGCGTAGGCGTTCTCGTCACGTACTTTTTCAGATTCTTCATCAGACAACCAAATCAAAAAGTTTGCCCGCACCCGACGGTATAACCACTTAATTCGTTTTTTAGAGTAGAAATCTTGACTAGAACCCAAATCAGCTTCAGCTTGGTTTAAATAACGAACCTGGATAGAATAAGTAATCGGTGTGATTTCTTCATTGACTAACAATTGACGCAGACGATCTTTTTGTGCTCGAACCGCTAATTCTTGCAATTCTAGATCTTTTTCGGCCACGAAGTCGCGCTGGTCCTGATCTTCATGCAAAGACCGTCTTAACTGACGAACCTTCTTCTGTCTTCGGGCAACCAGTTCATGAACAATTCGCCGGTTTTGGTTGGTCTGCATATCCCGTAATTGTTGGATACCAACACGTGTTACCCAGAGGCGGGCCTGTTCTTCTGAAAGGTCTGCACGGTGGTCTTCAGGAATATCATCGTCGACCTCCATGGCTCCTTCAGGTCGAGTAAAGTCATGCTTGGTGCTTTGCTTAGTCACGATTGGTAACATCACAGCTGCAGCAATCAACGAAAAAATTACAACGACAGCGGCAATGAAAATCACTAGGTCGCGGCCAATAAAGGCCCCACCCTCTTTGGTTGTCAGAGGGATAGTCAAGACAGCGGCCATAGTCACTGCACCACGAACTCCCGTTAAACCAGAAACAATCGCAGACTTGAAGGAAACATTTTGACCATGGTGTCGCCACTTTTGACCAACTTGCGTTCCATAGGCCCATATCACTCGGATAGCAAAGACAATCAACCAAACGAGCAATCCATATAACAAGGCTTGCCAGTTGGCAATCTGAGTATCTTCTAAAATGTTATGCAAAGCATTAGGCAAGGTTACGCCTAAAAGAACAAAAATTAAGCCATTTAAGACATAAACCAAAACTTCCCAAGCATGTAAGGAAACAATGGTTGCCTCAGCCGATAATTGTCCCTCATGACGGTCATTCAACAGTTTGGCTGTTACGCCACCCGTTACCACCGCAATCAAGCCAGAGGCATGTAAGGGGTACTCAGCAATCCAATAAATGATAAAGGGCAACAAGACGGTGACAATGGTATAAAAGACCACATCCGCCAAGCCAAAGCGTGAAACTGAATCACGAATCCAGATGACAACGGCACCAACAATGATTCCTGTCACAATTCCCGCCAATGTCATCCAGGCAAAATTAAGTAAGGCATCCGTCACCATAAAAGTTCCCACCACAACGGCTTTAATCGCCGTATTAAAGGAAACCAAACCAGTGGCGTCATTAACCAAACTTTCACCAGTCACGACGTGTAACAAGTTTTCAGGTAATTTCACTCGTTTAGCAATTGCTTGAACGGCAACCGGGTCAGTTGGTGAAACAACCGCTGCTAAGGCCAAAGCCACTGGCAGTGGTAATGCCGGCACAAGCCAATAAATGGCAAAGCCACCAACAATGGTTGTTAATAAGACCAGCCAAATCGCATTGGCCAAAATTGGCACTCGTAACTTCCACAGCTCACGTTTGGGAAACCGCCAAGCATCGTTAAACAGGATTGGAGCAACGAAAAGCATCATGAACCAGTGAGAATCAACCTCTATGTATGTCCCGCCTAAGGTGGCGAGTAAAAAACCAATCAAAATTTGGAATAGTGAGATTGGAATAGCGGGGATAAAGTGAGAAATGATACTCGAAAGGGCAACTCCTATCACTAAAACAATCATCAACTCAATTATATCCATAATTTATCGGTCTCCTAATATGCGTACCTCGGGCTCCAATTCAACTTGGTAGGCCTCAAAAACTTTTTCTTGAACTAAATGGATCAAATCTTCGTAGTCATTGCCAGTTCCTTGGGCCAAATTAACCATAAAGCCGGCATGCTTTTTGGATACCTCAACGCCACCAACCCGGGTGCCTTGGAGGCCAGCATCCATAATTAACTTACCAGCAAAGTGGCCCGTTGGTCGTTTAAAGACAGAACCATTTGATGGCCAAGACAGCGGTTGCTTGTTAGCCCGAGCGTAGTTAATTTCATCCATCTTAGCGCGAATATCGGCTTGGTTACCTTCAGTTAAAGCAAAGGTAACCTCAACAATTACGCCCCCATTATCCTGGAAAACTGAATGACGATAGGCAAAGGCCAAGTCATCTTGAGCAAAGGTCTGGAGGGTCAAATCGGGCATGACCGCCTTGACCTCTGTGACGACCATATCAGCCTGGCCACCGTAGGCTCCAGCGTTCATAAAGACCGCCCCTCCAACCGTTCCAGGAATTCCTGCCGACCATTCTAGACCAGCCAATCCTTTTTCTTGGGCAACTGCAGCTAACCAAATAATATCGCAGCCGGCTTGAGCCGTCAGTTTCAGTCCATCTTGGCGAATGTCTTTTAAGTCTGTTGTTAAGATGACCAGGCCTCGGAGGCCGCCGGAGCGAACCACTAAGTTTGAGAGCCGACCAAAAATGTGAACTGGTAAGTCTTGGTCTTTGGCCCAAGCTAACAAATCCGTCAATTCAGTTAAAGTCTGGGGAATTGCTAAATAATCTGCAACCCCACCGGCCTGTGTATAGGCATAGGGAGCAATGGCTTGCTGTTCTTTGATTTGCAGTGGGGCTTTTTCCATGGTCATCTCCAATAATTCTTCTACTATCTATCATAACAAATTTTCATAAATGTAATATAAAGAAAAAAGACAACCGTGCCCGACCTCTTCTGAAAAACAGAATTCAGGTCCGCAGTGTTGTCTTATTCATCCCAGCAAATGGGTTAGGAGTCTTAGCCGCGGTACTTTTTACTCATCCCTGCCAACATTTTCCGCAGATAACGGTCACCGGCTGGCCGGTAATTGCGGTGGTCTGGACGGCGAAGAATGGCTGATAATTCACCATTAGAAATCTTGTCCCCAGCCAATGCTAATAATTCTTGAATATCATCTGACGTGTAAGCCATGGCAATTTTGATTTTCTTAATGGCCACGTTATTAACTAATTCATGGTTGGTGATATCAAAAGTTGGTGGAACGATTTTGCCGTCCTTGTCTGTCCGTTCACCCCGCTTTTCAATCACTAGGCCATTCAAAAAGGCCTCTAAATTCCGAGCTGACAAGTTTTGATTTGGCAGGCTATCATCGTCTTGCTTAGTTAAAATCTTGTCCAATTGGCTTTGAGAAACTTTCAAGCCACCCAAGGCAAAGATAGCAATAATGTCTTGGTTTGAAAGGTCCAAAGCGTAACGCAGACGGATAATAATATCGTTATAGTTCATAAATTTTCCTTTAAATAATGATTAAAATGGGTGGGTATCATAGGTCTGCCAAGACTCATGTGAGTCCTGAATGCGCTTAAACATCCGTTCCATTTCAGTTAATGTAAATGAAGTCAGGACTGGCCGGCCATGCGGACAGTTATAGGGATTTTCGGCCCGGGCTAAGTCATGTAATAACGTCTTGGCTTCTTGGTCAGAAATATGCCAATTAGCCTTAATGGCTCGCTTACAAGACATCATAATCGCGGTCTTTTCACGAAAGGCGGCCACGGTCAATTGACCATCGTGTAGGACCCAGTCAATCATTTCGGCGATTGTTGCCTCAGCTTGGTCGACTGGTATCCAGGTTGGGTGCTCATAAACCGCAACCGTGTTCGGTCCAAACTCCTCAACCGTCAAACCAACCTGAGCCAAAACATCGTGATAGTCGTTAATTTTGAGCATATCGGCCGTTGAATAGGTTAGCGTAATCGGTGCAAGGAGTTGCTGCTGGTTATCACTAACCTCACCTACCGCTTGCCGATAGTACTCATAATTGAGTCGTTCCTGGGCCGCATGCTGGTCAACCAGGTACAAGTGGTCCTGGTCTTGAGCAAAGAGAAAGGTTCCGTGCATTTGCCCAATATAGGTCAAAGTCGGAAAGCCATTTTTCTCAGCTTCCTGGTCAGCCAAATCAAGGTCTTGGTTAACCGGCTTAGCTGGTCTTCCTTCTTTTTCGGCAGGGCTGGTAGTCGTGGCTGATTCAATACCAACCTCGCTCAAAGCCTGGTCAGCTAGAACATCGTTTGTTACAACAGTTGAGTCACTTTGACTCGGTGTCTCTGTCTCATCCGACTTCTGATAGCTAGCCATTGGCTCTGCAACCTGGTCAACATTTACTTGGTCCATCTGGTCTTCAAAAACAGCTTGGTATTGTTCGTGGGCATAGCGGTCAGCAAAGTCGGCCACTACTCCACTCGTCAACTGGTCTTCAGCTTGGATTTCAACCACATGGTCCGGTTCGTTAGTAATTGCAACCTCTTCAATCTTTTTAGGACTAGTTGGCTGCGGCTGGGGTTGCACCTGACTAGTCTCTGCCGAGGTATCGTCTTGGTCATCAACTGACTGACCCAAGTTTTCCAAAGCCTGGGGTATCAGATTTTCCTGACTCAACCGATCGCGAATTACAGCGGCAATCAAGCTGGTCAACTCCCCCTCTTCACTCAAGCGAATTTCCGCCTTTTGCGGGTGGACGTTGACATCGACTAGGAGTGGGTCAAGTTCGATATTGATGGCCCCGATAGGAAAACGACCAACCATTAGCTTCGATCCGTAACCACTGGTAATAGCATTGGAAACCGAAAAGTTTTTAACAAAGCGGTGGTTCACAATTACGGCGAAGTACGACCGTGATGACCGTGTTTGCTCTGGCAAGGACAAATAGCCGTTAATTTTGAAGTGTTCTGAAGCTCCCTTAAAATCAACCAACTTCTCGGCAGTCTTACGGTCGTAAACCACGGCTAAGACCTGCTTCAAATCGCCGTTGCCGGCCGTCTTCAACAAGGATTTCCCGTTGTGAGTCAAAGATAAAGCAATCTGTGGATAGGCTAAGGCCAGGTGATTGAGTGTCTCAACAATCAGTGACATTTCCGTCTGTGGCTTTTTAAGGTACTTCAGCCGGGCCGGTGTGTTGTAAAAGAGCGACCGAACCGAAACGGCGGTCCCAAACCGACCAGCGGCTGGCGCTTCCGAGACGACCTGGCCACCCTGAATTTGGTAAGTCAGACCAGTTTCAGAATCAGCAGCCCGAGTTTGCAAAGTCACATTAGCCACTGAGGCAATTGATGGCAAGGCTTCACCACGAAAACCCAGGGTCATGATTTTAAAAAGGTCATGACGGTTTTGGATTTTTGAGGTGGCATGGCGGACAAAGGCCAATGGCACATCTTCGTTAGCAATTCCATCCCCGTTATCAATCACCTTAATCAGGTCCAGACCGCTATTTTCAATGACGACATCCACTTGACTGGCATGGGCATCGATGGCGTTTTCCACCAATTCTTTGACGACCGATGCCGGTCTTTCAATCACTTCACCAGCCGCAATCTGGTTGGCC
>NZ_DF968005.1:627184-630601 GCF_001047075.2 Fructobacillus ficulneus
TGATAATTCATGAATTTTAGCCATGGTTCGACCTCATCTCTTGGAGCTTGGCCACTAGGTTCAAGGCTGCCAGTGGTGTTAACTGGTTCAAATTAACCTGGTCTAGCTCAGCCAAAGCGGCCTCATCTTCTGGTTGCATGCTTGGTCCAGCCGGTACTGCTAATTGCGGTGCTGGTGCACTCGCAATTTCAAAGAGTGGAATATCTTGGGCCAAACCGTCCAAGTTTGGCTGGGCAGGCTGACCTTTGACTCGAGCTTGGTCAGTGGCAATCTTTGCCCCTTTATCTTCCCCAACGGTCAATGGATCAACTTGACCCGCCCCCTGGGTTTCCAAACTCTGCAAAATCAATTCTGCATTCGTCAACAGCGACTGGGGCAAGCCTGCCAAACCGGCAACTTGGATTCCATAGGACCGGTCAGCGGCCCCCGGTTGGATTTGATGCAAGAAGTGGAGCTGGCCATCGTCACTCAGTTGAGCGCCAACATGGACATTTTGAATGGCCGAATGATGGTCAGCTAAGGCCGTTAGTTCATGGTAGTGGGTGGCAAAAATCGTCGTGGTGTGGAGGTTTTGGTCCAGGTACTCGATAATCGCCTGAGCTAGTGCCATCCCATCATAGGTAGCCGTTCCTCGACCCAATTCATCAAATAAAATCAAGGACTGAGCAGTCGCATTTTGCAGAGCCAAGTTGGCTTCTGCCATTTCAACCATGAAGGTTGACTGACCATTAACTAAGTCATCATTGGCCCCAATTCGAGTAAAAATTTGGTCAAAGATTGGCAAAATTGCTTCATCGGCTGGGACAAAAGACCCCATCTGAGCCATTAAAGCAATTAAGGCTAGCTGGCGCATATAAGTCGACTTACCAGCCATGTTGGGACCTGTTACTAACTGAATCTTTGTTTCTTCAGCGAAAGTCACATCGTTGGCAACATATTCCCCCGGTCCCAATAAGGATTCAATCACCGGGTGACGGCCCTGGCGAATAGTAACTGCCCGGAGGTCGTCGGTCCGAAAGACCGGTTTTGTATAATGGCGGTTTTCAGCCACATCGGCCAAGGCCGCTAAGACATCGAGACGGGCTAGCTGGTGAGCCAGTGTCTGCAAGCGGGTAATTTCTTCTTTCACCTTGGCCCGAACTGCTAAGAATAGTTCATATTCGCGGTCAAACCGTTTCGTTTGCGCCGCAAAAATCAGGTCCTCATGCTCCTTTAATTCCGGAGTCGTGAACCGTTCAGCATTCGTCAAGGTTTGCTTACGGTGGTACCGACCTTCGGCTAATTTATCCAAATTAACCTTGGTGATTTCAATGAAGTAGCCAAAGTTCTTATTGTACTTAACCTTCAACGTTGAAATTCCGGTGGCTTCCCGTTCCTGTTGTTGGTAAGCCGCCAACCAGTCCTGGTTATCGGCCAGGGCCTGGTTGTATGAATCGACCAAGTCATCATAACCTGGTTGGATTAGGTCCCCATCGCGAACAGAAATCGGTGGTTCCGGCACAATCGCCTGGTCAATCAAGGCCGCTAAGTCATGAAGTGGATCTAAGTCCTGACCAGCTGCTTGCAAAATTGGACTAGCATTCTCCCCAGTCAAAGCATCCTGCAAGGTTGGCACCGCCTGTAATGACCGCTTGAGTTGAATCAAGTCACGGGCATTCAAGGTTCCCAAAGCAGCCTTGGCAGCTAACCGTTCCAAGTCATAAACGTACTTCAATTGGTCTTGGACAGTCCCACGAGTGAAAAAGTCTTCCTTAAAAGCAGCAACCGCATCTTGGCGGCCCTGGATAGCAGTTAAATCTTTCAATGGTTTAATTAACCACTGCTTGAGTAACCGGCCACCCATGGCCGTCTTGGTTTCATCTAGGAGGGCAAAGAGCGAGCCCGCCTTTTGCTTCGTCCGTGAATTTTCAACCAAATCGAGGTTCACCCGAGTTACCTGGTTAAAGACCAAGTAAGATTGGCGTTGGTAGGTTTGGACCGGCATGATGTGGTCGAGCGACCGCTTTTGCGTGTCAAAAAGGTATTGGAGCAAGAGGCCCGTGACCGCCTGTCCGGCACTATTCTTCAAATCTTTGGTTAAATAGGTAATCGTTGCTGAAGGTTGGACTGGCCCTTGAAAGGAAACCACTAAGCCCTTTTCACCCAGCATATCGGCTAACTGGGGTGTTGACCATTCACCCGTCTTGGCCAAGACGACTTCTTTGACTTCCAAAGCGCCCAGTTCATCAAGAATGGCACTAGCTTCATCTAGTTCTGTCGCCTTTAATTCCCCGGTTGATAAATCAATATAGGCCAAGGCGAAGGCTGCCTGGTCAACATCCCCAGGACGGGCCCCAGTGGCAACAACAGCTGCCAAAAAATTATTGGCCTTGCCATCCCCCATCTTAGCGGACAACTTGGTTCCAGGAGTAATCAACTGAACCACGTCACGCTTAACCATGCCCTTAGCCATGGCTGGGTCTTCCATCTGCTCAACAATGGCGACCTTATGGCCAGCATCAACCAGGATATCGATATAGGCAGAAACAGCATGGTGGGGAATCCCCGCCATCGGGATGGGATCTTCCGAATTTTTATTGCGCGCCGTCAATGTCAGTTCCAGAATTTTAGCTCCCTGGATGGCATCCTCTTCGAATAATTCATAGAAGTCGCCCATCCGATAAAAGACAAAGGCATCGGGGTACTGGTCTTTAATTTGATGGTATTGGACCATCATCGGTGTCGGTTCTTTAGTCGCCATGGTTGGCCTCCTGCAATCATTGATTTTCTAGCTTGCGATAAAGTTCATGCGATTAGACGGAAACTGGGTGTAAAAATCCCCCGCAATTAAAAAAATAACGGTGAATTTTTAGACTTGAGGGATTTGATAACCGGCGGCTAACAATTCCGAAAAAGGCACAATTTCTTGCGGTTGGTCCGGCTGGTCTTGAACCTTCTTTTCCATCCAAGCCAGGTCATACCAGGTACCAAACTTGTAGCCGCTCTTGTCGAAGGCCCCGACATAGCGAAAGCCCAAATGTTCATGAAATTTAACGCTATTGTTGGTCAAATATTGGTCATCAACCTTGGGCACGGCGATACAGGCGTTCAAATTAACAATGTTTTGGACCCGAGAAATCTCTTCGAGTAATTGGTAAAGGCGCTTACCAAGACCATGACCACGTTCATTTTGATCAAGGTAAATTGACGTTTCGACTGACCATTGATAGGCCTTGCGTGGCCCTAAAGCTCCCGTGTAGGCGTAACCCAGGATTTGGTCACCCAAACAGGCGACAATATAGGGAAACTTGGTCATGGTTTGTTCGATTCGCTGGGCAAAGTCACCCACAGTGGGCACTTCGTACTCAAAGGTAATCGCTGTATTTTCAACGTAAGGCTTATAAATCGCCACTAGGGCCGGTGCATCAGCGGCGGGTG
>NZ_DF968005.1:630655-634282 GCF_001047075.2 Fructobacillus ficulneus
CTGGTCGAAAGTTAATTTGATCAGTTGTCATGTCTCAATCCCCTTCTTTAAGAAAAGCCTACTTGTCAGTCGACAACTAGGCTTCTTTGCCCCGAGCCAAAAGCCGGGTGAGAAAAATTAAATTATTGTTTAACGAAAGCAGCAACTGCTTCCACGTGCGTAGTTTGTGGGAACTGGTCAACCGGTTGGATGTCGCCATCAAAGGCATATCCCTGTTCCAAAAGTGCTTGGGCATCACGGGCCATCGTGGCTGGGTTACATGAAACATAAACCAGGCGCTTAGGTCCCATTTCACCAACGGCTTCAATAAAGTCGGGTGTCAAGCCCTTACGGGGAGGGTCAACAAAGACAACGTCCGGCTTCAAGCCATCGGCCATCCAATCACGCATCTGCGTCGGCGCATCGGCCGTCACAAAGTGAGTGTTGTTGACGTGGTTGATTTGCGCGTTTTCTTCGGCATCGTTAATGGCTTCTTCAACCACTTCAACCCCGTAAACGTCCGCAACATCTTCGGCCACCGTCAAGGCGATGGTTCCGATTCCACAGTAGGCATCGATAACAACATCAGTTGGCTGCAATTGGGCCTTTTCTTTAGCCAACTCGTACAACTTAGCAGTTGTAACGGGGTTAACTTGGTAGAAAGAGTTCGGACCAATCAAGTACTTCTTACCAAGCAAGACGTCTTCGATGGCATCAGCACCCCAAAGGATGGTGTTGATTGGGCCCATGATAACGTTGGTTTGGTTCTTGTTAACGTTTTGGACAACTGACTTCAAGTTTGGCAACTGAGCCTGCAACTTTTCGACAATCACATCGGCTTCAGGCAACTTCTTCGTCTTGGTAACCAAGACCACCATTAATTCACCGGTAGCCTTACCAACTCGAGCCATCACGTGACGGATAACACCACGGTCTGATTCTTCATCATAGGCTGACAAACCAAGTTCTTGCAAGATATCGCGAGTCACGCGGACCGCTTCATCAACAGCGGGGTCTTGGATATAAAATGAATCCGTTGGAATCAACTTGTGAGAACCACGACGGAAAAAGCCGGTTTCCAACTTGCCCTTAATCATCCGAGCAGGCACTTGGGCCTTGTTCCGGTAATGAGTTGGGTCATCCATGCCAATTGTGTCGGCCACATTGGCCGTCAATTGGGCCTTCTTAAATAATTGTTGGATTTGGCTCTTCTTCCAAGCCAATTGGGCTGGGTAAGCCAAGTTGGCCAAGGGCGCAATTCCGGTGGTCAAAGCCAATTGGTCAGTTAAGGCCACTCGGTCTGGTGATTCTTCAACGATTTTTTCAACACGGGCGAAGCCGTAGTTCTTCAAAACCTTGGTAACCAAGATTTCAACTTTTTCGCCTGGGAGGCCATCAGTCACAAAGAGTGGGAAACCATCAATTTTGGCAACCCCTAGTCCTTGGTAGGTCAAGTCAATCACATCGGCTGTGATGACGTCATTCTTCTTAACAGGAGCTTCCTGCTTAAATACACGGTTGGCTTTTGCCATAGTTACTTCTTTTCTTTCTGGTCGGCGGCTGGATCTTGTTGACTAGCTTCCAGTGCTTCGACCTGTTCAACGAATTGCTCTTGAATCTTAGCGTTCGTTGCATCAACTGCTAAGGCTGAAATATCAGCCACAAATTCAATATGCTGCTTCAAGTTTTCAAAGGTCATTGGTGCATCCCCACCATATTCACCATCGATGTTGACCTTAATTGGTTCATCCGACAATGGCGTGATTTCGACCTTTGAGGTTTTCTTATAAATTAATTGCTGGTTGTTAACATGCGACCCGTTTAAGACCTGAGCGGCCAATTGGGTTATTTGCCAGAGGTTAGCAGCCTTTACAATTAAGAGGGTAAACTGACCATCATCCAGTTTAGCATCTGGCACGATTGATTCAAAGCCCCCAACGGAATTTGTTAGGGCCAAAAAAATCATCGAGATGTCGCCGTCGTACTCACCATCGTCATAAACAACCTTGGCCTTGACCGGCTTCAGGCGAGTCAAAAGCTCAGCACCCTTAACCAAATAGGCCAAGTACCCGTACAAAGACTTCATGGCTGAAGGTACCCCGTAGGTCACTTCTGACAAAGTCCCCAAGGCGGCAATATTCATAAAGTAGCTGGCATCTTCTGGCCCTTCAACCTGACCGTTTTCAGCAACGGTTGGTCCCGTGGCTGAAATCCGGCCAATATCCATTTTAATGGTTTGATCTTTCAAGATAACCTTGGCAGCGGCCAAAGGATCATCGCGGGAAACCTTTAATGCTCGAGCATAGTCATTCGTCGTTCCAGCTGGAATAATCGCCATCTTGGGGCGCTTTGCCAATGGCGCAATCCCGTTGACAACTTCGTTAATCGTACCATCTCCACCAGCGGCAACAATTAACTCAAAGCCATCCAAGGCCGCCCGAGTTGCTTCATTGCGGGCTGAGAAAGGTTCAGGAGTGGTCGCAAAAGTCGAGGTTTCATACCCAGCCTGCTCATAAACTCTGATGATGTCCAACATTTCCCGCTTGGCTGTTTCTCGGCCAGAACTAGGATTATAAATAATTCGTGCTCGCTTCATGACTCACTCCGCAAAGTCCCCCAGCTAAGTAGCCATCGGGACTTTGACCTCCTTTTAAAAAATTATGTATGGTCGACCATCACTGACCGACCGTTTTAATCTTAGGCTTACCGGGTTGGCTCTGTAGCTCCCCGATAAAATTAAAATTAATTTAGGCAACCATTTGGCTATCCTAAAATTTAGCGCTTGTTCAATTCCGCCATCAACAGCTTGTTCAAGACACCTGGGTTGGCTTGACCCTTTGACTTCTTCATCAATTGTCCGACCAAGAAACCAACGGCCCGGTCCTTACCACCCTTAAAGTCTTCAATTGACTGAGGGTTAGCATCCAAGACTTCGTTGACCATTGGTGTCAAGACGGCTGGGTCAGAAATCTGAACCAAACCTTGGGCCTTAGCGTAGGCTTCAGGTTCTTCACCTTCCATGATGGCCTCAAAGACCTTCTTGGCTTGCTTAGTTGAAATTGTGCCATCTTCGATTAATTTAACCATACCGGCCAAGTTGGCTGGGGTTAATTTGGTCTCAGAAAGTTCGACTTGGCTCTTGTTCAAGTAAGCGTTAACGTCACCAATCATGTAGTTGGCAACTCGCTTAGCTGCGGCCTTATCGGAAGCACCAGCCGCGATGGTGGCGTCGAAGAAGTTTGACATGGCCAAAGTCTGTGTCAAAACTTCGGCATCGTAAGGTTCCAGACCAAGGTCGGCCACGTATGACTTTTGACGGTCAGCGGCTGACTTAGGCAAGTTGGCCTTCACTTCATCAATCCAAGCCTGATCGATTTGGATTGGTGACAAGTCTGGTTCTGGGAAGTAGCGGTAATCATCGGCCACTTCCTTGACCCGCATCAAGACCGTTGACTTAGTTGGTTCGTCGTAACGGCGAGTTTCTTGGCGAACCTTTTCACCAGAACGGATCACCTTGGCTTGACGCTTTTCTTCGAATTCCAAGGCTGATTGCACGTAGTGGAATGAGTTGATGTTCTTCATTTCCACACGAGTTCCATAAGTATCAGAACCGAAAGGACGGAGTGAAACGTTAACGTCGGCTCGCAT
>NZ_DF968005.1:634327-640546 GCF_001047075.2 Fructobacillus ficulneus
TCCTTCTTGCATCTTGGCTTCAGAAACACCAGTAAAGAGAACTACGCGGCGCAATTGTTCCAAGTAAGCATAGGCTTCTTCTGGAGAAGCCAAGTCAGGCTTTGAAACGATTTCGATTAGCGGTGTTCCCTGACGGTTCAAATCAACATAAGAATAGCCGTCAGTTCCGTGAGTGTTCTTACCAGCATCTTCTTCAACGTGAAGTTCGTCGATTCCAATCCGCTTCACTGACCCATCAGGCAAAGTCACATCCAAGTAACCGTTCCGAGCCAATGGTGTCTGGTTTTGCGTTGTCTGGTAAGACTTAGGGTTATCGGGATAAACATAGTTTTTCCGGTCCCAACGAATTTCGTCCGTGATGTCGGCATGCAAGGCCAAGGCCACACGCATCCCGTAATCAATGGCACCCTTGTTCGCAACGGGCAAAACCCCTGGGTAACCCCAGTCGATCACGTTGGTGTTTTGGTTAGGTGAATCCCCATAGTGAACTGGTGAAGGTGACAAAAGCTTCGAGTTCGTTTGCATTTCCACGTGGACTTCAAGCCCAATGGTTGTTTCAAAATTGTCGTTTGCCATTGTGTCCCCCTTAAGCCTTTCCCGCAAGTTCTGGATGTTGGTCGTATAGACGGGTTTCTTGTTCGAAAGCGTAAGCAGCCTGGTAAATGGTTGCTTCATCGAACGGCTTACCAATCATTTGCAAACCAATTGGCATGCCACCATTAAAGCCGGCGTTAATTGACAAACCTGGTAAACCAGCCAAGTTAACTGGGATAGTCAAGACATCCCCCAAGTACATCGTCTTAGGATCATCAATTTCCGCCCCAATGCCGTAAGCCTGGGTTGGTGTAGTTGGACCAACGATTAAGTCGTAGTCCTCAAAGACCTTGTTAAAGTCTTCAATAATCAATGTTCGAATTTGGGCGGCTTTCTTAAAGAAGGCATCATAAGCACCGGCTGACAATGAGTAAGTTCCCAACATAATCCGGCGCTTAACTTCATCCCCGAAGCCTTCAGTCCGTGTCTTCTTGTAAACTTCTTCCAATGACTTAGCATCAGGTGCCCGGTAACCATAACGGATACCATCATAACGTTGAACGTTTGATGAGGCTTCTGAAGACATCAAGATGTAGTAAGCAGCAACCCCATATTGTGTATGTGGCAATGATACTTGGCCAATTTCAGCTCCAAGAGCTTCTAATTGAGCAATCGCAGCCTTCACTTGAGTGGCAACATCCGCATCAATTCCTTCTTGGAAGTATTCTTCCGGAACGGCAATTTTCATGCCCTTGATGCTTTGACCCAACTTTTCAGTAAAGTCAGGGACTTCCAATTCAACAGAAGTTGAGTCACGCTTGTCAAAACCAGCAATGGCGTTCAAGACCAAGGCGTTGTCCTTAACTGTCCGAGTCAAAGGACCGATCTGATCCAATGATGAAGCCATGGCGAAGAGACCAAAACGAGAAACCCGACCATAGGTTGGCTTCAAGCCAACCAAACCGTTAAAGGCGGCTGGTTGACGGATTGATCCTCCGGTATCCGAACCAAGAGCGTAAGGCACTTGTCCAGCAGCAACCGCTGCGGCTGACCCACCCGATGATCCACCAGGAACCTTGGTATAGTCCCAGGCATTCTTGGTTTGCTTATAGTAAGAAGTTTCGGTTGACCCACCCATGGCAAATTCATCCATGTTGGCCTTACCAACCACAACTGCCCCAGCTTCGTTCAACTTAGTCGTAACTGTAGCATCATAGACGGGCTTGAAACCTTCCAAAATATGAGAAGCACCGGTTGTTTCCAAACCATTCGTGGCAATGTTGTCCTTCAAGGCCATTGGAATTCCAGCCAATGGGTTTGAGAAGTCACCCTTAGCATCGATTGCGCGAGCTTGGGCCAAGGCTTCTTCTTCGTGCAAACGAACAAAGGCTTGCAAGTCGGCATCGGTTTGGTCAATATTGGCAAAGGTTTCCTTTGTCAATTCTTCAGCTGTAATCTTACCAGCCTTTAAGTCGGCATTTAAGTCAGCCAAAGTCTTATCGAAATAGTTAAAAGTCATGCCGATTAGTCCTCCCCATTCAAAATAGCGGGCACCTTGATTAAGTCGGCTGCCTCTTCAGGCGCTTGGGCAAGCAAGGCCTTCTTTTGATTCCAGTTATCCGCAACATCTTCCCGTAAGTGGTTGACATTAGGAGTTACTGAGAAAGTTGGCTTAACGTCGGTTGTGTCGACTTCGGCCATCTTTTCACACATTGAAACGATTTCTTGGAGCTGTCCGGTGAAATGCTCAAGTTCCTGGTCTGAAAAGCTAAGCTTTGCCAAATCAGCAACGTGGGCTACTTCTTCTTTCGAAATTGATGTTGCCATGGGGTCACCTGCCTTGAAAAAGTTATTCTAACAGCATTTTCAAGGCTTTCCTTTCCGATATAATTACTAGTCTATTTTACCATAAAGAGGCCCCCTCTTGATTCAAATAGACAAATTGGTCTAATAATTCGTCTCAAGTCAGTCACAAAGTGCCAAATCAACGCCCTTTCCTTGCTTTTTTTTGAAAACCCCGTATAATTAATCCTGTTGTCAAAACAACTGTCCAAATCCTTAGATTAACGTCTCACCGTCGTTTTTCTCAGTATTTGGAGACATTAAAGAAAAGAAAGGTGGAAATGATTATGGCCCTTACTCAAGAACGTAAGAACGAAATCATGAAAGAATATGCCCGCCACGAAGGCGATACTGGTTCAGTGGAAGTTCAAGTTGCAGTTTTGACTGCTGACATTAACGAATTGAACGGACACATGGAAATGCACAAGCATGACTTTCATTCACAACGTGGTCTTTTAAAGAAGATCGGTCGTCGTCGTAACTTGCTTCGTTACCTTCGTGGTACTGATGTTACTCGTTACCGTGAATTGATCAAGCGCTTAGGTTTGCGTCGTTAAGCTTTGCTTTTCAAAAACTAGAATCAAATTTAATAAGGAGACGGACATATGCCAATTATTGAATCATCTATTCAACGGGTTCGTTTGAGCGCCAAGCAACACGACCGCAACGAACCCCAAAAGTCAGCTTACCGTACTGCGGTTAAGCGCTTCTTGAAGGCTGCTAAAGCTGAATCTGCTGATACTGCTGAATTATACAAGCAAGTTTCATCAGCAATCGATCACGCCCAATCAAAGGGATTGATCAAGAAGAACAAAGCTTCACGTCAAAAGTCACGTTTGGCTAAGTACGTTAAGTAAAATATTAATTGATATTTGGAAATCCCCCACTCTTTCGAGCGGGGGATTTTTTTGCGTGCTTTTATCAAATTAAAAAGGTGCTCGCCTTGATGACTAACAACCCTCTGCCCCTTATACCAAATCAAGCACGCCAGTTCTGACGTGCTAGCACTTCCATTTATTCCGGACAGCAAAAAAATGCCAGTCCCCAAGGGACCGACACTTTCCACTAATACAAATTAATGCTTACTTAAAAGCTGCAAAGGCTAGGTCGATTTGATCGAATTCTGGTGAAGTCAACTTCACTTCCAAGGCCTTCATGTTGGCTTTAACCTGGTCGGCATTGCGAGCACCAGGAATCACGGCACTAACACCAGGGTTAGCAATGTACCAAGCCAAGATGGTTTGGGCGACTGTCACGCCATGTAGGTCCGCAATTCCACGAACACTATCAACCCCAGCCAAAACGGCCTTAAATTGCTCTTCGCTGTATTGCTTTGCAAACTTTTCGTAGTCATCCTGGCTGTACTTACCCGTCAAGAGCCCAGAGGCCAATGGAAAGTATGGAACAAACGAGATTTGGTTCTCTTGGAGGTAAGTCCATTCGTCTTGTTCAGGACCACGATGAACCAAGCTGTAATGGTCTTCGACAATGTCGACTTGGTTATTCTTGTTGGATTCTTTGATTTGGTCGAGGCTAAAGTTTGACACCCCAATGGCTCGAATCTTACCGGCTTCCTTCAATTCGTTCAAGGCCGCAACGGCTTCATCTTTAGGAGTCTTATCATCTGGAAAATGAATATAGAAGATGTCGATATAATCTGTCTTCAACCGCTTCAAAGAGTCTTCAACTGCCTGTTTCAAGAAGGCCGGATCATTGTTAATTTGGTTGCCATTAGACGCGTCTTGGGCACCCTTGGTAGCAATCACCAACTTTGACCGGTCGTAATTTTGAATGACGTCACCGATGATTTCTTCTGACCGGCCTTCACCATACATATAGGCAGTATCAATGAGCTTGACGCCGGCATCTAAGGCCTCTTTGACCAAGGCATAGCCGTCCTCATCATTCAAGCCGACAAAAAGGTTATGACCCCCAACCTTGTTAGTTCCCAGGCCTAACTTTGTCGTTTGAACGTCTGTCTTACCAATCATCACTTCTGCTGTCATGTGCTTCCTCCTAAATTCGGTAGCTGTAACTTTAAAAAATCATTTTCTTTTATGATAACGAATTTAAAGATGAATTTCAAAAAGAAGAAATCAAAATTAAAAGTCTTTTGCAAAGAAATCCTCAATATTAATACGGTCTTCATTAATACGGTCTTCATTTGAAAAAATCCAGGCACTTGACTAACAATTTCTTTCACTGCTTTTCAGCACTAACCATGTTATTTTTCAATTAGTAAAACATGAAAGGAAAAATAAAATGGTAAAATCTCATTCAAATAAAGTCAGCGCCCAGTTAAATTTGAAGCCTACAATTCTAGTATGGTCAGTCTTGATTTTAGGGGCAACGGTATTTCCACTGAACGTGTCAGCCTCTCAAGAAAAACAAGCCACTAGCAACGAGCAAATCCAAACCACAAGCACTGCAGCAACAACCCAGTCCAAATATCAAATCGGTGACCGCGTCCGCATCGCTGACTGGGCCAGCAATGAAACCAATGGCTATGATTTAAATAACCATCATGGCTGGATCGGCACAATCACTTCGCAAACACCAATCACCTACAGCAATTCTGCCTGGGAATACCGGGTCACCTTCACTAATGGTGACCATAATGATCATGTAGCGGAGCAAGATTTGGTCAACGCCGAACCAGCCCGGTACAACATCGGTAACCGCGTCCGCATCGCCGACTGGGCCAGCAACGAAACTAACGGCTATGACTTAAACAACCGTCATGGCTGGTTAGGCACGATCACTTCACAGACACCCGTCGCCTACAGCAATTCCGCCTGGGAATACCAAGTCACCTTCACCAACGGTGACCATAATGACCACGTGGCTGAACAGGACATCTTAGAAGCACATGATTTCTTTGACAAGAATCAGGTTGTCAACTGGTTTTATAACCACCGCGGCACCCTCACCTACTCAATGTATGGTTCACGAACAGGTAACGATGGCACTGCAGATTGTTCCGGCGCTGTAGTTCAAGCGATTCATGAGGCTGGAGGACAAGCACCAGCCTATATTTATAATACCGATTCAATTCACGATTACCTCACTCAAAATGGTTACTTACTTCAAGATGAAAACCAAGCTTGGAAAGCAGAACGAGGCGATATTGTTATTTGGGGACGACGTGGTTCGTCTGGTGGGTCAAACGGCCACATCATGGTCATTTGTCAAAGTGATGATGAACATTGGAATGGCGCCCGCGAAATCTCAGTTGACTATTCTACTCAAGGTGCAAAAGGGTCAGCTGTCCAAGAATACGACTATAACCATTATGCCAATTACAATGGCAATCCCTATTTCTATGTTTACCGCCATTAACGTAACTTTTCCTTGCAGCGTGGACAATACATTGGGTCTGGATAATAATTTTCAATATCATAATTTCCTTGCAAAAAATTCTCAAACGATAATTGAAATAAATTCAGAACTTTAATCAATGATTCTAAATCAATTTGACTGACTTCACGTTCCCAATTTGAAATTGTTTGGCTCGATACAAATAAATAGTCAGCTAATTCTGCTTGTGTCATTGCGTGATTTTCACGTACTTGCTTTAATCGTCGTCCTATATCCATTGCTGTTACCTCTACAATAATAGGACAAAGAATTCGTTCAAAAATAATAAAAGTTCTACAAAATTAATGTTAATAGATGTCTGTACCAAGTTGTTATGCACTTACATCAACATACTTAAATTAAATGCGAAATATATATTAATTCTGATTCCAATTTGATTCCACAGATAGCAGTGAACCAAAAAAGATCAGTTACTAAGGTAAATGACCTGTACCCCGTAAGTTGTATAAACTTACGGGGATTTTT